>NZ_JAMWMR010000039.1 GCF_023887685.1 Streptomyces macrolidinus | reverse complement strand
GATCCGATTTCCTCGGTGCTTTCCAGGTTCCCGCTCTCGCGTTTCCCTTTCCGGCGGTTCTGACTCTATCAGATCCTTTCGGCCCTGATTCCCCGTCAGTGGGGTTTGTCTTGAGCCTGAGATGCAATTACCTCGCGGCCTTTCGACATTCACTACTTTAACCGATTCTCGATGGAGTCCCTAATCGGGTTCCGAGAGTTTGAATTCGCGCATGCGGGCATGACGAATTCGCCCTCTGTGAGGGAGGTCGTGAGTAGTGGGTTGGCCGCTTCCGGCTGCTGGCGTGACGCCGTACCCGGTTCAAGCGGCTCGGAGTACATTACGCACTCCCCGGGGGCCCGTCAACTTCGGCGCCGCCGCCTGGGTGCATGAGCCCGGTAGGGGCTCACGGTCGGGTCGTCCGCGATCCAGTAGCGCCAGGGGTGCACGCCCCCGTCCCCGGCGACGCCGGTGCGCGGGCCGTTGCGTACCTGGTCGGCGGAGACCGGCGCACCGGTCGCGATCCGCAACGGCGTCTCGCCCGCGGCGCACGCGTCCGTGCCGTCGAAGGCGCGGTCCACGCCCAGCGCCGTGGCCAGGCGGGCCGGGCCCTTGGCCAGTTCCCTGTCGTTCCGGGCGGAGATCCGGCGCTTGCGGGCCAGTTCGGTGCCCTCGACGATCTCGCCTGCGCGGAGCAGTACGCCGCTCGCCCTGCCCTCCGGGCCGCACACGAGGTTCATGCAGTGCCACATGCCGTAGGTGAAGTAGACGTATACATGGCCCGGTGGACCGAACATCACCTCGTTGCGGGCCGTGCGCCCGCGGTACGCGTGCGAGCCGGGGTCGTTCGCGCCGTCGTAGGCCTCGACCTCTGTGAGGCGCAGGGCGATCGGACCGTCCGGGGTGGTGCGGACGAGCAGGCGCCCCAGGAGATCCGGGGCGACCTCCAGTACCGGGCGGTCGAAGAACGTCCTGGGCAGAGGGGTACGGTCGGGGATCGCGATCACGGCGTACGAGCGTAGTCCAGGCGGAACCGGGCCGAGCCGGAACGCGTTTGTAGTGATCAAGGATCCACGTACGACAGCGCGCGCAAGCGGCAAGGCGACGGCACGGACGTCGTCCGGGAGGGAAGATTCATGGGGTTCAAGCGGCTGCTCGCGAGCCTGGGGGCCGGCGGGGCTTCGGTCGAGACGGTGCTGGGCGAGGAGAACGTCGTGCCGGGCGGTGTCGTCCAGGGCGAGGTGCGGATCCAGGGCGGTTCCGTGAGCCAGTCGATCGAGGGGCTGAACGTCGGCCTCCAGGCCAGGGTCGAGGTCGAGGGGCACGACGACTCGGAGTACCACCAGAACATCGAGTTCACGAAGGTGAGCCTCGGCGGCGCCTTCGAGCTCCAGGCGGGCGCGCTGCACGTCGTCCCCTTCGGGCTCGAGATCCCGTGGGAGACTCCGGTCACCATGATCGACGGCCAGTCGCTGCGGGGGATGCACATCGGCGTCACGACGGAGCTGGCGATCGCGCGGGCCGTGGACTCCGGTGACCTGGACCCGATCAATGTGCACCCGCTGCCCGCGCAGAAGGCGATCCTGGACGCGTTCATCCAGCTCGGCTTCCGCTTCAAGGGCGCGGACATGGAGCGCGGTCACATCCGGGGGACGCGGCAGCGGCTGCCGTTCTACCAGGAGATCGAGTTCTACCCGCCGTCGCAGTACCGCGGCCTGAACGAGGTCGAGTTGAGCTTCGTCGCGGACGAGAGCGCGATGGACGTCGTCCTGGAGATGGACAAGAAGTCCGGTCTGTTCACCGAGGGCAGCGACTCCTACCGCTGCTTCCAGGTGGGTCTGCACGACTTCCACGGCACGGACTGGGCCGCCTATCTCCACCAGTGGCTGTCGGAAGTCGGCAGCAAGCGAAGCTGGTTCTAGGCTCTGCAACGATTCGACCCGCTGATCCACTGACTTGGAGGTGCCGAGGTGACCGAGCTCAAGAGGCGGCCACTGCCCCATGACTTCCATCCGCCCGTGCCGTCGTTCACGGTGACGAGCGAGGACGTCGAGCCGGGTGCCCCGCTCAAGGACGCTCAGGTGCACGCGGGCGGGAACCTCTCGCCGCAGTTGCGCTGGGAGGGCTTCCCGCCCGGGACCAAGAGCTTCGCCGTGACCTGCTACGACCCGGACGCCCCGACGGGCAGCGGGTTCTGGCACTGGGTCCTGTTCGACATCCCGGCCTCGGTCACCGAGCTGCCCGCGGGTGCCGGCGGCGGGGCGTTCGAAGGGCTGCCCGCAGGCGCCGTGCACGCGCGCAACGACTACGGGACGAAGGACTTCGGCGGTGCCGCGCCGCCGCCCGGGGACGGGCCGCACCGGTATGTGTTCACGGTGTACGCCGTGGACCAGGACAAGCTCGGTCCGGACGCCGACGCCTCTCCCGCGGTGGTCGGCTTCAACCTGCGGTTCCACACGCTGGCGCGTGCCCAGCTCATCGGCGAGTACGAGAACCCCGCCGCGGGCTGACGAACGCTCTCGGAAGCCCGACGTTCACAGAACGTTTGCCCGCCTCTGGTCATGGAAGTGACCGGAGGCGGGCAGATTTATTGCGTTGTCCATCTCGGCATGCCCGTCCAGAGTGTGGTCCAGGCCCGCCGGGGAGCGGGCGGGTGCATACGGGAGGTGGGCTGGATGCGTGACACGCTTGTTCTGAACGCGAGCTTCGAGCCGCTGTCGACGGTGTCCTTGAACCGAGCTGTCGTTCTGGTGCTGCAGGACAAGGCCGTTGTCGAGCAGTCGCATCCCGAACTCCGTATGCGAGGCTCCGATGTGGACCTGCCGGCGCCGCGGGTGATCAGGCTCTGCAGGTATGTACGGGTGCCGTTCCGAAGAAGGGCGCCCTGGTCCAGGCGGGGTGTCCTGGTACGGGACCGGCACAGGTGCGCCTACTGCGGGCGGCGGGCGACGACCGTGGACCACGTGGTGCCGCGGTCGCGGGGCGGCGGCGACACCTGGTTGAACACGGTGGCCTCCTGCGCCGAGGACAACCACCGCAAGGCGGACCGTACGCCGGAGCAGGCGGGCATGCCGCTGCTGCGGCAGCCGTTCGAGCCGACGCCCGCGGACGCGATGCTGCTGGCGCTCGGGGACGACGGCCTCGGAGCGCTGCCGGAGTGGCTGGCGCAGTCCGCCGCCTGAGACGTACGGGATGTACGAGCACGTACGAGATGTATGAGCACGTACGCGTGACAGCACTGGGGCCCGTCTCCTTCGGGAGGGGGCCCCAGTGTCGTACGACGAGGTGTGCGTCAGTCGATCGACGGGCGCTCGCGGCGCTCCGCGGCTGCCTTGGCGGCGGCGGAGCCACCGCCGCCCGCGCCCGAACCGCCGCCCAGCGGGTTGAAGTTGCCCATGGCGCCGGACAGGCCCTTGAGGGCGTCGCCGATCTCGCTGGGCACGATCCAGAGCTTGTTGGCGTCACCCTCGGCGATCTTCGGGAGCATCTGGAGGTACTGGTAGGAGAGCAGCTTCTGGTCGGGGTCTCCGGCGTGGATGGCCTCGAAGACCGTACGGACGGCCTGCGCCTCACCCTCGGCGCGCAGGGCGGCGGCCTTGGCCTCACCCTCGGCGCGCAGGATCTGGGACTGCTTCTCACCCTCGGCGGTGAGGATGGCCGCCTGACGCGTACCTTCGGCGGTGAGGATCGCGGCGCGCTTGTCACGGTCGGCGCGCATCTGCTTCTCCATCGAGTCCTGGATGGAGGTCGGCGGCTCGATGGCCTTCAGCTCGACGCGGTTGACGCGGATGCCCCATTTGCCCGTGGCCTCGTCGAGGACGCCGCGCAGGGCCGCGTTGATCTCCTCGCGGGAGGTGAGGGTGCGCTCCAGGTCCATGCCGCCGATGATGTTGCGGAGCGTGGTGACGGTGAGCTGCTCGATGGCCTGGATGTAGCTGGCGACCTCGTAGGTCGCGGCACGCGCGTCGGTCACCTGGTAGTAGATGACGGTGTCGATGTTGACGACCAGGTTGTCCTGGGTGATCACCGGCTGCGGCGGGAACGGCACGACCTGCTCACGCAGGTCGATGCGGTTGCGGATCGAGTCTATGAACGGGACCACGATGTTCAGGCCCGCGTTCAGCGTCCGTGTGTAGCGGCCGAACCGTTCGACGATGGCTGCGCTCGCCTGTGGGATGACCTGGATGGTCTTGATCAGGGCGATGAAGACCAACACCACCAGAATGACCAGGACGATGATGATCGGTGCCATCGTTTCCCCGTACCCCTTCTCCGACTTGACGCCTGTGGCCGATCTTATGCTTGTTGAAGATCTTGCTGCTCGAGTCTGACAGACCGTCGGGGGGCCCGTGGCCTGTTCGGTTCAGTTGAGTCCCGCGAGGTCACATGACGAGTGAGTCCCGCGAGGTCACATCACGAGAGCGGTGGCCCCCTCGATGTCCACGACGTCCACCTCTTCGCCGACTTCGTAGGCGCGCCCGGTGTCCAGCGACCGAGCCGACCAGATCTCCCCGGCGAGCTTGATCCGGCCGCCCGCGCCGTCGACGCGTTCCAGGACGACGGCCTGCTTGCCCTTCAACGCGTCGATTCCCGTGGACAGTTGGGGCTGGCTGCGGTGCCGGGCCGCGATCGGCCGGACGACCGCGATGAGCGCGACCGAGACCACGGCGAAGACGACCACCTGCAGGACGGCGCCTCCTCCGAGGCCGTCGACCGCGGCAGCCGCGAGGGCACCCACCGCGAGCATGCCCAGTTCCGGCAGCGCGGTGATCACGAGCCCGATGCCGAGCCCCGCCGCCCCGATCAGCCACCACACCCACGCGTCGATGTTCACATGGTCATGGTAGGGCCGCCGGTGCGCTCACGGACAGGGCACCGGCGGCCGTTCCAGGGGACTTCGCGGCTCGGGACCGCGCGGGTCAGGACAGCGGCAGGCCTCGGGCGGTCCAGCGGTCGCCGGCCTGTTCCACGACGAGCGGGAGGCCGAAGCAGAGGGAGAGGTTGCGCGAGGTGAGTTCGAGCTCCAGCGGGCCCGCGGCGAGCACCTTGCCCTGGCGGATCATCAGGACGTGGGTGAAGCCGGGGGCGATCTCCTCGACATGGTGGGTGACCATGATCATGGAGGGGGCGATCGGGTCGCGGGCGAGGCGGCCGAGGCGGCGTACGAGATCCTCACGGCCGCCGAGGTCGAGACCGGCGGCGGGCTCGTCGAGGAGCAGCAGCTCGGGGTCGGCCATCAGGGCGCGGGCGATGAGGGTGCGCTTGCGCTCGCCCTCGGAGAGGGTGCCGAACTTCCGGTCGAGGTACTCGTTCATGCCGAGGCGGTCGAGGAAGGCGCGAGCACGCTGCTCGTCGATGTCCTCGTACTCCTCGTGCCATCCGGCGGTCATGCCGTACGCGGCGGTCAGCACGGTCTGCAGGACGGTCTGGCGCTTGGGGAGCTTCTCGGTCATGGCGATGCCGGCCATGCCGATGCGCGGGCGCAGCTCGAAGACGTCGGTGCCGGGCTTGCCCAGGGTCTCGCCGAGGATGGTGACCTTGCCCTTGGTGGGGTAGAGGTAGCTCGACGCGACGTTCAGGAGCGTGGTCTTCCCGGCGCCGTTGGGTCCGACGATGACCCAGCGCTCGCCCTCCTTGACCGACCAGGAGACCTGGTCCACCAGAGCGCGGCCCTCGCGGACCACGGTTACGTCCTCCAGTTCCAGAACATCGCTCATGAGCGCGTTGTCTCCCCTTGCAGTGTGGCCAGTGTCGGCTCTCGCGTACGCCGGTGGGCGCGGTCCGCCACGCCGGTGAGCGCAGCCCCCATGAAATCTACGCCACCGGTCGCCCCCTCCCATCCATAGGTCAGGTCCTTAGGGTGGAGGCATGCTCACGGAACCACGCTCAGGGCGACTGACCGCATGGGGAAATGCCCTTTTGGCCGGACTTGTCCCGCCCGACGACGCCGCATCGTCCATCGTCGGTGACGATGCGGTGCACCGGGTCGAGGGACTGCCACAGGAGCCGGCGCCCGTCGGTCTCACGCTGGCGCTCGGGCGGCTGCGGCGGCTGGGGGTGACCGGTCTGCGCCTCGCGCTGCCCGCGCCGGGGCATCCGCTGGGGCTGAGCGGACCGGCGGAGTTCAACGCGCGGGCGCTGGAGGCCGAGGAGGCGGTGGTCTGTCACGGAGCCGCGTTCGGGCTGGTGCCGGAGGTCAGCTCGGCGGGGCCGGCCGGTGACGCGCATGTCGAGGTCGTCTGGCGCTGTCTGCCGGTACGGGAGGCGCCGCCCGCCGATGTGCCCTCGCTCGGGGAGGCCGAGCGGGAGCTGGCGGAGGCGCTGCGCGAGGCGACGGAGGTGCTGTCCCGGCTGGATGTCGCGGCGTCGGGGCCGGTGGCGGAGGCCGCGATCGACGCGTACCGGGCGCGGGCCGAGGCAGGCCAGGAGGTGCTGGCGCCGGGGTATCCGCCGCGGGCGGTACGGGTGTTGGAACTGGCGCGGCGGGTGGGGCTGCTGATGTCGGTGGCGAAGGACGGGCACGGGGGCGCGGTCAGCGCCTCGGAGATGGCGGCGCGGGCGCATGCGCTGCGACCCGTGGAGCGGACGGCGCGACGGGCGCAGGTCGCGGCGTACAACTCCGTCGTGGAGGCGCGGGAGATGCGGTGACTCGCGGCTCGGCCTCCCGGGTCGTTGTCCGGGAGGCCGGTGGTCGGCGGTCGGCGGTGGCCGCCGGGGTCTCAGTGGTTGAGGCCGGTGTTGCCGAAGGCCGGGTTCAGGAGCCCGATCACGTTCACGCTGTTGCCCACGGCGTTCACGGGGACGTGGACCGGGGCCTGGACGGCGTTGCCCGAGACGACGCCCGGGGAGCCCGCGGCCAGGCCGCCCGCGTGCGACCCCTCGGTGGCGGAGGCAAGGCCGGCACCGGCGGCGACCAGCCCGCCGGCCACCATCGTGATGGCTGCGGCCTTCTTCAGGTTCTTCACTACGGAGCCTCTCCTCGCGATCACTGCGGCGGGCGCCGCAGCACGCCCTGGAGAACGGCGGGGCTCACCCCGAGGATGCGCCATTCGGGTGACATACACACGACGGTATGAATCTCATCCCGGAGGGGAACCTTCCGCGCGGCGGTCAGCCGTCGATCCCGTGGCGTACGGCCCAGAGCGCGGCCTGGGTGCGGTCCGCGAGGTCGAGCTTCATCAGGATGTTCGACACATGGGTCTTGACCGTCTTCTCCGACAGCACCAGCGCCCGGGCGATCTCCCGGTTCGACCGGCCGTCCGCGATCAGGCCCAGCACCTCGCGCTCCCGCTCGGTGAGCGAACTCCCCCTCCCCTGGCTGGTGTTGCTCTCCTCCTGGGACAACAGGGCCTGGGCGACCTCCGGTTGCAGCAGGACGTGCCCCGCGTGCACCGAGCGGATGGCTCCGGCGAGCGCGTCGGGGTCCACGTCCTTGTAGAGGTAACCGGCGGCGCCCGCGCGCAGGGCGGGGACCACCGTGCGCTGCTCGGTGAAGCTGGTGACGATCAGTACGCGCGCGGGGTGGTCGAGTGCGCGGAGTCTGCGCAGCGCGTCGATCCCGTCCATGCCCGGCATCTTGACGTCCATGAGGACGACGTCGGGCGCCAACTCCTCGGCGCGGGCGACCCCTTCGGCGCCGTCGGAGGCCTCGCCGACGACCTCGATGTCGTCCTGTACCTCCAGGAACGTACGCAGACCGCGGCGGACCACCTGATGGTCGTCGACGAGCAGCACCTTGATCGGGTCAGCCACCGGGGACCTCCATCTCGATCGTGGCGCCCTTCCCGGGCGCCGATATGACGGCCAGGGTGCCGCCGACCCCGCTCGCGCGGTCGTGCATGGAGACGAGCCCCAGATGGCGTCCGGCGCGGCGGACCGCCGTGGGTTCGAAGCCGCTGCCGTCGTCCGTGACCCGCAGGACGGCGCCCGGTCCGCGCTTGGCCAGGGTCACGTCGACCCGCCGCGCTCCGGAGTGGCGCAGGGCGTTGTGCAGGGCCTCCTGGGCGACGCGCAGCAGGGCCTCCTCCTGGGCGGCGGGCAGCGCGCGTACGCCCTGGCTGGTGAAGGTCACCGCGGCGCTGTGGGCGCGGTCGAGGACCTTGACCTGGGTGCGCAGCGTGGCGACCAGTCCGTCCTCGTCGAGCGCGGTGGGGCGCAACTCCACGACGGCCGTGCGCAGTTCGTCGGCGGCCTCCGCGGCGAGCGCGGCCACCTGCTGCAACTCGCCCTTGGCGCGCACCGGGTCACGGTCCACCAGGGCTGCTGCCGCCTGCGCGGTCAGGCGCAGGGAGAAGAGCTTCTGGCTGACCGCGTCGTGCAGTTCATGGGCGAGCCGGGAGCGCTCCTCGGAGATGGTCAGCTCGCGACTGCGCTCGTACAGGCGGGCGTTGGTGAGGGCTATCGCGGCGTGCTGGGCGAGGATCGAGAGGAGGTCCTCGTCCTCCTCGGTGAAGCCGCAGCCGCCGTCGGGCTTCGGGCAGCGCTTGTTCGCCAGGTAGAGCGCGCCGATGATCTCGTCGCCGTCGCGGACGGGCACGCCGAGGAAGTCGGACATGTCGGGGTGGGCGTCCGGCCAGCCTCCGAAGCGGGGGTCCTCGCGAACGTCGGCGAGCCGCTCGGGCTTCGCCTCGTGCAGCATCGCGGCGAGGATGCCGTGCTGGCGCGGGAGCGGGCCGATGGCCTTCCACTGTGCGTCGCTGACGCCGTCCACGACGAACTGGGCGAAGCCTCCGTGGTCGTCCGGGACACCCAGCGCCGCGTACTCCGCGTCGAGCAGCTCGCGGGCCGAGGCGACGATCGTCTTGAGGACGTCGCGCACCTCCAGATGCCTGCTCATGGCCAGCAGCGCGGAACTCACCGCGGACAGGCCCGACGGGGGTCGATGACTCATGACCTCACCGTACCGGCGAGGTGTGACAGCGCGTATCCGACCGGTGGTGGCCCTGCCTGCGCCCTTCGTCCTAGGCCGAAGAGCCCCGGCGGCCCGGGACCCGCGCCCGAGGCGGGTGACGGGGGCGCGTTCCTACGGTGAGATCGCCGTCGGTCACGGACGGTGCGGACGAGGACGAGGGAGCGGTGTCATGCCGGTTGCGATCATCACGGGGGCTTCGAAGGGGCTGGGACGGGCGTTGGGGGCCGCCCTGGCGGAGCGGGGCTGGGATCTGGTGCTGGACGCGAGGACCGCGCCGGTCCTGGCCGAGACCGCGGGGGCCCTGTCCGCGTACGGGACGCGGGTGGAGGCCCTGCCCGGGGACGTGACGGACGCCGCGCACCGGGCCGCGCTGGTGGCGGCGGCCCGGCGGCTGGGCGGGCTCGATCTGCTGGTGAACAACGCGAGCGTGCTGGGCGCCGAGCCGCTGGTGCGGCTGGAGGGCCAGACGCTGGAGGGACTGCGCAGGGCGCTGGAGGTGAACGTGGTGGCCGCGCTGGGCCTCACCCAGGAGGCGCTGCCGCTGCTGCGCTCCTCGACCGCGGGCACGGTGATCATGCTCAGCTCGGACGCGGCGGCCGAGGCGTACGTGACATGGGGCGGGTACGGGGCGTCGAAGGCGGCTCTCGATCACCTCGCGGCGGTGCTCGGCGCGGAGGAGCCCGGTCTGCGGGTGTGGGCTGTCGACCCGGGGGACATGGACACGGACCTGTACGCGGCGGCGGTACCCGTGGACGACGGCAAGCGTCCGGCCCCGGAGAGCGTGGTGCCCGCGTTCCTGAGACTGCTCGACGAGCGCCCGGTGACCGGCCGCTACGCCGCCCCCTCGCTGCTGGAGCCGCGATGAGGTCCGTCATCGAGCAGGTTCCGTCCTCTCTGTCCGCGCGCGTTCCGGTCGAGCAGCGCGGGGCGGGGCTGGGGCGGGACGCGGTGCGGCTGCTGGTCTCGCGTGGGGCCGAGGTGTCCTCTCATGCGTTCGTCGAGTTGCCGCGGCTGTTGCGGGCCGGGGATCTGCTCGTCGTCAACACGTCGGCGACGCTGCCGGCCGCGGTGGACGGGCGGCTCGGGCACGCGCGCGTGGTGGTGCACTTCTCGACGCGCGGGGACGACGGGCGGTGGGCCGTGGAGGTGCGGGAGCCGGACGGGAAGGGGACCACGCGCGCGCGTGTGGCGCGCGGCACGCTCGCGGGGGCGGCGGTGGGACTCCCCGGTGGCGTACGGCTCGTCCTGGAGGACCCTCTGTCGGCGCGGAGTGACCGACTGTGGTGGGCCCGCCCCTCGGAGCCGGACGTGGTGGGGCTGCTGAGGCGGTACGGGCGGCCCATTCGCTACTCCTATACAGAGAGGGACCAGCCGCTCGGGGTGTATCAGACGGTGTTCGCCCTGCCGTCGCCCGAGGGCATGGGCAGTGCGGAGATGCCGAGCGCGGCGCGGCCCTTCACCGCGCGCCTGGTCGCGGAGCTGGTGAGCCGGGGCGTGCTGTTCGCGCCGGTCACGCTGCACACGGGGGTGGCGTCGGCGGAGGCGCACGAGCCGCCGTACCCGGAGCGCTTCGCCGTGCCCGAGGCGTCGGCGCGGCTGATCAACGCGGTCGGGGCCGATCGTCGCGCGGGGCGCGGTGCGGGGCGGGTGATCGCGGTGGGTACGACGGCGGTGCGGGCCGTCGAGTCGGCCGCGGACGCGGAGGGCGCGGTGCGGCCCCGGGAGGGCTGGACCGATCTGGTGCTGACGCCCGAGCGCGGGGTGCGGGTGGTCGACGGGCTGCTGACCGGGCTGCACGAGCCGGAGGCCTCGCATCTGCTGATGCTGGAGGCGGTCGCGGGACGGGCGGCGGTCGCGCGCGGGTACGAGGAGGCGCTGGCCCGGCGCTATCTGTGGCACGAGTTCGGGGACCTTCACCTTCTGCTGCCGTGAGAGGCCTGGAGGTCTCCCGCCTCCCCCGGAGACGCGTGGGATCCACTCCTTGGCTTCACCCTCTGAAAGCTGCTCACACAGAGAGTTGCTACAGCAACTCCACGTGAGACCAGGGCCTCGCGGATGTGAGGGCGCGCATAGGGCGTAGGTCACGTACGAAGTCGCATAGGAGACACAAGAGGCCTTACGAACGGGACAGATGCTCCGATCTGTCCCGTTTCGCCCTTCCTGTCTCCACTACCCAGGGTCGTAGGTCACACCTTTGCATCGGCATTTTGCGGTCGCTAAGAATGGCTCATGTCGCTCGGCGCAGTGGTGAACATCCGCGGCGCTTGTGCTGGAACATCAAATGTCCCCGCCGGTACGAGAGCGGCCTCCGCGCAACCGAGAGGTCCATCCCGTAATGCTGAAGAAGATCAACGTCCGTGACCGTGTTCG
Source organism: Streptomyces macrolidinus (assembly GCF_023887685.1). GTDB lineage: Bacteria > Actinomycetota > Actinomycetes > Streptomycetales > Streptomycetaceae > Streptomyces > Streptomyces macrolidinus. Next base: position 36,718 of record NZ_JAMWMR010000039.1, on the reverse strand, counting down.
CAAGATGAACAAGGCCCAGAAGCTGACCGTCTCTGGTGTCGCCGCCCTGAGCGTCGCCGGTATCGCCTTCACCGCCGTGCCGAGCCAGGCCACCCCGGCGCAGACCACGCAGGCTGCCGCTGAGGCGCCCGCGAAGCTGAGCAACAAGCAGATCAAGGACGTCAAGGCCGCTGTCACCGACCAGAAGGCCGCCGACAGCCTCAAGGTGAGCCGCGCCGGTGAGCGCGTCGACCTGAAGCCGGTCTCCGCCAAGACCTACGGCAACAACGTCGACGGCTGGATCCGCCAGTCGCTGGACATCATGAAGGAGAAGGGCATCCCCGGCTCCTACCACGGCCTGCACAAGAACATCATGCGAGAGTCCTCGGGTAACCCGATGGCCATCAACAACTGGGACATCAACGCCAAGAACGGCATCCCCTCCAAGGGTCTGCTGCAGGTGATCCAGCCCACCTTCGACGCGTACCACGTGAGCGGTACCTCGAAGAACATCTACGACCCGGTCGCGAACATCACCGCCGCCGCCAACTACGCGGCCGACCGGTACGGTTCGATCGACAACGTCAACAGCGCGTACTGAGGCAGGCGCGGGCCTCTGGTCGTACACGCCTAAAGGGCGGCACCCTCTGCGGGTGCCGCCCTTCGCGCATGCCGTGAAGCCGTCGGCCGTTACTTCCGCATGACCTCGGGCTCGTGGCGGCGCAGGAAGCGGGCCACCAGGAAGCCGCAGATCGCGCCGAGGGCGAGCAGGGCGATCATGTCCATGCCCCAGGCCGACACCGTGTGGTCCCACAGCGGGTCCGTGCTGGTCGGGTCGTCCGTGTTCGGGGCGATGTTGTTGAAGTCCAGCGTCGTACCGGCGGCGGCCACCGCCCAGCGGGACGGCATCAGATACGAGAACTCGTTGACACCGACCGTGCCGTGCAGGGTGAACAGACAGCCGGTGAAGACGACCTCGATGATCGCGAACATCACCAGCAGCGGCATGGTCTTCTCGGAGGTCTTCACCAGGGCGGAGATGACCAGGCCGAACATCATCGAGGTGAAGCCGAGCGCCATGATCGGCAGGCACAGCTCGAAGAGGGTGGCGTTGCCGAGGATCAGGCCCTTCTCGGGGATCTCACGGCTGGAGAAGCCGATCAGGCCGACCATGAGGCCCTGGAGCACGGTGATGGCCCCGAGGACGATCACCTTCGACATCAGATAGGCGGAACGGGACAGGCCGGTGGCGCGCTCCCGCTCGTAGATGACCCGTTCCTTGATCAGCTCGCGGACGGAGTTGGCGGCGCCCGCGAAGCAGGCGCCGACCGCGAGGATCAGCAGGACCGTGGTCGCCGTGCCGTTCGGTATGGGCAGGCCGGTCTTCGAATTGACCGGGTTGACCAGCAGGCCCTTGTCGGGGTCGATCAGCAGGCTGACCGCGCCGAGCACCGCCGGAAGGATCACCGTCAGCGCCAGGAAGCCCTTGTCGGAGGCGATGACCGAGAGGTAGCGCCGCATCAGCGTGCCGAGCTGGGAGAACCAGCCCTGGGGCTTGGGCGGCTTGATCGCCTGCGGCGGCGACACGTCGATCGACTGCGGGGCGACCGCGTCGATGTCCGCGGCGTACATCTGGTAGTGCTGCGAGCCCTTCCAGCGACCGGCCCAGTCGTAGTCGCGGTAGTTCTCGAAGGCGGAGAAGACGTCGGCCCAGGTGTCGTAGCCGAAGAAGTTCAGCGCCTCCTCCGGCGGGCCGAAGTAGGCGACCGATCCGCCGGGCGCCATCACCAGCAGCTTGTCGCACAGCGCCAGCTCCGCCACGGAGTGGGTGACGACCAGTACCGTACGGCCGTCGTCGGCGAGACCGCGCAGCAACTGCATGACATCGCGGTCCATGCCCGGGTCGAGACCGGAGGTCGGCTCGTCCAGGAAGATCAGCGACGGCTTGGTGAGCAGCTCCAGGGCCACCGAGACACGCTTGCGCTGGCCGCCGGAGAGGGAGGTGACCTTCTTCTCCTTGTGGACGTCCAGCTTCAGTTCGCGCAGCACCTCGTCGATCCGGGCCTCGCGCTCGGCGGCCGTGGTGTCGGCGGGGAAGCGCAGCTTGGCCGCGTACTTGAGGGCCTTCTTGACCGTCAGTTCCTTGTGCAGGATGTCGTCCTGCGGGACCAGGCCGATGCGCTGGCGCAGTTCGGCGAACTGCTTGTAGAGGTTCCGGTTGTCGTAGAGGACATCGCCCTGGTTGGCGGGGCGGTAGCCGGTGAGCGCCTTCAGCAGGGTCGACTTGCCCGAGCCGGAGGGGCCGATGACGGCTATCAGCGACTTCTCGGGGACGCCGAAGGAGACGTCCTTGAGGATCTGCTTGCCGCCGTCGACCGTGACCGTGAGGTGGCGGGCGGAGAAGGAGACCTCACCGGTGTCGACGAACTCCTCGAGGCGGTCGCCGACCAGACGGAACGTCGAGTGACCGACGCCGACGATGTCGTGCGGGCCGAGCAGCGCCGAGCCGCTCTTGCCGATCGGCATACCGTTGACGAACGTGCCGTTGTGCGAGCCGAGATCACGGATCTCGAACCGGCCGTCGGGCGTGGCGTGGAACTCGGCGTGGTGGCGGGAGACCTGGAGGTCGGAGACGACCAGTTCGTTCTCCAGCGCACGTCCGATGCGCATCACCCGGCCGAGCGAGAACTGGTGGAACGTGGTCGGGCTGCGGTCGCCGTAGACCGGCGGTGCCCCCGCGCCGCCACCGGGGCCCTGCTGCTGCGGGATCTGCGCGGCGGGCTGCTGCTGCGGAGCGGGCTGCTGCGACTGCTGCTGCGGAGCGGCCTGTTGCTGCGGCTGCTGCCAACTCTGCTGCGGCGCCTGCTGTTGCGGCGTCTGCTGCGGAGCCGCTTGCTGCGGAGCCGCTTGCTGCTGGGCCCATCCTCCGTTCACGCCCTGGGCCGCGTACGGCTGTTGGGGCTGCGCCTGGGGCGCGGCACCCGCGGCACCGGACACGGTCACGCGCGGTCCGTCGGTCGGGTTGCCCAGGTTCACGGCCGAGCCCGGCCCGATCTCCTCCTGCTGGATCCGCCGGCCCTGTACGAACGTGCCGTTGGTACTGCCGTGGTCCTCGATCGCCCAACTGCGGCCGTTCCAGGCGATCGTGGCGTGACGCCAGGACACCCTGGCGTCGTCGAGCACAATGTCCCCCTGCGGATCACGTCCGAGGGTGTATGGCCTGGACGCATCGAGCGTCCAGGTCCGTCCGTTCAATTCCAGTACGAGTTCCGGCACTCCATGCCCCACTGAGTTGTCCCCCGAGTTACCCCCGTCACAGGGAGTCTAGGGATGTCGAACATCGTGGGGAACTATTCCAGGCTCAGCCCGCTGACCGAAAGTCGGGCCTTGTCCGGACCTTGTCCGGACTCTGTCACGAGGTGCTCACGCGCACCGGAGCACGCGCCGTTGACTGCGGTGAAACCAGCCCGGAGAGTGGGAATTCCCCCGGAGGAGGACATCCCCGGGGGAACGCCGCGCGCGGATCGGGGGCTGACGATGACGGGCATCGGAACCGCGGAGCAGGGCAGGAGGCTGCCCTGGGCGGATGTGCTGCTGTCCGCGATCGCCTCTGTGAGCTGGGCGTTGATCGGCATGGCGGGCACGGCCGCGCTCGGTCTTCATCTGCTTCAGGCGGATACGGCGGGTTCGCTCGGACCGATGACCGCGGCGGTGGTGGCGCTGGGGGCGGGCGGGTCGGTCACCCCGTCCGGGGATGTCTCGGCGTTCGGTCTGAAGGGGGCCGAGGCGACGACCGCCCTCCAGATCACGCCACTGGGCGTGAGCCTGGTGGGAGCGCTCCTGATGAGCTGGTTCTTCCTACGGTCCCTTCGTGCCGCGGGAGTCGGGGTCACGCCCGGTGAACTCCTCGCGCGCGCGGGCCTGTTGGTCACCCTGTTCGTCGCGCTCCTGGGCTTCCTCGCCTGGGCCGGACACGACACCGTGACGCTCGACGGGGGGTCGCTGGGGCTGGACCGGCTGCCGGGCAAGGGGGGTGGCGGCATCGATCTCCCCGGGCTCGGCGACATCGGCGGGCTGCTGCCGGGCCATGTCGGCGACCTCGTCCACGCCGAGGCCGCGGTCGGCTTCACCGTCGACACCGGGCCCACGCTGCTGGGCGGTGCCGTGTGGGCGGCCGGTGTCCTGGTGATCGCGCTGCTCGCGTCCCGGCGCACACCGCTTCCGAGCGGCTGGGACGCGCTGCACCGGGTGGTACGTCCGGCCGTGTCCGCGCTGGTGGCGGTGTTGCTGGTGGCGGTGGCCGCCGGGCTCGCGGCGGCGGCGTACGCGGCGCTCCGCGACGACCACCCGGCACGGATCGCGGGAGCGGCACTGCTCGGCGCGCCCAACGGGGTGTGGCTGGGCGTGCCGCTCGGCCTGTTCGTGCCCTGGGACGGCCGCGCCACGGGCGAACTGGCGAAGCTGCTCCCGGACCCCCTGGACCGGCTGCTCCGCACAGGCACCGACCAGCCGCTCACGGTGGGGCGCCTGGCGGACCTGGACGGCAGGGTATGGCTGCTGGCGCTCGCCGCGGTGCTGGCGATGCTCTGCGCGGGGGTCCTGACGGCGGCCCGTACGCCGGTCGTACGAGGCTTCGTGGGGCACTGCGCGCTGCGACTCGGGATCGTGACGGCGGCGGCGCTGCCGCTGCTGGCCTGGCTGACCGAGGTCTCGGTGAACGCCTCACTGTCGGTGCTCGGCTTCGACGCGTTCGGCGCGGGAATCGACCTGCACGGCCACCTCGGCACGGCGGTACTGCTGGGAGCAGCGTGGGGGGCGGCGGCGGGGGCTGCCGGGGCGCTGCTGGCATACGCCATGGGGGCAGCGGGCAGCCGCGCGGCACCGCTCGCCGGGGGTGGCGGGGGGCAGGCGACGTCAGGGTGGTCGGGGCCAGGGCAGTCGGCACCCGGACAAGCAGGGGCCGGCCCCTACGGGCCGGGCCGCCCGCATCGTCCGCCGAACCCGGACACGAACCCGTATCTGCGGCTGCCGGAGGAGTTGCGCGAGACCTCGGGGGCGGCCGGTGGGTCGCCGGGAGCCGGTGCGCCGCCACAGGCCGGTGGGCCACCAGGAACCGGTACGCCGCCACGGCCCGATAGGTCTCCAGGGGCGGGTGCGCCGCCAGGGAGTGGTGGGCCGCCGGAGGTCACTGATGTGCACGGTGCACCCACGATGGTCGGGCCGATCGAGCCGCCCGTGCGGCGGCGGCGCGGGGCGTCGGCCTCCTGGGGCGAGGGGCCGCCTCCGCCTCCTCCGCCGCCCCCGGCTCGGGGAGGTGGGTGAGTCTGTCCGCTGGGCGGACCGGAGGCGCGGGAGGCACTCCGTGCCGGATACGGTGGGAACACCATGAGCGCTTCGCAGACCACCGACGCCCCCACTCTCCTCGTCAAGATCTTCGGCAAGGACCGGCCCGGCCTGACCGCCGGCCTGTTCGAGACTCTGGCCGGCTACGACGTCGACGTGGTCGACATCGAGCAGGTCGTCACCCGGGGCCGTATGGTCCTCTGCGTACTCGTGACCATGCCCCTGCCCGGGCAGGAAGGCGATCTGCGCGCCACCGTCCACGGCTGGGCGGAGTCCATGAAGATGCAGGCCGAGATCATCTCCGGCCTCGGCGACAACCGTCCGCGCGGCCTGGGCCGTTCCCATGTCACCGTGCTCGGCCACCCGCTCACCGCTCAGTCGACCGCCGAGATCGCCTCGCGCATAACAGCGGCGGGCGGCAACATCGACCGTATCTTCCGGCTCGCCAAGTACCCCGTCACCGCAGTGGAGTTCGCGGTGTCCGGCGTGGAGACCTCCGCGCTGCGCACCGCCCTGGTCACCGACGCCGCGGCACTCGGTGTCGACGTCGCGGTCGTCGCGGCCGGGCTGCAGCGGCGGGCCCAGCGCCTCGTCGTCATGGACGTGGACTCGACGCTCATCCAGGACGAGGTCATCGAACTCTTCGCCGCGCACGCGGGCTGCGAGGCCGAGGTCGCCGAAGTGACGGCGGCGGCCATGCGCGGTGAGCTGGACTTCGAGCAGTCGCTGCACGCGCGCGTGGCGCTGCTCAAGGGGCTCGACGCCTCGGTGGTGGACAAGGTCCGCGCCGAGGTCCGGCTCACTCCGGGCGCGCGCACCCTGATCCGTACGCTGAAGCGGCTCGGCTTCCAGGTCGGGGTCGTCTCCGGTGGGTTCACCCAGGTCACGGACGATCTCAAGGAACGGCTCGGGCTCGACTTCGCCCAGGCCAACACCCTGGAGATAGTCGACGGGAAGCTGACCGGCAAGGTCATCGGCGAGATCGTGGACCGCGCGGGCAAGGCACGGCTGCTGCGCCGGTTCGCCGCCGAGGCGGGCGTACCGCTGGCGCAGACCGTCGCGATCGGGGACGGCGCCAACGACCTGGACATGCTGAACGCGGCCGGTCTCGGCGTCGCCTTCAACGCCAAGCCGGTCGTCCGCGAGGCCGCGCACACCGCCGTGAACGTCCCCTTCCTGGACACCGTCCTGTATCTCCTCGGCATAACCCGCGAAGAGGTCGAGGCCGCGGACACCCACGACGACGCCCACTGAGGGAACGGCAAGCCCGCTGAACAGCGGTCGGGGTCCGATGCCTGGTGGCGCCGGACCCCGTCCCTTCTCCGCGGGCTACTCGCTCGGCGCCCAGTAGTCGAGCAGCGTGGCCACGCCCGGCTCCAGCCCCTTCCAGGAGCCGTCGAAGGAGAGCACGGCGAAGGCGGCGGCCGGGAAGCCGCGGCGGCTCATCCGCTCCCGGGCATCGCCCTCGGCCGCACCGGACAGGACCTCGGCAAGGCCCTGGACACCGGGGTTGTGGCCGATGAGGAGCACATCGCGGATGTCGTCGGGGGTTTCGTTGAGCACGGCGATCAGTTCGCCGGGCGAGGCCTCGTAGACCCGCTCCTCGTACACGGTCTTCGGCCGCTGCGGAAGCTCCTGGACCGCCAGCTTCCAGGTCTCACGGGTGCGGGTCGCGGTGGAGCAGAGGGCCAGGTCGAAGGGGATACCGGTGTCGGCCAGCTTGCGTCCGGCGACGGGGGCGTCCATGCGGCCCCGGTCGGCGAGGGGACGCTCATGATCGGACACCTGCGGCCAGTCGGCCTTCGCATGCCGGAAGAGGACAATCCTGCGGGGTTCTGCGGAGCTCATGCGTCCCAGCTTCGCACGAGACGGGCCGCCGGACGCGGGGAGTTGGCGGAGGTCGCCTCATGGCGCGTACCTCATGGTGCGTACCTCACGGCGCGTACTGCGTCAGGGCCTGCTGGATGTGGTTCAGCAGCTGGCTGACGGCGGGGGTGCCCCCGGCGCTCGCGTCCGCCGGGTCGAGTATCAGCGCCAGCAGGGTGACGAAGGCCAGCGTGGGCAGGGCGAGGGCCCACCAGGGGAGCCGGATCTCGACGCCGCCCGTGGTCGCCGGGTGAGGCCGGGTAGGGGTGCGGGCCGACATGGCTGCCTCCGTACGTCATCGACGTGGTACCTGGGCCGCGCTTTGCTGCCCTGTCTCGAAGGTACGGACTCCGACGCCCTCGACCCATCCGGTGATCCACCCACTTGACCCTGACACTCGCCCCCTAGGGGATGGGGGGACAGCCCTACCCCGGGCCGTCCCCTCAGGGGTGCGGGCGCGCACCCCTCGCCAGGACGCGGCAGGCGTCTCAGAGGCTCAGAAGCGTGGCTGGGTCAGGGTGCCGCGATCGTCGCGACGATCGCGATGAGCACGAAGATGGCGATGAAGGCACCGAAGACGAGCAGCATCTTCTTCTGGCCGTTCTGGGGGTTCGGGTCGAGGACCGGCATGCCGCCAGTTTCGCACCCCTCCCCCACCCCGGCTCCGGCGGGGTGGGGAGCCGCCGCCGTGCCGCTCAGCGCGCCGCCTCGTCCTCCACGGTCCTGTTGCGGCCCGCCAGCACGCCCGCCACGATCTGCGGGGCCATCAGCCCGGCCATGAGGGCGATCGGCAGGCCCCAGCCGCCGCTGTGCTGATAGAGAACGCCGACCAGCAGCGGCCCCGGAATCGACAGCAGGTACCCCGTGCTCTGCGCGAACGCGGACAGCTTGGCCACACCCGCGCTCGTACGGGCCCGCATGCCCACCATGGTCAGCGCCAGCGGGAACGCGCAGTTGGAGACGCCGAGCAGCAGTGCCCACGCCCAGGCGCCGCCCGCCGGGGCCAGGTACAGGCCCGCGTACCCGGCCAGGCCGCACACGCCGAGCACGACCACGATCGGGCCCTGACGCGGCAGCCGCGACGCCAGCCGCGGGATGACGAAGGCCAGGGGCACGCCCATCACCATCGTGACGGCCAGGAGCAGACCGGCGGTACCGGCGGGGACCCCGGCGTCGCGGAAGATCTGGGCCATCCAGCCCATCGTGATGTACGCGGCCGTGGACTGGAGCCCGAAGAAGGCGGCCAGCGCCCACGCGGTACGGCTGCGCACCATCCGCAGCCCGTCGGGCTCGGCGGGGACGGCCGCTGCGGCCGGGCTCCCTTCGGGGTCCGCGCCCCGCGCGCGGACGAACGGAAGCCACGGCAGCACGGCCACCGCCGCCAGCGCCGCCCAGACGGCGAGCCCCGGCTGCCAGTTCCCGCCCAGGGCGTTGGTCATGGGCACGGTGACCGCCGCGGCGGAGGAGGTGCCGACGGCGAGCGCCATCGAGTACAGGCCCGTCATCGAGCCCACCCGGTCCGGGAACCAGCGCTTGACGATCACCGGCATCAGTACGTTGCTGACGGCGATGCCCATCAGGGCGAGCGCGGTGGCGGCCAGGAACCCGGCGGTGTTCCCGGCGTACGGGCGGATCAGCAGACCGGCGGTGATGGCGACCATGCCCACGCAGACCACCGCGCCCGGCCCGAAGCGACGCGCGAGCCGCGGCGCCATGACGCCGAAGACGGCGAAGCACAGCGACGGTACGGAGGTGAGCAGGCCCGCGACGCTGCCGCTCATCCCGAGCCCGTCGCGTACCTCCTCCAGGAGGGCGCCGAGGCTGGTCACGGCGGGGCGCAGATTGAGCGCGGCGAGGACGATCCCGATGACCATCAGCCGTGTCGTCCACGTACGCGCGGTCGCCGCCGTGCTCTCGACGCCGATCGCCGCCGTGCCCTCACTGCCGCTTCCGGCCGTCGCCGCGGAGCTGCGTATCGGTGCGGAACTGCGTATCGGTGCGGACGTCGTCGCCCCGGTCTCCTCGCGTGTCATGGTGCCATCATAGAATGATGGGATGATTGGCTGTCCATGTCACCCTTGTCACCCGTGTCGTCGTCGCGAAGGACCGTCATGTCGCTGAGCCACCCTCGTCGATCCGCGCTGTCCGAGCAGGTCATCGCGGCGTTGCGGACCCAGATCACCTCGGGCGAGTGGCCCGTGGGCTCCCGTATCCCCACCGAGCCGGAGCTGGTCGAGCAGCTCGGGGTGGCCCGCAACACGGTGCGGGAGGCCGTCCGCGCGCTCGCGCACAACGGTCTGCTGGACATCCGCCAGGGCTCGGGGACGTACGTGGTGGCGACGAGCGAGTTGGCGGGCGTGATGCACCGCCGCTTCGCGGACGCGGATCCGAACGACATCGCCGAGCTGCGCTCCACCCTGGAGTCGGCCGCCGCGAAGCTGGCCGCCGAGCGCCGTACCGAGCGCGACCTCAAGCAGCTCGACGCGCTCCTCGCGCGCCGGGAGGAGGCCTGGACGTCCGGGGACACCGAGGCGTTCGTGACCGCGGACGCGACGTTCCACCTGGCCGTGGTGGCCGCCTCCCACAACGACGCGATGACGGCGATGTACGCGGACCTCGGCGAGGTGCTGCGGGACTGGCTGCGCGGCGACGTCGGCGAGGAGCTGACGCCGGAGACGTACATGGACCACACCCGGCTCATGGAGGCGATCCGCGCGGGCGACGCGGCGATGGCCGCCACGGAGGCGGCGGGCTATCCGTTCCTGTGCCGTTCGGGACGCCCCAGGAGCCCCCGCCGCTGACCGCGGTTCATCGCTGATGGTTCGCCCAGGCCGAGCGGACCGTGTCCCAGCAGCGGCCGGTCATCCGTACGGTCGTCGCGGGCGCCGCCTCGACGGGGGCGGTGTCGGTGTCGATGTCCCACCAGCGGGCGCAGTCGATGTGCAGGCTGACGTGGTCGCTCAGCGGATACGGGTTGAAGCAGTACGCGACGACTGCCGAGCCGCTCACGCGCACGCGGCAGTCGGCGCCGAAGGGCTCAGGAGCCGGGGTGCTCGCGGGCCGCACGCGTGCCTGCGGCAGAGCCTCGTAGGGCAGGGACATGACCAGCGGCACCGCGACGAGCCAAGGGGCGATACGGCGGAACAGGCGCACAACCAGACCTCCTCGGCCGTACGGCTGCGGGGCGGTGCGTTCACAAGCGCGTACTCACAAGCGTGCGTACTCACAGCGTGCGTGCCACCGCTCTCCGTACGCCCGGTCAGGTACGCCGAACGGGCGACGCCCCGCTCCCGTGGTGCAGGGGAGCGGGGCGTCGGCCTCGTACGACCTCGTACGACCCGTACGGATCAGGCGCCGATGGCGTGCAGACCGCCGTCCACGTGGATGATCTCGCCGGTGGTCTTCGGGAACCAGTCGCTGAGCAGCGCGACGATGCCGCGGCCCGCCGGCTCGGGGTCCTTGAGGTCCCACTCCAGCGGGGAGCGGTGGTCCCACACGGAGGCCAGCTCACCGAAGCCGGGGATGGACTTGGCGGCCATGGAGCCGAGGGGGCCCGCGGAGATGAGGTTGCAGCGGATGTTCTGCTTGCCCAGGTCGCGCGCCATGTAGCGGCTGGTGGCCTCCAGGGCGGCCTTGGCGGGGCCCATCCAGTCGTACTGCGGCCAGGCGTACTGGGCGTCGAAGGTCAGGCCGACGACCGAGCCGCCGTTCTGCATCAGCGGCAGGCAGGCCATGGTCAGCGACTTCAGGGAGAACGCCGAGACGTGCATGGCGGTGGCGACGGACTCGAACGGCGTGTTGAGGAAGTTGCCGCCCAGGGCGTCCTGCGGCGCGAAGCCGATGGAGTGCACGACGCCGTCGAGGCCGCCCAGCTCCTCGCCGACGACGTCGGCAAGGCGCCCGAGGTGCTCGTCGTTGGTGACGTCCAGCTCGATGACCTTGGTGGGCTTGGGGAGCTTCTTGGCGATGCGCTCGGTCAGGGTGGGCCGCGGGAAGGCGGTCAGGATGATCTCGGCGCCCTGCTCCTGGGCCAGCTTGGCCGCGTGGAAGGCGATGGAGGACTCCAGCAGCACACCGGTGATCAGGACGCGCTTGCCCTCGAGAATTCCGCTCATGGTGATCAGTGACCCATTCCCAGTCCGCCGTCAACAGGGATGACGGCTCCAGTGATGTACGAGGCGTCGTCCGAGGCGAGGAACCGCACCGCGGCGGCGATCTCCTCCGGCTGCGCGTACCGGCCGAGCGGCACCTGCGCCATGATGCCCGCGCGCTGCTCGTCGGTGAGCGCCCGGGTCATGTCGGTGTCGACGAAGCCGGGGGCGACGACGTTGAAGGTGATGTTGCGCGAGCCCAGCTCACGGGCGAGGGAGCGCGCGAAGCCGACCAGGGCGGCCTTGGAGGCGGCGTAGTTCGCCTGTCCGGCCGAGCCGAGGAGGCCCACGACCGAGGAGATGAGCACCACGCGGCCCTTCTTGGCGCGCAGCATGCCCCGGTTGGCGCGCTTGACGACGCGGAAGGTGCCGGTGAGGTTGGTGTCGATGACCGAGGTGAAGTCCTCCTCGGACATCCGCATCAGGAGCTGGTCCTTGGTGATGCCGGCGTTGGCCACGAGGATCTCGACCGGACCGTGCTGGGTCTCGATCTCCTTGTAGGCCTGCTCCACCTGCTCGGGGTCGGTGATGTCGCACTTGACCGCGAGGCAGCCCATTTCCTTGAGGACGGTTGGGGGCTCACCCGAGCGGTATGTGATCGCGACCTTGTCGCCCGCGTCGGCGAACGCGCGGGCGATGGCGAGGCCGATGCCCCGGTTGCCTCCAGTGACGAGAACCGAGCGGCTCAACGGATCACCCTTTCGATAGCACTCTGGAACCCCTGCAAGACGGGCGCCTTCATCGAAAACCTATCGGTCCGGGTCGCCGGGCGGGGATTCCGGCACCGACAGTGGCGCCACCTGCCTACTGTCGGGTTCCTACAGTCGCTCCGCCCTGGTCAGGCTGCACGAGGCACTAGGCCCGGCTGCGTGGAGTCGGCAGGGATACGGGGCTCTGGCCGTCCGGGACGGGTTGCGGCGTCGGCAGTTCGTTGAAGAACGACTCGGCCTCGTCGCGGCGGATGCGCATGATCCGGTCGATCAGGGCCCGTGTGTCGCCCTCCGTGCCCTCGGCCTCGACGGAGTGCGGATCCGCCGCGGCGCGGCGGCGCGCGAGCTTCCACTTCAAGTACGCGTCGCTGATGGCGATCTCGGTGTTGCGCAGCAGGATCCAGGACTGGTCGAACCGGTAGAACGAGCGCAGGGCCGTGACCACGGAGACGGTCACGCCGACGAGGGACAGGACCAGTTCCTTGCCGGGGAACTCCGAGGTCGCGAGCAGCGGGAGCAGCGCACCGACGACGATCACGACGAGGCCGCTGGCCCGGTAGCCTCGCCGCTGCCAGCGGGCTCGCGCGTCGTAGAAGTGCCGTAACCGCTGGACGTACTGCTCCACGGCCGCGTCCAACTCGTCGTCTGCGACGTCCAGGAACTCTTCCAGGGCCGGGACACGGAATCTTCGCCAGGGCGTACTCATGGCGGACCTCTCTTGTAGCGCGCCGCGCGCTGCCCGGTCACGTCAGGGCCGGGTTGCCGCAGCACTTCTTGTACTTGCGGCCCGAGCCGCACCAGCAGGGGCCGTTGCGCGGGGGCGGCCAGGCGATCGTCCGTCCCGTGCGGGCGAGTTCGGTGGCGTACGAGGAGAGGGTGTCCGGGGTGTCGGGAGGCGCGTCGACGGTCTGCGCGTGCGCCTCCAGTCCGGCCGAGGTGGCGTGGCCGACCGCGAGATGCGGGACGCCCTCCTCGGACAGCTCCGTCAGGGTCCGTTCGACCTGCCGCCGGTGGTCGGCGTGGTTCTCGCCGTACGCGGCGGCGGTCCGCGGCCACCGTGCCGCGAGCCGTGCGAACTCCTCCGGCGGCCAGTACGGGACACAGGTCGTGCGCGGGGCGCCGGGTGCGGACGCGTCGTCACGCGTGTCCGTCAGCGCGGCGATCTCGGCGTCCAACGCCTCCGCGCCGCCGTCCTTCGCCCGCTTGAGGCGGACGGGGTCATGGACCTCGTCGAGCGGGCGCGCGTGGCCCAGCCAGGCCAACTCGCGCCGCGCGTGCAGTTCGTCGGCGGTGTCGTCCCAGTCGTCGTGCGGGAAGCCCAGCAGGCGCCGTACCCGATGGCGGCCGAGGACCAGGGTCTCCAGGTCGAAGCCGTCCCGCGCCGCCTCCACCGCGTCCGCCGTCACCGGGGTGCCCGCGCCCAGTCCGTGCGTGACGCCCGCCGTGTACCACTCGGCGGCCGTCGCCGTCTCACCCGCGTCCTCGAAGGCCTCGGCGACGACGTTCCACGCGGCCGGGTCCCGGGGATGCCGCTTGCGGAACGCCTCGGCCGCCGCGCGGGCGTCCCCTTCCCGCCCCGCGTCCCACAGCGCACCGATCCGGAAGGCGTCCACCAGGTCGGGCTCCTGGACGCCCCCGCCGCCGGGCCCCAGGAGCCGCTCGTACAGCGCGAGCGCCCGCTCGGGCCGCCCCGCCTCCTGCCACGCGTCGGCGGCCTCCAGAAGCAGCTCCTCGCGGTCCTGCGGACGGTGGGCGGCCAGCCGCTCGCACTCCTCGGCGGCACGCCGTTCGCTGGTGGACATGCCACCACCGTATTGCGGCCGGGCTCAGGTTGTGTTCAGCGGGCACTCGGCCCACACGGTCTTGCCCGGTCCCGTGCGCTCGGCGACGCCCCACCGTACGGCGAGGGCTTCCACGAGGAGCAGGCCCCTGCCGCCCTCGGTGTCCGCGGGGTCCGGGATCGGCTCCGGGGGCTTCGGGCGTGCCGGGTGGGTGTCGGACACCTCGACGCGTACGAGACCGGCGGCACGGTCGCAGCGCAGCCGCAGTTCGAAGTCCCGTCCGGGCACGCGACCGTGCAGGACCGCGTTGGCCCCGAGTTCGGCGACGACGAGGACGACCGCTTCGGAAGCCTGGCTGTCGTACGACAGCCCCCACAGGTCGAGTTGATGCGCGGCCAGCCTACGCGCGAGCCGCGCTCCGCGCCGGGTGGCGGAGAACCTCTGTACGAACACACTTACGGTAACGGCCTCTTGGGCCTTCGGTACGGGCATGAAGGCAACGTTCCGGATGCGCTCGCCCTGCCAACAGGAACGAAACCCATACAGCCGCGCCTGTATCAGTACACACTCTGGACTGGGTGGGTAACTCGCCGTGACGCTGGTTGCGTTGGGCCGGTTGAGCGGGCACGGCAGAACGTAAGCACGGGAGGTACGCGCCGATGACGGCGGACCATGGCAGAGGCGGAAGCGCGAACACTGAGCCCGAACTCTCCGACAGCCTCAAGACGTTCGGTGCTGTACTGAAGGCATTAAGGGAGGACTCCGGCCTTACGCAAGAGGAGTTCGCGGAGCGGGTGCGCTATTCGGTCGCGTACATCGCGAAGATCGAACAGGGCAAGCGGTTCCCGCCGACCGATCTACCCAGGCGGGCGGAGGAGGTGCTGGGGCCAGTCGCATTCAAAGTACTCAGTGCGGCGGCGAGAAGCCTGACGAGGCGCGCGGTGCTGGCGTCGTGGTTCCGGCACTGGGCGGGGATCGAGGAAGAGGCGATCTCGCTCTATGCGTATGAATGCCGGGCAGTTCCGGGGCTGTTGCAACCGGAGCCGTACATCAGGGCGATCTTCGAGAGACGGCTTCCGCCCGCCTCGGAGGAACAGATCGAACGTGAGGTCACTTCTCGGCTGGACCGGCAACATCTCATCTCCACCAACCAGAACACAGCCTTCAGCTTCATCATCGAACAGAGTGTCCTGGAACGGCGCATGGGAGGGCGCGAAGTCACCAGACAAGTCATCAACCACCTCCTTGAGATGGGCACTCGACGCAACGTCGAGATCCAGATCATGCCCACCGTCCAGGAGGACCACTGCGGCATCGACGGACTGATGTACCTGGCCGAGACATCCGCTCACCAATGGATCGGTTACACCGAGGGGCAGCGGTCGAGCACTCTGATCTCCGCTCCCAAAGACATCAGCGTGCTCCTTCAGCGCTATGGCAAGCTCCGTTCACAGGCCCTGGATTGCCGGGCTACCGTGAAGCTGCTGGAACAGACGCGAGGAGCGCTATGAGCACCACTGATGGGCTGAGCTGGTTCAAGAGCAGCTACAGCGGCAGCGAGAACGACAACTGCGTCGAGGTCGCCGTACACCCCGAAGCCGTCCGTATCCGCGACTCCAAGGACAAGGCGATCCGCCCCCTCACCGTCACCCCCACCGCCTGGGCCGCCTTCACCGCACTCGCTGCGGACGTTTCGCTGGACGGCTGAATCCACGCGTGGGAGACCCCGTCAGGGGGACGTGGTTCACTGCTTGCGATGACCTCGCAGGCAGTGAACCCCGAAGGGACCCCACCCGTGCCCCACGAAGTCGATCAGTCGTTCCTGGCACTCCCCCTACGCCCCCTCGCCGACGCCGCGTTGGCACGCGCGCGGTCGCTCGGGGCCCAGCACGCGGACTTCCGGTTCGAGCGGGTGCGCAGTGCCTCCTTGCGGCTGCGTGACGGCAAGCCCTCCGGGTCGTCGGACACCACCGACCTGGGGTACGCCGTACGGGTCGTGCACGGCGGGACCTGGGGGTTCGCCTCGGGTGTCGATCTGACGCCGGACGCCGCCGCCAAGGTCGCCTCGCAGGCCGTGGCGATGGCGCGGCTGTCCGCACAGGTGATCAAGGCGGCGGGGTCCGACGAGGTCGTGGAGCTGGCCGACGAGCCGGTGCACGCCGAGAAGACCTGGGTGTCCTCGTACGACATCGACCCCTTCACCGTGCCCGACGAGGAGAAGACGGGGCTGCTGGCGGACTGGAGCGCCCGGCTGCTCGCGGCGGACGGCGTCAGTCATGTGGACGCCTCGCTGCTGACCGTTCACGAGAACAAGTTCTACGCCGACACCGCAGGCACCGTGACCACCCAGCAGCGGGTGCGGCTGCATCCGCAGCTCACCGCGGTCTCGGTCGACGCCTCGACGGGCGAGTTCGACTCGATGCGCACCCTCGCGCCGCCGGTCGGCCGCGGCTGGGAGTATCTGACCGGCACCGGCTGGGACTGGGACTCCGAACTGGCGCAGATCCCGGAGCTGCTCGCCGAGAAGATGCGCGCGCCGAGCGTCGAGGCGGGGACGTACGACCTGGTCGTCGACCCGTCCAACCTGTGGCTGACCATCCACGAGTCCATCGGGCACGCCACCGAGCTGGACCGGGCGCTCGGCTACGAGGCCGCGTACGCGGGGACGTCCTTCGCCACCTTCGACCAGCTCGGCAAGCTCAAGTACGGCTCCGAGCTGATGAACGTCACCGGTGACCGCACCGCCGAGCACGGCCTCGCGACCATCGGGTACGACGACGAGGGGGTCGCGGGCCAGTCCTGGGACCTCGTCCGGGACGGGACCCTGGTCGGCTATCAACTGGACCGGCGCATCGCGAAGTTGACCGGCTCCGAACGGTCCAACGGCTGCGCGTACGCCGACTCGCCCGCGCATGTGCCCGTACAGCGCATGGCCAACGTGTCGCTGCGCCCCGACCCGGCCGGTCCGTCCACCGAGGACCTGATCGGGGGCGTGGACCGCGGGATCTACGTCGTCGGCGACCGGTCCTGGTCGATCGACATGCAGAGGTACAACTTCCAGTTCACCGGGCAGCGGTTCTTCAGGATCGAGAACGGGCGGCTCACCGGGCAGTTGCGCGATGTCGCCTACCAGGCGACGACCACCGACTTCTGGGGCTCCATGGCGGCCGTCGGCGGCCCGCAGACGTACGTCCTCGGCGGCGCCTTCAACTGCGGCAAGGCCCAGCCGGGCCAGATCGCGGCCGTCTCCCACGGCTGCCCGTCGGCCCTCTTCAAGGGCGTCAACATCCTCAACACCACGCAGGAGGCCGGTCGATGAGCATCAGCCGTGGAATCGGCCGGGGGTCCGGGGGTTGTCCCCCGGAAAGGCACAGTCTCAACACCACGCAGGAGGCCGGTCGATGAGCGCGCGTACGAACAAGCCGCACGAGATCGTCGAGCGTGCTCTCGAGCTGTCCCGCGCGGACGGATGCGTCGTCATCGCCGACGAGCGCTCCAGCGCCAACCTGCGCTGGGCGGGCAACGCGCTGACCACGAACGGGGTCACGCGCGGGCGCACGCTCACCGTGATCGCGACCGTCGACGGCAAGGAGGGCACGGCGTCCGGTGTCGTCTCCCGCTCGGCCGTCACCGCCGACGAGCTGGAGCCGCTCGTACGGGCCGCGGAGGCCGCCGCGCGCGGCGCGGGGCCCGCCGAGGACGCGCAGCCGCTGGTGACCGGTGTGGCGGAGTCACCGGACTTCACGGACGCGCCCGCCGAGACCTCCTCCGCCGTCTTCACGGAGTTCGCCCCGGCGCTCGGGGAGTCGTTCGCACGCGCGCGTGCGGGCGGCCGGGAGCTGTACGGCTTCGCCTACCACGAGCTGGTCACGACCTATGTCGGCACATCGACAGGGCTGCGTCTGCGCCACGACCAGCCCAGCGGCACGCTGGACGTCAACGCCAAGTCGCCGGACCGTACGCGCTCCGCGTGGGCGGGCCGCTCCACCCGGGACTTCAAGGACGTCGACCCGGCGGCGCTGGACACGGAGCTGGCCCAGCGGCTGGAGTGGGCGCGGCGCAGGATCGAGCTGCCCGCGGGCCGGTACGAGACGCTGCTGCCGCCGTCCGCGGTCGCGGACCTGTTGATCTACCAGATGTGGTCGTCGGCGGCCCGGGACGCGGCCGAGGGCCGTACGGTCTTCAGCAGGCCCGGCGGCGGCACCCGTATCGGCGAGCGGCTCTGCGGGCTGCCGCTGACCCTGCGCAGCGACCCGCACGCGCCCGGCCTGGAGACGGCGCCCTTCGTCATCGCGCACTCCTCCGGCGACGCCGCGTCGGTGTTCGACAACGGGCTGCCCGTGGCGGCCACCGACTGGATCGGCGGCGGCGAGCTGAAGCATCTGTCGAGCACCCGGCACACCGCGGCCCTGACCGGCCTCCCGGTCGCACCCCCGGTCGACAACCTGATCCTGGAGGGCGGCTCCGACCGATCCCTGGAGGAGATGGTCGCGTCCACCGAGCGCGGGCTGCTGCTGACCTGCCTGTGGTACATCCGCGAGGTGGACCCGGCGACCCTGCTGATGACCGGCCTGACCCGGGACGGGGTCTACCTGGTCGAGAACGGCGAGGTCACCGGCGAGGTCAACAACTTCCGCTTCAACGAGTCGCCCGTCGACGTGCTGCGCCGGGCCGTCGAGGCGGGCCGTACGGAGAAGACGCTGCCCCGGGAGTGGAGCGACTATTTCACGCGCGCCGCGATGCCCGCGCTGCGGGTGCCGGATTTCAACATGAGTTCTGTCAGCCAGGGCGTATAACCTCGTAGGCGGCTGTCACCCGACTGCCTGCAAGATCGCCTGAGGAGACATGAGAACAGTGACGGACATCGTCGACGAGCTGAAGTGGCGCGGGCTGTTCGCCCTGTCCACTGATGAGGAGGCCCTGCGCAAGGCGCTCGCGGACGGTCCCGTCACGTTCTATTGCGGCTTCGACCCGACCGCGCCGTCCCTGCACGTGGGGCATCTGGTGCAGGTGCTCACCGTGCGCCGGCTCCAGCAGGCCGGGCACCGGCCGCTGGCGCTGGTGGGCGGCGCGACGGGGCTGATCGGTGACCCGCGCCCGACGGCGGAGCGCACGCTGAACGACCCGCAGACCGTGTCCGGCTGGGTCGACAGGCTGCGCGGCCAGATCGCGCCGTTCCTCTCCTTCGAGGGCGAGAACGCGGCGGTCATGGTCAACAACCTCGACTGGACCGAGGGCCTGTCCGCGATCGAGTTCCTGCGGGACATCGGCAAGCACTTCCGGGTCAACAAGATGCTGACCAAGGACTCGGTCTCCCGACGCCTTGAGTCCTCCGAGGGCATCAGCTACACGGAGTTCAGCTACCAGCTCCTGCAGGGCATGGACTTCCTCCAGCTCTACCGCCGCTACGGCTGCACGCTCCAGCAGGGCGGCAGCGACCAGTGGGGCAACCTCACGGCGGGCCTGGACCTGATCCACAAGCTGGAGCCGGACGCGACGGTGCACGCGCTGGCGACGCCGCTGATGACGAAGGCGGACGGCACCAAGTTCGGCAAGACCGAGGGCGGCGCCGTCTGGCTCGACGCGGAGATGACGACGCCGTACGCGTTCTACCAGTTCTGGCTGAACGTGGACGACCGGGACATCTCGCGGTACTCGCGCATCCTGTCCTTCAAGTCCCGCGAGGAGCTGGAGGAGTTGGAGCGGCAGACCGAGGAGCGTCCGCAGGCCCGTGCCGCGCAGCGCGCGCTGGCCGAGGAGCTGACCACGCTGGTGCACGGCGCCGACCAGACGGCCGCCGTGATCGCCGCGTCGAAGGCTCTCTTCGGTCAGGGCGACCTCGCCGCGCTGGACGAGAAGACGCTGGCGGCGGCCCTCTCCGAGGTGCCGCACATCCAGGTCTCCGCGCCCGCCCCGGTGGTCGACCTGTTCGCCGAGGTGGGCCTGGTGGCCAGCAAGTCGGCCGCGCGGCGCACGGTGAAGGAGGGCGGCGCCTACGTGAACAACGTCAAGGTGTCCGCCGAGGACGCCGTCCCGGCCGCCGAGGATCTGCTGCACGGGCGCTGGCTGGTGCTGCGCCGCGGCAAGAAGAACCTGGCCGCGGTGGAGGTCATGGGCGCCTGAGGCGTTCCGCGCGTATCGCGCGGGAGGGGGCGGGCTCACGACGAGCCCGCCCCCTTCGTATGCCGTCACCCTCCCTACGCTCTCTCCCGTCGTCCGCGGCGCCTGCCCCCCATCGCCAGGTACACCGATTCGCCGATGAAGACCAGGAGGACCGCGAAGGCGATCTGCAGGCCGTGGCGGCCCCAGTCGATGCCGCGGGTTTCGGCGATGCCCATGGCACGGGCGACCGCGTTGCCGATGATGCCGCCGAGCATGCCCATGAGAGTGGTCAGCCAGATCGGGCTGTGCTGCTTGCCCGGAAGGATCAGCTTGGCGAGGATGCCGAGCACGAATCCGACGATGAGCGCCCACAACCAGCCCATGGCTGCCTCCTCGTACGGCCTACGGCTCCACGTGGCCGCTCACGTGGTACGGCTCCGCGCGGGCCGTACACCCAGTTTCGGCGCGGTGACCCTACGGCGCATGTCGGATGCGGCCCTCCGTGCGGGTGCGCAGACCGCTCGCTCGGGCAGAAGGCGCCCCGGTCTCGATGGGGGCTGGGGCGCGGCGTAACGTTGTCGGTGTGTGAGCCCGGTTCCCCGCTGGGCCACGGACCGGTTACGGGCCGGGGAGTGTCCGAAGCAGGCGGGCGGTGGAATGTGATGCGGAAGCTGAACCACGGTGGTGGCGCTCCGGTGTTCCGGATCACCGGGGCCCGTCAGGGTCTCGCGGCGGATGTACGAGGTCGGCAGCGCCGCTACGTCATCTCGATGGGCGTGCGCACGGTCGCGGTGATCCTCGCGGCCACCCTGTGGAACGTCGAGCGACCCGTGGCGATCGTCGCGCTGGTCCTCGGGACCTTCCTCCCCTATATCGCCGTCGTCATCGCCAACGCCGGGCGCGAGAACGCGCCGAACCTTCCGTCCACGTTCGTCACCACCCCCGTACACCCCATGATCGCGCCGATGCGCGAGGGGGAGGGCTCCGGTACGCATCCCGATGCGCGATCCGGCGCACGTTCCGGTGCGAGCGAGGACCGGGGCAGAGCCGGGGACACGGAATCCGCCCCGGAGGACGCCCCGGCCGAGGCGGCGCCGGGACCGCGGAGCGAGCCGCGCGAGCGGACCTGACCGCGGGGGAATCGGCGGCCTCGACGCCGGGACGGCCGGGTGCCTGCCTGCCGGGTGGAAGCCCGCTGGTCGGACGGGTCGAGGAAATATGCCATTCCGGTGCCGGGGCGCGGGTGACCCGTGCCATACTTCCTACGCGCTCCGCATCCCCCGTCGGGGCGACAGACCGACGCCGGGCAGCTCCCCCCGTGGCTGCTCGGCGTCGCCTTGTGTCCACGGCAAGGCGATAGGGTCGGGGGCGTGACCGTGCCTGATCATGATGCGCCGATCTGCTCCGCCAAGGGCTGCCGTGCCGCCGCGGTGTGGGTGCTCGCGTGGAACAACCCGAAGATCCACACTCCCGAGCGCCGCAAGACCTGGCTCGCCTGCGAGGAGCACCGCGAGCATCTGTCGAAGTTCCTGGGCGTACGCGGCTTCCTGAAGGACGTCGTCGCACTGGCGGACTGGGAGTCCCCCGAAGGCTGAGCCGCCGGTAGCCGATCCCGAAGGCCGAGGCCCCGGAAGCCGGGTCGCCCGAAGCTGTCAGCCGCCGATCGACGACATCGGTCGCTCCGGCTGGAGGAACGCCGGGTCGTCCAGGCCCGAGCCCGCCTTCTTGCCCCACATCGCGCGCCGCCAGACCGCGGCGATCTCCTCGTCGGAGGCGCCGGAGCGCAGGGCCCCGCGCAGATCGGTCTCCTCGGTGGCGAACAGACACGTACGGATCTGTCCGTCGGCCGTGAGCCGCGTACGGTCACAGGCCGCGCAGAACGGGCGCGTGACCGAGCCGATCACGCCGACGCGATGCGGGCCGCCGTCCACGATCCAGCGCTCGGCCGGAGCAGCGCCGCGCGTATCGGCGCCTTCGGGGGTCAGCGCGAAGCGCGTGCGCAGGGAGGCCAGGATGTCCTCCGCGGTGATCATGCCCTCGCGCTTCCAGCCGTGCTGGGCGTCCAGCGGCATCTGCTCGATGAAGCGCAGCTCATAGCCGTGCTCGACCGCCCACGCGAGCAGGTCCGGGGCCTCGTCGTCGTTCAGGCCCGGCATCAGGACGGAGTTGACCTTGACGGGGGCCAGGCCCGCCTCGCGAGCGGCTTCGAGGCCCTCGATGACGTCCTTGTGGCGGTCCCGGCGGGTGAGGGTCTTGAAGACGTCCGGGCGGAGCGTGTCCAGGGAGACGTTCACCCGGTCCAGGCCCGCCGCCTTCAGGGCCGCGGCCGTACGCGCGAGGCCGATGCCGTTGGTGGTGAGGGACATCCGGGGGCGTGGCCGCAGGGCGGCGACGCGCTCGACGATGTCGACGAGGCCGCGGCGGAGCAAGGGCTCTCCGCCCGTGAAGCGCACCTCCGTGACCCCGAGGGAGCCGACCGCCGTACCGATCAGACGCACGATCTCGTCGTCCGTCAGCAGATCGGGCTTGGCGAGCCAGCTCAGCCCTTCCTCGGGCATGCAGTACGTACACCGCAGATTGCAGCGGTCGGTCAGCGAAACCCTCAGGTCGGTGGCCACCCGGCCGTAGGTGTCGATAAGCACCCGGCCCCCTCCCACGTCGCCTCGTCGTCGTCGCGGATCACTCGGTCCTGTCCGCGTCCCTAGTGCCGCGTCAGGCAACGTTCGCCCCGTCGCGACGCCCGGCACGCTCCCCCAAGCTCTGCGAGCAGGGGGGACCCCCACTCGCTGCACCGGACGAAAGCCCATGTACGTCCAGTACGAGGGCTTCCGCCCGGCACTCCCCCAAGCTCTTCGAGCAGGGGGGACCCCCAGAGAGCACGCACCGGACGCCGCTCCCAACGGGCGAACGTTGCCTGACGCGGCACTAGCGAGACTACGTGACCCCGCCGACATCGACAGCCTCGGCCGCGTCGCGGGGTCCCGCGACGCGGCCGTCGGTGCGTGCTCGGTGCCGGACCGTCAGTGGGCTCCGGCGCCGGTGAGGGACCGTACCTCCAGCTCCGCGTACTTGCGGGCGTCCGGCTCCTCCTTGGACAGCAGCGTGCCGAGCCAGCCGAGCAGGAAGCCGACCGGGATCGAGATGAGGCCCGGGTTCTCCAGCGGGAACCAGTGGAAGTCGACGTCCGGGAACATCGACGTCGGCTTGCCGGAGACCACCGGGGAGAACAGCACCAGGCCGACTGCGGTGACCAGGCCGCCGTAGATCGACCACAGCGCGCCCGTGGTGGTGAACCGCTTCCAGAACAGGCTGTAGAGGATCGTCGGCAGGTTGGCGGACGCGGCGACCGCGAAGGCGAGGGCGACCAGACCGGCGACGTTCAGGTCACGGGCGAGGGCGCCGAGGACGATGGACACGGCGCCGATGCCGACCGTGGCCCAGCGGGCCGCGCGCATCTCCTGCTTCTCGTCGGCCTGGCCCTTCTTGATGACGTTCGCGTAGATGTCGTGCGCGAACGAGGAGGACGAGGCCAGGGTGAGTCCGGCGACGACCGCGAGGATCGTGGCGAAGGCGACCGCCGAGATGCTGGCCAGCAGGATCGCGCCCCAGGTCGAGTCGATGCCGCCCAGGTGCAGGGCAAGCAGCGGGGCTGCCGTGTTGCCCGCCTTGTTGGAGGCGATGATCTCGTCCGGCTTGATGAGCGCGGCGGCGCCGAAGCCGAGCGCGAGGGTCATCAGATAGAAGGCGCCGATCAGGCCGATCGCCCAGTTCACGGACTTCCGGGCGGCCTTGGCGGTGGGCACCGTGTAGAAGCGGATCAGGATGTGCGGCAGGCCCGCGGTGCCGAGGACGAGGGCGATACCGAGCGAGAGGAAGTCCAGCTTGGTCGTGCCGGTGGCGCCGTACTTCAGTCCGGGCTCCAGGAAGGCCGCGCCCTTGCCGCTGTTGTCGGCGGCCTTGCCGAGCAGGTCGGAGATGTTGAAGTCGAACTTCAGCAGGACCAGGAAGGTCAGCAGCAGGGCGCCGATGACCAGCAGGACCGCCTTGACCATCTGCACCCAGGTGGTGCCCTTCATCCCGCCGATGGTGACGTAGACGATCATCAGGACGCCGACGAGGGCGACGATGCCGATCTTGCCGCCGTCACTGGTGATGCCGAGCAGCAGCGAGACCAGGACGCCCGCGCCCGCCATCTGGGCGAGCAGATAGAAGATCGACACGACGATGGTGGACGTGCCCGCCGCGGTGCGGACCGGGCGCTGGCGCATGCGGTACGCCAGAACGTCGCCCATGGTGTAGCGGCCGGAGTTGCGCAGCGGCTCGGCGACCAGGAGCAGCGCGACCAGCCAGGCGACCAGGAAGCCGATGGAGTACAGGAAGCCGTCGTATCCGAACAGCGCGATCGCGCCCGCGATGCCGAGGAAGGACGCGGCGGACATGTAGTCGCCGGAGACGGCGAGGCCGTTCTGGAAGGCGGTGAACTGACGGCCGCCCGCGTAGAAGTCGGCGGCACTCCTGGTCTGGCGGCCCGCCCAGATGGTGATGACGAGCGTCGCCAGGACGAACACCGCGAACAGGGTGATGATCAGTGTCCGATGCTCGCTCGCCTCACCGGCGGCCAGGATCACTGCGGGGCTCATGCGCCACTCTCCATACGGGACTTGATGGCCTCGGCCTTGGGGTCGAGCTGGGCGGCGGCGTGCCGCGAGTACCACCAGGCGATCAGGAACGTGCTGAGGAACTGGGCGAGGCCGAGCACCAGGGCGACGTTGATGCTGCCGAAGAGCTTGGTGCCCATGAATTCGCCCGCGTAGTTCGACAGCAGGACGTAGACGAGGTACCAGACGATGAACGCCACGGTCAGGGGGAAGGCGAACGAGCGGTGGGAGCGGCGCAGTTCACGGAACTCCGCGCTCTCCTGGACCGCGACGAACTCGTCGGCGGCCGGCAGGCCGTGTTCGGCCCGGGAGGGCGGTGGTGCGTCGGTGGCCACGGTTGTCTCCTCGCGTTGCGGGTGCGGTGACGACGGCGGTCGGTGGCGTGGGGCGGTGCGCCGCCGGGACGGATCGGGTACGGGCATGCGGAAGTTGACCCCTGTGTGATGTGGATCACATGCCGGGGTGCGACGGTAGCGCTTCCCCGCGCGATTCGACAGGGGCGTCAACCCAACCGGTGCTTCCTGCCCAAGGTCACGGCCCCGCGCGCGAACCGGTTCAACTCCCCCGGCTTCTTTCGCAGATCCTCAGCAGATCCTCGTCTCAAGCCATTGCTGACCAGTTCGAATGCCGGATAGCTTCGCCCTGCACACCGTCATGTACCTGCCGGACACGCCCGTGTTCCGGCCAGTTCACGTACCCGGATGATGTGGAGACCCCATGGCCCGTCCGCTTTCGAGACGCCGACTCGCCCTCGCCGTGCCCGTCGCCCTGTCCCTCACCGCGTCCCTGGGCTTCCTGCCGGGCGCGGCGTCGGCGGCACCGCGCACCACGACGGCACAGACCGCCTCGGGCCCGGAACTGACCTACGTGGTCAACAGCAAGACGGACCGTCACGCGCTCACGGCGGTGCGGGGGGCGATCTCCGCGGCCGACGGCAGCGTCGTGGCGGCGTACGACAAGATCGGTGTGTTCGTCGCCCGCTCCGCGAACCCGGACTTCGCCAAGACCCTCCGGGCGGTCCGTGGGGTGGACTCCGCGGGCGCGACCCGCACCGCGCCGCTGACGGCCGCGGGCACGACGGACGAGGGCTCCGCGCGGTATCTGACGAAGGCGGAGGCGGCGAAGGTCACCGCCGGGAGCACGGCGTCGGGCCAGGAGCCGCTGGAGGCCGACCAGTGGGATCTGCGCGCGATAGGCGCCGACAAGGCCGCGCGGATCAACCCGGGCAGCCGTGATGTCACGGTCGCCGTCATCGACACGGGCGTCGACGACACCCACCCCGATCTCGCCCCGAACTTCTCCCCCGCGCAGTCCGCGAGCTGTGTGGACGGCAAGGCCGACACCTCCTTCGGCGCCTGGCGGCCCGCGAACTCCGGTCACTACCACGGCACGCACGTCGCGGGTGAGATCGCGGCGGCCCGCAACGGCGTCGGCGTCGCCGGTGTCGCCCCGAACGTCAAGGTCTCCGCCATCAGGGTGGCCGACCCGGCCTCCCAGCTCCTCTACTCCGAGAGCGTGGTCTGCGCGTTCGTGTTCGCCGCCGATCACGGCGTCGAGATCACCAACAACAGCTACTACGTGGACCCGTGGCGCTACAACTGCATGGACGACCCGGACCAGCGGGCCATCGTCGACGCGGTCGGCCGCGCCCAGGCGTACGCCCAACGCAAGGGCACGCTGAGCGTCGCCTCGGCGGGGAACTCGAACGACGACCTCGCCTCCCACGCGATCCTCGACCCCTCCAGCCCCAATGACACGACCCCGGCGGACCGCACGGTGGACCCGCACCAGTGCCTCGACATCCCGACCCAACTGCCGGGAGTCGTCACGGTCAGCGCCGTCGGCGTCACCAACGCCAAGTCGTACTACTCCAGTTACGGCAAGAACGTCGTGGACGTCGCGGGGCCGGGCGGCGACAAGTACCAGATCCCGGACACCCCGTCCAAGGACGGCCGCATCCTCTCCACGATGCCGAACAACGCGTACGCCTACCTCCAGGGCACGTCGATGGCGGCGCCGCACGTCTCGGGCGTGGCCGCCCTGCTGAAGTCCGCCCACCCGAAGGCGACTCCGGCCCAGCTCCTGTCACTGCTGAAGACCCAGGCGGACAACCCGGGTTGCCCGACCGAGCCCTACGACGGCGCGACCTGCGAGGGCGGCAAGCGCGTGAACGGCTTCTACGGCTTCGGCGTCGTGAACGCCCTGCGCGCGGTCAAGTAGCCGTCCTCCTCCCGCCCCTTGAGCTTCCTTGCGACTCGTACCGCCTGTACCGCACATGAGTTGGAGACCCGCATGACAGCGCCACGCACACGTTCCCGTCGTCTCGTCGCCCTTCCGCTGGGGATGGCCATGGCGACCGCCTTCGCCTTCCTTCCGGGCGCCACCGCTTCGGCGGTGGAGTCGGCTCCACAGGCCCCGAAGGCCTCGGCGACCGACGGGGCCGAGCTGAGCTACATCGTCAACACCGCCACGGGGAAGGGCCCGTCCGCGTCGGTGAAGAAGGCCATCGCCGCCGCGGGCGGCACGATCACGGTCGCGTACGACCAGATCGGCGTGGTCGTCGTCCACTCCTCGAACCCCGACTTCGCCCGCACCATCCGCAAGGTCCCGGGCGTGCAGTCGGCCGGTGCCACCCGCACCGCGCCCCTCTCCCCGCAGTCGACCACCGAGGTCGGCACGCCCAAGGTGCTCACCGCCGAGGAGGTCGCGAACGTCCAAGCGGCCGACGGACAGGACCCGTTGGAGCCCTTGCAGTGGGACCTGCCCGCCATCGGGGCGGACAAGGCGCACGAGAAGACGCTCGGCAGCCGTGATGTCACGGTCGCCGTCATCGACACGGGCGTCGACGACACCCACCCCGACCTCGCCCCGAACTTCGACCGCGCGGCGTCCGTCAACTGCGTGTCGGGCAAGCCGGACACCACCGACGGGGCCTGGCGGCCGAGCGCGGAGGAGAGCCCCCACGGCACGCATGTCGCGGGCGAGATCGCGGCGGCCAAGAACGGCAGCGGCATGACCGGTGTCGCGCCCGGCGTGAAGGTCGCCGGCATCAAGGTGTCCACCCCGGCGGGCTACTTCTACACCGAGGCCGTGGTCTGCGGCTTCGTGTGGGCGGCCGAGCACCACGTGGACATCACCAACAACAGCTATTACACCGACCCGTGGAACTTCAACTGCCTCGACGACGTGGACCAGCGGGCGCTCGTCGACGCCATCTCGCGGGCCACGCAGTACGCGGAGCGCAAGGGCACGGTCAACGTCGCGGCGGCGGGCAACGAGAACTACGACCTGGACTCCCACGCCATCACCGACCCCGTCTCCCCCAACGACGGCACGCCCGGTGACCGGGTGATCGACCCGCACAAGTGCTTCGACATACCGACCCAGTTGCCCGGTGTGGTGACCGTGTCCTCGACCGGCGCGAAGGGCATCAAGTCGTCGTTCTCCAACTACGGTCACGGCGTCATCGACGTCGCCGCACCCGGCGGCGACTCCACCGCCTACCAGCCCCCGGCGGCGCCCGCCACCAGCGGTCTGATCCTCGGCACCCTGCCCGGTGGCAAGTGGGGCTACATGGCGGGCACGTCGATGGCGACCCCGCACGTCGCGGGCGTGGCCGCGCTCATCAAGTCGACGCACCCGCACGCCACCCCCGGCCGGGTGAAGGCCCTGCTGGCCTCCGAGGCCGACGCCACCCCGTGCACGACCCCGTACGACATCGACTCCGACGGCACGATCGACGCCGTGTGCAAGGGGTCGAAGAACAACAACGGGTTCTACGGGAACGGGATCGTGAACGCGCTGAAGGCCGTCACGGAGTAGGGGCCTTCCACGTGTGAGGGGCCGGGCGCTCGACTCTGTTGCCATTGACCAACAGAGTCGCTCGCCCGGCCCCTTCGGCCGTGCCGGCCCTGCCTGGCCGACCGGCCGGGGTTGCCCGGTCCGTCACGAGTCATGAGGATCCAGGAATGGGCTCCCCACGATCGACCGCGGATTCCGACGACCGTGACGCACAGGCGCCTTCCGGGACCGGCGCCGCATCCCGGCCCGCCGCGTCCAGAGCCGTCCTGGTACTCGTCCTCGTCACGGCCGGTGCCCTCATACCCCTGCTCGGCCCGTCGGCCGCGCTGCGTGGCACGGGTGAGGCCGCCGCGCCCGGAGTGGGCGGCACCGGGCTCCTGCGCACCGTGCTGTTCGCGGCGCTCTGCATACCCGCGGGCGAACTCCTCGTCACCCGACTGGCCCGCCAGGTGCCGGGCGCGCCCCCGGCTGAACTGCCGCGCACCTGGGCGCCCTACGCGGCCTGCGCGGGCTTCGTCGCCGCGCTGGGGCTCGCCTCGGTGGTGGCCACCGGCAACCTCGTCCCGCACACGCTCGGCGAGATCGACCTCGGCGGGCTGTACCGGAGCCGGGACGGCGTCCTCGCGCTCCTGGAGGTCGACGCCTTCCTCGCGGCCGGGCTGTGCGCCCTCTCGCGCCGAACGTCCTTCTGTCTGTGGCCACCGGCCGCGGTGATCGTCGCCGAGGCGCTGCGGGCCCACCCCACCACGGAGCACGGTCCGCTGCTGGGCTCCTGTCTGACGCTCGTCCACCTCACCTGCGCGTCCCTGTGGGTCGGCGGGCTGCTCTACGCCCTGCGGACGCTGCGGCACTGGCGTACCGTCCCGGCCGCGGGCGCCGCCCTGCTCGGGCTCTACGCGCGCGTGGCGGCCGTTCTGCTCGCCGCGCTCACCGCGACGGGTCTGGTGAGTTCGCTGCGCCGGATGCCGCGCGAGACGATCCTCGACCAGCTCACCGAGACCGCGTACGGCCGTGCCCTGCTCGCCAAGGTGCTCCTCGTGGCCGTCGTCGCCGTACTGGCCCTGCTCGCGCGCCTGCGGCTGCGCCGCGCGGCCGACCCGCTCGGCGCCTGCGCTCCCGCGCGTGCGGAGCTGGTGGCGCTGAGCCTGGTCGTCGCGGTGTCGGGGCTGCTGACGGCGCTGCCGCTGCCGATCCGCTGGTCGTGAGCGGCCCCCGCGCTCAGGAGGTGACGGTGGACGCCTCGCGAGGCTCCGTCGCCGCCGCCCGTGTCCGTAGCGCGTCGAGCAGGCCCAGGGTCAGCAGGAACTGCGCCAGATCGTAGGTGAGCATGATCCACAGATCGGGCCTCGGGAGCTGCGGCCAGTCGGCGATACCGGTCGCGATCAGCGTGTCGGACAGCAGGAACAGCGCGCCGCCGACGCCCGCGACGGGCCCGAGCCGGGTGGAGCCGCACGCCATCGCGGTGAGCAGCAGGCTGTAGCCCGCGACGGGGATGCGCAGGTCGGCCGGGAGGCCGGGCCACAGGAGGAAGACCAGGGCGACGAGGACGACGCCGTAGACCCCGGCGGTCCAGGCCGCACGCGCGCGGGGAGCGCGCTGCTGCCGGAAGAGCAGGAGGTAGCAGACGTGTCCGGCCGCGAAGGAGGCCATCCCGGCGAGGAAGGCGGGGTCGGCGTCGAGCAGCAGCAGGACGTCGCCGCCGCAGCCGAAGAGCAGCGCCGCCACCTGGAGCCGGGGCCCGCCGCGCACGATGACGTGCAGGGCGAGCAGCGGCATCAGCAGGGGCTTGGCCAGGGTGTGGCCGAGCGACAGGTCGGCGGCGAGGCAGCCGAGGTCGGCGACGACGGCGCACCAGAAGAGGACGAGGAACACCCGCGCGAGGCGTTCGGACCGCTGCGGCGCACGTCCTTCGACGAGCCGCTCTGCACCGAGTGTCATGTGGCGGGCCCTTCGACGACGGCGGACGGGGACGCGGACGCGGACGCCGCACGGGTCCTGGGCTGCCAGCCGGGCCCGCGGAAGACACGGCCGAGGCGCTCGCCCCAGGTGGCCGCGGCCTTCACGTCCCGGGCGATGGCCGCGTACTCGTGCGTGGCCACCTTCAGCAGGTTGTAGGTCTGGATGTTCTTGGTCAGCCCGTACACGGGCCGCTCGGTCTCCGGGACGAAGCTCTTGAACAGCCGGTCCCAGACGATGAGGATGCCGCCGAAGTTACGGTCCAGATAGCCGCCTTGAGAGGCGTGGTGCACCCGGTGGTGCGACGGCGTGTTGAAGACGAACTCGAACCACCGGGGCATCCGGTCGATGCGCTCGGTGTGGATCCAGAACTGGTAGACGAGGTTCACGGACGACGTGAACGCCACCACGGCCGGGTGCACACCGACGGCGACCATGGGCACGTAGAAGGGCCAGCCGGTGACCGACGTCCAGGGCTGGCGCAGCGCGGTGGTGAGGTTGAACTTCCGGCTGGAGTGGTGGACGACATGGCAGGCCCACAGGATCCGGATGACATGGTGGCCGCGGTGGGACCAGTAGTAGAAGAAGTCCTGCGCGAGCAGCATGAGCGGCACGGTCCACCACAGGACGGGCACCCGCAGCGGGGTGAGCGCGTAGACGGCCGTGTAGATCGCGACGATGGGGAACTTCCACAGGAAGTCGAAGAAGAGGCTCCCGAGCCCCATACCGACGCTGGTCGCCGCGTCCTTCGTCTCGTACCCGGCGTCGTCCTCGTCCGGGTGGAGCCGGACGCTGACGATCTCGATGACCGTGAGCAGTAAGAACGCTGGTATCGACCAGACGACGACGTCGGGAAGGTTCGGCATGGGTGAACCGTAGAGCCACCGCTCGCCGGGGGATAGACGTTGTTACGCACAAGTATTACCGGCGGTACGGGTGCCTCTCTTGGCGATGTCCTCCAAACGAAGGGGACGGCTCCGCCGACTGGGATCAGGTCGCGGTCGCGCCCAGGAGGGCTCCCGCCGCATAGGTGATGCCCATGGCCAGCGCCCCGCCCAGCATGTTCCGCGTCAGGGCGCGCCCCGGTCGCGCGGCGCCCAGGCGCGCGCTGGCCCAGCCGGTGAGGGAGAGCGCGGCCAGGACGGAGCCGACCGTCACCGGGAGCCGCAGGCCGTCGGGCGGCAGCACGATCGCCAGGAGCGGCAGCAGCGCGCCCACCGTGAACGCCAGGAAGCTCGCCCACGCCGCGTGCCAGGGGTTCGCCAACTCGTCCGGGTTGATGCCGAGTTCCACGCTCGCGTGAGCGCGCAGCGCGTCCCGTTCGGTCAGTTGCAGCGCCGCCTCCCGGGCCACCTCCCGCGACAGGCCGCGCGCCTGGAGGAGCCCCGTCAACTCCTCCAATTCCTCCTGTGGTTGCTCCCTCAGCTCCCGCTTCTCCACGGCCAGCGCGGCCCGCTCGGAGTCCCGCTGGGTCGACACCGACACGTACTCGCCCACCGCCATCGACATGGACCCGGCCAACAGCCCGGCCAGGCCCGCCGTCAGCAGCGCCCCGCGGTCGCTCGTCGCGCCCGCGACGCCGACCACGAGGCCCGCGGTGGAGACGATGCCGTCGTTCGCGCCGAGGACCGCGGCCCGCAGCCAGTTCAGCCGCGTGCCGAGCGCGCCGCCATGGGTTTCGTCATGCATGGGTTGCGTCACATGGGGAGGATGACACTCCGCTTCTGTCGCCGCCACACCGACCCGGCCCTTCGCCCCGCCTCCGCCCCACGTGGAGCGCCTCCCCACCCCTTCTGACGACCCGTCAGTTCCGGCCTCGGCCGTACGCCCGCGGGCGGAGCTGTCGGTGGCGGCCCGTATCCTCGGTGACCATGCTCGAAGACCGTACGACCGCAGCACCCCCGGCTCCCTGGCCGGCCGCGTATCCCGAGGGGTACGCGGTCGTCGACGTGGAGACCACCGGTCTGAGCCGGGACGACCGGATCATCTCGGCCGCCGTCTACCGGCTGGACGGGCGCGGCGAGGTCGAGGACCACTGGTACACGCTGGTCAACCCGCAACGCGACCCCGGCCCGGTGTGGATCCACGGCCTGACGAGCACGATGCTGCAGGGGGCGCCGCTCTTCCAGGACGTCGCCGAGGAGTTCGCCGCCCGGCTCGACGGCCGGGTGCTCGTCGCGCACAACGCCGTCTTCGACTGGTCGATGATCGCGCGGGAGTACGCGCGCGCGGAGCGCGAGGCGCCGGTCCGTCAGCGGCTGTGCACGATCGCGCTCTCCAAGGAACTGGGCCTGCCGCTGCCCAACCACAAGCTGGAGACGCTGGCCGCGCACTTCGGCGTGGTCCAGCAGCGGGCGCACCACGCGCTGGACGACGCGCGCGTGCTGGCGGAGGCGTTCCGGCCGAGCCTGCACGCCGCCGCGCGGGGTGGCGTACGGCTGCCGCTGCTGGAGTGCCGCCCGCTGACCGAGTGGATCTCCTCCCCGACGATCGGACGGCAGTCCTCCGGGTCCTACGGCGCCGCGAGCTGGCGCCCGTCCCGCAAGCGCCCCGCCTGTCCGTACCCCAACCCGGGGCGGTACGAAGAGGGCAAGCCTCTCAAACAGGGCATGCGGGTGGCGTTCTCCGGGGACACGTCGACGGAGCGCGAGCTCCTGGAGGACCGTGCCGTCGAGGCGGGGCTGCACGTGGCGACGAGCCTGTCCCGGCTCACCAGCCTGCTGGTCACCAACGACCCCGACTCGGGCACGTCGAAGACGGTCAAGGCACGGCAGTACGGCACGCCGGTGATCGACGAGGCGGCCTTCGGGCAACTGCTCAGGGATGTGGCACCGGCCTCGGGCGAGTGACGACCGGAAGGCCGGGCCGTCGTCGCACCCTACGGGGACCCACCCGTGGAAGGCCGCCGCATGCGAGGTACGGTCAGTGGGTGTACCGCTTCCTGTTGACCCGGCAGTGGGTGATTCTCACCCTCGTGATGCTGGCGCTCATCCCGACGATGATCGAGCTGGGTTTCTGGCAGTTGCACCGCCACGAGCACCGGGTCGCGCTGAACAAGGTGATCGGTGAGTCGCTGACCGCGAAGCCGGTGCCCGCGGAGACGCTCACCTCGCCCGGCGGCACCGTCAAGAACGACGACCTGTACCGGCGGGTGTCCGCGAAGGGCCGCTTCGACACGGCCCACGAGGTCGTGGTGCGCCGCCGTACGAACAACGACGGCGATGTCGGCTACCACGTCCTGACCCCGTTCGTCCTGGACGACGGGAAGGTGCTCCTGGTCAACCGGGGCTGGATCGAGGCCGACCTCGCGCAGACCGCCTTCCCGAAGGTCCCGGCGCCTGCGAGCGGCGAGATCACGGTCACCGGACGGCTCATGCCGGACCAGACGACCGCCGAGAGCGGCATCAAGGACGTCAAGGGACTGCCGGACCGCCAGATCATGCTGATCAACAGCGAGCAGCAGGCCAAGAGCCTGGGCAAGCAGGTCCTCGCGGGCTATGTCGAGCTGGTCTCCCCCGCCCCCACGAACAACTCGCCGCAACTGATCGCGGCCCCGGAACACAGTGACATCGGCCCCCACATGGCGTACGCGATCCAGTGGTGGCTGTTCTCCGCGGGTGTCCCGATCGGCTGGGTGGTCCTGGCCCGCCGCGAGGCCCGCGACCAGGCACGGGCCGCGGCGAGCGCCGAGCAGAGCAGCCCGGAGACGGAACCGGCACCGGCGTAGCGGATCTCCCGCGGATCGTCCCCCGCCCGGCCGTACCCCGGATTGTCCCGTGAGTCCGCCGGGAAACCGGAACCCGTGCAGCGATCCCAGCGGACCATCGAGGACTACGCCCTCATCGGCGACCAGCAGAC
This sequence comes from Streptomyces macrolidinus, assembly GCF_023887685.1. Lineage (GTDB taxonomy): Bacteria > Actinomycetota > Actinomycetes > Streptomycetales > Streptomycetaceae > Streptomyces > Streptomyces macrolidinus. The sequence goes on along the minus strand of NZ_JAMWMR010000039.1, from coordinate 2,513 downwards.
CGCCGCCCTGGTCAGCCGGACCGGCTCGGTCGACTGGCTCTGCCTTCCCCGCTTCGACTCGGCGGCCTGCTTCGCCGCGCTGCTCGGCAGCGAGGACCACGGGCACTGGCACATCGCCCCGCGGCACAGCGGCCCCTGCACCCGCCGCGCCTACCGCGCCGACACCCTCGTCCTCGACTCGGAGTGGGACACCCCGGACGGCTCGGTCCGCCTCACCGACTTCATGCCGCAACGTGACCACGCCCCCGACCTCGTCCGCATCGTCGAAGGCCTGCGCGGCAAGGTGACCGTACGCGGCACGCTGCGGCTGCGCTTCGACTACGGCTCGATCGTGCCGTGGATGCGCCGGGCCGACGGCCATCGCGTGGCCGTCGCGGGACCCGACTCGGTGTGGCTGCGCAGCCATCCCCCGGTGCACACCTGGGGCAAGGACTTCGCCACGCACTCCGAGTTCACGGTCGAGGAGGGGGAGAAGGTCGCCTTCGTCCTCACCTGGCATCCCTCGCACAAGCCGCGCCCCACCCTCGTCGACCCCTTCGAGGCACTGGAGTCCAGCGTCGCGACCTGGCGCGACTGGGCGGCCGAGTGCCGCTACCGCGGGCCCCACCGGGACGCGGTGGTCCGCTCCCTGATCACCCTCAAGGCCCTCACCTACGCGCCGACCGGCGGCATCGTCGCCGCCCCCACCACCTCCCTGCCCGAAGTGATGGGCGGCGTCCGCAACTGGGACTACCGCTACAGCTGGCTGCGCGACTCCACGCTCACCCTGGAGGCCCTGCTGACCGCCGGCTACCACGAGGAGGCCGAGGCCTGGCGCGACTGGCTGCTGCGCGCGGTCGCGGGCGACCCGGCCGATCTGCAGGTCATGTACGGCCTGTCGGGCGAGAGGCGGCTGCCCGAGTACGAACTGCCCTGGCTGCCCGGCTTCCAGGGCTCCGCGCCGGTCCGGGTCGGCAACGGCGCGGTGCGGCAGTTGCAGTTGGACGTGTACGGCGAGGTCGTCGACTCGCTGACGGTGGCGCGGCGCGCAGGCCTGCCGATCCGCCCGCACATGTGGCGGGTGCAGTGCGCGCTGATGGAGTTCCTGCGCACGGTCTGGCGGGAGCCGGACGAGGGCCTGTGGGAAGTGCGCGGCGGGCGCCGCCACTTCGTGCACTCCAAGGTGATGGCCTGGGTCGCCGCCGACCGCGCCGTCCTCGCCCTCGAGGAGAACCCCGAGCTCGAAGGCGATCTCGAAGGCTGGCGGGAGATGCGCGACGCGGTGCACCGGGAGGTGTGCGAGCGCGGCTACGACCCCGGACAGAACACGTTCACGCAGTCCTACGGCTCGCGCGCGCTCGACGCCTCGCTGCTGCTGATCCCCCAGGTCGGCTTCCTGCCGCCGGACGACCCACGGGTGATCGGCACCGTCGAGGCGGTCCGCGCCCGGCTCGCCCCGGACGGCTTCATGCGCCGCTACGACACCGAGAGCAATGACGTGGACCCGCTGCCCGGCAGGGAGGGCACCTTCCTGGTCTGCTCGTTCTGGCTCGCGGACGCCCTGCGCCTCATCGGCCGCGGCGACGAGGCCCGCGAGCTGTTCGAACGGCTGGTGGGCGTCAGCAACGACGTCGGGCTGCTCGCCGAGGAGTACGACCCGGCCACCTGCCGCCAGCTCGGCAACTTCCCGCAGGCCTTCAGCCATCTCGGCCTGGTGGGGACCGCCCTCGCCCTGTTCGAGGAGGACCAGGCAGGATAGGGCGCATGGATCTTGGGCTGAAGGACCGTGTCTACCTCGTCACCGGCGCCACCCGCGGACTGGGCAACGCCACCGCGCGCGCACTCGTGGCCGACGGAGCGAAGGTGGTCGTCACGGGCCGCGACGAGAAGCGGGCCGCCGAGGCCGCGGCCGAACTGGGTGCGCACGCGGTCGGCGTGGCGGTCGACAACGCCGACCCCGGCGCGCCCGCCCGGCTGATCGCCACCGCGCGCGAGCGCTTCGGAGGCTTCGACGGCATCCTGATCAGCGTCGGCGGCCCGCCGCCCGGCCATGTCGCCGACAGCACGGACGAGCAGTGGACGAGCGCGTTCGAGTCGGTGTTCCTCGGCGCGGTGCGACTGGCCCGCGCCGCCGCCGAGGAGCTGACCGAGGGCGGTGTCATCGGGTTCGTGCTGTCCGGCTCCGTGTACGAACCGATCACGGGGCTGACCATCTCCAACGGCCTGCGCCCCGGGCTCGCGGGCTTCGCCAAGTCCCTCGCGAACGAGCTGGGCCCGCGCGGCATCCGTGTGGTCGGGCTGCTCCCGGGCCGTATCGACACGGACCGGGTCCGCGAACTGGACGCGCTCTCCGCCGACCCCGAGGCCACCCGCGCGGGCCACGAGGCGCGGATCCCGCTGCGCCGCTACGGCAGCCCGGAGGAGTTCGGCCGCAGCGCCGCGTTCCTGCTCTCGCCCGCGGCGTCGTTCCTGACGGGCGTCATGCTGCCGGTGGACGGCGGCGCCCGGCACGGCTTCTGAGAGACGCCGTGCCC
>NZ_JAMWMR010000038.1 GCF_023887685.1 Streptomyces macrolidinus | reverse complement strand
GGCCGGCCTGCCCACGTCCGTACCCGGGGTGACCGTCAACCGGCTGTGCGCCTCCGGCCTGGAAGCGGTCGTTCAGGCCGCACGCGCCATCGCCGTCGGCGACGCCCACATCGCCGTCGCGGGCGGCGTGGAGTCCATGACCCGCGCCCCCTATGTGCTGCCCAAGAGCGACAAGCCGTTCCCGGCCGGGCATACGGAGCTGTACTCCACCACTCTGGGCTGGCGCATGGTCAACCCGAACATGAACCCTGAGTGGACCATCCCACTCGGTGAGTCGGCGGAACTCTCATCGCTGACAAGCACAAGGCAAGCCGCGAGCAGCAGGACGAGTTCGCCCTGCGCAGCCACCAAAAGGCCACCGCCGCCCGGGAACAGGGCCTGTACGACGCCGAGCTCGTGCCGGTGCCCGTCCCGCGGCGCAGGGGCGAGCCGGTCATCGTCGCCGCCGACGAAAGCGTGCGCCCGGACGCTTCGTTGGAGGCCATGGCCCGTCTCGAGCCGTCCTTCCGCACGGCAAACGGTACGGTCACCGCAGGCAACGCCTCCCCTCTCAGCGACGGCGCCGCCGCCCTGCTCCTCGTCGACGGGGAAGGCCTGCGGGCCACCGGCCGTGAGCCCCTCGCCCGCATCCGGGCCACGGGGGTGTCGGCGATCGACCCGCAGTACTTCGGGCTCGCCCCCGTCGAGGCCACCAACCGTGCCCTGGCCAAGGCCGGCAAGACGTTCGCCGACCTGGACGTCCTCGAACTGAACGAAGCCTTCGCCGCCCAGGTACTCGGCTGCGTGGCGGAGTGGCCCGAGTTCGATCCCGCCATTCTCAATCCGCAGGGCGGCGCCATCGCCTTCGGACATCCCCTCGGCGCCTCCGGTGCTCGCCTTGCCGGCACCGTCGCTCACCAACTCGCCCGCAAGGGCAGGGGCACGGGCGTCGCCACCCTCTGCGTCGGCGTGGGTCAGGGCCTCGCCCTCGTCCTCGACCGCTGAGCCTGACCCAGGAGGCACCATGTCCACGCCCCGCCTGCTGCACCACCACGTGGTCGGTACGGCCGATGCACCACCTCTGGTCCTCGGGCCGTCCCTGGGTACGTCCACGGCGGTCTGGGAACCCTCGTTGCCTGCCTTGACCCGCCGTTTCCGGGTGCTGCGCTTCGACCTGCCTGGACACGGTGGCTCCCCCCACCGGCCTGCTGCGTGATCCCGCACCGGGTCGTACCACGGTCGAGGACCTCGCGTCTTTGGTGCTCGACCTCGCGGACCACCATGGCTGGGACCGCTTTCACTACGCGGGCATCTCCCTGAGCGGAGCCATCGGGATCCACCTCGCGGCCTTCCGTCCCGAGCGTGTCGCATCCTTGGCCCTGGTCTGTTCCTCCGCCCACTTCGGGCAACCAGGGCCCTGGCGCGAGCGAGCGGAACTCGTCCGACGTGAGGGCACCGCTCCGCTCCTGGCGACCAGTCCGGGCCGCTGGTTCGCCACCCCCTCTTCGGCGAGCACCCCCTTCGGCCGCGGGCTGCTCGGCAACCTCGCCGAGGCCGACCGGGCGGGGTACGCGGCCTGCTGCGACGCCCTGGCCGCATACGACCTGCGCGCCGAGCTGGCCGGCATTGCCGCGCCCACCCTGGTGGTCGGCGGCTCCCACGATGTGGCGACTCCACTGGAACACGCCGAAGAACTCGCCGAAGGCATACCCCAGGCCACCTTGAAGGTCATCGACTGCGGGCATCTGGCCATCGAGCAGCCCGAGGCACTACAGGCCGCCCTCACCGCCCACCTGTCCGCGCCCCTCTGTCGTCCCCTCTCCCGACCGAAGGAGACTCGCGCCCCCACCCCGTAATCGCAAATAGGTTCGAATATTGTGCGACTCCTGTGCTAGCCTGACGCGCCTTTTGGAGATCACTTGGAGGTGTCCCGGGGCCTTACGCCACAGACCGAACCGAACACGACTACTCATCCGAGGCGCGCTCGCCACGACCATGGCCCTTTCGGCCACCGGCGGATCCCTGCCCTTCCTCCTCACCAGCGCCCATGCCGCGACGACCGCCCCTGCGTCCCTGACGATCAACGCCCCGGACCGCTATCTGCCCCGCTCCTACAACCTGGAGTCGGCAGGCACCGTCGGTGACCTCAACCGGACAGAGCTGGACAGCGGCGACTTCACGCCCTACCGCTGGAGTCCCGTCACCGGCGACCCGCAGGCCGTCGGCAAGGACCCGGCCGACACCTCCGCCGAACGCATCGGCGGCCACGCCTCCGACGTGGTCGGGGTCTCCACCGGGGCGGACCGGTCGGTCGAGCTGAAGGACATGAAGGCCGGTACGTCGGCCCGGTTCACTCTCCCCGAGGGGCAGACGTACCTCGGCACCTTCGGCGAGACCGTGGTGACGGCGACCTGGACGGCCGGCGGTGACGTCGATTCGCTGCATCTGCTGCACCCCGGTGACCGGTGAGAACGGTGTACGCGCGGCGTCGTACAAGGTGCTCGGCGCGAATGCCGACCTGCTGGCGATCTTCGTCTCCGGTGACCCGACGGGCCAGGTCGGGCTGGTCGACCTGGCGACCGGGAAGATCAACGGCGTGCTCAAGGACTCGTGGGGAAGCAGCTTCACACAGGTGGTGTTCTCCGAGACGTACGCCGGGTGGTTCGATCCGGCGTACGGCGACCAGAAGGTGCACCTGCTGCGCCGGGACGCCCTGGGTGGCGCGGAGACCACGGTCGACGTGGCATCGGCGTACGAGCAGCGGTCGTTCGTCGCGCTGGTGGGCGACTGGGTCGTCTCGCTGCGGCAGACCGAGTCGTACCGCAACAGCGACGCGCCGAAGGACCGCGGCGAGCCGCTGCTCGCCGCGCCGATCGGCGGGGGCGAGACGAAGACGCTGCTGCCGCACGCCCGCCTGGGCGGTACGTACGGGCTGAACCCGACGCCCGACGGCGGCGTCCTGGTCGCGGGCGGCAGTTCGGCGGGCGACTGGGCCGTGCGCAAGGTGAGTGTGCGGGCCGATGGCAACCTGGGTGTGAGCGCGGTGCGGGCCGTGGCACCGAAGCCGGGTACGTACGGAGCGGTGACGCTGGCGGCCGGGGACCTGGCGGTGCAGGAGACGGACACCAACTACCTGCCGTCACTGTACAAGCGGCACATCGAGCTCGGTGACACCCCGTCGGCCGGTACCCGCAGCCTGGTGGCCGAGCCGGCGCTGAGCACGGACGGCACAGGTGGCTCCGCGGGCAACGACGCGTACGCGCTGGGCGACGGCACCTTCACCTACACGCACGCCTCCGGGATCGAGGTCCGTTCGAATCCCGATGACGCCGCGGTCCTCACCGTGCCGGGCGGCGGGCAGGTCGTCGACGCCTCCGGCCGGTACGTGGTCTTCGGGTACGGATACGTGTCCGGCTTCGGGCAGTACCAGCAGTACGTCATCGATCGCGAGAAGTCCGGCGACGACAAGGTGCTGCTGACACGCGCGGCCTCGGCTGCCGCCGTCTGGGGTACGACGTTCTGGACACCCGGTGACACCAAGGGCACCGTCAAGGCCACCGACCTGAAGTCGGGTAAGACCGAGTCCTTCTCGCTCGGCAAGGAATGTACGCCGACCGACCTTCAGGCCGTGGGCCGCTGGGTGTACTGGACGTGCGAGGCCCACGGCGACCCCGCGGGGTCCGGCGTCTGGGACCGCACCATGCAGCGCATGATCGATGTCCCCAAGGGGGGCGAACTCGGCGACGGCTTCGTCGTTCTGCACGACGAGACCGCGGGCAAGCTCCAGCTCGTCGACTTCCACACCGTCGACAGTGTGACGACCCGCGCGCTGGCCGACATCACCGGTTTCCTGGCCCGCGGCTACTTCGCCGTCGACCGCTTCGGCGGCGGAGTGGCCTACGTCCCCGGACGTGGTAAGCCCGGCGCCATGCGTGCGGTCGGCTCCGGCGTGCCCACCTCCGCGCTCGCCGAGATCGAGACCCACCCCGAGACGGCCGTCGACCTCCGGTCGCCCAAGGACGCCCGCTGGGACGGCTCCTGGCAGTTGTCCAAGCCGGCGGCTCCGGGTGCGCGGATCGTGATCAAGGACGCGGGCGGCACCGTCGTCCGCACACTGGACGCCGTACAGCACGGCGCGGAGCTCACCGCGGCATGGGACGGCAGGCGCTCGGACGGGAAGTTCTCACCCAACGGGCCGTACACCTGGGAGCTGACGGCGGCTCCACAGGACGGGCAAGGCGCGCAGCTGAAGCTCAGCGGTGCGATCACCGTGACGGGTGCGGACGCCGAGGCAACACCGGTCTCGTCCAACCACCTTGCTGCCGAAAGCGGTTACGGGGCGGCGCACCACCGCGACTCGCTCGCCTCGCGAAGGGAGGACGCTCTCTAGGGTCTTTCGTTCGGATCAGGCCGGATCACCGCTCGACGTACCCGTTGTCGGCAGTACTCCCGGGCACCGGATCGCTCCGTCACCTTCGGCGGCCCCGCCCGGTGCACGGGTCCTGAGCCGACGTCCGGCGCGGCCGTGTCACCGACACCCGATCGGTGTCACGGCCGTGTGCGGCCCTGCCCGGAGAAGTACCACTGCCTCGCCGTCGAAACAAACTTCCGGCAGACAACCACCCTGCTTGCCGCGCCGGGTCGGGCTCGGCGATCGTCAGGCCGCACTCCTGGGCGAACGCGTGGCCTTCTGTCTGCGCGCGCTGCGTGGCGGCTCCGGACGCGCTGAGGGCTCGGTCGGCGCATACGTACAGCACGACGGGAGAGGCGGTTTCGCCGTGGGGGGTCATTGGGCGCCTCCTGCGGGGGATCGAGGAGAAGAGATTCCTCGCCGTGTGAGGGGCAGTGGAGCAGGGGTGTGCGGGGGCGGCCGGTGGGCGGGGCGTCAGGGGGAGGTCGCCAGCTCTGCCCAGACGACCTTGCCTTCGGCCCTCGTCGAGCGCGCGGATCCCCAGCGGTCCGCGAGTTGCTGGACGAGGAGCAGGCCCCGCCCGCTCTCCTCGTCGGGACCGACGCGGCACTCGGGCGGGCGGACCGGCGTGCGGCCGTCGTCGTGGAGCTCGATCCGCAGGCGCCGCTCGTCGCCGGTCAGCGTGAGGCCGCACAGAAGACGACCGCTGTCGGTGTGGAGCACGGCGTTCGTGGTGAGCTCGGAGACCAGCAGCACCGCGTCGCAGCACGTGTCGCCGGGGACCTGCCAGTCACAGAGTCGGGCGCGTACGGTGTCGCGAGCGGATCTCGCGCTGGTGCGTAGGGCGGGCAGGTCGAACCAGTACTCCTGGCACGGCATGGATGTGGGTAAGGCGGGGGTCGAGGCCGGGGCCGATGGCGTGGGCAGAGTCACGGATGTCGCCTTCCAGTGCCTTCCGGGGAGCGGACGCCGTGCGGTGGTGCGGGCAGCCGCGCGAGCGGTGAGAGGTGTATGCCGAGGCAGGCGCCCTGCGGCAGGGTGCCGACGACGGCATCGTCATCATGCTTCCCGTCCGGGCCAGATGCTGCGCCAGAGCTGCGACGTGACCACTCACAAGTCAACTATGCGCGGGATCACAATCACGCTGCAACCGACTCCCTGATAATTTCAGCAGCGCGGGTATCACCCTGGCGTCGTCATCAAGTCACTGTCAGAATGTGTGAATTGACGATCCATTAGGAGGCTGGGCGTGAGCGAGGCCCGTTCCGGCACCAGCGCGCCCACAGTCCTGCGCATGATCCTCGGCCGTCGGCTTCAGGACATGCGGGTAGGTGCCGGCGCCTCGCTGGAGGACGCGGCGAAAGCACTGCGCGTAACACCCCTGACGATCCGCCGCCTGGAGAAGGCCGAGGTCGCGCTGAAGCCTCTCTACGTGGAGAAGCTCCTGGAGACCTTCGGCGCGAACCGCCAGGAGATCGAGGAGTTCGTCGACCTGGCCGAGCAGGCCAACGAGCCCGGCTGGTGGCACTCCTATCGCGACGCCGTCCCTGGCTGGTTCACCGCCTACGTCAGCCTGGAGACCGGCGCCAAGACCCTGCGCACGTACGAGCCCCAGTACGTCACCGGGCTGCTGCAGACTCCCGACTACGCACGCGCCGTGCTGCGCGGCGGGTTGCCGAACGGCAGCGAGGAGGACCTCGCGCGCCGCGTGGAGCTGCGACTGCGCCGTCAGAGCCTGCTGGAGCGGGAGGACGCCCCCACGCTGTGGGTGGTCATGGAGGAAGCCGTCCTGCACCGGGCGGTGGGCGGTCCTGACGTGATGCGGGAGCAGATCGAGCGGCTCCTTGACGTGTCCGAGCTCGCGCACGTCAGCCTCGACGTCGTGCCCTTCGCCGCTGGTGCGCACGTCGGGGCGTGTGCCCCGTTCACGTATTTCCGGTTCGAGGAACCCGAGCTGCCCGACATCGTCTACAGCGAGCTCTTGTCCGCCTCCGTCTACCTGGACCAGCGCGCGGACGTCGTCGCCCACCTCGAGGCGCATTCCCGTATGGCGCTCCTGACGTCGTCCGAGGACAGCAGAGCGCTCTTGAACCGCATGCGCAAGGAGTACTCATGACGATCAACGACGAAGGCGTCTACAACGGCATGCCGGCCCTCGACCTCGGGGAGCAGGGCTGGGAGCGCCCCTGGAGCGGGCCGAACGGCGGTCAGTGCGTGGAGACGAAACGGCTCGCCGACGGTCGCGTGGCCATACGGCAGTCGACCGACCCGGCCGGGCCCGCGCTGATCTACACGCCGGAGGAGATCGCCGCGTTCGTCCGCGGGGTCAAACAGGGTCTTGCCGATCACTTGGTCGCCAGGTGAAGCATCAGCGGGCACACAGGGCGACGACACCGGTTCCGGTCCCGTACCCGGCCTGCGGGCCGACAGACACACGTGTGAAGGGGAGAACATGAGCACCAGGCAGGCCCGCCGGGGTCTCGACACGAGCAAGGCGCACTCGGCCCGGATGTACGACTACTTCCTGGGCGGCAAGGACCACTTCGAGATCGACAAGAAGGCGGCCCTGGTCGCCGCCGAGGCCCACCCCGGTCTCTACGTGACCGCCCGCGAGAACCGGGCGTTCATGCACCGGGCCACGCGGGTCCTGGCGCAGGAGCACGGCATCCGCCAGTGGCTCGACATCGGCACGGGCATCCCGACCGAGCCCAACCTGCACCAGGTCGCCCAGTCCGTCGCGGCCGACGCCCGCGTCGTGTACGCCGACAACGACCCGCTCGTCCTCATGTACGCCGAACGCCTCATGCGCAGCACGACGCAGGGACGCACGGCCTACGTCGAGGCCGACGTCAGGGACCCCGACGCGCTGATGAGCGCCGTGCAGGACTCGGAGGTCCTGGACTTCGACCGGCCCATCGCGCTCTCCCTCAATGCCCTGATGCACTTCATCACCGACCCGCACGACCCGTACGCCATCATCCGCCGACTGCTCGACCCGCTCCCGGTGGGCAGTGCCCTGGCCATGAACCACTGCACGCCCGACTTCGACCCCGTCACCTGGAACAAGGTCGCGGAGGTGTACACCAGGTCCGGGTCTCCGGTGCAGTTCCGATCGCACAGCGACGTCAGCCGCTTCTTCGACGGACTCGACCTGATCGACCCCGGCATCGTCTGCTGCCACCGCTGGCGTCCCGCCGAACCCGCCGACGGGACGGAGCCCACGGACGCCCAGATCAGCCTGCTGGCGGGCGTGGGCATAAAGCGCTAGCTGTTCTGTCCCGCGAACGTCTCGGACGTGCGGTCGGGCAGCACGTCCACGCCTTGGCCCGCCTCTACGTCGACCAGGACGCTGCCGTAGGTGCAAGCCCCCGTCCGATGAGCGGGCCACCCACCACGCCAGGCTTCCCGCAACCGTCGCGGAGTGACTCGGCCGGGTCCGCGCCGGAGTGGGGTCTGCCAGTGCCGCCGGTCAGCAGGTCCGCGGGTCAGCGCATCGCAACAGCTGCGGTCATTTCCCACATCAGGATCTCCGCACCGTCAGGACCGGCGGTGATGCGCTGGCCCTCCGCGTGCGTGATGCGTCCCGCATCCCCGGTGGACAGCGGACCAGCCCCTTCCAGCTCGGCGCTGCCCCGGGCGACGAAGAGGTGGGCGAACGGAGCAGTGACGATCTGGAGTGTCTCGCCGGGGCGCATACGGCTGACGTGCAGGGCGGCGTGCTTCTGACGGATACCGATCGCCTGCTGGTCGGCGTGCTGGGGCATACCGGAGGCCAGGGTGGTCCAGCCCCCACGAGCGAGCTCCTCGTTGATGTCGAGTTGTTCGTAGCCCGGACGGAGGCCGGCCTCGTCGGGGATCACCCACATCTGGAGGAAGTGGACCGGGACCTGGTGCTCGGGCTGGCCGGTCAGGGTCCACGAGTCGTTCTTCTCGCTGTGCAGGATGCCGGCCCCGGCACTCATCCGCTGCGCCAGACCCGGGTAGATCACGCCGTTGTGCCCCTCGGAGTCCTGGTGGACGAGACTGCCCTCGAGCACCCAGGTGACGATCTCCATGTCGCGGTGCGGATGGGTATCGAAGCCGGTACCCGGCGCGACGACGTCGTCGTTGGTCACCAGCAGCAGCCCGAAGTGGGTGTTGTCGGGGTTCCAGTGGTGGGAGAACGAGAAGGAGTGGTGGGAGTCCAGCCACCCGGCCCGGGTGTGGAAGCGGTCGTCAGCGCGACGGATGTCGAGGGTCGAAGCCATGGTGCTGTCCTTTCTGGCCGACGCCGGCCCTCTGAGGCCCGCGGTTCTGAGCCCTGAGGTCGGTGCTTGCGATCCAAGCCTTTTGGTTGACCGTTCAACAATAACGGAAGGCGGGGGTATTCCCCGACCGCACGGACGATCATGCAAGTAGTCACGGGCGACGCTTTCGCGGTGTGCGTCGGTAACGATTCGCGGTGGTGCGCCGGTGACGACGCCACGTCAACGGAGCGGCAAGGGGGCACCGCGGTGGACTCCACCGTCGTGGTCACCGGCGGGCAGCACTGGGAGTCCGGCCCCTCGTAGGCGGCCGGCCGCCGTGGGTGCGGAGCGACGCCTGGCGGGCGGTGCCGAGACGGCGGCGCCGCGCCGGGTGTCCTGGCATGGGCATTGGTCCGCTACGGCGCGGCGGGCCGAGGGATGCTCACAACGGCAACGGGGCACGAACGCCCCTGACGGACGCCCGGGTGCGGCCGATCACAGCCGTCTCGGGCAGAGCGCGGACCCACATCCGGGTGAAGACGGCCGGAAGCTCTCTGGCCCTGCCGCGCCCCTTCATCGCCGACTGCCCGCCCGGAGTGCTCCGTTGAGGTATTGCACTGGCTCCACAGGCCGACACCGTCGGCCCGGCGGCCAGGGGGTTCTTCGCCGCGTTCTCGTCGCGGTCATGGGTGACACCGCACCCGGGCCCCGCCCCGGCGATGGCCTCGCCGGGGGCGTACGCGTCAAGGGTCGCCTTCCAGAACTCAACTCGCCCCGCCTCGTTGCCGATAGCGGCCGTCGGGCGCACGCACGAGCCGATGGGCTTGTGCGACGACATCCGTGACGATCTCTGCCGCGCCGGCCACGTCGTTCACCAGGCCGACCGACTGGCCGGCGTACAGGGCGAGGGCCTCCAGGTCGCCGGACATCCCGGCGAGGGGGACGGTGTCGTCGTACCGGTGGTGGACACCGCCCGCGCCGTCGGTAGCCAGCACCGTGCCCTCGCCGGGCCGATCCGGTGCCGAGGGAGAGCCCGCCGCCTCCCAGTCCGCCATCGTGGAGTTGCGCAGGGCGCGGTGCGGGGCGTGCGGCCAGCCCCCGTCGAAGCAGCGGGTGTAGGAGGCGTCCTGCGCAGCCGATCCGAGCAGCGCCTCGCGGTACACCCGGTGGCTCGCGGCCTCCCGTGCGGCCAGGAAGCGGGTACCCATCCAGGCGCCCTGGGCCCCGAGCGCAAGGGCGGCGGCCAGACCCCGTCCGTCGGCGATGCCGCCGGCCGCGAGCACCGGCACCGGACCGGCCCGGTCGACCACGGCGGGGACCAACGCCATGGTGGACACCTTGCCGCGGACGTGTCCGCCTGCCTCCCAGCCCTGCGCGACGATGCCGTCCACCCCGGCCGCCAGTGCCGTGTCGGCCTCGTCGACGGAACCCACGGTGTGCAGGTGGAGCGCGCCGGACGCATGGACCTGGGGAACCACCGGCGTTGGGTCGCCCCAGAACGTGGAGATGACCGGGACCCGCTCGTCGAGGCAGAGCCGCAGCAGTTCCCCGACCTCGAAGTCGAGGACGAGGTTGACAGCGAAGGGACGGTCCGTCAGCTCCCGCACCCTGCGGATCACGGTCCTCGCGGCGGGCGGCGACGTCCAGGTGAGGGCGAGGGAGCCGAGTCCGCCCGCCGCGGACACCGCCGCGGCCAACTCGGGCGTGGCGGCAGACCCGATGGGCGCCTGGACGACCGGGTGTTCGATGCCGAGCTGTGTGCACACGGCTGTAGTCAGGACTCCCATGTCAACCTCCGGTCCGGCGGGCTTGGCCGCCTGCTGCGCAGGCGGGGCAACAGTGTCGCAGTGCAACTGTCGCCGGGGTGTCGGCGTGAAGTCCAGAGTGCGCTGTGCAGCGTGGTCGTACGTGAGGACGGAGAAGCGCCACGGATGTCCGTAAGGTGGCGAAAGGCATCGGCGAGTTCCTGATCGAAACGGTTGGAGAAGCCGTCGCCGAGGCGATCCGATGCCGGGGCTGTCCGGATGGCGCAGCGCCCGTCGCACCCCGACCATGCCACCGAGGGGGTGGCCGACCATCACGGGGGGCGCGTGCAGGCCGAAGTGGGCGATGACCGCCTGCGCATCGTCCAGGACCGTCCCACTCCCACGGCCCGTCGCCGGACAGTCCGTGACTGCGCAGGTTCATGGAGACGGCCCGGTGGGCGGCGGTGCGACCCTGTCCCCGTGCAAGAGGGTGCCGCCGAGGCTGTGGAGCAGCAGCACGGGAGATCCGCTGCCGCCGTGGTCGCGGACGGCCAGATGTACCGGGCGATCGTCGATGATCACTTCTTGGGGTGGCACGGGATTCTCTCCGACACGGCCGCCGCGTGGGGTGCCCGGTCGTGCGGGCCACGGCCCGCCCCAGTGCCGTACGCCACCACGAGGTGGGCAGGTCGAAGGGTGCGTAGCCGGGGAACAGCACCCGGATGAGCCGAGCCGCGGTCAGGGTGGCCTGCTCCCGGTCGGCGCTCAGCAGTTGAGCGGCCCAGGCCTCGGCCTCCACGCGCAGCCGGGCCCTGACCGGTCCGAGCAGCTCGCCGGAGGCCAGCAGGATCTCCAAGCGGTCGAGGATCCGTGTCTCCAGTACCCGGACCAGTTCGGCCATCAACGGCGGCGGGTGGACGGCTAGTTCTCGCGGCGCGGGGTCACCTCGGTGAGCTGCGACGTCGGCAGAACCAGAGATTCGGGCGGGAGGCTACCCCCACTCCCCCATGGTGGCCGACCGGATGGGCAGCGGCAGCAATGTGCGGCGATCGTGTTTCCCGGACAACAACGTGAGCCGAAGGAGGAACCAGTGAGTCGTCCCATGGAACGCGCTCTCGGGCGCCGCACGTTACTGGCCGGGGCAGCGGCGGCCGGTGCGGGAACGATGTTCGCAGGCGCAGACACGGCCGTGGCCGGAGGATGGGGAGGGCCGGTGAGACAGGCGGCGGTGGCCGCGGAAGTGGCGTGTCTGGAGCGCGCGTTGATCGAGTTGCGGCGGGACATCCACCGGCACCCCGAAGCCCCGGGGCTGGAGCAGCGTACGGCCGCTGTGGTGGCCCGGGAGCTGCGGGCGGCGGGGCTGACCGTGACCACCGGGGTGGGCGGTCACGGCGTCGTCGGTGTCCTGCGGGGTACGCGTCCGGGCCGGACCGTTGCCTACCGGGCCGACATGGACGCGGTTCCGCCCTCGGATATCGTCGGGACAGGTCCCGCGCCGGCCCACGTCTGTGGCCATGACGTCCACACCGCGGTGGGTATCGGCGTCGCTCGGGTCCTGGCGCGGCTGCGGCAGCGGTTGAGCGGAACGGTGGTCTTCCTCTTCCAGCCTGCCGAGGAGGCCCTGTCCGGCGCCCGCGCGCTGATCGACGCGGGCGTGTTGGAGCGTATGGGTATCGAGGAGATCCATGCGCTGCACTGCGGCCCTTTCCCGGTCGGCAGGTTCGCCGTGACGTCGGGCTACGGGATGCCGGGCCAGGACAAGGCGGAGGTGACCCTCTCCGGGTCGGACGCGCTCGATACCGCGCGGCGCCTGAGCGCCGACATCGGCGCGCTCGCCACTGTGGCACTGCCGCAGACCGCGGCGGACCTGGAGCGCATCATCGCCGACTCCAAGACGCCCGACGGTCCGCTGGCGCGGTTCGTAGCCCTCCGGGCCACGCCCCAGGAGGCCATGGTAAAGGTGTCCTATCGCTGCTGGCCGCCGGAGCGGTACGTGGAGGTCCGTGGGGACATCCGCCGAGCGAGCATGGCGTACGCGGGGACCGTGACGCGCTTCCCCGCCGAGCCGTTCCCGGCCCTGGTCTGCCCGGAGCACGACGGCGACCTGCTCGCCCGTCACCTGCGCCGCACCGTCGGCCGTGACACGGTCATCGAGCTTCAGACCGCCTTCCCGCCCTTCAGCGGCGAGGACTTCGCCCTCTACCTGGACCGGATCCCCGGTACGTACACGTTTCTCGGCGTCCGCGCTCCTGGAGCATCCATCACCACGAGCTACCCGCACTATCCCGACTTCTCCCCGGACGAGCGCGCCATCGGCGTCGGCGTACGGGCGATGGCCGGCTGGATCGCGCAACGCGCCCACGGAGTACAGGGAACTACCAGGTTGGCCCGCCGGGTGTGACGCCGCGAGCGCACCACGAACGCGCGTTCGCCGTTCTGGGAGCCTCGAGCTGCTCGGCCCTGCCGAGCGGCCCGTTCACCACGCGGCTGCCGGAACGGATCGCTCTGCGTCCTATGCTCGGTCGTCGGTGGGGGAATGGTGGCTGACGAGCCACCGCTGGATTTCGCGGTGGCGAAACTGGTAGGCGTTACCCGACAGCCGCAGCACTCCTGCGGTACAGGCCCAGTCCAGGAACGCACGGAGTCGCCAGGGCAGTTTGCCGTAGGAGCACAGGACGAAGACCAGGTACCGACGAGGGATCCCCCTGGTGAGTGCGGCCAACAGTCCGAGTGTGAGCCAGAATACGAGCCCGATCTCGATGATGTCGGGCATGTGTTGGGACAGGGAGTCTCCGAACTTGTTTTCCGGGGCGGACAGTTGGACACCTGAGCTGAGGTAGTAGATCGCTGACGCGACCGCGCCCCCCGCTCCCGCGATGAACCCGACGATCAGGAACAGTGCAGAACCGACCATGATTTCGCCGCGGTGCGCGCGCCACCGTGGACGAGGCGATGGCCTACGTACTGGACGACGCGGCCGAGGCCGCGGAGTCGGCGCGGCGGCCGGGGCTGACGCGGCGCGAGAGCCAGGTCGCGGAGCTGGTCACCGAGGGCCTCAGCAACAAGGACATCGCGGCGCGCCTGACGATCGCCCAGCGCACCACGGAGAACCACGTCGAACGCATCCTGCGCAGACCGGGGTCCGCCTCGCGCACACAACTGGCGGTGTGGGCGTACGAGCAACGCGCCGAACCCGCCGGGTCGAGGCGCGCGCGGTCGCAGTGACGGCGGCCTCTGAGGACCGTTCGTGCGTTGATGTCCGTTGTGGATGCGCAGCTCTGGGGATCGGTGTGGTCCGGGGCGGGCGAACCCGCTGGCGCTGAGCGATCCTCAGGAGGAGGATGACCAGGTGATTTCGCGGGGTGAGCGGCGGCGCAGGGCGCAGGCGGAGGCCGCTCGGTTCGAGGGGCAGCTGACGGCATTCGGCGAGATGCCGGCCGGGCATCCGTTCACCACGGATCGGCCGGGTACTACGCATGTGATGGCCGTCGAGTGCGCTGGCCACCGTTCCCGGCGTGCTGATCGGGGCGTTGACAGGGCACGACTGGTGGTGATCCTCACCGAGCGTCTTCCGACCGCTGTTTCGCCACCGGACGGCACGGCGGCACCGACCAGGCCATCCACGAACTCCTGCGCTGCCAGGCCCATGAACGGAGAAGCCCTTGTCCGACACCATCAGGCCGGTTGCGTTGGTGACCGGCGTCGGTCGTTCCATCGGGATCGGTGCGGGTATCGCTCGCCAGTTGGCCCAGGCGGGCTGGAACGTCGCCTTCACCTATTGGACGCCCTACGACGCGCGCATGGCCTGGGGCGTCGAGGCCGACGCGGCGGACACCATCGCCAAGGGCCTGGCGGAACGGGGCGCCGAAACGGTGGCCGTGGAGGCGGACCTCGCCGATCCGGGAGCCCCGGAGCGCGTCTTCGACGAGGCCGAGAGCCGCCTCGGCGCCATCACCGCCTTGGTGATGTGCCACTGCGAGTCGGTCGACTCCGGCCTGCTCGACACCACCTTGGAGAGTTTCGACCGCCACTTCGCGGTGAACGCGCGTGCCACCTGGCTGCTTGTCCGCGAGTACGGCCGGCGTTTCCACGGGGCTCCGGGAACCGGACGTGTGATCGGCCTGACCAGTGACCACACCGTCGGCAACCTGCCCTACGGGGCGAGCAAGGGTGCACTGGACCGCATCACCCTGGCCGCTGCCCACGAACTCGCCCACCTCGGGATCACCGCCAACGTGATCAACCCGGGGCCGATCGACACGGGTTGGATGTCCGACGACCTTCGGGAGCATGTACTCCGCCAGACGCCGCTGGGCCGTCTGGGCAGCCCGCAGGACACCGCTCACCTCGTGGAGTTCCTGTGCTCACCGCAGGGCCAGTGGATCAACGGACAGCTACTGAAGAGCAATGGCGGATTCGCCGACTGATCGCCCGACCTGACTACGCTGCCGCGCAGCATCCGGGCGTCGGCGGGCATCCTACGCTGCCCTCTGCGCGTCCACGAAACACCGTTGCACGTCGGTCACCAGGCTTCGAAGTCGCCCCGTCCGCACGCCCTCCCACTCCATCCACTCATCGAAGCGCGGGCGCAGATGTCGTACCGTGCCCGCGCCATGGCGACGCAGAGCCGAGCGGCTGAGCGAGATCTCCGCCTGGACCTCTCGCCGGAGATCATCGGTCCAGCCCTGTTCCTGTTCCTCCTCACCCAGAGGAGCCTTGAGGGCGGCCACGGCTTCGTCGAGGAGCGTCAACAGGTCCACAAGTGCTCCAAAGATCCCAGGACGCGACGGCCTCTTGGTCAAACCTGACCGGTTCACCATGGTCTGGATCGGTTGCATCCCGTTCTTGGCCGCCCTGGTCGCGACGGTTGTACTGTCGCAGCCGCACCCATGGTAGTGGCCGCTCACGGGCGATCGGCGATCTCAACGAAGTGGGTCGGCATGGTCGGGCTCGGCAACCGCGGCGGCGGCATGATCGACCTGTTCCTGGCGATGCCCGGCGTCCAGATCGTCGCCCTGTGTGATCCGGTCAAGGACAAGACAGCGAGCGCCGCGAAGAAGGTGTCGGACGCGGGCCGGCCTGCGCCCGCGACGTACACGAAGGGCGAGGACGGCTTTGAAGTTTCCCCCCTGTCGCGCGCATGATCTGGGGGGGTGTTGCCGCCAGGCCTCGGGGCACCACTTGACCGCTGATGAGGGGCCTGACGACCGCCTGGTCCGGCGCAATGCCGGACCGCTGAGGGCGGGGATGTCTGCGTGACGTGGTTGCCGGCGTGTGGTGCCGCAGGGACGGCCGGGAGTTGGGGACACAAGAGGCGAGGGGCACGCGCACATGGTCGACACGACCGCGACAGGTCTCTTCCTCGGCCTGGACCTGGGCAAGGAGTTCCACCACGCCCACGGCCGGACCGCGGATGGCAGAACCGTGCACGACAAGCGGCTGCCAACACCGAGCCGAAACTGCTGGAGCTGTTCAGCAAGCTGGTGGCGAAGTTCGGCACTGTTCTGGTGGTCGTGGACCAGGACGCCAACATCGGTGCGCTGCCGTTGACGGTGGCCCGCGCGGCGGGCTGTCAGGTGGCCGACCTGCCCGGGCTGTCGATGCGCCGGGCCGCCGACCTGCACCCGGGCGAGGCCAAGACCGGTTGCCGCTTGGCGTGCGGCACCGGTTAAGGGATGTGCGCCGCCGGGCGGGTGCGCCTCGGGGAGCTGCTGTTCCGGTTCGCCTTCGACGCCGGAATCTCCACGCTCGCCGGGACCATGAGTGCGCTCTTCGGGCCCTTCCCGTGGCGGGAGTTGCTCGCCCTCCCAGCGATCCTGATGACCGGCCTGACCTTGGTGGCGACGGACGAGGGACGGCTTTCAGCCATGATGGCGCCGGGGGGCGCGCCCCCCGGCGCCATGGGCTCCTCGCCTTCGCTCTGGTCACCGCGGCCTGCTCGTATCGGAGCCGGTTGTCGGGCATGTCATAGCTGTGTACAAGCGGCTACGTCGACCTGGCGGCCCTTGTGCCTGGCGGGTCCGGCGAAGCAGCGCGGGACGTGTCCCGCGCGCGGTACCCCTCGGTCGAGGCGCGGATATCGGCGTGTGCAGCACGCTGCCGAGCGCACAGCAGCAGTCACGGCAGCGGTCGTAGGTTCACCAGTAGTGTCGCCGTCCGCCCACGGCATGACCAACGGCGCCGAGGAGCCACAAGGCCAGGCCGACGACGAGCAGGACGATCCCAATGGTCCACAGGATGCCGATGCCGGTCACGAAACCGACGATGAGGAGAATGATGCCGATGGAGATCACCGTGTCCTCCGATCTCTCAGGCAGATACACGTCCACTGTGCCCCTCGCGAGCCCCCTTGGCCACGCGTGCCCGCAGCCTGAGACGTGGATCGCCCCAGAAGCGCTGGTTCCGGGTGACGGCGGCAGCGGCGGGCAGCTGGGCGTCCTGGCTCACGACCGAGGGCCGTCTCCAGGTCGCCGGTGTTTCTGAGGGGAGCAAGGAGTCGAGGCGTCCTGGTCGTCCGGGGCGGGCGACGACGGCGATGTCGAAGTGTTACGGCGGCGTATCAGGCGGCGCACCACCAGGACGGCCACAACGATCGCCGCTGTGGCGAACAGGTACAGCTCGTAGCGTTGAAGGGCTGGATACAGGGTGCCGATGTGGTCGCCGGCGAGGACTCCGAGGGTCACCCGGGGTTCCCACCCAGAGCGCTGCGCCAAGGGTGCTGAATGCGAGGAATCGGCGCCAGGGCATCTCGCTGAGTCCGGCGATGATGCCGTTGGCCTGGCGCAGGCCCTCGATGAAGCGCCCGACGGTTATGACCTGCCACCGTGCCGGGTGAAGAATGCCTCGCTCTTGGCGACGCGCGCCGGTGTCAGCAGCACGTGGCGGCCGAAACGCGAAACGAGGCGGCGGCCATATCGGCCCGATGACGAAGCCGATGTTGTCGCCGCAGACGGCCGCGAGCACCGCGTCACAGCAACGGCGAACACGTTCAGCCGTCCCGTTCAGGCATGCGTCGGGACGATTTTCGGATCCAGGGCCGCACAGCTTCGTACAGCGGTGAACATGCTGACCGATGGCGTGCTTCAAGGACGCATCCGTCGAAGGCTCACAGCGCATGCCGAAAGTTCCCCAGCGCCACGTCCGACCGGCGGCCGGTCGGACGTGGCGTCACAAGGAAGGTCACGTCACATGTTCTTGCGGATCCGTCCCTTGGTCTCTTCCGCCTTGCCCTTCACCTCTTCCGCTGTACCGCGCACCGTCTGGCCTGCCTCACCGGCCGCCTGGCGGGTCTTGCCCGCAACGCGCTCGCCCGTGCCCTTGAGGCGCTGTTCCTCGTCGCCAGTGGCGCGTCCAGCCTTTTCCCTGGCTCTGCCCATCGCTTCCTGGGCCTTGCCCCGGATCTTCTTTCCCTGACCAGACATGGGATCAGCTCCTCGACCGACCACTTCGGCTTTGATTACCCCCCGACTACCTTGGTGCACCGGCATCAAACCCGGATGTGAAGGCGAGTCCCCCTCGGGGGTACGCGGGAGTGGAGGCCGACGAGCACCGCGGGACCCGTCCGCCTCGCGACACGACGGCGAGCCCGCGCGGACGCGGGCGGGGCTTCCGGTCCGCGTGGTCGCCTCATCGCCTCCGTTGGTTCCGGGCGTCGTCCTTGCGGGGCGTTCGAGGGTGAAGGTGTCCACGGGGGTGAGGTCCGCGTAGGGGCCGTCGAAGGTGTGGTAGGTGACGTGTATCCGGGTGCGGCCGGTACGGCTGTGAGACGAGGACTTGGCGAGCCGGGTGCGGTCGAGTCCGGATGCCGGCCGAGAACGTGCTCTCGAACAGGCGTGATCGGTGCGGATCCGATGCGGGGCGCTGGTGCTCCTTCGTCGAGAAGACGAAGAGCCTGTACGGGAAGCACAAGGGAAGATCCTCGCCGCCGGCACCACCCTGGGCGGGTGGCCCTGGCCACCGTTGTCGTAGGCAGAAGTTCATGAGGCCGTAGCCGCGTGCGGGGGCCAGGCGCGGGGGCCGAGGATGCCGAGGATGTAGGCACGGGCGACGAGGGCGGGCCTGGTCGCGGCGCCCAGCAGGGCCCGGAGCCGGCTGAGGTGGTAGTCGACCGTCTGCCGGGAGAGCCCCAGCGAGACGGCGATCTCGCCGTTGGTGCTGCCTCCTGCGAGGAGGGACAGTATGCGGATCTGCGCGGCGGTGAGCGGGGGGTGGGCCTCGTAGGCGATGCTCTGGTGGGTGACGACGGCCCACACGTGCGCGACGCGGCCGGCGGGCCCACTCACCGTGGCCAGGTGGAGCCGCGTGCGGCGCTGGCGTCCCTGGGCATCGATGAGCACGGCGGAGGTCTCAGCCCGTCTGATGCGGCGACTGATCAGCCCCTCCCACGCGTGACGCAGGAGGCGAAGGTCGGGTGTGGCGGCGAGCAAGGTGTGGGCGCGGCGGCCGATGAGGTCGGACAGGCGTGTCCGGAACAGTTCGGCGGTAGCCGTGCCCGCCTGTTCGATACGGCCGTCGACCGAGAGCAGCGCGCAGGGCAGACCGCTGTGATCGCGCAGTGCCTTCAGGTTCTCCTCGGCTTCTCGACGCTCGTCCATCGCCCGAGCGTGCTCGGTGATATCGACATAGATTCCGGCCACGCAGGTCTGGCCGCCCTCCTGGACGGGGAAGCGATGGCCGGCCGCCTGCCCCGTGCCGCCGTCGGTGCGGTGATAGCTCAGGTGGTGGCGCACCGGCTTGCCTCGGCTGAGTATCTCCTGGTCCAGGGCGCGGAACTGGGCGGCGTCGGACGGGGTGTCGAGGTCCTCGATACGGCTGCCGATGATCCGCTCCGGTGTGGTGCCGTAGAGGTGGGCATAGGAGTGGTTGGCCCATAAGTAGCGGCCGTCGCGGTCGCGGAGGAAGGCCGCGGCCGGGGCGAAGTCGGCGAATTCCGCGAAGGCGGCGTACCGACGGTCGCTCGCGGGCTGCGCGCCGATCTCCACCGCGAACCCGCGGGTACGGCCGTGGTCCGGGCTCTCGCCCGGGGGCCAACGTACGTGGAAGGTCCGGTTGTCGAACTGGACCAGGAGGTGACCCTGTTCGAGGGAGCGTCCCGGAGCGGACATCTCCTCGCGCGCGCGGTCGAGGAAGCGCTGCGCGGTGGACAGGTCGGCGAAGGCACCGCCGCCACACTCCGTCACGCGCGACTGCTCGTCGGCCTCCCACCAGAACACGGGGAGTTGCTCGAGCCGTGCGCCAGCCGTTCGATCACGCCGGTCGGGAGGTAGGCGGGGCGAGAGGGCCGACCCGTCTGGTAGGCCACGTAACCGAGCGAGGCCGCGACGTCGGTCTCCTCGGCCGTCTCCGCCTCGTAGACGAGCCGGCAGCCCTGCGCCTGCGTCTTGGCACGCTCCCAGAGGACGGTCGCCGGCTTGCGCTCCGCCTCGGTGCGCGGAGTGAGAACCCGGTCGCCGAAGTCCCCCCAGGCGAAGGGGACGGAGCCCCTCCAAGCGCCGTCGACCTCATTCTTCAGGGCGGCGGCACGCTCGGCGTCCGTCTCGCCCCAGGAGGACGGCACGTTGGTGATCAGCCCGACCTTGACGTGCCGCTCCCGCAGCTTGCGCAGATAGGCGGCCGCGCCGGGCATGTAGCCGGTGCGGGCGTCCTCGTCCGTGTGCACCAGGGTCTCGCCCAGGTCGAAATAGACGACGGCGCAACCGCGCGCGGCTGCCGTTCGCGCCACGGTCGAAGCGGCGTGAGACGTGTCCGTCGGCACGGCCGCGCTCGCCGCGGTGCCCGGCGTGACCGACGCCACCGCAGCGCCCAGCATCGCAAGAGCGGTACGGCAAAAGCCCCGGAAAGGCGGTCTGTCCATGGTGTTCAGTACCTCTCTCTTCGGCGCATCGCACGGATGCGACTCATGTCAGGTGCGTGACAAGCAAGACTACGGGGCACCCTACGGTGAACCGCCCCTGGTTCGATCAGAACCGTCCTCGTGATCGATAGAGATACGGCTTCTCAAGGGCTGAGTTGATCAGAGCCCGTTGTCGACCGACAGCTGAGAGCCGAGGGTGTGGTAGGCCCATTGCTCCCACTTGTCTGCTGGCCACGCGCGGTCGCGCGTGAGGAGCAGGAAGAGCTCTGGACTGAGGACGGCGTAGATGACGTCCGCCGCCTCGTCGGCGTCGATGGCGGGGTGGGCGCCCGGCTTCTTCGTCAGGGACTCCGCAGCTGTAGAGATGACCGTGTACCGCGGGTCTGTCTGATCCGGCCACAACTCTCGGATCTCCGGGTTGGTCGCTGTCGCGGCGCGGACCATCTCGGTGATGGCCGCGACGCGTTCAAGTGTTCTGCGAGTGCCGCCGATCAACGCGGACAGCGCGGCCTCGGCGGTAGGCGCGTTCATGACCTCCGCGAACCAGGGCCGGTCCATCGTCGGCATGGGCTCGTCGTCGCCCGCGATCGCGACATCGACAAGTTCTTTGAGCAGCGAGGGCTTGTTGCGAAAGACGAAGTAGATCGTCTGCACCGCCACGCCCGCCCGGTCGGCGATCTCCTGCAGCTTGGTCGCGCCGTAGCCCTGCTCGACGAAGAGCGCGGCAGCCGCGTCGATGATCCGTCGCCGCGTCTCATGGGCCTTGTTGCCCTGTTTCCCCTTGCCTTCACCCATGACTGGAGTCTATATCTAGAGGTGAACTCTAGAGGTCGACTCTAAGAGCGAAAGGATGAGCCGTGCACACCATCGCCAACCGTCAGCAGGCAGAGGCATGGAACGACTGGGAGGGCATCCACTGGGCCGAACACCCCGAGCGCTACAACGGGATGATGGGCGCGTTCAACGCACCTCTGTTCGCCGCCGCGGGCATCAAGGCCCAGGACCGGGTCCTCGACATCGGCTGCGGCACCGGCCAGACAACACGCCTTGCGGGGCAACGGGCGTACAACGGACAGGCCGTGGGAATCGACCTGTCCGCGCCGATGCTGGAACGCGCCCGTCGTGACGCTGCGGCGGAAGGTCTCGACAACGTCGCCTTCGAGCAGGGCGACGCACAGGTGCATCCGTTTCCCGTCTCCGGGTTCGATGTCCTCATCAGCCGTGGCGGTGTCATGTTCTTCGCCGACCATGTCGCAGCCTTCACCCATCTCAGGCGTGCGCTCGTGCCGGCCGGCCGCGTCGCGTTCCTCGGGCCACAGCCCGCAGGTCCGGACAGCGCCTACGCCCGTGCGACCGCCGCACTCTCGCCGTTCCTGCGCGAGGCATCCCCCGCTTCCAGGGGTATGGGGTCACTCCTCGACCCCGCGCGCATCCGCCAGGTGCTCGCCGACAGCGGGTTCACCGACATCGAGGTGGCTCCATCCGAGGCGCCCATGACCCTTGGCGCCGACGCGGACGATGCCGCCGACTTCCTCTTCTCCATGGGCCCGACGCGCTACAACCTGCGCGATGTCGACCCGACAACCATCACCCGTATCCATGCCGAAGTGCACGACGCGCTCACGGAGTTCGAGACCGCAGACGGTGTCTGCATCCCGGGTGCAGTCTGGATCGTCACAGCCGTTCGTGAGCGTATTTCTTCGAGCAAGTGACGCCATGTTCCAGACATGCTCAGCAGGGGGGTCTGACGGACGAGGAGTGGACGCTGCGGAAGCCACTGGTACCGGTGAGCAATGATCGGTGCGGCCCGTGGAGGGACCACCCGTCAGGTGATCAACGGCCTCATCCACCGATTGCGCACCGGGGCAGTGGCCTGAGCTGCCGGGAGCAGGACGTCAGCAGGACATGAGTCGCTTGCTAGTGCCCCGGCAGGCAACACTCGCCCCGTCGCGACGCCCGGCACGTACTCTCGCCGCACCGGACGAAAGCCCACGTACGTCCAGTACGAGGACTTCCGTCCGGCACACCGAGAGCACGCACCGGACGCCGCTCCTAACGGGCAAACGTTGCCTGCCGGGGCACTAGAGGGTGGGGACTTCTGTTCGATCCGGCCCGTGCCCTGTCCGGGACGACCGGGCACAGTACCCGCGCAAGCACAGAAAGATCCGGAATGAAGAGAATCAGGGCTGCCGTCCTCACCGTCGCCGTCATCGCAGGCACGGGCCTCGCCGCCACCCCGGCACACACACTCAGCTACTGAGCCTTCTCCAACCTGCCGTTGTGGCTTGGCAGTTGGGGTGGCAAAGTGGTGAAGCCCCTGGTAGATGGGTTTTCGACCAAGAGAACTGTCTCCACCAGGGGCTTCACGTGCTTGTTTGCCCGTCGGGCGTCGACGTGTCCAGTTCTGCCCTGCGCTTCCTCACCCAGCAGGTGCGGCGGCACCGCCGCGAGATCGGCTCACGTTGGCGGCGTCCGAGCGCCGGCCGCCAGGCCCTGCTCACGCTCGCCCATCTGCGGGTGGGCCATAGGCATGCCCAACTGGCAGCGGGGTTCGGCGTCGGAACCACGACGGCCTACCGCTACGTCACTGAGGCTGTCGAGCTCTTGGCTGCCCTCGCCCCCAGCCTGGCCGACGCGGTGCGGGCCGCGTCGATGAAGGCATTCGTGATGCTGGACGGCACACTCTTGCCGATCGACCGCATCGCCGCGGACCGCCCGTTCTACTCTGGCAAGCACAAGAAGCACGGGATGAATGTGCAGGTCATTGCCGCCCCCTTCGGTCGGCTGCTGTGGGCTTCACCGGCGTTGCCCGGCGCCGTGCACGATGTCCGTGCAGCCCGTGAACACGGCATCGTCGACGCTCTCGCCGAGGCCGGCATCAGGTGCTGGGCAGACAAGGGCGACCGGGGCGCCGGTGGCACGGTCCGCATCCCGTGCTGGGGCCGATGGGAGACCCTTTCCGCAGGCCGGAAGGCGGTGAACCAGTCTCACGCGAAGATCCGAGCACTCGTCGAGCAGGCCATCGCCACCCTCAAGTCCTGGCGGCTCCTGCGCAAACTGGGCGGCTCGACCACCCGGACCACCAAACTCGTCCAGGCCGTCCTCACCCTTCATCTGACCAGCCCAGAGTGAGGATGGAAACGGCTCAGTGATGTTCGCACCGTCGGAGACCCGCGTGTGCAGCGGGATCGCTCTGTCAGCCTGGCCTTGGATACAGGATGACCGCCGCCGTGTGTCCACCGGTTCCGCGGGTCGGGCCCTCGCCTCCGTGGCAGTGTCCATGACCGTCTTCACATCCGGCTCGTTCTCGTATCTCTGCCGGATCTCTCCGGCCTCGCCGTAGCACCTTCGTGATGCGCTCACCGTGGGAGGACGGGTGGCCGAGAACGCGGGAGAAGTCCTTGATCGCGCTTTGGGCTTTGCTCTTGCCGAACTTGTTCACCATCGCGGTGCAGGCGTCGCCGTATTTCTCGAGCAGGCGATCCCAGTGGCGCTTCAGCCCGAAGGCGCGCCGCGGTGGCTCGTGCGGGAGGGTGGGGAGGGTACCCCGCGGAACGTCTCCGGGGGCACCACCGTACGGGGTGCAGATACTGAAGGGGCGTCGGCGCCGTCACTCGGCGGAGTGTGGGGGTCAGGTCGTGTCGCCGAACCGATGCCGATCAGTTGTTCTGTCGCGTGGTGGTGAAGACCACGGGGCAGCGGCCACAGGTTCGGGAGTGCCGTTCGTCGCAGATTAGATACCGCTCATCGACTCCGCCGCCCCTCACCGATTGACCCTGAACCAGCGTGATCGCGACGCTCGAACGTCCATCACCACCCGCGCAACAAGGAGGAAAGCATGAACGATTCACGTGACGTGACCGCGGTGACCCGCACCCCCCTCGGCAGACGCGCCTTCCTTGGCGGAGTCGGCGCCGCCGCCCTCGGCGCCACCGGTCTCGTGGGCATCGGCCTGTTCACCGGCACCGCCCTGAGTCCGGCGGCGGCAGCGACCGCGGTGCCGGAAGCGGACAAGGACCCGCTCAATCTGCTCCTGCGGATGCTGTCCTACGACTCACAGAACCACGGGACCGGCGCGAACACGCGCCCGCACGCGGAGATGCTCAAGGCGGTATGGGAGAACGCGGGCGTGCCCGCGGAGATCATCGACACTCCGCAGCCGGACAACGTGCACCTGATCGCGCGAATCCCCGGAACCAGCTCCGCCGCGCCGCTGCTGATGCTCGGCCACTCCGACGTGGTGCCGGTCGAACGGGAGAAGTGGTCCGTCGATCCGTTCTCCGGCACGGTGCGCAACGGGGAGGTGTACGGCCGCGGCGCTCTCGACATGAAAGGGGCGAACTCCGCGACGATCAGTGCCCTGTTACGGCACATATCCGAGGGGTCCCGGTTCGAGCGCGACATCATCGTGCTCACCGACTGTGACGAGGAGGCCGGCTCGTACGGGTCGAAGTGGCTGGCGGCCCACCACTGGGACAAGGTCGACGCCGGCATGGTCCTCACCGAGGGCGGCTGGTTCCTGGCACAGAAGGACAAGACCACCCCGATGCTCATCACTGCCACCCGGCAGGACAAGGTCTACTTCAATCTGGACCTGACCGCCGACGGCACCGCCACCCACTCCTCCAAGCCCAACCCCGACGCCGCGATCGTGACGCTGTCCCGGGCGGTCACCGAACTGGACGGTTGGCTCGCGCCGGTACACCTCACCGAGGTGACGCGCGAGTACTTCACGGCGCTCGCTAAGGCGACCGACGACGCGGAGTTCGCCCGCGCCATCAAGCTCATGCTCTCCGCACGCAACCAGAACGCACGGGAACGGGCCGCGAGCGTCGTCGTCTCGAAGTCCTCCTACCCGTGGCTGCACCGCGCCCTGCTGCGCACGACGCATGCGTTCGTCATCGAGGACTCCGGCTACAAGGAGAACGTGATCCCGTCCTCGGCACATGTCCGGCTCAACTGCCGTGGCATCCCCGGCGGGCAGAAGCCCCGCGAGTTCCTCGCCCAGATCCGCGAGATGACGGCCCGCCGCGGCATCCACGTCACGCTCGCCGCCCCGGAAGGCAAGACCGAGGAGGAGTACCTCGACGAGCTCGACAAGACATGGGCGACGCCGCCGGCCGACATCGACACTCCCCTGTTCCGCGCGCTGGCCGGCGCCTCCCGCGAGGCCTACCCCGGCGCGGTGTTCGCGCCGGCCCTGTTCGAAGCGGGCACCAGCCTGGCGCCATGGCGCGAGCGCGGCATCCCCGGATACGGGGTCTACCCGTACGTACTCGACAACGACCAGCTCATCACCATGCACGGAAACGACGAGCGGATCTACGTCGAGGCGCTGCGACAGGGGACCACGTTCATGTACCGGATGTTCTCCCGCTTCCTGAGCTGACGGGTCGCTCACCGGCGGGCATGCGACCGCGTGCCCGCCGGTGAGAACGAGGACCGAGCCGCGGCTGCGTAGGCGCCTTCGACCGGCCCGTGGTCGCTGGTCGCTGGTCGCTGGTCGCTGGCCGCCAGGAGGTTCCCGTGACGACAAGCAGCAGCGGCAACTCCCCATCGTCCCCGGTACCCGAGCCATGACCGCGCGCAGGCAGGTGAGGCAGACGCAACAGCGCGACGACACCGGCCTGCGTCGTGGCAATCGTCGGCGCCGTGGTGGCTGCCGTCATGACCCCACTCGGAGATCATGTGGTCAAGTCTCTCTTTGACGAGCCCCTGGCGCGGATCGAGTGAGGGAGGCCTGGGAACCTGGTGTCGGCCAAGATCACCGGGAGAGCCAAGCGCACGGCAGAGATCGAGGGCTGCCGTGTCCGCTCTCGATCGCACGCCGGTAGTGGGCCTGCACGGCCAGAGGGAGCGCGAGGTCGAGGCCGAGTGATGCGCTGGTCTCGACGATGTGGTCGGCCGTCGCGCCCATCATGGTGACTGTGCTGAGGTCGCCGGGGTGTCCTCGGGCGTCAAGCGCGGTGCCGGGGTTCTCTTCCCCTGCCCTGAGGATGTCGCCGATCGAGCCGGCGGAGGAGAGCAGCTCCGGCAGCGCTTCCCTGGCCTTCATTCCTGCGGTGCCCAGCATCGCGGTGGCGTGCGTCAGCCCGCGCTCCATCACCTGGCTACGGCCGCTCTATTCGACCGCTCCACCGGAGTCGCCGCGAGCGTTGCTCCGTCGGTGACGACGCCGTCGGCCCGGCCGACGGTGCGGTTCCAGACG
This sequence comes from Streptomyces macrolidinus, assembly GCF_023887685.1. Taxonomy (GTDB): domain Bacteria; phylum Actinomycetota; class Actinomycetes; order Streptomycetales; family Streptomycetaceae; genus Streptomyces; species Streptomyces macrolidinus. The sequence continues at coordinate 21,559 of NZ_JAMWMR010000038.1, read as the reverse complement.
GTGACCGGGTGGCCTGCGGTGAGGAGGCTGCGGGGCATCGCTCGGCCCATCGGGCCGAGCCCGATCACGCATCGGTGACGTGACCGGGGCCTCCCACAGATGAACATCCCGGCCACCGATTCCCACGCATACCGGTCCGACCGCCCCCAGGTATGCCCCGTCTCGCGGCAAATCAGCCTGGATGGCCTATCATCGACGGATGATCTTCATCGTTGTCAAGTTCCCCGTAAAGCCCGAGCATGTCGAAGAGTGGCCGAAGCACGTCGAAGCCTTCACCCAGGCCACCCGCGCCGAACCCGGCAACCTGTGGTTCGAGTGGTCCCGCAGCCTCGAGGACCCCCACACCTACGTTCTTGTCGAGGCCTTCCAGGACGGCACCGGCGAGGCGCACGTCAACTCCGACCACTTCCGCGCCGGCCTCGAAGCGATGCGCCCCCTGCTGCGCCACACCCCCGACATCGTGAGCACCACCATCGAGGGAGCGGACGGCTGGAGCGCGATGGGCGAGCTCGCCATCGACTGACGCACCAGAGGAGTCAACAGGGCCTCCCGGACAGCTTGTTGGTGGAAACACCCGAGCCGCCGGGAGGTCCTGCTCTCATGCGCGGCAGCTTCCGCGGTCACCCGGGCAGCGCCTCAGGCGGCGATCAGGTTGCCGGGATCGCGCCTTGCTCGAACGCGTCGGCGTGATCGGCGACCCAGTGGGCAAACGATCTCGGCGGCGCGGCGGGTGCCCACCAGGCCAATGCATGTGAAGTGGCAGGCAGCCATCAGGATCGCCGTCGTCGTCCTCGCCAACGAGCCGAAGCTCTTCAACCGGATCGACACGATGAGTTCGCTCTTCTTCCTCAATCAGCACCTGCGACCAGGGTCCGCGACGCGATCGATCCTGCTCAACCGCAAGGGAATCAGGGACCGTTGAGCCGACGGACAAGCCGTTCCTGCCGGTCGGTCCGGGACGCACCGGCAACTGGCCCCGACCTTGCCCCCGGCCCCGGCCTCAGCCCCTGCCCCGGCCACACGAGGTCGCCTGCCCCGCAGGCCTGCCGATCTTCGATGCCGCCCCGGGCTCATGTGTCGTCGCTCGCGCGCCGCGCACGGAACGCCGCTGCCTTGACCCGGTTCTGGCAGGCCGTCGAGCAGAACTGGCGGCCGGCGTTGCGGGAGGTGTCCACATAGACCCGGTCGCAGCGCGGTGCCGCGCAGACTCCGAGGCGTCCGGCGTAGTCCCCGCCGAGGGCCATGGCGAGGCCGGTGGCGCAGCCGGCGCTCCAACCGACGGCATAGGAGTCGTCGGCACCATGGAAGTGGACCTGCCACGGTTCTCCGGGAGCCCGGTCGAGTTGGGGGCGGGCACCGGTCTCGCGCAGCAACGTGTTGAGGGCGGGGGCCGCGCCGTCGAGGTTGTCGGCAGCCACGGCTTCGAACACGGTCCGCAGGGCGCGGGCGGTGTCGGCCAAGTAGTCGGCCTCGCCGGGTTCCAGGTCTGCTCCGGCGGAGAGTGCCGCGCGGACCGCGCCGACCCGCTCGGCGCCCTCGGGAGCGATGTAGGGGCGACCGCGTGCCTCGCCGTCGGTCAGCGCGTTGACGAGCGCCACCGAAGCATCGAGCAGGGCTCTCATGTGACTGTCGAACAACACTTGACCGGTTACCTTCCATTCTCCTACGCTTCCCGTCACTGACATTACACACTTCACCGGTGACAGGAGGCGGTGTGTCGCGCCTGGAACCACTGCCCCTCACGGTCCGCCTGCTGCTGCTCGCCCGAGTCGTGAACCAACTCGGCGCCTTCTCGCTCCCCTTCCTCACCGCGCTGATCTGTACCGATCACGGGGCGAGCCTGACCACCGCCGGGCTGGTCACCGCCGTCTTCGGGCTCACGACGATCCCCTCCCGGCTGGCCGGAGGCGGACTGGCCGACCGGATCGGCCCGCGTACGACCATCGTGCTCGGGCTCTGCGGATGCGCCGTGGCCCAACTCGCGATCGCTGCTTCCCCGTCGCTCACCTGCGCGGTCGCCGGGGCGGTGGTGCTCGGGCTGGCCTTCGAGCTCCACGAGCCGCCGAGTCAGGCGATCATCGGCGAATCCGTGCCGGAGCCGCAACGGGTGCGCGCGTTCAGCTTGTTCAGCGCCGCACTGGCGGCGGGCGCCATGGGCGGCGGGCTGCTCGCCGCCCTGCTCGGGCGCTGGGACCTGCGCTGGCTCTTCGTCACCGACGCCGCGACCTGCCTGGCCTGCGCCCTGCTGATCCGCTCGGCCCTTCCCCACGACCGTCCGGCACCGCCCGGAGCGAGACAAGACGACAGCGCCGTACGCCCGTTGCGAGACCGGCGTCTGCTGAACGTTCTGGCCACCGGAACCGCCTACGCCCTGATCAACCAGCAGACCGTGATGACCCTGCCGCTCGCGCTCGCACGGCAGGGCCTGCCCGCCGCCGACGCCGGGCTGCTGTTCACCGCCACCGCGGCCACCACCGTGCTCGCCCAACCGCTGATCCGGCTGCCCTGGACGAGTCGGCTCACGACGCCGGTTGCGCTCGCCCTCGCCCATCTCCTCCTGGCCGCCGGGCTGGTCGGCTACGCCCTCTCGGGCACCCTGCCGGCGCTGCTCGCCTCGGCGGTTGTGTGGAGCCTCGGCGACCTCCTGGTCATGGGGCGCGTCTACGCGCTCGTCACCGACCTCGCACCGCCTGGTGGAAGCGGCCGTTACCTGGCCGTCTTCGGCACCGGCTGGGGAATCGCCGCGACGCTCGCTCCCCTCCTCGGCACCCAACTGCTGGCCCGCGCGGGAACGACCACGCTGTGGTCCACGATGGCCGCGCTCTGCCTTGCGCTCGCCACGCTCCACCTCCGGGTGACGCCGCGGTCGCCCGGTCCCGGCACGGTCGCAAAGGCGGTACGCCACCGGGTTTCGGACCCTGCGTAGAGGCGGTCCCGGCCGGTCCACAGACCGGCACTGTCAGAGAGCGGCAAGGGTCGGCGTGGAGCCACCGCCATCGTGACCCCCCCTGGCCGACTGCTCCAATACCGGTCCGCGAACCCTGACAGCCATGTGGCGGCGACCTGGAACATGCAGGCGGGTCCGGACCGGTGGACGGGCGCGTACAACCCCTCGCCATCAACGGCGTCTACCGCCCCGCCCTCGGCGTGGTGAACCGTGCCGACGGCGTCCTGTTCACCTCCGTCCACCCGGCCTCGGGGGCAGGAACGACGCCGGACCCTGCTGCGCAGCTTGCGCGACTTGTGCTGCTGCGAAGGCTGTGGCGCGGTGCGATTGACGGCTGGTACGACCCGGGCTCGCTGGATCAACTAGCCCTCCGCGCAACGTCTGCTCGCCGTCGGGGCGGAGAGAGTGGTCCATCGGCACCATCCTCGGCCCCGAGTCTGGGACCGGTCCCCGGCCACGTCGAGGTTCACACCTCCCTGCCCCGCCTCGACAACCTGCGCCACGCCCCCCGTGTTCATCACCCACGGCGGCATGGGCAGCGTGATGGAAGCCCTCGCCCACGGCGTACCCCTCCTGGTCACTGGTCCGCAGACGGCCGAACGACGCCCCGACGCCGACCTCGTCAAGGACCTGCGTCTCGGCACTCACCCGCCGCGCGAGCAGGCCACCGCCGATGCCGTCGAACGGACCCTCCACCAGCGGATCTTCACCACCTGAGCCGGTGAGCACCGAGCATGTGACACCCAACGCCCGCCGCGGGGCCCGAGCTCACCCAGGACCTATGGGGGCGGTCGCGTGGTCCCTGCGAACGTCGGTGGCCGCGCAGGGGGGCACCCGGTGGCTTGTGCTGTCAGATGTCCCGGTGCCGGTACGTCACGAACGCGGCGGCCAGGGCGGCCAGCGTCCACGCCAGCATGACCGGCAAGGGCCGCGCCGACACCGGGGCGAGGTCGGGCAGCACATCCGCCACGCCGGTGAACCGCGCGCGCAGCACGGGCCCGACGAACGTGAAGTACCCGACGAGCAGGGCGACCGTGCCGTGTGCGTGGCGCAGCAGGAGGCCGGCCGCCGAGGCCAGGAGGGCGGCCAGGGTCAGTCCCCCGGTCAGGGCGGGAAGCGTGGTCGCGGCGGTCGGGTGTCCGGATGCCAGGTGTGTGGCGGAGGCACAGCCGGCCGCGGCCGGGAACGCCAGGGTGAGCAGGGCGGCCGTTGACGCGATGCGGTGCGGCAGGCGCCGGGGCGTCGCCATCGCGGTGGTCCGGGCCTGTCCTCCGTCGTGTTCCGAGGTCACCGCGAGGACGCCGAGTACCAGGAAGCCGATGCCGGTGTACGGGGCGGATCGCGGTCCGGCGACCGCGCCGAGTGCGGGCGAGAGGGCGAAGAGCACGGCCAGGGTGATCCACACGGCAGGCAGACTCAGGAGCTTGGACAGCTCGGCACGGTACGCCAGTGGCAGCCTCACGCGTCCCTCCGGCAGAACACCACGGCGGCCGGGGCGAGGACCGCCGTCACCCAGGCCACCATGACGAGCCCTGCCGTGACCGGCGCGACGTGCGCTCCCGTGGCCACGCCGCGCAGGAACATGTGTGGGCCGGCCGCATCAGGGAAGTAGTGCGCCGCGTCCGTGACCTTGGACAGCAGATACGTCACCGACATCACCGACGCGTTGGCGATCATCACGGCCATCGGCACGACGCCGTTGCGGGTCAGGACGGTGAGGGCCAGGGCCAGCCAGGCCGTGCACAACAGGTAGACCTGCACCCCGAGAACCCGTCCCGCTGTGACGGCCGAAGCCGGCTCGCCTCGTACGAGATGTACGGCGGTGAAGGTCGCCACGCCGGCCGCCGCCGCGAGTGCGAGTGCGAGCAGGCCGACGGCGGTCAGCTTCGCGGCCAGGGCCACGAGCCGTGCCGGTGTGGCGGTCAGAGTGGCGGCGATCTGCCGTGTCGCCGCGGATTCCTCGCCTTCGGTGGTGTATTCGCTGCTGACGGCGACGACGCCGAGCAGGATGGCACCGATCGCGCCGCCCACGCCGAGCTCGGTGAATCCGGCGTCGACCCCGCCGGACCAGTGCGGCGAGCGGGCGTTGAGCGCGGCGATCCCGGCCGGAAGCAGGACACCGAGCGCGATGGCGAGCCGCGCCGACGGCAGGGTGAGCAGCTTGTGCCCCTCCGCGCGCAGGGCCCTGAACGCTGTGGTCACCGTCCGTCCTCCGTCCGGGTGAGGTGGAAGAAGGCGGACTCCAGGGTGCGGTGGGCGCCGGTGACCTCCGTGAGCGTGCCCTGGGCGACGATGCGGCCACGGTCGATGATCACGATGTCGTCGACGGTCTCTTCCAGTTCGGCCATGAGATGGCTGGAGAGGAGCACCGTGTGGCCCTGGGCGGCCCGCGAGCGGACCATGGTACGCATCCAGCGGATGCCCTGCGGATCCAGGCCGTTGACCGGCTCGTCCAGAACCAGGACCGGCGGGTCGCCGAGGAGTGCCGCGGCCACGCCGAGCCGGCGGCCCATGCCCAGGGAGTACGAGCCGACGCGCTGCCCGGCGGCCTCGGTGAGCCCGACGTCCGCCATCACCTCCGCGACGCGGGCGAGGGGAATCCCCGCCGCGTGCGCCAGCCAGCGCAGGTGGGCACGGCCGGTGCGGCAACGGTGGGCGCCCGACCCGTCGAGTACGGCGCCGACCGTGCGCATCGGGTCGCGCAGGCGGGCGTAGGGGACGCCGTCGATCAGGGCCCTGCCCGAGGTGGCGCGGTCCAGGCCGAGCAGGATGCGCAGGGCCGAGGACTTGCCGGCGCCGTTCGCTCCGAGGAATCCGGTGACGCGGCCGGGGCGGGCCTCACAGCTGATGCCGGCCAGGACGTGGCGTTCCCCGCGGCGTTTGACCACCGAGTCGAAAGTAATCATGGCGGTACGTCATCACGCAGGGAAGGCACGGCGGATCGGACCCGGAACCGAGATCCGCGACCTCGGCTGCGACCCAGGTCTTTCGGACCTGGGTCCGAGGACTGCTCGCCGGCGACCGCCTAAGATCGAGGGCCCATGACTCGCGAACGCCCCGAGATATCCCACGAGCGCCCACGGTGGACATCCCGTACGGGCGCCCTCGCCACGGCGGTGGTGGTCGTCCTGCTCCTGAGCCTGGTCGCCGTCGGCTCGTCGGCGCGTGGGGCGCAGATCACCCTGGTCTTGGTGCCTTGTGCCGCGGTCGCCGTCTCGGTCTGGGCGATGGCTCGCACCCGGACCCAGCGCACGGAGTACGAGCGGCGCCTGACCACCTGGGCGGCCGAGCGGGCGGCCCAGGCCGAACGCCTGCGCATCGCCCGTGACTTGCACGACTTGGTCTCGCACGGGATCGGGTTGATCACCGTACGGGCCGCCACCGCCCAGGCGACCGGCCAGGAGCGGGAGGAACTGGCCACTGCGCTCGGTGATATCGAGGATGTCAGCCGGCAGACCACCACCGAGTTGCGTCGTATGCTCACCGTGCTCCGCGAGCCCGCCGCCACCGGCGATGCCGCTCCGCTGCGGCCCGCCGAGAGTTTCGCCGATCTGCCCGCCATCGTCGCGGCGGCCGAACGCACCGGTCTGACCGTGCGAGTGCGCCTCGACTGCGTCGAGCCCGCCCGGGTCTCCGCCGGGGTCCAGCTGGCCACCTGCGCGGTGGCCCGCGAGGCGCTGCACAACGCGCTGCGGCACGCCGGCCCCACCATCACGACGCTCACGGTCCGCGCCGACGGCGATGACCTGCTGGTCAGGGTCGAGGACGAAGGACCGGTGCCGGGTCGGCGGGCAGGCACCGGTGCGGGGCACGGACTGAGCGTGCTGCGCGACCGGGTGCAGGCCGTCGGCGGCGCCCTGACCGCCGCACCCTGTGGCCCCGGCTTTCGCGTAGAGGCCCGCTTCCCGCGGGAGATGGCCCGATGAGCGGCGCCGTACGCGTACTCGTCGCCGACGACCAGCACCTGTTCCGGGAGAGCCTGGCGCTGCTGATCAACTCCGGCCAGGGCCTGACGGTCGTGGCCGAGGCCACCACCGGCGAGGACGCCTTCGTGCAGACGGTGGCCCAACGGCCCGATGTGGTCCTGATGGACATCCGCATGCCCGGCGGCGACGGCATCGAGGCAACCCGGCGCATCTCCGCCGAGCCGGGTCTGGCGGGCACGCGGGTGCTCGTGCTGTCCATGTTCGAGCTCGACGAGTACGTCTACTCGGCGCTGCGGGCAGGAGCCAGCGGCTTCCTCCTCAAGGACGCGCGGCCCGCCGAACTCCTGGACGCGGTGCGCCGCACACACGCCGGTGACTCGCTGTTCGCGCCGAGCATTCTGACGCGCCTGGTCGAGCACTATCTCGATCGGCCTCCGCCAGGACCTCCGTGCACCGCAGGGCTCGGGCACCTGACGCCGCGCGAGACCGACATCCTGCTGCTCGTCGCCCAGGGGCGCTCCAACGACGAGATCGCCCAGGACCTCGTGCTGTCCGTGAAGACCGTGAAGACCCACATCGGCAATCTGCTGGCCAAGCTGCAGGCACGCGACCGGGCCCAGTTGGTGATCGCCGCGTACCGGGGCGGACTCGTCGTGCCGTGACGCTCCAGACCGGCCCCTTGCGCCGAGCGACGGCCGGGCCCGGGGGCCGCGCGGCGCGCCTCGGCCCGGCACGCGGGCCAACCGACTGGTAGTCCCGGAAGACCCCTGGCGGACGAGGAGGGGCCAGGTCGAGTCGTGTCACCACTCCGGCTTCCAGGAATGGCTCGTCGTCCGCCGCGGCGCAGCGGTGTGCGTCGCGACCAGCGGGTGCTGGGGGTGGAGGATGCAATTCCAGTCGCCGTGGAAGCGGTGCCGCGTGATCGGCAAGGCGGCAAACTCGTCCTCGCTGCTGTTCCAGGCGGACGTGTCCGGTTCGTGTTTCGGGCCGTTTCACAATCTTGCCGGGTGGACGCGTCCAGATCCCAGGGGTGAGGAACGTCCCTTGTCAGGCTGTTCCGGGTATGGCCCCCCTACGATGGCGAGCAGCGGGTTGACATGGCATCAGGCGGCCGTGGCTGGTCGCCGGTCAGCGCCGCGAGCCGTGCGAGGAACTGACGGGAGGGGACTGTGCATTCGAGTGCATCGCAGCTGTGGAACCCGAGCAGCGGCCAGGGCCTGCGGCAACTCGCCGAGCTCGGCCTGGCCCTGCTGCTGTCGACCCTGATCGGCCTGGAGCGGGCGTTCCAGCAAAAGAGCGCCGGTCTGCGCACCCACGCGCTGGTAGGCGTCGGCGCGGCGCTGTTCATGGAGGTCTCCCAGCACGGCTTCGCCAATGTGCTGGGCCTGCCGAACGTCGTCCTTGACCCTTCCCGGGTGGCGGCGCAGATCGTCACCGGCATCGGTTTCATCGGCGGCGGGCTGATCTTCGTACGGCGGGACATCGTGCGCGGGCTGACCACAGCCGCGACGATCTGGCTGACCGCGGCCGTTGGAATGGCATGCGGCGGCGGGCTGTGGCTGCTCGCCCTCGCCGTCGCCGCAGCACACTTCCTCATCGTGCGCGGCTACCCGCTGCTCACCCGCCGCTTCCCGGCCATCTCCGCCCCCGAACAGACCGATCTGCAACTGTCCTACCTGCCCGGCTACGGAGCCCTCCCCCGCATCCTGGAACGCTGCACCACCGAAGGATTCCGCGTACTCAACGTCCGGATCGACCGCGCACCCTGGCAGGAAGGCACCGAAGAGACCGCGCTCGACGCCGGCACCACCGAGGTACACCTGTTCATCGAAGGCACCGGCAACGTGCACCACCTCCTGGCCGAACTCGCCGAACTCGACGGAGTCCTCCGCCTCGGAGGCCCCGAACCCGAAGGCCCCTACTGAAAGCCCCGCCGACCCGACTTGATCCAGGGTGTGGGTACGGCCCGTGATCAGTACGAGCATTGCGCTCGTGCTTGGTGCCGCACCGGACAACAGTTGACGGCAGGCCGAGGCGGTACGGTCGTGCCATGCCTTGCGTTTGGCGGGCGTCACGAGGAGTGCGCGGGTGGTGCCGATGCGCGTCATCCATCCGGTGGGGAGTGCGTGGGCGCACAGGGCGGTGCCCACTGCTTCGGCCAGGTAGGGACGGCGCTCGGTCCAGTCGAGGCATGCGCGCATCGGTGGCCGGGGTGAGCCGGTGAGCACCGTGATGCCGGTCTCGGCCGGCCAGAGGGCGCCCTTGCCGTCACGCCCCGAATCTCTTTACGAACCCGTCGTCCGCGGAGTCTCACACGCAACTGACCACGATGGCAGCGCAGGCACAGGACTCTCCGATGATCACAGGGCATTGCCATGCCATAACCGCGAAACCATGCCGGTCTCTCTTACCGACCAGCCTCACCTGCCGCCGATCTGCGTGACTTCCAAGCCCTGATCGATACGGCTGACCTGGCGGCCTGCTCGATCCTCGCGCAGTAGGCCGCACGGGCTTCCTCGTCGATCTGCTTCTCGAATTCCGCGCGCAACCCGGTCCGGCCATCGAGACCCTCGCGCAGGATATCGGCGTGCCCGGCATGCCGGACGGTCTCGCCAAGAACATGAACCATGACAGCGAACAAGTTCGTGTCGGCATAGCCCTCCGACCACCACGACACGTGGCCTGGGGCGTCGAGGGGAAGCTCGTTGATCGTCGCGTCCGAGTGCTCCCATGTGCGCCGGTAGAACCCGATGATCTGATCGCGGGTCTCGTCCTCGGTCGCCCACAGATCGCTTCCGTTGGAGTCCTGCCACCGAGGCAACGGTTCCGGGGAAGGACGGTCGAAGACCTCGCCGAAGTACCTGGCCTCGACGCTGGCCACGTGCTTGACCAGGCCGAGGAGGTTGGTCCCGGTCGCCGTCAACGGCCGACGGACGTCGTATTCGGACAAGCCGTCGAGTTTCCAGAGCAGCGCCTCGCGGTCCCGCCGCAGTCTCCCGTGCAGGTTGTCCTTCGCGAATTCATCGATCATGCGGCATGAGCCTGCCATGGGCTACTCATGGCCTCAAGGTTCCGTACATGGACCGCAACGACCGGCAGAGCCGAGCCCCGGCCATGGCCACCACCCTGACCCGCCACAACCACGAAACTCGGCTCTGGCGCTGATCTCGTGATGCTGCCGGTGTCAGCGGCGGCTGTGATCATGGCTCGCGTGTCCTTCGCCGAGATTCGAGGTTTTGTTCCCTCATCTGGCCAATGTCGTGGTGGAGTTGGTCGAACAGGTCACGGCTGAGTGGTCACGATGCATGTGCGGGCCCACTCGGCCGGTGCGGATTGTCCGCACTGCGACAGTGCGTCGAGCCGGGTGCACGGCCGGTACATACGACGGCTCGCGGATGCCGCGGCCGGTGGCGCCGACGTGGTGATCGAGCTGCTGGTTCGACGGTTCAAGTGCCCGAACCCATCGTGCCAGGCGGTGACGTTCGCCAAGCACTGACCAGCGCGTATGCCCGCTACACGCCACCGGTGCGTGAGCAGTTGACCTCGATCGCTCTCGCGCTGGCCGGCCGCGCGGGAGCCCGGCTCGCTGAAGTGCTGGGCCTGCACGTCGCCAAGGACACCCTGTTACGTCTGGTCCGCGCCGCACCGGAAGAACCCGTCGGACAGATCCGCGTCCTCGGAGTTCTACGTGGGGCTGCGCTGGCATGACTGGCAGGGCGAGGCATCCCGGCTGACGCCAGGCCAAGGGATCTCCGTCTTCCCGTTTCTCTGGTCGAAGGAATCCCAAGCGGATCTCGCGGCCACGAGCCGAAAGCCGGTACCGATGGCGGAACTCCTCGGCTTGAACGGGGACTTCTGCGCCCAGATGGGACTGCCCGGTCCGGGCTTCCTGGGGTCCGTGTAGCCGGACCGCATCACTGTCCACAATCCCGATCAGAAACGAGTGAGATCCATCCTTCGACGACGCGGACCCTGCGGCCGATCGCCCGCGGATGCATGGCCAGCAGGGTCTCGCCGCGGGCATCGGCAACGGTGGAGTGCAGCACGACCTGCGACTTCGTGGCCCGGATCTCGACGAGCCGGCGGGGACGGACCTGGCGAGCGGGCACTGAGTAGAGGTTGCCGCCCAAGGCGACCAGGCAGTCCTTGCCGACCGGCCCGCAGGTGCCGCTCGGCCACCAAATGCGGAGTCGGGGGAAGGGACTTGAGGGCCCGTGGTCCCGGCCGGCTCGTTCGCCGATGACTTCCCGGTGTGTCTTGTGGATCTGGGACCTGCGTCGCGGCGCTCCTGTCCTTCTCCCTGGCCCGGATCATGCTGCTCCCGCCCCACGATGTAGCGCCCCTTCCTCGAAGCGGCCCTGCTGGTCGCCCACTTCGCGGTGGTTCTTCGCAGCGTGCCGCCCCCTCCACACCGCGTGCGAGCGGGCCTCCCGGTGTGCGATGGGCGGCGGCTCAGACCGGGGCCGATGAAGAGGTCGACGTGCGGGCGCCAGGGCTGGCCATGGTGACACGTTGCCGATCAGTCGGCGGCGGGCTCGGTACCCGGGACGGTGAGGGTGTGGGTCCGGGGCTGATTACTCGGCCTCACCGCCCGGGTCATTGCCCTGTCTCACATGTTCTTGAGGTCGGCAACGGTGGAGGTCGGGGTGTGGAGGATGGCGTCGAACGCCTCGAGGATGGGGGTGTGGAGGTAGGCGCTCTGGATCCGGATGCGGTCGGGGCCCGGGGCAAGGTCGGCGTTCTCTTGGGCTGCCCGCGGACGTGCCTGGTGGAGATCGGCGATGCTGAGCCCGAGTTCGGCGTCGGCGAAGGCGGCTTCGATGCTTCCCGGCTCGGCCGGCTCCAGCGCGGTGGCGTCGATGGTGAAGCCGAAGGGTGTGTTCTCGTCGCGGGGCATGTCCGCGGTATGTCCGGTGGTGCTTGCCAGGCCGAGGGCGACGTACTCATCACCGAGCGCGCGGTGCAGGTGCTGTCCCATGGGGAGTCCCGTGAGGTGGCCGTCGAAGGACACCGGTGTCTTCTGGATATGGGCGTTGTGAGCCGCCAGTACGACGCGGGTCCCGGGTTCGAAGCGGTCCAGGTGCCACAGGACCGACTCGGCCATGTAGACATCACGGGCCGAGGTGTCTGCGGTCAGCCCCTTGCCTGCGAAGAGGTCGGCCATGGCGCGGAAGGTGTAGTCGGCGCGGCAGGCGCCTTCGAGTCGGCGCACGGCAATGTCGTAACTGCGCTGGTCGCCACGGGAGACGTACAGCGGTTCGACGGAGCGGAACCGGATGAGCAGGCGCGTCAGGGTCGCGCTGAGGGCGTCCTGTTCGGCGGTGGCCAGGCGGGCCCACGCGGGCGCGGCGACGGCCCCGGAGCCACCTGCGAACGATTCCGCGATCCGCATCGCCTCCTGAATGAGCGGCAGGGTTTCGGGGTCGATCCGGCGCAGGTAGTCGGCGACCGGGGCCAGGGCGGGAAGCAAGGACCCACCGGCCGCCGGGATGTCGACGCCCGCGAACCGCACGGGCGTTGAGGCGGTGCGGTTGTGCCGGCGTATCCAGCGCAGCGGCTCGTCGACTCCCACGGGTACCGTCCCGGCGAGGTGCGCGGACAGGTCGTCGTCCGTCCCCTCGCCCTGGGCCCACGCGTCAAGGGCGAAGCCCTCGCTGAAGCCGTACTCGAAGGCCAGGACGGTGAATCCGCAGCGCTCGGCCAGGAACCGCAGGATGCGCTCGCGCATGGCTGCGAACTCATTGATGAAGTGGGAACTCTCACCGATCGCGACGACACGTGCGTCGCCGATGATGGCGCGCAACGGCTCCAGATCGTCGAGTGGTGCCTCGGGATCGAGGTGGTCCAAGGGGACGGCGTGGGTGCGGAGCCAGTCGGCGAACGGGTTGTGGTGGGGTGAAGCAGGCATGCTGACAGCTCGATTCTCGGTGCCGGGATCGGGGATCGGGGATCGGGGACAGGAGAGCGGGTTGGCGCGCGGGGAGTTCTGGACCGGGTTCGTTCAACGGCCCGTGTCGCTGAGGGGTGTTGGGGCCGGAGGTGTCTTCTCGACGTGCCTGGGCGCCGCGTTCTCCAGGTCGTCGATGCTGCCGGACATGATCGTGCGGATGTGTTCGGTGATGTGCTGGAGCGGCCAGTCCCACCAGGCCAGGGCGAGGAGGCGGTCGATGTCGGCATCGCTGTAGCGGCGGCGGATGAGCCGGGCGGGGTTGCCGCCGACGATGCCGTAGTCGGGGACGTCGTCGACGACGACGGAGCCGGAAGCGATGATAGCGCCGTGGCCGATGCGGACCCCGGGCATCACCATGGACCGGTAGCCGAACCAGACGTCATGGCCCACCACGGTGTCGCCTCGTCCGGTCAGGCCGGTGATGAGATCGAAGTGCTCGGACCAGGAGCCGCCCATAATCGGGAAGGGGAATGTGGAGGGGCCGTCCATGCGGTGGTTGGCGCCGTTCATGATGAACCGCACGCCCTCGCCCAGCGCGCAGAACTTCCCGATGACCAGCTTCTCCGGCCCGTAGTGGTACAGCACGTTGCGGGTCTCGAAGGCGGTCGGGTCATCGGGGTCGTCGTAGTAGGAGAAGTCTCCGACCTCGATCAGAGGCGAGGTGATCAGTGGTTTCAGCAGCACCACCCGCGGCTGTTCTGGCATCGGGTGCACCACGGTCGGATCGGCGGGAACAGGCGGCAGCACGAATTCGTCCTTCCTGCGGAATGTCTACGGCACGTCTACGGAATGTCTAACGAATGTCTACGGCACGTCTCCGGGATGTCTGCGGGATGTCTGCGGGTCCGGTGGACCTCAGCACGTGGCGGCGGCCGTCTCAGTCGTCTGCAAGGCGAGTTGGGCGCCCTGCCAGTGCCGACGCAGCCGACGGTCATGGCTGACGATGACGAGCGTGCCGTCGTACCCGGTCAGAGCGGTTTCCAGCTCCTCGACGAGGGCGGGCGAGAGATGGTTGGTGGGTTCGTCGAGCAACAGGATGTCCGATGGCGCACTGAGCAGTCGTGCCAGGGCCAGACGCTGCAACTGCCCGGTGGACAGTCGGCCCACCGGCATCGTGAGCTGGTCGTGGTCGAACAGGCCGAGGGACAGCAGTTGTTCGGCGTGTTCGGCGGCCTCTCCTGTCCGGCCGCGGGCGAAGGCGGCCAGCACGGTCTCGGCCGGTTGCCCGGGTCGTGGTTCCTGGGGGAGGTAGCCGATCCTGCCGCGGCAGGTGACGCTCCCGCTGTCGGGAGTGACGTCCCCGGCCAGGACACGCAGCAGCGTACTCTTGCCCGCTCCGTTCGGCCCTGTGATCAGCAGGCGTTCGCCCGCCGTGACGGACAGGCCGGTGGGGGCGAGCCGGTCCGTGACGGCGATGTCGGCGGCGTCGAGTACGACGCCTTGCAGGCGGCGGGTCCGCAGGACGGGGGTGAAGCGCAGCGGCTCCGGCGGAGGCGGGACCGGGTCGGCCAGGAGGCGGCGCAGGCGTTCCTCGGCGTTGCGTACCCGGCTGGCCAGCGATTGCTGCACGCGCCCGCCCGCCCGGTCGTAGGCCAACTTGTTGCCGTCCTTCATCGGACGGCCCGGGGCCACCTGGCGGGCGGTGGTCGCGGCGGCCTCGCGGAGCCGGTCGACGTCGGCCCGCCACTGGTCGTACTCCTGGGCCCAGCGCTGCCGGGCAGCCGCCTGCTCGGCGAGGTAACCGGCGTAGCCGTTGCCGTACCGCACGACGCGATGCGTATCGGCGTCCACCTCCAACAGGCTGGTGGCAATCCGTTCGAGGAAGACCCGGTCGTGGGAGACCGCCACGGTGGTGCCCCGCCGTGCGCGGAGGTGTTCTTCCAGCCAGCTCAGGGCACTGTCGTCGAGATGGTTGGTCGGCTCGTCCAGCAGGAGCACCTCGGGCGCCGCCGCCAGGCAGGCCGCCAGTCGTAACCTGACCCGTTCTCCACCGGACAGGCTGCCCACCGTACGGTCACGGCCCACCAGCCCCAGGCCCAGTCCGTGCAGAGCGCGTTCCACGCGGGCGTCGGCGTCATAGCCGCCACGCAGTTCGAAGACCGTCATCAGCTCGCCGTACTCGTCCATGCCCGCTTCGTCACCGTCGGCCATGGCGGTCTCCAGCCGGCGCATGCGCTGCTCGACCGCACGCAGATCGCTCAGCCCCCGGTCGATGACCTGCTGGACCGTCGCCTGCGACGGCAGTTGCTCGTCCTGGGCGAGATAGCCGACCCCGCCGGCCGCCTGGACGACGACCTCGCCCTGATCGGGCCGTTCACGCCCGGCCAGCAGGCGCAGCAAGGTGGTCTTGCCCGATCCGTTCTCACCGATGATGCCGGTGCGCTCGCCCACGGCGAGCGAGCAGGTCACCGAGTCGAGAACGAGCCTGCCGTTGAAGGACTTGCTGACGGCGAGCGCAGTGATCTGTGTAGGCATACGGGAGCTCCAAAGCGATTCGAGAACGAGGCGGCCGTCGAAGGTCGCGCGGCCAGGCGAACGCTTGGGAGAGCCATCGATCACTCCACTAGTGCGACAATCGTTGCTTTAAACAGCCTGCCATAACGACGACACCCCGAGCAAAGGAATTCCGTGACTGCCGCAGACCTAGGACCGGAAGGCACCCGTCCGCCACCGACCCGCCGCCGGCCCGGTGGCCGCACCGCCCGTATCCGTCAGCAGGTGCTCGACGCGGTCGTCGCCGAGCTCGGCGAGCACGGTTATGACGGGCTCACCACCGACGCCGTCGCCGCCCGCGCGGGCGTGCACCGCACCACGGTGTACCGGCGCTGGGGAGATGTCGGTGGCCTGCTCGCCGACGTCTTCGACGCGGCGTCCGACGACGACTGGCAGCCACCGGACACCGGCTCACTGGAGAGTGACCTGGCAGCACTGAACCAGGAGATCCACGCAGCCCTGACCGCACGGCCGTCGGTCGTGACAGCGCTGATCGCCGCCTCGTTCCGCTCCGAGAAGGCCGCCCAGGCCCAACAGCGACTCTGGGAGGACCGGTACGCACGCTGCGAGGTCATCGTCAGCCGGGCTGTCCGGCGCGGCGAACTACCACCGCGTACCGACGCCAGGCGACTGCTCGTCGCGGCCACCGCACCGCTGTACCACCAACTCGTGCTCCTCCGCACGACCCCCGACCCCCACATGCCCGGCCAGGCGGCCAGAACCGCCGCCCTCGCCGCAGCCGCCGGCGCCTTCACCGAGCCCCCGTCAACACGCGGTGCCTGAGCGAGACTTCATCGGCTCCGCGCTGCGTGAGCGGTGGTGGTGCACATATCTCTGTACTTGGTGCGGCACTCCTGGGGGCGGCGGGAGGGTGTGGGAGGCATCGCCAGCGCGCGGTGGCCCGGTACTGCGGCCGTAGACCGTGATCTCGCTTGCCCTGGACCGGACATGTGGTGCCTCACTGCTGTCGACGCCCGTGATCGTCTTCTGCTAGGTTCGCCTGCGCCAGAGCAGTGCCATGTCAACGCGTCACCGAGGGGCGAGGTTATGGCTGCCGGGAGCGAGTTCCGTCACGTCCCTGACCGGGTCGCCGACTGAGCCGGCTTCTGCCGCCGGCGGCCCGGACCGCTTCACAACTCCGGAGTTCGTCAACCATGCAAAGCATGACCCCCGCCCACTGAGCTTGCTCGTACTGGGTGGCACGCGTTTCCTGGGCCGCACCCTTGTCGAGGCCGCACTGGCCGAGGGGCACCACGTGACGCTGTTCAACCGCGGCCGGACCGCGCCCGAGCTCTTCACCGAGGCCGAGACCGTCATCGGCGACCGCACCACCGACCTGTCCGCGCTCGGTGACCGCTGCTGGGACGCCGTGGTCGATGTCGCGGGCTACGAGCCCGAGGTGGTCCGCCGTTCAGTCACGGCCCTGGGCGAGCGCGTGGGCCGGTACGTCTTCGTCTCCTCCTTGTCCGTTCTCGCCGACCAGGCGACCGTGCAGAACGAGGACGGCACCCTGCTCGTCCTCAGCGAAGACCTGCCGCCACACCAGCTCTACGGTGCCCGCAAAGCCGCCTGCGAACGGATCGTTCTCGACGCGTACGGCGACCGCGCCGGCATCATCCGCCCCGGCATGATCGACGGACCGCACGACCCGACCGACCGCTTCCCCTACTGGCCACGGCGCTTCCAGCGGGGCGGCCGGGTACTGCTGCCCGGCGACCCGGCCGACGCAGCCCAGTTCATCGACGTCCGCGATGTCGCGGCCTGGATCCTGCGGTGCATCACGGGACAGCGCGGCGGCGTCTACAACACCACGGGCCGCACCCTGCCGTTCGGCGAGTTCTTCGCCGCCTGCCAGGCACTGGTGAACCCCGGTGCGGAACCGGTCCGGGTCAGCACCGAGAAGCTGCTCAGGGCCGGCGTCGACCCGTGGATGGGCGTCCCCCTGTGGATCGGTGACCCCGACTGCGGAGCGATCAACCGCGTGGACATCTCTCGCGCCCTGGCCGCCGGTCTGACACACCGTCCACTCGCCGAGACCATTGCCGACACACTCGCCTGGGACACCGCCCGCGGTGGACCGGCCGTCGACGACGAAGGACTCACCGCAGCGGAGGAGCAGCGGCTGCTGAGCGAGCTGACATGAACTGGCACGGTGTGATCCCACATTGAGAACGGGACGGTCCCGGGCGGGCAATGCCACAAGCAGCCCACCCGGGATCGGTCCCCGCTCTTCTCGGTGCCCAGGTTTCGCCGCTCGGCAATAGGCGTGTCGGCCGGCCTACCGCCCGGAGTTGACACCCTCACGTGATCAACGCGCCTCCCACGGATGATCTCGTGATCGTGGAGGCACTGGTGTCAGTTCCTGCACCAGAGCGGCGGCATCCGTGAATCTGTCAGCGGAGTCGAAGGCACCCGGCCGTGGTCGATGACGGAGGGCAAACGGGCCCTGGAGCCGTACGCTGCTGGAGGTCACTCAGTGTCTCCAACCGGTCGAACTCCTCGGCGATTCAGGGAAGTTGAATACGAGAGCCCGCCAGGAGACGGCCGCCTAGCGGTGCTCGCCGCAGCGCGGGTGCACGTCGACCCCGTTGCCGCGCACTGAGGAGTTGAACAAGGCGGCCCAACCAGTACCAACCCCCGTCAAGGTGTCAGCGGGCCGGAGAGAGTCGCGGCTCCCGCCGCGCGGTCTCCGGACCACGAGACTGTCGGGTCGTCGGCGGACAGTCGGCCCCAGAGCAAGAGCAGTAGTCGCTCCGCCGTGCCGGAGATCTCGGCCACAGGCTCGCCTGGACCGTAAGTCCAGGACTGGCCGATGTCCGTGGCGCGGAACCGAAGTGCATGGCGCGGTGGTTCAGCCCGCCCGCGTGCGATCTGACGCGGAGCCATGGTGTCGAAGACCTCCGCCACGCCATCTGCCGCGAGCTCCGGTCCAAGGGGGAGAGCCTCTCCCATGGCGTTCTGCGCGTCCCACCGGTGGATCAGCGTCTCCTGAGCGCGTCGCCGCTGCCAGAAGCCCACGGTGTGTGGCGGGTAGAAGGTCCACGCCTCGACGGCCGGATCGGTGTCCAGCACGGCCAGCAACTCGTCTGCCGAAGCGTCGAACCAACGCCGCACCTCGGTATCGACGCGCGGTGCGGGCGGAGCCTCGTAGTCGCTGCGCTGGTCGGTGACCGCCGCGGCAGCCCAGCGGTTGCCCTGGCCCATGTGCTCGGCCAGGTCGCGAAGCGTCCAGTCCCCGCAGTGGGGCACGGGCACACTCAGGTCGTGCTCGAGACAGGCGCTGAATGCAGCAGACTCCTGGCGCAGCAACTGGAGGTAGGGAAGCGAAGCCATGGGCTCACATTACCCAGCTTCCCGTGTCCGACGCGCACACACCCTGCTTGCACCCTCGCCCCTCAGATCACCAGTCGGCTGTCTCTCCAGGGGTGAGCTGCGGCGCGAACTCCCCTGGGGCCACGGGATGTTCAGATCTTGCCGTCCGTCTGCGGTGCGGTTACCGATATCCGACAGGGGTCTCATCCGGCCGTCCTCTGAGAACGTGCCGGGCACTCCGGGTATGCGCTCGTGCTGTTCAACACCCGCTGCTTCCCGTTCGTGTGTCACCACATCAACGTGCTCTGCCGGTACTCCTTCCAACTCCCCGACCTACCTGGCGGAATGCGCCCCTGCGCGATCCGGACCCCGCCGAGGATCGAGTCCCGCGCGGCTCTCGCCGGGCACCTGAGCAGTGGCGTGTCCGAAGCCTGGTGGGTCGGGTCTGGAAGCGGCCGACACGGCGGACACCCAAACCAAGCCAACAAGCTTGCGAAGATGGACAGTTGGAGGGGCTGGGCTGGGTTGGGGCGTATACTGTGCATGGCAGATTGCGCCTGCCGGCTCCGAGTCATGGTGGCCCACGTCCACCCTGACGGCGAAGACAAGGTTCCCCGAATCGCGCAGCAGTGTTCCGCCAGGTCATTCGAGTATCCGCGGCGGGGTGGACGTGGGGCGTCCCGCGAAATGGAGCACACGATGACCACGGACCGTCGCCGCAAGGCTGAGATTCGCGCCCTCCAGGCAGCCACCGGAGCCACGTATCTGGTGGCCCGTCGACAGATCGTTGCCTTGGACGAGGTGATGCAGCAGCATCCGCAGCTCACCTCCTTCGGTATCGGCGTCTTCGACCCTCGACGCAAGACGGCCGAGCAGCGCCGGACTGAACTCGCCGCCGGTCGCGAGGAGTTGGTCGGGCGCGTGGCCATGGTGATGGAAACGGCCGCGTGGCTGCGCGAGAGCATCACGCCGATCAAGACGCCCACCGTCAGCAGCTACACCGTGAAACACGTGATGGAGCGGGTGACCGGCAGGTACGTCACCAATGGCGAGTGCATCGCCGCCGCTCTTCTCACTGGCTACACCTTCAAGTACGCGCAGCCGAACGTGCTGTTCGGCATGAGCACCCGGGATCTGAAGCGGATGAACTGAGTTGCTGCTGGTCGCGGCCTTCACGAGCGGGAGTTCAACGAGCGCAAGGAGCATCTGCGTGACTTCGGAGCCACCAGCATCGAAGTGTTCGAGGTGCGTGATGACCACACTGGGCAACCCGACATGAACGAGGCCGGTAACGGTTGAGGCTGCACACGCCAAGAGAGTGCACACACTCACGCGAACTGTGCCGCGTCACGGCAGGCTGGAGTGCATGCCGTCCAACGACCGCCCTGAGGCCGAGCATGACCGGCCGGACAAGTCCTAGATGTCCAGTACGCTGCTGAACGGCCCGTGGCCGATGCCCTCTTCTGTGATGGCGAGCCAGCCATGGCCGCGCATGATGGTGTGGGCTCCGACCGCGGCCGGGTCGGTGGACAGTATCCCGGCGACCCGGTCGATGCTGGACTCCTGGGTCGCGTTCGGTTCCGAACCGTCGTCGAAATCAACGTCAAAGTCGAGGTCGAAGTCCGGGTCGTCCTCGCCCGGGCCCTCGTTGAGTGGCCTCTCCCAGTCCAGGGGTTCGCCCCTCCACTCCGGATTCCCGTAGCGCGTGTAGCTGCGGCGTACCGTGCCGTTGAGGGCGAGTGCCCAGATCGTGGAGTCGGTGTGGTCGTCCTGGAGGAAGTAGTGGGCCTCGCCGCAGGCGGCGCTGATACGGGAGATGAGTTCGTCGACGCCCCAGTGCATCTTCCACAGTGGTGTGTCGGCGTAGACGAGGCGCCAGCCGTCGAGTTCAGGTGTGATGAACACCCGGTATACCGAGCGGTAGTTACCGTCGGTTCCTTTTACCAGGGTTTCGTCGTGTTCCATGGCAGAGAGTCCCATGGAGATCGTGCAGGGTCTTCTGTCGTGGAGGCCCAGGGCGTCGAAGAGGCGTTCGTAGGTGGCGCCGGGGACGGCGAGCCAGCGCTGGTCGGGGAGGCGTTGGGGTGCGTCCTGGGCGGTCTTCAGGCGGACGAGTCGTTCCAGGGTGTGCTGGTCCCGTTCGTCGAGTTCGGCTTCGCCACCGATGAGGAGCAGGGCTCTCAGTGCGGGCCTGCGCAGGTGGGCGGGGCCGCGGCGGCGGATGTCCCGCAGGAGGGGGACCGTCTGGCGGCCGATGGCCCGGACCGTCGTCTCTGCCTGAAGACTCGTGTAGCCGTCCTGGTTCTTCAGGAGCGGGATGACGTCCGTGATGGTGCAGGCGGCGGCCTCGCCGAGGTTCTGCAGGCCTCCCAGCGCCTCGTACCGTATCTCCTTCGTGGGGTGCGACAGGGCTGCCACGTATTGCGGAAGGCAGCGTTCGTCGAAGCCGCGCAGTACCTGGCCCAGTTCCCGCCGTTCGGGCACCTCCGCTGCCCTGGCGCGGGCTGCCACCACGGCGTCGAAGGCAGCGGGTCCTATCAGGTGCAGGGCATCGCTTACGCCTCGCATCGCCTGTCGGCTCACCGTGCCCAGCGCCGCGACCAGTTCGGGCGCGGCAGCACCGCCTGGCTCGGCCAGGCGGTGCGCGGTCTGCGTCGTCAACTCCTTGTCGTCCGCGACGCGTTCGAGTTCGGCGATCAGCGCTTCTTGATCCATTCGGCCGACGATAGCCGAGGCCCGAGACACCCGCGGCCCAGCACCACTCCCCCACTGACACCGCCCCTGGCCGGCACGGCGCCGTCGTAGGCGCACAAGATGCCGCCGATCGGGCTGTACCTGCCGATCGGCGCGTACCGCCCGTATTCCGAGCGGCTGCGGCAGCAGTCCGAGGGCATGACCTGGCGGTTCAAGACCCGTGGGCAGTGGCGGGAG
>NZ_JAMWMR010000037.1 GCF_023887685.1 Streptomyces macrolidinus | reverse complement strand
AAGGCCGACCTGGCGATTGCTGAGGCTACTGCCCGGCTCGTACCGCCTGCTCGTGCTACCGCGGAGAACATCGCTCCCGGAGCGGGTCCTCGGCTCGGCGACGGGGAGAACGTCGGCCCGGTGTCCGTGCCGAACGGTGCTGATCCGTCGGGCGAGATCTTGGAGCCCAGGATCCTGTCCACTCACGCAAACGGCCTCGGACGAGATGTCCGAGGCCGAGTAGGACCCCTTCCTGGGCCCCAGGTCAGAGCGGTAATGCGTTGTGCCCCCGGCAGGATTCGAACCTGCGACACCCGCTTTAGGAGTGGGATCGGATCCTTGCCGGGTGGTGCCGCAGACGGCCACGCTGTGTTGTTTCTCCAGGTCGGCGCCGCGTGACTTCCCGACCGATCCCGCTCGTGACACCCCGTGCCGGACCGTCCGCTCACGCATCGCGCACGCAACTACCGCAGGCTGGGCTGGCATAGCGTCTGGAGCGTTAGCCGGCTGACGCTGTGGCCCTCCTGCCTGCCAGCAGGTATCCCGCGATCAGCTTGGCCGCGAGATCCCCTTCCGACATTCCTTCGACGAAGGCAGCCTTCGAGAAGGCCCTGTACTGATCATCCGACAGGATTACCGCGTCCAGGCTCCTTGCCTGGGGGTGCCAGTAACCGCAGCACATGTGCCTCGTGCACACAGCGCCGGTGGATGTGTAGACGTTGGGCGTCGTCCACGGGAGATGCGGATAGCTGGACAGTTCCTCTCTGCAGGTCTCCAAGTGTTCCAACATCTCTGCCTTGTTCCTGTGTCGGGCGTCGCCGTAGTGGTGGCGAAACCAATCCCGACGGCTTGCCTCTCGGATCTCGCCCTGGATGCGGCTGAGGCGTCCCTCGAAGCCGTGGAACATCCTTAGTGGCATACGACGGGTGTCGAACCCCACCTTCGGTTGCTCGCGATGGAGCTTCTGGTCGATCAACCATTCCATCGCCGTGCGCTTACCCTTCCAGTCGTTGCAGGGCTTACACGCGGGCAGAAAGTTCCACCAGGTGTCCGCACCGTTGTCGGCGATGGGTTCCTCGTGGTCGAGCGTTGTCGACGGGCTGACGGCGCAGTAGGCGCAACAGCCTTCGTTCGACGTCAGCGCCATCAGCCACACCCATGTCGGCTGCTTTGAGCGCTTGCCCCGCTGAACGCCTTCATCTACCAGTGTCATAGGGATCTCCAACCTCCGGCGTTTTGAGTGAGGAGAGGCTAGCCCCAGCCGCTGACAATGAGTCATTGTGTGGACACTCTGAGTTGAGGTAGCTCCAAGTGCCGCCCTTCCCCTTTCGTTCGCTCACGCATCGAGCCCGCGTCCTGGAAGGCGATGGCGCTGCTGCGGCAAGGCCACAGAAGCGGCAGATGACGTCGAGTCTTTGACGCCAACACGCCTTCCAACTGTTCGTGTGCGCATCCGACACCGCTCAGGTGACGGACCTCGTCCGGTTCGACGGAGCGCTCCTCACTTGAGGTCTTCCGGAACCCAGCCGGGCGGAACCTTCGGAAGTCCGATCAGGGCGTCGATACCGAGCTGTTCCTGGAGCAGGGCTTTGAGCCCGCAGCCGTCGATGAGTTGCATGCGGCCGGTCCGATGCGCGAAGTCCAGGCTGGTCTTTCCGAACCATGCGGTGGTGACGAGGATGCCTTTCGCAGCGGCCTTGTCGTGCATGACGCCGGCCAGCGCGCGGACGGCTTCCGCCGGGACGGTGTTCTTGGTGCGCTTGGCCTGGATGATGCACAGGCCTCCCGTACAGGTAACGCTTCCCGGGGAAGACCGGCAGGTGTCGCCGCAGCCCAATCGTGACGCACACGTCGGATTTCTCCACGCGGCGCGGTAAGGATCATGATTGGTGAACTCTGCGCGACCGCCCGCTCCATTTTCGGCCGTGGCTGCCTCCGCCCGGCGCGTCGCGCGTGGTGTTGCTCCTGACTCATCCCTCAGGCCGAGGGCGCACACCCTCGTCACACCCTGGACAGTCCTCGGTGTCGAGGGCCTGGATCGTCCGGCAGTGGTCGCAACTCCAGTGCGTCGGGGCGGGCGTGGCCTGATGCGCGTCCTTCGGACGGACCGATAGGTCGGCGTCCCGGCGCAGAGCCTCCACGATTGAACCGCTGGAGTCGAGACTAGGTTCGGCAGAGATCAACATTCTCGCCGCCAATCGGTGGTCCGCCGACTCCGAGGAAGCGGCCCGTGCCAGGAGCGAAGGGCGCCGATCGCTTGAGGTCATGACGGCGACGGCGTAGAAGAGGGCTGCCCGGTGGCGAGGCCAATGGATCATGTCCCTTTCGAACAGCTCCTGACCGTCCCACGGAACGCGACCTCTCTCCAGGTTGATCAGCACGTTCGCCGCCGACCACGCTATCCATGAGGAGTCCGCTTCCAGGCACGTCAGCAACGCCGTTTGCTGGGCGTCCGTGAGGACCTGCCCGAGATCGGGGAGCGGCGACGGCTCGACCAGGGGCGGTGTGCTCGCGACGAGCCATTCGTCCAGCAGGGAATCGGGCACGGTGATTCGCTGGAGGTGACGCGCCTGGGCGGCCACAGCCGCCTTGTCGATGCCGTAGGCGTCTGCCGTCGCGTCGAGCCATGCCCGGCGCTCGTCGGCGCTGTCGTGGGCGAAGGCGCGGCCGATCTCGCTCGCCGGAGAATCGGAGTATCCGGTCGCCGAGAGAAGGTCACCGAGGGCGGTGAGCGACCAGAAGCCGCCGTCCATGGACTCCGAGCACGGGCCATAGAGCGACGCGAGGTCGGAGAGGAGGGCCGTCCTGTCGTCCAGCGAGCTGGATGCCCAGTCCCGCAGCCCGGCGGCGATGTTCCCCCAACGCCGACGCGTATCGAATCCCGCGCGCGCGAGTGCGGCGTAGATCCTCTCTGCGACGCGCCCCGGCGTGTGCCTCGCAAGGGCGAACACGCGCTCACCCGCGTTGTCGGGAAGCTCACCGAGATGTTCGGCCGCGCCTAGGGCGACCTGCTCCAGTCCCGGTGTGAGGGGGCCTCCACGGACCATCTCCCATCTGCGCCGCCCTTTCTGCACCATCTCGGGGTCCTGTGGCATGGGAAGCGCCAGCACCGCGCGGAGCGCGTCGATCTCCGCCTCGCTCAAGGGGGACACGTCCGTGCGTGCGTCCGTCAGCGCGCACAGGGTCCGGGCGATCGCCTCGGCGGTGCCGTCAAGCTCGGACAGTTCCACGAGGTCCGCTCGCTGTCGCCGAGACGCCGACGGCAGGGCTAGCAGACACGCGGCCTCCACGAAGGGCCAAGGCCCCGTGTTGCGTGTCTTGTCCCACAACGCCGGGAAGAACTTCGGGGGCTTGCCGGGGCCGCGCGGGAGTACCGGCTCGCCCGCTAGCGCGCCGAGGACTCCGTCCGTCAACTGGCCCAAGACCCGTTCCATCTCGTTGTCGGAAAGAGTCACGACACCGCGCGCCGCGAGATCAGCCACCATCAGGGTGGCCTCCCGCTGTGTCTCACCGACATCGAGCAGCGCCTCGGTCATACGGGGATCGAGTCCGGCGGCGAGTGCGATCACCCCGTCGGAGTCCGTGTGGGCGAGGGCATGGTGCAGCCAGTCCCGCAGTTCCTCGGCACCGCACGACCGTGCCCACATGGCCGTTGCGATCTCGGTGAAGACCTTGCTGCGAGTGGTGAGTTCGCCCGCGCTGTTCACCACGAACACGGCGACGTGCTCGTCCCAGAAGCGGAGCACGTGTTCCGCCACCTCGCTGGCCGCGGCGGGCGGCATGGCCCATCGCAGGGGGTCCCTCAGCATGCCGGTCAGTGACTCGAGGGCGCGTCCCGCCGGAGGGGTCGCCTCGCCGTTGAGGAGCCGTCCGAGCGTTACGAACCCGTCGAGGAGCATGCCCGTCGTCAGCGAGGGTGCCCAGGGCCGGGCCGGGGCGAGCGTCCCCCGCAGCCGCGCCTGCTCCCACCGGTGTACGGACTGTTCCACCGCGCGGTGCAACAGCGCTGCACGCCCCTTGGGGAGGTCGGCGTCCGGCGCATTCGCGCAGACGAGAGCGAGCAGGGTGGCGAGTAGCGGCACCTCGAGCAGATGCGCGTGCTCCTCCTTCGCAACCTCGATCCAGGCGCGTCGCTTTGCCAGGAAGGCCGCTCGGTCCGGCCTGGGAATCCGTGCCTCGGCGCAGGCGACGAGGACACTGTCGACCGTCGGGCCTAGATCTCGAGGAGGCGCGAGCTTCACGCGGGGCAGGCCGAGCCGGGCCGCGGCCCCTTGCGCGTTCGCCCGGGTCGTCGCCACGAACCCGCAGGAGGGATGCAGGGACGTGAGGATCTCTTCGAGCTGCTGCGCGACCCAAGGGGCGCGCGCCCCGCATTCGTCGAGCCCGTCGCAGAGGACAAGCGCGCATCCCCGGTCGACCTCCTCCATGAGGTACGAGGCGAGCGGCGCCCGGTCCGCGTCCGGCACTGTGCCCGCCACGGCGTCGTCGACCAGGCCATCGATGGTCAGGCGTCCCGGCTGCCCTTTCAGCAGACGCGGCAGCGAGACGGGGATCGGGACGGGGGCGTCGGCGTGGCTGGCGCAGTGAGCCGCGATCTCCCGCACCGCCACCGACTTCCCTGAGCCCGGCTGCCCCACAATGAGCATGCGGCGCCAGCGCCTCAGGCGGCGGAGGAGAGGGGAAGAGGTGCGCTCACCCTCCCCGTCGATCCGGAGGCCGCCGACGAGGTCGTCGACGACGAGGGGCGAGAGGTCATCGGCGAGCAGACTGAGGTCGATCCGTCCGGCCTCCGCTGTGAGCCGGCTGCGGTATGTATCGACGGCGTTCCGACGGGAGGCCAGACGCATCGCCATCGGACCCCCCTGGTCCGGTAGCACGGTCACCCCCGAGGCGGTCAGGGCGGCGACCCAGTTTTCGGCGGAACTCCCGAGCGCCTCGCCTGCCTGCCGATGGAAGAAGTCGGCCAGCGCGCTCACGGCACGGTGTCCCTGCGCGTCCGCCACGACGAGGTCCATCAGGGCAGCCAGGAGGTCACGGTGCGGTGCCGGTCCGGTCGAGCCGGGTAGGTGGAGGACACGCGCCCGGTCGAGGACGAGCCCGCGGACCCGCGCCGGAAGCCGGTCGGTGAGGAGAGCGAGGGCCCTGGACTCGTCACCAGTCTCCATGCGCAGGCCCGCACGGTGGCGTCGCAGAGCCTGGTCGAGGTTCTTTACCGGCCCGACGAGTTCCTCGCCGGCGATGACCAGAAGATCGTCGGGACCGAGCGTCGGAGCCTGTCCCACCCACCCCGTCAGCGTCTCTTCCAGCGGACGCCCTCGGTCGATCTTCCGCTTCGCGGACACGTAGGCGCGGCGCCCGTCGGAGAAGGTGACACGGATGTCGTCGGTCGGGTCGCTGGTCTCGAAGTCCAGCCGGACGGGCCACACGCCTGCGGGAACGTCCAGCCCCGACACCGGGCGGCCACGGAGCCCGTGTACGGCCAAGTGCGCGGCCAGCTCGCACCGGAAGACACTGCCGACCTCCCCAGCCTGCCCCGCCCTGCTCACCCCGACCGCACCCCGCCCGACCGACCCACACCGCTTGCTCCAGACCTCCGGTGGAGCACCGCCCCATGGTAAGACGGCACACCGAGAGGCGGGGGCGAGACAAGGACGGTTCGCGTCCGGGTGCCTGAACCCTTCTGGTCTCCGCCCTGTGAAAGTCCGGGCGCGATTAGCGTCCGCCCGGACCGGTACCGCGACGCACGGGCCATGGCCAGCGTCCCGCAGCCGGGGCTTCCGCCCGCCGTCCTACCGGCCTGGCCGGGCATCAGCACGAAGCACATCAGAGCCTCCATCAGAACCGGGGCGGTTCACATGCCGTTGGTCTGCTCCGATGGGCGCTTGGCTGCGGCCGGGCTTTACGGCAGATAGACCTTCTGCCACTCCACCGAGGTCATCGTCAGCGCCGCCTCCGCCAGCTCCTGTGCGGAGGCCGTCTTGAGCTTCGAGAGGCTGCTGTCGATCCAGCCTTGCACGTTCGAGCAGCCCTGCTCGCGGTACTCGACAGCCTGGATCAGGCACTCCAGTTTGTCGGCGTCATGCGCGCAGATCACCTCGAGGGAGTCGCCCTGCTCGTACTCCTCGACGATCTTTTGCGCGCCGGCCTTCACGGTGGGGTGCGCTGCCGACACCTGGTCCGCGGTGACCTTCTCGTTGGAGGCCGCGTCCAGGTACCGCCTGCCGATGTGCGGGATGTCGCTGACCCGCGTCTCCTGGGTGTCGTGCCACAGGCCGAGGAGGGCGGCCTTGGCCGGGTCGGCTCCCTCCATCATGGCGAGCACCGAGGCGATCAGGGCCACGCGGAAACTGTGCTCGGCGATCGTCTCGGGGTCCTTGACCCCCGCGATCCACCAGCCGGAGCGCTTGGCCCTCTTCAGCATCCCCATCTCCAGCAGGAAGCCTGCGGTGCCCTTTGCCGTCTCGTCCGCCATGTGGTGCCTCCGGTCCTATCCCTTGCGATTCTGGCGTAAAACGTAGTGCACAGTGCTGAGTTCGCGCTGGGCGCGAGGAGAGATCCGATCACTGCTGAGGAGTTGCTCGACCTCTTGGCCGAGAGTTCGAGCCGCGTCCGGGACGGCGAGCGGAAGCCACCCCCAGACGGCGAGTAGCGCCCACAGGCTGTGCACATACAGGTCGACATAGCCCGGGGCCTGGTGGATTCCCTGCACGAGGCGCCGGAAGAGCGCCACCGGTTCGATCGCGGAGAGGCTCCTGTCGACCATGAAGTGGTCGCTGACCTGGAGCTGTGGCAATGCTCCCAGCCAGTAGGCCCAGTAGTTCAGATTGGCCGCCTCGGCTGCGTCGTCCTCGGCCATGGACCGGTCGATGAACGTGAGCAGAGGCTGCGGGTCACCAAGCCGGGCCAGGGCGGCGGCTGTGGAACGTGCCTCGGCCCAGCGGGGGGTCCATCCGCGCGCCGCGAGCACGTCTCGCCGTGAGTGCAGGGCCTGTGCCGTCCAACGCGTGGCTTCTGGGCTTCGGTCGTACGAGCTGAGATACAGGGCTTGTCGGTGGAGGAGGACGCCCTGGTCGCTCGTACGGTCGGCGGACTCAGCCGAGGCTCTCAGGTGATCGAAGAAGTCCCTGCGCGTCTGGGCTGGAAGCAACGGCGCCAAGGGGGTTGTGCCCCGTCTCGGTGTCCTGACTCGGTGGGCCAGAGCGGGTGGGGTCGTGCCGTTGAGGGCCCAAGCGATCATGTGGGCCGTCTCGCGGGTGTGCACCCATTCCGCGAGCGGGTGCGGCTGTCCTGCCTCGGGCGGGTACAGGGCCGCCGAAAGGACCCGGTCAGCGTCCATCGCGGCTTCGAGAAACGCGAGGACGCCAGGGTCCGCGCCCAGCAGCGGAAGCTGACGACGGAGGTTGAGGAGTGCGCCTGCCTTCATGTTCGCCAGGGGACGCCGACCGGACTCCCAGCCTTGAACAGTTGCCAGGTCAACGCCCACCTTCTCGGCGAAGCCGGCCTGAGTGGCGGGGATGCTTTCGCGGGCCAGGCGCAGAACGAATCCGGCAATCGTGCTGCCTACCTCGCGTCGTCGTTGAGGCGCCATACCGCTCCCGATGCAGTCAGCTACCGAATACGTACCCTCGGTCAGTCCTAACGCATCCGGCCGGATCGTAGATTCAAGTCGCGGAATCCACACGGACTTTGTTCCGGCTCCGTGTTGACGCCGCAGTCGTCGCAAGGCACGTATCCCTGCGCTCCCCCGCGCAACGCGACGGCTCGGAGGAGAGTGCTTGGCTCTGCGCGCCCCTGGCAGGGCCAAGCACTCCGTACCTCGGAGGAAGCGCTGTGACCCCGATCGTGACCCAAGCTGCTGCTGTCGGCCATCCCGGATACTCCTCGGAGCTCCCCCGCGTGGCCGAGGCGGTCTCCGATGCGCGCCGTCTCGTTCGTTCGGCTTTGGACACCTGGGGCCTGGCCGGCATAGCTGAGGACACGACCTTGGCCGTGTCGGAGTTGGCGGCGAACGCGGTTCGTCACGGCTCGGGCCGACGAATGGTGGTGCGGGTGACCCGTCTGGGCCCGAACCGCGTGCGCGTCGCCGTGTCGGATCGATCGAAGAAGTCTCCGTACTTCGTGAAGCCCTCGGAGTCAGAGATCGACACGGCTGGCCGTGGGCTGTACCTGGTCGAAGCCGTGTCGGACAGGTGGGGAACGGACCTGCTCCCCTGGGGGAAGCGCGTCTGGTCCGAGCATGTCGGCGAACGTGACGCGTGTGCGACGCGTGCTGACTGATACGCGGAGACGGCGACTTGGGCGCAGCGCAGGCCGTTGCTGGCGCGTGATGCCCTCCATTCCGCGTGGGTGCTGGAGGCGTTGCCCAGATGGTGCGCGATCCGCTGACCTTGTTCACCTGTGAGGGCCGGGAGGCCACTCACTGGCAGAGCCGAAGGAACCGTTCAGTGTCCAGGAAGACGATCTCCCGACCGACGGTGACGCCGTTCGTTGTCGCGTACGGCGACGAACAGGGCGGCCCGGAAGTCGACCTGACGATCCAGTTCACTCCTGAGCCGCGACTCGCGTACCGGATTCCGCAAGCTGGTGACCGTGACCGCGGCGGCGTCCTCTGGGCGCGGGTGGAGCGCGCTTCGCGCACGGGGAAGCCGATCTACGGCCAGATGAATGCTGATCGCCAGCGCGACTGCATGTACGACCTGCTCTGCCAGGTGTGCGCGGAACCAGCCAGTCGCACCGGGGACGGTTGGCTCTTCCTGGACTGGGTCATGCCGCAGGATCCGCCGACGTGGCCCGAAGGCTCGCTGACCAACATGCCACCGCTGTGCGTGGAATGCGCGAGGGTGGCTGTCGAGCAGTGCCCGCACTCCGGCCGCTTCGTCCCGCTCCGGGTGAAGCTGCCTCGTCTCTGGGGCGTGTCGGGGGTCGCCTACCAGTGGACCGACGACGGCTGGCGGAGCGACGACACGATCCCGTGGATCAAGTACGGGGACGACCGTCTGCACTGCGTGCTGGCCTCCCAGCTCATTCGGGAACTGCGCAAGGTCACCGTCGTCGGACTCCCATGAGCAGGGTCCTGCTGATCGCTGCGGCGATCACCTGGGCGTTCACGGTCGCGCTGATCGTCGGCGGCCGGACGCGCTCACCATGACTTCCGCTCCAGTGGGGACATCCCAGGGCGCCGGTAGCCCATTGCGGCCGGCAGTCCAGCCGGAGCGGGGCCTGTTCCGTGGCGACGAACAGCGCAGACCGCAGCCACCTATTCCAGTCACCCGCTTCGCCCCTGAGGAGGAGCAGTGCCCGTCCATCGCTCAGCCGTCCGGAGCTTCCTCGACGGCCCCGGACTGACCCCCACGGACCTGGCCATGGTCTTCCTCATGCGTGAGGACGACGACACGAAGCCGCGTCCGATGCCCACGCTGACCATGAGGGAGGTGCCCGGGGCCGTTCAGGCTCTTGCGGCACTCGGCGTGAAGTCGGTGAAGATCTTCGCGGGGTCCAGGGTCAGGGATGCCCGAGCCTCCCAGGGCCTTTCACCCACCGGCCTGATGGCCCGCGCCATCGGCGCTGCGAAGAAGGCCGCCCCCGATGTGCTCGTGATGACGGAGACGTGCGTCTGCTCGCACAACGACTCCGGCGAGTGCTGGCTCGCCGACGAGCGTGGGGAGATGGACCTGGAGGAGACGACGGAGGTCTTGGCGGCCCAGGCCGTGATGCAGGCCGATGTCGGGGCGGACATCGTGGGCCCGGCGGCGATGATGCCCGGGTCCGTGCGTGCCGTCCGAGAGGCCCTGGACGCGGCGGGTCACAAGGCTGTGGGCATCATGCCCCACCTGATCTTCGAGTCGTCCCTGTACGAGGGCTACCGGGCCTCCATGGGGGCAACTCCCCGCTCGGGGGCTCGCGTGTTCCAGATCAACCCGGGTCGGCCCGAGCAAGCCGTCCATGTGGCGCGCGAGATGGTCGATGAGGGCGCGGACATGATCCTCACCGAGCCCGCCCTCCACACCGTCGACACCCTCGTCCACCTCAAGGACAAGATCCCCGTTCCCCTGGTCCCGTTCTCCGTGTCGGGCGAGTACCTGCGCCTGACCGACCGCCGCGACGACGGCGGACGGGACGTGAAGGGACTGATCGAGGCGTACACCGTCCTCAAGCGCGCGGGCGCCACCCGGGTCATCACCTACGCCGCCCTGGAGATCGCCCGCGAACTCAGGGCTTCCTGATCGACGCCAGGATGCCGGACGCACCCTGCGCGAGGAGATCGGCCGCGACACAGGCGCCAAGCTTCTCGGGAGCGTCGGCCGGCCCCTCTCCTGTCGCTGTGACCTGCCGGCCACCGTCCAGGGAGGTCACGACGGCGGAGAGATGCAGAAGTCCGTCAGGAGCGATCCGGCCCCAAGCACCGACCGGGACGGAACAGCCTCCGTGAAGCTCGGCCAGGAGAGCGCGCTCGGCACGCACGCACGCGTCGACCCGCCGATCCCCGGTCTGCGCAAGGAGCCTGGCGGCCGGGGAGCCGACTCGGACCTGAATGCCCAGCGCTCCCTGCCCAGGAGATGGAGGGAAGACAGCGAGGTCGAGCACCTCATGGACCTCGGGCATCAGGCCGAGCCGGTTCAGGCCCGCTGCCGCGAGCACCACGGCCTCGAGTGCGCCCTTGGTGGTCCGGGCGAGCCGCCCGGGGACGTTCCCCCGGATCGGCACCACGTCCAGGTCCGGGCGCAGGGCGAGGAGCTGAGCGATCCGGCGCGGGGCTCCGGTGCCGACGCGGGCGCCCTTGCGTAGGCCCTCAAGTGTCGATCCGCACAGCACGTCGCGTACGTCCTCGCGTGGTCCGGGGGTCGTCAGCAGGAGCGTGCCTTCGTGCACGGAGGTGGGGAGGTCTTTGAGCGAGTGGACGATCACGTCGACCTGCCCGGTGACGAGGGCCGCCTCCTGGTTCGTGGAGAAGGCGCTCCCGCCGGCCGTTCTGGCGACCTCGGCAAGGGTCGGGGTCACGCGGTCCTGGTCGCCGCCTTCGAGGATGATCTCCCGCTTGAACGTCACGTCCGGGAACTGCTCGGCGATCGGCGTGAGCCATTCCGTGACCTGTGTCCGGGCCAGCTTGCTGGCTCGGGAACCGATGCGCACCACATCGCCCATTCGGGTCAACTCCTCGCCTTACAAGGCTTGTTGGCGACCCATCGTACGTCCGTAAGAACCGTGCACTTTCCGACAGATTGTCACCAAAGGAGAACTCTCGGATGACACCCTTGCGTATTGGCGCCCGCGCCTCGCTGATGTCTCTGTCCCAGTCCGCGCCGATCCTCACCCGCCTCGCCCCCACTCCCACCCTCCTGCAGCCCTTCTACGCGGCGGGCGGTGACCGCGAACAGGATCGGGCCCCGCTGGAGGAAGACGGTGTGTTCTCGCAGGAGATCGAGGCAGCACTCCTCTCCGGCGACATCGACGTCGCTGTCCACTGCCTCAAGGATGTCCCGACTCGGGACACGCCGGGCCTCAACATGGCCGCGTATCTGCGCCGCGACGACATCCGCGACTGCCTCGTCACCTGCGACCCGGACCTCCGCCTCGACACACTGCCCCCGGGCGCCACCGTCGGCACCGCCTCCCTTCGCCGCACGGCCTCCCTACGGGCTTACCGCCCGGACCTCGAAGTCGTGCCCCTGCGCGGCCCGGTCAGCGACCGCCTCCAGGCGCTGTCCCAGCACGACGTGGACGCGCTGATCGTGGCCTCCTGCTCCATGGAACGCCTCGGCCTGCGCCACCGGATCAACGAGCGGATCAGCCCGGAGATCATCTGCCCGCCGCTCGGCGCGGCGATCATCGCCCTCCAGACACGCGAGGACGACATGGAGACCCGCAGGCTGATCTCGAAACTCCACCACCCGGAGACGGAGGTCGAAGCCGAGGCGGAGCGTCTCGTCCTGCGGCGGATGGGCGGATTCTGCAACGCACCGCTCGCCGGGTACTGCACCACGACTGACGACGGCAACGCAGTCAGCTACACGGTGCGTACCCGCGTTTTCTCCCCCGACGGCGGAGTAGCGATCAATGTCCGCCTGACCGGAGCGGACGCCATGCGAACGGCAGCGGCCGCCTGCCAGCGCCTCACCCAGCACGGCGCCCTCGGTCTCGCCAAGGCCGAGTGAGTACTTCCGCAGGGGGCCGAATTCTCCTTCTCGTGCGGGGTGTTGGTAGAGCTTTGCTGGTGTCCTGTGACCTTGCGAGGTGGGGCAGAGCAGCGGTTGTTGGCCTGCGTGGGCCTATCGGCGCTGTCGTTGCCGTTGCTCGACGGGCGTCGTGAGTGCCGTCGCGGGCTGTGGGTTCCGGGTCTGGCGCGCGTGGGGCGAGGACGTCATGGTCGAGCGGCGCCGGGCGGCTTCGGCTCGGGGATTGGGTACGGGGTTGCGGCCGGTGTGCTGGATGCGGGTGATCAGGACGCGGGCCGGTTGGCGGGCTGTGGTCAGTTCACGTTGAGCGGCGGCTTCCTTGAGGAGCTGGTCGGGTTTGTGACCGCCGGCCTCGGCGTCGGCAAGGACGGTGGCGAGGGCCGGCCATGCGGGGTCGGTGAGGATGCGGTCGGCGTGATCGGGGATGGCGGCTCGCACGTCGTGGGCCAGGGTCCGGCGGGCCTGGTCCTTCGGCTGACGGGCGGCAAGGCCGTCGAGGACGGGTGTGAAGGCCTGGTCGGCGGCGCTCTGGAGGTGGCGGAGCGCCTGGCGGGTGGCTTCGGCCTGGTGGGCGTGGTTCTTCGCTTCGTGCCAGCGGGCGGCGACGATCGTGGCCCAGACGAGGGCCGCGAGCAGGGCGGCGAGGGCGCTGCCGTCGGGACCGGTGGCGGTGTGGGCGATGTCGCGGGCAGCGACGCGTAGGGCATGGGCGGCCTGATGTTCGGCGCGGGTCTGGGAGCGCTGGGCGCGGGCGAACGCCTTGGAGGCCGCTCGTAGTTCGGTCTGGAGGTGGGCGGGTGCCTTCTGGGTGGTGGCTTCGATCAGTTCGCCGAGCGCGGTGATGTGGGCCTGGACATGGGTGTCGTCGGCCATGTCGGCGTGGAGGGTGGCGAGGGCGTTGGTGGCCTGGTGCCAAGGGGTGGTGGGGCAGTTGCGGCGAGCGGTGGGGTGCTCCTCCGGTCGGCCTGCTTCGAGGCGGGCCTTCAGCTTGGGCAGGGTGAGGTCGGGGGCGATCTTTCCGCCGGGGTGGAAGATCTGTTCGCCGTCCTTGTTGAGGTCGCCGGGGCGGCCGATGGCGTAGCCGAGAAGGTCTCCGGACGGTCCACGGCGGGGTTTGACCGCGATGCCGTCAGCCTCGAGGTAGGCGAGGAGTTCCTCGGCACTGCTGGCATGGGGGATGGCGGCGCGGATGCGGTCCTGGAGCCATGCGCGGCTGGTCTGCTCCCAGCCGAGTCGTTCGGCCTTGTGTATCTCGGCCTGGGTGGGTCGGCGTCCGGCGGTGCGGTCGCCCTTCTTCAGTCGGCGCAGGCCGTAGTCCTTCTCGATCTGGCGGCAGGCGTCGCCGACGCGGATGCCGCTGTCGTGGAGCCTCGGGCGACGGCCGTCTTCGCGGACGGTGGTGGCGAGGATGTGGATGTGGTCGTCGGCGTGGCGTACAGCGATCCATCGGCAGGCCAGGTCGTCTCCGGGCGGGGCGATGCCGGCGGCCTCAACGATGCGCTGGGCGACGTCGGCCCACTCGGCGTCGGAGAGGTGACGGTCCTCGGGGGCTGTGCGGACGGGGCAGTGCCAGACGTGGTCGGTGACCTTCTTGCCGAACTCGCTGTTCCGAAGCTGGACGGGCTCGTCGAGGTGGCGGGCGAGCTGGGTGAGGGTGGCGTTCTCGTCGCGGCCGGGGTCGGGCATGCCGAGCATGGCGAAGGCGGCGATGATGTGCGGGTCGGTGTGCTCGTCGTGTCGGCCGGGGCCGTAGAGGTAGGCGAGCAGGCCACGGGTGTTGGCCCCGGCCGGTTTGATAGCGGCGATCACGCGGCCTGGTCCTTCCTCGTGTCTGCCGGTTCGCGCAGGACCTCGGCGATCAGCTCCAGCAGGCGGTGCAGCTCGTCGAGATGTCGGCGGATGTGGGGCGGGGTGAGGTCGCTGTTGAGGGCGCGGGCGATCTGGTTGATGTTGACGCCGATGCGGTTGAGCTCGCGCAGCACCTGGGCGCGGAACATGTGGGTGCGGCGGCGGTCCTCGGACAGCGGCAGGTTCGCGGTGAACCGGCCGGTGATGAAGGCGAGGACGATGTCGGCGGCGAATCCGGATTCGCCCTTGTAGCCGTGCTCGGCGGCGGCCTCCTGGAGGTCGGCGTGTTCGTCGCCGGTGAACCGCAGTGGGCCGACGCGGGCGGTCCGCTTGGTGCCGGTGAAACGGCGGATCGTCGGCTGGACGCTCTGCACCGCTCGCTCGTCGGCCGTCGGCTCGGCGGCGGGTGCGGGGCGGAGGATCTGCTGTTGGACGGCGTGGAGTTCGTCCGGGTCGGGTCCGCCCTCGGCCCCGACCTCCCGGTCCGGCGCTCCCTGGCGCTGGGCCGTCTCCGCCACCCCCGGGGCGGAGATCCCCGAAGACCGGCCTTGAGTCGGACTCGGGGTACTACTGGCTCCGCCAGGGGCCGTCCGTCCGAACGCCTGCCGCAAACGTCCCAGCAGGGTAGGGGACTTCGGCGAAGGCGGCAGCTCGTCGGGCGTGTAGCCAGGGCGGCGCGCGTCGTGTGTCACGGGCGGTTCTCCAGTTGGGGCGGGCTGGGCAGGAAGCCTTCGGTGGAAGGGCTGGTGACGGTGAGGGCGATGACCGCCTCGTCCACATCTGTGGACAGGAGTGGGCGGCAACCGGCTGCCGGGTGACCGGAAGAGTTCCGGTCACCCGCTGAGCGGGCAGTCAGCCGTTGTTCGGGCCAGTGCCCGCGTCGGCTTTGAACTCGGGCTTGAGGATGTCCATCACCTCCGTCAGCCGCTCGCTGCTGATCGTCAGGCCCTTGTCCTTCACTGCCTTTCGGACGATGTCCCGGGTGAGTTTCTGCTGCTCGGCGGCGGCGATCCGACCGATCTCGGCGAGTTCCTCGACCGTTGCGCTGACCGGACGGCCACCCCGCGGCCTGCTCTCCGAAACCCGGCCCTGCGGTTCCGGAGGCTGGACGGACGTAGCAGGCAGCAGATCGGCAGGCTGTTCGGAAGGGGTGTCCGGATGGTCGACCGGTCGGTCGACGAGTTGGTGGATCTGCCGCATCAGGACACCGAAGGCCAGCAGTGCAGCGGTCGGGGGGACAGCGGCGACCACGTAGTCGAGCAGTGGTACGGCGCCGGAGTGACCGGATCCACTGACCCCGGCCACGTTGAGTGCGATGGAGCCGACCGATCCGGTGGCGGTAAGGGCAATAGCCCACCCGTCGGTGGCCCGGCGCAGGCCCGCGCGGAGCATGAGCAGTTCGCCCGCGACGATGAATGCGTCCAGGGTCGCCGGCCAGGCCCATCGGCGGGCGGGAGAACCGCCCAGCCCGTGTTGTCCGGCGACCTCGGCGAGGTGTGCGTATGACAGCCAGAATCCACCAGCGGTGAGGGCCACGATGACGACTCCGGCAGCGGCGAGGACGTACCGCTCGGTGGCCTGTTTGGTCGTCGCCGACTGCCCATGGCCAAGGCGGTGGCTCAGGTGAGTGGGTGTGGAGAGGTGGGTCAAGCGGGATGCTCCTGGGGTGGTGGTGTGATCCGTCTTTGCCGTCTTGGCCGTTGCAAGCGCAGGTCAGGGCAGGTACGGCAGAGCCTCGGCCCGCCGTCCTGGACTCGCGCCCCTGTGTCGGCCGGGACGGCGCTGTCGCGTCGTGCCGTCCCGGCCGACGGAGCCTGACCTGCGGTGATACGGCGGGGACGCCCGGGACGGCACAAGACGGATCCGGGCAGCGTCCTGGCAGGTCAGCGCGGCCGTCGTGATCGCGGTGCCGTCTTGGTCCCGGTTGCCGTCTTGTCCGCATGCCGTTTGACCTGCGAGATCACGGTAGGGACGGCAGGGACGGCCGCTCGGGGGTGCGGGGCTCAGCCCATGGCTGGGGTGGTGGATTCAGCGTCCACCGGGTGGACGGTGGGGCAGTAGCGCCGCCATGCGTCCAAGAACTTGTTGCGCATATAGCCCTTGCGCTGGGTTCCGTCGGCGAGGCGGATGTTGCCGGGTTTGATGTCGAACTGGCGGAGCATGTCTGCCAAGTTGCGGGCGGTCAGCCCGTTGCGTCCCCATTCCGCCCACGGGCACTCGGGGTTCTGCCGCAGGTGATGCAGCAGCTCGTCCGTGGAGAGGCTGTCGACCTCCCGTTGGGCGACGAAGACCCTGCGGATGTCGGCCAGGATCCGTGCCCCACCGGGCTGGTCCTCCTCCACCTCGATCTCCGCAGCCACCATCCGCACACACGCCTCGCGGGCGCGACGGGGCCAGGCTCCTGCGGCGAGGTCGGCGATGATCACCAGGGGCTCCCAGGTGTCGGCGGCGCGGTCCTCGACCGGCATCTCCGGTTCCAGGTCGGCGGCTTCATCGAGCAGGGGCCTGGCCCATGCGGCGATGCGGTCGCGCAGGTCGTGGAGGGCTGGGGTGTCGCGGCGGGAGCGGAACGGCTTGACGCTCTCGCCCTCGGCCCGGCGGCGCATACGGATCACCACGGCCCGATCCATGATCGTGTCGGGCAGGTCGCCGATCCCAGCCAGGGCGGCCATGGCGAAGGTGGCGAACTTGTGGGGCGTGTGGTCGTTGCCGACGACACGGGTGACGTAGCGGTTGCGCTGGTGGCCGGCGTTGAGCAGGCCGCGCATCTCCTCGTTCTTCTCCGCCTGCTTCGGCGTGCCGAAGATGGTGTCCGCCTCGTCCACCAGGAGCGTGGGCGGCTCCTCGGTGATGGAGCGGAAGACCGCCGCCGGGGTGGTGTTGATGGTGAGCATCGGCTCGTGGACCGTCTCGGTCAGTACGTCCAGCAGCCGCGACTTGCCGCACCGCTTCGCCGGCCCCACCACCGCCAGTCGCGGCGCGTGCTGCCAGGCAGGCTGCAGATGCGTCGCCGCCACCCACAGCGTGACCGCGTCCAGCGCCTCGGGCGAGGGCAGAATCACGAACTTGGCTATCTGGGCACGCAGTTCGTCCAGCAGCTCGGAGCCGTGCGTCGGCTGCTGGTCCGGCACCGACTCCTCGGCGGGCTGATCCTCCGGAGCCGTCTGCAGCACCCTGTCATCTGCCGCAGGGGCGGCTTCGGGTGCGTGGCCCAGCTGGCCGGGCACCGCGACCGTCGGCCATGTCACCTTGCCGGGTGCGGAATACGGCTCGGGTGTCGTAGGTTGCACGAGCAGCTCCTTATCCGGTGACGTCGGGCATGCAGGCCCGGGTCACACAGGTCGTTCGTTGGAATGCGGGCGGTGGAGTGTGCTGAGCCTCCGGCGTTGGCCCGCCGGGGGCTCTCTCGCTTCCTTGGCCGGGGCGAGGGAACACGGACAGTACGTCCACGCCCGGCCACAGTCCAGCGTTTCTGTGTCAGCTCAACGCAGAAGCGGCTGCTATGGGCACGAGCGGTCATGCGGCCAGGCCGAGCAGGTTCAACAGGTCGGCGGTCACCACGCGGTACGCCTTGCCCAGACGCAGGACCTTGCACGGGTACTCGCCACGCTTGGCCAGCTCGTAGCCCTTGCTCCGACCCAAACCCAGTGCCCGGTTGCCGGTATCCAGGTCAACGGCGACGGGAAGGGCCAGCAGCTCCTCTCGCGTCATGCCCTTGGACTGCTCGGCGGCCTCGCTGTTGCGCATCAGGTTCTCCATTCATGAGTGAGCCCTCGGTGAACGCGGCATCACGTCCGACTCCAGGTGATCACTAACCATCATGAGCGAGCTAATGTGTCTCCATGACACAACGCGGTTTCGAAGCTAGAAGAGACGAGGACGACGTCCCCGAGTGGGTGGATCAGGTGATGGCCACGGTGGCCGCCGAAGTCCGTAGACGAAGGAAGGAGCTGCGCATGAGCGCCCAGGACCTGGCCGACCGCTGCGCGGAGATCGGCCATTCGATCCCGCGCAATGTGATCGCCAACATGGAGTCCGGCCGCCGCGCCACCCTGCCCCTGGTCGACGTCCTCGTCCTCGCCGAAGCCCTGCGGACCTACCCGGTCTGCCTGCTCTACCCCGTCGGCTACGTCGACAGGGTCCAGCGCCTTCCCCTACA
Source organism: Streptomyces macrolidinus (assembly GCF_023887685.1). Lineage (GTDB taxonomy): Bacteria > Actinomycetota > Actinomycetes > Streptomycetales > Streptomycetaceae > Streptomyces > Streptomyces macrolidinus. Next base: position 29,992 of record NZ_JAMWMR010000037.1, on the reverse strand, counting down.
GGACTCCGAACCGAGCTGGGACGCCATGCGCTGGTTCACCGGTGACAGGGAGGACTTCGGTCTGGAAGACGACATGCTCCGCAACTTCCGCGCCCACGTCCGCCACCAGCGAGCCGCGCTGGCTGCCCTGAAGGGCGAGAAACACGAGCGTTGGAAAGCCGAGACGGCGCCCAACCGCGCTGAACGCGAGGAAGCCGTACTCGCCCAAGCCGACTACGCCGAGAGGGCCTTGGAAGCCAAGTACCGGCTCCGCAGCGCCCGCGCCTTCATTCGCGAAGACGGTGGCACACCACCGGACCTACCCCCCGAACTCGCCGACGTCGACCTGCCCGTCGACAACACCAACGAGGAGAACGATCTTTGAAGGGTTCCACCCACCGCCGCTGCTACTGCCGCGACCCCCACACCGGCAAGCCGCTCGGCAAGAAGTGCCCGAAGCTCTCCAGCCGCAAGCACGGCTCGTACTCCATACGCCAGGAGCTCCCGCCCCGCGAGGACGGTACCCGCCGCTCCTTCAGTCGTGCCGGCTACGACAGCCTCAAGGCCGCCCAGACCGACCTCGACCACGTCCGCGCCGTGCTCGGTCTCGCCGACTCCGACGACACCGAGGGCCTCGCCCAGATCGCCGAACTGCTGGAGAAGGTGGCCGAGGAGAAGGCGCCGCTGCCGGACGTCGAGGCGACCCGAAGGCGCCTCAGCCATGGCCTGGACCTGACCAGCCGTCTCACCATCGGTGAATGGCTGGACATGTGGCTGGCGGGCAAGAAGGGGCGGCAGAGCGCCATCAGCCGCGACGAGAGCAACATCCGGGTGCACCTCAAACCGCGGATCGGGCACCTGCGGCTCGACCGCCTCCGGGTCACCCACCTGTCAGAGATGTTCGAGGCCATCGCCGAGGCCAACGTCGAAATCGCTGAAGGTAATGCCGCACGGCGCAAGGCGTTCGAGGACCTGGCCCAGATTCCCTGGAAGGGCCGCGAGCATCGTGCCCGCCGCAAGGTGATGAAGGCGACCATCGAAGAGATGGAGCCCTACCGTCGCATCGTGGGCCCGGCTACCCGCCAGCGCGTCCGATCCACCCTGCGGGCCGCGCTGAACGCCGCGATCGCCCAGCAGCTCATCACCTTCAACCCGGCGGCCCACGTCGAGTTGGAGGCAGGCAAGCGGCCCAAGGCGCTGGTGTGGACCGAGGAGCGCATCCTCCACTGGAAGCGCACCGGCGAGAAGCCCTCACCGGTGATGGTCTGGACGCCGGAGCACACCGGCCTCTTCCTCGACCATGTTGCCGAAGACCGCCTGTACGCGATGTTCCATCTGATCGCCTTCCGCGGGCTGCGACGTGGTGAGGCATGCGGCCAGAAGTGGACCGACACCCACTTGGACGCCGGGCTCATCACTGTCGCCAAGCAACTCGTGGTCGACGGCTGGGAGGTGTACGAGGACGACCCCAAGACCGACGCCGGCGCGCGGACCATCGCTCTCGACTCCGACACGGTCCAGGCCCTCAAGCGGCACCGCGCCCAGCAGGACAAGGACCGTAAGGAGTGGGAGAGCGCCTGGGTGGAGACGGGCCGCGTCTTCACCAAGGAGAACGGCGAGATGCTCCACCCCGCCAACGTCACACGGCGGTTCGTCGAGCTGTACGAGGAGATCGGCCTCCCGCCGGTCCGGCTCCACGACCTCCGCCACGGTGCCGCGACACTGGCTCACGCGGCCGGGGCCGACCTCAAGGACATCCAGGAGATGCTCGGCCACTCCTCGATCACCATCACGGCCGACACGTACACGAGCCTGCTACCCGAGGCCGACCTCGCCATCGCCGAGGCCGCGGCCCGGCTCGTACCGCGCGCCCGCTCCACCTCCGAGGAGGCCGCTCCGGAAGCGGAGCCCGAGGCCGACGACGCGAAGAAGCCTGGCTCGGAGTCCGTGCTGGTTGATGCTGATTCCTCGGGCGATGTTCGGGAGGTCAATTCCCCGTCCGCTCACGCACCGCTCACGCAAACGGCCCCGGACGAGACGTCCGAGGCCGATTAGGGCTCCTCCCTGGGGAAGAAACCCCAGGTCAGAGCGGTAATGCGTTGTGCCCCCGGCAGGATTCGAACCTGCGACACCCGCTTTAGGAGAGCGGTGCTCTATCCCCTGAGCTACGAAGGCGGGGCTTGTGCGAAACCTTGCACGAAACTCGTGAACAGATCGTGCCCTGGTCTCTCGGTCAAGCCCTGAGCAGTCTGGATCATGATGCTGCGATGACGAGGCGCGCGGTAGACCGCGTGACACGCTGCAGCGCCCGCCAGGAACGCTCGATCCACAGGGTACCGGATCGGGACTCAGGCGGGCGCTGGTGTCTGCAGGCTGGGTGTCGACGTCAGGCCGTGGGCCTGAGTATGGAGGCTCCTTCCTTGTGCAGCGCACGACTGGTGGAGTTCTGTGCGAGGACGAACCCGAGGGTCAGGAGTTGCTGGGCCTCGACACCGTAGGAGATGAGACGTCCGTTCCACAGGGAGGCGTCGAGTTGCGCGTGGCCCGACTCGGCGTCGCTGCGGTAGGGATAGACGAGCTGGTGGGTGCGGGTGAACTCCGGGATCTGTTGCAGGTGCTCGGCGCGGTGGAAGCCGCGCTCCTCGTCGCTTTTACCGGGTGGCCGTTCGCCTTTGCGGCTTGTTGTGCCGACGCTGACTCTGTATTCGTGTACGCCATGGCGGCAACGGATGGCCAGCACGTGGTACCAGCGGAACATCCGGACCCCGCGCCGCTCCAGTCTCTTGATCGGCACGGGGATGAGTTCTGCTGTCCCGTCCGCGAAGTGGACCTTCTCCGCGACACGTCCGTTGGCGGCCCACAGTTCGTGGGTGCAGCGACCGGGCCGCAGAGATTCGTAGAATTGTGGTTCGTTACCTTTGTGCTGTTTGTTGACGACGAGGCCGCCGTGGCGCGCGATGGCGTCCCGGTGCACGCCCCGGAGAGCGCCGTCGTACAGGATTCCCATGCAGCCGGGGGCCGCGGACATGATGTCGATGACGCCCTCGACGGCCACGGCTGCTTCTCCGCCGGGGCGCAGGTGGGGTACGTATCGCGAGTCGAGGAAAACACGGGACAGGTAGTTCTCGTCTTTCCTGGCAGAGAAGAAGACATATTTCGGACCGAAGACCTCAGTGCCGCCCCCTTCCATCTGGGAGACGGAGGCGGGGTCGACTCGGTGGTAGCGGATCTCGCCGGTCGTCAGGTCCACGCTTTGGCTGGCTCGGGCCAGGGTGGGGGATTTGAGTACTGTGCCGTCTGCGGTTATCAGCTGGTGCCGTTGCGGACTACTCCATGACCGGGTCTCGTGCTCGGGGAAGATTCCTTGCTCGAGTGCCTGCTCAAGGGCGAGAACGCGGTATGACTCCCAGAGCTCATGGGAATGATCGCGCAGCCGTCGCTGGGCGCGGAGCCATTGCGCGCGCGTCGGCCCGGCATCGGGGAGCCGGGCCGCTTCCGCTGCGCCGAGCTCCGCTCGTGCCCCTGCCTTCAGGATGGTCCACACCTCTGGGTCTTCGAGGTGTGCTGCGGTGCGGCGTGCCGAGGCCAGCGCGCTACGAGCAGCGAGGAAGAAGAGGAACGCGACGTCAGGATAGTGACGGGGCCTTCCGACCCTGCCTGGTGGCGGGAGTGTCTCGGCCAACTCGTAGAGGTCGGGGTTGTGCGCGCAGTCAGTGAGGCGCTCGTGGAGGGTGCGGCGGTCCTTGTCGCTGAAGGTCCGCTTACGCGGGGTGCGCTGCGCCGGCGGGACGGCGTCTCCGAAGATGTCCTCAGGCACTGGCGGCCTGCCTTTCGGCCGCGGGGCGGGTCCAGTCGTAGCCAATGAGGTCGGCGGCCCGATCCAAGGAGCGCAGCCCGAGCCCGCGGGCGACATCTTCGATCTTTCCGGATTCACTGAAGATCCGCACCGCGGCGTACGCGGTCAGGGATGCTGGTTTGACTCGCGGGTCTGTGCCCAGGCCAATGCGGCGGATCAGGTCGGACAGGGCGACGCAGGCCCGGGCCTGCAGCTGTTCGTCCGGCGCGGGGGCCGAGGAGACGGCGAGCCGGGCCTTGGGCACGGCTTCGGGGCTGCCTTGCTGACGAGTGACGAAGGCGGCTCTGGCAAGAAGGACGCGAAGGGCCCACGGGTCGAGTGGGCACCACCGTGCGTCGGTGCGAGTGGAGCCGTGCATCCACACGGCCGAGGCGCTCTGGTCGAGGTCGCTGATGCGGATGTGGCCGATCTCGCCGGTGTGTCCGCCTGACAAGGCCAGGGCCGCTGCTGCTGCATGCCGGCTGGGCCGCGTCACGTACTCGGCAGCGTGACGGAGGGCGACAGCCTCGTCCTCGTCCAGCGGTCGGATCAGGCTTCTGGTGCGCTCGGGCAGGAGGACGTCCCGGGTGGGGTCGGTGTCGGTGAGGCCGAGCTCGCGCAGTGTGCGGTAGAACGAGCGCAGCACGGCGCGGCGTTGGTGCTGGGTCGCGGTGGCTGATTCACCAATCCGTCCATGGCGGGTGCGCCCATGGGCAAATACGAAGTCCTCGATGAAATCGACGGTGACGTCGTTGAGGAGAACGGCGCCACGGGCCTGGGTGTAGCGCTGCCAGCGCTCCAACAGCTGCCCGAAGGAGCGGTTGGTCTGTGGGGACATCTGTCCCTGGGAAGTCATGGTGGTCCAAAGGGTGACGGTTTGCTCGACGGCGCGCGCCAGCGTCACGTCCGCGGAGTCGGTCGCGGGCGCGCTGGGGCTGTCGGGCGAGACTTGGTCAGGTCTGGGCGCACGCGGGACGGGCATGGAACAGCGACCTCCTAGGCTGGTGCAAGTTCACACCAGCCTTGAAGGGTGGCTTCCAGCACGCAAACGCTCGCGCGCGAAAGGGTGATGCGGGGAAAGGCCGGTCGCAGGCCAGGGGCGAGGTGTCAGGCTCGCTGGCGGGAGAGCACCTCGTAGATTGTTGCGAGAGATCGCATGACCGCGCCGTAGTCCTCGGCACTCAGGTGCGTGAGTTGATCCATGTTCACCGGCAGGACAAGCCCGAGGGGTGGTCCGACCGGATCGGGCGCCGACGCCGGCGGTACGCTCTGCTCCGAGTCGGGGGCGGCCGCGTCGCCGTCGTCGTTGAGAGCCCTCGACAGGCGTAGAGCCCCGTCACTGTCGCGCTCGACGTACCGTGCCAGCACGAGCCAGTCCACCAGGTGCATCCAAGGGGTCAGCTTGGACGTCTGGTAGGGCCTCATGGCCTTGGCTATTTCCTCTGCGCTGAGTGCGACTCCGGCGCGTACGGAGGAACGGATCAGCAGGTGGTACACCCAGGAGTCGCGCCAGACCTCACCGAAAATCGTCCTGGCCGCATCGCGATTGGTGGCCCACGCCTGCCCGACACGCACACCGGGAACAGTGGGTGTCCACCCGGCCGGTCCCGATGTCAGCAGTCCCGTCCCGGTCAGGAACCGCAGGGTGGGCTGGATGCCGTGGCGTTCCAGGCCGGTCTCCCGAACGATGTCATTGACCTTGGCGGCCGAGCGCCCGGTCGCGCACGTCGTGACGGTGGCAGCCAGGACATCCATCTGCCGGTCGGCCTGGATGCCGACGGGCGGCATGGTGTAGGAGGTTCTCTTGGCGGAGGGGGCAGCCTTTGCGGGCCGGTCACGCAGCGCGTCTCGACTGGATGCACGTCGAGTTGGGCCGGGGGAGTGGGAGTTCACGTCGTTGATCCTTGCTCCAATGAGTCGCCGTGAAGATCGCGACTGTTTCGGAAAGGGCTCACGGTGAACCGACCGAATGGCCTAGGCTGGCCGTCGGTGCGTGAGCCCTTATCGGAAGGCATGCGCCAACGGCCGCCGTGGGCTCGCGACTTGCGGCGGCCGATCTTATGTTCTGTGAGTCTGCGTCAGTCCTTGGTGGCTCCCGATCCCTTCTTGTTGACGGAGTACCTGGCGTTGCCGTCACGCTGGAGCGTCCCCAACTTGACGAGCTTGCTCAGTCGGGCGCGGACGCTGGATGCGGAGCTGCTCACGCCGAGCGCCTCGACGGCCCGTGCGATCTCCAGGGGAGTCAGCGCTTCTTTCTCGCGCAGTGCCTGGAAGATGGCTTCCTCGATCGACTGGGCCTGCGTGCCGTGGGGGCCGGTCGGACTGTCGGTGGCTGCACTGTCCCCGGTGGCTTCACCTGTGTAGACCTCCAGGGCACGCAATGCTGTGGAACTGTCCGCCAGCTTCGCCTCCAAGTCGGCCAGCCGGACCGCTGCTTCATCGCGCTCGCGGCGCGCTGCCTCGGCGCCTTGCCGCAACGACACTGTCTGAGCACGTAGTTGCGCAAGGAAGTCGAGCGTGGAGGCGTCAATGTCGGTCACTACCTCCCCTTCCCTTCCAGGGTGAAGCTGCGCTGTTCATGATCTCCGGCGACAGCATAGACAACAACAACTCGCCCTGTACGCAAGTCTGTTGGATGAGTGCTCACCGGAGGGTGCACCGTGTTCTTGGTGGTGTGTGCGCACACGTCTTGAGCAGCGACGATGCGTGCGCACATGCCTGAATGCACCATGTGCTGCCGGGTGTGACGCGCGCAGAGTGCACCAGGGAGGTGCTGTCGAGGATCTCGCAGCGTGCCAGTGAAGTGGTGCAGGGCTGCCTGCCGGTTGCGAGCGCAAGAGAAACTTCGTGGTCTCGCCCTTGTGGTTCCCCGCCGGAGCAGAAGCGGAACCGTGAACAACAGCAGGTGGGTGGTGCGGTCATGCTTCCGGGGGGTCGCAGGTTTACAGCCGTGTTGCCGTCCAGGCGAGTAGCGTTCGCCCTCTGAAAGGTCAAAGGGTCGATGGCGCAGAGACGACCTTGACCAAGCTCTATGAGACTGGTCCGCTTGGTTAGTTGGGATGTCTTTCTGGGGGTTGCCCACGTGTTCAAGTCGGCTCTGCATCCGCTTTTCCAGTCCGATGGCTGGGGTGTGGGACTCATTGGGTATTGCTCAGCCGACCTCGTGACGCGCTCGTGAGGGTTAGACGCGGCGCCATGATCGCCGTCGTCGCCGGCGTGGGTGCGATCACCACCATGCTCGTGGGTCTGGTCACGAACGCCGTCTCCGCGCAGTCGCATTGGCCTTCATGGTTTGGCTGGTTGCAGAAGCATCCCTGGTCGTCTTTCGTCATTTTGGGGGTGGTCACGGCCGGGCTGACGACGTTACTTACTGCGTTAGGTGATCAGCGGGAGCCGGGGCAGAGCCCTGGGCCGGCAGCGCGCCCGGATGACGGTTCAGATCCGCCAGGGGCCGCCTTGGTTCTGCGGTCGTTGCCACGCGATACCACGGCGTTCACCGATCGGTCGGCGGAGCTGGAGTCGCTGATCCGCTCGGTACGTGCTGCGCAGGAGACTGGAGAGGCCCTGCTGGTCCATGTCATCGACGGGATGCCCGGAGTAGGGAAGACGACCTTCGCGGTGCATGCCGGACACCTGCTCTCCGAACGGTTCCCCGACGGGCAGCTCTTCGTCAACCTGAACGGGCACACAACGGGGCGCAGCCCGGTACAGGCAGCCGAAGCTCTCGCGTCGCTCCTTGCTGCCTCCGGTGTGCCGACGCAGCAGATCCCCGTTGGTGACGATGTCGGCGCGATCACGGAGGCGCGAGCCGCCATGTGGCGGAGCAGGCTCGCGGGCAAGAAGGCGCTGCTCATCCTCGACAACGCGGCCAGCTATCAGCAGTTGGAGCCTTTGCTTCCCGGCGGCAGGGGCTGCCTCGTGCTGGTGACCAGCCGCAAGCGGCTGGCGGCCCACGAGGAAGTGGTGCTGCCAGTCGAGGCGCTGCCGTCCGATCATGCGGTGGACCTGTTCGTACGGCTCAGCGGGAGGGCAGCGGACTCACTCGACAGGGACACGGTCGAGGACTTGGTGCGCCTATGCGGATACCTCCCGTTGGGTGTGTCACTGCTCGCCGCGCGGCTACGGCACCATCCATCCTGGAGCGCCGGGGATCTGCACGAACGGTTGGTGGCGGCCCGGGACCGGCTGGGAGAACTGCGCGCCGGCGAGCGCGCGGTCGCCGCGACGTTCGATCTGTCCTATCGGGACCTCACACCGGAACGCCAGTACTTCTTCCAGCGCCTCGGCTTCCACCCTGGCACGGAACTCGACGTGTACGTGGGGGCCGCGCTCGGATCGGTTTCGGTGGCGGTAGCCCGCCAGCAACTGGACGCGCTCTATGACGCCCATCTGATCGACGAGCACCCAGGGAGCCGTTACCGGCTTCACGATCTCCTGCGCGACTACGCCCGCGGTCTCGCTGACGGAGGGGACAGTATGGCCCACGTACAGGCCGTTCAGCGTGTGTGCACCTATTACCTGGCCGCTCTGGCTGTTGCGAATGAGCACATTGTTCGCGGTGGTTCCGTGGTTCCACCTCCAGCGGACGACCTGGAGTACGTTGAGACTCCGGTCATGGAGTCGCGTACGGCGGCACTGGGCTGGCTGGAGAACGAGCGGCCGAACATTCTGGCCTGTATCCGGCAGGCCAACGAGTTCGCTCTGTATGACCTCGTGATCCGTCTGGCCGCGGCAATGGCGCCCTTCCTGCGGCAGGCCGGTCCGTGGGACCAGGCCGTCGGGCTCCACCGGACGGCTGCCGGGGCTGCCCGCCACACTGGTGACCAGCGGGCACTGGCCGGCGCACTGGCCGAACTCGGCGTCGTGCGGCGCTTCATGGCGTCCTATTCCGAAGCGACCGAGGCCCTGAACGAGGCGGTGACGCATTACGACGCGGTTGGGGATCGGCGTGGCAAGGCGGACGCCCTGAACCAGGTGGGCATCGTCTGGTACCTGACCGCGGACAACGATGCTTCGGCCCGCGCCCAGACTGAGGCACTCGCCCTTTACCGCGAGCTGGGGGACCGGCTCGGTCAGGCCAACGCGCTGGCCGACCTCGGCATGGTGCGGCGACAGACCAGTAAGTTCGATGCGGCTGTCGAGGCCCAGTCCGAAGCACTGGCGATCTACCGTGAGCTCGGCGACCGGTACGGGGAGGCCAACTCCCTGCGGGACCTGGGCATCGTGCACTCCCTCATGGGCGAATACGGCCTGGCCACCCAGTGCCAGCGCGAGGCGTTCGACATCTACAAGGCGCTGGACGACCGGGTCCACCAGGCCTACGCCCTGAACGAGTTGGGTGTGGTGCAGCGGCTCACCGGTGATCTCGATGGTGCTCGTGGTGCTCATGTTCAGGCCTTGGAGCACTACACGGAGCTTGGTGAACGCTTCGGCCGCGCGAACAGCATCCGCCACCTTGGGGTGCTGGACCGCCTGTCTGGCGACATGCCGACGGCGATCCTGGCGCTCGAGGAGGCTCTGGGGGTGTATCGCGATCTCGGTAGCCGTGGGGGCGAAGCCGCTTCGTTGAGCGAGATGGGGGTTGCCCGCGGGATCGTCGGTGAGCAGGACGGTGCTGTTGAGGCGTTCCGGCAGAGCCTGGAGATCCTGCGCGATCTCGGTGATCGCTGTGGTGAGACGGAGGTGCTCAACCACTGGGGAGAGCTGCTGCTGCGGACGCTCGGTGAACCGATTGCCGGGCGCAGGCGCTTCGAACAGGCGCTGGTTCTGGCTCGGGACATCCACTGTCCGTTGGAGGAGGCACGGGCGCTGGAGGGGATCGGCCGCTGCGATTGGGTGATCGACGGGCCCGACCAGGCTGAGGCGATGCTGCGTGAAGCGCTCGCCGTCTACCGGCAGCTGGGCGTGGGCGCGTCGGCCGACGACGTCGAGCGGCTCTTGGCGTCGCAGATGGGATGAGCCTGAGCGGAATACGTGACGAGTTTCTGTATGTCGCAGTGAGTGGCGACGCTGCTACGTTGCGAGCCGATCTATAGCTTCAACCGCCATCGCCGCGTTCCAGTCTCTCGGCGCACCGTCTTGAGGAGCGTTGAATGCCGCCCAGCATGACTGTTCCCTGCCCTTCGGCTTCCGGCCTGGACGCCAAGGAGCCCGTGCCCAGCCTCGAAGTCCTGGACCGTGTAGCCGCCCGCGTGCAGCGCCGTCTGGCTGCTGAGCGGGCGGCCTCGAACAGCATCGGGGACGGCGTCCATGCCGCCTCGCTGATCTGGCCGTGGCCGCTGTAGTCGCGCTGCTGCTTGATGACACCGACTCCTCCGCATAAGCCGTTCCACACCTTCATCCTCAAAGTCGCAAACCGATGCAACATTGATTGCGACTACTGCTACGTCTTCAACTCCAAGGACCAGGCGTGGCGGAGTCTGCCGGCGCGGATGAGCGTGGACGTGGCCCGGGCAGCGGCTCGGAGGATCGCCGAGCATGTGGCGACGTACCGGCTGCGGACCGTCCACGTCGTGCTGCACGGTGGTGAGCCACTGCTCGCCGGGCCCCGGCATCTGGGGGAAGTTCTCCGTGTGCTCAAGGACGGCATTCCGTCCGAGGTTGAGGTGCGCTTTGAGCTGCAGACCAACGGGACACTTGTGTCGGAGGCATGGCTCGACCTCTTCGAGCAGTATGCAGTGGCGGTAGGCGTCAGCCTTGATGGGCCGCCTGCCGCCAACGACCGGCACCGGCTTTCACACGCGGCCAGGTCGAGCGCGGCCTCGGCAGTACGGGGCATCGAACTGCTGCGGTCCCGGCCCGGGCTGTTCGCGGGGCTGCTCGCCGTGGTGGACCTGGCGAACGACCCCACAGAGGTGCACGACTACCTTGCGTCGTTCGAGCCTCCGGTGATCGACTTCGGGCTGCCGCACGGGACCCACGATGCGCCGCCAGATCGGAATGATCCGGCTGCTCCCGAGTACGGGGTGTGGATGAGCCGCGTCTACGACGCATGGCTTGCCCGGCCCGAGTACCAACACAGTGTGCGCATGCTGGAGGACATCGTGGCGCTCAGCTCCGGCGCGCGTGGCGCGGTGGAGACTCTCGGGCTGGCCCCTCCCGCCAGCGTCGTGATCGAGTCCGACGGCTCCGTGGAGGGCGTGGACACCCTGCGCTCTGTGGAGGAGGGAGCCTCCTGGCTGGGGCTCGACGTCTTCAGCGACTCCCTTGACGCGGCCATCCGTCACCCCAAGTTCTCGCACCGGCAGGAGGACGGGGCGGCCGCGCTCTCTGAGGAGTGCCAACGCTGTCCGCTGGTGGCCGTATGTGGGGGCGGCTACCTGCCGCACCGTTTCAGCGCGGCACGCGGCTATCGGAACCCGTCCGTCTACTGTGCGGACCTGGCGTATCTCATCCGGCATGTCCAGGGTTCTTTGCAGCAGCACGGCTGGGCCCTGGGGGATGCCCCCACCGGGGCCTCGTAGCAAAAGAACGACCGTACGAACGACAGGAGTTGTACGCCGATGACCGTGAGGATCCGGCCCGCAGAGAAGAGTGACGTCCGGGGAATGGCTGAACTGATTGAGGAGATCGAGCGGTTCTACGGCACGGCCGACGCCGATATCCAGCCTTTCGATGAGCGCCAGGACCAGATTGAGGGAGCCCTCTTCGGCTCACCGCCGCTCGCCTCCGCCCTGCTGGTCGAGGACGAGGCCGGGGACGTCGTCGGCCTCGCCGCGTACTCGTTCCTCTGGCCGTCGGCGGGGTCCACCCACTCTCTCTTCCTCAAGGAGCTGTACGTCCGTGACACCCTCCGTCGGCAGGGAGTCGGCGAACGTCTCATGAACGAGCTGCGCGCCATCGCTGCCGCGCGCCCTGGGTGCAGCCGGGTCGAGTGGATGACTGACCGTGTCAATCCTGGTGCGCGTGCGTTCTACAAGTCACTCGGGTTCGCAGAATTCGACGGGAAGATCGTCTACAGAGTCGAGATCAGTAAGACATGAGAAGGCACGAGAAGGTACGTCGGACGGCGGCGCTGTGAAGGAAGAACGCTGCGAACGGTGTGAGTGCATCATCGGGCTGGGGTGTGGCTGCCCACCTGGCGGCTTCGTACGGAAGCCGGCTTCTACGTCCCAGCTACGACAGGAATGGCGGCGTTTCCCTGCGGACACAATCCTGATCTCGCCCACGCAGTACGCGCACCTACCGGGGGCATGCACACACCTCACCGAAGAGCTGGTGAAGCCACCGCGCTGGGGGTGGATTCGGGATCCCGCGCCCGGCCTCTGGGACCGCTTGAGCAGCAGTTCTCCGGCGGCGGCCACGGAGGGCAACACCGCCCGGCGGGCGATTCGGCGGTGCGAGGAGTGCCAGGCCTCGTTGACGGGATGACGTCAGGCGAGAATCTAGCCGCGCGGTCTCTTTGGCGGCCCTTGCCTCTGGCTGCCGCCCAAGCAGTCACCCTCGAAGTCCTCCGTGAACGCACGGTCCGCCTCGTCGCAGACCGGCTCACGGTGACGGCCCAGGGGGTCGGCACCGTGAACAACGCGGATAGCGTGATGGCTCCCCGGCGCCAGATCGTGGAACTCGGGGTGACCAGATGGACGAACCCGGATGCGTTGCTCCAACGCCGCTGGTGCGGTACCGGACAAGATGACGCGAGGGTGGGCTTCTGCGGCACGGAGCGTGACGGCATGCGTCACTCCTGTAGAACGTCCTCCCGTCCTGCGGCGCGGGCAGGCGGCACCTGCTTCTTTGCCTTGACGAGGCCCAGCTCCACTTTGAGCTGCTCGAAGACCAGGTCCGGAGTTCCGATGCGCCCCACGGCGTGGCTGTGTGCAGTCAGCGCGGCTTCGGCGAACGGGCTGTCGAGGGTGGCGACGCGGTCCCAACTTCTGGCCTCGGCCAGAGGAACAGACTTCACGTTCTCCCTGTCCAACAACAGATGCGGGATGTCCAGGTACTGCGGCAGAAGCTGGAACCGGTTGTCGTCCGTCCGGAACACCCTCAGGAGAGCGTCGCGGTTCCTGTTCGTCCCGTCCTCTCGCCACTTGGCCACGAGTGCCGACTCGAACAGCGGGCCTGCCTTGGCGACGCGAACGTACTCGGCCTTCGCCTTCCGCAACGGACGAACCGGTTGGGGCACTGGAGGGTCCTCATACAGGTCGCAGGCCGGGGTGAGGACCAGCCACCAGGATCCCTCCGGATCACGAAGAAGGTCGGCCGCAGTGAGGTGCAAGGTCACCGGCGGCTTGAGATAGGTCCGGGCAGCTGACGAGTGGCCGACCACAGCGCCGTCCGCGCCGACGAGGGCACCGTCCAACTCCCGGATCGCGTTCTCCTTGAGCCAGGCAGCCAGACGGTGTACGAGGAGCGGAGCGATCTGCTGCTGGTCGGCCTCGGCCATGTCCGGCCAGTTCGGAGCAATGACGTCCCGCAGGAAGTCCCGGATCTCCCGGTCCACGAGATCGCCGAGCCGACGGGTCAGTGACGGGACTCCGGACTGCAGTCCGATGCGCACAGCCTCCAGCACCTCGTCCAGCCTGTGCTTCGTCACGACCTGGACGAGCGGCGGCGCCTCCAAGTCCTGCACCTGTCCAGGGACGTTGGTACAGAAGATCACCGGAACCCAGCGGGTCTTCGCGATCCTGTCGTACAGGTCCCGACCGCGCCGTTCGAGACCAGGGACTATTCCCTGTCCCTGAGACGAATCCCTGACGTCGAGCACGACCAAGTCGATCTGTTCTCTCGCGAGAATCAGTTCGGCCTCGCCGAAGTCCTGCTCCGTCTCGATGGAGATGGAGCCCACGTCGTTGAGCTCCTCCTCCAACATGTTCTTGAGCTCCCCTGCGATGTCCTCCTCGTCGTCGACGACGAGTACCCGGAACACCGCATCCCCCTCTGTCACCCAACTCTCCTTCGAAGACGTGCTCTGAAACATGCCCCGGTGAGCGGTCCTGGAGAGACCAGGTACAAGTCACCGTCGTAGAAGTCCTTGACCACGCTTCCGACGATGCTCAGCCCCAGCCCGATCCCGTCGGGCTTGTCGCTGAAGTAGGTGTCGAAGATCATGTCCTTGATCTCCTCCCTCACTCCTGGACCGTTGTCGCTGACATCAATGTCGACCTCACCGTCGGGGGTTCGCTCGGTCGTGATGAGGATGGAGCGGTCAGCGCCCTCTGGAAGAGTGGACAGCCAGTAGATCGCGTTGCCGACGAGATTGAGGATCACCTGGGCGATGTCACTCGGCTCTGCCGTCACGGTCACGTCGTCCCCACCGACGGTGACGGTGATGCCCTGCTTGACAAGGTCCGCCTCGTGTACGGACACCGCCTCGTCGATGGCTTCATGCAGTGAGATTTTCTTGGGACGACCTCGTTGCCGCCCGCTGAGGGGCTCGACACGGGTGAACAACCGGTCGAGGGCTTTCTCCTGAGCGACGAAGTCGGTGTGGACCTTGCCGAGAGCCTCGCAGAGGCCGGGATCCTGCTCGCTCGTTCCCTTTGTCAGCCTGTTCAGCCTCCGTAGCACGTAGGCGATACGTGTCAGGGCGGCCCGGCCGTCGTGTAGCACCACGTCCACCAAAGTTCCGAGCGTGGCTAGCCGGGAGAACTGGGAGATGATCTCCTGGACCTTCTGCACGCTGTCATTGATGGCCTCGGTGGCCTCGTCCAGAGCACGTCCGAGTACGGCGTCGTCCGGATAGCGCTGGTTGACCACATCGCGGAGCGGGTCGAGGGTGAAGTTCTGGAAGACCCCGTGGCCGCCGCCCTCCGTTGCGGGCAGCAGAGGCTCGCTGTCCAGAGGCCGAGGAGGCTCGGGCCGGCGGAGTCTGTATCGCCACGTCTCCAGCCTGCTCACGGCTTGGACCATGACTCTCTTGAGTTCCTCGTACTCCGGGGAGTCGATCAGCCCTTCGCGGTGCGAACGGTCCCGCAGTCCAGGGTTCCCGTCGGCTGAGACGTAGACGAAGCCCGCCACCTGATTGTTCGAGAATCGCATGGTGGGGTTGTTCACGCGGCGCTGGTCGAACTCCAGCCAGTCGTATCCGGTTTCTCCGAAAGGCTGGATACGGAACCCATCGCGATACAGGGCGACGCCGCTGTTGCCCCGGATGAGCCTTCTCACCTCGCTGATGTTCTGAGCGCCGAGATCGATCTTGAGGAGCTGACGCAGTGAACCGCTGTCCAGGTCCCAGGTTCGGATGTCCAGCTTCACGGGGCCGCAGCTGGGGAGATTTGTGCCCTGCCGGAGGTCGTCGTGTATGACGACTTCCTCCTCGACACCCATGGCGGTCAGGGTGAGGTGTGCCTGTCCATCGGCGTCCACGGTGCCGACAAGTCGGTAGTGAGGGTGTGCCAGCGCCTCGCTTGCGCTCACGAAACCCGAGTAGTGCCGCAACTCGCCGGGCGGAGTCTCGATGTAAATCGAGAACTCTGGCTGGTCCGGTACTGCCAGCTCCGCGGGGGGCGGGGGTGGCAGCAGCCGTGAGAGAGACCGTTTCAGGGTCTCGATGGACTCCGCACTCCACCGCTGGCGAAGACCTTCGAGGCGTACGACCGTTCCGTGCGGGCTCCGCCCCGGTTCTGCGGCCACGCCAGTCCGGAACTCTCCGGTCAGGTCGTCGAACAGCTGCTCCGCCTCGCCGCCGATGGAGAAGACCTTCGGAGACCGAACAGACCAGTTGACCGGAACCTGGTCCAGATAGGCGTTCTCGTCAGAGAACCTGCCCCAGTCGAGCCGCAGAGTCACCTCTTCGCCGTCACCACGACACGTCGCCAGTGAGGTCACAAGTCCCAGGCGGGCGGCGGAGAACCTTCCAATGCCCTTGGCCCCGAGCACTCGGCGTCCGCGCTTTTCGCTGCGAGGGCGACGGTGTCGATGAGGGGTCGCGATTTCCATCCAGCTGCCGCGGACGGTTTCCGGCGACATGCCGTGCCCGTCATCCCAGACCTCGATGGAGCCGACGCCCTCTTCGAGGGGAGCGTTGAACCGAATGACGACGAGGCTCGCGTCGGCGTCGTATGCGTTCTTCACCAGTTCGGTGAGGGCGACCCGCTCGTTGCTGATCAGCTCCTCACCCAGGGTGCTCATCAGTCGCGCGCGCGGCCGGAGGTACGCCTCTGTGTCCTCCGAGTCCACCTGAGCCCCGCTTCCAGTCACCATGTGCCCTGCCAGTTCGCGTGGTAGGCGGGGCAGAATCCTATAGGCGCCACGAGCGGCGAACAGTGCCTGTAGTGACACCTCGGGTGCCTCGACGTCAGATTGGCTGAAAGTCGCCCCAAGCGGCCGTGCTTGTGAAGGAGAACCGTTCCGAACGCGCCTTCTGGGAGGCGCCCTCGTTGGGGCGGATACGCAGGGGTGGGGTGTGGTGGCTGTGTGTGCGGCCCACTGCTAGGGCTGTCGGTGGCGTCCCGTACCATCGATCGCCTCAGGACGCACCAGGAGACCGCCTCGAATGCCGGGTCGCGCGCCGCCCCGACCATATGGCGTCAGGTGGGTCAGGTCAGGTGAACGCCAGGTGATCCAGAGGTTCAGGGGAGCCGGAATGATTGCCTCCGCAGGCGGGTCCGTGATCTCCTGGTGCTCATTCATGTCGTGTGTACGGAGGGCTGTGCTGTGGAGAAGGGGAAGTACGACTACCCCCTGGAGCGGAGCGACTACCTTCCGCTGGAACCCCACAAGGAGAGCTGCTCTCCGGAGAACTTCCGGAAATGGCTGAAGACCTACGGTAAGAGTAAGCGACTGGCGGTCGACCTCTTCTCCGGAGCTGGCGGTCTGAGCTTCGGCGTGAAACAGGCGGGGTGGACAGTCGCAGCCGCTGTCGACTTCGACGAGCGTGCGCTGGAGACCCACGCGGCGAACTTTCCGGGTATGAGCCTCAAGATGGACCTCGGGAACTCCGACGAGCGTGACCGTCTGATAGGACTCCTGAAGGGTGTCGATATCGACCTGATCGCCGGCGGCCCTCCCTGCCAGCCCTTCAGTCGTGCCGGACGCAGCAAGATCCGGGATCTCGTGGCCAACCACAATCGGGATCCAGAGGACCTCCGTAAGGAGTTGTGGCGTTCCTACCTGCACGTGGTCGAGGAAGTCCGGCCCCGCGCGGTACTCATGGAAAACGTGCCCGACATGGGGCTTGGCGATGACTTCTTTGTCGTGCGTACGATCGAGCAGCGCTTGGAGGATCTCGGGTACGCCACGCAGGTCCGCCTCGTCGATGCTTGGCATTACGGCGTTCCTCAGCATCGGAAGCGGCTGATCCTGCTCGCCAGGAACGATGTCGAGCGCTTCGACTGGCAGCCGAAGCAGGAGGGATTCACCAGCCTCCAAGACGCGATCGGCGACCTTCCCAATCTCGACCCGAAGCCGAGGAAGCCCGTCGGTGATCGAGAGCTGCCGTACCGCGCCCCGGAGGACCCCTCCCCCTTCGTGAGCATGATGCGCAAGGACGCACCAGAGGGACTTATCTGGGACCACATGACGCGACGGGTCCGTGCAGACGACCATGAGATCTTCTCCAAGCACATGGACTCCACGACCCTGTACTCGGAAATCCCAGAGAAGCTCCGTCGCTACAGCGCCGAGCACTTCACGGACAAGTACAAGAAGCTGGCCTGGAACGAGCTCAGCCGGTCGATTACGGCGCACATCGCCAAGGATGGCTACTGGTACATCCACCCGGTCCAGCCGCGCACGCTCACTGTGCGTGAGGCGGCCCGGGTGCAGACCTTCCCTGACTGGTTCCGGTTCGCCGGTACCCGCAGCGACGCCTTCCGGCAGATCGGGAACGCGGTGCCACCGCTGCTGGGCAAGGCAGCGGCCGAGGCCCTCGCGCCGGTGGGGGACGTACAGGCGCGACTCGGAGGGCTGCAGCCGCACTGGCGACAGGTCCGGGAGGAACTGGCGGCCTGGGCCGAGAAGCGGCGGGACGGTGACGACTGGTGGCACCTCCCAGGAGAGCAGATGTCGCCACTTTCAGCGGCGGTGGTCGCGGTTCTCTCCGGCACTAAACTGCCGGCGGCTCAGACGGACGAGGTCCTGGCGGGCGTGAGATCGCGTAAGTACCTCACCACCAAGGCCTTCGAGAACCTTCTGGAAACCGCTCCCACAGAGAGGGCCAGAACCCGACTGGAACGTCTCGCCCCCCTCGTCGATGACAAAGCGGCCTGGCAGAAGAGCAGGCGTCTCGAGATTCCCGAACGCCTCGCGTTCAAGCCGGCCGAAGCGTCGCTCTACCGCCTGCTGGTGGGCGAGGATCTTCTCTGGGTAGGGCAGGGTGCTTTGCGAGTTGCCGCACGCCTCAACGACAGCGATGCGGACCGCACGAACAGGCTCAGCGACGGCCGCGTCAACCTCGTGAGACTCGTGGGTGCAGGGGATGAAAGCGCGCCGCTCCGTATGGCCGCGCTGCGCCTCCTCGGCAACTCGGTCTGCAGTGCGCAACGGCCGCTGTGCTCCGATTGCCCGCTGAGCAAACACTGCCCTCGGAAGTCCGATGCGTCGGACGTTTCGGCGGTGGAGGCGAACAGCAAACCGAAGGGCAAGGGGCAGCGGAACAGAAAGCAGTCGCCGAAGTAGCGGGCAGCACCGCTCGGGGCCGATCAACCGGGGCGATGGCCGCACGCCTCGGCAATCCTGAGTGCGGCCTGCTCCGCGTCCGAACGGACCTCGCACTCCCAGACGCGAATCACGGTCCAGCCGGCGGCCTCGGATGCCTGGGTGTTGCGTCTGTCGCGCCTCCTGTTCGCCTCGATCTTGTCTGCCCACCGTTTGGCGTTCGGCCCCTGGACTCGGACTGCCCCGTGGACAGGGCAGCCGTGCCAGAAACATCCGTCGACGAACACGGCGACCCGATGACGAGGCAGGATGAAGTCCGCAGTGCAGCGCGGAGCGACCATGCGCTGGAGCCGGTAGCGGAGCCCGAGACGGTGGACTGCTCGACGGAGTTTCACCTCTGGGTCGGTGTCACGGGACCGGCGCCCGCGCAGATGATCGCCTTTTCCGGTTCGTACCCAGCCGCTGTCCGGCTGCTCGACGGTGAGGTCCATGATCAGTGGTCCAGTTCTCCGGCTGCTCGGGGAAGAGAGCGTGCCACACTCATCCCATGCTGCGAGAACCCGCTGAAATTCGCATCGGCGACCACGGCCAGGTCGAACTTCCTCTGAGCCTGCTCGCGGAGGCGGGCCTGTCGCCGGGCGCCGAACTGCTCGCTTTCAGCGACGGCGACGGCCGCATCGTCCTGCGGCGCGCTGAGGACGCAGTCCGTGACCTCCTGAGGAACGGAACCCTGTGACAGGGCCGGGCAGACGGTGCTGCCCGGCCCCCGCCGCGTGGCCGTCGTGGCTAGACGACCGCCGGGCTGAACCCGATGCCGATCGCCTTCTCGTGTACCAGTAGTGCCTGGGTGGCCTGGGTGGGGGAGATATCGCCCTCGGTTCGCAGCTTGGTGGCGATGACCGTGGCCAGTTGCCGCTCGGAGGGTGCCAGATTCCGGGTCTGGAGCGCCCACTCGCCGAGCGACTCCCACTCGGCGGAGCCGATTCCCCGTACCTCGGCCAGGTTCTCCCCCTCTGTCTCCGAGGTGTCCACCGCGAACTCGACAGGCCGCTCCAGGAGCTCGGCTGCGAGCGCATCCGGCACCTCCCATTCCAGTCGGGAGACTTCGTCCCAACAGGTGCTGCTCTTCGCCCACTCCGTGACGTGCTTGCCTTGCACGATGACTTTCTCCATCACGAGCGGGCAGAGGTCGTCCACAGCGGAAAGCAGCGCCGGAGTGACCCCCTGCCGGCGCCAGATGCGGTCGAGGTCTATCTTCTGGGCCGTGGCGGCACACAACCGAGCCATGGTGTAGGTGGTCACGAGCGCCTTGTGGCTTCCGGCCTCGTGCTCCTTCGCCACTGCGTCCACGGCCTTGAAGAGAAGGCCCATGGCGATGACCCGCTGGCAGTAGGCGACGTTGACGGCCGGCGGGGCGCCCTTCATGAGGATCATGAACTCGTTGAAGTTCTTCTGGGCGCCGCGGCTCACGAGGTGCGGCAGCTGGTCCCAGGAGTTCACGTATTTCGCGAGGTCGGACTTGTTGAACCGCTGCCTGGTGGGATGCTGTACCCGGAACTTCCGTCTGGCGGCCGCGGACGGAGTCTTGGCCTCTTCCTCCGCGTACTGGCCGCGTGCCCGTTCGTAGAACCAGCGGGTCTCCCCCTGCCCGCTTCCGTCCACTGCAGGGGCCCACAGCGATCTGCTGACCCGCTCGAAGTCCACGTGGAACTTGTGGTTCGAGCTGAAGTCGACCAGCGTCACCTTGTTCTGGGTGTTCGAGTAGCGGGAGATCAGAGGGACGATGTCCTCAAGGTGGTCTGGGGCGACCAGTGACAGCTTCATCTGCACCCGGACCTGCGTGAGGTCCTTCTTGTCACGCTTCATGACGTGGTGCAGTGTGGCGGTGGTCTGCCCGCCGTTCACGATCTGAAGGCCAGTCAGCTTACGGATGGCCACCGGGTGGCCATCCGCGTCCGTGACGAAGTCGGCCTCCGACGCCGTGGCCGTGATCCCGTTGTTGTACGCGAGGAAGCGCGCTGGCCTGTTCAGCAAGGTGTCCCGGATCCCGCGGTTGACCGCGCTACGGGTCTGGAGGAAGGCGCGGACGTTCAGCTCCAGCAGACGTGTCCGGTGCTCGTCGTACAACTGGGCAAGCCGCTCACCAGGCAGGACCGCGAGGGTCACCGAGTGGTTCGGCTCGGTGCTCTCGGCCGAGAGGCAGGCCAGAGGCGGATCGAACTCGACCACGATGGGCTCGCTGATCGAGCCCGAGGTCTCGTGCCGGTGCAGTCGGGTCAGGTCCCAGAGCTCGTGGCTGACAGGCAGCCCGTTGAACTCGGTCGTCTCCGGAAGAGCACCCGCGGTGCTCACTTGGTTGCTGAACAAGAACAACCGGATCTTCACCGCATCCGCGAGAGCCTTCTCGACGCCCTCGCACAGCTGGTGGACCTCACTCGCCTCGGGGTGGTTGTGGCGGATGGTTCCGCACTTCCGCAGGAACGCCAGAAGCCTGCGGAACGCCTTCGAGGAGTCACCCTTGGTGAGCTTGTCAGCACCGGGCTGACCTTGGGCGAGGTCGTACTCGGTGGTGTACAGGTCGAGAGTGGAGCGGTCCTCGCTCACCCCGAACCCGTAGACCACGAGGCCGTGCTCCTGGTGGTAGGCGACGGTGGTGTTCGTGACGACGCCGGCCTCTTCGAGCTGGTCCAGAACCCGGCGAGTGAACGTCGTCGGGATGGAGGCGGCCTCGTTCTCGGCGAGCGACTGGATGTCGTTCATGAGCGTGCGGGCGTAGTCGTGCAGGGCCAGCTCAGCCATCGGTACCTCTGATCAGGTCGGTGACCTCGTCGGTCGTGACACGGTGCTGCTCGAGCGCAGAGACGCTGATGTCGTAGGTGCAGTTCCCGACACCAGGGGGAAGGCTCGACTCCACGAGACGGGGGAAACTCTCGTCGACCTTCCACAAGTCCGTACGACGGAGGGTGAACCTGGGCTCGTCGTAGAGGTCGCGGTGATTGGAGAAGTACCCTGCGCGGACCAGTTGGATCTCGAGACGCGCACGTGCGGACGGGTTGCTCAGACTGGTCCGGATGCTCTCGACGAGCGAGTTCAGACTCTCACCTGACCCGCCTCGACGTTCGTCCACGGCGAGTTGGACAAGCAGGATGGTCTCGACGCCGGTGTCGTCGAGCTGGCGCTCGTTCGATATCCGCACGAAACGAGGGCTCTTGACCGTGGTCGTCTTGACCTCGACCGCTGAGTTCGGGAGCTGGAAGTCCTGGTTCGTGCCCTCCGGGCCAGTCCACGATGACAGAGTGGTGCTCTGCGACTGCGCAGGCAGCACGAACTCCCGCAGGACGTAGAGCTCGCCGAAGAGGCCGCGTCGGGCTTCGCCCCGGAGGCCCTCGGTACCAATGCTCCGCATCAGCTGCTGCCAGTGGAGGAAGCGGCGCACAGCAGCCTCCAGAGCGGTCTCGCCTGTTTCGGTGTCCTTCACCACGCTCGCTATGTCCTCCACCAACGGCGAGAAGACCTCACGCAGTTCGTCGGCGGTCAGGGAGACCTGGAGCTCGAACTCGCGAGGGGAGACCGAGCTGAACGACAGGGACAGCCCGTTGGTCTGTGGCAGGTCCACAAGGAGGCGTCGCATCTTGTCGGCAGCCCGGGCATCGGTGCGCAACAGCAGCATCCTTCGGTGACCGGGATGCGACACCGAGAGGTGAATGTCATGAGGGGACTCGGGGAACAGCCGTCGAGTGGAGCGCCCCGTTCCGGGCTGCGGGGATTCCAACTCCCGCCAGAGACTCTCGTCGATCACTCGGCACCCTCGCTTTCGTCCTCGCCGTCGAAGTCGTCAATGTCCGAACCCTGCTTCCACCAGACCCCGTTGACCACGTACTCGGTCTTGCTCTGGTGCTTCGAGAACGGAAAGCTCACCGCGAAGCCGATCAGGGGGGTCGAGGAGTCCGGGCTGTCCGAGACTGGCGATTCGATTGGGTAGATCAGCAGCAGTGGCTGGTCGGGACGGCGCTGGGCGCGGAGCGGCGTGCCGGTGGGAGTGGTTGGGTTCCGGGGCTTGCCGTCGCGCTTGAGCTTGCCTTCGGCAGCCTTCTTCGTCGCGGCCAGGGCTCTGTCGTACTGCGTCTCGTCAAGATCGGTGCTCTCATCTCTGGGACTCAGTACCCGCTTGATCGTGTAGCGACTCTCCGAGGTCTTGCCGGAGGCGGCCCGGGTGACCAGACCCACGGAGTGCCCGGGGACATCCACGGATCGAGTGAAGGGCTTCTTGCCGACGACACGCACCGTCCAGTTGCTCAGCTCCCCGTACTTCGCACACTGGCGGATGTAACCGGCGATGAACTGGGGGCGTACCCGATGGGCTTCCTTCGCGGTCTGGTACGTGTCGAAGAAGTTACCAGCCACTGTCTCGGGTGAGACACCCTGCCAGACGAGGCTGCCACTGGCCTCGTCGACCACCGGGGCGGAGAGCTCGGTCAACCTCTTGGTGAAGGTGCGGAGCGTGTCGAGATTCTTCTCTGGCACACCGTCACTGAGGTTGAAGATGGTGGTCTCCGCCAGCTCGCCGGAGTAGCTGAGCCGCACGCGTGTCCCCTGACGCATCTTGTTCGCGGCGGTGATGGCCAGACCGAGCGACGAGGTCCTGACTTTGAGGCCGAACTCCCGAGGGGTGAGGCCCAGAACTGCCATCTCCTCCACGTCGCGGCGCAGTTCGTCGGTCGCCGCGGTGATCTCCGCGTACGCCGACTTGAGCGCACGTGTCGTGTACAGGCGACACAGGTCCTCGTAGCCAGGTCGGTAACCGAACCAGCGGCCCATCTGGAGGAGTGTGTCGTACGTCTTCGAGAAGCGCAGGTAGTAACTGACCGAGAGTCCCTCGAGTGTGAGGCCCCGGGAGAGTTTCTCGCCGCCGATCGCGATGACTGAGAGGCCCTTGTCGCGGTTGTCGTAGTAGTCGAGGACATCCTTCGCGGCACCGTTCACGGCCTTGACCCTGAACTTCAGGATGGCGGGGAGGATCTCCTCGGCCACCTCGTCCCAGGTAAGACGCTCGGCCTCGTCTGCCGGAAAGAAGCCCGTGGTGGAGACGAAGTCCTTCTCCCAGATGTTTCGGAGCTCGGTCAGGCAGGTTGCTGAAGCGCTGCCGTAGCGGTCACGGAGACTGTCTGTGAGGAGTCGTACAAAGTCGTCTACCTGATCACGTACACGTCCCTGAACCGCGGTGAACCGGGTGACATGCACCAGCATGGAGTTGTGCTTGTGTACCTGCCCCCGAGCACGGCGAGCGGCACAGGTGAGGACGAAGGAGTGGATCGCCCGCTGGAGCGAGGGAGGCAGGTCGCCGGCTGGGATGTGACCTGACTTGTGCTTCTCAGGGATCCACGCGGAGGTGTCGTCCACGGGCCGGATCAGGGGCAGCGGCTCGATGTCGTCTTCTTCCTCGTTGTCCACTCGCAGGCCGAACAGACGCTCCGGACCAAGGTAGTTGGACGGGGCGCGCAGCGTGCGGATGAAGCTGTCGGGGAAGAGATCGCCGCCGAGGGTGTCGTGGTCGGCGTCGGGATCGACGTAGATATTCGCGAACGGTGTCGCCGTGTATCCGACGTACGAAGCTTTGGCGAAGCTCCTGACCAGTAGACGGATCGCTTCGTTGATCTTCGAGGGCTCGTTGTCGGGGTCCGAGGTGTTGATGGATGCGTTGTCGGCCTCGTCGTCGATCACGAAGAGGGGGATGTCCCGGACGGTCTTTCGGCCCGTCGCCGGGTCCTCCTCACCGTGTACCTCGGTTACCCAGGTGCGCAGGTAGTCGATGATCCGACGGTGTTTCTTCACCACGAGGACGACGGGGAAGCTGGCGATGGGCAGGTTGGCCTTGGCGGCTGTGCGGCGGTCGAAGTCGCCCTTCTCCGCACTGTTGGTCAGTGACGCGACCGGCAGCTGTTCCACGTGGGACATGGCGCCCACACCGATCTTCCAGTTGGCGCCTTCCTGGTCGGACCTCACCTGGTACTGGGTGTCGAATCCAAGGAGACCCTCGTCGATGCGGAGCTGCGTCTGGCTCCGGAGGTCGTTGTGGATGCCCGCGAAAACGACGATCAGTCGGTAGCCGGCGTCTGCGGCCTTCGTCGCGAGCCCGATGTACTGCCCGGTCTTGCCCGACTGCACCTGACCGATCACGAGACCGGTGCGTTGCCACGCGCCGGGACGACGTGGGTCCTCGAGCTCGCCGAGGATTTCCTCGGTGCTGCGGTCGATACCCCGTGCCACCTGCGGAGGCAGGTCCCGGACGGTCTTCAGGTACCGGTAGTAGCGTTCCCAGAAGGCCCACGTGCGGTCGTTCTTGGCGTCCGCGAGCCAGGGGATGTGACCATCGAGGTTGTGCAGGGCCGACGACTCCTCCTGGTAGATGCTCGTTTTGGCTTCGAGAGCCTTGGTGAGCCGTACGCGGTCGACGGTCATCCCCTTCAGGCTGACCACGGTCATGGCCATGGCCACTGCCTGCTCGACCTCTTGGGGTGTGGCCTGACGATCGTCAGGCAGGAACATGAGCGCCGCCGTCACGGCATGGGCGAGTGCCTCATCGGCGGTGGAACTCACGGGAACCTCCAGGCTTTCTGGTCTGTCAGTGTGGCGAGGGGGGCGGATGGTGGCGCTGCCAGGGGTTAGCTGCTCCAGAATCCGTCTAGCTGGTCGAACGGCTGGGTCGTTCTGATCAGAGATCGCGCCTCCTCGGCGGCTTTTCCCTGGGACAGGAAGACCTTGAACATCTGCTGTGCCACTTCGATCG
This sequence comes from Streptomyces macrolidinus, assembly GCF_023887685.1. Taxonomy (GTDB): domain Bacteria; phylum Actinomycetota; class Actinomycetes; order Streptomycetales; family Streptomycetaceae; genus Streptomyces; species Streptomyces macrolidinus. The sequence continues at coordinate 4,853 of NZ_JAMWMR010000037.1, read as the reverse complement.
CGTGCTGGTCGGCGGGGCCCGGGCCGCCGAAGGGCTCGGGATCGTCTGCCGTGTCCGACTCATGCAGGACACGCAGGGCGGGCACGGGCACGGTCTCCTCCAGAAGGCGAAGAAGGGCCCGGACACGGGCCGGGTCTGCGCCGTCGTCTTGGAGAACCGCCTGTACGAGTGGGTGACGCCGGTTGATCTTGCAGCTGACTTTTCCGCCGTCTCTGCGCACGTTCCAGGGGAAGGACAGCGGTCCGCTGTGCTGGCGTGCGGCGATCCGTCCGCGATGCCGTACCGTCTCGGCGGCCTCCCTTCGGGTCATCTGAGCGACCCGGGTGAGGTGCCGGCGCAGGGCCACCGGGGCGACGACGGTGGCTTTCCGTACGTCGACGCGCCACTCGGCGTCCATCTCGGTAGGGATGTCGATGGCGATGCGGGCGAGGTTGTAGCGCTCTTCACGGCGCAGGCCGCGCAGTCCGAGCCAACTCCCGGCGAGGATGAGGCGGTTTCGCCGGTAGACGTAGAAGCCCTGATGTCTCAGCCAGCCCTGAGGGCCGCCCGCAGCCGCGAACGTGGATTCCGTCAGGCGCTGAGGGCTTGGCAGTACGAACGGCTCGACCAGGACTGTTCGGCCGTCCAGAGGCAGGGGCTCGGGCGGCAGGCGCCGTACTGACGGGTGCGACGTGAGGAAAGGGTCCCAGGGAGTGACTTGGCAGCTGGACACCCGAAGCGCCAAGGTGGATGCGCCAGTGAGGAAGCGAGCGAAGACGAGCCCGAGGTGGGTCTTCACCTTCTCGGTCTCGTCGTAGAACTGCTGTTGCATCCGCTTGTCGCCCGCAGCCGCTTCCTGGTAGCCGGAGAGTCTCTGCCACAGGACCACGGTGCCGCGGCTCCGCCCCTTGGTGATCTGGTCGAGGATCTCCGACGTGCCAGGAGCTGGCGTGTGCAGCAGGCGCCATTCGCCGGTCCTTTCGACGACGTCGAGGTCCCAGGTTCTAGTGAGCCAGACACCGTCAGTCGCCGTGCACACTGTGAGCAGACGGCACTGGGAGAAGGATGCGGACTTGAGCCCGACCCCGTAGCGTCCGAGGTCTGTGGAGGATCTGTCGGTCGCAGGTCCGCGCGCTGCGACTGTCATTGCTGTGACGAGGGACTTCTCGGGCATGCCGCACCCGTCGTCCACGACCGCCACCCAGGACTCCGGACCGGCCCACGTGAACTCGATGTCGATGTTCTCGGCCCTGGCCGAGACGCTGTTGTCGACCAGATCTGCCAAGGCGTCCGGGAGCGAGTACCCCAGTGCACTGAGGGACGCCACCATCCCGACCGGCGCGGGCGGAGCGATGTCGTAGGTCATGCCTGGTATCAGCCCTGCTTCCCCGTTCCGGACGCGTCAGATGCGCGCGGCTGTCCCGGAGTCAGAGGCACCGAGCAGGCGTACACCCTGAGTTCGGGAGTACTCGCCTGCTGGTCCAGTGGATCGATAGTGCGTAACCCCCGCCCGATGGTGATGGTACTGGAGCAGAGGGTGAAGATCTCTACTTCTCTCAGGTTCTGGTCTCGTATGACGGCGTATGCGACGTGGCAGATGCACAGCACGGTGCTCGCAGACGAGTTGCGAAGTCAGTGATCGGCGCGCCATCGACGGCGCCGAGGTCCGTCCGGTGGTGACACCAAGAGGGATGGCCCGTGTCAGTCCTCAGTCGTTGCCGCGCTCGGTCCAGGCCGCCAAGCCGGGCCACAAACCGGTACTCAGTGCTACTTCGAGGCGGGCAAGAGTTCCCATGTCGGGCAGAACCATCCCGCGCAGCAGTCTGCTGATGGTCGCGTGCGAGACCCCGGCTTTGTCGCCCAGAGCTCTCAACCCGATGTCAGCGGACGCCATCGCCTGAGCTAGATTCCGCGCGAACGCTTGGCCGTAGTGCGCGCTGACAGGAGCATCCTCGGTGAGCCGGGCATGCGGCCAATTGCCGGACGCGACATAAGTCGCCGGCAGTTGATCGTTGTTGCTCCGGGGCATGCCGAGATGATCCCACGTCCCCATGGGTCCCGTCCCTCCCTGCCGTGCGAGGCGGCGCGCGCCTCTACTGGTGCAAGTACACACCACTGTAGGGGATGGGGTCCGGTCGTGTTGTGTTATCAGGTCTCGGGCGCGTTGTGCCTCTCTCGGGTGTGGATCAGCGGCTTGAAGGTGCCGCAACGCGCATATCAGGGTTTCGATGCGTTCTCGACGTGTGGAAGGCATGGTTACTCGGCGAGAGTGATGACACCGTCGGGAATCCAACCCTCCAGGTATCCACGTAGAAATGAGCCGAGCTCGCGTGGGTACACACCAAAATCCTCGCCTTCGACGTCGGGCAGCGGATGCCAGGCGTAGTCGGCATCTGGAATGGGATGGGAGCGCCCACGAAGACTGATCCGACTCATTTTGCCGTGACGGACGACGAAGATGCGCGTCGATCCGGCCTGATCGCCTCGATTCGAAAAAGGATCGAACTTGCCGACTACCGGAGTGGCAGCGAGGAGCCAGTGGGAGAAGAGTGGGTCCAGAACGTGAATGACGGAGAACCTGGAAGGCCAGCCAGGGATCACTCTTGCCTTGATGGGCCGCCAAGAAGATTCGCCGTGAATTCGGCATAGTAGTACGCGTTCCTGGCGGTCAATCACGGCCAGCACGGTAGATGACGATTTTCTTTGGGAGGCGCATCTCATGTGTTGAGCTTCCGCCAGAACCGACATGCACGCCTCCGCTGAGTAGCAAGCGAAGGAAGTCGACAGCAAGAAGCCGATTCACTGAAGCGAGGCGACAAGGAGAGACTCGCAGTGCATCGCTCTTGGCCATGCATCATGCCTGTTGGCTCGGGTGAGCAGTCTCTGTGCGAGGGGGGCTGCACCTTCAGGAGAAGGGGAGGCCTCCAGCCGTCTCCATACCCGAACCCCTGACGGTGCAACAGGCCCTGGCCTGCGCAGATGCGTTGGGCGTTCCCAGATCACCCTCGGCGCGTTTCGGCCGCGGTGCGCGCACCGGCTCTGATCTGCGGCGGAGGAATTTCGTGCAAGCCCCACGAAGGCGGAGGATCTGTCGAGAAGCACGTGATTCCCGACAGGGTGGTGGTGATGCAGTCCGCGAGGACTGCGCCACCGCGGACAGTGTAGCGGGTGGGCTGGTGGGGGCAGGTTGGTTGCGGGTGGTCGGGTGTCTGTGCTGGTCAGGCGGGGTGACGGGATCGGCTTGCTGTGCGGGCGGGCTCCGGGGGCAGGCCTCGGGGACAGCCTGGACCTTCGGGGGGCCGAAGAGCCGACGAGGATCTCCCTTGCCATGCTCAGCAGCTCCCCCCAGGTGTTCCCCGTCTCGGCGATGGGTCGCTTTGGGTGGTTGAGGTCCGCTCGGTCTGCTACGCCGACCGCCACCGGGAGATCGGCGCGCGCTCAGAGAGCAGGTTGTACTCAGGTGTGGTGGTGCGTGGTCTTCAGCTCGCCTACGAAGGCTGTCCATGAGGCGGTCTGGAAGGTCAGTGCGTGGCCGTGTGGGGTCTTGCTGTCACGGACGGGGACGACGTCGGGGAATCCGTCCGCTACCTCCACGCAGTCGCCCCCCGCTTGATTGCTGTAGCTGCTCTTGCGCCACGCGGCGCCGTGCAGATCGGGAAGGGATGCTCGCGCCACGGTAGTTGCCCTCCATCGTGGACGGAATCATGTCGAGCGACATGAGCGGGGGCAGGGCTGCTGCCCGTAGCCGATCGTAAATCACCTTGTACCGGCTGACGTTGTCCGGTTCCTCGATGAGGCGTCCGTAGTCCGAGCCCTCCGTGTAGGCGGTTTCCGAGCCGTCTGGGAGCTTCAGGATCGTCAGGGACCCACCCATCGCTTCGTGTCCGCCCTGGTCGAACGGCAGCACTTGCAGGGTGGTGCGACGTTCTGCGGCTTCGTGGAGCAACCGTTCCAACTGCTCCCGCATCACCGCGTGACCGTCGATCGGTCTTCTCAGTACGGCTTCGTCGAGGACCACGCAAAGCTCTGGTCGGTCAGGTGAACTCAGTCGTTCCTGCCGTCCCATTCGTGCTGTGACGCGCTCGTCAATCTGCTCCTCGTCGTCGAGCAGTGCATCCAGGCTCAGAACGCCTCGCGCGTATCTCTCGGTCTGGAGCAAGCCGGGCACTACGTGTGCCGCATACTGCCTGATCGAAACCGCCCGCTCCGAATGCGCCATGAACGCCCGCGACCAATCCGGGAACGCCTCCCGGTACACATACGGCCACAAGTCGATGAGCAGGTTGTCCGCGACGAGTGCGACGTCCAGCGCCCGTGCCAGTTCCAGTGACGGTTTCGCTCCGGAGGCCCGCTCGATCTGGGTGATCCGGCTGTTCACCACGTGAACCATCTGGGCGAGTTCCGTCTGGGTCAGTCCTGCTGCGATGCGGAGCTTGCGTACCCGCGAACCGAACAGCGCCGCCATTGACGTACTGGGATCAATTGCCTGGGCCACGGGGTCACTTCCGTCCCTTACGCACCGGAACGTAAGACTGCGTCACCTTCCGAGACTAGGGGCGCACGACGACTCTTGAGTGCGGAACGTGACGGCTTACGTACATCGTGGGACGTCTTCGGATTCGACAGGCAAGGACGGGCGCGCTGTGCTGACTGGTACGACCACCTCGGGTGAGGAACCCCGAGGGGACTGGGATGCCCGTAGGGCAGAAGTCGCTGAACCGGCGCTGCTCACCGCGCAGTTCAGCTCGTCGCCGCGCGGCGCGAGTCTCGCTCGGCGTCTCGCCGTGCGGCGTATGGAGGAGTGGGGGTTCCCGGCGGATTCGGATGTGTCGTGCGCGGTCGCCCTGGTCGTCGGTGAACTCGCCGCCAACGCT
>NZ_JAMWMR010000036.1 GCF_023887685.1 Streptomyces macrolidinus | reverse complement strand
AGGGGGGTTAGGCCGGGAAGTGGGGTGGAGGTGGGTGGGGGGGTGAGGGGAGGGGGGGGTGGGGTGTGTGCCTGGTTTCGGGTTCCGCTGAACGGGTGAGGCGCGGGGGATGGTCGCTGTGCTGTGCGGGCGGGTGGCCGAAAACTACTCCTTGTCCCCGGGGTGGGGGCTACTCACAATGCGCATGACAAGACGGGGACGGTGTGCACCTCCGGCCGTCCAGGTCACCACTCTCACCAGGAGGGGACCCCCCACATGCGCAAGCCTCTCGCCGCCGCGCTCTTCGCTCTGGTGCTCGCCGGAGCAGGCACGGCCACGGCGACCGCGGCACCCGGGACCGCGACCACATCCACCGAGACCACCAGCACGGCCACCAAGTCGGCGACGATCCAGGCTGCCGACTTCGCAGGCACCGTCTCGCTCAGCAACTGCTCCGGTTCCGTCATCCGCTTCCCCAACTCCGCGGACAGCGACCCGGCGCTCGTCCTCTCCAACGGCCACTGCCTGGAGACCGGCTTCCCCGACCCCGGTGAGGTCATCGTCGACCAGGCCTCCAGCCGCACCTTCGGCCTGCTCGACTCCTCGGGCAGCAAGGTCGCGACGCTGCGCGCGAGCAAGGTCGCGTACTCCACGATGACCGACACCGACGTCACGATCTACCAGCTCACCACCACCTACGCGCAGATCCGCAGCTCGTACGGCATCAACGCGCTCACCGTCGCGGACACGCACCCGGTCGCCGGCAGCGCGATCAACGTCGTCTCCGGCTACTGGAAGCGGATCTACAGCTGCAACATCGACGGGTTCGTCTACCGCCTCAAGGAAGGCGGCTGGACCTGGAAGGACTCGGTCCGCTACACCTCCGCCTGCGACACCATCGGCGGCACCTCCGGCTCGCCGGTCGTCGACAGCACCGGCAAGGTCGTCGCCGTCAACAACACCGGCAACGAGGACGGCGGCTCCTGCACGGTGAACAACCCCTGTGAGGTGGACGAGAACGGCACGGTGACCGTCCGTCAGGGCATCAACTACGCCGAGGAGACCTACCAGATCCCCGCGTGCTTCGGCGCGGGCAACAAGCTGAACCTGAACGCGAGCGGCTGCGTCCTGCCCAAGCCGTAGGCGACGCGCGCGGGCGGTCACGTCGCGGTACGGCGGACCGCCCGCCCCGCCAGCACGTCGGTGCGCCGCCCGTCCTCGATCACGAAGCGGCCGTCGATCAGGACGTACGGGATGCCGGTCGGCGGGGTCCGGGGCCGGGCGTAGGTGGCACCGGCCGCGACCGTGGCCGGGTCGAAGAGGACCAGGTCGGCACGGTGGCCCTCGCGGACCAGGCCCCGGTCCGGCAGCCGCAGCCGGGCCGCCGGGCGACCGGTCAGCCGGGCGACGCACTCCTCCAGCGTCAGCACCCCCAACTCCCTTGTGTACCGGCCGAGATAGTGCGGGAAGGTGCCGTAGGCGCGCGGGTGCGGCTTCGCGCCCTGGAGGATGCCGTCGGAGCCACCCGTGTGGGCGCGGTGCCGCATGATCGCGCGGACGTTGTCCTCGTGGCCCACGTGCTGCAGGACCGTCGGGCCCAGCCGGTCCGCGACGAGGAGGCGACGGGCGATGACCCAGGGAGCCTCGCCGCGCAGGTCCGCCGACTCCTGGACCGTCCTGCCGACGTACGACGCGAGCGCGGGGTCCCCGACCCCCGAGATCTCGACGGTGTTCCAGTCGACGGGCACGCCGTGGCAGCCGTCGCTGCCCGTGATCTCCAGCTCCCGCCGCATCCGTTCGGCCGCGCGGTCGTCCGCGAGTCGCGCGAGGACCTCCCGCGGGCCGCCCTCGCTCGCCCAGCTCGGCAGCAGCGCCGCCAGCGTCGTACAGCCCGAGGTGTAGGGGTACGAGTCGAGCGTGAGGTCCACGCCCGACGCCAGGGCGCCGTCGAGCAGGGAGAGCAACTCGGCCGCCCGGCCTTGGTTGACGCCGAAGTTCAAGGTGGCGTGCGCGAGGTGGAGCGGGCAGCCGGACTCCCGGGCCAAGGTCACCATCTCCTCGTACGCGGCCAGGGCGTCGGCCCCGTACGACCGGTGGTGCGGGCAGAAGTAGCCGCCGTACGCGGCCACCACCCGGCAGAGTTCGGTCAGTTCGGCGTTCGTGGCGTACATGCCGGGGGTGTAGGTCAGCCCGGACGACATGCCGACCGCGCCCTGCTCCATCCCTTCGGCGACCAACTGCCGCATCCGGTCCAGCTCTTCGGGTGTGGCCTCCCGGTCCTCCCAGCCGACGACGAGCATCCGGAGCGTGCCCTGCGGGATCAGACAGGCCGCGTTGACGGCGATGCCCTCGTCCAGACGGTCCAGGTACTCGCCCACGGACCGCCAGGTGAAGTCGATGTCGTCGCCGTACCCGTGCCATCCGGCGAGCGCGCGGCGCACCTCGGGGAGCGTACGGTCGTCCACGGGCGCGTACGACAGCCCGTCCTGCCCGAGGACTTCGAGCGTCACGCCCTGCGCGGCCTTGGCGCTGTGGTCGGGGTCGCGCAGGAGAGCGAGGTCGCTGTGGGCGTGCATGTCGATGAAGCCGGGCGAGAGGACGAGACCCTCGGCGTCCAGCTCCCTTACCGCACGCGGGCGTTGGCACCCGGCCGCCGCGGCCTCCTGCACGATCGAGACGATCCGGCCGTCCTTGACCGCCACATCGGCACGGTAGGAGGGGGCGCCGCTGCCGTCGACCACATCCGCGTCCCGGATGACGAGATCGGCGAGGTCCAGAGGGGGCATGACTGCTCCTGCTCACGCTTGGTTGCGCCCTGTTGCTTCTAGAAGAACGTGCGGACGTAGTCGACCACCGTGCCGTCCGCCTCGGTCACCGGGATCAGGGGCCACTTGTCGAAGGTCGTGCACGGGTGGGACAGGCCGAGGCCCAGCCAGTCGCCGACCCGGAGGTCCGCCTCCGGGGTCGTACGCAGCCAGGTGTGCTGGTCGGAGAGGGCGGTCACCGTGATGCCGGTGGCCGTGCGCTCCTCGCCGTCGCGGTGCACGACCAGCGCGGTGGGCAGGCCCAGGTCGTACCCCACGTCCCGCTTGCCCGCGTTGACGAACGCCTGCTCGGGCGAGGGGCGGGACACCACCTGGGTCCACAGGCGCAACGCGGGCTGGAGCGCGCCCTCTTGCGGGACGCGGGTGAAGGGGGTCAGCCCGCGGTAGTGACCGTCGTCGTGCGTGACGTACGCGCCCGAACGCAGCAACTTCAGGACGGGTACGGAGAGTTCGGGCATCCGGGTGAACTCCTCGGCCACCGCGTCGAACCAGGCGCTGCCGCCCGCGCTCACCACGATCCGGTCGGCGTCGGCGAACCGGCCCGCCTTGTCGAACTCCACGGCCAGCGCGGTCAGTCGGCGCAGCCACGTGTGTACCCGGCCCGGGTCCGCCCGCGGTACCTCGCCCTCGTATCCGGCCACGCCCACCAGCCGCAGGGTCCGCGTCGCCGCCACGGCGTCCGCGACCGCCACGCACTCCGCCTCCGTACGGACGCCGGTGCGCGCGCCTTCGCCCGCCGCCAGTTCGACCACCACGTCGATGGGGCGTGCGGCTCCGCTCAGGGCCGCGTCCATCAGCGCGACGCCGTGCGGTGAGTCGACGTAGCAGACGAAGTCGTAGTCCGAGTCGGCGGCGAGGTCGGCCGCGATCGAGCGCAGGGCTGCCGGGTCGACCAGCTCGTTGGCGAGAAACACGCGCTGGACGCCGAAGTACCGTGCCACACGCACCTGGTGGGGGACCGCGAGCGTGATGCCCCACGCGCCGTGCGCGATCTGGCGGTGGAAGAGCTGGGGTGCCATCGTCGTCTTGCCGTGCGGGGCGAAGGCGAGGCCGTGCCGGGCCGTGTACGTCTCCATCAGGCCGAGGTTGTGCGTCAGGTGCTCGGCGGCGAGGGTGAGGAGCGGGGTGGTGAAGCCGCCGGTGAAGAGGTCGCGGCGCTCGGCGGCGAGGTCGGCGAGCGTGCGGCCCTCGGCGTCGGGCGGCAGGCCCTTGAAGCGGTGGTCGACGCGTTCCGCCATGAGGGCGGCGAGGCGTTCTGCGGCGACAGCGGCGTCCATGCGGCCTCCCTGGCGTGGCATCCGGGTCGTTCGGCTGTGCTCTTCCCCGAGAGCGACGCGCCAGGCTGGTGCGGAACTGATGGGCCGTCAACAAGGCTCTGGCACGGGGATTCGGCGAAGATTCGTATAACGATGCAGGGTCCGGCTGTGTCCGGCACAGGATCTTCGACCATACTGCCCGCTGTGGAGCAGCGCATTGGTTCGAGCAGCAAGCCCCTGAACGGCGCCGGGGTCGACCCGGCCTTCATCCCCGGGCTCACCTCACCCGCGTCCGCCGCCGAGCCGGAGGATGCGACGCCTGAGGAGACCACGCCCGCCGATACGGAGGTGGTCGAGGCGGAAGTGACCCCTGCCGCGGTGGCGGACGCCGACGAGAAGCGCGACCGCGCACCGTCCGCGAAGCCCGAGTCGGAGGCCGTGAAGGACTCCGAGGAGGAGCCGGGGGAGAAGGCCGAGGAGAAGGCCGAGGAGGAGCCTGCGAAGGACTCGGAGGACTCGGAGGAGTCGGAGGAGTCGGCGGAGAAGCCTGCCCCCGACGGGCCCGTCTTCGAGGCGTCCGACCGTCGCGCGAAGATCGTCGCCGATCACTGCGGTGTGCGCCTCCGCCTGGACGACCAGGAGTGCGAGTTCCGCTGGGACGAGATCGGTGCCGTGGAGACGGAGACCGCGCGGTTCGGGAAGCGGTTCACGGTGACCGTGCACACGCCCGAACGCCGTTGGTACCCCATCGAGATCGAGGCCGACTCGCGCGCCCGCTTCCAGGAGTGGGACAACCGGCTCGACGAGGTGCTGGACGCGTACTTCGACGACGAGGACGACGAGGAGGAGCCCGTCGCCGTGACGAAGGACGACGACTGACGCACACTTGCCCGGCTTGCCCATACCTGGCCTCGTTTGGTGAGGGATGGGCTGTCTCGCAAGTGAAGAAGGGGTGTTCTCCGACCGGTATGGCACGGATAGAGTGCTGAGGTAGCCGTCCGGGCCGTGATCGTTTGGCTCCGGAGCTGCGGCGACCGAGGAACGGGGGGGCTCGAGTGTCGACCGCGATTGCTGTCACCAGTGCTGACATGGTGCTGCCGTCGACCGATCAACAGACGCCTCCGGCCATCCCGTTGAGGACTCCGCAGCAGCAGTCGCTGGAGCAGTCGCTGGTGGAGATGCAGACCCTGCTGGAGCAGCACGGTCATGTGGTGGTCGTCTACTCGTCGGCGGCGCCCGCGGCGACGGAGCAGCGTCTGCGTTCCGTGCGCTCGATCCTGGAGAGCGATCGCATCGCCCTGTTTAAGTCGGATCTGCCGCCGCTGGGCCTCGCGGTGCTGATCCGTCAGATGCGCCAGTTGTCGGTCACCGACCTCAGTGCGGGTGTCGTGGCCTCGGCCGGCCGTCTGCTCACGCACTACATCCACGCGGGCGCGGTCCTCAACACGGTCGCCAAGCTGGACCGGGTTCCGGTCAGCCTCAAGTCCCACGCCAAGTCCTGGATGCCCGGCAAGCAGTTCGGAGTGGTGACCAACCCCGCGCCGCAACTGGTGGAGATCGGGCCCGAAGCGCGACTGGCCGGGCCGGAGTTCGGCACCTGGCTGCTCGTCGCCAAGGGGCAGCTCCAGACCGACTGGATCAGCTCGAACCTCGCGAACGCCTGGTCGGTCCAGGGGCTCCTCGAGGCGGAACTGCCTGCGGAGTCGGCCCGTTGGTGGGGGACCGGCAAGCTGGTGGAGTTCGCCACCTTCCTCCCGGACCTCTCGGTCCTGTATCAGCTCGTGACGGCGGTACGCCGGGACCTGTGCCACTGGTGCGGTCTCGAACTCATCGGCGACCGCTGCGTGTTCTGCTCCGTCACGACACCCGGCTACCACCGGCGGGACCGCGCCGAGGCGTCCTGACCCCAGGTCACCCACCGGGCCCCTCCACGCGGAGGGCCCCCTCGTCCCCTTCGCGTGTCCCGAACTACCTCTGAGCAGGCCCGGATTCGAAATTGGGTCCGGGTGTGGGCCCACGGGCCTATGAGCTCGTATCCCACCGATGCCTAGGGTGTGGCGACTTCGTCAGGGATCGACCGGAGGGGCGTCAGGCATGCGTGGGACAGGTGGGCCGCCGCACAGCGGTGTGACGGCGGGCCGAGCGGAGAGCGGGGGGTTCTTCGCGCTCATCCTCGCCTGGGCAGCCGGGCTCATCGCGCTGTTCATCAGCTCGTACATCCAGATCACGTACTTCTACGAGCCGTTGGCCACGCCGGAGCGTCTGGAGTCGTTCGGCGGTCGGCTGCTCTACGTCCACCTGCCCAACGTCCTGTGCATCGCGCTGACCACCTGGATCGCCGGGCGTGTGCACCGGGAGCCGTTCCGTGAGTCGACGCCGCGGCATCTCGCCGCGCTCTTCGCGGTACCGCTCTTCGCGCAGATCGTGAACGTCGTCATGTACTGGGGGCGCTCCTCCACGGAGGGCCTCCTGTTGTCCTGCGTCGTCGTGGTGGTCGGCGCCGTCGCCGGCTACGGGGTGGATCGGTTGCAGGAGGGGGAGCGATGAGGAGACGTCATGTTCACAGAGCCGCCGGGGAGTGGTGGCTGCGCCGGGTGAGGGCGATCCACCGCCCCGCCCGCTCCGATCGTGGTGCCACCGCCCTGGAGTACGTCGGCGCCGTGATCGTCGCGGTGGCCATCGTGCTGGCTCTCATCGGGACCGGCGTGGCCGGTTCGATCGGCGAACGGTTCCGCTGCTCCATCTCGTCGCTGTGGGGCGGCGGGGGGAGCTGCTCGTCCGGTGGCGACGGGTCCGGCACACAGGCCACCGACGCGGACTTCGAGCCTCCGCTGTGCACGATCTCCACCGTCAGCGACAAGGCGGGCAGTGAGGTCAAGGTGGGCTTCCTCAAATGGGGCAACGAATACGGCTTCCAGGACCAGACACACCAGGCCAATTACGACGTCAATGGCGACGGCAAGGTCGACGGCAACGACAAGCTGATCTACACCACCTTCACGGACTCGACGAAGGTCGGGGGAACGTACGGCTGGGGCGGAAAGATCGGCAAGCTGGGCAAGGGCTCGGTCGACCTCGGTGCCGGCATCAAGGTGAACAACGGTGACACCTGGGTCTTCAAGAGCAAGGAAGAGGCCGCGGAGTTCCGCGACGACCTCGAGAAGCTGAAGGTGTACGAGACCCAGCGCAAGTACGGCGGCGAGTCCAACGCGGGTGCGGGCCTCCTTGCCATCTTCGGCAAGGGTCCGCTCGTGGAGGAGGAGAAGCTCCGCAACCGCATCGAGGGCAAGCTCAAGGACCGCCACATCAGCTACGGCTCCATCGGACTCTACGGCGAGGCGGACGGCGGACTGGGGATCAACCCCGGGGACGACCGCATCGCGTCCGCAGGGGTCGACGGCAGCATCACGATCAACTCCGACGTGGTGTACACCGTCGACGACTACCGCGGCACCAAGTCGCAGACCTACACGATGAAGGGCAGCGGCGTGTGGGGCAGCAAGCTCGGCGCCGGCGGCTTCGAGACGGGCGACCACAACACGCTCGACCGCACGGCGACGATCACTGTCACCCGTGACCAGAAGACCGGTGAGCTGGTCCGGATCGACTACACCCAGACCACGGAGACCGCCAGTGGTGTCTCCAACGGTGTCGGCGGCCACAACGGCAAGGAAGGCAAGAACGAAAAGAGCGGCAGTGCCGGCGATGTCGACAACTCCGGCGGCAGCGACATCGAGGTGCACACCAACACCCTGACGTTCCCCAAGGGCAAGGACGGTGACGCCGACCGGGCCATCGCCCAGCGGTGGCTGGACGGAGACGGGAACGGGGGCAGCCAGCTCATCAAGAACCTGTTCACCAACTACGCGCCGACCAAGCGTCCGGGTGCGGACGACCCCTTCGGCCAGCTCATGTTCGACAAGGGCAAGTCCAGCAAGACCACGTACGATGGCATGGCCGACGCGCACGAGTACGGGTTCGAGCTGAACCTGGGCCTCTCCATCGGCGCTTCCGTCTCCCTGGAGAAGAAGAAGGAGACGCTCAAGAACGCCGAGTTCCTGGGTGCCCCGCGGGACGGGAAGCGCAGCTACACCCCCTACAGCTACTGCGCGAAGTAGCGGCGGGTACGCACGCGAAGCCCTGGGACGCGAAGATGGCAGCGGAAGAGCCGTTCGGAATGAGCGAGGGAAATCAGGGATGAACGGGAAGTCGAAGCACGGCCTGCGTACGGCGGTGGCGGCAGGAGCCGTCGGCCTGCTGCTCACCGGCTGCGGTGGTGGCGGCAAGTCCGCGGCCACCACCCCGGAAGGCTGGGGCACCCTGAACACCGAGCGGCTCTCCGTCGCCTACCCCAAGGGCTTCGAGAAGGTCGCCGTCGACAAGAGGAACCACTACGAGGTGGCCCGAGCACGCCTCACCGAGGGCGGCACCATGACCGCGGTCCTGTCCGTCGAGTTCGACTACGGAACGGGCATGAACACCGCCAAGATGGCCGGCGTCGGGGCGGAGGCGAGGATCCAGTTGGGTGCCACGCCCGTGAAGAGTACGGAGATCGAGGTGGCCGGACCCGATGGGCCCGAAGAGGCCAGGAAGATCACATACACCTTCGCGGCGAAGGGCAGGCCAGGTGAGCCGGCCAAGGGTACGAGGCTGGACGGTCTCATGCTGGCCGGTGTGGACGACCAGTCACGCCCGTACCTGATCACGGTGAACTCCAAGCCGGGCACCCTGTCCAGTCGTGACATATCCGACATCATCGACAGTGTCGAGCTGAAGAAGACGAAGAAATAGTCAGCGGCGTGTCGATGTCGACGTTCGAGATGACCTTCCTGGCCGTGGGGCTGGCCTCCACGGTGGGTATCGTCCTGGTCCTGTACCGGATGGTCATCGTGATCCGGCTGGTGTTGCGCGGCGAGCGGACCCGGGGGTGGTGCGTGACGCGCCGCATGTCCCCGGGAGGCAACAGTCAGTCCCACCCCCAGTTCGTCTTCGCCTTCCGTACCCCGGACGGTGAGACCGTCGAGTTCAAGGACCGGCCGGGAGCCTTCGGCTACGAGGTGGGTGCGCCGGTCCGTGTCTGCTACGACCCGGCGCGCCCGCGCAAGCGGGCCACCATCGCGGGGCCGGACACCTGGGGGCCGGTCTATGTGCGGCTCCTGATGTGCATTCCGCTGGCGGGGTTCTCGTTCGTGACGTTGTACAGCCTGGCCCTGAACTGGGGTCTCGTCGCCTCGTATTGACGCCTGCGTGAAGAAGCTGTGACGAACTGGCCGACTATCGGCTATGAGTTGTCGGCTCGCATCGGTCAACTTGTCCTGCTATACCGGCGGTTGTCGCTTCTGGCTCGCCTGTCCGGTGGGTCGCCGCTGTTCACTGTTGTGTATGACATGGATAAGGTGCTGATGCAGCTGAGTTGAGCAGTTGACAGTCTGCGGTTCGCCCGGGGGAGGTGCGGATCGGAGAGTGAACGGGGATCTTGAACGTGCCGACAGAGTCCGCGATGACCAGCGCGAACCTGGTTCCGCCGCCGGTGTGTCAGCTCACGCCTCCCCGAGCGCGTTCCGCTCTTCCTGCCGGGGAACCACTTATCCGGCCAACGGTGTCTTGAACACCGGTGACTTCGCGCAGCACGGCACGCAGCCGCAGCGCCGACCCGTCCCGTCCGCCCCCGCCCGCTCCCACGTCCCTTTGATGAGGTTGTTCGGCCCATGAATTCCCGCCAGCGCCGCGGCGTCATACTGCTGCTCCTCTCCGTGCTCCTCGCCTTCGTCGCCTTCGCCGGTGTGCTGTCCGTCATCAGCGACGCGAAGTCCAAGGTCGGGCCGGAGGTCACCGCCTACCAGGTGAAGGACGACATCGCCCCCTACACCCAGCTCAGCGCGCAGCAGTTCGAGAAGGTCAAGATGCCCAAGCGCTGGCTGTCGGAGAACGCCGTCACGGATCTCTCGGAGATCGACGGGAAGATCGCCGTCACCAGCCTCCGCCACGGCTCGCTGCTCCAGAGCGACATGATCGTCAAGCGCCCGGCGCTGGAGCCCGGTGAGCAGGAGATCGCCATCATGATCGACGCCGCCACCGGTGTGGCCGGCAAGATCAAGCCCGGCTCGAAGGTGAACATCTTCGCCACCTTCTCCGGCGACGACCGCAACACTCCCGCCCAGTCGAAGATCATCGTCGCCAACGCCAAGGTCATCGACGTCGGTCAGCTGACGGCACTGGAGGGCAAGGACGGCGAGAACCGGTCGCGCGCGAGCGAGGCGGTGCCGATCACCTTCGCGCTCAACACGACCGACGCACAGCGCGTCGCCTACGCCGAGTCCTTCGCCCAGCACGTCCGCCTCGCCCTGATCGCTCCCGGCAGCGACACCTCGCTGCGGCCCGGGGAGCGTACCTATGAGCTCTCCAAGGACAAGTGAGGCCGGATGACCACGAGGATTCTCCCCGCCGTCGGTGACGTCGACGCGGCACGGGCCGTCACCACCCTGCTCAGCCAGCTCCCCGACGCGGAGCCCGCCGCCCCGGTGGCGGACTCCACCCAGCTCATCGACACGCTCGCCCGGCTCGCGGGCGAGTCCGTCGACGAGCTGCCCGAAGTGGTGCTCGTCCATGAGCGGATCGGTCCGGTACCCGCGCTGGAACTGATCCGGGAGGTCGCGCTGCGCTTCCCGGCGGTCGGGGTGGTCCTCATCACCACGGACGCCAGCCCCGGCCTGTTCTCCGCCGCCATGGACTCGGGCGCCCGCGGCCTCGTCACGCTGCCCCTGAGCTACGAGGAACTGGCCAACCGGGTCCAGTCCGCCGCCCAGTGGGCCGTCGGCGTCCGCCGCCACCTCGGCAGCGGCGGCGAGGCCATGGCCGGTCCGGGCGGCACCGTGGTCACCGTCTCCGGCGCCAAGGGCGGGGTCGGCACCACCGTGGCCGCGATCCAACTCGCCCTGGCCGCCCACGCGTCGGGGCAGACGGTCGCCCTGGTCGACCTGGATCTGCAGACCGGCGACATCGGCTCGTACCTCGATGTGCAGTTCCGCCGCTCGATCGTGGACCTCGCGGGCATCCAGGACATCACGCCCCGCGTGCTCCAGGACGCCGTCTTCGACCACGAGTCCGGCATGTCGCTGCTGCTCGCGCCCAAGGACGGCGAGCGCGGCGAGGAGGTCAGTGACCGGTCCGTGCGGCAGGTGGTCAGCTCGCTGCGCATCCGCAACTCCGTCGTCGTCATCGACTGCGGCTCGCAGATGAACGCCGCCAACGCCGCGGCCATCGAGATGGCCGATGTCGCGCTGCTGCTGACCACGCCGGACGTGGTCGCCGTCCGGGCCGCCAAGCGGCTGGTGCGGATGTGGTCGAGACTCCAGATCCGCAAGGGCGAGGAGACCGTCACGGTCGTCAACCGCTACACCCGCAACACCGAGATCCAGCCACCGCTGATACAGAAGATCACCGGCACCCGGGTCGCGGGCACCACCGTGCCCGCCGGCTTCAAGGAGCTGCAAGGCGCGGTCGACGCGGGCCGACTGCACGACCTGGACGCCAAGTCCACGGTGAAGCAGGCCCTGTGGGCCCTCGCCGGGGAGCTGGGCCTGGTGACCGCCGAGGCTCTGTCGAAGGTCCGGCGCAGCAAGCATCGCACCGACCGGGGCTCGATCGGAGTGCGCCGCCGACGCGGCGACGACACGGCCGAGTGACAGCCGGGAAGCAACGCGCAGACCACGGACACGGGCAGGGACACGGACAGGGGGCGATGTGCATCATGGGACTCCGGGTGGGGGGCCGTCGTTGCCGTACGAACGGCGCACCCGCGGCTGACACCGGCCGGGGGCTGCGGGGTGAACGCGGCGGCGACCAGGGCCAGATGACGATCGAGTTCACCACCATGGCCCCCATCATCCTGGCCACGATCGTCCTGCTCTGGCAGGCCGTGCTGACCGGCTACGGGCTCGTCCTGGCGGGCAACGCCGCCGACAAGGCGGTACGGGCCGGAGCCACCGTCGACACCTGGCGCGAGAGCCGCGACCAGGCGTGCAAGCGGGCCGGGCGGGAGGATCTGCCGGACGGCTGGACCTCGCGCATCCACTGCTACGCCGACGGCGACATGGTCAAGGCCAGCGTCAGGGTCAAGGTGCCGGTGCTGTTCCCGGGCGGTGTGAACTTCCCGATGTGGATATCGAGCAAGTCCGCCGCCGCGAAGGAGAGCTGACCATGCCCACGATCCGCACTGTCACCACAGAGCCCCGCGATACCCGTGCCGGTCGGAAGAAGACGGGCGACCGGGGCCAGACCGTCCTCGAGTACGTAGGCGTCGTACCGCTGCTGATCGTGATCGGTCTCCTCGTCGTCCAGCTCGGCCTCGCCGCCTTCGCCGTCCAGCAGGCCGGTACGGCCTCCCGCGCCGCCGCGCGCATGGCCTCGTACGACCACCCGGACCGCAGTTACCAGCAGGCGGGCAGGGACGCGATGAGCGACTCGCTGGTCGAGGGCACCACCTTCGAGAGCAAGCGCGGATACGGCGAGGTCACGGTCACCGCCAAGGTCCCGGTCCCCTCGCTGATCCCCGGCCTGCTGAACGGCGTGAAGGCCTCACGCAGCGCCACGATGCCGGTCGACGACCACTGACAGGACGTCCGGCGTCCGCCACCCGGAATCGCACCACCGCACCATCACACCAGCCGTACAGGGAGATGACGACATGAGTCTGCGGGCGCGCCTCAACGGTTCCGAGCAGCCCGCGAAAGGGCTGACGGAAGAGAGCCGTCTCGTCTCCGTCTACCGTGCCAAGCTCCTCGAGGAGATCGACCTCGCGGAGATGTCCGCGCTCCAGGCTTCGGAGCGCCGCATCCGTCTGGAGCGGGTCCTCGGCCACATCATCAGCCGCGAAGGCCCCGTCCTCTCCACGGCCGAACGCTCCCATCTGATCCGCCGAGTCGTGGACGAGGCCCTGGGCCTCGGCATCCTCGAACCGCTCCTGGAGGACGCGTCCGTCAGCGAGATCATGGTCAACGGACCCGACCAGGTCTTCGTGGAGCGCGGCGGCCGACTCGAACTGCTGCCGATGCGGTTCGCCTCCGTCGAGCAGTTGATGCAGACCATCGAGCGCATCGTGTCCACCGTCAACCGCCGTGTGGACGAGGCGAATCCGATGGTCGACGCGCGGCTGCCCTCCGGTGAGCGTGTCAACGTCATCATCCCGCCGCTCTCCCTGACCGGCCCCATCCTCACCATCCGGCGTTTCCCGAGGGCCTTCACCCTCCAGGAGATGATCGGCCTCGGCTCCCTGGACGAGCAGATGGTCGTGCTCCTCGCGGGCCTGGTGCGCGCCAAGTTCAACGTCATCGTCTCCGGCGCCACCGGCACCGGTAAGACCACGCTGCTCAACGCGCTGTCCGGGCTCGTCCCCGACGGCGAGCGCATCGTCACCATCGAGGACTCCGCCGAACTCAGGCTCCAGCAGTCCCACGTGATCACCCTGGAGAGCCGCCCCGCCAACGTCGAGGGCAAGGGCCAGATCACCATTCGCGACCTGGTCCGCAACTCCCTGCGTATGCGCCCCGACCGCATCATCGTCGGTGAGGTCCGTGGCGGTGAGACCCTCGACATGCTCCAGGCCATGTCCACCGGTCACGACGGCTCCCTCGCCACCGTCCACGCCAACTCCGCCGAGGACGCGCTGATGCGTCTCCAGACGCTGGCGTCGATGTCGGAGGTCGAGATCCCGTTCATAGCGATCAAGGACCAGATCAACAGCGCCGTCGACATCATCGTGCAGCTCACCCGGCACGCCGACGGCTCCCGCCGGATCACCGAGATCGCCGTCGTGGACTCGCACGGCCGCGAGGAGTACAAGATCGTCTCGGTGTGCCGGTACGTGGCCCAGCCGCTGTCGTCCGACGGGCTGGTGCACGGCCACTTCGAGTACTACCCCCTGCCTCGCAGGGTCGCCGAACGGCTCTACATGCGGGGCGAAGCGATCCCCCAGGCCTTCGGTGTCGCCCAGTCGGAAGACCAGTTGGCCGCCCGGAAGTCCGCCGGCTGACCCACGACTCCCTCCTGCGCGCCCCCACCGCCCGCTCCCCGCCCAACGCTTCCCGAGAAGGCCCGCCCGCCATGGACAACCTCCCTCTTCTGGCCACCGGCGTCACACTGCTCGCCTGTGTCGTCGCCGTCATCGGAGTGCACACGTACTCCACCGGCAAGGCACAGCAGCACGTGCTGTACGAGCGGATGGCGCAGACCGGCGAGATGCCCGCCGTCGGCCGGCGGCGCCCGTTCCGGGGACTGGACCGGCGGCTGCGCCGCACCAAGCTCGGCAAGCGCATCGAGCGCAAGCTGGGCACCACCGGCCTGGACATCACCCCGGGCGAATACGCCGTGTACGTCGTCGCGGGCGTCCTCGCCCTCTACTTCATCATCGGCTCCCTCTTCGCCTCGTTCTTCGGCCTGCTCGCCGCGCTGCTCGGCCTGTGGGGCGGCAACTTCTTCCTCAACTACCAGATCGCCAGGCGCACCGAGGCGTTCATCAACCAGCTTCCCGAGCTGACCCGCGTCCTCGCCAACGCCACCCAGGCCGGTCTCGCACTGCGCACGGCCATCGCCATGGCCGCCGACGAGCTGGACGACCCGGCGAGCGAGGAGTTCCGCAAGGTCGCCGACCAACTCGCCGTCGGACACTCGCTGGAGGACGCGCTGGCCGAACTCGGTGAGCGTCTGCCCTCTCGCGAACTGAAGGTGCTCATCTCCACGTTGGTCCTGTCCAACCGGGCCGGCGGAACGATCGTGTCCTCGCTGCGGAACCTCACCGAGACCCTGGAGGAGCGCAAGGAGACCCGCCGCGAGGTCAGCACGGTGCTGTCCCAGGTGAAGGTGACGGCCGTCGCCGTCCCCCTGCTGGGCTTCGGCTTCCTGCTGATCCTCAACAGCATGCGTGACGGGGCGCTCGACGACATGACGAACGCCTTCGCGGGCAAGGTCGCCGTCGTCATCGCCTCCGGCCTCTACGGCCTCGGCTTCCTCCTCATCAACCGGCTCACCAAAGTCCGCATCTGACGCCGCTCGCGCCCCACGAAAGGAGGAGAACACCCATGGATCTGCTGCTCGCCGCCATCGTCGGTCTCGCCGTCTACGGCGTCTTCCAAGGCATACGCCTCTACCGGGGCGAGGCCAAGCTGCCCGCCGACCTCGCCGTCGCCCTGGAGGTCGGCTCCACCCGCACCACCGCCGCGGGCTCCGCCATCGACCGGCTCGGCATGAAGTACGCCCCACGCGTGCTGCGCCTCATGGGCCCCAAGCGCGTCGACAAGGTGCGCCGCAAGCTCAACATGGCCGGTAACCCCTACGGCATGACCGTGGACCGTTATGCGGCCCGCCTCGCCGTGTACGGCGGCCTCGGCACCCTCACCAGCCTCGCGATGCTGATGAACGGCCAGCTCATGCTGGCGATCCTGTTCTTCGTCTACGGCATCTTCTGGACCGACGTCACCATCAGGTCCGCCGTGAGCCGTCGTAAGGACGACATCGACCGGACCCTTCCGGACTTCCTGGACGTCCTCGCCGTCGTCGTGTCCGCGGGCCTCGGCTTCCGCCAGGCCCTCGAACGCGTCGCCGAGAAGTACGAGGGTCCCTGGGCAGACGAACTCCGCATCACCCTGCGCCAGATGGACATGGGCGTCAGCCGCCGCGAGGCGTTCGACCAGCTACGCAAGCGCAACGACTCCGAGCAGGTCTCGATGTTCGTCTCGGCTCTCCAGCAGGGCGAGGAACTCGGCGCGCCCATCGTGGACACGCTCATACAGATCGCCAACGACATGCGCCGCACCGACGCGCAGAACGCGCGCCGCAGAGCGGCCAAGGCCGTTCCCAAGTCCACGCTGATCGTCACCAGCTTCATGCTGCCGGGCACGATGATCCTGATCGGCGTCGGCTTCTACTACGCGTCCGGTGTCAACTTCAACGACCTGCTCGGAGGCTGACATGAGGGTCACGGCAGGACGGCGGACAGGGACGACAGCGAGGAGGTGAATGGACGATGCCACGGGGGCGCACCTTCCATTCGTTGATCGGCGGCCCGGACGGGGACGTGACCCCTGGGGCGGCCCCGGCGCTGCCCATCCAGGTCAACGCCCTCTCGGCGCTGTGCCGCCAGTTGTACGGCCTCCGCCTGGCGATGACCGCGCTGGCCACACCCTTCGCGCTGCGCCACGCGCACGGCGAGCTGTCCGGCTGGCTCATCGGCTCCGCCGTCCTCGTCACGATCATGGTGTCGTACGCGCTGCTGCGCGACTGGGAGCGGTTCGGGCCCGTACTGCTGCGCCACCCGTCGGTGCTCGGCGCCGACATGCTGTTCGGCGCACTGCTGCTGTTCAGCGCCTCGCCCACGTCCACGCTCGCGTATGTCACCATCTGTACCCCGCTGTTGGCGGGGCTGGTGTACGGCTGGCGGGGCGCCGCCGTGTTCGCGCCGCTCCAGTCACTGCTCGTCGGTCTCGCGTACGCGGTCGACAGCCGGGTGCACCAGGACCCGTTGGCGCTGCTCGTCGTAGGGCTGTGTGTGATGGCGGGCGCGGTCGGCAGCAGCCTGCGCGGCCTGCTCCTCGGCTTCGGCGCGGCCACCCACGCCCTGACCGAGACCCGCGCCCGCCTCGCCGTCCACGAGGCCGTCGAGAGTGAACGGGCCCGACTGGCAAGGGAGATGCACGACTCGGTCGCCAAGACCCTGCACGGCGTCGCGCTCGCCGCCGACGGCCTGGCCCACTCCGCCGACAGGCTGGACCCCGACACCGTCAAGAAGCAGGCCGAACTGGTCGCCCGCTCGGCCCGCCGTGCCGCCGCCGAGTCCCGTGAACTCCTGTCCGACCTGCGCCGGGAGTCCGGCCTGGAGGGCGGCCTGGACATCACCGCCGAACTCGCCGCGCGCACCGCCGACTTCGAACGCCGCAAGGGTGTGCGGGCCACCTACCGCCCCCTGAGCGACACCCCGCCGCCTCCGGTGCCACACGCCGCAGCACGCCAGTTGCTCTTCGTCGCCTCGGAGGCGATGGAGAACGCCCACCGCCATGCCAAGCCGACCCATGTGGACGTCACCGCCGGGGTCGTCGGGGATCTGCTGCGTGTCAGCGTCTACGACGACGGTGACGGCCTGCCCGCGGGTACCACCCTGGACGATCTCAGGAAGGCAGGTCACTTCGGCCTGGTCGGGATGGTCGAGCGGGCCGCGGGCATCGGCGCGCGTATCCGTATCGGGCGCGGCAGGGCGGCTCGGGGGACGGAGGTCCGGGTGGACCTGCCCCTCGCCGCGCTGGGCACGCAGACTCCGATCGTGCCGTCGGACCCACCATCGCCGCCGGGCGGACCGCTCCCCGGCATCCCGGCCCCGTTCCGCCGCGCGGACCAGGACAACACAACGCTCCCACCCACGTGAACCATCTGAGAGGAGGCCGCACATGTCGGACGACACGTTCCCCGAACCGGGGCCGCTTCCCCCACCCGTGGCGGCACCTGCCGGATACCCCGGCACACCGGCCCAGGACATCCCGGCGTTCCCGCCGTTCGCCGAGGCACCGCCCGCCCCACCGCTGCGGGTGGTCGTCGCCGACGACAACCCGGTCGTACGAGCCGGACTGACCGCGCTGCTCTCCGGCCGCCAGGACCTGGAGGTCGTGGCCGAGGCCGCCGACGGCCGTCAGGCGTACGAACTGGCAGCCCAGTACCGCCCGGACGTCGTCCTGTTGGATGTGCGTATGCCCGGCGTGGACGGCATCTCCGCCCTGCCGCATCTCGTGCGGATCGCACCCGTGTTGATGATGACGTACAGCAGAGAGGCCGAGATCGTCCGCGAGGCGCTGCGCCTCGGGGCGGGCGGCTATCTGGTGCACGGCGAGTTCACCGCCGACCAACTCGTCGCGGCAGTACGGGACATCAAGACGGGCCGGGCCCATCTGACGCCTACGGCCTCCAGTGCGCTGCTCGACAGTCTGCGAGGGGCGCCTCCCGGCGGGGGCAGCCCGCTGCCCGAAGGGTTGGGGACGGCCTTCAACGGGCCCGGATATCAGGCAGTTCCCGCGCCGCCGCAACCTGTGGTTCAGGCTCCGGCTCACACCCCGACGCACCCGATGACGTATCCGGCAAGGGAGTTGAATGCGCGTCAATTTGCTGCCATGCCGTCGCGTGGGCAAGCAGATGTGGCACATTCGTCTCCGGGTTCCCCTGCGTCCGCTGGGGCCGAAGCACTGCTCGGAGAGCTGAGTCAACGAGAGGTGGAGGTGATGGAGCTGATTGCGTCAGGCATGACCAACCAGCAGATCGCCGCCACCTGCTTCATCAGCCAGAAGACCGTGAAGAACCACATCAACCGCATCTTCGCCAAGCTGAACGCCCAGAGCCGCGGCGAGGCCATCGCCCTCTGGAACCGGGCGGCGCGAGGGGGCCAGGGCCGTGGTTGACCACATGTCTCGCCGGGGCCTGGGCCCTTGGGGCCCGCGGCCCCATCGCGCCCGTGCCGAGGCCCAACTCCGAGGTTGGGCCCGCCGTTGGGCCCTGGGACCCATGTGGGAGAGGCGTTCCCCGACGTACGTTTCTGGTGTCGCCAGCGAGACCGGCCAGGAGGAAGCCGGTAACGCGAACGGCACACAGACTTCGTACGTAACAGAGTCGGCCGGCGTGCGGTCGGCCGAACCTGGAGGGGAACACCATGATGAAGGACGCCGCTCTCAAGGCCGCCACCAACACCAAGGTCTACATCGGCACCTGGGCGAACACCCGCGTCGAGAAGATGAAGGCGCGCCGGGACCAGGGTCAGGGCGCGATCGAGTACGTCGGCATCACGATCCTGGTCGTGGCGATCATCGTTGCGCTGCTGAACACGGACATGGGCGAGACCATCGCCAACAAGTTCAAGGACAAGATCAACGAGGTCCTGGACAGCTGATGAGTCGATTGACTCGCAGCGAGGAAGGGCAGGCCGCACCGCTGTACATCACAGTGGTGGTCGGTCTGCTCTTCCTTGCGTTGCTCTACTTCGTGTTCGGCAAGGCCGACATCCGGCGCAACGAGGCGCAGACGGCGGCCGACTCCGCGGCCCTGGCTGCGGCCATGGAGTCCAGGGACGGGCTCAAGACCGGATTCCTGGAGCATGCCTTCGACGGTGGCTACCTGGAGGACTTCCTCAAGGGCGATCCGCCGGGGACGATGTCCGGTTGCGACGAAGCTCTTCGCTTCGCCGCGCGGAACGGTGCGCGGACTGACCCTGACACATTCCACTGCGACAAGCTCCAGGACGGCCGTTGGGGCTTCACCGTCGAGCTGGAGACCCAGAAGACGGTGGGCAAGAGCGCACTGCCCGGTACGGAGAACAAGCGCGCGAAGGCCCGCGCCACCGCCATCGTCGAACCTCTCTGTAGCTTCAAGCCCGACGAAGAGGCGCAGCAGCCGGGAGATCAAGGCGAGGAGCCCGGCAAGGGAGACGAGAAGCCGTCCCCGGGCACGATCCAGTGCGACGGCAAGGACTGGATCATCGATCCCGCCCACAAGGACCTTCTGCCAGACCTGTCGGACCTCTTCCGCGTCCGGCTGGCCGAGCACTGACCGCGAGCGAACACGAAGGACTAGCGACTCATGATGATTCGGCACGTAGGGAAGCTGCGCCGGGCTGGGGCGGCGGCCGTCCTGGCCGCCGCACTGGCTGTCTCGGTGACTGCTTGCAACAGCGATGACGGCAGCAAGAAGCCGACTAACGCCGCGTCCGAGAAGCCTGCCGGGGACAATGGCAAGAGCGACGGCGGCAAGACCCTGCCGGACACCAGCAAAGCCATCGCCACTCTCAAGGGCAGCGCCCCGGGCATCGAAATGGTGCTGTACTCGGTGACCCGTGACGAGGGCGGCTTCGTGACGGTGAGCGGCGAGTTCAAGAACACAGGTGACAAGTTCTTCACTACGCCGGTTCAGTGGAGTGGCACCGAATCCGATGTCAAGGCAACCGGGGCGTCTCTGGCCGGTATGACGTTGGTGGACTCCAAGGAGAAGAAGCGCTACTACGTTCTGCGCGACACGGACAATCGTCCCCTGACCACGACTAAGTACGCGTCCAGCATCCGCGCTGGTGAAACGCTGCCGTTCTTCGCCCAGTTCCCGGCCCCTCCGGAGTCCACCACCAAGGTCGACCTCCAGTTCCCCGGCTTCCCCAACGCCCCGATTGAGATCTCCTGATGAGCGCTGCCACCGCATCCCGTACCCGGCGGGCACACGCGCGTTCGGCGGCAGCCGTACTCGCGGGAGCAATCGCCCTCGGTCTCTCGGTCGCCCCGCACGCCCTCGCGGACGACAACCCCTACCCGTCGGCCTCGGCCGAGCCGCCGGTCAAGGTGGACCCGAGTGCCCCCGGCCTCAAGCTCCCTTCCGGAGCTCAACTCGCCCCGCCGAAGGTGCTGGACATCAAGTCCGTGGTCGAAGACCTCGGCGGTGAGGAACGTCGCGAGGACACCAACGCCGACGTGAAGTTCGCGCTCCAGTCCGAAGTCCTCTTCGACAAGGACAGCGCGAAGCTCAACGGCGCAGCGAACTCGCGTATCGCGGATGTCGCCGCCGAGATCAAGAAGCAGGGCTCGAAGACGGTCCGCGTCTTCGGGTTCACCGACAACCTCGGAAGCCACGCTCACGGCATGGTGCTGTCCAAGGACCGGGCCAACGCAGTACAGAAGGTGCTCGACAGGGAGTTGAACGACCCGTCGATCCAGTTCGAGATCCGGGGCTACGCCGAGCAGTTCCCGGTTGCCGAGAACTCGACCGAGGAAGGCCGCAAGAAGAACCGACGCGTGGAGATCTCCTTCCCGCGCGGCAACGCGAGCGGTAACTGACGCGGTCCGTACGACACGGGAACCCACCGGGGCCCGTCCCACGCCATCACAGGCGAGGGGCGGGCCCCGGTCGTCGTATGCGGACCTTCAGCCGTCGGACGCGTCGGTGGGCATGGCGATGACGAACACGCCCTTGCCCTGGACTCCTTGAAGGATTCCCTCTTCCCGGAGCAGGTCGATAGCGGACTGGATGGTTCGGCGGCTGACCGATCCGCCCAACTCCTGCTCCAGTTCGTACTGAGACGGGATGCGTCGGCCAACCGGGATCTCGCCGCGTCGGATCCGCTCACGCAAGACGGATGCCAGTTGCACGTACATCGGGATGATGCTCTCCCGGTCAATCTCGA
The DNA here is from genome assembly GCF_023887685.1 of Streptomyces macrolidinus. GTDB lineage: Bacteria > Actinomycetota > Actinomycetes > Streptomycetales > Streptomycetaceae > Streptomyces > Streptomyces macrolidinus. The sequence goes on along the minus strand of NZ_JAMWMR010000036.1, from coordinate 33,516 downwards.
TCATGCAAGGGAGCGTAAAGGGTCAGCTCAGGTCAACATAGAGCGAGATATCACGTGAGCAGAAGTGGAAGGAAGGGTAAGCAGAGTAAGGGGTAGGAAGACGTAGAAAGTTGAGTACAGTCAGGGGCAACAGAAGACCCCCGCGACGGTAGGCGCCGTCCGGGGGCATGGCCATCAACCACTCGGAGGTTGACGACAGTGAGCATTATCCACGCCATGGCCTGCTGGGTCCTGGACGTCTTCGTACCCGGTACCGGCACCCACCGAAGGGTGGCGGCATGAGGGAGGCACCGCCCAACCGACCCGCACAGCCGCACGGCGATCACGTCCCCGTATGCGTGCACTGCGAGGCGACCGCCGACAACCCCGTCGCGGTGGCCACGGTCCACCAGAACTCGGGCCCCGGCTTCACCCTCTACGCCTGCCAGGCGTGCACCCCGTACTTCCCGGCCGGGGAGGGCGAGTCATGAGGGCCGGAACGCCACCCGAACCGGGCGCCTCCCGCATCGAGTTGCGCACGTACCGCGTCGACCGGGACGGACAGCGCGTCGGCCCGGACCAGGTCCGCGTCCACGAAGGCACCGCCCAGGCCGCCGTACCGGACACCCTGTGGTGGCCGCCCTGCCGCTGTCCCCGCTGCCGCGAGGACGTGGACCCCGGGGCTCACGTTTGACCCTGACGTAACGTCAGGCCGCATGGTCGGTGACATGGAGGAGGCGACCGGAGAAGGGGCGGCTACGCCGCCCCTTCTGCCCTCCTTTCCTGCAACCGTCCTTGGGGGAGGCGGAGTTGTCCTCATTCAGTGGTGCATCCGGTTACGGCGACACCGGGGTGACTCCCGATCGAGGGAGACAACCACTGCCGAGCCCACTGCGTGTGGCCCGGGTGCTGATTCATGTCCTGTTCGCCGCAACCGCGTTGGGCGGCCTCGGCCTGTTGGGTTCGGCGCTCGCGGCGGACGTGATGGGCGCCCGGCTGCTCGGTATCGCGCTGTACGGGGCCGCGCCGGGTGTGGTGGCGTGGTTACTCTCGCGGCGGGCCTGGACAGGCGGCCCCAGACTGTGGCTCGGATTGCTCGCCGTACAGGGATGGTTCGTTCTCGGCTCCCTCGCCAACATCGGTAACGGTTCGGCGCGCGGATTCACCCAGCTCTTCCTGCCGGTGCTCGTGCTCTGGTTCCTGACCCGGAAGGAGAGCCGCGCGTGGTTCCGGCTGCCTGAGGTGGATCGGGAGGACAAGCCGCCGTTCTCGCTGCCGTACATGATCACGTGGCGGCGCGACCGAGGCCAATCGAGCCTTGAATACGTCGGGTTGATCGTTCTGGTCGCGGCGATCATCGTCGGCCTGGTCGCCACCGGTGTCAGTACGGACATCGCCGCCAAGATGGGCCGGCAGGTGTGCCGGGTCGTCGGTGACGGCGACTGCGGCGACGGCGGCGACAGCGGCGACGGTACGCGGACCGAAGCCGGTAAGCGGCCCGACACGAAGGCCCACGACTCGGACGGACAGGGCGACTCCGACGGCACGACACGGGCACCGGACCACGAACCCGGTGACCCCAAGGCCACTGATCCCGAGACCAGTCGCGAGCCCGAGGCCGAGTACGACACCCAACCGGCCGCCGATTACGACGACTCCGGGGACTCCGGGGGCGGAGCCGACGGCGGGGACAAGGCCGAGGACGAGGAGGCGCAGCAGAAGGCCTGCGCGATCTTCGGCATCACCGATTGCAGCCCGGAGGCGATCGCCCAGTCCAAGAAGAAGGGCAGGGACTGCAGCGGCTTCGGCCTTCTCAAGTGCGGCTTGGACCAGGCCGGCCAGGTCGGCAAGGGCATCGGCCTCGACGGAGTCTGGGGTGACATCAAGGGCAGCGTCCAGCTCTTCGACCCCGACACCTGGGTCGACATCGGCAACTACGGCAAGCAGCTCGGCAAGAAGTGGTGGAAGGACGCCACGGAAGCCCGCGCCGACTGGTCCGAGGGCAACTACTGGGACTCGACCAAGGGGTGGAGCAGAGCGACGCAGAAGACCGTCGTGAAGGTCCTGGACGACGCGTTCGTCGGCGACGAGGTCCGCGAGCGCTGGAACAACGGGCAGAAGACCCGGGCCGTCGCCGACGTCATCTATAACGTCGGGTCCCTCGCCATCCCCGGGTACGGCCTCGCGAAACTCGCCCAGAAGTTCAGCAAACTCGGCAAGGCGGGCAGGATTGCCGAGAAGGTCGCGAACGCCGCCAAGAAGGCCGGTGACGCCGCGAAGCGCGCCCGCAGGGCCGCCAAGGCGGGCGATGTCGAGGAGGCCCGCAGAGCGGCGAAGGAGGCCGACGAGGCGGCCGACGCGGCAGAGCTGCAGGCGCGTAAGACCGGCTGCGTCATCGCGCTCGGGTCCCCGACGGGAATCCCCACGTCCCCCGGTCTCGCCGGCGGACTCGGCGGCTCCGGCTCCGGCTCCGGCACAGTCGTCCTCGCGGCCGGTGGCCCGTCCCGGGTGATCCTCGCTTCCGACGGCTGCGACGCGGAGGCCAAGGCCAAGGCGAAGGAGGCCCGCAAGCAGGAGCGTGACGCGTACCTCGCCAAGAAGCGGGCGGAGGAGCCGCAGCGGGCGAAGGAAGCCGAACTGAAGCGGAAGAAGTGGCCTGCCCCCAAGCGCAACAACACCCGCGACCCGCGCAACTACCAGGACCCGGACTGGGCCAAGGACCTGAAGGACCCGAAGCTCGGCGACATCGACGGGTTCGACGGCTACTGGGGCAGCCGCTACCGCAACCCCAAGCCCGGCTGGAAGCACGAGACCTGGCTGCGCTACCAGGAGCAGATCTCCGGGGTGAAGCGGGGCAAGGAGTACATCGTGCCGCACCCCAAGGAGGGGGTGCCGGACGTGGAGTTCGACGGCTGGGACTCCGGTCGGCGGACGTTCCTGGAGGCCAAGAGCGGCTACAAGAGCTTCCTGAAGAAGGACGGATCGCTCACCAGCTCCGGAAAGAAGAAGTTCATCGCGGAGGCCCGGCGGCAGATGGAGGCGTCCGGCGGACTCGCGGTCGAGTGGCACTTCTCCGACCCGAACGTGGCCAAGGCCGCGCGTAAGGCGTTCCGTGAGGAGAACATGCCGATCAAGGTCGTCCACACCAAGAGGAAGGAGACCGGCGGCCCGAGGAACCCCTCCCGGTTCGACAGGCGCTAGCGCGGCCGAAACGGCCGCGAAGTCAAGGCGGATGCGAGGTCCACCCGTACAAGGGGTGATGCCACGGTGGAACCCCACGACGTGACGCGTGGGGTTCCACTAGCCTGGCCGGAGATCAACTTGCGCGTGTGCGACCGGCCTTGGGGGAGGCGGAGTGGCTTCGTACGGTGGTGTGTACGGGTACGGCGGCATCGGGGTGACTCCCGATCGAGGGAGACGACCACTGCCGAGCCCACTGCGTATGGCCCGGGTGCTGATCCATGTCCTGTTCGCCGCAACCGTGTTGGGCGGCCTCGGCCTGTTCGGCTCGGCGCTCGCGGCCGACGCGATGGGCGCCCGGCTGCTCGGTATCGCCCTGTACGGTGCCGCGCCGGGCGTGGCGGCATGGCTGCTCTCGCGGCGGGCCTGGAGCGGCGGAACCGGCCTGTGGCTGGGGCTGATCGCCACGCAGGTGTGGCTGGCGATCGGCGCGCTGGGCAACATCGGTGACGGTTCGGCACGCGGGTTCACCCAGCTCTTCCTGCCACTCCTGGTGCTGTGGTTCCTGACCCGGAAGGAGAGCCGCGCGTGGTTCCGGCTCGCCGAGCGGGACCGGGAGGACAAGCCGCCGTTCTCGCTGCCGCACGTGATCACGTGGCGTCGGGACCGGGGCCAGGCGAACCTCGAGTACGTCGGGCTGATCATCCTGGTCGCGGCGATCATCATCGGCCTCGTCGCGACCGGTGTCAGTACGGACATCGCCGCGAAGATGAGCCAGCAGGTGTGCCGGGTCGTCAGCGACGGCGACTGCGGTGACAGCGGTGACGGTACGCGGACCGAGGCCGGTGAACGGCCCGACGCGAAGGCGCACGGATCGGGTGGCCAAGGCGGCACCGGGGACACCGGCGGCACCGACTCGGGCGACACCAACGACACTGGTGGCGACGGAAGTTCGTCCGGCTCCGGCGGCACCACCCAGGACCCCCAGGACCCGGGCGACGGCCCCGACGGCCCCGACGGCACCAAGGACCGCGACAGCTACCCCGAGACCAACCCCGAACCCGAGGCCGCGTACGACGTCCCCGTGTCCGACGCCGACAAGCCGGACGACGGCGGAGACGGCGACAACGGCGGAGACGGCGGCGGCGACAAGAACGACTGCGACGGCTTCTGGGGCTGCTCCTGGGACAAGATCAGCCAGGTCGGCAAGGGCCTCGGCGTCGACGGCGTCTGGGGCGACCTGGAGGGCATCGGCGCGCTCTTCGACCCCGACACCTGGTCCGGCATGGCCGACTACGGCGAGCAGCTCGGCTCCCAGTGGGTGGAGGACTCCAAGGACGCCGGCAGCAAGTGGGACAAGGGCGACTACCTCGGCGCGATCGGGGACTGGGGCGGAGCGTCGCTCAACACCGGCGTGAAGGTCCTGGACGACATGTTCGTCGGCGACGAGGTCCGTGAGCGCTGGAACAACGGGCAGAAGACCCGCGCAGTCACGGACGTCGTCTGGAACGTCGGGTCCCTCTTCATCCCCGGCTACGACGTCGCGAAGGTCGTCGGGAAGGTCGGCAAACTCGGCAAGCTGGGCAAGGTCGCCGAGAAGATCGCGGAGGCCGCCGACAAGGCCGGTGACGCCGCGAAGCGCGCCCGTAAGGCGGCCGAGGTCGGCGATGTCGGGGAGGCCCGCAAGGCGGCGAAGGAGGCCGACGAGGCGGCGGACGCGGCGGAGGATCAGGCACGCAGGACCGGCTGCGTCATCGCGCTCGGCCCCTCGAGGCGTACCCCCACCACTCCGGGCCTCATCGGCGGTACCGGCTCCGGCACGGTCGTCCTCGCGGCCGGTGGTCCGTCCCGGGTGATCCTCGCCGACGACGGCTGCGACAAGGAGGCCGAGGCCAAGGCGAAGGAGGCCCGCAAGCAGGAGCGCGAGGCGTACCTCGCCAAGAAGCGGGCGGAGGAGCCGCAGCGGGCGAAGGACGCCGCGAAGAAGATGAAGAAGTGGGACGACCCCAAGCGCAACGACACCTCCGACCCGCGCAACTACCTCGACCCGGACTGGGCCAAGAACCTCAAGGACCCGAAGCTCGGCGACGCCGACAAGTTCGACGGGTTCTGGGCCAGTCGCGACCGCAACCCACCGCCCAACTGGAAGAACGAGTCCTGGCTGCGCTACCAGGAGCAGGTCACCGGGGTGAAGCGGGGCAAGGAGTACGTCGTCCCGCACTCCAAGGAGGGGGTGCCGGACGTGGAGTTCGACGGCTGGGACTCCGGCAGGCAGACCTTCCTGGAGGCCAAGAACGGCTACAAGACCTTCCTGGGGAAGGACGGGAACCTCACCAAGTCCGGCAAGGAGACGTTCGTCAAGGAAGCCAAGCGCCAGGTGGACGCGGCCGGTGGACGACCGATCGAATGGCACTTCTCCGACCCGGACGTGGCCAAGGCCGCGCGCAGGGCGTTCCGTGAGGAGAACCTGAAGATCAAGGTCGTCCATACCAAGCAGAAGCCGACCGGCGGCCCGAGGAACCCCTCCCAGTTCGACTAGCGTGATCGAAACGGCGAGGCCGGACCCGAGGACCAGAGGCCGGACCGGAGAACGAGAGGCTGCGGAGGCACAGCATGAGGCGAGTGGTACGGGGATTCTGGGGCCCCCGGGCGGAGTCGGCCGAGGCGCTGGCGGTCCGTTGGAAGCAGACCCTGGACCGGCTGGCCGGTCTGCTCCCGGCGGCCGGTCCCGGCACGGCCGGGCCGTGGACCTGGCAGCAGGCCCACGAGGTGGGGGCGGCCACGGTCCTGTCCGCCGACGAGGCGTCGCTCCTGACGGCGTTGCGTGCGGAGCAGGCGGCCGACGGCTGGTCCGACCGCACGGGCTACGGCCTCTCGCTGTCGATCGAGAACGAGGCGGGCTGGGAGGTCGAGGTCCGAGGCAGCGCGGGAGGAGCGTCCGAGTTCGTGCTCCAGAGCGTGATCCTCGGGATCAGCGTGCCGGAGGGTGCCCAGCTCCCGGCCGCCGAACTGCTCGCGCTCGTCGCGGAGGAGTGGGCCCCCGACTTCGGTGACGTGACCGACGACGACGTCCTCGACGCGCTGGAGGACGAGGCGGACTTCATCATCGGTGAGCCGTCCGTCGGCTGGTGCGGCTATCTGTCCCCGGCGCGCGCGGCCCTCGTCCCGGACGACCTGACCGCCGCCCGTAAGGAACTGCCGGACGGGGGTGTCCTGTTCGACATCGCCGCACCGTCCACCGACACCGACACGGTGGTCGAGACGTACGTACGGCTGCGCGAGGCCGGTGCCCTCGAGCCGCTGCCCACCCCGATGGACCGGAGCATGCTGTGACACACCAGTACGGCGACGCCTTCGACCGCGACCGGGCCGTGGCCGACATCGAGGCACTCCTCGCGACGCCCCTGCCGGAAGCGGGGCCCACACAGAGCGAGGAGGACCCGGTCACCGAGGAGTGGGTCAAGGACGTCGGCGAGGGCTTCGTGCTGGCCCCCCTCTGGGAGAGCGGGTACCTCGCCGGTGTCCCCGGCGAAGAGTGGAACGCCGAGGTGGAGGGCGCCGACCTGAAGGCCCTGGACGTCGCGGCGGACCTGACGCGCCGCTGGGGGACACCCCGCAAGGTGGCGATGCACGGCGCGATGTTCCGCGCCGAGGCGGGCGAGCCCGTGCCGCCCCTGCACCAGGCCCTGTGCGACGCGGACAACTACGGCGACCTGACCGTGTGGGGTCCCGTCCCGGCCGGACCGCAGGGCGCGGACCGCTGGGTGGGCATCTCCGTCGGCCACTGCGACGACGACGCCCCCCTCGTCCTGATGGCCGTCGTGAGCGACCGGGAGATCGAGGAGGTGGAAGGCGGGCCCGACCGAGACGCAACCTGACGGGGCGTCAGGTAGTGGCTCCGGACGTCAGAACCGTGCCGACAGCCGCACCCCCGGACGCACTCCCCACCGCTCCATCGCCCCCGCCTCCGCCTCCAGTACCGAGCGGGCGCGCAGCCGGGGCAGACCGAGACGGCCGGGCTTCATGGTCCGTACCGCCAGCACGGTCAAGTCCCGGTCGAGATAGGCCACATCGATGGTGAACCGCATCCGGAAGGTGTGCACACTCGCGCACGGAGTGATGAGCAGCGCCCCCGTGACACCGTCCCGGCCGAGCAGCCCGCGGGCACGCCTGGTGTAGCTCGCGGCGATCTCCAACGGGACGTCCGGCGCCTCGGGCGCGGTGAGGGTCCCCGTACCGTTCCGCCACTTCTGCCGTGTCGTCATGGCCCGCACTCTAGGGTGTGCGGGCCGGGCCGGATTCTGGGCCCGCCAGGCAGCGCGCGTTGGGCCCACGGGCCCATGACCATCGCGGCTACGCCCCCTAAGGTCTCCCAGGTGTACGCCCTGCTGATCACCGCCGCCCTGTGGGGAGCCGCCACCGGGCTGCTGCTCCCGCGTGCCGCCTACCGGCTCTCCGTCGAGCCGGAGGAACCCTGGCGCCGGGCCTGCGCCTCGGGCCACGCCTTCGGACCGGGCCCGCGCGGCTGGCTCGGCCCCGCCGCCTGCGCCGCCTGCGCACCGGCACCGCGCCCCACCTGGACCGCCCCGGCCGTCACCGCCCTCGGCTGCGCGGTGCTCGCCCGGGCGGCGGGCGTACGACCGGAACTGGCCGTCTGGCTGCTGCTGGCACCGCTGCTGGTCCTGCTCGCGACCGTGGACATACGCGTACACCGCCTCCCCGACCACCTCACGCTCCCCCTGGCCCTGGTCACCCCCGTCCTCCTCGGCGTCGTGGCCCTGCTCCCCGGCCACACCGGCTCCTGGCCCGTCGCCCTGCTGGGCGGACTCACCCTGGGCTGCGCCTACCTCGTGCTGTTCCTGATCAACCCCAACGGCCTCGGCTTCGGCGACGTCAAACTGGCCGTCCCGCTCGGGGTCGCGCTCGGCTGGTACGGCTGGGAGATCCTGTTCCTCGGCGCCTTCGCGGGCTTCCTGCTCGGCGCCGTCTACGGCCTGGGCCTCCTCGTCCTGCGCCGAGCGGACCGCAAGAGCGCGATCCCCTTCGGCCCGTTCATGATCTGCGGAGCCACGACAGGCCTGCTCCTCGGCGCGCTGGCGGCCTGACCGGGTCCCCTCAGATCGGCTCGGCCAGTCAAGTGGGCCATGGCCAGACCGACTTGTCGCGCTAGGGGCACGGGCGTACGGATTCTCGGATACCACGGCTGGGTGAAGTGCAACGGGAATCCTGCACGTCGGCCCGTGACGGACTCTAGGTTTCCGTCCGTGAACTTCCCCTTCGTGATCGAACTGGAGCCAGAAGTGAGGCTCTGGCTCGAAACGCTCCCGGCTCGGCAGTACAGGCAGGCCGAGGAGAAGGCAGAGCTTCTGGCTGCGTCGCCAACCACGCTCGGTGAGCCGCACTCACGTAATCTGGGGGAAGGCGTGCGTGAGCTGCGCTTCATCCTTGACGGAGATGCCCTACGGGTGACGTACTGGTTGGCGTCCGACCGGCGCATCGTCTTGCTCACGGTCTTCCGAAAGACGCGGATGCGGGAGGAAGCAGAAGTCAAGCGCGCCAAACAGGCGAAGGCGCTGTGCGAGGCCGATCACGGTCCCGCGCACGACGAGTTCACTCGCGACTTCCGGGAGGAACTGTGATCCACACCCGCTGGAAGCTGGCGCGGGAGCGACAGACCCAGAGCCACGTGGAGCCTCCGGAAGTCGTCGCCGAGCGCGAGCAGATTCGTCTGGCGCATGCTCTCGGGCAACTCGTGTACGACCGGCGAACGGCTCTGGGACTGTCGCAGTCTGTCCTGGGTGAGCGTCTCGGATTGACGGTCGACGAGGTGGAGGCGGTGGAGTTGGGGGGTATGCTGCCCGTCACCGCCGATCTCCTCGTCAGGCTGGCGGGGGCGCTGGACGTCACGGTGGATCTGCATGTGGTGGCCGAGGGAGGCAACACGGTCGCCTTCGGCAACCGCGCCGCGTAGCAGCCGTACCGAGCGGCGCCGGGACCAGCGACCGCTGGGTCACCTCCGCCTTCGTCCACCGTGAAGCGCGTGGCAACCAGGTCCCGTGCCGCCCCGCCTGAGTACGGTGGGCCCCGAGCCCGGGACCGAGGTCGGCGAGGTGTGCGATGCGAAAGATCATCCTGATGATGTCCATGTCTCTCGACGGATACATCGAGGGTCCGGACCGCGAGATCGACTGGCACCTGGTCGACGACGAACTGCACCAGCACTTCAACGACGTCCTGAAGGAGATGGGCGCCTTCCTCCAAGGACGCGTCACCTATCAGCTCATGGCCGACTACTGGCCCACCGCCGACCGCGACCCGGCCGCGTCCGCCCCCGTCGTCGAATACGCCCGGATCTGGCGGAACATGCCCAAGGTCGTCTTCTCCCGGACCCTCCAGCACGCCGACTGGCACAGCACCATCGTCCGGGACGTCGACGTCGAGGACATCCTGGCGCTCAAGGCCCAGGAGGGCGGCGACCTCGTGCTCGGCGGCGCGGACCTCGCCGCCGAGTTCCTGCGGAACGACCTCATCGACGAGTTCCGGATCTACGTCCACCCCGTCCTCGTCGGCCGGGGCAAACGGCTCTTCCACGAGGCCGAGGCCCACACCCTCACGTCCCTGCATCTGATGCACGCCCGCCGGTTCGGCAACGGCGTCGTGCTCCTGCACTACGAGCGTGCGGCCACGGTCACCTGGTAAACGGCTTGTTCGAACCGAGTCCGGCCGGTAGGAAGATCAACATGACTGGACTCGGTGCTGTGTTCCGCCCCCAACTGCCCCCCGAGCGGCTGCGCGCGATCGCGCGGCTCGCGGAGGACTCGGGCCTCGACGAGCTGTGGCTGTGGGAGGACTGCTTCCTGGAGGGCGGCATCTCGGCCGCGTCAGCCGCGCTCGCCTGGACGGAACGGCTGCGCGTCGGCGTCGGACTGCTCCCCGTACCGCTGCGGAACGTCGCGCTCACCGCGATGGAGGCGGCCACCCTCGCGCGGATGTTCCCGGGCCGCGCCACCCTCGCCGTCGGACACGGCGTCCAGAGCTGGATGGGACAGGTCGGCGCCCGCGCCGAGTCCCCCGTGACCCTGCTGCGCGAGTACCTCCACGCCCTGCGGGCCCTGCTCGCCGGGGAGCGCGTCACCGTCGACGGGCGGTACGTGAAGCTGGACGGCGTCGCGCTGGACTGGCCGCCCGCCGAGGCGTTCCCCATCCTCGCCGGGGTCACCGGACCGCGCTCCCTGCGCCTGTCCGGCGAGGCCGCGGACGGCACGATCCTGACCGCGTCCAACGCACCGGAGCAGGTACGACGCGCCCGCGGGCTCATCGACGAGGGACGCGAGACGGCCGGCCGCACCGACCCCCACCACGTCGTCATCTACCTCCGCGCCGCCACCGGCCCCGACGCCGAGGCCCGGCTGCGCGCCGAGATCGAGGCGGACGGGGACGGTACGGGGGCGGAGCACGGCGTGGCCGGGGACGCGGAGACGGTCGCCCGAGCGGTCCGGCAGCTCGCCGACGCGGGCGCCGACACCGTGATCCTCCAGCCCACCGCGGACGAACCGGACCACGAGGCGTTCATCCGCTTCGTCGCCCAGGAGGTACGCCCCCTGGTGCCGTAGCCGGACTCCCGTACGGGCAGGGGGTGTTGAAGGGCTGTCGGCGGTGACGGGCACCCGCTGGGAGAGTGTCCGGGCGGACGAAATCCTGTCGCGCGCTCTCCCGCCCCCTGCGAGGATCGCGGCATGACCACCGGCCACGCACACCGCACGTACGAGGACCTCGTCCGCGAAGCCGTCGACGCACCCGTCGACGGCTGGGACTTCACCTGGTTCGAAGGCCGTGCCACGGAGGAGCGGCCCCCGTGGGGGTACGCGCGCTCGATGGCGGAGCGGCTCGCGCACGCGTTCGCCGCGCTCGACATCCAGACCGGGGGCGGGGAGGTCCTCGCCGCCGCCCCGGCGCTGCCGCCGCTCACCGTCGCCACCGAGGGCTGGCCGCCGAACGTCACCAAGGCGACCGCTCTGCTGCACCCGCGCGGCGCCGCGGTCGTGGCCTCGCCCGAGGACGCGCCGCTGCCCTTCGCGGACGCCTCCTTCGACCTCGTCACCAGCCGGCACCCGGTCCGCACGTACTGGCACGAGATCGCCCGCGTGCTGCGCCCCGGCGGCACCTACTTCTCCCAGCAGGTCGGCCCGGCCAGCGCCTTCGAGGTCGTCGAGTACTTCCTCGGACCGCAGCCGGAAGAGGTCCGCACCGGCCGCGCCCCGGAGCGCGCGCGGGCGGACGCGCAGGCGGCGGGCCTGGAGGTGGTCGACCTCCGGGAGGCACGGCTGCGCATGGAGTTCCACGACATCGGTGCCGTCGTCCACTTCCTGCGCAAGGTGATCTGGATGGTCCCCGACTTCACCGTGGAGCGGTACGAGCCGCAGCTCCGCTCCCTGCACGAGCGGATCGCGACCGAGGGCCCCTTCGTCGCCCACAGCACCCGCTTCCTCATCGAGGCCCGCAAGCGCTGACCGGCGTGAGCAACGCCACGCGGGCGTCAAGCGCGTGTACGTGTCGGGGGTCACCCACCCGGAGGACGCGGCCCGAAGGTGACGAGCGCCTCATCCGTCGGCGGACACCGGCTCGAACGTCTCGGAATTCCTCGGAATACCTCGGGTTTCGGCCGGTTCACCACGAAATCCGCCGTGATTCGGCCAGGAAGGCACGCTGAACGAGCGCCTCCGCGCCCACCGGCACGTCGCCGGGCGACTTCGGAGAGTAGTTGTGGCACGCCGATGCACGCAGCATCACTCACGAAGGGTTATGGTGGAAACCCCCCCTCGGGCCGGTCCGTCTCCCCCCCACGGACCGGCCCGTTTTTCTTTCCCCCTCCGCGCCCCCTCCGCGCCCGCTTCCGCGCCCCCTCCAGCACCCTCCTCTGCGCCCTCTCCGCGCCCTTCCTTCGCGCCGATCCCACCCCCGGCACCGGCCCCGGCCCCAACCCCCTTGGCAGGAGCCCTTTTAGCTCCGGGGGTAGTCTTCACTTCGGGGACCGCCATCCGACGGGGACCGCCACATCTGACGGGGATCGCGCACGCCCGCACCTGATCTGATCTGCACGGAGGGGCTGACAATCACGTGAACCTGCGCGACAAGCTGCGTGGCCTGCTGGTCAGGCTGTACGCACGCCGGGTGGAAGGCCACCTGGACCACGCTCAGGTGCCCAAGCACATCGGCGTCATCATGGACGGCAACCGACGCTGGGCAAAGGCGGCGGGCTCGACCGCCGCGCAGGGCCATCGGGCCGGGGCCCACAAGATCGAGGAGTTCCTCGGCTGGTGCGCCGAGACCGACGTCGAGGTGGTCACGCTGTGGCTGCTGTCGACGGACAACTTCGACCGGCCCGCCGAGGAACTGGTCCCGCTCCTCGGCATCATCGAGGACGTCGTACGCTCCCTCGCCGCCGACGGCCGCTGGCGCGTGCACCACGTGGGCGCGCGCGACCTGCTGCCCGAGCCGATGCAGACGGCCCTCAAGGAGGCCGAGGAGTCCACGGCACACGTCGACGGGATAGTCGTCAACGTCGCCATCGGCTACGGCGGTCGCCAGGAGATCGCCGACGCCGTGCGCTCCATGCTCCTCGAAGCCCGGGACAAGGGCGTCTCGATGGAGGACCTCGCCGAGTCCGTCGACATCGACATGATCGGCAAGCACCTCTACACCAGCGCCCAGCCCGATCCCGACCTGGTGATCCGTACGAGCGGCGAGCAGCGCCTGTCCGGCTTCATGCTCTGGCAGACCGCCCATTCGGAGTACTACTTCTGCGAGGTCTTCTGGCCCGCCTTCCGCAAGGTCGACTTCCTGCGCGCCCTGCGCGACTACGCCGCCCGGCACCGCCGCTACGGCGGCTGAACGGTGACTGAACGGGCGACCGAACAGCGACTGACCCCCGTTCACGGGCGGAACCGGGCCCCTGGCGCGCGCCAGGGGCCCGCCGTCCCTCCGGCGGCGGATGTCACGAGGAGTTCACCGGCGCGCCGTCGTGCGCCGTGGCATGGCAGCGCTCGTTCAAGGGCATAAGGCTAGACAGGTCGACACCCGAACCACGGGTGTCGTATCTCAGCGGGCGGCAGGGGCCGCCTGCCCGGGAGGCCCTTTGCACCAGCGCGACCGTGTGGTCACTGCACGGAGGAAACGGCCGAGGGCCGGCTTCCGGTCCGTGCGTCGCGGCCGGCGACCGGTCCAGGTCCTCCTCGTCGCTCCCCGACCTCATCCGAGGGGGTACGTCCTTCCGTGGTGACCAGCACACAGCGCCACAAGCCAGATCGGCGCACCTATGTTCTCGACACCAGCGTCCTGCTGGCCGATCCCAACGCCCTGAGCCGCTTCGACGAGCACGAGGTCGTGCTCCCCATCGTCGTGGTCACGGAGCTGGAGGCCAAGCGGCACCATCCCGAACTCGGCTACTTCGCCCGGCAGGCCCTGCGTCTGCTGGACGACTACCGCCTTCGGCACGGCCGCCTCGACGCGCCCATCCCGATCGGTGACCTCGGCGGGAGCCTGAGGGTCGAGCTGAACCACTCGGACCCCAGCGTGCTGCCCACCGGCTACCGCCTGGGGGACAACGACTCCCGCATCCTCGCGGTGGCCCGCAACCTCCAGGCCGAGGGGTTCGACGTCACCGTCGTGTCGAAGGACCTGCCGCTCAGGATCAAGGCGTCCTCCGTCGGTCTCCTCGCCGAGGAGTACCGGGCGGAGCTGGCCGTCACGGACTCCTCCGGCTGGACCGGGATGTCCGAGCTGACCCTGTCCGGCGACCAGGTGGACATCCTCTTCGAGGACGGGCACGTCCATGTCCCGGAGGCCGCGGACCTTCCCGTGCACACCGGTCTGACCATCCAGTCGGAGCGGGGGAACGCGCTGGGGCGGGTGACCCCCGAGGGCCGGGTCCGCCTGGTGCGCGGGGACCGGGAGGCGTTCGGCATCAAGGGCCGCAGCGCGGAGCAGCGCATAGCTCTCGATCTGCTGCTCGACCCGGACGTCGGGATCGTGTCGATGGGCGGCCGGGCCGGTACGGGCAAGTCGGCGCTGGCGCTGTGCGCGGGCCTGGAAGCGGTGCTGGAGCGCAGGCAGCATCAGAAGGTGATGGTCTTCCGGCCGCTGTACGCGGTGGGCGGGCAGGAACTCGGCTATCTGCCGGGCACCGAGGCCGAGAAGATGAGCCCCTGGGCACAGGCGGTCTTCGACACGCTGTCCGCGGTCACCAGCCGCGAGGTCATCGAAGAGGTCACGGCCCGCGGGATGCTGGAGGTCCTTCCGCTCACCCATATCCGGGGCCGCTCGCTCCACGACGCCTTCGTGATCGTGGACGAGGCCCAGTCGCTCGAACGGAACGTCCTGCTCACGGTGTTGTCCCGGATCGGGGCGAACTCCCGTGTGGTGCTGACCCATGACGTGGCCCAGCGGGACAATCTGCGGGTGGGGCGGTACGACGGTGTGGTCGCGGTCGTGGAGAAGCTGAAGGGGCATCCGCTCTTCGCGCATGTCACCCTCACCCGGTCCGAGAGGTCCAGGATCGCCGCGTTGGTGACGGAGATGCTCGAAGACGTTCCGATCTGAGGCACATGCCCAAGAGGTGGCGGTTACTCGCCAGTTGGCGCCGTTCGGCAAAGGTGGAGAGCCTAGCCGGGCGGCGCCTTCGCATGTGAGGGATTCGCGTAATCCACTGGGGTGAGAGGCGTGTGAGCTTTCACACGCAACTCGGAATTGCCACGCGGCGTCAGGTTGCGGCAGAGTCTCCATCCTGTCAGGCCCCGCATACGGCACAGCGGTACCCCCAGCGGTAGCGCGCAACTGAATTACCAGAACTGCATAGCGCCGTCGTATGCCGCCCGAGCACCACGCAGCGCTCCCGCCAAGGGAGTTGCCACCGGGCCCGTGCCTCCCGTGACCCAGTAGTGGGGAGGCCAGCGTCAGGGGCACGATTGCGTCCGCCAGGGTCACCGAAGCGGACGATGCTGGAAGGAAACCGTGTGAGCCGCATTTCGGTCCGGGGATTCGCAGTGGTCTCGGCCACGGCGGTCACCGCTGTCGGAAGCGTCGTCGGCGTTGCCTCGGGCAGCACCGCACAGAACAACGACGCCGAGGCGATGGCGAGCGACTCGACGCTTCTCCTCGCGGACATCCCCGCCGGACAGCAGGCCCAGGTACAGACGGCGTCCCTGACGCAGCAGGCCGACGTCCAGGCCATCGCCGCGGACGCGAGCGCCAAGAAGGACGCCGAGGAAGCGGCCCGCAAGCAGGCGGCTGCCGATGCGATCGCCAAGCAGGAGGCCGCCAAGAAGGCCGAGGCGGACGCCAAGGCCCGCGAGAAGGCCGCCAAGGAGAAGGCCAGCCGCGACGCCGAGCGCGAGAAGCTGACCTCCACCAGCGCCACCGCCGACGCCTCCAGCATCCCCGTCCAGAGCTCGTACACCGTCGCTCAGGTACAGGCGATCGCGCGCCAGATCGTGCCGGCCGGACAGTTCCAGTGCTTCAGCAACATCGTGAACCACGAGTCCACGTGGAACTACCGCGCCACCAACGCCTCCTCCGGCGCCTACGGTCTCGTCCAGGCCCTGCCCGGCTCCAAGATGGCCTCCGCCGGAGCCGACTGGCAGACCAACCCCGCCACGCAGATCAAGTGGGGTCTCAACTACATGAACGGCCGCTACGGCAGCCCCTGCGGCGCCTGGTCGTTCTGGCAGGCCAACCACTGGTACTGAGCCAGGAGGAGCCTGCCCTCGCGCGGCCACTCAACCTCACGAAGCCCCTCGCCGTCTGACGGAGAGGGGCTTCGGCTGTTCCCGATCTCCGGCCCCGGCCATGTACGGTCGGAGCGGACGACTTCCAGGGGGGAGTGGTGAGCAGCACCCGGGGACACGGGGGAAGAGGACGGATCATGTCACAAGTGCCAGGGTGGCTCGGCCGGGTCGGTGCCGGCCTCACCCAGATGGGTGAGCGGCTGGACGAGCGCCGCGCCGAGGTCGAGAAGGAACACGACGAGCCCGCGCCGACCCCGCCCGTGGACCAGGTCCCGGCGCCCCCGGCGTACGCCCCCGATGTACCGCGGCGCCCGCAGCCCGTCGAGGCGGTGCCCTGGGGCATGCGGGTGGCGGCCGAGGCGGGCTGGCGGCTCCTGGTGCTCGCGGGCACGGTCTGGATGCTGATGCGCGTCATCAGCGCCGTCCAGCTCGTGGTGCTGTCCTTCGTGTCCGCGCTGCTCATCACGGCACTCCTGCAACCGGCCGTGGCCCGCCTGACCCGCTACGGCGTGCCGCGCGGGCTGGCGACGGCGATGACGGCGGTCTTCGGCTTCGTCGTCATGGGCCTGATCGGGTGGTTCGTCACCTGGCAGGTGATGGAGAACATCGACTCGCTGTCCGGGCAGATCCAGGACGGCATCGACGAGCTGCGCCGATGGCTGCTGAACAGCCCCTTCCATGTCACCGACAAGCAGGTCAACCAGATCGCGAAGAACCTGCGGAACGCGGTCGGCGCGAACACCGAGCAGATCACGTCGGCGGGTCTGGAGGGCGTGACGGTCGTCGTGGAGGCGCTGACGGCCATCCTGCTGACGATGTTCTCCACGCTCTTCCTGCTGTACGACGGCAAGCGCATCTGGCAGTGGACGCTCAAGCTGGTCCCGGCGGCGGCGCGCCCCGGCGTGGCCGGCGCGGGCCCGCGGGCGTGGCGCACGCTGACCGCCTATGTGCGCGGCACGGTGATCGTGGCGCTGATCGACGCGATCTTCATCGGCGTGGGGATCTACTTCCTGCATGTCCCGATGGCGGTGCCGCTCGCCGTGTTCATCTTCCTGTTCTCGTTCATCCCGCTGGTGGGCGCGGTCGCGTCGGGCGCACTGGCGGTGGTGGTGGCGCTGGTCACCCAGGGCGTGTTCACCGCCATCATGACCCTGATCGTGGTGCTGGCCGTCCAGCAGATCGAGGGGCATGTCCTCCAGCCGTTCATCCTGGGCCGCGCGGTGCGCGTGCATCCGCTGGCGGTGGTCCTGTCGGTGACGGCCGGTGGCATGGTCGCGGGCATCGGGGGCGCGGTCGTGGCGGTGCCTCTGGTGGCGGTCACCAACACCGTGGTCGGCTATCTGCGCTCGTACGCGGCCACCACGGCGGCAGCGGGGGCCGAGGGGGCCGAGGGTGCGGCGGAGCCCGCGGAGCCGGGGACACCGCGGCCCGCGGTCGCGGAGGCCACCGGGAAGACGCGGTCCACGTCCGAGGACGCGCCGTCGTCCGACGGGACTCCGGCGTAAGGCCCCGGGGCCGCGGCTCGCCCCGGACCACCGCCCCGTACAGACAGCAACGGACCCCGCCCACCGTGAGGTGGACGGGGTCCGTCGCGTGACGGTCGCGGACTACTCCGCGAGGACCGCCTCCGTGTCCAGCGTGACGCCGACGGCCTGGATCACCGCGGCGATCTTGAAGGCCTCCTGGATCGTCTCGCGCGGCATGCCCGCCTTGCGCAGGATCTGCTCGTGCGAGTCCAGGCACATCCCGCAGCCGTTGATCGCCGACACCGCGAACGACCACAGCTCGAAGTCGACCTTGTCGACGCCCGGGTTGCCGATGACGTTCATCCGCAGACCTGCGCGCAGCGTGCCGTACTCGTGGTCCGACAGCAGGTGACGCGTGCGGTAGAAGACGTTGTTCATCGCCATGATGGCGGCGGCGGACTTGGCCGCCGAGTACGCCTCGGGCGAGAGGTTCGCCTTCGCCTCGGGCTCCAGCTCGCGCAGCACGATCGGCGAGCGCGAGGCGATCGCGGTCGCCAGCACCGTGCCCCAGAGCTGCTGCGCCGGGAGGTCGGAGTTACCGATGACCGAGCCGAGGTTGAGCTTCAGGTCCTTGGCGAAGTCCGGGACGGCGGACTTGAGGGAGTCGAGCGACATGCTCACTCACCGGCCAGGAGCGCGACCGGGTCGAGGGTCTCGTCGCCCTGCTTCCAGTTGCACGGGCACAGCTCGTCGGTCTGCAGGGCGTCGAGGACCCGCAGGACCTCCTTGGGGTTACGGCCGACGGAACCGGCGGTCACCATGGTGAACTGGATCTCGTTGTTCTGGTCCACGATGAAGACCGCGCGCTGCGCGAAGCCGTCCTCGCCCTCGATGCCCAGGGCGCGCATCAGCTCGTGCTTCGAGTCCGCCATCATCGGGAAGGGCAGGTCGTGCAGGTCGGCGTGGTCCTTGCGCCAGGCGTGGTGCACGAACTCGGAGTCGCCGGAGAAGCCGAGGATCTGAGCGTCACGGTCGGCGAACTCGTCGTTCAGCTTGCCGAAGGCGGCGATCTCGGTGGGGCAGACGAAGGTGAAGTCCTTCGGCCAGGCGAAGATGATCTTCCACTTGCCCTCGTAGGTCTTGTGGTTGATCTGCTCGAACTCCTTGCCCTTCTCCAGCGAGACGCAAGCGGTCAGATCGAACTCAGGGAACTTGTCACCGACAGTGAGCACGTGCTCTCCTTGCAGCGCAGAAACACCGGTCACCTGGTGTTTCTATGGGTTGGACTACAGCGATCCTGACACAGCGGAATTGATTCGGGAAATAGCTACACTCGGTCGTGTTGATCGGTCACGTCTATCAGTGACTGTGTGTAGTGACTGTGTCGAAGGAGTACGCCATGGCAGGGCCCAGGACCGGCGGGCGCCGTCAACAGCCCACTCTCGCCCAACTGCGCGCCTTCTCCGCGGTCGCCGACCACCTCCACTTCCGGGACGCCGCCGCGGCCATCGGGATGAGCCAGCCCGCGCTGTCGAGCGCCGTCTCCGCCCTGGAGGATGTGCTCGGTGTCACTCTCCTGGAACGCACCACCCGCAAGGTGCTCCTCTCGCCCGCCGGTGAGCGCCTCGCCGTCCGCGCCAAGGCGGTGCTGAAGGAGGTCGGCGCGCTCATGGAGGAGGCCGAGGCCGTCCGGGCGCCCTTCACCGGGGCGCTGCGGCTCGGCGTGATCCCGACCGTGGCCCCGTACCTCCTGCCGACCGTCCTGCGGCTCGTGCACGACCGCTATCCGCAGCTCGACCTCCAGGTCCACGAGGAGCAGACCGGCAGCCTCCTCGACGGGCTGACCACCGGGCGCCTCGATCTGCTGCTGCTCGCCGTGCCTATCGGGATGCCCGGCGTCGTCGAACTCCCCCTGTTCGACGAGGACTTCGTCCTCGTCACGCCGCCCGGCCACCGGCTCGGAGGACGCGAGGGCATACCCCGCGAAGCCCTGCGCGAGCTGAATCTGCTGCTTCTGGACGAGGGGCACTGCCTGCGTGACCAGGCCCTCGACATCTGCCGGGAGGCGGGGCGGCGGGACGCGCCGGTGTCCACGACCGCCGCCGGGCTGTCCACCCTCGTCCAACTCGTCGCGGGCGGACTGGGCGTCACTCTGCTGCCCCGTACCGCCCTGAAGGTCGAGACCACCCGCAGCGACCAGTTGCTCACCGGCTCCTTCGCGGCCCCGGCCCCGGCCCGCCGTATCGCCCTCGCCATGCGTGCGGGCGCCGCGCGTGGCGCGGAGTACGAGGAGTTGGCCGCGGCGCTCCGCGAAGCGCTCCGGTCCTTGCCCGTACGGGTGTGCGACATCGAGGCCTCGGCCTGACGAGGTGGGTGTGCGAGCCCGGACCAGGGCCCACACACCCGGCCGTCCCGCTACTCCGTCCGCAGCCCGTCCGGGCGCATCAGCCGCAGCAGCGGCGGCAGGCTGAGCAGTGTCACCAGCAGGACGACCCCCGCGCCGATGCCCGCCATGCTCAGCACGCTCGACCAGTGGACGCTCAGCGGCGTGCGCGACATCTTCAGCAGCACCATGCCCAGCGTCAGCCCCACGACCGAGGCCAGCAGCAGGCCCAGCGCGACCGGGACGGCCGTCTGCCACAGCACCGACAGGCTCAGTGTGCGCCGCCGGGTGCCGAAGGCGACCAGCGCGGACAACAGCTTCTTGCGCTCGCGTAGTTGCTCCAACTGCGACACCAGCAGGCTCGCGCCGATCAGCAGCAGCACACACGTGGCGCCGACGAGCAGACCCTTGCGGACGGCGACGAACTTCGTGGACTCCTCGCTGGACGTCCACACCGTCATGTTCGCGAACGGGTCCGCGGCCAACGCCGCGTTGCGTACGCGTTCCTTGACGTCCGGCACGGACTCGTCGAGGGAGAGGTAGAACTCTCCGCTGATCGCCCGGACGGCCTGAGCAGGCAGCGCGCTCGGTGTCATCAGGAAGCCGCCGCGCTCCATGCCGTTGGCGTCCTTGACGGCACGGGCGTGCCTCAGGCCCTGCGGCACCGTCCACTTCACGTCGAGGGCCTTGCCCGAGACCTCGGAGTCGCCCAGGTGCAGCGTCCGGCCGGGCTTCGCCAACGCCTTGGTGTCCTCGTCGTTCCAGCTCACGTCGAGGGCGAAGACGTCACCGTCGTGGCAGGAGGGAAGGGCTGCCACATCGCGCAGCGCCGCGCAGTCGCCGATGGCGATCTGGGCCATGTTGTCGGGTCCCTCGCCGGTGCGCCAGCTCTTGTCGCCCGCACTGCCGACACCGAGCGCCGTGACCTTCCGCACGCCTTTGACGGCGGCGAACTTCTCGGTGACCGGGGCGAGCGGGGTGCCGGCCGGGATGGTCACCGACATCTGGGCCCGGTCGAGGTCGTACCTGGTCTGCGAGGTGTAGTCGCTCTCGATGCCCGCGAAGAACATCTGCAGGGCGATCGCGCCCGCCACCGCGACCGCGATGCCGTTCACCGAGCGGGCCGCCGATCCGCTGCTCAACTGCAGGCGCCGTACGGCCAGTTGCCAGGCCACCCCGCCCCCGCCGAGACGCCCGACGACCGCTTCCACGAACCAGGGCAGCAGCGCGGTCACACCGGCCAGCAGCAGCAGGACACCGCCGATCACCAGCAGCTTGTTGAAGTCCCCGTTGTCCCGTCCCTGGCCGAACATCGGGTAGAGCATGGCCAGTCCGACCAGCGGTAGCAGCAGCCGCCACCACAACCGGCGTCGCGCGGGCTTGGCCGTACGGACCACGCCGAGCGGCTCGATGACCACCCCGCGCAGCGCGAACAGGGTGACGAGCACCGCCGCGGCCGGGACGGCGAGCGCGACACAAGCCGCCAGTACGGGCGTGGGGTTGAGGTCGCCGGGGAACACGCTGATGCCCTGGATCTCGACCGAGCCGACGGCCTGACGGCCGATCAGGAAGAAGACCGTGCCGAAGACGAGGCCGAGCAGCGCACCCGCCAACGCCTCGCCCGCCGCGATCCGGTGGGTCATCCGGCTGTCGGAGCCGACCAGGCGCAGCGCGGCCAGCCTGCGGTCGCGCCGCTCTCCGCCGAACCGCACGGCCGCGGCGATGAACACGGCCACCGGCATCAACAACGCCACGAGGACGACGACGACCAGCAGGATCAGTACCGGGTCCATCCGCTCCGACATCTGCTCCGTGCCGCCGAACCCGTCGAGCCGCGCCACCTGCCAGTTGTCGCGGTGCTGGTCCAGGTCGTCCGCACCGGCGTAGTAGGCGAGTTCCCGGGAGCCGACCAGTCCGCTCTCGCCGATCGTCCCCACCACCCGGTACGGAATCCGCTCGCGCAGCAGCTTGCCCTCGCCGGACTCCAGCAGTTCCTTCAGCGCGGGGGAGACCACCATGTCACCGGCGGCGGGGTACTTCGTCAGACCGGGTGCGAGCGTGGCCCGCGGCCCGTCGGGCTGCACCAGCCGGCCGCGGATGTCCTGGTCGTGGTACGTCGTGTCGAGCTTGGCGATCAGCAGGGTGTCGTCGGCCTTGGCCGGCTGCTCGTGGCCGTAGCGGTCCGGGTAGTCCGCGCGGGCGTCGGACCGCTGGTCCCGTGCCGACAGCACGCTCGGGACCGCGGTCGTCAGCAGCAGCAGCGCCACGCCGAGTCCGACACCGACGGCCGTCAGCAGTACCCGGATCCAGCCCTCTCGCCCGCCGGTGAAGGCGAACCTGGCCCCCATGCGCAGATCGCGGGCCCACTGGCGCACGTTCATACGGCGCGCTCCATGTCCCGGGACTTCCCGTCGCGTACGACGATCTCGCGGTCGGAGTACGCGGCCACCCGCGCCTCGTGCGTGACGAGCACGACGGCGGCATTGGTGGACCGGGCGGCCTCCGTGAGCAGCTCCATCACACGCTCGCCGTTGAGGGAGTCGAGCGCGCCGGTCGGCTCGTCGGCGAACACCACGCGCGGGCCCGTCACCAGCGCGCGGGCGATGGCGACCCGCTGGCCCTGGCCGCCGGACACCTCGCCCGGCCGCTTCCCGCGCAGGTCGTCGACCTCCAGCCGCTGCATCCAGGACAGCGCGGTGCGCTCGGCCTCCTTGCGGGGCGTGCCGTTCAGCCGCAGCGGCAGGGCCACGTTCTCCACACAGGTCAGCTCGGGCACGAGCTGGCCGAACTGGAAGACGAACCCGAACTCCGAGCGGCGCAGCGCACTGCGCTCGGTGTCGGACATCGAGGACAGCACCCGGCCGTCGTAGGTGATCGTGCCCGAGTCGGGGGTGACGATCCCGGCCAGGCAGTGCAGCAGCGTGGACTTGCCGGAGCCGGAGGGGCCCATGATGGCGACGACCTCGCCGGGGTGGATGGAGAAGCCCGCGCCGTCCAGCGCGTTCGTCGGGCCGTAGGCCTTGTACAGGTTCTCGGCGGTCAGCAGGGAGCCGGGGGGAGGAGTCATCGGGCCACCGCCTCACGGAGCTTGTCGAGGCGTGCGGCGGTGAGTTCCAGCCACCGCAGGTCGGCCTCCAGATGGAACAGGGCGTGGTCGCAGATCAGTTGGTCCGCCAGGTCGCCCTTGCGCTTGCGGTCGGTCAGGGCCCGCATGGTGCGCAGGTGTTCCGAACGCTGGGTGTCGAGGAGGTCGGCGGCGTCGCGGTGCGTGAGCAGAGCCAGGACGACCTTGGTGTAGAGGGTCGACTGGAGGTACAGCTCGGGCCTCTCGGGGGTGGCCAGCCACCGCTCGACATCCGTGATGCCGGCCTCGGTGATGGCGTACCGCTTGCGTTCGGGGCCGCCACCCGCCTCGATCCCGTCGACCTCGACGAGGCCGTTCTTCAGCAGGCGGGACATGGTCGAGTAGACCTGGCCGTAGTGGAGCGGCCGGTCGTGACCGAACTTCTCGTCGAAGGCGCGCTTCAGGTCGTAACCGTGGCGCGGCCCGGACTCCAGGAGACCCAGAAGGGTGTGACCGATGGACATGCGAGCACCCTACACACGGCGTATACATGGCGTGTATACAGGGGGTGTATAGAGCATTCCGGCGTGCGTTATCGCTGGTGAGAGGGGGGAGGGGGGAGGGTCGGTAAGTGGGGAGGCCGGGCCGAAGCCCGGCCAGTGGGGTTACGGGTTACGGGTTGCGGGTCACGCCTCGGGGTCCCTCGGAGTCGGCGGGCGGCCCCGGCGGGGGATCGGCTTCGTGTCGCGTGGCAGGCGTCCCGCGTCGGACAGGGCCCTGCGCAGCAGGAACTCGATCTGGGCGTTGGCCGAGCGCAGTTCGTCCGACGCCCAGCGCGCGAGTGCGTCGTACACCGACGGATCCAGCCGCAGCAGGACCTGCTTGCGCTGCTGCGGCCGACGCTTGGGGGCCGGACCCCCGGCGGAATCCGTCACTGGTACAGCGATCCCGTGTTGAGGACGGGCTGCGGCGCGCGGTCCCCGCACAGCACCACCATCAGGTTCGACACCATCGCCGCCTTTCGTTCCTCGTCCAGCTCCACGATGCCCTGCTCGGAGATCCGGGCGAGCGCCGCCTCGACCATGCCCACCGCGCCGTCGACGATCTCGCGCCGGGCGGCGACCACCGCTCCGGCCTGCTGCCGCTGGAGCATCGCCGAGGCGATCTCGGGAGCGTACGCGAGATGCGTGAAGCGCGACTCGATGATCTGCACCCCGGCGGCCTCCACGCGCGCGTGCAGTTCGGCGCCGAGCTTCTCGGTGATCTCCTCCGCGTTGCCGCGCAGCGAGAGCCCGTCCTCGTCGTGGGCGTCGTAGGGGTACTCGATGGCGATGTGCCGCACGGCCGCCTCGGTCTGGGTGGAGACGAACTCCAGGAAGTCGTCCACCTCGAACGTGGCCTGCGCGGTGTCCTCGACCTTCCAGACCACCACCGCGGCCAGCTCGATCGGGTTCCCGTAGGCGTCGTTGACCTTGAGGACGGCGGTCTCGTGGTTGCGGACCCGCGTCGAGATCTTCGTACGGGACGTGAACGGGTTCACCCAGCGCAGCCCGTCCTCCCGGATCGTGCCCCGGTAGCGCCCGAAGAGCTGGACGACCCGGGCCTCACCGGGCGCGACCATGTTCAGTCCGCACATCGAGAGCAGCGCGGCGACACCGACCAGGACGCCGAGCGTGATCAGCGCGGCCTTGCCGCCCGGTGCGGAGATCAGGGAGGCGACGACCAGCAGGACGGTGCTCAGCGCCAGTCCGAGCAGTCCGAGCAGCAGCGCGAGTCCGCCGCCGATGCTGTGCGCCTGGAACTCCTGGACGCGCGGAGCGGGCCGCGCGGGTATGTCGGTGGTGGCGGCAGCGTCCTGTGACGACATGGGTGGTACCCCCCGATTCGTGGACTAGCGTGTGTCTAGCTAAGTGATATCACTTTACCCCGAGTCGGCAACCTTCCACCCCTCCCGAACGTCGGTTCCGGTAGAGCGGGTGCTGATTGTCACGTCCGTAAAAGGCGGGATCGAGACCTCTTTGTCACAGCGCGCGGTGTTAGCTTTCTGAGCTGACCTGAGCCACGTGCCACGCGTGACCCACGAGAGCGGAGCGGAGCGAGCGACTGATGGGACGAGCGGACGAGAGACGAGCGCGGCAGCGGGGCGGCCGTCGCGCGGCGCCCCAGCGCTCGCCCGGGAACGGCAAGAGCGGCAGGGGCGGCATACGCAGGTTCTTCACCTGGAAGACCGTCCTCGGATCACTGTTCGGGTTCGTGCTGCTCGTCATGGGTGCGTTCGTCGTGATGTACATGATGATCGACATCCCCGCGGGCAACGCCGCCGCGCAGAAGCAGAGCAACGTCTACAAGTACAGCGACGGCTCGCTGCTCGCCCGCGACGGCAAGGTCAACCGCGAGAACGTCGACCTCTCCAGCATCCCCAAGGATGTGCAGCGCACCTTCGTCGCCGCCGAGAACAAGAGCTTCTACACGGACTCCGGCGTCGACCTGAAGGGCACGACGCGCGGTGTGCTCAACACCCTGTCAGGCAAGGGCGCGCAGGGCGGTTCGACGATCACGCAGCAGTACGTCAAGAACTACTACCTCACCCAGGACCAGACCGTCTCGCGCAAGCTGAAGGAACTGGTCATCTCGCTGAAGGTGGACCGCCAGAAGTCCAAGGACTACATCCTCGCGGGCTACATCAACACCAGCTACTACGGCCGCGGCGCCTTCGGTATCCAGGCCGCCGCGCAGGCCTACTACCACAAGGACGCCAAGGACCTCTCGGTCGAGGAGGGCGCGTATCTGGCAGCGCTGCTCCAGGCGCCGAGCCAGTACGACTGGGCGGTCGCCAGTGACACGGGCAAGCGGCTGGTCAAGGACCGCTGGAACTACGTCCTGAACAACATGGTCGGCCAGCACTGGCTGGACGCGGGCAAGCGTCAGTCCATGACGTTCCCGGTGCCCAAGGAGCCGAAGCCGGCGCCCGGGATGGAGGGGCAGACCGGCTACCTCGTGGAGGCGGCCAACGCGGAACTGAAGCGGCAGCTCGTCGCCCAGGGCACCGCCGCCACCCTCGACGAGGCCAAGGCGATGGTGGACGCGGGCGGCTGGACCATCACGGTCAACATCGACAAGAAGAAGCAGACCCAGCTCGAGCAGGCCGTCAAGGACACGCTCACCAGCAAGCTGGACCCGAAGGAGCGCCCGGTCGACGGCAACGTCCAGGCCGGTGCCGCGTCCGTCGACCCGAAGACGGGCAAGGTCCTCGCGCTCTACGGCGGCGTGGACTACGTCAAGCACTACGTCAACAACGCGACCCGCCGCGACTTCCAGCCCGCGTCCACCTTCAAGCCGGTGATCCTCGCCGCCGCCATGGAGGAGGAGGCCAAGACGCAGGACGGCCGGCCGATCAACGCGAACACCGTCTACGACGGCACCAGCCGCCGCCCGGTCAAGGGCAGTTCGGTCGGCTTCGCCCCGCCGAACGAGGACGACGTCGACTACGGCGACATCACCGTCCAGACGGCGATGAACAAGTCCGTGAACTCCGTCTTCGCGCAGATGGGCATCGACGTCGGCATGGACGAGGTGCTGAAGGTCGCGAAGTCGCTCGGGATGGACACCAAGGGCCTGCCGGCCGTCCCCGCGCAGACCCTCGGCTCCATGGGCGCGAGCCCGCTGGAGATGGCCGGCGTCTACGCGACCCTCGACAACCACGGCAAGAAGGTCACCCCGGCGATCCTCGCCTCCGCCGAGCACAAGGACCGCGAGGTGGACCTCCCGGACCCGATCGGCGACCAGGTCATCAGCCGCGAGGCCGCCGACACGGTGACCTCGGTGCTCACCGGCGTGGTCGACGACGGTACGGCCCGGACGTCGGTGCGGGACAACCCGCAGCGCGACGGCCAGCAGGTCGCCGGCAAGACGGGTACCTCCGACAACAACAAGTCCGCCTGGTTCACGGGCTACACGCCGGGTCTGGTCACCTCGGTCGGACTGTTCGGCGAGAACCCGAAGCCGCCGTACAACCAGGTCTCCCTGACCGGTGCCACGGGCCTCATCCCGGGCAAGGGCCGCATCAACGGCGGTGGATACCCGGCGCAGATCTGGGCCGGGTACACCTTCGAAGCGATGGGCGAGGTCCGCAAGTTCGACCTGGACACCACGCAGGGCGCGGCGTTCCGGCCGACCACGACGCCGACGACCACGCCGTCGCAGGAGATCACCCCGTCGACGACGCCGACCACACAGGAGCCGACGACCCAGCCGCCGTCGAGCGCCCCCGCGACGACCCCGACCACCCAGGCACCGCCGCCCGAGGACACCCCGACGACGGACGAGCCGACGACGCCGGAGCCCCCGCCGACGTCCACCGAGGACGACCCGCTCGACCCGGTCAGGCCGAACGGCAAGGAGTGACACAAGAGCGCCCGGTGGCTCGGCCACCGGGCGCTCTCGCCTCTCGACAGCGGAAGCGTTCAGCCACCGTTGACGTTGTGCGCGATGCGGTCGCCCAGCTTCTTGTCGACCTGGCGCCAGTACTGCAGCGCGCGGTCGAGGACCGGCCGGGAGACACCGTTCTTCAGATGGCCGCTGACATTGGAGACCAGCCGGTCGCGGGCCGCGTCGTCCAGGACCTGGCGGACCATCGTGCCCGCCTGGCCGAAGTCGTCGTCCTCGCGGCGCAGCTCGCTGGCCTCGCGGACCATCTCACCGGCCGTCCGCCAGCCCGCGATGTCGCCGAACCGGTCCGTGTCCGCGTCCGGGCCGCCGTACGAGTTGGGCGCGTACGGGGCGCCGGTGCGCGCGGGCTCGTAGCGCATCGGGCCGTCCTTGGCGTACGAGCGCACCTGCGAGTGCGGCCGGTTGGGCGGCAGTTGCGCGTAGTTGGGGCCGATGCGGTAGCGGTGCGTGTCCGGGTACGAGAAGAGCCGGCCGAGCAGCATCTTGTCCGGCGACGGGCCGATGCCCGGCACCATGTTGGACGGCTCGAACGCGGCCTGCTCGATATGGACGAAGTAGTCCTCCGGGTTCTTGTTCAGGGTCATCCGGCCGACCTCGATCAGCGGGTAGTCGCCGTGCGGCCACACCTTGGTCAGGTCGAACGGGTTGAAGCGGTAGTCCGGCGCGTCGTCGAACGGCATCACCTGCACATAGGCCGTCCAGGACGGGTGCTCACCGCGCTCGATCGCGTGGAAGAGGTCGCGGCGGTGGATGTCGGGATCCTCGCCCGCGAGATGGTCGGCCTCCTCCTGGGTGAGGAAGTCGATGCCCTGGTCGGTCTTGAAGTGGTACTTGATCCAGAACCGCTCGCCGCCCCCGTTGACCCACATATAGGTGTGCGAGGAGTACCCGTTCATGTTGCGGTACGTCTTCGGGATACCGCGGTCCCCCATCAGCCACGTCACCATGTGCGCGGACTCGGGGGAGAGGGTCCAGAAGTCCCACTGCATGTCGTTGTCGCGCAGCCCGTTGTCGGGGCGGCGCTTCTGGGAGCGGATGAAGTCCTGGAACTTCTGCGGATCACGGACGAAGAAGATCGGCGTGTTGTTGCCGACCATGTCGTAGTTCCCGTGCTCCGTGTAGAACTTCAGCGCGAAGCCACGGGGGTCGCGCCAGGTGTCGGGGGAGCCCTGCTCACCGGCCACGGTCGAGAAGCGCGCCAGCATCTCCGTACGCTTCCCGGGCTGGAACAGGTCGGCCTTGGTGAACTGGCTGACATCATTGGTCACTTCGAAGATCCCGTACGCGCCACTGCCCTTGGCGTGCACCACCCGCTCGGGGACCCGTTCCCGGTTGAACTGGGCCATCTTCTCGATCAGGTAGTGGTCCTGGAGCAGGATCGGGCCGTCGGAGCCCACGGTCAGCGAGTGTTCGTCGCTCTCGACCGGGATTCCGGAGTTGCTGGTCGTGTAAGGGATCTGCTGCGGTGTGTGGGCCACGAGCGTCCTCCCGTCATGACGAGGAGTCGGTCAGGTCGCTTCGCTCACCTCAGCAGTCAACTCCGCCGATCTGATAACGGCAACTTCTGGACAGAGTCCAACCCCGGTGCGCCTCCGACCTCAGGCCACCGGCTCCGGTCTTCCTGGACGGGTACCCTCTCAGCCCCGGTTCAGCTCGAACCAGACCACCTTCCCGGTGCTCAGCCGGGTCGCGCCCCAGCGCCGGGCCAGCCGGTTCACCAGATAGAGCCCGCGCCCGCCCTCGTCCGTGGCCCGCGCCTGCCGCAGCCGCGGCAACTGCGGCACGTCGTCGCCGACCTCGCAGCGCAGGACATCGGTGCGCAGCAGCCGCAGTGTGACCGGCCGTGACGCATAGCGCACGGCATTGGTCACCACCTCGCTGACCAGCAGCTCCACCGAGTCCGTCAGCTCCTCCAGGCCCCAGCGGGCGAGCGCCCTGCGGGCCAGGCGCCGGGCCTTGCTCGGCGCCGCGTCCTCGGGCTCCAGGAACCAGTACGCGACATCGCTCGGCGCGATCCCGTCGAAGCGGGCCGCGAGCAGCGCGATGTCGTCGTCGCGGTCGCCGGGACCGAGCATGTCCAGGACCTCGTCGCACAGCGCCTCCAGCGGCGGCGCGTGATCAAGGCCGGTGAGCCGGGCCGTCGCGGCGAGCTTCTCCCGCAACTGCTCTATACCGGTCCACACGTCCCGCAGCCGCGACTCGACAAGACCGTCGGTGTACAGCAGCAGGGTCGCCCCGGCCGGCGCGTCCAGCTCCACCGCCTCGAAGTCCACCCCGCCCACGCCGATGGGAGCACCCGCCGGGACCTGGAGCACCTCGGCCTGACCGCCCAGATGCAGCAGGACCGGCGGCGGATGGCCCGCGTTGGCGATCGTGATGCGGTGCGCCACCGGGTCGTACACCGCGTACAGGCACGTCGCCATGCGGTCGGTGCCCAGCCGCTGGGCCTGCTCGTCCAGGTGGTGCAGCACCTCCTGCGGCGGCAGGTCGAGCCCCGCGAGCGTCTGCGCCGTCGTCCGGAGCTGCCCCATGATCGCGGCGGAGGTCATGGAGTGCCCCATGACATCACCGACCACCAGCGCCACCCGGCTGCCCGGCAGCGGAATGGCGTCGTACCAGTCACCGCCGACCCGCGCGGTCTCGGCGGCCGGAAGATAGCGGGACGCCAGCCGTACGCCCGTCGGGTTCGGCAGGGTCTCCGGCAGCATCGTCCGCTGCAGCTCGTCCGCGATGTACGCCTCCCGCCCGTACAGCACCGCCTTGTCGATGCCGAGGGCGCTGTGCGTGGCGAGCTGCGCCGCGACCAGCAGGTCGTCCGACTCGAAGGCCCGGCGCTCGGGGCTGCGCAGGAACAGCGCCGCGCCGATGACCCGGCGGCGACCGCGCAGCGGCGCGAGGATCGCGCGCCGGCCCGCGGGGATCGCGAGGTCGTCGCCGAGCAGCTCGGGCAGCGCGGCACGGGCGGCGGGAGCGTCCGCGAACACCGGCCGCACCCCGCGCAGCACCTCCGCGAGCGCGCCACCGGGCCGCACCTCGCACAGCTCGTTGCTGCGCGCCGCGAGACCCGTGGTCTCCGGCATGGGCACCGGCAGGATCCCGTCCTCCAGATCCCGGTCCTGCGGGATCCGGTCGGTCCGCCGCAGCCGCAGCACCAGGGGCCCCGTGGGCCGCTCGTCGCCCACCGGCAGCGGATCGCGCAGATAGACGAGGATCGCGTCCGAGAACGTCGGCACGGTGGCCCGGCACAGGCCCATCACGATCTCGTCGAGGTCGATACCGCGGGCGATCCGCCGCGTCGCGGCGCCCACGAAGCGCAGCCGGTCCCCGTCGCGCCGCATGGGCATCGGGCCGTTCGGCGGCGTCTGGCCGGTGCGCCGGTCCTTGCCGCCGGGCGGGCCGCCGGGACGGTCCCCCTCGCCGCTCTGCTGGGCCGGAATGCCCTCGGAGACGGGGCGCGGGCGGTGCGCGCCGGGCTCGTGGACGGCCGGCTGGGAATGCTCGGTGCCGTCGGCCTCGGGCGGCGGGGCGGACGTACCGCCCTGGGCCCCGGACGGCTCGTGCTCGGCACACTGCAGCGGCCCGGCGGGCGCGTCCTCCGGCCGGGTCTGCGCCGGTAACGCCGCGGGCAGCGGGTTCTGGGTATGCAGGAGCGCCCCGCGGGGGTCCGCGGGCCCTCCGCCCTGGGGGCTCTCGTGGGAGGCCGGGTGCTCCGTCACGCCTGTCGAATCCATCCGTCCGGGGCTGCGCGCCGTGCGTGCAGTTCGTCCCGCAGAAATGCCGATACCCGCAATACGTGCTCGGGGAACGGAATTCCCGCGCGGTCACAGGCGGTCCCTGGTCCGCCGGCCGGGCGGCCGGGAGCCGCCCCGGTGTGGCCCTCGTACTCCTCGCTCACGTCCTGCTGCCCCTCGGTGACGTATGGTCAAGCTCGGCACATACTGCGGGAGTTGCTCTCGTGCATCCTTGCGGACGACGATCCTACGGTTGTACCGCGGGGGCGCAACAAGGGTCTCACGAGGTCATGTACGCGGGCGTACGGTCCCAGTCATCCGGCAGCGGCGGCACCGTCCAGGACGGATCGGGACGCCAGTGCTGCCAGTTGTCCGAGAACGGCGGCCCCCAGGCGCTGATCACCTCCACCGCGGACCGTCCCGCCTCCCTGACCCGCTCGGCGAGCGAGGCGTCCATCAGACCGTCCCGCTGGGCCTGGGCGAACTCGTCCTCGTCGCGCCAGCCCCAACTGCGGTCCGGGTGCACGGAGATGTCCAGGAAGTGGTCCTCGGAGTCGACCCCGCCCGCCCAACGGGCAAGCGGCGCCTCCAGGTTGACGTACCAGTTCTTGAACCGCCAGCCCGGCTCCCAGAACAGCCACACCGACCAGGGCTCGCCGGGCCGCGCCAGCTTGAGCACACCGGTGCCGAACCAGCGGTCGTGCTGGGTGGTCCGCGGCTTGGTGTAGCGGGACTCCAGCGGCTCGGCGTGCGGCGACGTCCCGTCGAGCAGGACGGGCTTGACGCACTGGGTGCCGGGGGCGAGCCAGACGGCGAGCAGTTCGGCGTCGTCGCGGACGACGGTCACGGGGCGCGCGATATGGAAGCGCGGGCCCGCGTTCTCCCGGTACCGCCACAGGATCTGGTCCCCCGGGGCCCAGTGCGCCACAGGTCCGCCCGTCTGCACTCGTCTCACCGTTCCGCCCTCTGTCATGCAGCGATATTAGGTGCCCCGGGCACACAGCGCTGCGGCGGATGTCACGGTGCGCGTCGGGTGCGGGTGGAGTGACGCGAGGGGTTGCGCGAGCGGCTACGGATGTGTCATCCGCAGGACGTCCAGCGCCTCGTCGAGCTGTTCCAGCGTGAGGTCGCCGCGCTCCACGTACCCGGAGTCCAGGACGACCTGACGGATCGTCCGGCGCTCCGCGAGCGCCTTCTTGGCGACCTTGGCGGCCTCCTCGTACCCGATGTACTTGTTGAGCGGCGTGACCACGGAGGGCGAGGACTCGGCGTACTCACGGGCGCGTTCGCGGTGCGCGACGATGCCGTCGACCGTACGGTCCGCGAGCAGACGGGAGGCGTTCGCGAGCAGCCGGACGGACTCCAGGACGTTCTTGCCGATGACCGGCAGCATGACGTTCAGCTCGAAATTGCCGGACGCGCCGGCGGCGGTGATGGTCGCGTCGTTCCCGATGACCTGGGCGGCGACCATGAGGACCGCCTCGGGCACGACGGGGTTGACCTTGCCGGGCATGATCGAGGAGCCGGGCTGGAGATCGGGCAGCGCGATCTCGGCGAGCCCGGTCCGCGGCCCGGAACCCATCCAGCGCAGATCGTTGCAGATCTTGGTCAGCCCGACCGCGATGGTCCGGAGCTGCCCGCTGGTCTCCACGATCCCGTCCCGGGCGCCCTGCGCCTCGAAGTGGTCACGGGCCTCGGTGAGCGGCAGCCCGGTGACCCGCGCGACCTCGGCGATGACGGCGGCGGAGAACCCGGGCGGGGTGTTGATCCCGGTCCCGACGGCCGTGCCGCCGAGCGGCAGCTCGGCGAGCCTCGGCAGCGAGGCCTTCAGCCGCTCGACCCCGTAGCGCACTTGGGCCGCGTAGCCGCCGAACTCCTGCCCCAGCGTGACGGGCGTGGCGTCCATGAGGTGCGTCCGTCCCGACTTCACGACGTCGGCGAACTCGTCGGCCTTCCGCGCGAGGGAGGCGCCGAGATGCACCAGGGCCGGGATGAGATCGCGGGTGACGGCGGCGGTGGCCGCGATGTGGATGCTGGAGGGGAAGACGTCGTTGGAGGACTGGGACGCGTTCACATGGTCGTTGGGGTGGACCTCGCGGCCGAGGCGCTCACTGGCGAGGCTGGCGATGACCTCGTTGGTGTTCATGTTGGACGACGTCCCGGACCCGGTCTGGAAGACGTCGATGGGGAACTGCTCGTCCCAGCGCCCCTCGGCGACCTCGGCGGCGGCGGCCTGGACGGCCTCGGCCAGATCCTTGTCGAGCACGCCGAGCGTCGCGTTGACCTTGGCGGCGGCGCCCTTGATGCGCGCGAGCGCCTCGATATGGGCGCGCTCGATCCGCTGCCCGGAGATGGGGAAGTTCTCCACGGCCCGCTGGGTCTGCGCCCGCCACTTGGCGTGGACGGGGACCCGCACTTCACCCATGGAGTCGTGCTCGACGCGGTATTCGCTCATACCGGGTACAGCGTGGGGGCGGGGCTG
>NZ_JAMWMR010000035.1 GCF_023887685.1 Streptomyces macrolidinus | reverse complement strand
GACGCATCCCTTGGGGCGGCCGGTGGTGCCCGAGGTGTAGATGATGGTGGCGGTGTCGTCCGCGCGGACCGCGTCGCGGCGCTCGTCGACCCGGGCGGCAGGGACGTGGGCGCCCTCCTGCCGCAGCCGGGAGAGGTCACCGGCGTCGATCTGCCACACCCGCTCCAGCCCGGGAAGGTTCTCCTGGATCTCCTCCAGGCGGTGGCGGTGCTGCGATGTCCCGACCACCGTCGCGACGGGCTCGGAGTCCTCCAGTACCCACCGGATCTGCTCGGGCGAGGAGGTGTCGTAGATCGGCACGGGCACCGCGCCGACCGTCCACAGGGCGTAGTCGGTCAGGGTCCATTCGTAGCGTGTCGCGGCCAGCAGGGCGACGCGGTCGCCGGGCCGGATCCCGGCGGCGAGGAAGCCCGCCGCGAGGGCGCGTACCTCGCTCGCGAACCGCGCGGCGGTCACCGGCTCCCAACCGTTCCCCGTCGGCCGGTCGAACAGGACGCACTCGGCGCGATCGCTGCGGAACACCGTCGTGGCGAGCTGATCCTGCGGCGGAATCCGGATCGTGGACGGGCTCTCGTACTCGCGCATACCCGCAGTGTCAGCGTGGAGTGGGGGGCGAGGCGTGTGGGGCGCGCCGGGTGAATTGCCGGATTGCGCGATTACACCGGCAGGGCACGGTGCAGTTCTTGTTCACGGATATGGGTCGGGGGGCACGGAGCGGGGGCTCGGTGGACGCGCGAGGAAGGAGGACCGGGTGCGGGTTCGGGACCTCGCCGACGCCACCCCCGCGCGCCGTGACCGCTATGTCGACTTCCTGCGGGCGTTCGCCATCGTCATGGTGGTGATCGGCCACTGGCTGGCAGTGATGATCACCTTCCGGGACGGCCGGCTGGGCGGGGAGCACGCGCTCGCTGTGCTGCCGTGGACCCACTGGCTCACCTGGCTGTTCCAGGTGATGGGGATCTTCTTCCTGGTCGGCGGCTACGCCAACGCCGCATCCTGGACCTCGGCCCAAAGGCGCGGGGACGGCTACGCCGACTGGCTGGGGTCGCGTACGGAACGGCTGTTGCGGCCGACGACGGTGTTCATCGTGGTCGGGGTCGCGGTCGCCGCGGCTGCCCGGCTGGCGGGTGTGAACCCGGAGTTGGTGCGGCTGGCTGCCTGGGTGGTGGCCATCTCGCTGTGGTTCCTCGCCGTCTATCTGGTGGTCGTCGCCCTGACCCCCGTGATGCTGGACGCCCACCGACGCTGGGGCCTGGCCGTCCCGGCGGCCCTCACTGTGATCGCCGCCGGCTTCGACGCCCTGCGGCTGAGTACGGGCGTCGGCTATCTCGGTGCCGCCAACTTCCTGCTCGTCTGGCTGATCCTTCCTCAACTCGGATTCGCGTGGCGCGACGGCACCCTGACCCGTACTCCGGCCCGCCCCTGGTGGCTGTTCCTCGGCGGGTCGGCCGCGCTGGTCGCCCTCACGACGGTCGGGCCGTATCCGGTCAGCATGGTCGGCGTGCCCGGGGCCGAGGTGCAGAACACCTCGCCGCCGACGCTCGCGTTGCTTGCCCTGGCCGTGGCCCAGACCGGGCTGTTCCTGCTGCTCGCCGGGTTCCTGCGGCCCTGGCTGCGTCGACGGCGAGTCTGGATGGCGGTGATCGCCGTCAACGGCGGGATCATGACGCTGTTCCTGTGGCACATGGTCCCGGTGCTCGTGGCCGCGCTGGCGCTCTACCCGACCGGCATCATGCCCCAACCGGAGATCGGGTCGGCGAACTGGTTCGCCTGGCGCCCGGTGTGGGGGGCGGCCTGTGCTCTGCTGCTGGGGATCCTGGTAGCCGTGTTCGCACGCTTCGAACGCCCACGCGGCCGGGCGACGACGGCCACCCGGCCGGGGCGCACCGCCGACAGAGGTGCGACGCGGCTCGCCATCGTCCTGGTACTGATCGGCACGGCCGCGACCTGCGTCGGCATCATCCAGCTCACCGTCGGCGGCTTCCAGGGCGAG
Organism: Streptomyces macrolidinus; assembly: GCF_023887685.1. GTDB lineage: Bacteria > Actinomycetota > Actinomycetes > Streptomycetales > Streptomycetaceae > Streptomyces > Streptomyces macrolidinus. The sequence continues at coordinate 53,684 of NZ_JAMWMR010000035.1, read as the reverse complement.
GGGCCCGCGGGTGTCCCGCTGAGCGCCCTGCTGTGCTACCTCGCGGGGCTGGTCGCGTTCAGGGCGGCCCGTCGCGCGAGGGCTGATACCGGGTGAAGCGGGGGAGAGGTTCAGGCTGTGGCAGTCCCGTGAGAGTCGGCCGCGAAGGCCAGGATGTGCAGGACCGCCTCACGCAGGCTGACGAAGTGGCGGTGCACGCCTTCCACATCCAACCCGTACCGCTCCGCCCAAGTCCCCCAGACCTGGCGCCGATTGCTCACCGCGTCGATCAACGTACCGTCGACGTCGAAGAGTACGTACTTCACGCGGCCCGGTCGCGGAGGTTCACTGGTCACCCGTCGATCCTGCCGGGCAGCGCGAACGCGTTGCCGCGCCGGAGGACACGTTCCACCCGCTTCGGTCAAGATTTACATTTCCGGAGTCCGTCTGCATAGTGGCGCCTCGACACAGTGGCGGGTTGTACCGAGGGGGCCTTTCTTGTCGCAGATCGACGATGGTGCAGCGCGCGAGGTGGAGCGTGAGCGGGTTGAGGTGTCCGCCATAGGCGACCTGTTCGACGAACGGCTGGCGGACGTACGGGCGCAGTTGGCGCGCGTGCTCGCCTCGCCGCCCGGCAGTGCGGGCGAGGCGTACGAGCGGGAGGTGACGGCCGGGCGGCTGGCGGGGGAGGCACGTCGGCTGGAGGGGGCTGAGGACGGGCTGGTCTTCGGCCGGATCGACCTGGCGGACGGGACGGTTCTGCGGATCGGACGGCTGGGGCTGCACAGGGACTCGGACGACATGCCCGTGCTGGTGGACTGGCGGGCCGAGGCCGCACGGCCCTTCTACGAGGCGACGCCGGTCCATCCCATGGGGCTGCGGCGCCGCCGCCATCTGCGCCTGGCAGGCCGCACGGTGGTGGGGGTGAGCGATGAGCTGCTGGACGGCTCCGCACCTACCGGACAGGACGTGGTCGCTGACGGCCCGTTGACGGCGGCGCTCCAGGAGAGGCGTACGGGGCGGATGGGTGCGGCGGTTGCCACGCTCCAGGCCGAGCAGGACGCGATCGTCCGGTCGTCGCACCGCGGGGTGACGGTGGTGCAAGGCGGTCCGGGCACGGGTAAGACGGTGGTGGCGCTGCACCGCGCCGCGTATGTGCTGTACGCGTTCCCGAAGGCGGCCGAGCACGGCGTGCTGGTACTGGGGCCGAACGCGCGGTTCCTCGACTACATCTGCCAGGTGCTTCCCTCGCTCGGGGAGAACGACGTCGTCTTGGCGACGTGCGAGGAACTGGCCGGGGTCGTGCCGGGCGCCGCGGACCCCTTCGAGGTGGCGCGCCTGAAGGGGAGTGCCGCGCTGGCCGACGCGCTGGGCGCGGTGGTCCGCTCACGGCAGGCCCCGAGTGGCGACTTCACCGTCCGGGTCGGCCAGGAGTGGATGCGTCTGCCGGACGGGGATGTCGCCCAGGCGCGGGAGACGGCGCGGACCAGCGGTCTCGCGCACAACCGGGCCCGTCGGCTGTTCAAGGAGCTCCTGGTCGACGCCCTCGTCCGCGAGCTGGCCCGCAGTGGCGCCGAGGCGCTGGAACTCATCGACGCTCAGGTCACGCAACTGACCGGCCTCGACCTCGACCGGGTCGCCGCGGCGGACCTGCGCCGCCTCGGTGTCGACGGCCCACCGGCCACAGGTGCCGACGAGTTCGACGCCGACGCCGTGCGCGCCGACCTCCTGGACGACGACTTGCTCGAAAGGGCCGTCGAGGACCTGTGGCCGCGGCTCACGCCCGGCGAGGTGGTCCGTACCCTGCTGACGGACGCCGACGCGCTGCCCGCGTACCTGCGGCAGTTCACCGACGACCAACGAGCCCTGCTGCGGCGCACACCCGGTGCACCCTGGACGGACGCCGATGTGCCGCTTCTCGACGAGGCGGCGAGCCTCGTCGACGGACCGCCCGAGCACGTCTTCGGGCACGTCGTCGTCGACGAGGCACAAGAGCTCACCGCCATGCAGTGGCGGATGATCGTGCGTCGTTGCCCGGGCAGGTCGATGACGCTGGTCGGAGACTTCGCCCAGGCGGGCCCGACGACGGTGGCCCTGGACTGGAAGGAGGCACTGGGCCCGCACCTCGGACGGCGCTTCGACCTGCGCACGCTGACCGTCAGCTACCGGACCACGCAGGAGATCCTCGCCGTCACGGAGGACCTGCTCGCCCGGATCGCCCCGGACCGGCCACCGATCCGCTCGATCCGGCGCGGCGAGGCGCCTCGGACCCTCGCCGCGGCCCCGGAGTCGCTCGTCACCACCCTCGTACGGGAGTTGCGGGCGCAGGGCGCCGCGTACCCGGACGAGCTGATCGGGGTGGTATGCGCCGACGGCAGGACGGAGCAGCTCGCGGCTGCGGGCATCGAGCAGTACGCCCGACTGGTGCCCGCCTCACAGGCGCGCGGCCTGGAGTTCGACGCGGCCGTCGTGGTCGACCCGGACGAGATCACCGCCGCCCGCCCCGGGGGCGAACGTGACCTGTACGTCGCCCTCACCCGGGCCACCAAGCGACTGTGCACGATCACCGTGCCGTCGGCCGGATAGCTCTGGTCGGGTCCCGGGGTGAGGAAGTCCGGGACCCAGCCGGAGACCGGCACCGGCAGCGAGCTGTTGCAACCGATCGTTACCCGCGCCGCGCTTCTGGCAGGATTTGACTGCCGAACGTCGGCGCGCGAGAGCGCTGTTGCTCAGTCTGTGCGGGCGTGGTGGGTGACCCGGGGAACGACCAGGCCCGTTTCGTACGCGATCACCACCGCGTGGGTTCGGTTGTGTGCGCCGAGTTTGGTCAGTACGTTGCCGACGTGTGTCTTCACTGTCTCCTGGCTCACTCCGCACGACTGCGCGATCTCCGGGTTGGACAGGCCGGTGGCCATCAGGCGCAGGACCTCTTCCTCCCGGGTCGTCAGTGCCGCGTGCGGCAGGGCTTTGGCGGAGTCGAGCGGGCGGGCGGTGACCATCTGGCGCAGGGCCGCCGGGAAGAGGATCGCCTCGCCTGTCGCGGCCACCCGTACCGCCTGTGCGATCTGCGGGACCGGGAGCCGCTTGAGGACGAAGCCGCTGGCTCCGGCGCTGAGTGCGGCGGTGACGTAGCCGTCGTTCTCGAAGGTGGTGATCACCACGATCTTCGGCGGCTCGGCCGGTCCGGCCAGGATCTGCCGGGTGGCCTCGATGCCGCCCAGGCGTGGCATCCGTACGTCCATCAGGATCACGTCCGGCCGCAACTGCCGTGCTTGCTCGACCGCTTCGATGCCGTCGGCGGCCTCCCCGACCACCGTGATCCCCGGCTGCATCCCGAGGAGCGTGCGCAGACCGCTGCGGGTCACCGCGTCGTCGTCCGCGATCACGAGGGTGACGGAGGTGCTCTCGCAGGCGCCGGTGGTGACGGCTGTGTCGGCGTCAGGACTGGTCGTGACCGCTGCGCCGGCGTGTGAGCCGATCATGCGGGCAAGCGTACCGGCAGCCGGACCGCGAGCCGCCAGTGCTCCGGCCCGTCCGGGCCCGCCTCGAACGCGCCGTGCAGCAGCCGTACGCGCTCGGCGAGTCCCGGCAGACCATGCCCGGACGTCGGGAAGGCACCCGAAGTCATCTCTGGTCCGGTGCGGTTGACCACACTGAGTTCCAGCGCGTCCTGCGTGGTCGCCACCGTGATGTGGATCGGGCCGCCTGTTCCGTGCCGCAGCGCGTTCGTCAGTCCCTCTTGCAGGATCCGGTAGGCCGCGCGGGAGAGCGTCCCCTGTACGTGCGTGAAGTCGCCCGACAGGTGCGGCTCCACCTCCGCGCCCGCGTGCCGCAGCCGGTCCAGCAGTTCGGGCAGGTCGGCCAGGGTCCGGGTCGGTGCCGTCCCCGCGTGTTCCTCGCGGAGCATGCCCAGCACGTAGTCCAGATCTTCGAGGGCGGCCCGGGTCGACTCCTCGATGCTGCGCAGGGCGGCCCGTGCCGCCACCGGGTCGGCGTCGAGTACCTCGCCCGCCACCGCCGCCTGGATCGTGGCCGCCGTCAGCGTGTGCCCGATCGAGTCGTGCAACTCGTGGGCCAGCCGGTTGCGTTCGGCCGCCGTCCGCTCCCGCTCTTCCGCCAGCGCGAGCCGTTCGGCCGAGGACGGGCCGAGCAGCCTGGGCGCCAGCCATCGCAGGGCGTACGTCACGCCCCCACACAGGGCCGCCGCGAGCAGCAGGCAGCCCAGCGCGGCTGCCCAGCTCGGCCAGCCGCTCTCCGGCCGCAGCGACCAGCCGTTCACACTCACCCCGGCCTCGGCGCCCGCCCAGCCGCCGGGCAGGAGCAGACCGGCGATGAACAGCAGGACGCCGAGCTGCGCCCCTGCCCACCCCAGCGCCACGTGCGCCAGCAGCCACAGCGGGGTCCGCCAGCGGTCGGCGCCCGATACCGGGGGAGAGGTCCGCCCGGCACCGAACGAGCCCGCCCGCGGACGCTCGCCCAAGGGATCCGGCAGCGGCACGCCCAGCATCCGCCGGGCGCACGCGATCAGCACCCGTCGCGTGGTACGGGCCAGCCCGATCACGCCGATCAGTACGGACCACACCAGCGCGGTCACGGCGTACTGCACTCCTACCGGGGCTGACGACCACGCCAGCGCCGGCAGCGCCGCGAAGGGCAGCAAAGGAAGGCTCGCCAGCGCGCCGCAGTAGGCGAACAACGCACCTGAATACGTGGAGCCGCGCAGCAGCGGCCGAATTCCCCTGAACATAGCCGGATCAGTATGACCGGACGGCCCACCTGCAGCCTCCCCCGATCGGGGGAGCGAATCCTCCCGCCTTCCCGTGATGTGCCCGCGGGTTCTCGAAATCCACAATCGGGCCCTCACTGATCGACGGGACGGAAGGACACGTTGATGAACGCCCAGGGGACCGAGACGCCGCTGGACCGCGCGGCGTCCGCGCAGACTCAGGCCGCGCAGACTCAGGCAGTACGGACATGGGCCGCACCGAGCGGAACGGCATCGAGCGGAAACGGCCTGGCCACGGCCGCCATGATCCTGGGCATCACCGGCCTCGCCACCTCGGTCGTCTTCATCGGCGGCCCTCTCGCCGTGATCGGCCTGATCCTGGGCATCGCCGCGCTGTTGACGGCCAAGCGGACCGGCGTCGGCCGGGGCAAGGCCGTCACCGCCTTGGTGACGTCGTCCCTCGCGATCGTGGTGTCCGCTCTGGTCGCCGTCCTCGTGCTCTGGTACGCGAACCAGACGCAGGCGTGCTACCAGCCGGACAGCTTCCACCAGTACACGCAGTGCGTCCGCGAGCACCTCGACTGACCGGTCTCGCCGACCAGTCGACCCATCGCCCACCCTCCTCGACAAGGACGAGCATCACCGTGCGCAACAGAATCACCCGCCGAGCCACCCTGCTCACCGCCGGTCTCGCGGCAACCTGCCTTTCGGCGCTGACACTCGCAACCGGCTGCGCCGTGCCCAGGCCCTCCGACGCCTCCGCCGCCAAGGACCCCCTGCGGCAGTACACGCAGCACAAGCTCCAGTGGAAACGCTGCGACGCGAAGGGACCCGACACCATCCAGTGCACGACCCTCGAGGTGCCGCTGGACTACAGCGACCCCGGCGGCAAGACGATCGACCTCGCCATATCCCGGCTCAAGGCGGGCAGTCCGAAGGAACGCCGCGGTGTTCTGCTCCTCAACCCGGGCGGCCCCGGCGCCCCAGGACTGAACCTGCCCACCGACCCGCTCATGAAGTTCCCCGCGGAAGTGAAGCGGCGCTACGACCTCGTCGGCTTCGACCCGAGGGGCGCCGGGCAGAGCGCCCCCGTCAGCTGTGCTCTGACCGCCGACGAACAGTCCGACCATCCGTACAAGGCCGCGACCTTCGCCAAGGACGTGGACCGGGTCCGTACGATCGCCGAGAAGTGCCGGGCGCGGGCCGGTGACGTACTGCCGCACCTCACCACCCGCAACAGCGCCCGCGACATGGACGTCATCCGCGCCGCGCTGGGCGAGAAGAGGATCTCCTACCTGGGCATCTCCTACGGCACCTACCTCGGCGCCGTCTACATGCAGATGTTCCCCCAGCACGCCGACCGGATCGTCCTGGACAGCGCGACCGACCCCACGCGGGTCTACCGGGGCATGTTCCAGGACATGGCGAAGGCGGCCGAGCAGGCCTTCACGCGATGGACCCGATGGGCCGCCCGGCGGCACACGACCTACGCACTGGGCGCCACCCCGGCCGAGGTCCGCGAGACCTACTGGAAGCTGATCGCGCAGGCGGACCGCGCACCCATCACCTTCGAGGGGCAGACGCTCACCGGTGACGACATCCGCGCCGACAACAGCACGTTCTTCCACCTCCGCACGGCCGCCGAACGGATCGCCGGACTGAAGAAGGCGGCCGAGGACGACGACCCGGCCGGGGGCAAGGGCCCGGCCGCGTCCGGCACGCCCGGTCAGGCCGAGGAACCCGACGACACCTACGTCTCCGCCGCCTGGTCCGTCATGTGCGCCGACACCCGTACCTGGTCGCACGACCCCGAGCGATACCGTCGCGAGGCGATCCGCGACCAGGCCAGGTATCCGCTGTACGGCGACTTCGCGGCGGCCATCACGCCGTGTGCCTTCTGGGGGCAGGGCAGCGAGCCGCAGACCACGATCGGGAACACGGCCGGCGCGCTGATCACGCAGAACGAGTGGGACTCCCAGACACCCCTGTTCGCCGGTCAGGCCCTGCACCGGGCCCTGCGCGGCTCCCGGATGCTCACTGTCGTCGGCGGTGAGGGGCACGGCGTCCTCTACGCGCCCGACGGCAACTCCTGCGCGGACAGGGCCGCCACGCTCTACCTGACCACGGGCAGGCTCCCCGCCAAGGACCTGAGCTGCCGGGCCGCGTCCGGGCAGCAGTAGCGGCGCCCCAAGCCTCTCGTGTCTCGAGCACTGCTGCTGGTGCCCCTGCGTCAGCCACCGGGGGCGCCAGGTGGCCCGGTTCTCTGTTCTCCGACCGTCACCAGGCCCGACTCGTAGGCGAGGATGACCAGTTGAACTCGATCGCGCGCACCGAGCTTGGTCAGCAGGCTCGCGACGTGTGCCTTGGCGGTGCCCGGGCTGATGTGCAGGTGTGCGGCGAGTTCGGCGTTCGACAGTCCGCGCCCGACGAGTGCCAGTACCTGGCGTTCGCGGGCGGTGATCCTCGGCAGTTCGGCGTGGTCGGGACGGGTGCCGCCGCAGGCGACGAAGTCGGCGATGAGACGGCGGGTGATGCCGGGGGCGAGCAGCGCGTCCCCGCGTGCGATGACACGGACGGCGGTGAGGATGTCGTCCAGTGCCATGTCCTTGACCAGGAAGCCGCCGGCGCCGGCGCGCAGCGCGGCGTAGATGTTGGCGTCCTCGTCGTAGGTGGTCAGGACGACCACGCGGGTGGCGGGGACGTCCGTGGCGATCATCTGGGTGGCTTCGACACCGTCCATGCCGGGCATGCGCAGGTCCATCACCACGACGTCCGGGCGCAGTTCACGCACGAGCCGGACGGCTTGCGCGCCTGTCCCGGCCTCGCCGACGACTTCGATGTCGGGCGTGGCGTCGATGACCATCCGCAGCCCGGCGCGGACCAGTTCCTGGTCGTCGGCGAGGACGACACGGACGGTCGTGGCCGTCATGGCCGTCATCGTTCCTTCCGGGCAGACACACGCTCACCCGGAACCCGCCCTCGGACCGCGGTCCGGCACTGAACCGCCCGTCCAGCAAGGCCACACGTTCCCGCATGCCGCGGATGCCGTAACCGTCCGTGCCCGTGCCCGTGGTGCCGCCGCGCCCGTCGTCGGTGATCTCGATGTCGAGCGCGTCCGGGCGGTGCTCGATCGCCACGCGGCAGTGGCCGGTGTCGGCGTGCGTACCACGTTGGTCACCGATTCCTGGACGATCCGGAACGCCGCGTGGTCGATCGTCGGCGGCAGCCGGTCCGGGACGCCCTGTCGGCGCACGTCCACTTCCACGCCTGCCGCCCGCGTGGTGGCGGTCAGCCGGTCGAGGTCGTCCAGCCCGGCGAACGCGTCGGTGCGTGCGACTTCCTGAGGACCGCTGCCGGTGCCGGTGTCGGGCTGGGGGCCGGTGTCGGCCCGGCGCAGGATGCCGAGCATCTCGCGCAGGTCACGCAGGGTGTGGCGGCTGGTGTCCTCGATGGCCCGCAGAGCGCCTTCGGCCTGCTGCGGAGAGACGCGGATGACCCGATGTCCGGCTCCCGCCTGGATCGCGATGACACCGATGCTGTGCGCGACCATGTCGTGCAGGTCGCGGGCGATGCGCAGCCGTTCGTCGGTGACGGCCCGAGCGGCCTGGTGCCTGCGCACGCTCTCGTCGTACTCACGCTGCTGCCGTACGGACGTTCCGGCCAGCCACGCCGCCAGCACGCTCAGCGCCAGCAGCACCCCGAGCCCCGCGAGGCCCGGTACGAGCAACTGGCCCCAACCGCCGCTTGTCACCAGGCCCGTGAGCCAGGACGCCTCCTCGGCCAGGAGCGTGAAGACCATCGCCGTGAACCCGTCCCGCCGGTCCCGCACCGCGGTGACGTACATCAGCACGAGGCCTGCCGTCAGAAGCAGCGGCCACACCTGCTCCCACCGCAGACCGATCACCGCGCTCCCGGCAAGCTCGGCCAACAGAACCGCCAGCACCGGCCGCGGACGCGCCCTGACCCATACGAAGGGCAGCGCCGCGATCACCGCCGCCGGTACGACGAGCGTGATCGGCTCACCGCCCGGACTGCCCGGCGCGCGGCCACCGGTGTACGTGGCGGTGAGCAGCACGGCCAGGGCCGCCGGGGCGCACGCGATCCGCATCAGGTTTCCAAGAGCCACGCTCGGAGCGTAGGGGGACGGCCGCGACCGTGGCGTCAGACCTGGGACGTATGCCTGCGGGCATAGGCCCGAGTACAGATCCGCGGGCCGGAAGATCTGCCGCGCGGCCGATGCCGTGCCCCGATGTCCTCCGGCAGCGTGGACCACGTGATCGAAGTCAACCGATTGACCAAGCGCTACGGGGACGTCGTCGCGGTCAGCAACCTGAGTTTCACCGTGCCGCCCGGCCTCGTGACCGGCTTCCTCGGCCCCAACGGGGCGGGCAAGAGCACGACCATGCGCATGATTCTCGGGCTGAACCGTCCCACCTCCGGAACCGCCACCATCGACGGTCGCCCCTTCACCGCACGGCAGGCCGGGCTGCACCATGTCGGTGCGCTGCTGGACGCGGGCGACGTCCACCCGGGACGCAGCGCGCGGGCCCACCTGTCCGCGCTGGCCCACACCAACGGGCTGCCCCGCCGCCGGATACACGAGGTACTGGAGGAGGTCGGGCTCGCCGACGCCGGGCATCGCCGTGTCGGCGGGTTCTCCCTGGGCATGCGCCAACGGCTGGGCATCGCCGCCGCGTTGCTCGGCGACCCGCCCGTCCTGTTGTTCGACGAGCCGGTCAACGGCCTGGACCCCGAGGGCGTGCGGTGGGTCCGCGGCCTGTTCCGGCGCCTGGCCGCCGAGGGGCGTACGGTGCTGGTGTCCAGCCATCTGATGAGCGAGATGCAGAACACCGCGGACCGGCTGGTGGTCGTCGGACGCGGTGAGTTGATCGCCGAGGAGACCGTCACCGAGTTCGCCGCCCGCGGTGCCCGCGCCCATGTCACCGTGCGCACCCCGCAGGCCGCCTTGCTCGTACCGCTGCTGGCTGCCGCCGGAGCCACCGCCACCCCGGACGGCGCGGACGCCCTGGCCGTCACGGGCCTGCCCGCTGCACAGGTGGGCGAGTTGGCCTGTCGTCACCACATCGTCGTGCACGAACTCACCACGCACCACGCCTCCTTGGAAGAAGCGTTCATGGAACTCACCGCACACCACGCCCAGTACAGCGCGCAGGAGACACGATGAGCGCCCCCGCCTCCGCCCCTGCTCCCGCTTCGGTCCCGGCCGGATCACCGTCGGGCGCCGCCGATCCGCGCGTACGCCGGCGCGGCCTGCTCACCGCCGAGTGGACCAAACTGTGGTCGCTGCGCTCGACCCGCTGGGTCCTCGGCGCAGGCATCCTGCTGCTCCTCGCGGGCACCGTGCAGAAGAGTTGGGACGACTACCACGCCTGGCCGAGTTACCACGCGCTCGAACGCGCCCACTTCGATGCGATGACCACCGCGTTCAGCAACATCAGCGCCATCCTGCTCGTCGTCGGCGCGGGCGTCATCGGCGCGCTGACCATCGTCGGCGAGTACGCGACCGGCCTCATCCGCACCACCTTCAGCGCCGTCCCCGCACGGCACCGCGTCGTACTGGCCAAGCTCGCCGTTACCACGGCGGTCATGCTGGCGACAGGAGTCGTGGTGTCGCTGAGCACGTTCGCGCTGAGCCAGTCCATCCTGTCGGGGCGGGGGATCGCGGTATCGGTGAACGACCCGGGGGTGCCGCGCGTGCTGCTGGCCAACGCCCTGCTCGCCCCGCTCGCGGCGCTGGTCGGCATGGGGATCGGTGCGTTGCTGCGGCACACGGCGGGTACGGTCGTGGCGGTGATCGTCCTGTTGGTGGTCCTGCCGATGACGTTCAAACCGACGGTCCATCCATGGGTGAACGACCTCTACATGTGGTTCCCGTTCTACGACTGGGCGCACTGCCTGTCCCTGCGTCGTCCGCCCGCGGGCCCGGCCCTGCCCACGGTCACCGTCTCCTGGACGGCCTTCGCGGCCTGGGCCGTGGTGTCCGCCGCGGTGACCGTCGGGGTCGTCAGCCGCCGCGACGTGTAGAACCGGCAAGAGATCACCCACGGGACGGCGCCCACAGGGAACCGCGCGGGCGGGAGCTGCGTCCTGCGGGGTGAACTGTGGGGTGAACTGTGGGGTGACGATGGGCCTTTGGGGGCGGAGTGCAGCCGGGAAGCGGACCAGGTGTGGGTCTCAGCCCGAGGGAGACGGCCGTCCTCCTGCTGAACAAGATTCATGAGGGCAACGACTACGCACGTGCCAGGAAGCAGAGGTTTTGCCGAAGCGCTTCGGTGACCAAGATGCTCACGCTCGGGCTGTCCGCCGCGTCGACCGTCATCCTGGGGCTGCAGAACCTCAACACCTGGGCCGGTCTGGCGTTCGCCCTCGTGGCTGTGGGCACGCTGCTGGGGGCCGTCGAACCGTTCTTCAACTGGCGCTCGCGATGGGTGCTCATGGAGGAGACGCAGTACCGGTTCCAGCGGCTCGCCGATGACCTGGAGTTCCTTCTGGCCTCCACGCCCGCCGACGACCTCACGCATGACCAGCTCGGTGAGGTCTTCGGCAGATACCAGGCGGTCTGGGAAGACCTGAGCCGCACATGGCTGGAGCACCGCCGGGAACCCGCGCCGTCGACCAACGCCTAGGCAGTCTCCGTAGACCTGCCAACCGGCCCCGCCCGCAGGCACGGAGACCCGGCTGCACCCCCGCCTCGGGTCTCCGTGCGTGCGCGACAGCTCCGTCGGCGGGCGGCTGCCGTGGCCGGAGCGGACTCAGCCCTTCTCGACGAGTTCGAGGATCTGGCGGGCATGCTCCAGGGAGCCCTCGACGGTGTGCACGTCGTACATGGAGTCGATCATGAAGTGGTCGATCCCGGTCCGTTCGTGGACCTCCTTGACGGTGTCGGCGACCCTCTCCGTGCTCGTACCCGCGTCGATGTTCACCCGCAGCACCGTGTCGATGGCGTGGGGGTCGCGGCCGTCCTGCCGAGCGAACTCGTCCAGTTGTGAGCGCTGCGCGACGAGACCGTCCACGTCGACGTGGCTCGGAACGACGATCAACGGCAGCCAGCCGTCGCCGCGGCGGGCGACCCGGCGCAGGGCGCGCTCGGACAACGCGCCCAGATAGAAGGGCGGCCGGGGCTTTCGCACCGGCTTCAGGGGCGAGTGGTGCTCGGGTACGGAGATCTGGTCGCCCTCGTACTGCGCCGGGTCGGTGGTCCAGATGGCGTGGAGGGCGTCGAGCAGTTCGTCCATGCGGGCGCCGCGGCGGGTGAAGTCCAGACCGGCCGCCTGGTACTCCTCGGGAGACCAGCCGATCCCGAAGCCGGGGAGCAGCCGCCCGCCGCTGATCAGGTCGATCGTCGTCAACGACCGGGCCAGTTGGACGGGCGGGTACAGCGGGGCGACCAGAACGTGAGAGCCCAGCAGCACCCGGCTGGTCGCGGCGGCGGCGACACCGAGCAGGACGAACGGGTCGGCGGAGGGGTTCATCTCCTCGGGAATGGTGGTCCCCCGCCCGCCGTAGCCCACGACGGGGTGAACCGCGGACAGATTGCGGTCCGCCACCCAGAGGCTGGCGCCTCCGGCCTCCTCGATCGCGGAGGCGAACGTCGCGGTCTGAGCGATGCCATAGGCCTGACGGTGGAACTGGGGGAGTGCGAAACCGATCTTCATGGTGTCCCTCACGTGTGTTGTCGCCGGGCGGCGCGACTTCGGCTCCGCTCCGACGTGATCCTCTGCGGGCGACTCTCTCAGCCCACGAGCCACGCGCGCGCTCAACTCGCGGAGCATCGCGTGCGGTTGGCGTGCCATGGACCGTGTCCTTCGACAACGCCCGCAACGGCGCGAGAACTTCCGGCACCGAGGCGGAGCCGGTGTCGCGCATGCCGCATCGAGAGGTTCCGGCGTACACGTACCTGCCCTGCACGGAGAAGTCCCGGCTGTACCGCGCGCTGCAACGCCCTTGGCAGGCCGCCGCGTTCGTCGCGCGGGAGTACGGGTGAGTCTCTCCAGCCACGCGGCCGGACCGCAACTCCTGGCTGATTCTCCTTGGCTTCTTCATCGCCCTGGTTCTGTTCGTCCGGGCCCTCGCCCGGATGCCGACCGGGTACGTCGCCGACCCGGCCGCCGCCGACGTGGTGCGGGCGGCCCTCGACCGCGCGGACGCGGACGCGGGGGACGGCTGTTACGCGCCCGCCGCCCAGGTGTCCCGCGTCGGGGACCGTGTCCGTGTCGTCATCGCCGGGCGCGATCCGGCCGGTTCCGCCGGGCCGCCGATCCCCTGGGCGGACGTGGCGGGCGAGCCGGGGAAGTCTTCGGTCTCCCGCAACGTGCTCCGGACCCAGGCCGCTCGCCTTCCCCGAACTCGACGTGCTGCTCTCCCCACCTCACTGACTGCCGAGGAGACCAGCGGGTCGTGATCTACACGGCCGATCCCGGCGCACCGTCCGAGGGCGCACCGACGAAGCCGCCGATCTTCCGTTCGAGCAGTTCGGCCAGTTGCAGCGGGGTGCGGTCCTCGTACATCGGGCCGATGAGTTGTACTCCCACCGGCAGACCCTCGGGGGACCGGCCCGCTGGTACGGCGGTGGCGGGCAGGCCCGGCATAGTGGGCACACCGGCCCAGACGAGCTGGTCGAAGTACGGGTACTCGACCCCGTCGATGTCGATCCGGCGTTCCCTCGGATCGGGGTTGTGGTCGTGCGGGAACGCGGGAGTGGGCGTGACGGGGCACACCACGGCGTCGAACTCGGCGAAGAACTGCCGCCAGCCGTGGCGGTGGAGTTCACGACGGTGGTTCGCCTCGATCCAGTCGCGGTGGCTGAACACCATGGCGCGCAGCCGCGCCGCGTCGAGACTTCGGTCGTCCGCGCTCAGCAGAGCGGCGCGGGCCCGCAACTGCTCGTACGCTTCGACGGGGAAGTGCGCGACGGAGCTCGAGAACAGCAACTGCGTGTAGATCACGGCGGCTTCGGTCAGGTCGGGCAGCAGGGGACTGTGTCGTTCGACGCGGGCGCCGCCGTCGACGAGCGCGTCGGCCACCCGCTGCACGCCCGCCCGCACGGCGGACCCGGTCGGAATGAGCGGATGCTGGTCGAGGACCAGGACTCGGAAGTCGCACAGCCGTTCGTGGCGCGCGGGCGGCAGCGCCACATCGTGCGCCACGCCGAGCGTCAGCGGGTCCGGTCCGGCCATGACGTCGAGCAGGAGCGTGAGGTCGCGGGCGGAGCGCGCCATCGGCCCGACAACGGCGAGGTCGAGGTCGACAGGCAAGACCGGCGCAAGCGGCGGGACCATACCGCGGGCTGCCGCCAGCCCGAGTGTCGGCTTGTGTGCGTAGACACCGCAGAAATGCGCGGGAGTGCGCAGCGAACCGGCGAGGTCGGAGCCGATGGAGAGCGCTCCGAATCCGGACGCCAGGGCCGCCGCCGAGCCGCCGGAGGATCCCCCCGACGTACGACCGTGATCCCATGGGTTGTTGGTGGTGCCGTAGAGCTCGTTGAAGCTCTGTATGTCCTGTAGCCCCATAGGCACGTTGGTCTTGCCGAGCACCACCGCGCCCGCGGCCTTGAGTCGCGACACCTGCACCGCGTCCTCGGCCGGTACGTAGGTCCGGTGTGCCGGCATGCCCCAAGTCGTGGGCAGCCCGGAGACGTTGTAGGACTCCTTGACCGTCACCGGAATGCCGAGCAGCGGCCGGTCCTCACCGCGGGCGCGCGCCTGGTCGGCATCGCGCGCGGCGGCCCGCGCCCGGTCGAAGTCCGGCACACAGATCGCGTTGATCGCCTTGTCGTCCCGCTCGATACGGGCGATCGCCTCGTCGGTCAGTTCCGCCGAGGACACTTCACCGGCGCGCAAGGCAGCCGCGAGTTCCTCAGCCGTCAGAAGATTCCATTCCATGGATCCGACCGTAACCACCTCTGGAACAGGTCACGAAATACCGTTTCGTGCAACGAAGTCGGACGTATCCATACGCGCCGTTCTTCTCTCCCGTTCGATGGGGTAGATCCGCTCGATACGTGGTGTTTGGCTGCCGTTCTCCGCGTCGGCCGCACGCACACCCGGTCTCCGACAGTCGCAATGGGTGGGCGAAGTCGGCGTAGACCTGTGAACGACGTGGAAGTCCCCGTCGTTCAAGGGGAGTTCAGCGCAAGATGCTTGGCGAGTGAGTAGCGCTCATGCATACTCCTGCTGCACCACCGCCCATACCGTGAGTCAAGCAGGAGGAAATTCATGCGACTTCGTGTTCGGGCTGTACTGAGCACGCTCGCCCTCGTCGCCACCGCACTCTTCGCCCCCGGCGTCGGTGTGATGGCCGCCACGGACGCCTTTGCCGCCACCAAGCTCACCCACGCCCAGGCCACCGCCATGTTCCGCGCGGCGGGCATCACTTGGTCCTCGTCCGGCGGCTGCTCCGACCGCAACGGCTCGACGTGCACGTCCTTCGACGGACTCAACCAGGCCACCGCTCAGGGAGCGGTCACCCTCAAGCAGGCCAGCGGCTGCGCCATCAACATCACCGGCGGCACCGAGACCGGACACGCGAGTGGCACGTACTCCCACTGGAACGGCTACAAGCTCGACTACGGCAAGAACACCTGCCTGACCAACTACGTCCACAACGCCTTCACTTACATCGGGCTGCGCGGCGACGGCTACCCCCAGTGGCAGGCGGCGTCAGGCAACATCTACGCGGACGAGGGCACCCACTGGGACGCCCTGTACTACTCCTGCGGCTGCTGAAACCCTGCAGAGAACTCAGTCAACGGGGGATCGTTCAACGCATTGAGAGCCGAGATACGACTCTGCTCGGCGTTGCAAGGCCCGGAGCGGACCACGCCTGGGTTGCGAAACTGCCACGGACCGTCCGGAAGGACGGATTCCGGGTGATCGTTGGGCCATGCCCGAACTCACCGACAAGCAGCCCTCCGGCGCACAGGGTGCCCTCACCGGAGGTTGTCTCCTGCTTCTCGTACTGACAGCGGACGTGGCCGCCGCGCTGTTGGTCGTCATCGTGCTCGCCGTCCGAGGGCTGGGCCGGATGGACGCCAACTCCGGACAGACAGCGGCCGGCGTGCCACCTCAGGACTGGGCGCCAGCGCTGGGCTTCGGCGCTCTGGCCCTGACGGTCGGCGTATCTGCCGTCGTGCTGCTGCGGATCGGGCACCGAGTCATCGGGTCGGTGCAGTTGACGCTCTGCGTCTTCCTGACAGTCCACGCGCTGGGGTCCTGGCCCTGAGCCGGCCGCTGGAGGCGCGGTGGCTGAGGCTGTCCGTGTGCGCAGACCGGCTGACTGGGCGGGACGCCGTCCCCGCTTGCTCAGCGGCGACGGCGAGGACCCGACAGGCCAAGCTCGGCCGTTCCTTCACCCGCCGGGCCCTTGGAGAACGCCTCTGATCCAGTCGCTGATCGGAGGAGCGGTGAGATCGGTGGCGATCGTGTCGGTGAAGCCGCAGGCTGGTGCGCTGCCGCGGCTGACGGCTCCGATCAGGACCCATGGGCCGCCCAGGTAGCGGTTCCAGACCGGGCCGCCCGAATCTCCCTGGCAGGGCGAACCAAACGTAGCGCTGGCCGTGCACAGCTCGATGTCGGGTCGAAAGTCACCTGGAGGCCGATTGCAGGTCTCCGGCGGTAGGACGCTTGTGGACAGGGCCTTGAGCCGGATGGGTGGTTCGCACACAGGCGAGGGGTCGTTGCATGTGCGTCCCCAACCGGCGATGAGGACCGGGATGGCACTACGAACAGGCTGGACCCTGGGCCGAGGAAGGCCGGTGGGGTGGCCACATCATGGTCGAGCCTGAGCAGCCCGACGTCGAAGGGCGCTGCCGCGCCGCCGCCGTTGTAGTCGGGATGCCGGTACACGGCAACCGCCTTCGCGACCTCGCCCCCGGTCCGGTCCACGGATCCGACGTGAACGGTCGTGGTACGTTCCGCGATCGGGAAGACGCAGTGGGCTGCCGTCACAACCCAGTGACGGCCGATCAGGGTTCCGCTGCACGACTCCGATCCGGAGGCACCGGTGCTCTGGATCGCGGTTGTGGCGGGGAAGTCTCCGGGTGTGACGTACCCGCCGCCGATGATCTTAGGACGCGGAACACCATTGCCGGACGGGCCGTCCGCCGCAGCAGCGGATCCCGAACTGGTGACCATCCCCATGAGGATGCCTACTGCGACAGTAGCGACCAGACACCTTACTTTGGTGAAACCTTCACACAATGTGCGCATATGATGATATGTAGCATCATCGTTACTTCGCTTCGGGGAGCGACTCGCGTGATCGTCTGTCCCTTGTGGCTTGGCCTTCGACGCTGCGCCGCTGCCTGGTCATGCCAGGCCGAACCCCGGCGGGCACGCGGGTAGCCCCTCCATGGTCACCGGTCGCGGCCGAGCAGCCACAGAGGCGTCCGTGGACGCGGACAACTTGGTGGCGACGCAGTCGACTACGCGCAAACGTCAGCTTGCGCACTTCGCTGAGCTGTGAACGTCGGTGCTGCGGGCGGTGGTTGTGCGACATGGTGATGTCCTGACGTCGTAGGAGATCGGGCGGAGGGCCGGCCTTCCGATCTCCATGTTCAGGAGCCGTGAGTGCCCTACGCTGAAGTGCGATGACGCCCGCATCCTGGTTACAGACCGCCCAGTTCAGAGGCATGCCGTATCTGCTCCGGGACAGGACGCTGCGATGAAACGCGACGGCGCGCGGGCGGGACGCGGTCAGGAGAAGGCCGCGAGAACCGGGAGCAGTGGCAAGCGGCTCATCGCACGGCCCTCGGTGGCACCAGGCCCACTGCGTACCCTGAAGAACCTGATCTACGGGGCACACGTGGCGGCCGGTGCACCGACCCTTGACGACATGGCACTGGCGGTCATGCGACGCTGCGGTGGGCGGCCGACCGGCTCGTGATGGCAGGTCGTCTGGGCGACGCGCTTCCGTGGTACGAACGAGCGGCCGTCAAGGGTGACACCGACGTGCTGCAGGTAGCCGCCGGTCAATTGGCCGTCGCAGGCAGGACGGAGGAGTCGCTCACCTGGTTCTGGCGAGCCGCGGACGCGGGCGTGAGCTTGCGCAGCGGCTGGTTCCCCGCCCTGAGTCTCCGCCTCCTCGGTGACGCGGCCGACGTACTCCTGCGCTACGGGCGGGACCCCACCGAAGCCCTCGCCCACACGTGGCAGATGGAACCCGGCTGACGTCCGGGGTGCCCGCCGAGCGGTGGAGCGGGCTCGGCGGGCAGCGAGATTCCGGGCTATCCCGTCTGGGCCTTGACGAAGCGCGCCAGCCGTTCGATGCCGTCCGTGATCTTCTGGCGCGTCAGGTAGCTGACCGAGAGCCGCAGGCCGAAGTCGCCACCGCCCTGCGGATAGAAGTACGACATGGGTGTCCAGATGACCCCGAATTCCTCGGCCGAACGGATCAGCGCGGAATCGTCGGCGCGGAACGGGACGTCGACGGAGAGGAAGAAGCCGCCGCTCGGCTCGTTCCAACGGATGCCCAGCGCGGCTCGGTCGCTCTCCGGGAAACAGCGGTCGAGTGCCTCCAGGGTCACCCGCATGGCCTCGCCGTAGTGGGCCGCGGTCCGGGTGTTGAAGCGTGAGGTCCGGCCGTTGGCGGTGAGGAGCATGCCGGCGACGACCGCCTGGCTCACCGGCGACGTGTTCACGGTCACCATGCTCTTGATCTTCGTGAGTTCGTCCGCCAGCAGCCCGGTGCGCCCCTGGGCGTCCGTGACGGTCTGGTCCGCGATCACGAAGCCCACGCGTGCGCCGGGGAAGAGCGTCTTGGAGTAGGAGCCCAGGTGCACGACCCGGCGGTGCCGGTCCAGGGACTTCAGGGTCGGTAGCTGCGTTCCGGGGCTGACCATCCGGTACGGCGTGTCCTCCAGGATCAGCAGGTCGTGGCAGTCTGCCAGGTCCAGCAGTTCCCGACGGGCGCTCAGCGGCATGGTGGTGCCGGAGGGGTTGGAGTGGTCGGGGACCACGTAGAAGGCGCGCGGGCGTCGGCCGCGCGCCCGCTCGGCGAGGAGCGTCGCCTCCAGGGTTGCGCAGTCGAAGCCGTCGCGGCCCTCCTCGACCGGAGTCACCTCGACGTCCAGCAGCCGAGCCGCGCCGGTGATACCGACGTAGCAGGGGCTGGAGGCCAGCAGGGCGTCCTCGGGCCCCGACATCAGCGCCCGCACCGCCAGGAGCATCGCCTCCTGACAGCCCACGGTGACCACGATCGACTCGGGCGCCACGTCGATGCCCTCGTCCTTGCGCAGCGAGTCGGCGATCAGTTCGCGGATCTGGCCGCTGGTGGGGCCGTACTGGAAGAGCGCGGAGCGGATCTGCTCGGGCGACGCTCCGCCCGCCTCCAGATGGTCCAGATAGCGGCGCAGGTACGCGAAGACATGCTCGGCCTCGAAGAATCCGTCGTAGGGGCGGCCGGGCGCGAAGGAGATCGCGTCGGGGTAGCGGTGCGTGATGTCGTTGAGGAAGGTCATGGTGTCCAGCACCGGGTCACGGACGCTGCCGTGCAACTCCTCCTTGCTCAGGGCGACGTCGCCGGATCCGCTTCGGACGACGGGTGCGGACGGCGAGAGGGTGGCGTGGGGGGCTTGGGAGGCATGGGTGGTATGGGTGGCGCCCGCCGGGTGGGGTGGTGCGGGCCGGTGAGGGTTCGTCGGGTGGGGTGCGGGCCGGTGGGAGTCCGTCGGGGTGGCCACCAAGTGGGGCCCCGCCTCGGCGACGGTGGCGGTACCGGTGAAGGTCATCGCTTCCGCCAGTTCCTCGACGACCATGCCCAACACCTCCCCGACGCCGTCCTCCTGGCCCACCGCCAACCCGTGCAGCACGGGCCGCCCGAGGAGCACCGCGTCGGCGCCGAGCGCGAGCGCGGAGAGCACGTCACGGCCCCGTCGGACACCGCCGTCGAGGAGAACCGGACAGTTCCCCGCCACCGCCGCCACGACCTTCGGCAGGACGTCCAACGTGGCCGGAACTCCGTCCAGTTGGCGGCCACCGTGGTTGGATACGACGACGGCGTCGGCCCCGGCCGCGAGGGCGCGGTGTGCATCGGCCGCGGTGAGGACCCCCTTGACCAGCACCGGGAGGGAGCTGATGGAGCGCAGCCAGTCGATGACCGACCAGTCGAGGGTGTCGTCGAAGGCGGTGCGCGCGTGGTCCGCGGGCGAGGCGAATCCGTCTCCGGGGAGGTTGGCGGGCGTGACGCCCTCCGGCAGCCGGAAGCCATTGCGCAGGTCGCGCAGCCGTCGGCCGAGCCGGGGCGCGTCCACCGTGAGGACCAGCGCCTCGAATCCGGCACGCTCGGCACGCTCGACGAGTTCACGTGTCACGGCGCGGTCGCGGAAGCAGTACACCTGGAGCCAGAGCGGGGCGTCCGCCGCCTCGGCTATGTCCTCGAAGGTGCGTCCGGCGAAGGTGCTCACCACGAACGGCAGTCCGGCGCGCCCGGCGGCCCGTGCGGTGGCGACCTCCCCGGACGGGTGGGCCATCGTGTGGTACGCGACGGGGGCGATGGCGAGCGGCGCGGCCCAGGTCCGCCCCAGGATCCGGGTCGCGGTGTCGGGCCGGCCGACACCCGAGAGTACGCGCGGGAGGAGCCGCGTACGGTCGAAGGCGTCGGTGTTGGCCGCCAGTGTCCGCTCCTCCCCGGCGCCGCCTTCCAGGAAGTCCCAGGTGGCGCGGGGGAGGGCCACCGAGGCCCGGACCGCGTAGTCGGCGAGGGTGTGCAGGCCCCGCGGGGCGTCCACGCCGGTCATCGGGCGGCCAGGTGGTCGCGTTCCACGGCCTCGTACAGGGCGCGGATGTTGGCGCTGCCGAACCCCCGGGAACCCTGGCGCTGGATGAGCTCGTAGAAGAGGGTGTTGCGCTCGTAGGGCGAGCGGCTGAACAACTGCAGGAGGTAGCCCCACTCGTCGCGGTCGGCGAGGATCTGTCCGGCGCGCAACTCGGCGATCTCCCCACGCATTCCGGCGAATCGCTCGGCGAGCATGTCGTAGTACGTGCCGGGGGTGGTGAGGAACTCCACGCCGCGGTCCCGGAATTCACGTACCGTGGGGATGATCTCGTCGACCAGGAAGGCCAGATGCTGGACGCCGGGACCGCTGTTGCGGTCGAGGAACGCGTCGAGCTGCCCGGGGTTCTTCGTCAGGTCGGGGGCGACGAGGGTGAAGGTGACTCCTCCGGAGGCGCTGCGGACGACGATCGAGTCCATGGCCTGTCCGCCGACGGCGACGTACTCGGAGGAGTAGCGGTCCATACCGAAGGCGTCCCGGTAGTAGTCGGCGTACTCGGTCAGCCGGTTGCCCTCGATGCAGACGGCGACATGGTCGAGCAACCGGATCCGGCCCGTGGGTTCGGCCGGCGGTTCGGAAGGCGGTTCGGCCGGTGGCTCGGGCGCGGCCACCCAAGGGCGGCCCGGGGGCAGGGCGGGTTCCGCGGCGTCGTCGTGGTGCGGCAGCAGGGTGTGGGTGACGTCGCCGAATCCGGACACGACCGGGTGGCCGTACTCGGCGTCGAGCGGCTTGGCACCGGCCGCCACTGCCGCGGAGCGGGTCTCCGCCGCGTCGTCGCAGGTCAGTGCGATGTCGGCGATGCCGTCGCCGTGTTGGTCGAGGAAGGTCGAGATTCCCCGGCCCGAGGTGACGATCAGCTGTGTCGTGCCCTGCCGCAGCAGGACGGAACTCCGGTCGGGCTGCACGGCGTCCGCGACGCGGAGGAAGCCCATCCCGGTGACGAAGTGGTCGACGGCGGAAGGTGCGTCTTTCGTGTACAGCTCGACGTGCGCTATGTCGTGCACCGACATAGAAGTACCTCCTGAAGGACCGATGACGGGATGTTGATCGGCTACCAGTGCCACTCCTGCCGGCCGCAAAGGTGCCCGGCCTTGCTGCCGGGGACCTGGCACCAGGTCATGAACTCCGTTGATCTGTCGACCTGGTACCGGTCCTCGGTACGTGCCGTCGATGTGTGGGGTCGATGCCGGAGGATTCGGCGCCGATGAGGACCTTCTTGCCGGTGAACTCGGCCAAGTCCAACGGGTAGTACGTGCAGTACTTCCTCACCGGAACCTCCGAAAGCGGCAGTCGGCGAACACGACCACGCGCAGCGTCGATGAAACCGGTCGCTGGAGTTCATCGGAAGGCCGCGAAACGTGTTGTCGCGTGATCAGGCGCTCACAGAGTACGACAACGATGCGCGCTCATCCATAAGTTGGTGCCCTGTGGGGTGAGGCGAACGAGACGTTTGGAGCAGCACCGGGCAGCGGCGAGACCGGGGAAGGCCGGGTAGCTCCGTGGACGCCGCTCGTATCCAGGGCTGACCACCGGCTTCATCCCTTCTCCGCCATGGGCTTTCCGGGCCGAGACACCGATGACGAGAGGCAGTCCGTTCGCGTCGAATGGGGGGAGTCGACCGCCCCTGGCCGTCACTTGCCGTGTTTGCCGGTAATGGTGGAATTCATGGTCGGAGTTGTCGCCCGTGATTTCACATCCGCGCATTATGCTGTGATCTTTGTCACGGCATCCGGGTAAATGATCATGTCTTCGTGTGTCCACATCCCAGGGTTCCTATGCAACGATGCCAGCGTGCCATCCTCGGGCAAGGCAAAAGAGTTCATCCGGTCCGGTCCATCGGTCGTCTGAATCAAATACGGGGGCGAGTATGTCGACAATGATCGTCATCGGATATCGAGGCGATCTCGACCAGGCGCTGCGACGCCGCGGTCTGAATCCTTTCTATGTGGTCCAGCCTCCCAGGGGTGCACCGGACGACCGGGAATCCTGCTGGGTCACCGATTTCGAGAATGCTCAGGAAGTACTGCGTGCGGTGCTCGCCCGAGGGGTCGATGACGTGGTCGGCGCCCTGTCCGTCCATGAGATGGGAGTGTTCACCGCAGCCTGCCTGCGACAGCAGTTGAACCTTCCTGGAAATACGGATTCGCGCACCGTTCTCTCTTTCCGTGACAAGTATCTCCAGAAGAGCGGACTTCCTCCCGAGGTCCGGCGGGCGCGTTGTCGACACGTAGCGAGAGGCACCTCTTACCAGCAACTCGTCGATGATCTGGGCAAGGTCTTCGTCGTCAAACCGGCGGCCGGGGCCGGCGCCCTGCGTACGAGCATCATCCGTTCCCCCGAGGAATACGAACGAGCCCTCGCGCTCTTCTCGGGGACGTCGGATGTGGAGACCGTGGCCGAGTCGGTCGTCGACGGACCGGAGGTCTATATCGACGGCATCTGGAGAGCCGGTGAGCTCCAGTGGTCCGCGATGGGTCGCTACCATGACGCGCCGGTCGACGCCGCCCAGGACGGGACCCTCGCCGCATGGGTGCTGGAGAGAAGGCTCCACCCCGAGCTGTTCCAGCAGTCCGAGACCATCGCCCGCCAGGTCCTCGGGAGCCTCGGCGCTCCCGACTGCGTCTTCCACCTGGAGATCTTCGAGGAGGAGACGGCCCTCACGTTCGGCGAGTGCGCCATTCGAATTCCTGGTGGGCTCTCCCCGCAGATCTATGAAAAGACATACGGTGTCGATCTGTTCGATGTCGAGATCGGTCTGGCACTCGGTGAGCCGCCGACTCAGACGGGACGCGACGGAGCGCCCGACCGTTTCTACGGATGCATCCTCCTGCGGCGTCCCGACAGCGGACATCTGACCCAGGAGGATTTCGAGCGTGCCTTCCAGTTCGACGAAATCAACTACGACTCGTCACCCGATGCGCCGACCGGCCCTTATGGCCTTGTCGGTCAGGCACTTGTGTCCGCCCCGAGCGAACCCGAACTGGAGAAGAAGGTCCGCGACATCGTCCGATTCAATGTGACCGGCGGCGCGGAGAGGGTCGCGTCGCGCTCGTAGGGGGTCCTTGCTGCCTGTCCATGGCGTCGGAGGAAACATCCTCCTGGATCGCGGTGGAATTCTCAGCTATGGGTGAGGAGCCACTTGAACGGCGCGATGGTCGTTATGCCGACTGACTGCCTCATGCCCGGAGCGTCCGAACGGCGATGACCGCCGCTGACCGGGCGCGGAACCTCCTTCGGCGAAGGACCGAACTCCCCTTGAGCCGCCTGCCTCCGCCGTCGTGCCCGGTGACCGTCGGCATGTGCCCGAAGAGCCTGGCGGATGCCATGGCGAGGCCAACTCCTCAACAGGCGCGAACTCCTGAACAACGACCGCCACCGATCCGACGTACTGAGACGTACTGAACGGAAGGCCCCGCCAGGTGAATACCGACAGAGAGAGCGTCATAGCCACGGCGACCGACCCGGTGGTCCGCGATTTCCTCCGCATGGCCGACGACAGCATCGTCGCCGTACTGCCGTACGCGCTGTCCGTCGCAGGGCACCTAGCGATCGCGGATGAATTCACCGACTCCGCAAGGGATGTTGAGCACCTTGCCCAGTCGCTCGGCGTGGCACCCGGGGCGCTGGAACGCCTCCTGCGAACCCTCGCCAGTTGTGGGTTCTTCACCGACGAAGGCGAGGGCCGGTTCTCCCTCACCGAGTTGGGCCGACTTCTGCAGACCGACTCACCCGTATCGATGCGGGCAACCCTCAGCAACGTCGAGTCGTACCGGGCCTGGCTCGGCGCGGTCGACACCATCGCCACCGGCCGACCCGCCTTCGAGAGCGAGTTCGGTGCCGGATTCTTCGCCCACAAGGATCACAACGAACAGTTGGGCGCCATGTTCGACGAACGCATGCGGGAACGGGCGAGCCGCCTCTACTCGGTCCTCGCCACCCTCCCCGCCTGGAACGACACCCACTGTGTCCTCGACATCGGCGGTGGGAAGGGCGCCGTGCTCACCTCGATCCTCACGGCCAACCCGCACCTCAGCGGAGTCCTCTTCGACCGGCCCAGCGTCGTCGAGCGGGCCGAACTCTCAGGGAAACTCGCCCCGCTCCGGGACCGTTGCCAGGTGGCGGCGGGCGACTTCTTCAAGGAGATCCCCGAGGGAGCCGACGCACACCTCATGTGCAGTGTCCTGCACGACTGGGAGGACGACGATGCCATCACCATCTTGACCCGGAGCAGTGAGTCACTCCCCGCGGACGGCCGCTTGCTCATCTGCGAAATGCTCCTGCCGGACTCGAGCGAACCGCATCCGGCCTGGTGGAGCGACCTGGGCATGATGGTTGTCCTCGGCGGTCGCGAACGCACGTTGGATCAGTACCGGTCCCTGCTCCAGCGTGCGGGACTGCACATCTCGGACGTCACTCCGCTTCCGGACTCCTTCTTCAGCGTCATCGAAGCGCGCACCAGCCCGGTTTGACGAACAGCGACGTCGGTTCGGCGCCGGGCGCAGTTGCAGACTGCGGTGGGATGGCCGGGGCGGGGCGGGGCGCGAGATCGGCCCATTCCCGGGACACCGTGATCGGCACGAGGCACAATGGCGGCGGATGTGTGAAGGTGCCACACGACGAGACGAACGGGAGCGCAGACGTGAGTGAGAGCCGCACCTCGTCGGTCGAGACGCCAAGGGTGAACACCGGTGTGGCGCACAACGCGCGTGTGTGGAACTACTGGTTGGGCGGCAAGGAGCATGACGAGGTCGACGAGCAGGTCGGCGGGCACGTGGCCGGGATGTTCCCGGTGATCCGCGATGTGGCCCGCGCGGACCGCGAGTTCCTCGGGCGGGCGGTCCGCTTCCTGGCCGCCGAACGCGGGGTGCGCCAGTTCCTCGACATCGGTACCGGGCTTCCGACGGTCGACAACACCCACGAGACGGCGCAGCGGATCGCTCCCGCGTCGAAGGTCGTGTACGTCGACAACGACCCGATCGTCCTGGCCCACGCCCGTAGCCTGCTGACCAGTTCCCCCGAGGGTGTCACCGACTACATCGACGCGGACGTGCACGACGTGGACGCCATCGTCGAACGCGCCGCCGCCACCCTGGACTTCGACGAGCCGGTCGCGGTCATGATGCTCGGCATCCTCAACTTCGTACTGGACACCGACACCGCGTGTGACATCGTCCGCCGTGTGATGAACGCGGTCCCCTCGGGCAGCTTCCTGGCCCTGACGCATCCCACCTTCGACGCCGACCTCGGTGGCGAGGGCAATGTGGCGGCCATGGCGTTCTGGAACGAGAACGCCACACCGCCGATCACCGCCCGCCCCCGCGCCGAGATCGCCGCCTTCTTCGAGGGGCTGGATCTGGTCGAGCCGGGTCTGGTGTCCTGCGCGCAGTGGCGCCCCGATACGGGCGCGCCCGGCGCGGTTCCCCAATTCGGCGCCGTGGCCTTGAAACCCTGACGCGAGGGGCGTGCTTCGCCTGAGCGTGATCGACCCTCGACTCGGGGGCGGATCGTGGAGCGGCCGTACGGCATCCTCATGCTGTTCCGACGGCTCGTGCGGGACTACGAGAGCAGGCAGAAGTCGCCGCAATCCAGGGCGCGTTGGGCCGCAATGAACGGGCTCACCGCTTCCGGTCGCGCACGGCCGCAGCGACCGTCACCGCAGTGCCGACGAGGACTGGCAGAGGCATCGCCGCGAGGAGCCATGCGGGCACGTTCGAGTCCGGCGTGGAACGCCAGAGCATACCGCAGCCCGCGAGGAAGGAGATACCGATGCAAATGTTGAGCAGCAGCAGGGCGCGTGCGATCCGGCGTGCCGTGACGCGGCTGCCGGGCCTGTTGAGCAGGGACGATGTTGTCTGTACGGCAGCAAACGGTGCGGCGTTGGCGTTCGATAACTCATCGCGTGGTGTCAGCCGCAGCGTCAGCTCCGCACAGCCGGCCATCAACACCGTCACTCCCGCATACACGAAGACCAACACGAACGCGCTGCCGATCGACCTGTCCGTCCAGGCGTCCACTCCATGGACCCCGATGTGCTTCGGTATCCGCCCTGGTAGGCGTGGGTAGCGGAGCGCGCCCCAAGTCGACAGCACGACGAGCAGGAGGGCATTGGGGAGCAACCAGAGCCGGACAGGGGGAGCGAAGGCCATCATGTGACCGATCCTCTGATGAGCGTTCGAGGTTGGGAAGGCCCTACCCTACGGTGACGGCCCGTCGCCCGGAGAACGGCGGACCATCGAGCAGGAACCTGCCCGGAGCGATGAGCAAGTGGGACGTTCCGGCGCCGCAGTCGCCGATCAGATCATCAGCAGCCCCCGGCACCGCGGTTCTGGTGCGCTTCCCTGGCGAGAAGGTCTCGCGCCGCGGAGGTGATCTGGTCGCGGACATGCTGCTGGTCCGGATGCTGATCGTCCAGCAGGTCGTCATCTTGCCCATTGCGGGCAGAACGCCACATGTAATTGAACCCAGTTCCGGGAATGGGGAGTTGAGTCCCAGTCGTAGATGGCTCGGCAGACGTGGTAGTTGCATCCGACCGGAAGGTAGAGCCCGGTGGCGGCGGCGGGCGGCCCGTCTTTCGTGACGGCGAATATGCCCTTTGCTCCCTCCCGGAAGGCTGCGGTTCCGCCGGTCAGTAGCAGCGTCTCGGCGTATACGTCCTTGCGAAGGAGGAACTTGTTCGCCTCCTTCGGGTCGTCGGGAACGTTGTAGTCGGCCTCGAGATCAGGAAGGTGCGGGGGGCCAGTACGAGGTCCAGGGGCTGCTCGCCTGCTCAGTCGGGGATCGTCGGAGCAGTACGCATCGGCAGATAGACCAAGGATCGCGGCGATCGCGCTGCCAGCAGCCACAGTGTGCCGATGCGTCTGCCGTCCGTCCGCTCCACATACATCTCGTAATGGCCACGGGCCTTGTAGAGCGCCCCGTTCCGCAACGGTCTGGCCGGCCGGATCACCCGGTACTCCGTACCCGCCAGACGCACCCGCTGCACGGCAACGTTCACCCGCAGGCTGCCCGGCCCAGGGGCGCCCTGGAAACGGTCACGCCAACGCCTTCCTCTGGTCGATCCAGTCGGCAAGTCCGGTCTACCAGTGGCCCGTTGCCGCTCGGACCGACTGTAGAGCGGCTCACTCAGCAGAAGCCACCTGACCGGCCATGACCGACCTCCCGGCGAGGTCGTCGGTGGATCAGAGCCGCGGGCTTCGGCGCAGCCGCAGCGGGGCGTACACGGCGAGGGCCACGAGGAAGGCGACGTAGTACGAGAGGTCGGCGCCGTGCAGGGCGACCGCGACCGGACCCTCGTACAGGCTGGTGTTCATGAACGGCACGGCCGCGGCGAAGGCGATGGCGAACGCGAGCAGTGCGGGCCGGGCGGGTTGCGGCCGGGCGGTTTCGGCGGTGAGTTCGACCGGCGCGCCGCCTCGTGCCCGTGCTCGTGCGAGCCAGTCGACGATGACGATCGCCACGAACCCGGGGATCCAGTAGCCGACGAACAGCAGCACGTTCTGGAAGCGGGCTGTGGTGTCGGCGGCGTGTATCCACAGCACCAGAGGGAAGCCGAGGACGGCGGCGAGGGCGGCGGCGACCGGGCGGGGAAGCCGCACCCCGACCGTCTGCAGCGCCAGGGAACCGCTGTAGTCGTTCATGGCGTTGCTGCACAGAGCCGCCAACGTCACGGCGAGCAGCCCGAACGCGCCCAGCGGCCCGCCGCCCAGCAGCTTGTCCACGCCCGCGGCCGTCTGGTCGGTCATGACGGACGCACCCCACAGGCCGAGTGTCTGGACGGCCGTGAAGGAGACCACTAGGCCGAGCAGGGTGCACCAGAACATGCGGGGCCGTGAGGTGGTGCGCGGCAGGTAGCGGCTGAAGTCGCTGGCGTACGGGGCCCAGGAGAGCGCCAGGCTCAGTGCGACGGTGCTGGTCACAATGGCCGCGCCGGCCCGGTCGGCGCCGTGTGCGGGGCCGGTGCCCGCGGGGTGGACACCGTCGAGGAGCCGCCAGGCGATCAGTGCGAACGCGGCGGCGAGCACGAAGGTCATGACGCTCTGGAGCCGGTGAATGGCCTCGTAACCCAGGACGCCGAGGGCGCCTTGGCCCAGCATCATGACCAGCACGCCGAGCCAGAACGGCCAGCCGCACAGCCGCGCCAGCGCGTCCCCGCCGAACAGTCCGATCAGTGCGTCCCAGGCGACCGTGGACAGCCACTGCAGCATGCCGGGTACCGTCACGGCCCGGCCGAACGCGAGCCGGGCCAGGGGCAGTTGCCCGGCTCCGGTCCGGCTTCCCCAGGTGCCCAGGTAGGCGGTGGGCACCGCCCCGAGCACGGTGCCCACCACAACGGCCGTGAGCGCGGTGGCGAAGTCCAGGCCGAGGGCGATGCCGACGGTTCCGGTGAACACGCCGGTCATGGTCAGATTGGGGGCGAACCATACGGTGAACAGGCGCCCGGGACCGCCGTAGCGACTGCTCTCGGGGACCGGCTCGATGCCGTGCACCTCGACGCGGAGATCGCCGGGGGCCGCGGGCATCCGTCCGTTGAAGACGGTCTGCTGGTCGTCGGCGGGCAACCCGCCGGAAACATGCGCCAAAGGCATGGAAGACATCCCTCCGCCAGTACGAACTGGTTCAGGTTCAACGGGTGTGATCTCAGCCCTCGTTGGGGCACCCCGTGTCCAGTACGACGGACAGGGTAACCCCTCGTCCCGACACTCCCGTTGCCGCGGTCGGCTCACCGTTCCGCTGTGACCGAAGTGGCGCTGCTCCCTCGGCATAGTGGCGCTACTCCCTCGGCATGCGCCGTCACACCAACGTGATTACTCTTTGTGCGTGTGCGATTCCGCACCGAAGTCGCCGGTCTCGCCGCACTGGCCCGGCAGGAACCAGGCACGGACCGAGGAAGTTCCTGGCAGCCGCCGCCTCGAATCGGAGGAGCCCCATGAGGAAGCGTGTTCTCTCCTGCTTTCTGCCCATAGCCGCCACCACCGGCCTGCTGACCGGGCAGACGGCACCGGCTGTGGCGCACGCCCCCTCGACGGCCGTCCGAACCGGCTCCCGAACAGCGGTCGGCACGCAGTACAACACGACACACGTATACGTCCGACCAGGCACCATGCCGGCCTTCGCCGCCGCGTGGAAGGCCACCTTCGGCGGCACCAGCACCGCCGTCTCGGTCACCGACGTCACCCCCACCCCGAGCCGGACCAAGTCCCAGCTCCTCTTCTCGCCCGTCGGCACCCTGTCGGTCTTCGACTTCCAGACGCCCGTCCCGTACCCGTTCGGGGCGGAGCGCACCGGGTGGCTCGTGACAAGCATGCCCGCCGGGATCGAGCAGGCCCGCGCCAGCGGCGCCAAGGTCATCGTGTCCCCCTTCCTCGACCCGGTGGGCCGGGACGCGGTCATCCAGTTCCCCGGCGGGGTCAACACGCAGTTGTACTGGCACACCACGGCACCGGTGTACAAGCCGCTGGAGACCACCCCGGAGAACCGGGTGTACCTGCCGCCGGACGCGGTGAGCGCGTTCCTCGGCTCCTACCTGAAGTTCACCAGCGGGACGATCGAGTCGGACGTCCCGAGGGCGGACGCGAGCGAGATCGGTCTGCCCGGACAGACGTTCCGCCGGATCCGTGTCACCTCCCCCTTCGGCAGGACCGTCGTCTCGGTGACCAACGGACACCTGCCCTACCCGTACGGGCGCGAGGTCACCGGCTACCGGGTGGCGAACCTCGCGACGACCCTGAGCAAGGCCAAGGCCGCCGGTGCCACCGTGCTGTCGGGTCCCCACCGCTCGGGCGGACGCGACAGCGCCGTCGTGCAGTTCCCCGGCGGTTACATCGCCGAGATCCACGACGTCGTCTCCGGCTGACCTCATGTCCGGTGCGCGCCCGCGTAGTCCAGGTCGGCCAACAGCCGCTCCACGTCCGTCATGAGTGAGCCGTAGACATGCCATGCGCCCGGCTTGGTGAGGGTTCCCTGGCCGATCAGGTCGGTCAGGGTCTCGTGCCAGGCCAGCGCGCCCTCGATCGCCGTCCGCAGCCGCTCGTGAGGGTCTGCGGGGTCGGTCTCCGTGCGCAGGTCGTCGACCAGGCTCCGGACCGCCGTACCCGCCAGTTGCAGGGTCTCGGCATAGCGCTCGAGGAACTGGAGCCCCAGATGACGGTCGGGGTGGTCGTAGGCGTTGTCGGCGAGGGTCCGCGCGATTCCGCGTACCTGGAGCGACACCCCGCGCAGGGCGCTGAACAGTTCGCCGTACGTCACGTCATGTGACCCATGGGTGACGCAGCGCGCGTTCCAGCGCAGACTCTCGTCGGCCTGGCGCACCTGCTCCTGGGTGAACGCCAGGTGCTTCTCGAGTTGGCGTCCCCGGTGCAGCCACCCAGGTGCTTTGGAGCGCAATTCCCCTCGGGCCAGGCCGGTGCCCATGTCGTGCAGCAGTTCCCCGACGGCATGGGCGAGAGTCCTGACGGCGGAGTCGGAGTCGTCCACGTGTAGTGGGGGCAGCACCAGGGCGTTGACCGCGATACCGACGACCGCGCCGGCCAGTGTCTGGAGCACGGGCGAGACCAGGCCGCCCATCGGATCGCCCGCCATCGCGGCCAGTGCGACGACTGCGGTGGAAGCGACCTGCAGCCGTCCGTCGGACGTACGGCGAGGACCCGCCAGAACCGTGAGCAGAGCGATGACCGCGATGGCACCCGCGGTCGGCCCCAGCAGCCGGACGGTCATCAAGGCGAGGACCAGGCCGACGACCTTTGCCGCGATGCTCTGCAGGGCGTTGGTGACCGAGCGGTACACCGTGGACGCGTTGACCATGAGCAAGGCCGTGGCGACCGCCACATAGGCGCGCCCTTCGGGAGCCGCCGGGCCCGCGAGGGCCCAGGCGAGCAGCGCCGCCGTCAGCGCCTTGATCCCATAGGCCAACTGACGGGGCCGCCGGTGACGGAACCCGCCGACGAGGCGGTGCGCCCGCCTGATCGCGGGTACCGGCAGGCGACCGGGCAAGATGGTTGAAAGTTGCACAAGAAGATGGTTGCACCCCATGCCCGGTTCGCGTCGAACGGTGGACGGGTGACATCCCTCACCGCCCAGCCGGTGTGGTCCCCGTCACCGGGAGACGTGGCCCGCGTCACCGGGAGACACCCGATGGCGCGGGCCGACCGAGATGCCCGCCCGTGGGATCGCGACTAGCCTCCCGAACAGGGGCAAGAGTCCTATTCGCTTCTCGGTGCCGGCTCTGCGTCACAGGGCCGGCACCGCACGCTGACACGGCAGGGCCCGCGTACCCCAGTGCGTCGCCCGACGCCGGATTCCGTCCACCACCATCTGACCTCGCCCGGCGGCCAGTACGGACCGGGCCCGCAGCCCCGTGCGCCATGGAGCGTCCAGATGATCAACACCATGTCCGTAGACGGCGTCGCCGTCGACCCGAACGCACAAGAGCCGGCCGAACTGGTCATCCGCAACGGACGTATCCATACCGGAGACACCACCCGGCCCACCGCCGCGGCCCTGGCCGTACGCGCCGGACGGATCGTCGCCATCGGCGACGACGCACGGATCGCCCCCTACGTAGGTCCGGACACCCGCGTCATCGACGCACTCATCCGACGCGTCGTCCCCGGGCTCAACGACTCCCACCTGCATGTGATCCGCGGTGGCCTGAACTACCTCCTGGAGATGCGCTGGGACGGCGTCCCCTCGCTGCGCACCGCCCTGTGGATGCTGCGCGAGCAGGTCGCACGCACCCCCGAGGGCCAGTGGGTGCGAGTGGTGGGCGGGTGGACCGGCGAACAGTTCGCCGAGCGCCGCCTGCCCACGGTCTCGGAACTGAACGCCGCGGCACCTGACACCCGTCTTCGTGCTGCACCTGTATCAGTCCGCGATCCTCAACCGCGCGGCCCTCAGAGCGGTCGGATACACCAAGGACTCCGTCGCACCCCCCGGCGGCCAGATCGTCCGGGACCACTCCGGTGAACCCACCGGCATGCTGCTCGCCGCGCCCGCGGCCGGACTGCTCTACGCCACCCTCGCCAAGGGCCCCACCCTGCCGGAGAACGAACAGCTCGGCTCCACCAGGCACTTCCTGCACGAGCTGAACAGGCTCGGCCTGACCAGCGCGATCGACGCCGGCGGCGGATTCCAGAACTTCCCCGAGAACTACGGGGCGGTGATGAAGCTCGCCGAACAGGGCCTGCTGACCCTGCGCATCGCCTACCACCTCTTCCCGCAGACCGCCGGGCAGGAACTGGACGACCTGCGCCGCTGGATCGGTTCGGTGCGGCCCGGCGACGGCGACGAGTGGCTTCGCCTCAACGGGGCCGGGGAGAACCTGGCCTGGTCGCCCGCCGACTACGAGAACTTCACCGAGCCGCGGCCCCTGCGGCCCGAGCGCGCCGACAGCGAACTGGAGGCCGCGGTACGCCTGCTCCTCGACAACGGCTGGGGCCTCCGCCTGCCCGCCACCTACGGGGAGACCATCGACGCCAACCTCGACGTGTTCGACAAGATCGCGGCCGACGGCGGCTTCCCGCGCGGCGTCCCCTGGTTCTTCGACCACGCCGAGACCGTGTCCGAAGCGGCCCTTGACCGTATCGACGCCATGGGCGGCGCCCTGTCCATCCAGAACCAGATGATGTTCCAGGGCAGCGCGTTCGTCGACCGCTACGGAGCGGCCCGCGCCGCTGACGCGCCGCCGATCCGCAAGATGCTCGACCAGGGCCTGACGGTCGCCGCCGGCACCGACGCCACCCGGGTCTCCAGCTACAACCCCTGGCTCTCCCTGGAATGGCTGGTGCGGGGCCGCTCCATCGGCGGCCGGATCCTGGCCTCTCCCGAGAACCGCGTCGACCGGGACACCGCCCTGCGCATGTACACCGTCGCCGGAGCGCGACTCACCGGTGAGAGCGATGTGAAGGGCATCCTCAAGGAGGGCTACTACGCCGACCTGGCGGTTCTGTCGGCGGACTTCTTCACGGTCCCGGAGGAGGACATCTCACACATCGAGTCCCTCCTGACCGTCGTCGGCGGACGTGTCGTCCACGCGGCGGGGGAGTTCGAAGGACTGGCCCCGCCACTGCCCGGCGTGGAACCGTCCTGGAGCCCCGTCGCCTACTACGGCGGCTACCACCACACCATGTTCCCGACCCCGCCCTCCGGACTGCGCCAGGCCCGAGCCCTGGTCGACGCCGCGGCCGAGTCCGAGGAACACCGCCAATGGCGCGTCGTCCGCGGATTCGCCCCCGACAACGGCTCCGCCGCATCCGAGATCTTCGACTCCTGCTTCGTACTGTGACCGACCGCGGACGCAGACCGAGCGGCAGTCCGCCGGCAGCCCGGATCGGCACCGTACAACCCGCACCAGATGAAGGGTGGAAGAGACCATGGTCGACATCCAGGCCGTCAAGGCCGACCCCGCCGCGCAGCTCCTCAGCCCGCACGACAGCGTCGTGCTGATGGTGGACCACCAGCCGCAGATGTTCTTCGGCACCACCAACGCAGACCGCGGTGAGATCATCAACGCGACGGTGGCCCTGGCCAAGTCCGCCAAGGTCTTCGACGTACCGGTCGTGCTGACCACCGTCGCCTCCAAGACCTTCTCCGGCCCCCTGCTCGCGCCCCTGGCGGAGCAGTTCCCCGACAAACAGCCCATCGACCGCACCACCATGAACTGCTGGGAGGACCAGCGCGTCGTCGACGCGGTCAAGGCCACCGGGCGGCCCAAGATCGTCCTGGCCGGTCTGTGGACCGAGGTCTGCATCTCGCTGGCCGCGCTGTCCGCGACCGACCAGGGCTACCAGGTGTACGTCCCCACCGACGCCTGCGGCGGCGTTTCGGTGGACGCCCACAACAACGCCGTCCTGCGCATGACCCAGCGCGGTGTCGTCCCCACGACCTGGCTCACCACACTCCTCGAATGGCAGCGTGACTGGGGCCGCACCGAGACCTACGAGCCGGTCATGGACGTCGTCATGCAGCACGCGGGAGCCTACGGAGTGGGCGTCACCTACGCCCGCGCCATGATCAGCGGACACTGAACCCGGCGCGCCGGGCCGCACAGCCCGCAACACTCGCGTGTACCACGACTGTTCGTCCGCCTCGGGGCCCGCCATCACCACTCCTCCCACCCCAGGACACCTGGGATGACTCCACCCGCGAACGGCGGTACGGCGGCCCCGGCCCAGCCGCCCGCCCCGCCTTCCCGCCCCGCCTCGTACTGGGCGCCGCTGTCCGTACCGGTGTTCCGGACGCTGTGGCTGGCCCAGTTCGTGTCCAATATCGGGAGCTGGATGCAGACGGTCGGCGCCCAATGGCTGATCACCGAACAGCGGGGGTCGCCGGGCCTGATCGCCCTGGTGCAGACGGCAGCCAGCCTGCCGGTCCTGCTGCTCGGCATTCCCGCCGGGGCCCTGGCCGACATCGTCGACCGCCGCAAACTCCTGTTCACCGCCCAGTTGGTCATGCTCACGGCCGCCGCACTGCGCGCCGCCCTGACCGCACTCGGGCAGATGAACTCCTACGGCGTCCTGGTCCTGACCTTCTTCCTGGGCTGCGGCACGGCACTGATGAACCCGGCATGGCAGGCCATCCAGCCCGAACTCGTGGCCAGACGGGACCTGATCCCGGCCGCCGCCGCCCTGGGCGGGGTGAACATGAACATGGCCCGTGCCATCGGCCCCGCCCTCGGCGGCCTGGTCGTGGCCCTGGCCGGTACGGCCGCCGTCTTCGCCGTCAACGCCGCGTCCTTCCTTGTCACGTTGGCCGCACTGGCCACCTGGCACCGCTCGGCGAGAGCCGACACCATGGCCGCCGAACGCATGATCCCCGCGGGCTCGCGCTGACGCTGTTCGTGCTCGCCGTGGTGCGCGTCCCCTGGATCATCGGCGTGGCCCTGGTGTTCTCCGGCCTCGCCTGGGTCGGCGTCCTGTCGATCCTCAATGCCCAGATGCAGGTGACGGCCCCCGAGTGGGTACGGGCCCGAGCACTGGCCGTCTACCTGACCGTCTGCCAGGGCGGCCTGGCGATCGGCGCCGCGGTGTGGGGCAGGGCCGCCGACGCGATCGGCGTACGAGACGCTCTGCTGGTGGCGGCCGTGGTGCTGGTGATCGGTTCCCTGGTCGGACTGTTCATCTCCGTGCCGGACACCTCCCTGGACCGGTCGCCCTCGATGCACTGGCCGACTCCCGCCATGGTCCTGGACCCGTCGGCATCCACCGGACCGGTCCTCGTCACGGTCGAGTACCGCGTCCCGGCCGACCGCGCCGACGCGTTCACCGACGCGATGGGAGCCGTGGGCCGCTCCCGCCTGCGCACCGGCGCCCTGCACTGGGATCTGTACCAAGACGGCTCACAGCCGGACAGATACCTGGAGCTCTTCACGGTGGCCTCATGGGAAGAACACGAGCGGCAGCACGGCGGCCGGCTCACCGGATACGACCGTGCGGCCGAGGAGAAGGCAAGGTCGCTGGTGGACCCCGAGCACCGCTTCACCGTCTCCCACTACCTCCCCGTTCACCGAGACAGCGGCTGAACCGGCGGCACCAGAGCCTCGTCCGCGGCCAACAGCCCCAGCGGCGCCGCCGATTCACCGATCGTGCGGTGGGTGATGGGCCCGTCCTCCATCTCCGACCGGGTCCCTCGGATCCACCTGCAACTGCTGATCGTCGGCGTAGCGGTCGGGCTGCTCATCGCCGCGCTCATCCTCAGCCCACCGGGCCGGATGACCGGGGGACACATGAATCCGGCGATCTCCTTCGCCACATGGCGTTTCGGGGTCTTCCCCGGAGTCGCCGTCGTCCCCTACATCGTGGCGCAGCTCATCGGATCCACACTCGGCGTACTCCTGGCCGGCGCCGTCTGGGGACCACCGGCCCGCCAACCACCCACCTCCTACGCCGTACTGCAGCCCGGCGCGGGCTGGACCGCCATCGAGTTGTTCTTCGCGGAAGCGGCCAGCATGGGTCTCATCGTCTACCTCGTCGGGTACTTCCTTCAGTCTTCGCGTCTGGCCCCCCTCGTCCCCTGGCTGGTCGGAGTGCTGATCGGCGGAGCCATCGTCGTACTGGGCACCACCACAGGAGGATCGGTCAACCCGGCGCGCCAATTCGGACCGGCCATGGCCTCGGGGAAGCTGTCGTTCCTGTGGGTGTACCTGCTCGCACCCATGGTGGGGGCACTCGTCGCCGCCTTCGTCCTCGACAGGGTGGGCAAGCATCGAGCCGCCCTGACCTACCGGCCGTGCGGCACCCAGGAGAGCGGTGCGCCACTGCCTGCACCACCGCAAGAAGACACGCTGCCCTGAACCGGCCACCACCGCGTCCACGAAACCATCCCCATCGCAATGGACCGCACGGAAGGGACCCACCGTCATGCGTGCTCTGCGCTTCGACCGTTTCGGTGACCCCCATGTTCTGTCTCTCACCGAATGCCCGGACCCGACGGCCCAGCACGGCAACGCCGTCATCGCGGTCAAAGCCGCCTCTGTCAATGCCTCGGACGTGAAGAACGTGGCGGGACGCATGGAAGGAACCCTCCTTCCCCGAACCCCGGGACGGGACTTCTCCGGTGTCGTCATCGATGGCCCCCCTGACTGGACCGGCGCCGAGGTGTGGGGAACCGGGGGTGACCTCGGCTTCACCCGTGACGGCTCACACGCCGAACTGCTCGCCATCCCCGCCACCGCGCTCGCCCGTAAACCCACCCGGCTGAGCTTCGAAGAAGCCGCCGCCACAGGAGTCAACTTCGTCACCGCGTGGCTGGGCACGGTCGAGACAGCGCGTCTGACCGAAGGGAGAACATCTCAGTGATCGGCGTAACGGGCGGCGTGGGCGGCGCCGTTGCCCAGATCGCCCGCTCCCTGGGAGCCCACGTGATCGGGCTCGCCCGGACACCACCGGCCGACAACACCCCCGCCGCATCCGCCATGGACGCTTTCGTCCCGCTCGACAACGACGCACAGCACATCGGAGAACAGATCATGGAGGTGACCGGGGGGCAAGGGCGCGGACGTCGTGTACGACGCGGTGGGCGGAGTGACGACTCCGGCAGCCCTCGCCTCGCTCGCGCACGGCGGACGGCTCGTCGTGATCAGCGCCGTAGGGGACCGGACCGTGGAGATCGACCTCGTCGACCTGTACCACAACGAGACCCGGATCCTGGGCTGTGACAGCCGTCAACTGGACGTCACCCAAAGCAACGCCTACCTCGACCGACTCGCGCCCTACTTCGAATCCGGACAGTTCCAACCCCTGCCCGTGGCGCACCGCTACAGCCTGGAGAACGGCAGGGAAGCCTATCTCGCGGTGGCGAACCGGGCACCAGGACGTGTCGTGATCTTCCCCTGACACGACCTCGCTGTCGGAAGGCCTGCCAGAACCGAGAACGAACACCGGTCAGTTCAGCGCAAGTTGTCGAAGCCGCGGCCTGACGGCGTTGCCGAGGGGCGGTGAGAAAAAGGGAAGGCGGAAGCGAAGGGGGTGTGGGCAGAATGTTCGCGCTCCGCAATCGACAGGAATGGACCCAACGACCGTGGCTCGTGCCATCACTCTGATCCGCTCCGACTCCCTGTCCGACGTCGCCGAGTACGCCTACGCGGCCACGGCGCCCGCCGACTCCCGCCTGATCTTCCTTGCCGGGGCGTGTCCGCTCAACGACGACGGCTCGACGGCGGCGATCGGGGACTACGCCGGTCAGGCCTTGAAAGCCGTCGAGAACATGCAAGTTGCTCTCGCCGCCTCCGGCGCGTCTCTCCAGGACGTCATCAGTACGAGGGTTCTTGTCGCGTCGGCCCGGCAGGAGGATCTGGGGGCTGCCTGGAAGGTGGTCCGGGACTCGTTCGCTGATCATGACGTCCCCAGCACCTTGATGGGCGTCACGGTGCTCGGTTACAAGGACCAACTCGTCGAGATCGAGGCCGTGGCCGCCGTGCTCGACTCCTGAGCCCACTGACGCGCCGCAGAGCCTGAGACCGGAAGTCCCTGACGGGGATGGATCCGCTGCTGGCTATGCTGTCCGCCATGATCAGCGGAGTGACCACTGAGCCCGCCATCCTTGATGCCATGGAGCTGACTTCCGATCCTGAACTGGAGGCCCGGTTCGCGGAGTCGGCCCACCGGATCCTGGCGGACCTGGTCAGTGGAGGTGCCGCGCTGGGATGGGTCGAACCGCCCTCGCGGGACGAGGTGGTGGACCTTCTTGGCCACGTCGTCTCTGCGGTGCGGGCCGGGGATGCGGCCCTGCGCGCCGCTTACCTCGACCGTCGGCTTGTCGGGTTCGGGTACTGGCTCCGCTACGCCCGACCGACCCATCGGCCACACGCTGATCTGGAGAAGATCGCGGTAGACGCTGCCGCCCATGGTCGTGGTGTCGGTCGGGCGTTGACCACTGCCTTGATCGCTGACGCTCGGGAGGCGGGGATCGAGGTCCTCACCCTGGACGTCCGTGGCGACAACACCCATGCCCTGCACCTCTATCGGTCGCTGGGCTTCAGCGAATACGGCCGTCTGCCCGACTTCGTCGCCGTCGGCGAACATCGCTACGACAAGGTCTTCTCCATGCTGGACCTCCGCCGACAAGGCTGACGCGAGGCAGTGTGTTCAGCACCCGCAGGAGCTGCCCGAGCGCGGGACGGTCAGGTCGTCGACCGGGCGGCTGCTCCGTACCGGTGGCAGAGTCGTAGGCCTCGGCCGGAGCCGCGGCGGGCGGCGCCGGTGCTCTCGGCGCAAGCGGCGGCGTTGGCGACGGCCGCACCGTGATCGGCCCGTACGAGGTTCACGGCCGTGATGGCCGCACTGAGCGACCGACCCGGTTCGGCCGACGACCGTGGCTCGAGCGGCCTGGTCAGCGGGACAGGGCGCAATCTCCGCACAGGGCTCCCTTGCGACCCGGTGCGGCGCGGTAGATCAGGCAGCAGCTACGGCGCCGGTACGTTCCGCCGGGTGTCCTGGCGCTCGCACCACGCAGCGGGGGCCTCTCCAGGAGGAGCGCGGTGAGGGTGCGGGTTCGCGCGGTGACCTCCGGGCGGGACGCCGTGATCATGGTCACCGCTCCGTTGACGGCCGAGGCGGTGTTGCCCCACAGAATGTGCCGGGAGACCGAGAACTGCGCCATGGCATCGGCGAGTTGGCGCAGCGTGCCGTCCAGCAGGCGGCTGCTCAGTTCGTCGGCGAGCTGCGAGAGCGAGCCCTCCTCGCCGCCGGTGAAGGCGTCGTCAGGCAGTGACAGGGGCGTCGGGCCGCCGAGCGTGGGTTGCCACCGCAGATCCGCGAGGCCGGGCGCGAGGACCAGGCCGTGCAGTACGGCGGCAGCCAGCGCCGGGGAGACCAGCCGTGCGGCCAGCCCCAAGTGCGCGACAGACGCCGCGACCCGCGTCTCGACCGCTGCTGGCGGCTGCCCGCCGCCCGCGGCCAGCCGGTCCCGTACGTCGCTCACCCGGGCTTCGAGCAGCGGGCGGGACAGTGACTGCCAGGGCTCGGACGGGTGCGTGCCGGGCGGGTGGGTCTGTATGGCGAAGAACGGGCCGAGCGCGGTGATCTCCTCGATCACCCTGCTCTCCGTAGGGCTGCTGGTCATGCCGGGACGGGGTCCGATTCGTGTGAGGGGGCGGCGGCATCCGGACGTACGTCGCCGAATCCGGCCTGGAGCCGCTTGCCCAAGCCGAGCAGCATGAGCTTCTTCTCCATGTCGAGTTGTCCGTACGTCCGGGTTCCGGCGAGATCACTACGCAGGGACCGTATGGCCCGTTTCTCCGGCCGTCAATCAAGCGCGTGCCCAATCGGGGTCGGAGCGGGTGCCGGGAGAATCGGTGCGCCCGACCAGCAGTCCCGGTCAGGTCCGTACGCCCAAAGGTGACGGCGATGGCGAGCATCGCGCGGGCTCTCCAGCAGGGGACGCTGTCCGCTCCGTTCAGCAGCAGGAGCCCGGTGCCGCCGCAGCAGCCGGGGCCGTTTCCTCGGTGATGGCCTTGGTGGCGCGGATGATCGCGGAGTGCATGTCGTCGGCGACCGTGTGGGTGGGGGTGATCTCAATGTCGGTGAACCCGGCGGCTTCGAGGCCCGTCCGGTATTCGGTGAAGGAGAGGGCGCCGGCGATGCAGCCGACGTAGTCGCCGCGTTCGGCTCGCTGGGCGGGGGAGAGGGCGTCGTCGGCTACGACGTCGGAGATGCCGATCCGGCCGCCCGGGGTCAGGACGCGGAACATCTCGGCGAAGACGGCGGGCTTGTCGGTGGACAGGTTGATCACGCAGTTGGAGATGACGACGTCGATGGTGTTCGCAGGCAGCGGGACGGCCTCGATGGTTCCCTTGAGGAACTCGACATTGGTGGCGCCTGCCTTCTTGGCGTTGGTCAGGGCGAGGGCGAGCATCTCCTCGGTCATGTCCAGTCCGTACGCCTTGCCGGTGGGCCCGACACGGCGGGCGGACAGCAGAACGTCGATGCCGCCGCCGGAGCCGAGGTCGAGAACGCGCTCGCCTTCATGGAGGTCGGCGACGGCGGTGGGGTTGCCGCAGCCGAGCGAGGCGGCGACGGCCTCGGCGGGCAGGACGTCCCGCTCGTCGGCGGGGTAGAGGGTGGAGCCGAAGTTGTCGTCGACCTCGATGGCCTGCGGGCCGCAGCACCCGGTGCCGCCCTCGGTGACCTGAACGGCAGCCGCGGCATAGCGGCGGCGGACGGTCTCGCGCAGGTCGGTGTTCTGCTCGCTCATGACGTGACTCCTCGAATGACGGGACTGATGTGGCCCAGATCGGGTTGTATTGACGTTCCTCGATGCAAGCTTGCGCCTTAAATCGAAGCCCGTCAACATAGAAGTATGTCGAAACAAGAGCTTGTGGTGCTCGTCCAGGACGACCTCGACCAGGGCAACGAGACCGAGGGGTGCTGCCCGACGCTGCTGAGTGCTCCGCTGGACGAGGATCAGGCCGCGGAGCTGGCGCCGGTGTTCAAGGCCCTGGGCGACCGGGTGCGGCTGCGGCTGCTGTCGATTTCGCCTCACAGCAGGGCGGCGAGATCTGCGTCTGTGATCTGACCCCGGCGTTCGAGCTGTCGCAGCCGACGATCTCGCATCACCTCAAGCTGCTGAAACAGGCCGGGCTGATCGCCTCCGAGCGGCGGGGGACATGGGTGTATTACCGGCTGCTGCCCGAGAAGACGGACCGCCTGGCCGCGATCCTGACCCGCCCCGGCAGCCCGAAGGATGAGCCCTGTCAGCCCCGTCAGGCCCAGCCCCATCAGTCCCGTCAGCCTCGCGGCGAGTCGGCCGGGGCTGTCTCGTGAGCCGGGAGACGACGGCCGCTCCGTCGGCGTCGGTAGCCGGGCGGCTGTCCGTCGTGGACTGGTTCCTGGCCGTGTGGATCGTGCTGGCGATGGCGGCCGGGCTCGGTCTGGGCCGCCTGGTCCCCGGTCTGGGTGACGCACTCGCGAAGGTGACCGTCACCGGGGTCTCGCTGCCGATCGCGCTGGGCCCGCTCGTGATGATGTATCCGGTCCTGGCGAAGGTCCGTTATGACCGCCTTGACACCGTCACCCGCGACAAGTGCCTGCTGATCCCGTCCCTGGTCATCAACTGGTCCTCGGCCCGGCCGTCATGTTCGCTCTGGCCTGGCTCTTCCTCCCGGACCTGCCGGAATACCGGACCGGGCTGATCATCGTCGGGCTCGCCCGCTGCATCGCCATGGTCATCATCTGGAACGACCTGGCCTGCGGCGACCGCGAAGCCGCCGCCGTCCTCGTCGCCCTGAACTCCGTGTTCCAGGTGGTCGCGTTCTCCGCCCTGGGCTGGTTCTATCTGTCCGTCCTGCCCGGCTGGCTCGGCCTGGAGCGAACGACGCTGGACATCTCGGTGTGGGAGATCGCCCGCAGCGTGCTGATCTTCCTCGGCATTCCGCTCGTCGCCGGGTTCCTGACCCGCAAGCTGGGCGAGAAGACCAAGGGCCGCCACTGGTACGAGACGAGACTGGTCCCCCGCATCGGCCCGTTCGCCCTGTACGGGCTGCTGTTCACGATCGTCGTGCTGTTCGCCCTGCAAGGCGATGCGATCACCTCACAGCCGTGGGACGTGGCGCGGATCGCGCTGCCGCTGCTGGTGTACTTCGCCGTGATGTGGGCCGGCTCCATGGCCCTGGGCAGGGCCGTGGGCCTGGACCACCCCAAGGCGACCACGCTGGCGTTCACCGCCGCGGGCAACAACTTCGAACTCGCCATCGCGGTGGCCATCGCGACGTTCGGCGCGACCTCAGGACAGGCCCTCGCCGGCGTCATCGGCCCCCTCATCGAGGTGCCCGTACTGATCGGCCTGGTCTATGTCGCGCTCGCCGCCCGCCGCTGCTTTCCCCGTACTGAGCCCCCGTCAGCCCCTGCCGCTGCAGCCGAGGAAGGACCCACCCATGTCTGACACCGCCCCGAAGCCGTCGGTGCTGTTCGTGTGCGTCCACAACGCCGGACGCTCGCAGATGGCCGCTGCCTTCCTCACCCACCTCGGCCAAGGCAAGGTCGAGGTCCGCTCGGCAGGCTCCGCCCCGGCTGACACGGTGAACCCGGCCGTGGTCGAGGCGATGGCCGAGGCCGGGATCGACATCTCCGCCGAGACACCCAAGGTGCTGACCAGCGAGGCCGTGCAGGCGTCCGACGTCGTGATCACCATGGGCTGCGGGGACGCCTGCCCGGTCTTCCCCGGCAAGCAGTACGTGGACTGGAAGCTGGACGACCCTGCCGGGCAGGGCGTCGTCGCGGTCCGCCCGATCCGCGACGAGATCGAGAACCGCGTCCGCGGCCTGCTGAACGAACTAACGAACTGCTGAACGAATTGACGAACTACTGACCGCGTAATCGCGTACGGATCAGCGTGACCGGTCAGCGGCGGGTCCAGGGTGTTGAACGGGCCGCCGACGGCGAGCTGCTGGGCGCTTGGGCCGCTCGGGCCGCTGGGGTAGGCGTCCGCGGACACGCGCCGTTCGTCGCTGAACGAAGAGTTGAGCAAGTGTCAGGAATTGACGTCGCGAGGTCTTGCCGTCGCGTACGCCTTTGGCCAGGATCGGCACTCGCCGGGCAACTCCGCCCCCTGCCGACCGCACCGGAGGCACCATGCGTCTGCGTCGCTCCGCCACCACGCTCGCCTTCGGCACAGCCCTCCTGTGCGCACTGCCCGCAGTGGCTCCGGCCCAGGCCCTCGGCGCGCCCGCCCGCACGGAGGTGCCACGGGGAGCGGGAGCCATGACCCGGCCCACCGGCACCGTCACCACGCCCGACGGCGTGGTCCACCTCGCCGACAGCCAGGGCCGGGCGTTGCGGCTGCACGGCTTCAACCTCGGCAAGGACGACACCGTCACCCGCGACCGCGTCGCCCGGCTCGCGCGCGACGGATTCGACCTGATGCGGCTCGACATCCAGTGGGAGAAGGTGGAACCCCGCCGAGGCCGGTACGACACCGCCTACCTCCGCTACCTCGACCAGGTGCTCGACTGGGCCGACCGGTACCACGTCCTGGTCCTCGTCGACTGGCACCAGGACGTCTTCGGCCCCGCGTTCGGCCACGACGGCATCCCCGCATGGGCCACCCGCACCGACGGGCTGCCTTTCGAGCCCGACCCGGACGACTGGTTCTCCGACTACTTCCAGCCCGCCGTCCAGGCCGCCTTCGCGCATCTGTACGACGACCCCGACCTGCGCACTGCCCAGGCCGCCGCCTACGCGAAGGTCGCCACCACCCTGCGCGGACACCGCTCGCTGCTCGGCTACGACCTGTTCAACGAGCCCTTCGGCCCCGTCCCCGGAGACCCGACGGACCCCGCCGACCAGGCCGCCGCCTCCGCCGCGCTCGAACAGGGCCGACTGCCTGCCATGTACCGGCGCCTCATCCGGGCCGTCCGCTCCGTCGACCGCGACGCGTGGCTGTTCGTGGAGCCCACCGTCCTCGTCGGCCAAGGCGTCCCCACGAGCCTTCCCGGCTTCGCCGACCCGCGCCCCGGCGCCGCCCGCATCGGCTACGCCCCGCACGCCTACGACACGGCCGTCGAGGCGGGTCAGGACTGGGACCCGTCCGGGCAGTTCATCGAGCGGTACGAAGCCGCCATCGGCGCCTACCCGGCCGCGCACCGGCTGCCCGTCATCGTCGGCGAATGGGGGCCACCCAAGGC
This sequence comes from Streptomyces macrolidinus, assembly GCF_023887685.1. Lineage (GTDB taxonomy): Bacteria > Actinomycetota > Actinomycetes > Streptomycetales > Streptomycetaceae > Streptomyces > Streptomyces macrolidinus. The sequence continues at coordinate 9,077 of NZ_JAMWMR010000035.1, read as the reverse complement.
CACCACGCCCGGCAACGCCCAACTCGTACGCCGTCAACTCCTGTCGATGCACGGCTTCGCCACCGGCTGGGCCATGTGGTACGACTGCGACGCCACGGACGGCGGCGGCTACTGCGCCCGTGACCGCGACGGCAGCCCCGCACCCGGCAAGGAACCCGCCTTCGCGCCCTACGCCCGGGCCGTCGCGGGCGCTCCGGGAGCCGAGACATACGACCCGCCCACCCGGACCTACACCCTGACCCTGACCGCCACCCCCGCGACCCGCGGCGCCTGGACGACGCTCGCCCTCCCCCCTGCCGCGTTCCCCCGGGGCGCGCGCATCACGGTGGAGGGCACGCGCGCCACGGTCGTCCACAGTGCCCCCGGTGAGGCGGACGTACTGCTCCCCAGGGCGCGCCCTGGCACCGCGGTCACCGTGACCGCGACGGCACGCTGACGTGGGCGCCCACGCGGGCGATCGGGTGTCGGGTCACCGACCGGCGGCCCGGACGGTGACCCAGGGGGCTTTCAGAACACCGACAGGTCGGTGAGGGTCGTGAAGCGGTCCAGAGCCGCCACACCGGCCACGGAGTTGCCCCGCTCGTCCAGGCCCGGACTCCACACGCACAGCGCGCACCGGCCCGGCACGACGGCGATGATGCCGCCGCCCACACCGCTCTTGCCGGGCAGCCCCACCCGGTAGGCGAAGTCACCGGCCGCGTCGTACGTCCCGCAGGTGAGCATGACCGCGTTGACCTGCTTGGCCTGGCGGCTGGCGAGCAGCCGGGTGCCGTCCGCCCTCAGGCCGTGCCGGGCGAGGAACCTGGTGGCCAGCGCCAGGTCGGCGCAGGAGGCGGTGATCGAGCACTGGCGGAAGTACTGTTCCAGCAGGACCGGCACCGGGTTGTCGATGTTGCCGTAGGACGCCATGAAATGGGCGAGGGCGGCGTTGCGGTCGCCGTTCACGGTCTCGGACGCGGCGACCTCTTCGTCGAAGTCCAGCTCCGGGTTGCCGCTCTCGGCGCGCAGGAAGCCCAGCAACTCGCCCGCCGCGTCGCCGGTACGGGTCTGGAGCCGGTCGGTGACCACCAGGGCGCCGGCGTTGATGAACGGGTTGCGCGGGATGCCGTTCTCGTACTCGAGCTGTACCAGGGAGTTGAAGGGGTTGCCGGAGGGCTCGCGGCCCACGTGCTCCCACAGTTCGTCGCCCTCGCGCGCCAGGTCGAGGGCGAGGGTGAACACCTTGGTGATGGACTGCGCGGAGAACGGCTCCCGCCAGTCGCCCACCCCGTACACCGTGCCGTCCAGCTCCGCGACGGCCATGCCGAAGGCGCGGGCGTCACGGGCCGCGAGCGCCGGGATGTAGTCGGCCGAGCGCCCGCGGCCGGGCGTGTGCCCGATCTCCTCGGCGACGCGCTCCAGGACCGGCAGGTAGGTCGGGGACGACGTCATGATCGCCATTCTGCCCTCGGGCCGGTCCCGGTGCGCTGCGGTGGTGACCCGGGGGGAGGGCGGCCCGGCAAGGGACCATGGCCACTGGCCCGGCGAGATGGGTCCCCCCCCACACACCAACGGCCTCGGCCGACACGGCGCCCACGTCTGTCCGCAGTGAGTGCGCCCTCCCGCGAGGGCGGACGCCTCGCGGCCGAGTTCCGGGAAGCCTCTTCGGATCCGGATCCGGACCCGGACCCGGAGGTACGCCGTGCGCTGCTGGTGGCGCTCGGTTAGGTTCCTGAAGTACCCAGCGGCCCTTGCCGTTCGGTGTCCTGGCCGGGACATCGGCGGCCACCGCATCAGGCTGGGCGGGGGAGCCGTTCACACAGTGAGCGAGGCCAGAGGTCCGAGGTAGGGGTCGTCCCATCCTGGCCTGCGTGACCCGGCGTTGGCCACTTCACCGCGGCCTCACCCGGAGTTCTCGGCAGCAAACCCCGTACACCACGCTCAGCCGCCGCCCAGGCGGTTGAGCACCACCCCCAGTAGATCCCCCTCCGCCACATACCCGAAGTGCCGGGAGTCCTGGCTGCGCAGGGCGTCCCCGCGCACGACCAGCGCACCGGGCGGAACCACCGCGTCCTCGACCGTGTCACGCACCTCGGGCGGCACCGCGTCGCCCGCCATCGCCGAGACCCGCTTGACCAGCCAGTCCAGACGATCGTCCCCCGCGCCGTACACGAACGGGTTCCGGAAGACCACCGCGTCACCCACCCGCGCCCGCGTGGTGCGCCGCACCACCAACCGGTCGCCGTCCGCGAACGTGGGAGCCATGCTGGACCCCGTGACCCGGACGAGCGAGAAGCGCGACCGCAGCACGCGGTAGGAGAGCAGCAGCACACCCGTACCCACGGCCACTCCCGCCCCGGCCCGCGCGACCCCCGTCATACGACCGTCCTCTCGCCCGCGGCCCGTTCGTCGAGACCGTCCGTGTAGCCCGATGCCTGCAGGCTGAACAGCCGGGCATAGTGCCCGTCCAGCTCCATCAGCTCGGCGTGGGAGCCGAGTTCGCCGATCTGCCCGTCGACCAGCACCGCGATGGCGTCCGCCTCGCGCAGCGCACCGAGCCGGTGCGAGACCAGCAGCGCGGTCCGCCCCCGCCGGTGCCGGCCGAGGGCACGATGCACCTCGTGCTCGGCCTCCGGATCCACTTCGACGAGCCGACGAGCTCGGCCGCGGCACGCACGCCGACACCCATGAAGCCGTCCTCCTCGGCATCGCGGGAGGTGGGCTGCACGTGGCGTATGTCCTGTTAGCGGTGTGACCCCTCATCGGTGTCGTGTTCACGGCATCCGTCACCCATGGTTCCGGCCTCCACCCTTTCGACGGAGGTCCACGATGACCCGTGTGATCGGCAAGCTGGGCGACACGGTGGGAATCGTCCGTACGCTGCGGAGCGGGACCAAGGCGTCCTGCGCCTGCTTCGGAGCTTCGACCGCGCCGATCGGCCGCCGTCATGTGGTCCGCAACTCCGTGCTGCTCGCCCTCGCTGCGTTCGGTCTGGCCGCCGCGGCCTCGGGGACGGTGACGCCCTCCGAGGCGGCGGGCATCGCCGTCACTGCGTTCGGCGCGTTGACGGGCGCTCTGCTCGTCATCTTCACGGACGAGCTCGGCACGCTCTTCGAGGACGACGCTCCCCGCACCCCGAGCCGGGTTCGCCGGACCTCCCCGTAGACACCGCACCTTGTGCAGGCCACGTCCACCTGAACGTCGTGCCCGTGCGTCGCGCCATCCCCCCGGCGGCCAACCCGCCCCCACGATGACACGAGACCCCGTAGTCACCATGCCCTATCTGGTCACCGCCGTCGTCCTGATCGCCGTGCTCTGCCTGCTGAACCTGCTGCTCACCTTCGGCGTCATCCGCAAGCTCCGTGCCCAGGTCAAGGAGAAGGCCGACCGGGTGGTCGACGGGCTGATCATCCCGGCCGGCTCGGCCGTGCCCGGCTTCTCGGCCGTCACCACCGCTGGTGAGCGCACCTGAATCCGGATATCGAATTCCTCGCTTTAGATTCCATGATCCAGATTCCAAGACCGGTTTCACCAAGACCCGGTTTCACCAAGGCCCGGTTTCCAAGGTTCAGTTTCCAAGTTGCCGTGGAGCGGTGTTTCGGGAACGGAGTATGAGGATCCACTGTGAGATCACCGGCTGTGCCGCTGCGTGCGGCCAGGCCCCGGATCGGGACGGGCCGGAATGGCGCAGGTGCGGACACTCGGCGCAATACCCGGCTGGAATTCCACGACTCGGAGGCCGACGCGTCGCCGTCTTCGTTTCGCTGTGGGTAGTGATCGCCCATGATCCGCTGGTGTCACGCGACTCGACCCGCTTCGTCGGCTCGGCGGCGCCCTGAAGTCCGCTGACACGCGCGAGGCGAGAAGAGTCATATCCCCACGCCCAGCCGCCGGCCTCTCATCGAAGCCCGCAAACCCGGATGCGGACGAGTAACGAAGACCATCGCCGTCCGCAGAAGTGAACCGGCGAAGTCAATCAGGCCAACTCACGCTCCGCACCCACCCGTTGGAGCGCATCGGCCCCATACTCACTGACATACATACGGCCCTCCAGGGAGGCAGAGCATGCTCCACACCACCCGCCGCAGAGCCCTCACCACCCTCGGCGCCACCCTCGTCGGCGCTGTCACCGCCCCCGCGGCGAACGCACAGGCGAGTGAGCGCGGCCGTGGCCCCCGCCCGCTGCGCCATGCCCACGCGCACAACGACTACGAGCATGCCCGGCCCCTCTTCGACGCGCTGGACCACCGTTTCGGCAGCGTCGAGGCCGACATCTACCTCGTCGACGGGCAGTTGCTCGTCGCCCACGACCCGGCCGACCTCGACCCCTCCCGCACTCTCGAATCGCTCTACCTCCAACCACTGGCGCAGCGCATCAAGGCCAACCACGGCTCCGTCCACCGTGGTTGGCGCGAACCTCTCCAACTCCTCATCGACATCAAGACGGAGGGTTCGTCGACCTACCTCGAACTCGACCGCCACCTCCAGTGCTACCCGCACCTGTTCACCACGTACACACACGGCAAGGTGCGCCCCGCCGCCCTGACGGCCGTCATCTCGGGCGACCGTGCCGCCCGCGGCCCGATGGAGGCCCAGCAGGTGCGTCACGCCTTCTACGACGGGCGGCTGTCCGACCTCGGCACGGCGACCCCGGCCACCTTCACCTCACTGATCAGCGACAACTGGACCCTCAACTTCACCTGGCAGGGCGACGGCCCGATGCCCGCCACCGAGCGCGACAAGCTGCGCGGCATCGTCCGTGCCGCCCACGCGCGCGGACAACAGGTCCGCTTCTGGGCCACGCCGGACCAGCCGGGCCCGGCCCGCGACGCGCTGTGGCGTGAACTGCTCGCCGCGGGCGTCGACTTCCTGAACACCGACGACCTGGCCGGCCTCGAAACGTTCCTCGACGCTCACGACAAGGCATGACGTGCCCCCTGGCCTGAAGTCCAGGGATTCCGGTCCGGGCCGTCCGACCCTTCTGGTCGAGCCAGAGGGGCTTGAAGCTGTCTCGCCATCGCCGATGCCGTGAAGGAGGTCGCCACGGAGTTGGGTCGTACGCCCGCCCAGATCGGGTTCGCCTGGACTCTGCGGAACCCGGCTGTGACGGCACCGATCATCGGCGCTCGCACCCCCGCGCAGTCGAAGGACAACCTGGGCGCCATGGAAGTCGACTTCACCGCCGCCCAGTTGGCCCGCCTCGACGAGGCCGGCACGATCGAACCCGGTTACCCGCACGCCATGCTCGCCAGCGACCACATCCGCAAGGCGACCGCAGGTGACCTGAAGTTCGAAACCCGCCACTGATACCTGATCGAGGCCCGCCACGCCGTCGAAACATGCCGTGCAGTCGGCAGTGTGAGCAGATCCTGGTCGCGGATGATCGCGTTCTGCGGGGTCTGTTCGCAACGCAAGGAGAGTGCGACTGCATGTGTGTGTGGAGAACGGCATCAAAGGCAAGGAAGAGGCCCAGAGGCGTACCTTCAGTGGTTCGCCATGTCGTGACCGTCGCGCTCGCCCTGGCGCTGACCGTGACGGTGGCGGTGGCCGACCCCGCCGTCGCGCGGCCACACGCCGCGGCGGAGGACGACGGGTGTGCCGCGCATGCCACGTCCTTCGCCGTCGACGAGGGAGGCGACCCGCTGAACGTGCGCATGGGCTGCGCCAGGGACGCGGGCGATCTGCGCGAACTGGCGGACAGCTACGGCGACTTGATCATGGCTCTCGACTTCAAGGTACCTGAACGCCGTGAGCAGGTACATGAACTGATCGAGGCGCAGGTCACCGAGGGCAACAAGTGGCCGCACCTGGGTGATTGGCTCGCCAGGCGTGCTCAGAGCCAGAGCGTGGGGATCTATCCGCCGCAGGACGTATCGCTGGGGTTCGACGGAGAGTTACATGCCGTCGGCGACAGTCTTGTCATGGTGATCCCTCAGAACGACGTCGGCGCCACGGCTAACTGGTGGCAGAAGTGGATCGCCGCCGGTGTCTCCCTCGGGGTCGTGATCGCGACGACAGCCATGTGTCTGGCCGCCTTCAACGTCGGGGCACCCGCCGCCGCTCCGGTGTGCGGGGCCGTGGGGGCATGGCTGGGCGCACTCGTCGGCGAGCTGATGAACGCCGCCTTCGACAAGAGGTCGCTCGGTGACGGCGCGGTCTGGGCGGAGGCGTTGGCCGTCGCGTTCTGGAGCGCGGTCGGAGGGGCTTTCGGCGGGCAGCTCCTGGAGTGGGCCTCCTCCAGCGGTACCAGTCTCGTCACGGCGTTTCAGGGCAACCTGCGTAACCTCGCGGCCAAGTTGGGGAGCCTGGGCCATCCCCTCACCTACATGTCCCAACAGCTCGAAGTGATGTGGCCGAAGCTTGTCGAGAAGCTGGTGCAACTCTCCCGCGGCGTGGGCGGCACCGACAAACCGCTCAAGGTCATGGTGGTCGGCGATTCGATGTCGCAGGGCTACGAGGGCGACTGGACCTGGCGCTACAGGCTGTGGGAATGGTTCAAGAACCAGCACATCGACGTCGATTTCGTCGGCCCCTACGTAGGAACCAGGAGTCAGGCGACTCCCTCCGCCCCCAAGCCTCCTCCGCTTCCGGAAGACGCGCAGATGCCTGGCGCGGAGGAACCCGACACCTGGGGCGGCTACGCGACCGACGCCTCCGAGAGCTTCGACAGCCGGCACTTCGCTGTCTGGGGACGCCAGGCGGACCAGGACAAGAAACTGATCCGCGCGATGGTGTCCGAGTACCAGCCGGACATGCTCCTGGTGGGGCTGGGGTTCAACGACTTGGGGTGGTTCGTCAGCGATGCCCAGGGCACCCTGGACAGCATGAAGACGCTGGTCGACGAGGCACGCGCAGCGAAGCCCGATATCGACTTCGCCCTGGCCAACGTTCCCCAGCGCTCCCTCATCGGCGGCCGGGAGGATCTGCCCGTCAAGACCGCCTCGTACAACGACATGCTGAAGGCGGCCATCCCCGGCTGGGACTCCCTCACCTCTTCGGTGAAGCTGGTCGACTGGGCGGCTTCCTACGACTGCCGGCCCGACTCGTGCCCGGCCGCCTATGACGGACTCCACCCCAACGCCGAAGGGGAGTTCCAGATCGCGCAGGCCTACGAGCGCACACTGAGCGAGCAGTACGGCATCGGATACTTCGTGCCCGACATTCCCGCCACCGTCCCGGCACGGCACACCTCCGCCATCTCGAGCCTCCGAGCCGAGACCACGCCGGGCGGGATCAAGGTGACCTGGGACAAGGTCTACGGCGCGCGTGGCTACGACGTCCGCCACCGGCGCGTCGGCACGGACACATGGACGCTGACACCCGCCTCGGCTCCTCGTTTCGACGAGATCTGGACGGTCGACGGCGAGCAGTGGGAATACCAGGTCCGCGTCGACGACGGCGACACCGAGACCCCGTGGTCCCCCACGGTCGACGCGGTCGCCCATCCGAAAACCGCTCCAGGACCGGAGATATTCGTCACCCTCCCCACTCCCGGCGGCATCCGCGTGTCCTGGCACACCGCGAAGGGCCCCTACACCGAGACGATCGACCGCTACGAAGTCATCGTGTGGGACAAGGACACCCCAGGAGCGTTGGTCCAGAGCATCGGAGTCCGCGACGAGTCCGTGGTCGTCGACGACCTGAAACCCGGTCACCACTACCTGGTCGCCGTGTCCACGTGGAACGAGGCGGGCGGCGGCGTCCCCACCGTCGGCAGATCCGTCACCGTGGGTGGCGCAACGCCGGCCGCGCCCACGGACCTGACCGTCCGCAGCGTCGACGCGACGACCGTCGACCTGAACTGGCAGGGGTCACAGGAGGCAGCCGGTTACCGTGTCTGGGTCCGCAACCTCCTGGACGGCGGCCCGTTCACCTCCGACGAATACGTCACCGACACCACCAGCAGGACGATCGCCTTCCTGTTTCCCGGCTACTGGAATTTCGAGTTCTGCGTCACCGCGATCAACGGATCGTTGGAATCGGACAAGTCCAACTGTGTGGGACTTCCCGACCGGCCCGGCCTCCGCTCGGGCCCCAGCCCCAGCCCCGGCGTCGGTGGTACGGACACCGGCACCGCAGACGCCAGTGAACCCTCACTGACAGCGCGGGCGAGCACGGAGCGGAAGACTGAGACACGTGACGAACTCCTCCGGTCCAGACCGTCCTCGTGCACCTCGCTTCCCGCGTCGAAACACGCCGTCAGCCCCCTCGCACGGGCCACGGCCGACCTCTGCTGACACGTACAACTGAGGAAGTTCCCCTCCGCGAAGGCCGTCCGGCACACACCGGACGGCCTTCGCCCTGCCTCGGCCACGGTGTCGCGCTCGGGTAGTTCCTCGGCTTCGATCAGGATGCCGATGACCCAACTCTGGGGGATGGGGCATCGTTGAGGTTCTGCGCTTACCGTCTGCCACGACTGGGTGTTCCCGTTCTCGGCGGGCTCCCCTGCCGGACATGGCTTTCACCCTCCGACCATCCCGCTCGGGACCCGTGCCTCCATCGACACCGTGTCAGGAACTCTGACGGTCGAGCCTGCTGTCGTCTGACTGTCGGCCGTACGGGGTGAACGGCCGCGGGTTCGTAGATGCCGTTGGGTGATGGCGTCGCGAGCACGATTGTCGTGCTGGGGGAGGGCCGTGCGGAATCCACCAGCGTCCGTCGGCAGGGCAGCAACGTGGGCGAGTCCCGCGAAGGCATGGCGCAGGGCGATGCTTGTGGTCGCGGCAAGCTGGTCGGAAGGGTCCGAGTCCGAGATCCGCGACGGCCTGGCCCACGCCGAGGAGAAGCTCACCGAACCCGACGCGCAGGTCTCCCGACGCGGATGATCTACTCCACCCCGACCCAGGCCACGGGTCACGCTCTATGGGCGGCGGGCCAGCAAGTGGGTGTCGAGGAAGCCCCGTTCAGAAGCTGGGTCGTGGAGCAACCGAGCCACCATGACGAGGCCGGCACCGGCCAGCAACTCGGCAAACTGCTCCGTCGGCCAGGCATAGGCGGGCGCCACCTTGTGGTCGAAGCGGACCGGCTCGGGCCCCTCGGTCCCGAAGAAGGACACCAGGAGCAGACCCCCTGGTGCCAGGACACGCACCTGCTCAGCG
>NZ_JAMWMR010000034.1 GCF_023887685.1 Streptomyces macrolidinus | reverse complement strand
TACCCTGCGCCGGGACCAGGGCGGCCGGCACCGTCTGGTCACCTCTCTCGCCGAAGCCTGGGTGAACGGCCTGCCGGTGGACTGGAGCACCCTCCTTCCCGCCACCACCGCCCACATCGACCTCCCCACCTACGCCTTCCAACACCGCCACTACTGGATCGCCCCCGCTTTGCCCGGTCGCTCGCCTGCCTTCACGGAGACCGTCGGCACCGCTCCCGAGACACCGTGGAACCCCAAGCTCGCCGAACTGGACGAGGCAGGGCGCCGCCGCGAGGTGCGCGACATGGTGCTCAGGCAGGTCGCCGCCGTCCTCCGGCACGGCGCCACCGAGGACATCGACCTTGACCGGCCCCTGCGCGAGCTGGGATTCGACTCGCTGACCGCCATGGAGCTCCGCAACAGGATCAACGCACTCACCGGACTCGACCTGCCCGCCACCGTGGTCTTCGAGCACCCCACGCCCGGTGCGCTGGCCGACTGTGTGGGCGTGGCACTGGCCGGCCAGGACTGGGAGTTCGGCGAGACTCAGGAGGCGGCCCTCGCCACCTCCGGATTCGGACCGGACGCGGGCGGCCCGTTCCGCGCCCTCTTCCGGCAGGCGGTCAACGATGACCAGTACGACCTGTTCATCGACGTGCTTGCCGTGGCATCCGCCTTCCAGCCGAAGTTCGAGACCCCCGACGCCTGCCCGGAGTCGCTCGAACCGGTCCGGCTCGCCACCGCCGACCCGGCCACCGCCGACCCGCGCCGGGCCGCGTCCCGCGCCCTGCTCGTCGGCTGCACCGGCACCGCCGCCAACGGCGGCACCCAGGAGTTCATGCGGCTCAGCGCTTCCTTCTCCGGGCAACGGGACTTCCTCGCGCTGCCGCTGCCCGGCTACGGCAGCAGCGGGATCCGCACCGTGCCGCTACCCGCCACCCTCGAAGCCGCGCTCGACGCCCAGGCCCTCGCCCTGCTGCGGTCGACGGCCGGTCAGCCCTTCGTCCTCGTCGGCCACTCCGGCGGCGCACTGCTCGCGCACGCGCTGGCAGGCAGGCTGGAGGAGGTCTACGGAGTGGTGCCCGCCGGCGTCGTCCTGGTCGACCCCTACCCGCCGGGCCACCAGGCGCCCATCGAGGCATGGGGTCAACTCCTGGGCGAGGGGCTCTTCGCGGGCGAGCTGGAGCCGATGCCCGAGTCCAAGCTGCTCGCCATGGGCCGGTACGCGCGCTTCCTGGGCGAACGGCCGCCGGCCCCCACCAGCGCGCCCCTGCTGCTGGTCCGCGCCGAGGAACCGCTGGGCGCATGGCCCGAGGAGCGCGGCGACTGGCGCGCCCAGTGGGACCAGCCGCACACCGCGGTGGACGTCCCGGGCGACCACTTCACCATGATGCGGGACCACGCTCCCGCCCTCGCGCAGGCCGTCGCCGCATGGCTGGACGGCATCGAGACCACCGGCGTCCAGGCTCGCCACACCGCACAGAAGCAGAAGGGGAACCAGTGAACGACAGAGCTCGGCAGGAGGACGGCGGACTGTGGCTCAGGCGATTCCACCCGTCGCCCGACAGGACCGTGCACCTGGTCTGTCTGCCCCACGCCGGTGGCTCGGCCAGCTACTACTTCCGTTTCTCGGCGGAACTTCACCCCTCCATCGAAGTGCTGGCCGTGCAGTACCCCGGTCGCCAGGACAGGCGCAACGAACCCTGTGTGGAGAGCGTCGACGAACTCGCCCAGCACGTGGTGCGGGCCACCGAGCCGTATTGGCAGGAAGGCCGACTGGCGCTCTTCGGGCACAGCCTGGGCGCCTCCGTCGCCTACGAGGCCGCCCGCATCCTCGAACAGAAGCACGGCGTACGGCTCGACGGCCTGTACGTCTCCGGGCGGCGGGCTCCGTCCCGCCCCCAGGACCGCACCGTGCACCAGCTCGACGACCGCAGCTTCCTCGCCGAGATCCAGCAGCTCAGCGGCACCGACGACGGGGTGTTCCGCGACGAGGAACTGGTGCGCATGGTGCTCCCCGCCCTGCGCAGCGACTACAAGGCCGCCGAGACCTACACCTACCGGCCCGGCCTCAAGCTCGAATGCCCCGTGATGGCGCTGACGGGCGACAGCGACCCCAGGGCGCCGCTGGCGGAGGTCGCCGAGTGGCGCAAGTTCACCCGGGGCTCCTTCTGCCTGCGGGCCTACCCCGGCGGCCACTTCTACCTGAACGACCTGTGGCACGAACTCTGCAACGACATCTCCGACCACATGCTCGTCACCCGTGAGGAACCCGGCACAGAGCCCCGGACCGGCTTTCTGAGAGGAGCTGCGAACCCATGGCAGCAGCACCAGAGGTGAACGGGGACGGCCCCACCGCCATCACCCAGCCCCCGCTGCGCACGACCGCACGAACCGCGTCCGACAGCGAACTGGGCAACCACCTCCTCGAGACCAGGGGGCTGCACTGGATACACGCCGCGAACGGCGACCCGTACGCCGTCGTCCTGCGCGCCCAACTCGACGACCCCTGTCCGGAGTACGCGCGGGTCCGCACCCGCGGCCCGCTGTCCTTCAGTCCCACCGGTAGTTGGGTCACCGCGGACCACGCCCTCGCGGCGCAGGCCCTCGGCTCGCCGGACCTGGGCCTGTCCACGGCCGACGGCCGCCCGGTGCCCCAGCAGGTGCTCGCCTACGGCGAAGGAAGCCCACTGGAGCTGGGCCCGGATGCCCGTGCCCGGCTCAGCCAGGAGAGCGCCCGCACCTTCGCCCCCGAGGCCCTGGAACGGCACCGCGCCACCGTGGACCGCGTCCACCAGGACGTACTGCGCACCCGCGTCCCCGGCCCGGCAACGGGACAGGACTTCGAGCTGATGGGCGACTTCGTCCGGCCCGCGGTGACCGCCGCGACCGCTGCCGTGCTCGGCGTCCCCGAGGAACTGCGCCAGGAGTTCGCCACCTGCGCGGAACGGCTCCGGCTGCTGCCCGACAGCCTGCTCGCCCCGCAGTCCCTGTGGAAGGTGCGCTCGGCACTCGACGGGCTGGCGGAACTGGACGCCCTGTCGGCCGCCCTCCCCGACCCGGCGCCCGGCACCGGAGCACGACCGCTGCGGGCCCAGTCGTGCGCCCTCGGCGTCACCGCCGCGGCCCACCTCGCCGGCAACGCCGTCCTGGCGCTCCTCGACGACCGCTCCCAGTGGCGGCAGGTGTGCGAGACGCCGGAACTCGCCGCGCACGCCGTGGAAGAGACGCTTCGGCACGATCCACCGGTGCAGTTGGACGCCCGGACCGTGCTGCGCGAGACGGAACTGGCGGGCAGACGGCTGCGGGCCGGCACCCACGTCGTCGTCCTCACCGCCGCGGCCGGCCGGGACCCCTCGGTCTTCGCCGACCCGGACCGGTTCGACCTGGGCAGGCAGAACGCCGCCGCACACCTGGCCCTGCACGAGAGCGGGCACCACGGCGCGGTCGCCCCCCTGGTCCGTCTCCAGGCGCAGGCCGCCCTGCGCGCCCTCGCCACCCGCTTTCCCGGGCTGCGCCAGGCCGGGCCGGTGCTCCGGGCCCGCCGCACCCCCGTCAGCCGGGGGCCCCTGAGCGTACGGATGACCACCTGAACGCCCTGGAGCCGCGCCGCCCCCGCATCCGCGGCGGAGGCCGTTCCCTGAGCCCTCGCCACGCCGTTCGCCCGTACCCCCGCCTTCGCAGAGGAAGGACAGCGATGCCATGCGCGTACTGCTGACCTCGTTCGCACACCACACGCACTACTACGGCCTGGTGCCGCTGGCCTGGGCGCTGCGCGCCGCCGGACACGAGGTGCGGGTGGCGAGCCAGCCCGCCCTCGTCGACACCATCACCGCGTCCGGCCTGCCCGCGGTGCCCGTCGGCACCGACCACCTCATCCACGAGTACCGGGCGCGGATGTCCGGCGAGCCCCGCCCCAACCACCCGGCGATCGCCTTCGACGAGGCCCGCGCCGAACCTCTGGACTGGGAGCACGCCCTCGGTATCGAGGCCATCCTGACCCCGTACTTCTACCTGCTGGCCAACAACGACACGATGGTCGACGACCTGGTCGCGTTCACGCGCTCCTGGCAGCCCGACCTGGTGCTGTGGGAACCCACCACCTTCGCCGGGGCCGTCGCCGCGCATGTCACCGGCGCCGCGCACGCCCGGGTGCTCTGGGGGCCCGACGTGATGGGCAGCGCACGCCGCAAGTTCGTGGCGCTGCGCGACCAGCAGCCGCCCGAGCACCGCGAGGACCCCACCGCCGAGTGGCTGACGTGGACCCTCGCCCGCCACAGGGGCCCCGCCTTCACGGAGGAACTGGTCACCGGCAAGTGGACCGTCGACCCGACCCCGCCCAGCCTGCGCCTGGACACCGGCCTGCCCACCGTCGGCATGCGGTACGTGCCCTACAACGGCACCTCGATCGTGCCGGACTGGCTGTGCGAGCCGCCCGAGCGGCCCCGGGTGTGCCTGACCCTCGGAGTCTCGGCGCGCGAGGTGCTCGGTGGCGACGGCGTCGAGCAGGGCGACATCCTGGAGGCTCTCGCCGACCTCGACATCGAGCTCGTCGCCACCCTCGACTCCTCGCAGCTCGCCGGAGTCCGCAGCTACCCGAAACACACGCGCTTCGTGGACTTCGTGCCCATGCACGCCCTGCTGCCGAGCTGCTCCGCGATCGTCCACCACGGTGGCGCCGGCACCTACGCCACGGCCGTCGTCAACGCGGTGCCGCAGGTGATGCTCGCCGAGCTGTGGGACGCGCCCGTCAAGGCGCGCGCCATCCAGGAGCAGGGCGTCGGCTTCTTCCTGCCCCCGGCCGAACTCACCCCGCAGGCGGTGCGCGACGCCGTCGTCCGCATCCTCGAAGACCCGGCGATCCCCGCCGCCGCACAGCGGCTGTGCGAGGAGACCTGCGCCGATCCGACCCCCGCCGGACTGGTTCCCGAACTGGAACGGCTCACCGCCCGGCACCGCAGCACCCCGGTGGGCGTCCCCGCCGGCCCCGACCCGCTCCGGGGCGCAGCCCCCGGCATACCGAAGTAGGAACCCATGTACGAAGTCGACCACGCCGATGTCTACGACCTGTTCTACCTCGGCCGCGGCAAGGACTACGCGGCCGAGGCAGCCGCCATGGCCGAACTGGTACGCTCCCGCACCCCCGGCGCCGCCTCCCTCCTCGACGTGGCCTGCGGCACCGGCACCCACCTGGAGCACTTCGTCGCGCAGTTCGCCGAGGCCGAGGGGCTCGAACTCTCCGCCGACATGCTGCGCCACGCCCGCTCCCGCATCCCCGACGTGCGCCTGCACCAGGAAGACATGCGTGACTTCCGGCTGGGGCGCACGTTCGACGCGGTGGTCAGCATGTTCAGCTCCGTCGGCTACCTGCGCACCACCGCCGAACTCGACGGCACCCTGCGGACGTTCGCGGCCCACCTGGCGCCGGGCGGCGTGGTCGTCGTCGAACCCTGGTGGTTTCCCGAGACGTTCATCGAGGGCTGGGTGTCCGCCGACGTCGTCCGCAAGGACGACCGGACCGTGGCCCGCGTCTCGCACTCGGTGCGGGAGGGCAACGCGACCCGTCTGGAGGAGCACTTCACCGTCGCCGACTCCGGACTCGGCATACGGCACTTCTCCGAGGTCCACCTGATCACCCTGTTCCACCAGGGCGAGTACGAGAAGGCGTTCGAGACGGCCGGGCTGCGCGTCGAGTACCTGGAGGGCGGCCCGTCCGGCCGCGGCCTCTTCGTCGGCGTCCCCGCCTGACCCCACAGACCCCCCAAGGAAACAAGGAAAGCGAAGAACAGTGACGATACGTTTACGAATACCCGGCTCGCGACGCCGCCGGGCAAGCGCCAGAACGCTGACGCTCGCCGTCGTCGCGAGCCTCCTCGCCGGCACCACCGTCGCAGCCGCGGCCCCCGGCGCGGGCGGCCCGGCCGAGAACGGCGCCGCACAGACCAGTACGGTCGAGGACCTCGTCGCCCGCATGACGCTCGACGAGAAGCTCTCCTTCGTGCACTGGCACCTGGACCCGGCCCGGCAGAACGTCGGCTACCTGCCAGGCGTGCCGCGCCTGGGCATCGCCGAGCTGCGGTCCGCCGACGGCCCCAATGGCATCCGGCTGGTCGGCGGCACCGCCACCGCGCTGCCCGCGCCGATCGCCCTGGCCAGCACCTTCGACGACACCCTGGCCGACAGCTACGGCAAGGTCATGGGCCGCGATGGCCGCGCACTGGGCCAGGACATGGTGCTCGGCCCCATGATGAACAACATCCGCGTCCCGCACGGCGGCAGGAACTATGAGACCTTCAGCGAGGACCCCCTGGTGTCCTCGCGGACCGCCGCCGCGCAGATCAAGGGCATCCAGAGCCAAGGTCTGATGACGACGGCCAAGCACTTCGCGGCCAACAACCAGGAGAACAACCGCTTCGGCGTCAACGCGAAGGTCGACGAACAGACGCTCCACGAGATCGAGTTGCCCGCCTTCGAGGCCTCCACGAAGGCCGGGGCCGCCTCCTTCATGTGCGCCTACAACGGTCTCAACGGCAAGCCGTCCTGCGGCAACGACGAACTTCTCAACGGAGTGCTCCGCGCCCAATGGGGCTTCCAGGGCTGGGTGATGTCCGACTGGCTCGCCACCCAGAGCACCGACTCCATCACCAAGGGCCTCGACATGGAGATGGGGCTCGAACTACCGGGCGACATCCCGCCTGGCGCGCCCGAGCCCGAGCCCGCGTACTTCGGCGCGGCCCTGAAGAAGGCCGTCCAGGACGGCACCATCCCGGTGACGGTCCTCGACCGTTCGGTGGAGCGCATCGTCGGCCAGATGGAGCGCTTCGGACTCGTAGGCGGCACCGTCCCGGCCCGCCCCGAACGCGACCGGACCGGCGCCCAGGCCGTCTCGCAGAAGGTCGCCGAGAACGGCGCCGTCCTCCTGCGCAACCAGGACGGTGCGCTCCCGCTCACCGGCGACGCGGGCACGAGCCTCGCCGTCATCGGCCCCACCGCCCAGGACCCCAAGGTCACCGGACTGGGCAGCGCCCATGTGGTGCCCGACTCGGCTGCCGCGCCCCTGGACACCCTGCGCCGGCGCGCCGGCGCAGGTGCCCAGGTGTCGTACGAGGCCGGTGAGCAGATCTTCGGGTCGCTGATCCCGGACACTGCCCTCAGCCCCGCCTTCAAGCAGGGCAAGCAGCTCGAACCAGGGGAGAACGGCACCCTGTACGATGGCACGCTGACCGTGCCCGCCGACGGCGAGTACCGCATCGCCGTCCGTGCCACCGGCGGCTACGCCACCGTCACCCTCGACGACCACGTCATCGAGGCCGGACAGGTCTACGGCAAGGTCAGCAGTCCGCTGCTCAAGCTCGCCAAGGGCACCCACAAGCTCAGCATGACGGGCTTCGCCATGAGCGCGACGCCGCTCTCGGTCGACCTCGGCTGGGTGACCCCGGAGGCGGCCGACGCGAGCATCGCGCGCGCCGTCACGGCCGCGAAGAACGCGAAGACCGCCGTCGTCTTCGCCTACGACGACGGCACCGAGGGCGTCGACCGCCCCTCGCTGTCCCTGCCCGGTACCCAGGACAAGCTGATCTCGGCGGTCGCCGACGCCAACCCGAACACGGTCGTGGTGCTGAACGCCGGCTCGTCCGTGCTGATGCCCTGGCTGGACAAGACCCGGGCCGTCCTGGACATGTGGTACCCGGGCCAGGCGGGCGCCGAGGCGACCGCGGCCCTGCTGTACGGCGACGTCAACCCGAGCGGCAAGCTCACCCAGAGCTTCCCGGCCCGGGAGGACCAGCACGCGGTCGCGGGTGACCCCAAGCGCTACCCGGGCGTCGACAACCAGCAGGAGTACACCGAGGGCATCCACGTCGGCTACCGCTGGTTCGACAAGGAGAAGGTGCGCCCGCTGTTCCCGTTCGGGCACGGGCTCTCCTACACCTCGTACACGTACGGCGCGCCGACCGTGGAGCCCTCCGCCGACGGCGGGCTCCAGGTCACGCTCACCGTGCGCAATACCGGACAGCGCGCCGGGCAGGAGGTCGTCCAGGCATACCTCGGCGCCAGTCCCGACGTGACCGCGCCGCAGGCCGTCAAGAAGCTGGTCGGCTACTCCAAGGTCGCGCTCGCCCCCGGTGAGCAGAAGCAGGTGACCCTGAAGGTGGACCGCCGCCAGCTCCAGTACTGGGACACCGCCTCGCACGCCTGGCGTACCGGCACCGGCGACCGGCTCCTCCAGGTCGGCACGTCCTCCGCCGACCTCAAGGGCAGCGTGACGGTGAACATCGCCGAGTAGCAGCCCACGCAGGGCAGTTGTCCCTGCCGGCAGACGAAAGGCGGTGCCCGCCACCTCGAACCGAGGCGGCGGGCACCGCCCGTCGCGCGGCGGCCGGAGGCCACGGATCAGTCCGCGTGCTCCGCCCAGTCGCGCACCGCCGCGCTCACCTCCCGGGCCCGTGCCGCGCCCAGATGTGGGCCGATCGGCAGGCTCAGCACCTCTCGGGCGACTCTCTCGGCCAGCGGCAGCGAACCGGCCTCGTGGCCCGCAGTGGCGTACGCGGGGGAGAGGTGCACCGGCACCGGGTAGTGCGTCAGCGTCTCGATGCCGCACCGTGCCAGATGGTCCCGCAGCGCGTCGCGGCGCGGCGTGCGCACGGTGAACAGGTGCCAGACCGGTTCCGTGTCCGGCGCGGTCGCCGGCAGGGTGAGGCCCGGGGCGTCGCGAAGCTCTGTGAGATAGATGTCCGCGAGCGTCGCCCGGCGCGCGTTCCACTCGTCCAGGCGCGTCAGCCGGACCCGGAGCACAGCCGCCTGGACCTCGTCCAGCCGGGAGTTGCCGCCCTGGATCTCGTGGGCGTACTTCTGCCGCGAGCCGTAGTTGCGCAGCATCCGCAGCCGTTCGGCGAGTTCCGGATCCCCGGTCACCACCGCTCCGCCGTCGCCGAAGGCGCCCAGGTTCTTGCCCGGGTAGAAGCTGAAGGCGACCACCGAGGAGCCCGCGCCGACCCGCCTGCCCCGGTAGCGGGCGCCGTGCGCCTGCGCCGCGTCCTCCACCAGGTGCAGGCCGTGTCGGCGGGCGAGTTCGCCGAGGGCGTCCAGGTCCGCCGGGTGGCCGTAGAGGTGCACCGGCAGAAGGGCCCGGGTGCGCGGCGTGATCGCCTTCTCGACCAGCACCGGGTTCAGCGTGGGGTGGTTCTCGTGCGGCTCCACCGGAACCGGGGTGGCCCCCGTCGCCGAGACCGCCAGCCAGCTCGCGATGAACGTGTGGGAGGGGACGATCACCTCGTCGCCCGGCCCGATGCCCAGGCCTCGCAGCGCCAGATGCAGCGCGTCAAGGCCACTGTTGACGCCGACGCAGTGGGCGGTCTCGCAGTAAGTGGCGAACTCGCCCTCGAATGCCTCCAGTTCGGGCCCGAGTAGATAGCGTCCCGAGTTCAGCGCGCGGGCCACGGCCGCGTCCGTCTCTGCCCGCAGCTCGTCGTGGGCGGCCCTGAGGTCGAGGAACGGCACCCGGGGGCTCACGAGCCGACTCCGGCCGCCCGGGACGCGGGCTTCAGCGGCTTCCACCAGTTCCGGTTGTCCCGGTACCAGCGCACGGTGCGCGCCAGGCCCTCGGCGAAGTCCACCCGCGGGCGGTAGCCGAGCTCGCGCGCGATCTTCCCGCCGTCCAGCGAGTAGCGCAGGTCGTGCCCCTTGCGGTCGGCCACCGGACGCACCGACGACCAGTCCGCCTCGAAGAACTCCAGCAGCAGGCCGGTCAGTTCGCGGTTGCTCAGCTCGCGGCCACCGCCGATGTGGTACACCTCGCCCGCTCTGCCTCCGGCGAGCACCAGCGCGATGCCGCGGCAGTGGTCGTCCGTGTGCACCCACTCGCGGACGTTTCCGCCGTCGCCGTACAGGGGCAGCTTCTCGCCCTCCAGCAGGTTCGTCACGAACAGCGGGATCAGCTTCTCCGGATGCTGGTAGGGTCCGTAGTTGTTGCAGCAGCGGGTCACCCGCACGTCGAGGCCGTGAGTGCGGTGGTAGGCGCGGGCGAGCAGGTCGGAGCCCGCCTTCGAGGCGGCGTAGGGGGAGTTGGGCTCCAGCGGGCAGTCCTCGGTCCAGGAGCCGGTGTCGATCGACCCGTACACCTCGTCCGTGGAGACGTGCACCATCCGGTCCACTCCGGCGTCCAGCGCGCACTGCAACAGGGTCTGTGTGCCCAGCACGTTGGTACGGGTGAACACGGACGCGCCCGCGATGGAGCGGTCCACATGGCTCTCGGCCGCGAAGTGCACAACGGCCTCCACCCCGCGCAGTGCGCGCGCCAGCAGGTCCGCGTCGCAGACGTCGCCGTGCACGAAGCGCAGACGGGGGTCGCCGGACACCGGAGCGAGGTTGGTCCTGCTGCCCGCATAGGTGAGGCTGTCCACGACGATCACCTCCTCGGCCGCCAGATCCGGGTACGCCCCGGCGAGTAGCTGCCGCACGAAGTGTGAGCCGATGAAGCCCGCACCTCCGGTCACCAGAAGCCGCACTGCTGCCATCCTTTTCTGTCGAGGGGGTTCGGTCGTGGAGGCAGGCGGGTCACGGGGCGGCCCGGCCCGCGATCTCCATCAGGTACGTGCCGTAGTCGGTGTGGGACAGGCCCAGCCCCAAGCGGTGGCAGGCGTCGGCGTCGATGAAGCCCATCCGGAACGCGATCTCCTCCAGACCCGCGATCCACACGCCCTGGCGCTCCTCCAGCACCTGCACGTACTGGCTCGCCTTGAGCAGCGAGTCGTGGGTGCCGGTGTCCAGCCAGGCGAAGCCTCGGCCGAGATCGACCAGATGGGCGCGGCCCTGCTCCAGGTAGACGCGGTTGACGTCGGTGATCTCCAGTTCGCCGCGCGGCGACGGCCGGATGTTCTTGGCGATGTCGACGACTTCGTTGTCGTAGAAGTACAGGCCGGTGACGGCGAGGCCGGAGCGAGGCGCGGACGGCTTCTCGGTCAGGCCGGTCAGCCTGCCCTCGGCATCCACCTCGGCCACCCCGTACCGCTCGGGGTCCTTGACCGGGTAGCCGAAGAGCACACAGCCGTCGAGGCGGGCGATGCTGCGGCGCAGGAGCGCGTACAGGCCGGGGCCGTGGAAGATGTTGTCGCCCAGGATCAGCGCGCAGGGGTCGTCGCCGATGTGGTCGGACCCCACCAGGAACGCTTCTGCGATTCCCTTGGGCTCCTTCTGTACGGCGTAGTCGAGCGTGATGCCGAGGGAGCTTCCGTCGCCGAGCAGGGAAGTGAAGAGTTCGATGTGCTGGGGGGTGGAGATGATTTGGATTTCCCGGATTCCGCTGAGCATCAGAACGGACAGCGGGTAATAGATCATCGGCTTGTTGTAGACCGGAAGAATCTGTTTCGAGATTACCGAGGTCGCCGGATGCAGTCGAGTTCCGCTTCCACCGGCCAGGACTATTCCCTTCATTCCCGGAATTTAGCAGGGTGGGTGACCGGATTACGGGTCGCACTTCAGAAATAGGGGTCGCTAGGGGCCGTACAGGGGGAGCGTGCCACTCCGCCTGCAAGGGGTGGGCGAGCGTGGGGACGGGATGCGGAGAACACCGAGGGCCCGGCCGTACGGCCGGGCCCTCGGTGTGCGTACGGATCAGCGCAGGAAGCCCCGCGCCTTCTGCCAGCCGTCCGCGGTGTCCTGCTCCAACTGGTTCAGCCGGGCGGTCACCACCTGGTCGAAGCCGTCCATGAAGTACTCGTCGCCCTCGGCCGCCGCCACCTCGCCGCCCTTCTGTACGAACTCGGTGACGACCTGCTCCAGCGTGGTGCCAGGACCGACCCGGCCCGCGATGTAGCGGTGCGCGCCGTGCAGGTCGGGGAAGCCCGCCTCCCGATACAGATAGACGTCGCCCAGCAGGTCGACCTGCACCGACACCTGCGGGTGCGCGGTGGGCCGCATGGTGGCGGGCCTGATCCGCAGGAGTTCCGCGTCGGCCCCCGCCCGCAGGCTCTCCAGCGCGTAGCCGTAGTCCACGTCGAGCCCGGGGGTGCGGGCGCGCACCCGCTTTTCGAAGGCGGCCAGCGCCTCCTGGAGTTCGGCCCGCTCGGCCTGCGGCAGCCGGCCGTCCTCCCGGCCGCTGTAGTCCTCACGGATGTTGACGAAGTCCACCGACCGGCCGTCGCCCGCCTCGTCGAGCTCGGCGATGAAGTCGACCAGGTCGAGCAGCCTGCGGGCCCGGCCGGGCAGCACGATGTAGCTGAACCCCAGCCGGACCTGCGACTCCCGCTCCGCCCGCAGCCGCTGGAAGCGCGCGAGGTTGGCACGCACCCGGCCGAAGGCGTTCCGCTTGCCCGTGGTCTGCTCGTACTCCTCGTCGTCGAGCCCGTACAGCGATGTGCGCACGGCGTGCAGGTCCCACAGCCCCGGCTGCCGCTTCAGGGTCGGCTCGGTGAGCGCGAAGGAGTTGGTGTACACCGTGGGCCGCAGGCCGCGGCCGGTGGCGTGGGAGACCAGACCGCCCAGACCGGGGTTGGTCAGGGGCTCCAGGCCACCGGAGAAGTACATGGCGTACGGGTTGCCCGGCGGTATCTCGTCCAGCACCGAACGGAACATCCGGTTGCCGGACTCCAGCGTGGACGGATCGTAGCGGGCGCCGGTCACCCGCACACAGAAGTGGCAGCGGAACATACAGGTGGGGCCCGGGTACAGGCCGACGCTGTACGGGAAGACGGGCCTGCGCTCCAGGGCGGCGTCGAAGATGCCACGCCGCTCCAGCGGCAGCACGGTGTTCTGCCAGTACTTTCCGGCGGGCCCCGACTCGACGGCGGCGCGCAGCTCGGGCAGCCGGCCGAACAGGCCCAGCAGACGACTGAACGCCTCCCGGTCGACGCCCAGTTCCGCGCGCGCCCGCTCCAGCGGGGTGAACGGCTCGTTGCCGTAGCGGACGGCGAGTTTCAGCAGGTGGCGGGCGGCGTCGTCGGCTTCGTCGACCGGGATGAGTGCGTTGGAGGCCAGGGCATGCCGGACGGCGTGGGCCGCTGCCGCCAGATCGGCGCCGGGGTGCGCGCAGCTCTGGAGCGCAGCGGTCGGGACGGGGGCGGGGGCGGTCATCGGGTGCGTCCAATCGTGGGCGTCGCGACGGCGGGGGACGGGGGCGTGGCGCGGTACCGGGCGGTCAGGTCGGGCCCCTGGCGCGCGCAAAGCCGTATGACCTCGCCGATCCGGCGGATCTCGTCGTCGCCGACCGAGGTGCCGGTCGGCAGGGCGAGCACCCGCTCGGCCATGTGCTCGGTGTGCGGGAGCGGCGCGTGCCGCGACCGCCGGTAGGGCTCCAACTGGTGGCAGGCAGGGGAGAAGTAGGCCCGGGTGTGCACATGCTCGGCGAGCAGCACGTCCCGCAGCACGTCGCGGTGGAACCCGGCGGTCTCGGCGTCGATCTCGATGACGACGTACTGGTGGTTGTTGATGCCGTGGCTGTCGTGGTCGGCCACCCGGACACCGGGCAGGTCCGCCAGTTCCGCCCGGTAGGCCGCGTGGTTGCGCCGGTTGCACACGACGACCTCAGGGAACGCCTCCAGCGAGGTCAGGCCCATCGCGGCGGCGGCCTCGCTCATCTTGGCGTTGGTGCCGCCTGCGGGGCCGGCGCCGGACAGCCCCGCGCCGAAGTTGTGCAGGGCGCGCACCCGGGCGGCGAACTCGGCGTCGTCGGTCACCACCGCGCCGCCCTCGAAGGCGTTGACCGCCTTGGTGGCGTGGAAGCTGAAGACCTCCGCGTCGCCGAGGCTGCCCGCCGGCCTGCCGTCCACCGCGCAGCCCAGGGCGTGTGCGGCGTCGAAGAACAGGGGCAGCCCATGCTCGTCGGCGACCTTGCGCAGGCCGTCGGGCGCGCAGGGCCGGCCCCACAGGTGCACGCCGAGCAGCGCCGAGGTGCGGGAGGTGACGGCAGCCGCCGCCCGCTCCGGGTCGAGAGTGCCGGTGTGCGGGTCGATGTCCGCGAAGACCGGGGTGAGGCCGAGCCAGCTCACCGCGTGCGCGGTGGCGGCGAACGTCATCGACGGCATGATCACTTCGCCGGTCAGCCCCGCGCCGTGCACCAGCAGTTGGAGGGCGACGGTGGCGTTACAGGTGGCCACGGCGTGCCGTACGCCGGCCAGCTCCGCCACCCGCTGCTCGAACTCCTGCACCAGCGGACCACCGTTGGACAGCCACCCGCTGTCCAGGGCGCGGTCGAGCCGTTCGTAGAGCTTCGCCCGGTCGATGCGGTTGGGCCGCCCCACGAGGAGCGGCCGGTCGAAAGCGGCAGGGCCGCCGAAGAACGCGAGGTCGGCTAAATCGCTTTTCAAGGATATTCCCTCCGGGCCGCCGTCACGAATTGCTTGCCGGTCCGGGAGCCCCGAACGAGGTCTCTGTTGCTCCACCGTGACGTCAGGACGTGGCGGTCGATTCCCGAGGGACTCTAATCCGCGTCCCACGGCCCGACAAGAGAGCCCTGTGTGCTTCAGATCACATCCGGCCGCAAAGTATTCCTTCCGGAGTCGCCTTGTGATGATGCTTGAATGCCGCCCGGGAATACGGGAGTTGCCGGTCTGCTCCAAGGTCCGCACCCGGCGAGCGAATGCGTGACGTTTCCAGAAGAACTCCCACCATAGGAGTGCACAGTGAATGCTGGAGAGGGGGCGGCGGTGCCTGCCCCGGTGCTCGATCTGGCCGCCCTGGGTGACCGGTTCACCCTCGACCCCTACCCGACGTACGCCCGCATGCGGTCCCAGGGCCCCGTGCACAAGGTGCACACGCCCGACGGGGAGGACGTCTGGCTGGTGGTGGGGCACGAGCAGGCCCGCGCGGTGCTCACCGACCCCCGCTTCAGCAAGGACTGGGTGAACTCCTCCACCATGCTGAACGACGCCGAGGCCGAGGTCGCGGGCAACATGCTGGAGTCCGACCCGCCGCGTCACACCCGGCTTCGCAAGCTCGTGGCCCGCGAGTTCACCGCGCGCCGTATCGAACGGATGCGCCCGCGCATCCAGCAGATCGTCGACGATCTCCTGGACGCGATGAGTCTGAGCCCCGACGGCCGGGCCGACCTGATCGAGGCCCTGGCCTGGCCCCTGCCGATCACGGTGATCTGCGAACTGCTCGGCGTGCCCGAGCAGGACCGCTCGGCCTTCCGCGGCTGGACCGACACACTGGTCTTCCCCGAGGGCGCCGACGACCGGGACCGCGCCCTCACCGGGATGACGGAGTACCTCACCGGACTCATCGCCGACAAGCGCCGGCAGCCGGACGACGACCTGCTCAGCGCACTCGTGCGCACCAGTGAGGAGGACGGCTCGAAACTGTCGTCCGAGGAATTGGTCGGCATGGCCTTCATCCTGCTGATCGCCGGGCACGAGACCACCGTCAACCTGATCGGCAACGGTGTGCACGCCCTGCTCACTCACCCCGATCAACTGGGCGCCCTGCGCTCCGACATGACGCTCCTGGAGGGCGCCGTCGAGGAGATGCTGCGCTATGAGGGCCCGGTGGAGACCGCCACCTACCGCTTCCCGACCGAGCCCGTGGACCTGGGCGGCACCGTCGTCCCCGCGGGCGACTCCGTGCTCGTCGTCCTCGCCGACGCCGACCGCTGCCCCGCGCGCTTCCCCGAACCGAGCCGCTTCGACGTCCGCCGCGACGCCCGCGGGCACCTCGCCTTCGGGTACGGTCTGCACCACTGCGCCGGCGCCCCGCTGGCCCGCCTGGAGGCCCAGATCGCCGTCGGCTCCCTGTTGGAGCGCTTCCCCGACCTCGGGCTCGGCGCGGACCCGGACGCCCTGGTCTGGTACCCCAACATGATGATCCGCGGTCTCAAGGCGCTGCCCGTGCAGTGGAGCACGGCACGCGCCGCCGCGCAGGAGCCCGCCGTATGAGCCCCGTGGAACAGCCCCGGACGCCGCGCCAGGACGACGGCCCGGCCGACCTCGCCGACCTGCTGCACGCCATGGTGCGCATCCGCGTCGCCGAGGAGACCATCGGCGACGTCTACCGCGACGAGCAGGAGATGCGCACCCCCGTGCACTTCTCCATCGGCCAGGAGGCGACCGCCGTGGGTGTGTGCGCCGCGCTGCGCCGCGAGGACCTCGTCTACGGCGGTCACCGCTGCCACGCCCAGTACCTCGCCAAGGGCGGCGACCTCGACGCCATGGTCGCCGAACTCTACGGACGGCGGACCGGATGCGCGGCCGGTCGCGGAGGCTCGGTCCACCTCACCGACCTCGAGGCCGGGTTCGGCGCGTCCTCCGCGATCCTCGGCGAGATGATCGCCGTCGCCACCGGCGCCGCCTGGACCTTCGCCGAACCCTTCGACCGCACCGAGGGACGGCTGGGCCGGATCGCCGTCACCTTCTTCGGCGACGGCGCCTCCGAGGAGGGCGTCTTCCACGAGTCGCTCAACTTCGCCTCCCTGCACCGGCTCCCGGTGCTCTACGTATGTGAGAACAACCAGTACTCCCTCTCCTCCGGGCTCGCCGCCCGGCAGCCCGCGGGCCACAGCATCACCGACCGGGCCCGCGGCTACGGCATCACCGCCCGCCGCCTCGACGGCAACGACGTCGTCGCCGTCCACGAGGCCGCACGCGAGGCGGTGCGCCACTGCCGCGAGGGCCGGGGGCCGTACTTCCTGGAACTGGACACCTACCGCTGGCGCGAGCACGTCGGCCCGAACCGGGACCACGAACAGGGCGTGCGCCCCGCCGCCGACGTGGAGTCCTGGATGCGGCGCTGCCCCGTCCGCCGCGCCACCGAGGCACTGCGCGCCACCGACCCCGGCATCGACGCCCGGGTCGCGACCTGGACCCGACAGGCCCGCGCCGAGGTGAACGCGGCGATCGACGCGGCGAAGGCGAGCCCCTTCCCCGCCGTCTCCGACCTGCTCACCGGCACCTACGCCACCTGACCGAACCGGCCGCAGGCCAGGAGAGAGAAACAGCCAATGCGCAAGATCGCCTACTTTCAGGCCATCGGCGAGGCCACCGTCCAGGCCATGGAGGCGGACCCCCGCATCGTGGTCGCGGGCCAGGGTGTCGACGACCACAAGGGCGTCTACGGCACCACCACGGACGCCTTCGCCCGTTTCGGACCCGCCAGGGTCAGGGACATCCCCAACGGCGAGAACGCCTTCGCGGGCATTGCCGTGGGCGCCGCCACCACGGGCATGCGCCCCTTGGTCGTCCACACCCGCGACGACTTCATGTTCCTGGCCATGGACGGCATCTTCAATCTGGCCGCCAAGTGGCGCTACATGTTCGGCGACCGGGGCGGCGCGCCGGTGGTCATGCGCGGCATCGTGGGCCGCGGCTGGGGCCAGGGCGCCACCCACTCGCAGAGCCTTCAGTCCCTCTTCGGCCACTTCCCCGGCCTGTACGTCGTCACCCCGGCCTCCCCGTCCGACGCCAAGGGACTGCTGATGAACGCCCTGCGGTCCGAGGACCCGGTCGTCATCCTGGAGAACCGGGGCCTGTACGAGCTGACCGGCGAGGTGTCCGAGGAACCCTTCACCGTGCCCTTCGGCAAGGGCCGGATCGCCCGCGCCGGCACCGACGTCACCGTCGTCGCCGCTTCGCTGATGGTCCACGAGGCCGAGCGGGCCGCCGACGCGCTGGCACTGCGCGGGGTGCGCGCCGAAGTGGTCGACGTGCGCAGCATCCGCCCGCTGGACGACGCCCTGATCCTGGAGTCCGTCGCCCGCACGGGACGCCTGGTGGTCGCCGACACCAGCTGGGCCCGGTACGGGCTCGCGGCCGAAGTGGCGGCGGTGGTCGCCGAACACGACCCCGGGATGCTGCGCGCCCCGGTACGCCGCGTCACCCTGGCCGATTGCCCGGCGCCGGTGTCCTGGCCGCTGGAGGAGGCGTTCAACCCCGGGGCCGAGTCCGTGCTCCACGCCTGTCTCGAACTCCTGGGTGAGGAGCCCGGAAACGGGCCCCGGATGGAACACGTCATGAAGGGGTTCGTCGGGCCCTACTGAACGCGCCCCGCAGACGGGCCCCGCACCCACCGAAACGCCAGGCCAGGTCGGTGACTTTCGATCGGAGGCGGTCACTCGGAGACTGAATCGGCACTCTGCGTTGTCACAAGAGCTGGTTAGAGTGATCAACGGGAGCGCCGAAGAGGTCGGCACCTGGACGAGTGGGGGTGCTCGGATTTGTATCTGGTGGAGCGCGAGACGGAAACAGCCCATTTAAGGGCGGTACTTGACGCTTCCTCCGCCAGGGAGGGCGCGCTGGCCGTGATCTCGGGGCCGGCCGGCAGCGGGAAGACGGAACTGCTGAGGGAACTCCTACGGCTCGCGGCCGAGCGGAACGTCCCGGTATGGGCGGCGCGCGCCCTGCCAGGCGAGCGAGACCTGCCGCTGGGGGTGGTGGGTCAATTGGTGCGCAGTGCCGAGGGCGGCGACGTCGACACCGCCCCCGCGCGGGCGGTGCTGGACGCCGTGACGGAGCGGGCCGCGCACGGCCGCGTCACCCTGGAGGCGGACGAGACGTACACCCTCCACGACTGGCTGCGTGGTGCGGTGCGCCGGAAACCGCTGCTCGTCATCGACGACGTGATGCTGGCCGACACCGCGTCCCTGCGTTTCCTGCGGCACTGCGTCGCCCACTCCGACCAGGACGGCACCGGGTTCGTCGTCACCGAACGCTCTTACACGCGCGCCGACCACGCCGACTACCGCTCCTTCAGAGCCGAACTGATACGCCAGCGGCACTGCCGGAACATGTGGCTGGCCGGGCTGCCTCCCAGCGGCATCGAGAGCGTCCTCACCGCCCACTACGAATCGGCGAGCGCCCGACGCCTGGCCCCGGCCTACCACGCGGCGACCGGTGGAAATCCGCTCCTGGTCCGCGCCCTCATCCAGGACCGGGACGCCGCCCGCAGCGCGAGCTTCCCCGCCCTTGACGACGACGCGCCGATACCTGGCGGCGCCTTCGCCCACGCCGTCCTCGACTGCCTGCACCGCACCGAGGGCGGCGTCCTGGAGACCGCGCGCTGGCTGGCGGTCCTCGGCCACGCCGACCCGGCCTTACTCGAACGGCTCACCGGGGCCACCGGCCAGACCGTCGAACGCGACCTTCAGGAACTGGCCGCCATCGGCCTGCTGGACGGCGACGGCGCCCTGCGGCATCCGGCGATCGGCGAAGCCGCCCTCCAGGAGCTGCCGACCGCCGACCTGGCCGCCATGCACGGCGCCGCAGCCGAGCTGCTGTACCAGGCCGGTGCGGAGGAGCACGTGGTGGCCCGCCACCTCCTCGCGGGCGACCTCACCAACGGCACCTGGACGCTGCCCCTGCTGGAGCGCGGAGCGCAGCAGGCCCTCTTCGAAGACCGGCTCGACGACGCCTTCCGGTTCCTGGAACTCGCCGTGCGCTCCAGTACCGACAACGCCGAACTGGCCCGCCTCGCCCCTCACCTGGTGGCGGCGTCCTGGCGGCGCAACCCGAACATGACCACCCGGGCTCTCACGCTCTTCGACCAGCTCCTCGGCAGCGGCCTGGAACCCGGCCAGCCCGTCCTCCCGCTCATCCGCTGCCTGGTCTGGTACGGGCGGCTGCCCGAGGCGGCCGACGCGCTCTCCAAACTGCGGGTCGGCTCCGAGTCCGAGAACCTGGAGCTGGCCATGACCCGGATGTGGTTGGCCGGACTCTGCCCCCCGCTCCTGGAGTCCCTGCCTCCGGAGGCCGACATCGACCGCGGCCCCGTCCAGGTCCGCCTCGCCGCCCGCTACACCGCCCTCCAGGCCCAGAGTCGGGTGCTGCACCGCGGCCCCGACGACGCGAGCGTCGCGCAGGCCGAGCAGATCCTCCAGAGCAGTCGGCTGTCGGAGGAGACGTACGAGGCGGTGGAGGCGGCCCTGCTCGCCCTCGTCTACGCCGATCGGCTGGACCGCGCCCTGCGCTGGTCGGACGAGCTGCTGGCCGCAGCGGTGGAACGCCGGTCACCCGGCTGGGAGGCCGTCTTCGCCGCCATCCGGGGGCTGGTCGCGCTGCGCTGCGGCGACCTGCCCACGGCCCGCTCCCGGACCGAACGGGCGCTCTCCCACGCCCAGCCGGAGAGCTGGGGGCTCGTCGTCGGCGCACCGCTCTCCTCCCTGCTGCTCGCCTGCACCGAGGTCGGCGCCTACGAACAGGCCGAGCGGGTGCTGCGGCAGCCTGTGCCGGACACGATGTTCGACTCCCGGCCCGGCGTGGAGTACATGCACGCCAGGGGCCGCTACTGGCTGGCCACCGGCCGACTGCACGCCGCGCTCGGCGAGTTCATGCTCTGCGGCGAACTGCTGGGGAGCTGGAACCTCGACCAGCCCTCCATCGTGCCCTGGCGCACCTCCGCCGCCGAGGTCTACCTGCGGCTTGGCAACCGGCAGAAGGCCCGGGTGCTCGCCGAGTCGCAGCTCGCCCTGCTGCGCCCCGGGCACATCCGCACCCGGGGGCTGACCCTGCGCGTGCTGGCCGAGGCCGTGGACGGGCAGCAGGCCGAACGCTTCCACGCGGAGGCGGTCGACCTGCTGCACGAGAGCGGCGACCGGCTCGAACACGCCCGCGCCCTGGCTTGCATGAGCCGCCACCAGCAGTCCATGGGCGAGAACGACCGGGCCAGGATGACCGCGCGCCTCGCCAGTGACATGGCCTGGGCCTGCGGCGCGTACCCGTTGGCCGAGGAGAGCCTGCCCGGACGCAGCAGGCTCAAGGCCAAGCCGGTTCCCCCCGAACTGGAACTGCCGGGCGGCGAGGACGTCGCCCGGCTGTCCGACGCCGAGCGGCGGGTCGCGGCGCTGGCCGCCCGTGGGTTGACCAACCGTCAGGTAGCGCGTCGGCTCTGCGTTACTGTCAGCACGGTCGAACAGCATCTGACCCGCGTCTACCGGAAGTTGAACGTGACCCGGCGGGTGGACCTCCCGGCCTACCTGGCGCAGGACCAGTCCGACACCGCCTGACCACCAGCGCGCTGGGCGGTCGGTCTCATGGCCGAGCACGGCATCAGCGACGTCTACGCGAGCCGACATCCGGGATGCGGCACCCCGCACGACACCCGTGTGAGAGGAAGGAAGGAGAGGGGGAGTTCAGGGTGCGCGGTGCGACGTGCGGGAAGTGGCGGTCGGCAGCGGCGCCTGTGCCGCCCGTGTCACATCCGAGACCAGCTCGACCACATCGGGCCCGTACGCCTGCGAGTTGACGACCTTCAGCAGCAGCACGAAGGAGTTGGCGCCGTACTTGCGGGCCAACCGCTCATGGTTGCGGGCGAGATAGCGCGTCGCCGCCTGGTTGGTGATCGCCCGCTGCCCGCAGAAGAGGAACACCGGGCGCGCCTCGCGCCGCTCGCCCGCGGTGAGCCGGGCCAGCATCACGTACTCCGCGACAC
Organism: Streptomyces macrolidinus; assembly: GCF_023887685.1. Classification (GTDB taxonomy): domain Bacteria; phylum Actinomycetota; class Actinomycetes; order Streptomycetales; family Streptomycetaceae; genus Streptomyces; species Streptomyces macrolidinus. Next base: position 35,358 of record NZ_JAMWMR010000034.1, on the reverse strand, counting down.
CGGGCTCCATGCGATAGCGCTCACTGCCGATCTGGAAGGCGCCCTGGTCAGGACCCGGATCCGGGGCGACGTTGACCCGCACACCGGGCAGCATCGCCGCCATATGGGCCAGCATGCGCCGGTTCGAACCGGGCCCGCCCACACAGAACTCGGTGCGCTCCCCGAAGCTCTGCTGGACGTTGTCCTGGGTCACCATCTGCATATGGGCCCCGCAGTCCTTGATCAGTGCGGCCAGTTCCAGCAGGGCGAACACATCGAAGCGGTGCACGGCCGGTTCGGAGGTGGACGGGTCGCGGTTGACGACGAGCAGGGACTCCGCGTTCTCCGGCAGTCCGAGGAACGCCTGCTGACGGCGGAGCTTGCGGTTCCACAGGTAGGTCCGGGATATCCAGCCCAGCCCGGCGCTGATGCCCGTGGCCACCAGACCCAGGATGATGTTGAGTACGTCGTCGTTCATGGGCGCGCATGCTAGTGCACCTCTGTGCTGCCTCTGTGCGGCCTCTGTTCGGCACGGACTGTCGTGACCCCGGCAATGCGGTTACGCTGCGTGGACGGACGTCGACTGGAGGTACGAATGCGTCACCCTGTCGCACGGAGTCTCGCGGTGCTGGCGGTCACGACCGCCGTGGTGTCGGTGGGAGCGGCGCCGCCGTCGTCCGCCCGGACCCCGGCGAAGGCGCCGGTGGCCGTCGGATACGGCGGCGCCGTGGCGAGCGTCGACGCGGACGCCACCGCCGCCGGTATCGAGGTACTGAAGAAGGGCGGCAACGCGGTGGACGCGGCCGTCGCCACGGCCGCCGCGCTCGGCGTCACCGAGCCGTACTCCTCCGGCATCGGCGGGGGCGGCTACTTCGTCTACTACGACGCCAAGTCCCGTACGGTGCGCACCATCGACGGCCGCGAGACCGCGCCGCTGACCGCGGACTCCGGGCTGTTCCTGGAGAACGGCAAGCCCCTCGCCTTCGACGACGCCGTCACCAGCGGGCTGAGCGTCGGCACCCCGGGCACGCCCGCCACCTGGCAGAAGGCCCTGGACGCGTGGGGCAGCAAGCGGCTGGGCACGGTCCTCAAGCCGGCCGAGCGGCTCGCGCGCGACGGGTTCACCGTCGACGACACCTTCCGCTCGCAGACCGCCGCCAACGAGACCCGCTTCCGCTCCTTCCCGGACACCGCCAAGCTCTTCCTGCCCCACGGCGCGCTCCCGGTCGTCGGCTCGACCTTCAAGAACCCCGATCTCGCCCGCAGTTACGAGGAGCTGGGCAAGAAGGGCATCGGCGCGATCTACCACGGCGACCTCGGCAAGGACATCGTCGCCACCGTGAACAAGCCGCCGGTGGACCCGCGTTCGGGCTGGAACGCCCGCCCCGGCAAGCTGTCCGCACGCGACCTCGCGGCCTACCGGGCCAAGCTCCAGGCGCCCACGAAGACGTCCTACCGCGGTCTCGACGTCTACTCCATAGCCCCCTCCTCGTCCGGCGGTACGACCGTCGGTGAGGCGCTCAACATCCTGGAGAAGACCGACCTTTCGAAGGCGAGCGAGGCGCAGTACCTGCACCACTTCATCGAGGCCGGCCGTATCGCGTTCGCGGACCGCGGGCGCTGGGTGGGCGACCCGGCCTTCGAGGACGTACCGGCGAAGGAACTGCTGTCGCAGAAGTTCGCCGACTCACGCGCCTGCCTGATCAAGAACGACGCGGTACTGACCAGTCCGCTGGCGCCGGGCGACCCGCGCCATCCGGTGCGCTGCGGCACCGGGGGCACGGCGGCCCCGACTACGTACGAGGGCGAGAACACCACGCATCTGACGGTCGCCGACAAGTGGGGCGACATCGTCTCCTACACGCTCACCATCGAGCAGACCGGCGGCAGCGGCATCACCGTCCCGGGCCGTGGCTTCCTGCTCAACAACGAGCTGACGGACTTCTCCTTCGCCCCCGCGAACCCGGCCGTCCACGACCCGAACCTGCCCGGTCCGGGCAAGCGCCCGCGCTCCTCGATCTCCCCGACGATCGTCCTCGACCAGCAGGGCCGCCCGGTCGTCGCGCTCGGTTCGCCCGGCGGCGCGACCATCATCACCACCGTGCTCCAGACCCTGACCGGCTTCCTCGACCGGCATCTGCCCCTGGTCGACGCGATCGCCGCGCCCCGCGCCAGCCAGCGCAACGCGGCGAAGACAGAACTCGAACCCGCCCTCTACGACAGCGCGCTCCGCGGCCGACTGGAGGCGATCGGCCACTCCTTCACCCCGAACCCCGAGATCGGCGCGACCACCGGCGTCCAGCGACTCCCGAACGGCAAGTGGCTGGCGGCAGCCGAGACGGTACGCCGTGGCGGTGGCTCGGCGATGGTCGTGGATCCGACGGGCTGACGGGCTGAGAGGGGGTAGCCCGGTACCGGAGGTGCGGAAGCCCGGACTCTGGCGGACGGACTTCCGCGCGGGGGCGCTCCTGGGGATTCCCACGGTGGACTCCTGTCCCGCACCCGTGTGTCCGGGGAATGTCCCGGCCTGGTGGCCGGGGTTCATTCCTACGTGAGCGACCTCGCGTCGAGGGCAGGGTGCAGGAAGGGAGTCAGTCCTTCAGCATCTCGTCGCGTACCCGGATCCAGTCCAGGGAGGCCCGGATGCCCTCCTCAAGGGAGAACTTCGGGGTCCAGCCGAGGAGTTGCCGGGCCCGGTCGCTCTTGGTGCAGGCGCCGGCGACGTCACCGGGGCGCGGCTCCGCGTCCACGGTGACGAGCGGGGTGTCGGCGACCCGGTCGAAGGCCGCGCACAACTCCCGTACGGTCGTGCCCGAGCCCGTGCCCAGGTTGATCGCCAGCGACGGCCGCGCCTCCGTGAGAAGGGCGTCGAAGCGGTCGATCGCCGCGAGATGGGCCGCGGCCAGATCCCAGACGTGCACGTAGTCCCGGATGCCCGTGCCGTCGCGTGTGGGGTAGTGGGTCCCGGTGACGGGGAAGGCCGTGCCCTCCTGGTACGCCTGGATCATCTTCCCCAACGCATGGCTCGGGCGCTTGAGTTGAAGCCCCGTACGCATCTTCGGGTCCGCCCCGATGGGGTTGAAGTAGCGCAGCGACAGTACGCGCATCTGTCCGGCCGCGGCGATGTCCGCGAACATCTCCTCGCACATGGCCTTGGTCCGGGCGTACGGGCTCTGCGGTCCCAGGGGTGAGTCCTCGTCGACCGAGGAGCCGTCGTCGGCCCGGTAGATGGAGGCCGAGGAACTGAAGACGAGGCGGTCGCAGCCGTTCCTGCGGAGATGCCGGACGAAGTCCAGGCTCTTGGTGACGTTCGCCTCGTAGTAGCCGATGGGGTCCGCGACGGACTCCGGAACCACGATCAGCGCCGCGCAGTGCACCACGGCGGAGATGTCCGGGTGTTCGGAGAAGATCCGGTCGATCAGGGCGCCGTCGCGGATGTCACCCTCGTAGAAGGCCCGCCCGTCGGTGAACTCTCTACGGCCGCTGACGAGGCTGTCGAGGATCACCGGGGTGATCCCCTCGTCCATACAGGCCGAGGCCACGGTACTTCCGATGTAACCGGCTCCACCGGCGATCAGAACAGTCACGATGTATCTCTTCCCGGTATCTCTTCCCGGCCGTTCCGGCAGTTCCGGCAGTTCCGGCCGTTCCGGAACGAGTCGGCACGTGGCAGCAAGGCTAGCGGAGCGGCTGTGGGGCGGGTGTGGTGGACGCCGCCGCGCGTACGCGGTGTCGGGCCCATGCGAGCAGGGCCAGAACCATCAGCATCAGGACCGTGTTGGCGGCGTACTTGGCGGTGTAGGACACCTGACCGAGGGGGTCGACGACGAAGGACAGCGCGGCGTTGACCACCAGGGCGGCGCCGCCCACGGCCAGGGTGTGCAGGCGGTTCCACTGCTTCCGGGCCGACCACCACCACAGCAGGCCGCCGAGTGAGACGAGCACGAGTACGTCCATGGCGCTGCCCAGCCAGGTGGACGGCACCAGTTGATGGGCCGTCAGGAGGATGACAGCGGCGCCTGCAAGCAACCAGGGGGAGGGTGCCCGCTCGGCGAGGGGCGAGCGGTGGCGCGGTAGGGCGAAGGCGGCCACGGCCAGAGCGAGCACGATCGCAGCCGTGATACCCAACTGCGCCGGGGAAGCGGAGAAGTTGCGGGTGAGTTCGTGGTGGAACACCAGGGCCGCCGACAGATACAGCACGACGACCACGCTCGTACCGACCTTGCCCAGCCACGGCTCGTCCGCCCGGTCCGGGGCACATGCCTCGACCACCGCGATCGGTGCGGCGAAGCTCCAGATCACGTGCCCGGCAAGGAAGTTCAGTACGTGGCCGACGCTGATGCCCAGGGCGGGGACGAGGGTGGGTGTGCGCTCCTGGGCCCAGGACGGGTCATCGAAGAAGTCCGGGTTGAACAGGCTCTGATCGACAAGTCCCGCCAGGATCAGGCCGAATGCCGCGCTCAGCAGCAGCATCGTCGGCCAGCCGCGCCCGGTTCGGCGGGTGAACTCGCGGATCAGCAGCGCGGGTGCGCCGTAGAGCGGGGCGAGTAAGAGCAGACCGGTCAGCAGCTCCCAGGGGTGGCCGACGATCTGGTCGTAGCCGATGAGGTACTCGGCGCAGATCGGCGACAGCACGAACAGGCCCACTACCGGGGCGAGTCTGCGCGGCAGTGGGTGCTTTCGGGCAGGGGGCATGGCTGTTCCTTCCCTAGGAGGGTGGGTCATGACTACGAGGCTAACCATAAACCGAGTGCTCGGTCTATTAATGGAGGTGGTTGGGTAAGGTGATGTCCTCAGGACCCGGTCAGGCAGGATCCAGTCAGGCAGGGCCCGGTCAGGCAGAACTCAGTCGGGGCTCAGTCAGGAAGGACGCCATGAGGACGGTCGACCCGGCCAAGCATCAGGCACGTCGACGGCACATCCTCGGCGTCGCGGCATCCCTGTTCGCCGAGAAGGGCTTCGAGCGCACCACGACCGCCGAGATCTGCAAGGCCGCGGGCATGAGCGCGGGCAACCTCTTCCACTACTTCCCCAACAAGCGGGCCATCTTCTTCGCCGTGTTCGAGGACGACGGAGAGGACAAGGCCGAACGCCTGGCGCAGGCGCTGGCCGCCGACGACCCCTGGGACGCGCTGATGGAACTCGTGGACTTCCTCGCCGCCCCGGCGGCGGAGCCCCTGGCCCCACCGCTGGTGATGGAGGCGATGGTCCAGGCGTACCGCGACGCCGAACTCGACGCGCTGCTCAGCCGAGGCAACGCCGACGAGCACGCGGCCATCGCCGCCCTCCTGACGAAGGCCGCCGACGCCGGTCAGATCGACCCCGGCCTGGACCCGAACGACACCGCGACCTGGGTCCTGGCCCTGATCGCCACGCTCTACACCAGCGCGGCCACGACCCCGGGATTCGACCCGACCGAGCAGGTGGCCACCCTCCGCCTCATCCTGCGCAGGTTCCTCCAGGCCACCTAGTCGGACACCTGTCTCCGCCGCGCGGCGGAGACGGCTCATCACGGTGCAGGATGTCCCGCGGGCGCTCGCCGGGGAGCGTGGTGGCATGATCAAGTCGCCCCGCCGTGTGCTGTGTTCCGTGGCTGTCGCCTCCTGTCTGCCGTACCTCGGCCTCAAGGTCGCCTGGATCTCCGGCAGTCACGTCGGTATCCCGTCCGGCAGCCCGCTGCTGGAGCACCGGGCGAGGATGGCCGCCGTCAACAGCCTCACCGTGCTGATGGACGCCGCCGTGATCCTGCTGGCGGTGCTGCTCACCCGCCCCTGGGGGCTGCGCGTGCCCGCCTGGACCTTGGTGTTCCCGGTGTGGGTGGCCACCGGGCTGCTCGTGCCGATCATGACCGGCTTCCCGCTCCATCTGCTCCTGCGCGGCCTCGACGGTACGGTGAGCGAGCCGTCCGGGAGCGGCAGCGAACCGTTCCTCCACGCGTGGGTGTTCGGGGTCGTCTACACCGGCTTCATCGTGCAAGGACTGGCCCTCGGTACGCTGTTCCTGCTCTACGCCCGTGACCGCTGGGGACACGTGTGGCGGGGGCGGATGGGGGAACTGCCGGATGAATCGGGTGCGTCGGCGCGGCAGACGGGCGCCGTCACGGCATGCGTCCTCGCCCTGTTCCCCCTCGTGACACACATGATGTGGGCGTGCGGCAGCACCGCCGGACTCAACGCGGGCCGCGTGGCCGACCGGGACACCGACTTCTACGTCCTCGAAGCCACCTTCGTCTGCTTCGCCCTGGCCGCCGTGCTCGGCGCCTGTCTGCTCGCCTTCCGCCGTGCGCGCAGGGTGCCGGTGGCGGCGGCGCTCGCACTCGCGTGGGTCGGCTCGGGTGTCCTGGCCTGCTGGGGCGGCTGGCTCGTACTGGCCTCGCTGACCGCCGTGGCGGACTCCGCAGACCGGCCCACGACGCTGATGCACCTCACCTATGCCGGTCAGATGCTCGTCGGCTTCCTCGTGGCCGCCCTGGTCGCCCGCTTCGCCGCCGGGCGCTCAGCCGGGAGCTCGACCGGGGCCTCGGCCGGGGTCTCGGCCGGGCGTGCGACCGAGGACCTTGCGACGAAGCGGGCCGCGTGAAGCGACTGCTCCGGCCGCTCTTCGGCCACGTGGCACGCCGCCGCTGGGTCCATCTGATCCTGGGCGGCGCGCTCGCCATGCCGTACTTCCTCGTCGGTACGGTGATCGTCGGCGCGGTGCAGGGTTCAGAGGACGTGTTCACCACCTTCCCTCTCCAACTCGCCTCGTTCGCCGTAGCGTTGCCGCTCGCCGCGCTCACCTCTCCCTTCCCGCTGACCCGTCCCATGTCGGTGGCGGCGGTGCGTGCGCTGTGCGGTGTGGACGGCGACGGCCTGGCCGACGGGCCCGCGCGGACCCGGGCCGCGAAGGGGCGGTGTGCGGCCTGGTTCACGTTGCACCTCGGCCTCGGCGGGATCGTCTCGGGCATGACCTTGTCGCTGCCACCGTTCGCGGCGGTACTGATCGTGATCCCGGTCTTCCCCGGACTGCGCGACATGCGCCGTGACTTGCTCCAAGTCCTCCAGGAACCCTGGGCGTTGGCGCTCGCGCCGGTCGCGGGTGCCATGATGCTGGTCGTGCTCGCCGCCTGCGCCGCGGGCTGCGGTGCGCTGCTCGCCCGGTGCGCGCCCGCCCTGCTCGGGCCCGGCCCCGAGGACCGGCTGGCCGCCGCCGAGGCCCGTGCCGCCGATCTCGCCGTACGCAACCGGCTCGCCCGTGAACTGCACGACTCCGTCGGCCATGCGCTCAGCGCCGTCACCCTCCAGGCGAGCGCCGCCCGCAGGGTCCTCGACAGCGATCCCGAGTTCGTACGCGAGGCACTCGCCGCGATCGAGGACACCACCCGGCGCACGGTCGGCGAACTCGACGCCGTACTTGGTGTGTTGCGCGCAGACGACACGCCGGGCAAGGCCCCCGCGCCCACGCTCGCGGCCGACCTCGACGGATTGCTGCGCCGCACCCGCGCGAGCGGCGCGCACATCACCGTCGGCATAGAAGTCGATTCCGAGTCCCTCCCGCCGATGATCTCTCGCGAGGCCTACCGCATCGTCCAGGAAGGGCTGAGCAACGCGCTCAAGCACGCGGGCGCGGGCGGACAGGTCCCGATCACAGTCCAACTCGTCGCCGCAGAAGGCCAGTTGGAGATCACTGTCGAGAACCCGATGGAGGCGGCGCCCGCCGCGCCCGGCGCCCGGCCCGGCGGCGGCCACGGGCTGCGCGGCATCGCCGACCGCGCCCGACTGCTGGGCGGCATCACGCACGCGGGGCCCGTCGACGGGGTATGGCGCCTGTCCGTACGGCTGCCCATGAAGGGACCAGAAGGACCAGAGGGACGAGAAGGACCAGAGGGACGAGAAGGACCAGAGGGATCAGAGGGATCAGTATGAGCAGTTCACCGCCCATCCGGATCGTGCTCGCCGACGACGAGCGCATGGTCCGTACCGCCTTGCGCGCCATCCTCCGTGCCGAGCCCGGAATCGACGTCGTCGGCGAGGCTGCGACCGGGGCCGAGGCGGTGTCCGTCACCCGGGAGACACGGCCCGACGTGGTCCTCATGGACGTCCGCATGCCCGAGATCGACGGCATCCGGGCCACCGAGCAGATCCTGGCCACCCGCATCGACCCGGTGCCCCGGATCGTCGTCGTCACCACCTTCGAGAACGACTCCTACGTCTACGACGCGCTGCGCGCCGGAGCCGCGGGCTTCCTGCTGAAGCGGACGGACGCCGACACACTGGTCCGGTCCGTACGGCTGGTCGCCCACAGCGACACCCTGCTCTTCCCTTCCGCCGTACGGACGTTGGCCGAGAAACATGCGCGCACCCACGCCGCGCCGCCGCCCTGGGTGGCGCGGCTCACCGGCCGCGAGGGCGAGGTGCTGCGGCTCATGGCGGCCGGGCTGACCAACGCGGAGATCGCCCGGCGCCTGCAGGTCGGCCCCGCCACGGTGAAGACCCATGTGGCGGCGGTACTGGCGAAGACCGGCGCCCGGGACCGGACCCAGGCGGTGATCGTCGCCTACGAGGCGGGCGTCGTCGGCGCCCACCGGGGCGGCTGCTAGCGTCCCAGGACGTGAACGACGTGAACGACGTGAACGACACGGTGTACGTAGGCAACGCGGGCAAGGACGCGGCACTGGACCGGGGCTGGCTGCTCGGTCACTTCAAGGACGCCGGCGATCCGCGCCACAGCGAAGCCGTGGAGATCAAGTGGGGTGTCCACCCCGCCGGTGACGAGCGCGCGCAGTGGGTGAGGGGCGAGGAGCGCACCGCCCTCCTGGTCCTCATCAGCGGCCGGTTCCGCGTCGAACTCCCGGGCCGCAGCGTCCTCTTGGAGCAGCAGGGCGACTACGTCGTGTGGGGCCGCGGCGTCGACCACTCCTGGATCGCGGAGGAGGAGTCGGTGGTCCTGACGGTGCGCTGGCCGTCCGTACCCGGCTACGCGGTACCACCCGGCTCGGCCGGTGCGGCGGCCTCGTCACCCGCCTCCGCAGCCGCCGACGGCTGTGTACGGAAGGCCAGTTGACCACCCTTGGCGTCCACCACGATCCGGCTGTGCCGCTCGATCCGGCCGTCCAGCAGCAGCCGGGAGAGCTGGTTGTCGACCTCCCGCTGAATGGTGCGGCGCAGCGGACGGGCGCCGTACTCCGGTTGGAAGCCGCGCTGCGCCAGCCAGTCGACGGCCTCCTCGGTGAACGTGACGTCGATGTTCTGCGCATGCAGCCGCCGCCGCGTCCGGTCGAGCAACAGATCGGTGATACGCCGTAGTTGCTCGGCCGTCAGTTGCCTGAACACCACGATCTCGTCGATGCGGTTGAGGAACTCGGGCCGGAAGTGCTCGCGCAGCGGACGCAGGATCTGCTCGCGCCGCGCCTCCTCGTTCGCCTCCGCGCCGCCCGGCCCGAACCCGATACCCGCCCCGCGCCGGGTGATCGCCTCGGAGCCGAGGTTGCTCGTCATCACCACGACCGTGCTGGTGAAGTCCACCGTCCGGCCCTGGGAGTCGGTGAGCCGACCGTCGTCGAGGACCTGGAGCAGGATGTTGAAGACATCGGGGTGCGCCTTCTCGACCTCGTCGAGCAGCAGCAGCGAGTACGGATGCCGTCGTACGACCTCGGTGAGCTGACCGGCCTCCTCATGGCCGACGTATCCGGGCGGGGCGCCCACGAGACGGCTGACGGTGTGCCGCTCCTGGTACTCGCTCATGTCGAGCCGGACCATGCGCTCCTCGCTGCCGAACAGCACCTCCGCGAGCGCGCGCGCCAGTTCCGTCTTGCCGACGCCGGTCGGACCGAGGAAGAGGAAGCTGCCGATCGGCCGGTCCGGACTGCCGAGCCCGGCGCGCGAGCGCAGTACCGCGTCGGCGACCGCGCTGACCGCCTCCTCCTGTCCGACGACCCGCTGACGCAGATGCTCCTCGAGGGCGAGCAGCCGCTTCTTCTCCTCCTCGGTGAGGCGGCTGACCGGGATGCCGGTGAGCCGGGACACCACCTCGGCGACGGCCTCGGCGGTGACCATCAGGTGCTGCCCCTCGTCGGCCTCGGTGTCCCCGGAGGCCTGCTCGATCCGCGTCTTCAGCTCGGTGATGCGGTCCCGCAACTGGGTGGCCTGCTCGTACTGCTCGTCGGTGACCGCCTGGTCCTTGTCCCGGGTGAGCTGCTCGACCTCGCGCTCCATGGCCCGTACGTCCGTGCCCTTCGTCCGCGCCCGCAGCCGTACCCGCGCCCCGGCCTGGTCGATCAGGTCGATCGCCTTGTCCGGCAGATGCCGGTCGGTGAGATAGCGGTCGGACAGCTCCACGGCGGCCACGAGCGCCTCGTCGGTGTAGCGCACCTGGTGGTGGGCCTCGTAGCGGTCGCGCAGTCCGTGCAGGATCTCGACGGCGTCCGGGACCGTCGGTTCGGGCACCAGGATCGGCTGGAAGCGGCGGGCCAGCGCCGCGTCCTTCTCGATACGGCGGTACTCCACCAGCGTGGTGGCGCCCACGATGTGCAGTTCGCCGCGGGCCAGGGCGGGCTTGAGGATGTTGCCCGCGTCCATGGACCCGCCCTCGGTGCCGCCGCCGCCCGCGCCGACGACGGTGTGCAGCTCGTCGATGAAGACGATCAGCTCGTCCGAGTGGGCGCGGATCTCGCCGACGATGTTGTTCAGCCGCTCCTCGAAGTCCCCGCGGTAACGGGTCCCGGCGACCACGCCCGTCAGGTCCAGCGCGACGACCCGGCGGCCCAGCAGGATGTCGGGCACGTCGCCGTCGGCGATGCGCTGCGCGAGCCCCTCCACGATGGCGGTCTTGCCGACGCCCGCGTCACCGATCAGGACCGGGTTGTTCTTGCCCCGGCGCGACAGCACCTCGATGGTCTGCTCGATCTCGTCGTCCCGCCCGATCACCGGGTCGATCCGGCCCTGGCGCGCGAGGTCGGTCAGATCACGGCCGTACTTGTCCAGGGTCGGGGTCGTCGGCGGACGTGCCCGCTCCGGACGCGCCTCCGGGTGAACGCCCGCCTCGGGCGGCCTCGCGGGCGGCGCGAAGTGGGCCGAGTGCAGGATGTGCCCGGCGGCGGAGTCGGGGTTCGCGGCCAGGGCGGTGAGCACATGCTCGGGGCCGATGTAGCCGGTGCCGCTCGCGCGGGCCAGTTCGTGCGCGTCCAGCAGCGCGCGCTTGACCGCGGGCGTCAGCGAGAGCGAGGACGGCTGCGGCGCCTCGCTCGGATGGTGCGGGGTCTGGGGCGGCCCGGAACGCTCGTCGATCTCCGTCGCCATCGAGTCGGGGTCCGCTCCGGCGCGGCTGAGCAGGCTCCGGGTCGGTTCGGCGGAGAGCGCGGCGCGCAGCAGATGCTGGGTGTCGAGGTCGCGGCTGCCGTGCTCCATGGCGTACCGCGCAGCTCCGGCGACGAGCTGCCGGGCCGGCTCGCTGAGCAGCCGTCCGAGATCGATCTGGCGGGGACCGGGACGGGGCCCGGTGCCGAAGATACGGGAGAAGAACTCTGCGAAGGGGTCCGAGCCGTAGCCCTGCGGACCGTTGAACCCGCTGGTCATGGCAATCCGTTCCGCTGATCGACGTACCGGCGCGACGCGGGGGCAGCCCGGACGGGCCCGGTTACATCTCCCGGCCGGGCAGCTCCGGACAGGCGGCCCTGGGAGCGCGGCGCCCGTAGACCACGATGGCACGATCCCCTGCCGGGGGCACCTTCAGGAGGGCCCCTGGGGGCGGCGGCCGGTCGGCCGCCGCTCACCGGCACAGCCCGCGACCCGTGGCCGGGATCACCGACCGTCGCGCCGCTCCACCTCCACGCTGTTACCCTGCGTGCCTGTGAGGGGATCCAACGGCCCAGATGCCGCCGAGGAGTTGTCCGCCCGCATCGAGGCCGCCGCCGCGGGCACGCCGTATCGGACGCGCCGTACGGAGTGGGGGCTCGAGCTGACCGTGGACATCGATGTCCCGCAGTGGCAGGAGCGGTTGACGCGCAGCCGGATCACCCAGATGCACACCTACCGCGTCGAACTGCGCCCGGAGGAACGGGTGTTCACGCTGACGGATGTCGTCCGTGCCGTCGAGTACGAGGCGGGCCTCGGCGGGGTGCGGCTGGGGAGGACGCTGTCCACGGGCCGGAGCGTGTACACCACGTCGTACCGGACCCCGGTCGGCGGCGAGCAGTACACCTTCTCCTCCGCCGAGGGCCACCGGCTGATCCGGGGCGCCGCTCGGGAGGCGGGCTGGCGGGAGGAGCGGCCCACCAGTGTGAAGATCGCCGCGGGCGCCGGGATCTTCGGCGGGCTCGTCGCCCTCGGGGTGCTGGTCGCCCTCGCGGTCGTCTTCTGGCTCTGAAGAGCCTCAGCCGGGGCTTGATCCGGGTTCTGATCCAGGTTCTGAAGAACCTCAGCGCCGTTCCGTCAGGATGCGCGGCCCCGAATCCGTGATCGCCACGGTGTGTTCCGTGTGGGCCGCGCGGGAGCCGTCGTTCGTACGGAGGGTCCAGCCATCGGCGTCCGCGTGGTACCCGTCGGTGCCGCCTCCGATGAGCATGGGCTCGATCGCCAGGACCATGCCGTGCCGCAGCCGGAGGCCGCGTCCGGGGCGGCCCTCGTTCGGGACGGGCGGGTCCTCGTGCATACGGCGGCCCACGCCGTGCCCGCCGAAGTCCTCCATGATGCCGTACCCCGCGGTCCGGCACACCGAGCCGATCGCGTGCGCGATGTCCCCGATGCGGTTGCCGACGACGGCCGCCTCGATGCCCGCCGCGAGCGCCCGCTCCGCGGTCTCGACCAGCCGCAGATCGGCGGCGCTCGCTCGGCCGACGAGGAAGCTGATCGCCGAGTCGCCCGCCCAGCCGCCGAGTTGGGCGCCGCAGTCGATGGAGACCAGGTCGCCCTCGCGCAGTCGGTAGCCGTCCGGGATGCCGTGCACGATCGCGTCGTTGACCGAGGCGCAGATGACCGCGGGGAAGGGCGACGGGGCGAAGCTCGGGCGGTAGCCGAGGAACGGCGACTCCGCGTCCGCGTCGCGCAGCACCTGGTGTGCCACCTCGTCCAGTTCGCGCAGCGAGACGCCTACGTCCGCACTCTTCCGTACCGCCGTGAGGGCCTGGGCGACCACCTGGCCCGCCGTGTACATCGCATCGATCGACGTGTCCGTCTTCAGTTTCACCATGCCAATTACTATACCGCTCATTCGCCAATTACTATACCGGGCCCCCGGTCGGGCTCCGGTATTAGAATGGGCGCATGGTGCGCACCCCGCTGACCCCCGAAGAGCATGAACGCGGCGAGCGTCTCGGGCGCTGCCTGCGCGAGGCGCGCGGCGCCCGCAGCATGGCCGACGTCGCCGCGAGTGCCGGTATCTCCGCCGAGACGCTCCGCAAGATCGAGACCGGACGCGCGCCCACCCCGGCGTTCTTCACGGTCGCCGCGCTGGCGCGGGCGCTCGGCCTGTCCATGGACGAACTCGCCGGACGGTGCGCGCCGACTGCGCCGACTGCGCCGACTGCACCAACCGCCCCGATCGCGGCGTGAGCCGAGGCCGCTCCGCGCACGCGGTCGCGGCCCGCCGACAAGTGGACGTGACTCGTCCGTAAGCGGACGTGACCCGTCGGCAACCCGACATGCCCCGCCGACAATCGGACCACTCGTCCCATCGGACCACTCGTCCACCGGGGTACGAAACATGATCGACTCCGCCGGTTGCCGACGATGGTCTTGGCAAGGCCGCCCCGGGGGCTTACGTTCGTGCCTTCTCTGGCCCGTGTCTATGGGTGTAGAGGCTCTCTGACGTCCCCTGCCAGGGACACCAGGCAAAGGAGCGGCACCATGGCCCATGTCGTACGCGCCGCGCTGGTCCAGGCGACCTGGACCGGCGACAGCGAATCCATGATCGCCAAGCATGTGGAGCACGCCCGCGAGGCGGCCCGGCAGGGCGCGAGGATCATCGGCTTCCAGGAAGTCTTCAACGCCCCCTACTTCTGTCAGGTCCAGGAGCCCGAGCACTACCGCTGGGCCGAGCCCGTGCCCGACGGCCCCACGGTCACCCGCATGCGGGAACTGGCGCGCGAGACCGGCATGGTGATCGTCGTCCCGGTCTTCGAGGTCGAGCAGTCCGGCTTCTACTACAACACCGCCGCCGTGATCGACGCCGACGGCGGCTACCTCGGCAAGTACCGCAAGCATCACATCCCCCAGCTCAAGGGGTTCTGGGAGAAGTACTACTTCAAACCGGGCAACCTCGGCTGGCCGGTCTTCGACACCGCGGTCGGCAAGGTCGGCGTCTACATCTGCTACGACCGCCACTTCCCGGAGGGCTGGCGGCAACTGGGTCTGAACGGAGCACAGTTGGTCTACAACCCGTCGGCCACCTCACGTGGTCTGTCCGCCTACCTCTGGCAACTGGAGCAGCCCGCAGCGGCCGTCGCCAACGAGTACTTCATCGCCGCGATCAACCGCGTGGGCCGCGAGGAGTACGGCGACAACGACTTCTACGGCACGAGCTACTTCGTCGACCCCCGCGGACAGTTCGTGGGGGAGGTGGCGGCCGACAAGGAGGAGGAACTCCTCGTCCGCGACCTCGACTTCGACCTCATCGAAGAAGTGCGGCAGCAGTGGGCGTTCTACCGCGACCGCCGCCCCGACGCGTACGAAGGACTGGTGAAGCCGTGAGCGATCTGCACGCCCGCCACCGGGCCGTCCTGCCCGACTGGCTCGCCCTGTACTACGAGAACCCCATCGAGATCACCCACGGCGAGGGCCGCCATGTCTGGGACGCCGACGGCAACAAGTACCTGGACTTCTTCGGCGGGATCCTCACCACGATGACCGCGCACGCCCTGCCCGAGGTCACCAAGGCCGTGACCGAGCAGGCCGGACGCATCCTGCACACCTCGACCCTCTACCTCAACCGGACCATGGTCGAACTCGCCGAGCGCATCGCCCGGTTGAGCAACATCCCCGACGCCCGCGTCTTCTTCACGACCTCCGGCACCGAGGCCAACGACACCGCGCTGCTGCTGGCGACGACGTACCGGCGCAGCAACCAGATCCTGGCGATGCGCAACAGCTACCACGGCCGCTCCTTCAGCGCCGTCGGCATCACCGGCAACCGCAGTTGGTCCCCGACCTCCCTGTCCCCGCTGCAGACCCTGTACGTCCACGGTGGCGTCCGCACCCGGGGCCCGTTCGCGCACCTCGACGACGACGAGTTCATCTCGTCCTGCGTCGAGGACCTCACCGACTTGCTCGGGCACGTCCGCCCGCCCGCCGCGCTGATCGCCGAGCCCATCCAGGGCGTCGGCGGCTTCACCTCGCCGCCCGACGGGCTGTACGCGGCCTTCCACGACGTCCTCCAGGACCGCGGCATCCTGTGGATCTCGGACGAGGTGCAGACCGGCTGGGGTCGGACCGGCGACCACTTCTGGGGCTGGCAGGCACACGGCGCCTCGGGCCCGCCCGACATCCTCACCTTCGCCAAGGGCATCGGCAACGGCATGTCCATCGGCGGTGTCGTCGCCCGCGCGGACATCATGAACTGCCTGGACGCCAACAGCATTTCGACCTTCGGCGGCACCCAGATCACGATGGCGGCGGGCCTCGCCAACCTCACCTACCTCCTCGAACACGACCTTCAGGGCAACGCGCGCCGCGTCGGCGGACTGCTCATCGAACGGCTGCGCGCCGTCGCCGCCCAGCTCCCCGTCGTACGCGAAGTACGCGGGCGCGGCCTGATGATCGGCATCGAACTGGTGCGTCCCGGCACCGACCAGGCCCACCCGGAGGCGGCGTCCGCCGTGATCGAGGCCGCCCGTGCGGGAGGGCTGCTGATCGGCAAGGGCGGCGGCCACGACACCAGCGCGCTGCGCATCGCCCCACCGCTCACGCTCACCGTCGCGGAGGCCGAGGAAGGCGCCGCGATCCTCGAACACGCCCTCAGAAGCGTCCAGTAGCGACACGAGTGTCCAAGCCGCGAGCAGCTCCGACCCGAGGTGTCCTAAGGCCTGTCTGACCCGAGCAGAGGGGACGTTAGCCATGACCACCGCCTTGGAACCCGCCCTGTCGATACGCCAGGTCCTCACCCTGGAGCGGGTGCTCGCCGGAGAGCCCGAGGTGGTGGCTGGGGCGGGACATCTCGACCGGCCCGTGCGCTGGGTGCACGTCGCCGAGGCCGCCGATGTCGGCGTGATGCTCAGCGGCGGCGAGATGGTCCTCACCACCGGGGTGCTGCTCGCGGGCGACGAGGACAAGCAGGCCGAGTACATCCGCTCCCTGCACCGCGCGGAGGCCGCGGCCGTCGTCCTCGGGCTCGGCCGCGCCTTCCCCGCACCCCCCGACGTGATGCGCCGGGCCGCCGAGCGCTACGGCCTTCCCATGGTGGTCCTGCACCGGCCCTTCCCCTTCGCCGAGCTGACCGAGGAGGTCCAATCCCGGCTCGTACGGCGGAAGTTCGCGACGGTGAGCCTGTCGGAGTCCGTACGCACCGCGCTGACCGGGATCATCACCGCGGGCGCCCCGCTCCAGCGACTGCTCGACGAGATCGCCGTGCACGCCGGCTGTCCCGTGATCCTCACCAACCTGGCCCACCGGGTGCTCGCCACGGCGGGGGAGCGGCCCGCGGTCGACGACGTGCTGCGTGACTGGGAGCGCATCGCCCGGCAGGCGGGCGGTGGCGAGGGCGACGGCTGGGTCCGTGCCGAACTGGGCG
This sequence comes from Streptomyces macrolidinus, assembly GCF_023887685.1. Lineage (GTDB taxonomy): Bacteria > Actinomycetota > Actinomycetes > Streptomycetales > Streptomycetaceae > Streptomyces > Streptomyces macrolidinus. The sequence goes on along the minus strand of NZ_JAMWMR010000034.1, from coordinate 18,681 downwards.
GACGCGGCGAGCACTGGGGCCGGATCGTGCTGTGCGGCTACCGCGGCGACAGCCCCGTCGGACGGCTGCTCGCCGAACGCGCCGCCGAGGCCCTCGTGTTGCACCGGATGCTCGGCACCGCGGTGCACTCCTGGGAGGAGCAGTCCGCACAGAGCCTGCTGACCGACCTCGTCACCGGGGTCGTCCCGGCCCGCCGACTGCTGCCGCGGGTCCGCGCGGCCGGGCTTCCCGTGAACCGCCGTGCCTTCGTCCCCCTCGTCGTACGCGACGGCGACCCGGTCGTCCTCGACCGCGTCCTGCGCCTGCTCGGACTGCCCGGACTCGTGGCCCAACTCGACGACAGGGCGACGGCGTTGCTGCTCAGCCTCGCCCGCGACCAGGACGCGCAGGCGCTGGCCGCGCACTTCGCCACCCGGCTGCGGAAGGAGACGGCGAAAGGCACGCCGGTGGTCGCCGCCGCGGACGCGCGCACCGTCTGGGAGGACGTCCCCGCCGGGCTGCGCGAGGCGCGGCATGTGGCCGACGCCGTCGCCGAGCACGGCGCCGCCCTGGACCTGCCCGTCGTCGTACGCCTCAGGGACGTCCATCTGCGCGGTCTGATCCGGCTGTTGCGCGACGACCCGCATGTCCAGGCCTTCGCCGAGCGGGAGTTGGACGGACTGCTGTGCGGATCCGACGCGGAGCCGGACCTGCTGGCCGTGCTGCGGACCTACCTGGCCACCGGCCGCAACAAGTCCCGTACCGCCCAGCTCCATCACGTCAGCAGGCCCGCCCTCTACCGCCGTCTGGAGGCCATCCGCACCCGTCTCGGCGTCGACCTCGACGACTTCGAACAGGCCGCCTCCGTCCACATCGCGCTCCTCGCCCACGACGCCCAACAGGGGTGACACCGTGGAACGGCAACGGCCCGCAGACGTGACACGGTGCAACTCACAGCAGGCAGGCGGACTTCCTAAGCTCAGAGCCTGGCTACGACCCCCCGCCGGGCCCGTGGCGTCTGGCACGCACTCCCCCAAGCTCTGCGAGCAGGGGGGGACCCCCAGCCGCGTTGCCGAGCCGCCCACGTGGCGCCGCCACGAGGGCGGCTCGGCGCCTTGCGATCGCACGCACCAGACGCCACGGGCTGATCCGACGCTGGGTCGTAGCCAGGCTCTCACGACACACCGAGCTACCGGAGGTCCCGATGAGCAGAGTGGTTCGTGCCGCCGTCTTCCAGACTGCCTGGACCGGCGACAAGGAATCGATGATCCAGGTTCACGAGCAGGCGGTCCGCGACGCGGCGGCCCAAGGCGCTCATGTCCTGTGCTTCCAGGAGCTGTTCTACGGGCCGTACTTCTGCCAGGTCCAGGACCCGGCGTTCTACGAGTACGCCGAGCAGATCCCGGACGGCCCCACCGTCAAGCGCTTCCAGGCGCTGGCGAAGGAGCACGGCATCGTGCTCGTGCTGCCCATGTACGAGGAGGAGCAGCCCGGCGTCCTCTACAACACCGCCGCGGTGATCGACGCGGACGGCTCCTACCTCGGCAAGTACCGCAAGACCCACATCCCCCAGGTCAAGGGGTTCTGGGAGAAGTTCTACTTCCGTCCCGGCAACAGCGGTTGGCCCGTCTTCGACACCAAGGCCGGGCGGATCGGCGTCTACATCTGCTACGACCGCCACTTCCCCGAGGGCTGGCGCGCCCTCGGTCTCGCGGGCGCGGAGATCGTCTTCAACCCGTCGGCCACCTCGCGCGGACTGTCCGGCTATCTCTGGCAGTTGGAGCAGCCGGCCGCGGCCGTGGCCAACGAGTACTTCGTCGGCGCGATCAACCGCGTGGGTGTCGAGGAACTCGGCGACAACGACTTCTACGGCACCTCGTACTTCGTGGACCCGGAAGCGCAGTTCGTCGGCGAGGTGGCCGGCGACAAGGAGAGCGAACTCCTCGTCCGCGACCTGGACTTGGCCAAGCTCCGCGAGGTACGCGACCGGTGGCAGTTCTACCGCGACCGCGCGCCGGGCGCGTACTCCCCGCTGACCGCACCGTAGACATAGGAGGCTCCGCGCCCCTGCAAGGGCGAAGCCCTCGCAGGGGCGCGGGGAACGGCGCGACCAGCCACAGACGACCCGCACTCTTGACTACAACCCAGCGGAGCGTGCACGTATGAGCAGCCGTACGGTCATTCGCGGTGGCCTCGTCATCACCGCGTCCGACGAGATCCACGCCGACGTCCTGATCGAGGACGGCCGCATCGCCGCCCTCGCCGCCTCCGGCACACCGGCCGCCGAGGCCTTCACGGCCGAGCGAAGCGAGATGGGGGCACCCCCGCCCGAAGGGTGGGGGAGGATCATCGACGCCACCGGCAAGTACGTGATCCCGGGCGGTGTCGACGCCCACACCCATATGGAGATGCCGTTCGGCGGCACCTTCGCCGCCGACACCTTCGAGACCGGCACCCGGGCCGCCGCCTGGGGCGGGACGACCACGATCGTCGACTTCGCCGTGCAGAGCGTGGGCCGCACCCTGCGTGAGGGCCTGGACGCCTGGCACGACAAGGCGGAGGGCAACTGCGCGATCGACTACGCCTTCCACATGATCGTCTCCGATGTGAACCCGGAGACCCTCAAGGAGATGGACCTGCTGATCGAGGAGGGGGTCACCTCCTTCAAGCAGTTCATGGCCTACCCCGGGGTCTTCTACAGCGACGACGGTCAGATCCTGCGCGCCATGCAGCGCTCCGCCGAGAACGGCGGCCTGATCATGATGCACGCCGAGAACGGCATCGCGATCGACGTCCTCGTCGAGCAGGCACTGGCGCGCGGCGAGCGGGACCCGCGCTACCACGGCGAGGTCCGCAAGGCCCTGCTGGAGGCCGAGGCCACCCACCGCGCCATCAGGCTCGCGCAGGTCGCCGGGGCCCCGCTGTACGTGGTGCATGTCTCGGCGCAGGAGGCGCTCGCCGAGTTGGCCAGAGCCCGCGACGAGGGACTGAACGTCTTCGGCGAGACCTGCCCCCAGTACCTCTTCCTGTCCACCGACAACCTCGCCGAGCCGGACTTCGAAGGCGCCAAGTACGTGTGCTCGACCCCGCTGCGGCCCAAGGAGCACCAGGCCGCGCTGTGGAAGGGGCTGCGCACCAACGACCTCCAGGTGGTCTCCACCGACCACTGCCCCTTCTGCTTCTCGGGTCAGAAGGAGCTGGGCCGGGGCGACTTCTCGAAGATCCCCAACGGGATGCCGGGCGTCGAGAACCGTATGGACCTGCTCCACCAGGCCGTGGTCGACGGACACATCTCGCGCCGCCGCTGGATCGAGATCGCCTGCGCCACTCCGGCCCGGATGTTCGGCATGTACCCGAAGAAGGGCACCATCGCCCCCGGCGCGGACGCCGACGTCGTCATCTACGACCCGCACGCCGAGCAGATCATGTCCGCCGACACCCACCACATGAACGTCGACTACTCGGCGTACGAGGGCAAGCGCACGACGGGCCGGGTCGAGACGGTCCTCTCGCGCGGCGAGCCCGTCATCACCGAGCGGGAGTACACCGGACGCGCGGGCCACGGTGTCTACACCCCCCGTTCCACCTGTCAGTACCTCAACTAGGAGCGGTGCCCATGGACTTCGGACTCGTCCTCCAGACCGACCCGCCCGCCTCACGGGTCATCGACCTGATGCAGCGCGCCGAGCGCAACGGCTTCCGCTACGGCTGGACCTTCGACTCCAGTGTGCTGTGGCAGGAACCCTTCGTGATCTACAGTCAGATCCTCGCCCACACCGAGAAGTTGACCATCGGCCCCATGGTGACGAACCCGGGCACCCGCACCTGGGAGGTCACGGCCTCCACGTTCGCCACACTCAACGACATGTTCGGCAACCGCACGGTGTGCGGCATCGGCCGCGGTGACTCGGCGATGCGCGTGGCCGGACGCAAGCCCAACACCCTGGCCCGTATCAGCGAGGCCATGAAGGTCATCCGGGCGCTCGGCCGCGGCGAGGAGGCCGACCTCGGCGGTACGGTCGTCAGGTTCCCCTGGGTCAAGCCGGGCGCCCAACTCCCCGTCTGGATGGCCGCGTACGGCCCCAAGGCCCTGAAGATGACCGGCGAGGAGGCCGACGGCTTCATCCTCCAACTCGCCGACCTGTATCTGACCGAATACATGGTCAAGGCCGTCAAGGAGGCGGCTGTGGCCGCCGGACGTGACCCGGACGAGGTGAAGATCTGCGTCGCCGCCCCGGCCTATGTCACCGAGGACGACTCGCCCGAGGCGCTCGCCCACGCGCGCGAGCAGTGCCGCTGGTTCGGCGGCATGGTCGGCAACCACGTCGCCGACCTGGTCGGCAAGTACGGAGCGCACTCCGCGTCCGTCCCCGAGGAACTCACCGACTACATCAAGGCCCGTGAGGGCTACGACTACGCCCACCACGGGCGCAGCGGCAACCCCGACACCGCGTTCGTGCCCGACGAGATCGTCGACCGGTTCTGCCTCATCGGCCCCGTCGAGCGGCACATCGAGAAGCTGACCGCACTGCGTGCGCTGGGCGTCGACCAGTTCGCCCTCTACGACATGCACGACGCACAGGAAGCCGTCATCGACGCCTACGGGACGCAGGTCATCCCCGCCGTCAACGGCTAGTCCGCACAGGGAACTTCAGACCCCGTCGCTCACCCGTTCGTCCCCTTCCCGCTCCCCCGGGAAGGGGACCGGGGGCCTTCACGAGAGTCCCCCAGGGCGCTTCCCGCGCACCCGGCCATCGGCCCCACCCGCACGGCCATTCCCGACCCCCGCCTCCTGATTGGCCTGCCCATGACCGACACCGCACCCACGGCTTCCACGCCGTCCGCACAGGTCACCCTCCCCGACGGCCGCGTGGAGATCGCCCCGGACTCCGCCGCGCCGACCGGCCCGTACGCCAACGAGGACCTGCTCCCCGTCCCCGCACGGAAGCGCACCTGGACCACCTACAACTTCTCCGCGCTGTGGGTCGGCATGGCCCACAACACGGCTTCCTGGACCCTGGCCTCCGGACTGATCGCCGTCGGCATGGACTGGAAGCAGGCGGTGCTCGTCATCGCCCTGGCCAATCTGATCGTGCTGGTGCCGATGCTGCTCACCGGGCACGCGGGGCCCAAGTACGGCATCCCCTTCCCTGTCTTCGTCCGCGCCTCCTTCGGCGTGCGCGGCGCCAACCTCCCCGCTGTCGTACGGGCGTTGGTGGCCTGCGGCTGGTTCGGCATCCAGACCTGGATCGGCGGTGAGGCGATCTACTTCCTCGCCGGGAAGCTCATCGGCGACAGTTGGGCGAACGCCTCGAAGATCGGTGGCCACGCCTGGACCATGTGGCTGTCCTTCGTGATCTTCTGGGCGATCCAGGTCGCCATCATCTACCGGGGCATGGAGACCATCCGCCGCTTCGAGAACTGGGCGGCGCCCTTCGTGCTCGTAGGCGCCTTCGTGATGCTGGGCTGGATGAGCAACAAGGCAGGTGGCTTCGGCCCGTTGTTCGACCAGCCCTCCAAGCTGGGCTGGGGCGCCGACTTCTGGAAGCTGTTCGCGCCCTCACTCATGGGCATGATCGGCTTCTGGTCCACCCTGGCGCTCAACATCCCGGACTTCACCCGCTACGGCAGAAGCCAGCGCGCCCAGACCTGGGGCCAGGCCCTCGGCCTGCCGACCACCATGACCCTGTTCGCGTTCCTGTCGGTGCTGGTCACCTCCGGCTCCCAGGCCGTGTACGGCGAGCCGGTGTGGGACCCGGTGCAACTGGCCGCCAAGACGGACAACACGGTCGGCCTGCTCTACGCGCTGGTCACCGTCCTGATCGCGACCCTGTCCGTGAACATCGCGGCCAACCTCGTCTCGCCCGCGTTCGACTTCTCCAACGTCGCGCCCAGGAAGGTCAGTTTCCGCGCCGGAGCCCTGATCACCTCGGTCCTGGCCGTGCTCATCTGCCCGTGGAAGCTGTACTCCGACCCGCAGGGCTACATCTTCACCTGGCTCGGCCTGGTGGGAGGCCTGCTCGGCACGGTCGCCGGCATCCTCATCGCCGACTACTGGATCCTGCGCCGCACCCGCCTCGACCTCACCGACCTGTACCGCGCGGGCGGCCGTTACTGGTACGACGGCGGCTGGAACTGGTGCGCCGTCGCGGCCTTCGTGGTGGGCGGCGTACTCGCCATCGGCGGCGCGGACTTCCATCCGCTGATCGACGGCCGCCCCGTCCCCGCCCTCAAGTCGCTGGCGGACTACGGCTGGGCGGTGGGCCTGGGCACGTCGATGGTGCTCTACCTGGCGCTGATGCCGCTGCGCGGCCGGGAGCGGACCACGGTCTGACGGGGTGTGGGGGCGGCGGTCAGCTCTTCCGGCCGTCCCCGAGCGCGGCCACCGCGTCCTTGGCGGCCTTGATGGCCCCCCTGTTGATTTCGTCCGTACCCGGCGCCTTCTTCGTCTCGAAGTCACTGCCGTTGTAGGTGACGACCACGAGCGCGTTGGAGGCGCGCGCCAGCACCATCCCCTCGCGGGTCTCCTGCTTGTCCTCGGTGGTGAGATCCACGACGGAGTAGGCCGTGTCACCGAGACCGGGCACGGCCCCTCCGCCGCTCTTCCGCGCCGTGCGCTCCTCGTAGGACTGCCGTGCCTGCGCGTCCGAGCCCATGACCTCGAAGGAGACGTCGAGCCAGCGGTAGTCGTAGCCCTTGAGCGCGTGCCAGGAGCAGGTGCGGCGCAGCGACTTGTCCGTCGAAGGGATCTCCTTCCCGGCCGGCTTGGCGCCGGGGACCAGGGAGGAGATCGTCTTCTCGGACAGCCCGGAGCACGGGGCCGGGGCGACGGTGTACGTCTTGGCCGCGGCCGAAGCCGAGACCGTCGGATCGGGGGCGGCCGGGGTGTTCTGGGGCTGCTGTCCGGACGCGCCGACGGGGGGCGGTGCCGGGGCCGGGTCGGGTGTCTCCGAGGACAGGGCCCAGCCCGAGACAGCGAGGACGACAACCGGCAGAACACGCACGGTCACAGCGAGTGGCAGAGGAAGAGAACGCACGGCGCACTTCTCGATGGGGGATGGTGCGGTGGAAGCCCGCACTGCGCATCGTACGCCAGTTCCTCTGCCCGACTTCGCGACACTCGGCCCCAACTCCCCGGCATCCGGCCCTGTTTCACCAGCCGGAACCGCCGGGCCTCACCCGGCGGCGGCCGTGATCAGGGCACGCGGGCCGTCCACTCGGCCGAGCCGAACTTCGTGCGCGCCAACTCCTGCGCGCGGGCCAGTTCCGCGTCCGTCACCTTGCCGTGCGCGAGGCCGTACCGGCCGCGGAACGACTCGATCATCCGGCCGATGACCGCCTCGCGCGCCAAGCCGGTCTGCCGACGCAGCGGATCCACCCGCTTCTTCGCGCTCTTGGTGCCCTTGTCGGACAGCTTCTCCCGCCCGATGCGCAGGACTTCGAGCATCTTGTCCGCGTCGATGTCGTACGACATCGTCACATGGTGCAGCACCGCGCCGGGCCCGCCGCCCGGTCCCACGACGCGCTTCTGGGCCGCGCCCGCGATCTTGCCCTGGTCCGTGGCGATGTCGTTCAGCGGCTGGTACCAGGCCTTGATCCCCATGTCGCCCAGCGCGCCCAGCACCCAGTCGTCGAGATAGGCGTAACTGTCCTGGAAGGACAGGCCGTGCACGAGCGCCTCGGGCACGGACAGTGAGTACGTGATCGTGTTGCCCGGCTCCACGAACATGGCGCCGCCCCCGGAGATCCGGCGCACGACCTCGATGCCGTGGCGCGCCGCGCCCTGCGGATCCACCTCGTTGCGCAGCGACTGGAAGCTGCCGATGATCACCGCCGGGGCGCCCCACTCCCACACGCGCAGCGTCGGCGGGCGCCGCCCGGCCGCGACCTCGGCGGTCAGCACCTCGTCCAGCGCCATGTGCAGCGCGGGTGGCTGGGGGCCCTCGTGGATCAACTGCCAGTCGTAGTCCGTCCAGTCGGTGGCGTGTGCGAGGGCGCGGCGCACCGCGATGCCGATGCCCTCCGAGGTCAGCCCGTACATCACCGTGCCCTCGGGCAGCGACGCGTCGATGCGGGCGGCCAGCCCCGCCGCGTCGGTGTCCGCAGGGGCGCCCTCCAGCGCGCGGTTCACGGCGTCGAGCGCCTCGTCCGGCTCCAGGAAGAAGTCGCCCGCCACGCGCACGTGGCGCAGCGCGCCGTCCTCGACCTCCGCGTCCACGACGACGAGCTTGCCGCCCGGGACCTTGTACTCACCGTGCACTGATACGGCCTCCGTTCTACCGACGAGATCAACGCCGCGGGCCGCCGCGGTGTTCCCGGGCCGGGGTGATTCCGCCCCGGTTCCGTACCGCGCGCAGGCGGCGTTCATCCCTCGCGCCGTCCCACCTCGACCAACCCCGTCTCGTACGCGGCGATCACCGCCTGCGCCCGGTCGCGGACCCCCAGCTTCCCGAAGACGGCGGTGATGTGGTTCTTCACCGTCGAGACGCTGATGTCCAGCGCCTCCGCGAGCTCCGCGTTGTCCAGCCCCGTGGCCATCAGCCGCCACACCTCGACCTCGCGCGGTGTGAGCAGGTCGGGGGTCGCGGAGGGCGGTGCGGGGCGCTGCGGGGCCCTGACGTACGTGGAGATCAGCCGGGTCAGCAGCCGGGGCGCGACGGCGGCCTCCCCGGTGTGCACCACCCGCACGGCCGTGACCAGTTCCTCCGGGGAGATGTCCTTGGGCAGGAACCCGCAGGCGCCCGCGCGCAGCGCCGCCACCACGTACTCGTCCATGTCGAACGTGCTCAACGCCAGGACCCGGCAGCCGGGCAGCTCCCGCGTGAGACGGTCGGTCGCGGCGACCCCGTCCAGTACGGGCATACGGATGTCCATCACGACCACGTCGGGCCGCAGCCGGTGCGCCGACTCGACCGCCTGTGCGCCGTTCTCCGCCTCGCCGACCACCTCGAAGGCGGGGTCGGGCGTGAGGATCAGCGCCAGTCCGCGGCGTACCAGGGGCTGGTCGTCCGCGATCAGGACCCGGATCGGTTCCGCACCGCCCGCCGTATCCGTCGTCGCCGTACCTGTCATCGCAGTGCCCCCCTCATCGCAGCGCCCCCTCGCTCACCGGCAACGGCAGTCGGGCCCGCACCCGGAACCCGCCCTCGTCCGACGGACCCGCCTCCAGCGTTCCCCCGTGCAGGACGACCCGCTCCCGCATCCCGACCAGACCGTATCCCGAGCCACCGGTGAAGCCCTCGCCCGGCCCCTCGTCCGCCACCTCCACCGTCACGTCGACGGGGCCGCGTCAGCCGTACGACCGCCCGCGCCCCGGCCGCGTACTTACGCGCGTTCGTCAGCGCCTCCTGCACCACCCGGAACACGGTCAGTCCGGCGCTCGACGGCACCGTACGCGGTTCGCCCCGCACCTCGAACTCCGTGGGTACGCCGGAGCGGCAGGACTCGCCGACGAGGCGTTCCAGGTCCGCGATGCCCGGTTGCGGGGCGGTCGGTTCCTCCTCCGCCTCGTCTCCGGCCCGCAGGACGTCCAGCAGTTGACGCATCTCGCGCAGGGCCATGCGGCCGGACCCCTCCAGCGTCACCAGCGCGTCCCTGGCCTGGTCGGGGGCCGCCGTCAGATTGGCCCGCGCACCTCCGGCCATGAGCTGCATGGTGGTGATGTGGTGCGCCACGATGTCGTGCAACTCCCGTGCGATACGCCGCCGTTCGGCGGCCACCGCCCGGTCGGCCAGCAACTGCCGTTTGGCTTCGTTGTCCCGCTGCCAGCGGTTCATCAGCAGCGCGGTGCCCACCACCAGCGCGACGGCGGACACCGCGCCGATCATCTCGGGCATCGACGGGAGGGGCCAGGAGGACAGCGCCACCAGCGGCAGCACGAGCGAGGCGAGCGACGCCCCCGCCGTCACGCGAGGGCCCCGCGTGCGTGCGACCGTGTAGAGCGCCACCACCAGCGCGGCGTTGAAGTGCTGCGGCATGGGCACGCTCAGGTTCTGGACCAGTCCGAGCAGCAGGACGGCCGCGAGCACCGCCACCGGGGCCCGACGCCGGAAAAGCAGGGGCAGAGCGGACAGGATCAGGGGTACGTACCCGACAGCGGGGACACGCCCCAACAAGGTGTGGGCGCCGAGGCCGAAGGCGACCAGGTCCACAGCCGCCGAGCCGACCGCGACCAGCGCGTCGTTACGCGTCCACGGCAGCGCGTCATCGCCGGGTCGGCCCTCGGGTGTCCCGGCGGGGTCAGGGCGGCCCTGTGTCGGCATGACGGTCCTCCTCGAACGGTGCCGGTGACGGCACCGGTACGTGCCTCGACGGGCGACGCCGTGATGGGCACCGCCGTGATGGTCAATGCCGTGATGGTCAATGCCTGATGGGCAATGCCGTGATGGGCGAACGTCGCCTTTCGGGCACCAGTCTCCCATCGGGTCCACCCGCCCCCGCTCCCAGGACCAGGAGCCGACCCCGGTCTGGGACCAGGGTCCTGGTCGGCGCCGCGGCCCGGACCCCGCTCCCACGCCGCTTCTCGTCCGTCGCTCGGACGATTCCCGCGCGACCCGCTGATGAGCTGGACATGGCCGCAATCGCGGCGCTCCACTCACTGCCGGAGGACAATGTGATCCGCGCCCTGACCGGGTTCTCCACCCGGAACCCCTGGAAGGTCATCGCCCTGTGGGCGGTGGTGGGCATCTTCCTCAGCGGCCTCGGCCAGGCGCTGCTGTTCCGCGCCACCCAGAGCCAGGCCGGGGACTTCCTGCCCTCGACCTACGACTCCGCCGCCGCGCTGAAGATCGCCGAGGAACGCTTCGGGGTCGATCCCGACGCCAACGCGGTGACCGTCCTCGTCGCCCGCACCGACGGCAAGCCCCTCACCGGAGGGGACGAGCGCACGATCGGCGCCGTCGCCGAGAAGCTGGGCCGACGGCACGTGACGATGCCCGAGTCCGACGAGGGCGGGCCCGCCTTCCTGGCCAAGGACTACTCCCAGACCCCGCGGTTCAGCCCCGCCATGGTCGCGCCCGACCGCAGCTTCGAGCTGCTGTCCGTCCAGTTGACCGGCAACGTCACGGACCCCGGCCTCCAGAACCTCTACCGGACCGTCCGCGACGACACGCGACAGGCGTTCGCCGAGGAGGACCTGCGTACCGGGTTCACCGGTGGCCTGGCCGACATGGTCGACACGGTTGACGCCGAGGAGACGACCACGATGGTCGTCGGGATCCTCATGATCGGGTTGATCGTACTGATCAACATCCTGGTGTTCCGCAGTGTGCTCGCGGCCTTCGTGCCGCTCCTCGCGGTCGCCCTGGTCGGCGGCGCGGCGTCGGGAGCCGTCGTCGGCGTCGCGATGCTCACCGGAATCAAGCTCGACCCCGGCACACCGAGCATCATCAACGTCGTCCTGATCGGCATCGGCGTCGACTACTTCCTCTTCCTTCTCTTCCGCTTCCGTGAACAGCTCCGGGCACGCCCGGACCTGCCGGCCCGTACCGTGTCCGGCGAGGTCAGTGCTCGGGTCGGCATCGCGATCACCTCGGCCGCCCTGACGATCGTGGCCGCCTTCGCCACCCTCGGCATCGCGACCTTCGGGCAGTTCCGGGTGCTCGGCCCCGCCGTCGCCGTGTCGGTCCTCGTGATGCTGCTGTCCAGCCTGACTCTGATGCCCGCGCTGCTCGCCGTCACCGGGCGCAAGATGTTCTGGCCCTCCCGCGCCCTCGCGCACGAGCCGCGCCCCGGCATGTCCGCCCGCGTGGGCGACCTCGTCGCCCGCCGCCCGCTGGCCGTCATCGTGGCGAGCCTCGCCCTGCTCGGTGCGCTGACCGCCGGACTGACCGGCATCCGGATGGACTTCGGCCAGGGCGGCGGGGCCCACAAGACGGCCGCCGCCTCCACCGCCGCCGAGATCACCCGCGCCCTGCCCGCCGGGGTCTCCGACCCGGCCACCGTCTACGTCCAGGCCACCGACCATCGCCCCCTCACCACCGGGCGACTGGCGGCCCTGCCCACGGCGCTCGCCGAGGTCAAGGGCGTCGGGAAGGTCGGCACGACCGTGCTCAACGACGACCGCACCGCCGCCCGCATCGACCTCTACCTCACCGCGGACTCCCAGAGCGCACAGGCCCGCCACCTGGTGGCAGGACCAGTCCGTGACACCGTCGCCCGTCACACACCCGCGGGCACCGAAGCCCATGTCGGCGGCACGGCAGCGATCTTCGCGGATGTGTCCACCGCCGTCGACCACGACCTGGCCATCGTGTTCCCCGTCGCGGCCGTGCTGATCGCCCTCATCCTGCTCGCGTTGCTGCGCAGCCTCCTCGCCCCGGCCGTCCTGATGATCGCCGTCAGCCTCGGCTTCGCCGCCACCCTCGGCGCCTCCACGTTCTTCTTCCAGCACCTCCTCGACAAGCCCGGCGTCAACTTCGTTCTGCCTCTGGTGCTGTTCCTCTTCGTCGTCGCCCTCGGCACGGACTACAACATCCTGATCAGCGACCGTATCCGCGAGGAGATGGAACATCCCGGCCCGGCCCGCGCCGCCGTCGCCCGCGCCGTACGGCACACCGCCCCGGCCATCATGACGGCGGGCATCGTCCTCGCCGCCTCCTTCGGCAGCCTCGGCGTCAACGCGGACCCCTCGACCCAGCAGATCGGCTTCGCGACAGCGCTCGGCATCCTGCTCTCGGCGTTCGTCCTCTCCCTGCTGCTGGTACCGGCACTCGCCGCACTCCTCGGCCGAGGCATCTGGTGGCCCCTGCGCCCGCGCCGCGAGCAGGGACACCACCTCACCGATCCGCCGGCCGAACAGCCGTACCGCGATGGTGACTTGGTGCACTGAGAGGGGTGAGTGGCCGCGCGGCCGATGGGGTGTCAGGTGTCGTCGTCGGCGGTGTGCTCCAGGAAGCGGTGCAGTGCGGGATTGGGGTTGTCGCGGGACCAGGCCAGGGTGATCGGCACCGTCGGGGCGGGGTCGGTGAAGCGCCTGACCGCGATGCCCGGGACGTGGAGCGCGGCAGCCCTGCCCTCGGTGATGAAGGTGATGCCGTGCCCTTGCGCGACGGCATGGAGCATGTGCTCCTCCTCCGGCTCCCAGCGGGCGACGGGCGGACGGACACCTTCCCCGAACACCTCGTCGAGCATGCGGTCCCACATGCGCGGACCGTGCTCGCGCGGCCACCACACCAGAGGGCGGTCCGTCACATCGGCCCGGCGCACGCGGCGCTTGCGTGCCAGTGGGTCGGCGCTGGGGACGGCCGCCACGATCGCCTCCTCACCGACCGTACGATCGGCCAGGTCGCCGCGCGGATCGTCCAGCATCCGCACCAGCGCCGCGTCGATCGAGCGCTCCCTCAGCCGCTGTTCGTCATGCGCGGTGAAGCCGCTGGTGACCCGCACCTCTATGGCCGGGTGGGCGGCGCGGAAGGTGTCCAGGAGTTCGGTGACGATACCGCGCGGCGCGGAACGGGTCAGGCTGATCGTCAACTGCCCCGCTTCCCCGGCGCCGTAGCGACGGGTCATCTGCACGGCGGCCTCGGCGCGGGCGAGGATGTCCCGGGCGGCGGGCAGCAGCGCGGCCCCGGCATCGGTGAGCGCCACGCCGCGCCGGTTGCGTGTGAACAGCGCGGTGCCCAACTCCTTCTCGAACGCCATGATCTGCTGACTGAGCCCCGGTTGGGCCACGTAGAGCCGCCGCGCCGCGCGCCCGTAGTGCAACTCCTCGGCGACCGCGACGAAGTAGCGGAGATGGCGCAGTTCCATGTCGTCTCCTCCTGCTCTCTGTGATCACCGCGGACTCCTGCCGCCTGTGATCACCGTGGATTATCACAGGCGAAGATCCCGGACTTGGACGCGTCCGCGGCAGCGGTGGCCGAATGGACACATGACCGCAGTGACCACACAACCTCCCCGCATGGACGACGCCTGCTCGACCACGGCCGACGCCTCCTCGACACGACGCTGGGTCGCCCTCGCCGCGGTGCTTCTCGCCACGTTCATGGGCCTGTTGGACGCCAGCGTCGTCACCGTGTCGGTGCCGTCGATCCAGCAGGATCTCCACGCCTCGTTCGGCGAGGTGCAGTTCGTGTCGGCCGGGTACACCCTCGCGTACGCGGTCGGGCTGGTGACCGGCGGACGGCTCGGTGATCGGTACGGCCGCCGCCGGATGTTCCTGGTGGGCGTCGTCCTGTTCGTACTCGCCTCGGTGGCGTGCGCGGCGGCGCCGTCCGCGAGCGTACTGATCGCCACCCGGGTGGCGCAGGGGCTGGCCGCGGCCGTGATGCTGCCGCAGGTGCTGTCGATCGTCCAGCACGCCTTCACCGGCCCGGCGCGCGCGACCGCGCTCGGTCTCTACGGAGCGACGATCGGGGTGGCCACCATCGCCGGGCAGATCGTCGGCGGCGCGCTGCTCTCCTGGAACCCCCTTGATCTGGGCTGGCGTTCGGCGTTCGTGGTGAACGTCCCGATCGGGGCCGTGGCGCTGGTGGTCGCCTCCCGCACGGTCCCGGAGAGCCGGGGCGCGCGAGCCCGGCTCGACCTGCCCGGAGCCGGGCTGCTGGCGCTCGCGCTCGTTGCCTTGCTCCTCCCGCCGGTACTGGACCAGGGCTGGCCGACCGTCGCCGCCGGTCTCGCAGCGGCAGTAGTCCTGCTGACGGTGTTCGTACGGGTCGAACGGCGGCAGGGCAACCCGCTGATCCCGATGCGACTGCTCACCCAACGGAGCGTTCTCCGTGGCCTGTTGACCGTACTCGCCTTCTACGCGGGCAACGCCGGGTTCTTCCTGCTGCTCGCCTACCACCTGCAGTCCGGGCTCGGCCGGAGCCCGTTGAGCAGCGGCCTGATCTTCGCCCCGCTGGGCATCGCCTTCGCGGTGGCCAGCCTCACGGGCCGGAGGTTCGGCGCGCTGGGCACCGGAACGATCCTCATGGCGATCGGCCTAGCCGGGGTACTGGTGGTCGTACCGACGGTTCCCCAGGGAGCCCAAGTCACCTGGTTGCTCCCGGTGTTGACGCTGGTGGGTGCCGGGCAGGGGTTGGTCGCCGCGCCGCTGATCGGCACGGTACTGGCCGGCGTGGACCCGGCCGACGCCGGAGCAGCCAGCGGTGTGCTGCTCACCGCCACGCAGACCGCCAACGCCGCGGGCGTCGCCCTGATCGGCGGACTGTTCGCCCGCGCACTGGGCAACGCCCCTGGTTCGCCCGGCGTTTCGTTCACCACGTACACCCACGCCACCGCCCTCACGACCGCGGCTGCCCTGGCCCTGACACTCGCCACCGGCCTGCTCGTTCGCAACCGCTGAACCCGCTGACCGCTTGTCGCACCCACCGAGACCGAAGCTTGGAGGCACATCATGCTGCTTGACCCCGAACTCACCGAGATCGCCGCGCAGTTGCCGCGTACCGACTTCACCGACCCGCTTGCCGTCCGCGAGGCCGCACTCACCGCCGCACGAGCCGCAGTCGCCACGCTCCCGGTCGACGACACCGTCCAGATCACCGACTTGGCGACCAGCGGCCCGCGCGTCCGCCTGTACCGCCCGGCAACCGCCCCCGTTCCCGCGCCGGTTCTGGTGGACATGCATGGTGGTGGGTTCGTCATGGGCAGCGTCGACAGCGAACACCGGCGCGCCCTCGATCTCGCCCGGCGGACCGGCTTCGTCGTGATCTCGGTCGACTACCGGCTGGCCCCCGAACACCCCTTCCCCGCCGGTCTGGAGGACTGCTACGAGGTCCTGCGCTGGACGGTGAAGAACGCCACCGAGCTGGGTGTCGACCCCGACCGCCTCGCCGTCGTCGGCGGCAGCGCGGGCGGTGGGCTCGCCGCCGCTCTGACTCTGCTGTCCCGCGACCGAGGTGGCCCGTCCATCGCGTTCCAACTCCTCATCTGCCCGGCCCTGGACGACCGTATGCGCACCCGCTCGGCGGCCACCTTCACCGATGTACCCGCCTTCGACGCGGCTGCCGCGGCCCAGATGTGGCCCCTGTACATCCCAGCGGGCATCGAGTCGACCGCAGAGTCGGTATACGCCGCACCCGCCCGCGCCGAGGACCTCTCCGGCCTGCCGCCCGCCTACATCGTCACCGCCGAACACGACCCCCTGCGCGACGAGGGCAACGAGTATGCCTTGCGGCTGCTGGACGCGGGCGTACCCGTCGAACTGCACCACTTCCCGGGGACGTTCCACGTCTTCGACCACGTGGCCCCGGACGCCGAGATCTCCCGCCGCGCCCGCACGGAGATGGCGGCTGCCCTCACCAGAGCGCTGCGCGTACGTCAGGGGTAGTTCGCGTAACGCCTGCGCGGACGGCACGTCAATGTGCCGTCCGCGCGTGACTCACAGAGGCGACCATGTTTCGCGTCGTCTCCACGGCCCGGTGCGCCGATACCGTCCCAGTCCTGGGGCCATGGCAACTTCCGCAAACGTAGCTTTCCGGACGAGAAGTGTGATCACGGGGCAGTTCGCTTACAGGAAGAACCGCCCATTTGGGCAGCTTTCGCGTGCAGCGTTCCCAAACGGAGAGGAATCGCGGAATGGCTGACTGGAAGCTCATCAGCGGCGCGTTGGTACGGATCTCGGCGGGGTCGAGGACCAACGTGTGGGGAGTCAACGCGGCCGGGAACATCTACCGCTACACCAACAACGACGCCAGCCCGTGGGTGCAGATCCCCGGTGGCCTCACCGACATCGGAGCCGGCGCCGACGGCACCGTCTGGGGTGTCAACGCCAACGGCAATATCTACCGCTACATCGGTGACCAGGAAGGCGGTCCCTGGAAGCAGATCAGCGGCGCGTTGGTACGGATCTCGGTGGGGTCCAGGACCAACGTGTGGGGAGTCAACGCGGCCGGGAACATCTACCGTTACACCAACAACGACGGCAATCCGTGGGTGCAGATCCCGGGGGCGGGCACCGACATCGGCGCCGCCGCGGACGGCACCGTCTGGCACGTCAACTCCGCCGGGAACATCTACCGTTACACCGGTGACCAGGAAGGCGGCCCCTGGAAGCAGGTCAGCGGTGGACTGAAGGCGATCTCGGCGGGCTCCCGCACAGCGGTGTGGGGCGTGAACGCGGGCGCGAACATCTACCGCTACACCAACAACGACGGCAGTCCGTGGGTGCAGATCCCCGGGGGGCTCACCGACATCGGGGCAGGCGTCGACGGCACCGTCTGGGGCGTCAACGCCAACGGGAACATCTACCGTTACACCGGGGATCTTCCTGGCTGACCTGCCGTTTCGTGATCGGCGATCGGTGCGCCGCGTGATGCCCCAGGGGCATCACGCGGCGCACCTCTCGCTCTGGTCGAATGTCGACGGCGTTCAGCTACCGGTCAGAGCGGTCCTGCAGATACGTCAGTACCGCAAGGACTCTACGGCTGGTGTCGTCGTCCGGAGGCAGGTCGAGTTTGGCGAGAATGCTGCCGACGTGTTTGCTCACCGTGGCTTCGGAGACGACGAGCATGCGCGCGATCGCGGTGTTGGAGTGTCCCTCGGCGATGAATCCGAGGACCTCGCGTTCCCGGGCGGAGAGTCTGGACAACGGGGCACGTTGGCGCCGTAGTAGCTGGCGTACGACCTGTGGATCAACCACCGTCTCTCCACTGACCACTTGACGCAGCAGGGCAACGAACTCCTCGACATCGACCACCCGGTCCTTGAGGAGATAGCCGACTCCTTTGCCATCGCCGGAGTCGAGGAGGTCGGAGGCGTAGCTCAGCTCGACGTACTGACTGAGCGCGACCACGGCCAGTGACGGGTCGGCGCGGCGGAGCTCGACGGCGGCGCGCAGCCCTTCGTCCGTGTACCCGGGAGGCATCCGGATGTCGGTCAACACAAGATCCGGCGCATGCTCGGAGACGGCCGTCTTGAGCGCCGCGGCGTTGTCGACTGCGGCGACGACCTCGAACCCGAACCTGCGGAGCAGTCCTGAGAGCCTTTCCCGGAGCAGTACGCCGTCCTCGGCAAGCACTACCCGGATCATGGTTCGTTCAGCTGGCACGGAAGCTCCACACGTAGGGTCGTCGGACCGCCGACCGGGCTCGACAGGAGCATTCTTCCGTCCATGACGGCCACCCTGTCGGCCAGGCCGGTCAGGCCGGTACCGCGCTGTGGGTCCGCCCCGCCCGTCCCGTTGTCCTCGACTTCCACGATGAGTAGTTCGCTCTCGTGGCGGACGGTGACGCTCGCCGAGGTCGCTCCGCTGTGCTTGGTGACGTTCGTTAGCGCCTCAGATCACGAAGTAGGCCGTTCCCTCAATGTGGCCGACAGGCCGTTCGGGTACGTCGACGCTCACCGTCACCGGGAGATGGAACTGGTCGGTGATCTCTCTGATCGCCACCGACAGCCCTCGGTCGGTGAGGACCCGGGGGTGAATACCACGAATGAGCTCCCGTAACTCGATCATGAGCTGTTTCGCCTGTTCGTGGGCGTCCGTGACACTACGGCTCGCGGGCGACCCGGGCGGGACATCGAGCCGGGCGAGGCCGAGCTGCAAGGTGAGGCTGACGAGCCGCTGTTGAGCGCCGTCGTGCAGGTCGCGCTCGATACGACGGCGCTCGGCCTCGAAGGCGTCAACGAGCGTGCTCAACCTGCCCTTCTCGGCGATGGTCGACGCCGTTGACCGGATCGCACTCACCACCGGGAAGCCGGTCGTGCCGGACTACAAGGTGGAACAGGGTTACCGATACGAGCGGGACAAGTCGCGCTCGCCTA
>NZ_JAMWMR010000033.1 GCF_023887685.1 Streptomyces macrolidinus | reverse complement strand
AGGTGCACCGTACGTCTGTCGACGGCGCGCGGCACGTGATGTGGCCGGGAAGGTTCACCGTGACCGGGAGGCGACTCGTGGGACGAGCGCACGCAAGACCTCTGGTATTACTGGGGCATGGAGGAAGAGACCGCACGCTCCGCGATCGACACGTTCATCTCCGCGTTCAACGCCTCGGACGACAGCTACGTGACTGCCCTGCTCTCCCAGGCCCTGACGTCAGACGTGGTCTTCTGGGGGCCGTTGGGTCGCAGCGAAGGGATCGGGGCGGTCGAGCGGTTCGTGCTGGACATCCGACGCCACCCGGCGGGGACCGGCACGATGGTGCGCTGCTCAGCGGTGGACATGCCTGACGAATGGGCCCGGTACCAGTGGGTCTTCACCACGCCTGACGGAGGCCCCCGCCTGGCGGGAACGGACGTCGTCCATCTGCGACGGAGCCTCATCGACCAGGTCATCGTCTTCGCGGGGGAGATCGAGCCGGTCGCCTCCTGAGTCGTCCTTCTGTCGCTGCCCTTCTCCTGACCGACGTCGAACGTGCGGGGCAGCGTCAGAAGTCGTACGGCTTCCCGGAGTTCCAGGAGAGCACCGTGAGGCTGTCGCGCTCCTTGGTCGCGTACTTCACCTCGCCGGGCGTCTTCAGAGTGACGAACGCGCGCGAGTCCTCGACGTTGTTCATGGCGAGGGACAGCCGGACGGACGAGAAGCGGCCGTCCCCGGCCTTGGGGTCGTAGATGAGGATCGCCGAGTAGACCGTGCCACCGGCCGGAACCAGTACGGGCTGCGTGGGCTGATCGTCCTGCTTCCTGTCCAGCGGCACGTTGCCGCCCGCCTTGTCCGGGGTGACGATCGGGAACTTCCGCACGGTGCAGGCGGTACCGGACTTGTTGACCGCCGTGATCAGGAGATGGTCGCCCTGCTGCCCGGCGAACTCGCGCTTGAGGGCGTAGCCGAGCGAAGTGGCCTTGCACTCCGGGGACTTCTTCGCGCCGCGCGAAGGCCTCATCCCCTCGCTCTGCTGCCCCTTGGCCGCCTTGCTGTCTTCAGTACCGGTACCGGGACCGGAATCGGCGGGGGCGGACGCGGAGTTGGTGCTCTCACCGCCGTTGCAGGCGCTCAGCGCCAGAGCGAGCGCGGCAACGGCGCCGAGAGCCAGGTTCTCGCGAAGGGCGGTACGCATCAGACGGTCCCCCAAGGGAATCGGTGCACGAACGTGCACCGCTAACGAGCGAGCCGATGAGAGCGTCACGGCGGGGTCCTCGACCCGGCGTCCCGGTTCGGCGCGATTTGCATGCCCTGAAAGCCGGGGTGAAGGTAGTCGGGGGGACGCTCTACTGAACGGCGAAGAGACAGTTCGATGAGCGCGAAGAAGGACGAACTGTACGCGCGTGACCTGGCGGACGCACTCTGGGTCAAGAGCAGCAAGAGCAACAGGCCAGGATGTCCTTGCCCTTACTGCGTAGAGGTCGCGGACCTTGGTGACGGAGCCGTCGCGGTGCGTGACTCCCGGCGTACGGACCTGCCCGCTCTGCGGTTCACCGCGGAGGAGTGGGCGGCGTTCCGGGACGGTGTCCGGGACGGCGAATTCGGCTAGGGCTTCGCCGCTCGGACCAAGGCTTCCGGCCGGGCCGCCGAAGTGGTCGGCCCCGCCGGGAGCAACGTCCCGTCGTCGGTTCGAACCAGTGGTTCAGCTACCCCGCGATGTCCGGCAGCCAGCAGTCCTGACTCTCCGTCAGGTGCTCTGGGCGTACTGGCGTCCTGTTCAGTTCCAGGCCCGTCGCATCGCGAATCGCCGCCAGTACGGCGGGGGTCGAGGAGAGCGTCGGTGCCTCGCCCACGCCGCGCAGGCCGTACGGGGCGTGTTCGTCGGCGAGTTCGAGTACGTCCACGGGGATGGTCGGGGTGTCGAGGATGGTGGGGATCAAGTAGTCCGTGAAGGACGGGTTCTTCACCCGTGCCGTTCGCGGGTCGACCACGATCTCCTCCATGAGCGCGATGCCCAGGCCCTGCGTCGTGCCGCCCTGGATCTGGCCGTGCACGGACAGCGGGTTGAGCGCCTTGCCCACGTCCTGCGCGCAGGCCAGTTCCACCACCTTGACCAGGCCCAGCTCGGTGTCGACCTCGACCACCGCGCGATGTGCGGCGAAGCTGTACTGCACATGGCCGTTGCCCTGGCCCGTGTGCCGGTCGAAGGGCTCGGTCGGCCGGTGCCGCCACTCGCGCTCGACCTCGACCGCCTCGTCCCCGAGGACGTCCACCAGGTCGGCCAGCACCTCACCGCCGTCGGTGACGACCCTGCCGTCCTCCAGCAGCAACTCGGCTGTGGACCAAGCGGGGTGGGACGCGCCGAACGTGCGACGGCCCCGCTCCAGAACCTGCTCTCGTACCAGCTCGCAGGCATGCTTCACGGCGCCTCCGGTGACGTACGTCTGACGGGACGCGGAGGTCGAACCCGCCGACCCCACCCGGGTGTCGGCCGGTTGGATCGTCACCTGGGCGACGCCCAGTTCGGTGCGGGCGATCTGCGCGTGGACGGTGACACCGCCCTGGCCGACCTCCGCCATGGCCGTGTGCACGGTGGCGACGGGCTCGCCCGCGACGACCTCCATACGGACCCGGGCGGTGGAGTAGTCGTCGAAGCCCTCGGAGAAGCCGACGTTCTTGATGCCGACCGCGTAGCCCACGCCCCGGACGACACCTTCGCCGTGCGTGGTGTTGGACAGACCGCCGGGCAACTGCCGTACGTCCGTGCCCTCGGAACTCTCCCACTGACGCTCGGGCGGCATCGGCAACGCCTTGAGGCGGCGCAGGAGTTCGGCGACCGGGGCCGGGGAGTCGACCACCTGGCCGGTCGGCATGAGCGAGCCCTGCGACATCGCGTTGCGCCTGCGGAACTCCACCGGATCCAGGCCGAGTTGCTTCGCGAGCTTGTCCATCTGGGCCTCGTAGGCGAAGCACGCCTGGACCGCGCCGAAGCCGCGCATGGCCCCGCAGGGCGGGTTGTTGGTGTAGAGGGCGAGGACCTCGATGTCGACGTCCTCGACGTCGTACGGGCCCACCCCGAGCGAGGCCGCGTTGCCGACCACAGCAGGGGAGGAGGACGCGTACGCGCCGCCGTCGAGGACGATGCGGGCCGTGACGTGGGTGAGCCTGCCGTCCTTCGTGGCGCCGTGCTCGTAGCGCAGCTTCGCCGGGTGGCGGTGGACATGGCCGAAGAAGGACTCGAACCGGTTGTAGACGATCTTGACGGGCTTCCCGGTGCGCAGGGCGAGCAGACAGGCGTGGATCTGCATCGACAGGTCCTCACGGCCACCGAAGGCCCCGCCGACGCCCGCCAGGGTCATTCGCACCTTGTCCTCGGGCAGGCCGAGCACGGGGGCGATCTGGCGGAGGTCGGAGTGCAGCCACTGGGTGGCGATGTACAGGTCGACGCCGCCGTCCTCGGCCGGTACCGCGAGCCCGGACTCGGGGCCGAGGAAGGCCTGGTCCTGCATGCCGAAGACGTACTCGCCCGTGACGATCACGTCGGCCCGGCGGCGGGCCTCGCGCACGTCGCCGCGGCGGACCGGCTGGCGGTGAACGATGTTGGGGTGCGGGACGTGGGGCGCGTGGTCGTCGGTGCGGTTGTCGTGGATGCAGGGCGCGTCGGGGGCGAGTGCGGACGCCTCGTCCGTGAGCACCGGGAGGTCGCGGTACTCCACCTTGATCCTGGCGGCGGCGCGGCGCGCGGTCTCCGGGTGGTCGGCGGCGACCATCGCGACCGGTTCGCCGTGGTGGCGCACCCGGCCGTGGGCGAGGACCGGGGTGTCCTGGATCTCCAGGCCGTAGTGGGTCACCTCGGTCGGCAGGTCGTCGTACGTCATGACCGCGTACACACCGGGCAGGGCGAGGGCCTCGCCGGTGTCGATCGACACGATCTCGGCGTGCGCGACGGTGGAGCGCAGGATGTGGCCCCAGAGCATGTCCTCGTGCCACATGTCGGACGCGTACGCGAACTCGCCGGTGACCTTGAGCGCGCCGTCCGGCCGGAGCGTGGACTCTCCGATGCCGCCCTTGGCGATGGCGCCCCGGGTGATCCGGGTGCCCTGGGTGATCCGGGTGGGAGTGCCGTTCGGCATGGTCAGACCCCCTCGGCCTGCCGGGCCACCGCGAGGCGGACCGCGTCCATGATCTTCTCGTAACCGGTGCAGCGACACAGGTTGCCCGACAGCGCCTCGCGGATGTCCGCGTCGGTGGGGTTCGGGTTGCGCTCCAGCATCTCGTCGGCGGCGACGAGCAGGCCGGGCGTGCAGAAGCCGCACTGGACGGCGCCCGCGTCGATGAACGCCCGCTGGATCGGGGCGAGTTCACCGTCCTCGCTCCGGCGGGAGTCCGTACTCACGGCGTCGGACCGCTGCCTGGCGTGGTCCGCGAGCCCCTCGACAGTGACGACCTCGCGGCCCTCCACCTGCCCGGCGGCGACCAGACAGGAGCACACCGGTACGCCGTCGAGCCGGACCGTGCACGAGCCGCATTCGCCTTGCTCGCAGGCGTTCTTCGAGCCCGGAAGGCCGAGCCGCTCGCGCAGGACGTACAGCAGGGACTCGCCCTCCCACACGTCATCGGCCCGCTGCGGACGCCCGTTGACCGTGAAGTGGACACGCATTACGCAACTCCCTCAACGCCACGCGACGTTCCTCGGTACGACTCCCAAGTCCAGCTCAGCGTGCGGCGGGCCAGGACGCCGATCGCGCGACGGCGGTAGCTCGCCGTGCCCCGGACGTCGTCGATCGGGTTGCAGGCACCGGAGCACAGATCGGCGAACTCCCGGGCGACCGAAGGGGAGATGGCCGCCCCGCTGTCCCAGAGTCCGCCTTCCTCCAGCGCCGCGTTCAGGAACTCCTCGGCCACCGCCGCGCGGATCGGGGTGGGCGCGGCCGAGCCGATGCCGGTGCGGACCGTGCGGGTCTTCGGGTGCAGTGCGAGGCCGAAGGCGCACACCGCGATCACCATGGCGTTGCGGGTGCCGACCTTCGCGAACTGCTGCGGCCCGTCGGCCTTCTTGATGTGCACCGCCCGGATCAGTTCGTCGGGCGCGAGCGCGTTGCGCTTCACCCCGGTGTAGAACGCGTCGATCGGGATGAGCC
Source organism: Streptomyces macrolidinus (assembly GCF_023887685.1). Classification (GTDB taxonomy): domain Bacteria; phylum Actinomycetota; class Actinomycetes; order Streptomycetales; family Streptomycetaceae; genus Streptomyces; species Streptomyces macrolidinus. The sequence goes on along the minus strand of NZ_JAMWMR010000033.1, from coordinate 56,869 downwards.
GGGAGCCGCGTACCGACTCTGCCTCGACCTCGGCGCCGGCCGCGAGGAGGGCGGGGTGGGCGTCACCGGCCGGGGAGGCGGTGCCGAGGTTGCCGCCGACGCCGCCGCGGTTACGGATCTGCGGGGAGGCGACCGTGTGCGAGGCGAGGGCCAGCCCCGGCAGCTCGGTGCGCAGGTTCTCCATGATCCGGGTGTACGGGACCGACGCCCCGAGCCGCACACTCTCCGCGCCGACCTCCCACTCGCGCAGGTCGGCGATCCGGCCCAGGTCCATCAGGTACTCGGGCCGCCGGTGGTCGAAGTTGATCTCGACCATCACGTCGGTGCCGCCCGCGATCGGAACAGCGGTGGGGTGCTCGGCCTTCGCGGCGAGCGCCTCCTCCCAACTGGCGGGGCGAAGGAAGTCCATGACCGGCCCTCTTGTCCTTCCGTTCGGCTGTTCACACGTACCGTTCTCTGCTTGTTCACGCGTGCCGTTCCGCTGTTCACGCGTGAGTCTGTTCACGGTGAGTCGTGTCAGTACACCGCTGTGTGTTCCAGCGCAGTCAGTCACGGAAACCATGAAGGAGTTGGCTGGCCAGGGTGCCCATCTTGTAGATTCATATGAACGGAAGCCGCCGGCGCCTCCCACACCCCTCCGGACACCCCCACAACCGGCGGGAATCGAAGGCCCCGCTTCCGCAAGACCACACCCGCAGAAGACCAAGAACGGCGGCGACGAGACATGCGGCTGCGCGCACTGCTGAACACCGATGCGCTGGGGCTGCGCCTGCTCGGCGGTGAGAACGAGCTGGACCGCACCGTGCGCGGTGTGATGACCACGGACCTCAAGGACCCCAGCCGTTACCTCTCCGGCGGTGAACTGGTGCTCTCGGGCCTGGCCTGGTGGCACGGCGCCGCCGACTCCGACGCGTTCGTCCGCGCCCTCGTCGGCGCGGGCGTCACCGCGCTCGCCGCGGGCACGGCCGAGTTCGGCGGCGTCCCCGAGGACCTGGTCGACGCCTGCGCCCGGCGCGGTCTTCCGGTGTTCGCCGTGGACGAGTCGGTGGCGTTCGCCACGATCACCGAGCATGTCGTACGCCAGGTCTCCGGCGAGCGGGCCGGGGACCTCGCGGCCGTGGTGGACCGGCACCGCAGGATGATGACCTCGGGCCCGGCGGGCGGCGGTCCGGACGTGGTCCTGGATCTGCTCTGCTCGGACCTGGACCTGCGTGCCTGGGTGCTCTCCCCCGTCGGCCGCCCGATCGCCGGCCCGACACCGGGTCTCCCGGCGGAGGTGCGCGCCGCGCTGGCCGCCGAGCATCTGGCCGCGGTGCGCACCGGCCGCCGCGGACCGCACCGGGTGACGGTCGACACGACGACGTACTCGCTCTTCCCGATCTCCAGCGGCGGCCCGGTCCCCGGCGGCGGCCCGAGCGCGGGCGAGGCTTCGCCGGACGCGCGAGACATACGAGACGTACGAGATGCACGAGACGTGCGCGAGACCGTGCTGTCCGACTGGCTGCTCGCCGTGGAGGCGGACGCCGGGGACTGGCCCGCCGAGCGGCTCGACCTGCTCCAGGGCGTCACCCAGCTCATCGCGGTGGAGCGGGACCGGCGGGACGCGGCGCGCACCGTGCGGCGCCGTCTCGCCCAGGAGGTCCTGGAGCTGACACAGACGGGCGCCGCGCCCGCCGAGATCGCCGCCCGGCTGCGGGTGGCCGCGCCCGTGCTGCTGCCCGGACTCGGGGCGGCGCCGCACTGGCAGGTGGTCGTCGCCCAGGTCGAGTGGGACGGCGGCTCGATCGAGGGCGGACCGGTCGCCCAGTCGCTCCTGGAGGAGATCCTGATCGGCCCCGCCACGGACCCGTCGAGCCAGGAGTACCCGCCGTCGGGCCCGGAGCAGTCCGACCGAATCGCTGTGGCCCACGTGGGTGACGAGGCGATCGCCCTGGTCCCCCTGCCCGCAGTCCCCTCCGACCACGGCGGACCGGAGTCGGGCATCCACGCCGACACTCTCCTGGAGGCCGTACGGGGCCCGCTGTCCGCCGGGCTCGACGGCGACGGCCGGATCACCCTGGGCGTCAGCGCCGCGGTGCACTCGGCCGAGGGGCTGCGCGGCGCCCTGGAGGAGGCGCGGCACGCCCGCCGGGTCGCTGCCGCCCGTCCCGGCCGGGTCTGCGCGGCCGGGCATCAGGAGCTGGCCTCCCATGTCCTGCTGCTGCCGTTCGTCCCGGACGACGTACGCCGCGCCTTCACGGCCCGGCTGCTGGACCCGCTGCGCGACTACGACCGTCGGCACCGCGCGGAGCTGATCCCGACCCTGGAGGCGTTCCTCGACTGCGACGGCTCCTGGACGCGCTGCGCGACCCGGCTCCATCTGCACGTCAACACGCTGCGCTACCGGGTCGGGCGCATCGAGCAGTTGACGAGCCGTGACCTCTCGCGTCTGGAGGACAAGCTCGACTTCTTCCTGGCCCTGCGCATGAGTTGAGGCCGTACCGCCACCGATCCGGCGACCGGCGGGCCGCCGAAGTCCCCGAACTTTGTGAATTCTTTCACCCGCCCCCTTGGCCCCGCGCCGCGATTGGTGCTGGAATGCCGCCACCACTCAACAGCTCAATGGCGTGCTCTGGGAGGGCAATGTGGCGCATACCGCCATGTCTGGTTCCGGAACGACCTCCGACGATCCTCTCCAGACCGCGGTATGGCGGCTGCGCTCACGCGCGTGCTGGGCCGACGCGGCTGCCCTCCTCACCTCGCAGACGGCTGAGGCCTCGCTCCAGCGGGCCTCGCTGCTCGTCGAGCGGTGTCTGTACACGGAGGGCGGGTGGGAGGAGGCCGAGGACGCGCTGCGCACGGCCGAGGCGCAGGCTCACAGCGACGAGGAGCGGGGCGCCGCGGCCTGTGAGCGCGGCCAACTGGCGTACGCGGCCACGCTGCACGGGGTGCGCGACCGCGCGGACGAGGCGCGGGTCGCGCTCGGCCGGGCCGCCGCGCTGGTGGCGCCCGGCTCCTCGGGCCGCGCGCTGCTGGACTTCCGGCGCGGGCTGCTCGCCGAGAACCTGGCCCGCTCCCCGCAGGCGGCCCGCGCCGCCTATCAGCGCGCCCACACGAACGCCGCCGCGCACGGTGACGCGTTACTGCTCTCCTTCACCTGGCGCCATCTCGCCGGGCTCGCCCTCCGCGACGGCGACCGGGCGGAGGCACGGCACGGGTTCGGTGAATCGCTGCGAATCCGCGAGGAGTTGGGCTATCTCGTCGGTACGGCCCCGGCGCTGGTGTCGCTCGCGGACACCGAGAGCGAACCTGAGGCGTCCCGGCTGCGCGCCGAGGCGGGCCGGCTGTTCCGGCTCCTCGGCGGCGTACCGACCTGGCTGGCACGCCAACTGGCCGCGACGGAGCCACCACCGGAACCAGCCGCTTCATAGCACTTCGCCCACATTCGTCCCGTTCGACGTTCAGAGAGTCATTCATCACGTTTGAGGTTCGGAGAGTTCAGAGAGTACTGAGAAACATCTGTGTCAGGCTGGCGCGCCGATGGGGCCGACACGGGCCGGAACCGTGCCGTCCGCCCCCGGTCGCCTCTTGGAGGAGCATCCGATGAGCCTGGTCAACGGCTTGCCCGCGCACGTTCTGTTCGTTCATGCCGTCGTCGTACTGGTCCCGCTCAGCGCGCTGGCGCTCGTGGTCGGCGCCGTCTGGCCCAAGGCCGCGCGGCGACTGGGCCTGATACTGCCCGTGCTCGCCTTCGCCTCCTTGGTGGCCGTGCCCCTGACCACCCAGGCGGGCGAGTGGCTGGAGCAGCACGTGGACAGTGACGCGCTGGTGCGTCGGCATGCGGAGCTGGGTGACGGGCTGCTGCCATGGGTCGCGGGCCTGTTCGTGCTGGCGGCGGCGGTCTGGTGGACCACCGGCAGGGCGTCCGCGCCGCAGGCGGGCCCGTCGGCCGCGGCCGGGGCGCGGGGCGGCATGGTCGTCCGGGTCGCGGCGGTCGTACTGTCCGTCGTGGTGGCCGCCGGTGCGGTCGTCGACGTCTACCGCATCGGCGACTCCGGCGCGAAGGCCGCCTGGCACGACGGCTTCTCGCAACGGGCCACGGAGCACCGGGACACGGACGGAGAGTGACGGTCGGCAGCAGCGGGGTGGGCGGTACCGGCCCTCAGACCGCCCCCGCGAAGTGCTCCCGCACCAACGACTGTGCCACCGTGAGGTCCTGGGCGACCAGCGCGTCCAGGAGCGCGGTGTGCTGGGCCGCGTCGGCGAGCAACTCCGCGCGGCCGGGCGGGAGCTGACCGCCGACCAGCGGCCCCTGGGCGCGGCGGTGCAGGTCCTCCGCGACCCGCGTCACCTGCTCGTTGCCCGCGAGGGCGAGCACGGCGTGGTGGAAGGCGCGGTCGGACTCGGCGTACGTCGCCGGGTACCCGGAGGACGCCGCCCGGACGGTCGCCTCGGCCAACGGGCGCAGTTCCGCCCAGAGTTCGGCCGGTACCGTGCGGGCGAGCCGCAGCATCACCGGGACCTCGATCAGCGCCCGTACCTCGGCGAGTTCGGCCAGCTCGCGGGCGTCGCGCACGACGACGCGGAAGCCCCGGTTGGGGACGACCTCGACGGCGCCTTCCTGGGCGAGCTGTTGCATCGCCTCGCGTACGGGGGTCGCGGACACCCCGAAGCGTGTACCGAGCGCGGGCGCCGAGTAGACCTCGCCGGGCTCCAACTCCCCCGCGAGCAGCGCGGTGCGCAGGGCGTCGAGGACCTGTCGGCGCACCGAGGCCCGCTGGACGACGGGGCGTGCGTCCAGCGGGCGCGGCTGTGGGACCGGCGGCTCGCTGTGGGTGTGTTCACCTCGGGTGGCGGCGCCCTGGTCGCGGACCTGCCGAACGGCCTGCTGAGGGGCCTGCGGGGCCGCCGTCTCGGCGGAGTCCGCCGAGATGCGGGAACGGGCCTGCTCCAACGGTCCTCCTCCGGTTCTCGTCGCGCCGGGCGGCGCTCAGGGTCGCATATGGGGTGTTATACCGCCCGTCCAGCACCTTAGGCCCTGTCCGGGGACCGGTCGTGCGTCGCGTCCCGTAAGATCATTTACGAACGAGCCCCCATACGGAACACGCGCGTTCCACAACGTTCGCGATCGCCGCAGGAATTTCACGTGGAACCAGCCGTACGGGTAGTCTCGTTCGCACTCAACTCCCGCCCCTCAAGCGGCAGTTCGAGCAGAACGCCGCTGCGGGCATCCCCTTGCGCTTCCCCGGCGGCCTCTTGCCCCGAAACCCCCTGAGGGCAGGCGGGGTTGGGCCACTATGGCGGGCGTTACGCCCTATCCCCAGGCAAGGGACCCTAGATGACACTGACCGACATATCGCTGAACTGGCTGCTTCCGGGCGCCATACTGCTCGTGGGTGTGCTGGTGGCGGTGGCGGTGATCGCGCGCGGCAAGCGGTCCAAGGAGAGCTCGAACGTCACCGAGGACTCGTGGGAGCGCAGCGAGGAGCGCCGCAGGCGCAAGGAAGCCATATACGGCATCGCGTCCTACGCGCTGCTGTTCTGCTGTGCGGCCGTCGCCGCGGCGCTCTCCTTCCACGGTCTGGTCGGATTCGGCGAGCAGAACCTCGGCCTCAGCGACGGCTGGGAGTACCTGGTCCCCTTCGGCCTGGACGGCGCGGCCATGTTCTGCTCCGTGCTCGCGGTGCGCGAGGCCAGCCACGGTGACGCGGCGCTCGGCTCCCGGATCCTCGTGTGGACGTTCGCCGGTGCCGCGGCCTGGTTCAACTGGGTGCACGCCCCGCGCGGCATCGACCACGCGGGCGCCCCGCAGTTCTTCGCGGGCATGTCGCTGTCGGCGGCGGTGCTCTTCGACCGCGCGCTGAAGCAGACCCGCCGCGCCGCGCTGCGCGAGCAGGGCCTGGTGCCGAGGCCGCTGCCGCAGATCCGTATCGTGCGCTGGCTGCGGGCGCCCCGTGAGACGTACAAGGCCTGGTCGCTGATGCTGCTGGAGAACGTGCGCAGCCTGGACGAGGCCGTCGAGGAGGTCCGCGACGAGCAGCGCCAGAAGGAGCAGGACAAGACGCGTCGACGCGAGCAGCAGCGGCTCGAGCGGGCGCACCTCAAGGCGGTCCGCCGCGGTCACCGCCCGCTGAGCGGGGGCAACGGCGGGCGCAAGGTCGAGGTGCAGACCGTGGAGCGCGCGGACGAGCCGGTCCCTGCGGAGCCTGCCATAGCGGCGCCGGAACTGACCTCGTCCACGCGTCCGTCGCTCCAGCCGGTCCCGAAGTCCTCCGCTGACGCCGTCACGGTCGACCTCACGGCCGAGGACGACACCATGGCGCTGCCCCGGCTCGACTCCCTGGAGCGCAAGCTCAAGGACCTGGAGCAGCAGTTCGGCTAGACGGGACGCTCGTCCAGGGGGAAGGGGGCGCGGCACAACGCCGCGCCCCCTTCCCGCCGTTCGGCGGCTTCCCGTCGTACAGGCCGTCGTAGCGGCCGAACAGGCCGTCGTAGCGGCCGAACAGGCCGTCGTTCAGGACGTCGTAGCCGTCGTTCAGGCCGCTTCCGCGTCGAGTTCGAACCAGACCGACTTCCCGACGCCGTGGGCCCGTACGCCCCACGCGTCGGCGAGTGACTCCACCAGCAGCAGCCCCCTGCCGTGGGTCCCCTCCTCGGGACTCGGCGCCTGCGGCCTCGGCTTGCGCGCCACGAAGTCCCGTACCTCCACGTGGAGTCCGTGCGCGGAGACCGTGGCGGTCAGGACCGCGTCGTGATCGGTGTGGATGAGCGCGTTGGTGACCAGTTCACTGGTGAGCAGTTCGGCTGTCTCGGAACAGCCCGGCCTCCCCCACTGCCTGAGCAACTCCCGCAGCGCCCTGCGCGCTTCGGGTACCGCCTTCAGATCGGCGCGCCCCAGCCGGCGCCTGAGCTGGGTGCCGTCCGCCCGGACGGCGGTGCTGTCGCCCGACCGGACGGCGACGCTGTCGGTCGGCTCCTTCGTCGTCCTCGCCGATTTGGCCCCGAAGACCACGGGACCACCCCCTCGTGTTCGCCTGTTCATGACCCCCCGCACGTGGCTGTGGAAACCCCTTGTGCTCGAACACGTCCACGGAATCCATGCCCCCGCAGGGGCAAGCCCAGACATAAGGGGGCCGAGACATCTCCCACACGGAAGGGGCGCGCCAGGGCTACGGGCGGGGCACGTTGCGGAGGTTGGAGCGGGCCAGTTGCACCATGCGTCCCACGCCGCCGTCGAGCACCATCTTGGAGGCGGAGAGCGCGAAGCCCGTCACCATCTCCGCGCTGATCTTGGGCGGGATGGACAGGGCGTGCGGGTCGGTGACCACGTCGACCAGGGCCGGGCCCTGATGCCGGAAGGCGTCCTTCAGCGCGCCCGCGAGCTGCTTGGGCTTCTCGACGCGGATGCCGTACGCGCCGCACGCGCGGGCCACCGCGGCGAAGTCGGGGTTCTTGACGGCGGTGCCGTAGGAGGGCAGTCCGGCGACCATCATCTCCAACTCGACCATGCTCAGGGATGAGTTGTTGAACAGCACCACCTTCACCGGCAGGTCGTACTGCACGAGGGTCAGGAAGTCGCCCATCAGCATGGAGAATCCGCCGTCGCCCGACATCGACACGACCTGCCGCCGCCGGTCGGTGAACTGCGCGCCGATCGCCATCGGCAGCGCGTTGGCCATCGAGCCGTGGGAGAACGAACCGATGATGCGCCGACGGCCGTTGGGGGAGATATAGCGGGCGGCCCACACGTTGCACATACCGGTGTCGACGGTGAAGACCGCGTCGTCCTCCGCGAGTTCGTCCAACACCGCGGCCACGTACTCGGGATGGATCGGGATGTGCTTCTCGACCTTGCGCGTGTACGCCTTCACCACGCCTTCGAGGGCGTCCGCGTGTTTCCTCAGCATCTTGTCGAGGAAGCGTCGGCTCTCCTTGGGCTTCACCCGCGGGACGAGGCAGCGCAGGGTCTCGCGCACATCGCCCCACACCGCGAGGTCCAGCTTGGAGCGGCGGCCCAGGTTCTCCGGGCGTACGTCGATCTGAGCGATCGTCACATCGTCGGGGAGGAAGGCGTTGTACGGGAAGTCGGTGCCCAGCAGGATCAGCAGATCGCACTCGTGGGTGGCCTCGTACGCGGCGCCGTAGCCGAGCAGTCCGCTCATGCCGACGTCGTACGGGTTGTCGTACTGGATCCATTCCTTGCCGCGCAGGGCGTGCCCCACCGGGGCGTTGATCTTCCCGGCGAACTCCATGACCTCGGCGTGCGCGCCCGCTGTGCCGCTGCCGCAGAAGAGGGTGACCTTCTCGGCCCGGTCGATCATGTCGACCAGCCGGTCGATCTCCTCGTCACCGGGGCGGACCGTGGGCCGGGAGGTGACGAGCGCGGTCTGTGCGGGCCTGTCGGGGGCGGGCTGGTCGGCGATGTCACCGGGCAGCGAGACGACGCTCACCCCGCTGCGCCCGACCGCGTTCTGGATCGCCGTCTGCAGCAGCCGGGGCATCTGGAGGGGGTTGGAGATCAGCTCGCTGTAGTGGGAGCACTCGCGGAACAACTGGTCCGGGTGGGTCTCCTGGAAGTAGCCGAGGCCGATCTCGCTGGAGGGGATGTGCGAGGCGAGGGCGAGCACCGGGGCCATGGAGCGATGGGCGTCGTACAGGCCGTTGATGAGGTGGAGGTTGCCGGGGCCGCAGGAGCCCGCGCACGCGGTCAGCTTCCCGGTGATCTGTGCCTCGGCGCCCGCGGCGAAGGCCGCGGTCTCCTCGTGCCGCACATGGACCCAGTCGAGGGCCGGGTTGCGGCGTACGGCGTCGACGATCGGGTTCAGACTGTCGCCGACCACCCCGTACAGGCGTTTGACTCCGGCGCGCACGAGGATGTCGACGAACTGATCGGCGACGTTCTGCTTGGCCATGGATCCATGCACCCCTTCGGTTCGAGATCCCGCCGTCGGGACCGCCGGGACCGCCGTCGTCCGCCCGGCGGGCGGCAGCCCGGCGACAAGGCCTTGGCTCCATCAATCCACAGCGGCCGGGATCACGCCTCCCAAACGGCGGCGGCCGTGCGATCGTCGGCGTAGCCCTTCACCCGGACCGAGGTGTCCGCGAGGAAGGCGGCGAGCCCCGGTGGTCCGGCCGTCGACCAGCGGCTCGTCAGGTGCTCGGCGAGGCTCGGTTCGGCACGCAGCGGGTCGGCGAGGCCACCGCTGCACAGCAGGAGGGTGTCACCCGGCCGGGCGATCGAGGCGCGGAAGCGGAAGGGGGCCCGTGGCGGTTCGGGGGCCGGTTCGTACGGGCTCGGGGGCGTCGTGATCCCCAGGTCCATGGTGAGCCCGTCACCCTCGGGGGGCTGCGCGGGGCGGCGGCCCCCGCCGAAGCCGACCACCGCGTCGCCCGTCGCGTCGGCCGCCCGTGGCTCGATGTCCTGCCACTCACCGTCCCGCAGCCGGAACAGGCCGCCCGCGCCGACGCCGAAGAACACCCGCGTACGGCAGGACGGGTCGGCCGGCAGCAGCAGACAGCGCAGGGAGGCGGTGTACTCCTCGGGCTCGACGCCCTGCTCGGCGGCGCGGGCGCGCAGCTTGCCGAGGCCGCGGTCGGTCAGCCGGTGCAGGCCCGACTTGAGATCGCCGCGCCGGGCGGCCCTGAGGTCCTCGCCGAGGCGGGCGTGACTGCGTCCGACGGCTCGGCCGATCCAGTGACACACCTCGGCGGCGGCCCGGTGGGACCCGGGCGTGTCCGGAGCGCCGGTCGCCACGGCGACGAGGACGAGCGCCTGCTCGCCCGTGCCGAAGCGGGCGACGAGCAGGGAGTCCCGGCGCGGCTCGCCCCGGTCGCGGGCGCGGTCGCCGCGTACGGAGGCCGCACGCAGGGTGGAGGTCCCGTACTGCGCGCCGTCCAGCACGGTGTCGGCGACCAGGTCCTCGAGGCCGTCCGGGTCGGCGGGCGGGAGGGCGGTGGGCTCGGCGTCGTAGGCGAGCGGGGCGGCGGCTGTGCACGTGGGCGAGGGCGACGCGGTGTCGGCTGTGGGTGCCGCTCGCGTGGGCGCCGCTGCCGTGTCCCCTGTGGCGTCGTCGTACAACTGCCCCCACCAGTCGCCCTCGTGCTCGGTGGGCTTCTCCCCCTGCTGGCTCATGCCCTCGATTGTCCCTCGTGGGGGCCGTATGAAAATGGGGCAAGCGGAAATCGGGTGAGGGGGAGCGTCCGTCTGGTAGAGCGGCGGCTTCCGTCTGGGAAGGCGGTGACTCCCGTCCGGGAGGGCGGTGGCTTGCGTCTCGGGCCGGTCGACGCCTCGTCGATGAAGAGAGGAATCCGGCCAATCCTGAACGGCCGCCGGACGGTTCCACCCCCCACGGGGAAACCGCCCGGCGGTGCCTGGGCGACCGGACCCGGTGTGCTGCCCGGATCCCGTCGGGTATGCGTCCCCAATCTCCCCTGCGCAGGCGGAACTTCCGCGTCCTGGTCCGTCGAGTAGGCTCGATCCGGCTGTGGCGGACCGCGGTTGTTCAGCGGTGATGCCACTTTGGCAGAGGGGGAGGCGCTACGGCGACGATGTGCTGAGGCGGGATTGTGCCGTGGCCGGTTTCCGCCACGGTGCCGCACCGCAAAGGTGGTCTTTCGGGAGGAACGACGGCTGATGCTGGCAGTGATAGGCCTGGACGAGACGCACGAGTCGGCGTACCGGGCACTGGTGTCCGTGGGCGCCGCCGATGTGTCCGATCTCGCGCGGCGGCTCACCCTCGGCGAGCACGCCACCGAGCGCACCCTGCGCCAACTGGAGCGGCACGGCCTCGCGGCCCAGTCGACCGCGCGCCCCGGCCGCTGGGTCGCCGCACCGCCCGGGGTCGCCCTCGGCGCGCTGCTCACCCAGCGGCGGCACGAGTTGGAGAAGGCGGAGCTGGCGGCGGCGCTGCTCGCCGAGGAGTACCGGGCGGCGGCGGCCGAGCCCGCGGTGCACGACCTGGTCGAGGTGGTGATCGGCGCCGCCGCGGTCACCCAGCGCTTCCTCCAGCTCCAACTCGGCGCGACCGAGGAGGTCTGCGCCCTCGTCACCGGCGCCCCGGTCGCCGTGTCCGGTATGGAGAACGACGCGGAGGAACAGGCCACCGACCGCGGCGTCCACTACCGGGTGGTCGTCGAACGGACCGTGCTTGACCAGCCCCACGGCATCACCGAACTGACCGCCGCGCTCGGCCGCGACGAAGAGGTACGGGTGGTCGACAGGGTGCCGACCAAACTGGTCGTCGCCGACCGGACGTTGGCGATGGTGCCGCTCACCTCCCCCATCACGGAACCGGCCGCGCTCGTCGTCCACGCGAGCGGACTGCTGGAACTGCTCTCCGGTCTCTTCGAGTCGGTGTGGCAGGACGCGCTGCCGCTACGGCTCGGGACGCCCGACATCATCGAGGACGGACCGAGCGGCCCCGACAGTACCGATCTGCAGGTCCTGTCCCTGCTGCTCGCCGGGCTGACCGACGCGAGCGTCGCCAAGCAACTCGACCTGGGGCTACGGACGGTGCAGCGCCGGGTGAAGCGGCTGATGGAGCTGGCCGGGGTGACGACCCGGCTCCAACTGGGCTGGCATGCTTACGAACGGGGCTGGGTGGCGCGTAACTGACCGGCGAGGAAGGCGGGATCGATCGTGTCGGCGAGTGCCTTCATCCCCGCATCGTTGAAGTGAAGGTGATCGCCCGGATCGTAAGCGGGCAGGATGCGGACGGGGCGGGCCGGATCGCGGACGACGGCGTCGAAGTCCGCGACCGCGTCGAAGAGTTGGCCCCGGATGAGAGTGTTGATCTCCTGTCGTACGCTCTCCCGCTCCGGGCTCCAGAGCTTGTGGCCGCCGAGCGGCGTGAGCGTGGCGCCGATGACGCGGACACCGAGGGCGTGTGCGCGGGCCACGATCTGCCGGTACGCCCGTGCGTAGGCGGCCGGATCCAGCCGGGACGGGGCGACGATGAGGTCGTTGATGCCCTCCAGGACGATCAGGGTGCGCACCCCGCCGCGGGAGAGGGCGTCGGCGTCGAGGCGGGCGAGCGCGTTCGGCCCCGTTCCGTCCAGAAGGAGACGGTTGCCGCCGATCCCCGCGTTCAGCACACCGGGCCTTCGGCTCTCCGGCAGCGCGCTCAGGCGCTGTGAAAGCCGGTCCGGCCAGCGGTGGTTGGTGCCAGGGGTGGATCCGGTGCCATCGGTGAGGGAGTCACCGAACGCGACGACACTGCCCGCGTCGGACGGACGCAGGACATCGACACCGCTCAGGTAGTACCAGTGGGAAACGGTCCTGGTGTACGCGGCTCCGTCGACGTCGGCGGCCCGATGGGAGCTCTGCGCGACGAAGCTGCTCTGGAGCGCGGTCTCGTGGTACGTCGCCGGGACGGAACCGGCCAGTGCGTGCACGGTGACGAGGAGGTTGCTGTCCGCCGGGACCCGGAAGTCGACGGGGTCGCTGATCCGGTCCTCACCCACCGGGACGGTCACGGAGGCAGCCCCGCCGAAGGTGGCCGCGCGCACGGAGCCAGGCAGTGCGTCGGGTCCGGCGGCCGGGCCAGGACGCTGCAACGCGACGGTGACGGCGTCGAGTTGCAGCGGTGCGGTGCCGAGGCGGTTGGAGACGTGGATACGGGCGGCGACGCCACCGACACTGGTGTGCACGACGTTACGGATGGAGGCGTCCGGAAGCTCGGGAGCGGTCCCGGAGGGAGCGGCCTCCCAAGTCCCGGTCCAGAGTGGGGCGTTCTCGGACCGGGCGGACGCGCCCGGGAAGGTGGCCGTGGTCGACAGCAGGGTGAGGGCCAGAACAGCGAGGCAACGGCGCCGGGTTACCCATGCGCGCGGCAACTGGATCATACGGAGCACTCTCTTCACGGGCGGTCCCTGGCACGGGACCGGCGATCCATGTCTGCCCGGGACACGCCGACGGGGTAACAAACACCCAGTCACCCCTTCGTGTTGAGAAGGGACCACGCAGACAGCGCCAAATGCGATCGCCGTGGCCCGCCAGCCGAACTAGCCTTGCCCGGCATGAGCACCCTGGAGAAGATCCACGACATCCCCGTCCTGATATGCGCTGCCGAGGGCGAGCCCATCTGCGGTGAGCGCGATGCCACGGATCTCATCGGCAACGCCGGTTACCAGGGCGCCGCGTGGGTGGCCGTCCCCGCCGACCGGTTCGACGAGATGTTCTTCCAGCTCCGTACCCGCGTCGCCGGAGACATCGTGCAGAAGTTCGTCCAGTACCGCATGGGCTTGGCGGTGGTCGGTGACATCTCCCGTCATACGGAGGCCAGTTCGGCGCTGCGTGACTTCGTACGGGAGTGCAACCGCGGGCGTCAGACGTGGTTCGTGGCCGACCTCGACGAACTGCACGCACGTCTGGCGGGGCCGACCGCCTGAGGCGCCGGTGGGGAGCCGGACGGGCCGACTCCCCACCCAGAGACCGGTCTTACTACCGCCGTCCGCGCTTCGCCTCCATCGCGGCCCTCCCCTCGGCACCCTTCCGCTTCCACTCGCGCCGCCGCTCCGCCCGGACACGGGCGTCCGTCTTGGCGACGATCCACTGGTTCTCCCGGAGCAGCTTCCGGTAGCTCTCCAGCCGCCGCTCGGGCAGTTCCCCGTCCTCGACCGCCGCGCGCACCGCACAGCCGGGCTCGCTGTCATGGGCGCAGTCGTCGAAGCGGCAGCCCTCCGCCAGGTCACGGATCTCGGAGAACACCTGGCCGACACCGGTCTCGGCGTCCCAGAGCCCGACCCCGCGCAGGCCGGGTGTGTCGATGAGGACGCCGCCGCCGGGCAGGGCGAGCAGATTGCGGGTGGTCGTGGTGTGGCGCCCCTTGCCGTCCGCGTCCCGCGTGGCCTGGACGGTCATCACGTCCTCGCCGAGCAGCACGTTGGCCAGGGTCGACTTGCCCGCGCCGGACTGCCCGAGCAGGACGGACGTACCGCCGGACACCAGCGCGGCGAGGGCGTCGAGCCCCTCTCCCCGCTGCGAACTGACCGGCAGGACCGGCACGCCGGGCGCGGTCGTCTCGACGTCCTGGACGAGGTACGAGAGGGTCGTCGCGTCCGGCACCAGGTCGGCCTTGGTGAGCACCACGACCGGCTGCGCCCCGGACTCCCAGGCCAGCGCGAGGAAGCGTTCGATCCGGGCGAGGTCCAGCTCCGCGGCGAGCGACACGGCGACGACCGCGTGATCGACGTTGGCCGCGAGGATCTGCCCCTCGGACCGCTTGGAGGAGGCGGAGCGCACGAAGGCCGTACGGCGCGGCAGATACGCCCGTACATAGCGGGGGTTGCCCGCGGGTTCGACGGCGACCCAGTCGCCGGTGCACACGACCCGCAGCGGGTCGTGGGGGGTGACGAAGGCGGTGTCGGCGTACATCACCCCGTCGGCGGTGACCACGTCGCACCGGCCGCGGTCGACGCGGACGACCCGCCCGGCGATCAGCCCTTCGGCGTCGTACGGGGCGAAGGCCTCCGCCCATGCGTCGTCCCAGCCGTACGGGGCGAGCGCGGAAGAAGCGGACTGCATGGAGATGGAAGTCAAGGGAGACCCTTCACAAGGGTGGCCCCGGCGGGCGCGCAGAGGCGCGCCTGTGGATGGGTGTCAGCCGATGGCCACGGAGGTGGACGAGATGAACTCCTGGAGGCGGGCAGCGCCCGTCGCAAGAACAGTCATCGGTCAACACCCCCTTCATCCCCTGTAGTTGCCGGCGATCACCGGCGCGTACCGGCGGCCACGATCCGACCCCGGCGTACGACCGCCACCCTAACCCGCCCGCTCGACCGCCCGCCAGCGTATTTCGGGAGTCGGCGTCCGGTCCCCCGCGTTCCCCTCGGTCGCGGACTCTGGAACTGACCGGGGGTTCGTACTCCCACCGGGGCGGGGCGTCGGGGGCCGTCGTATCGACGGCCCTCAACACCCCACCCCGGTCAGGGCGTTACGCGCGCGACGGCTCCTCGGCGCCATCGGCTTCGTCAGAAGCTTCCCGCGCGGGAAGGCTGTCCATGAACGAGCTGACGGAGAACACCGCGCGGCCCGGTCCGGGCGGGCCGTAGCCGGGAGGCGAGGAGAGACCGAAGTCGTCCATCGTGGCGCGATAGGCCTCCAGCAGACGGATGTGGTACTCCAGCGGCGCACCCTGCGGGTTGGCCTTGCCGAGCGGGGTCGTCGGCTCCGGGCACCAGGTGGTGAAGCGGGGCGTGATGCCGTTCGACATGAAGAAGCGCAGCCCCTCGGTGGTCGAGGCGATCGCCTCGTCGACCGTGGTGAAGCCGAAGGGCTCGGCCATCTCCACGCCCGCCACGAAGTTGGGGATCACATTGCGCGCGCCGAAGATGTCCGCCGAGTCCAGGATGCGCCGGTGCCACTCGTCGCGGCCGACGTAGCGCTCCTTGCCGGGGCAGTACAGCTCGAACAGCCGCCGGTCCCACACCTCGAAGTTGGGGTGGTAGATCTGCACCCCGTAGTCCTTGAACCGCTGTACGTCGTCCTTCGGCAGGGCCTGTGCGACGACCTTGCCGATCCAGCGTCCGGGGAAGCGCTCCTCGATGGCCTTGGCGTAGTGCCCGTAGAAGTCGGCCTCGTCGCGGCCCGCGACCTTCGAGGTGATGGCGCCGCCGGTGAGCGTGTAGGCGGTGGAGGCCTTCTGGGTGTCGTACCGGTCGATGATCTCCAGCGCCTCGAGGATCTCCTCGACGTCCTTCACCCCGGTGTAGGGCCGCCCGGCCGCCTTGTGCTGGCGCCAGTTGTGGTTGATGTCGCAGTACTGGCACTCCTCCTTGGCGCCGAAGTACTGGCAGACACGGAAGACGGTGAGGTAGATCAGATAGCCCCACTGGATCGTCGGGGCCACCTCCATCACGGACTTCCCGTTGGAGAGGGTGTGGCGGTAGTACTCGGGCATGGGCGGGACGCCGACGTCGGCGATCCGCTTGCCGTCGAGGTAGAGGCCGAGCAGCCCCTCCTCGTCGGCGGCCACCCGGTAGGGCGAGGCCGGGTTGACGCGTACCGAGACGACGGTACGGCGCAGGTCGTACGGGCCGCCCGTGAGGATGATCTCCTCGGGCGGGCGCCGCAGTGCCGCCTCGCCCAGTTCGGGCAGGGTGCCGTGGTCGAAGGAGAAGATGAAGTACGACTTCGGCTTGACCTCGCCGCTCTCGTTGTCGCTGAGGGCGGAGGCGTCGAAGGCCACGCCTCCGCGCAGCAGGTCCTCCTTGAAGACGGCTTCCCGCGGTACGTGCGGGAATCGCTCCATCAGATCCTCGACCAGTGCGGTGCGGCTACCCATCCATATCTCCTCCCGGCTCGGGCATTCGACTCCTCACGGTATGCCCCGGCCCGCGCGTCAGCCGTGCCGGGTCCCTTCGCGTCGCGCGAGGTGGGCTGGTACGGGGATGTCCGGCGGCAGCAGCGGGTCGGGCTCGGGGGCGCCCCAGGTGGCGGTGAGCGGCAGGGTTCCGGCCCAGATGCCCAGGTCGGCGTCGGGTCCGTCGCCGTCGTCGGGGGCGCCCGTACGGATCTTGACCGATGCTTCTTCGAGGGAGAGGGCGAGCAGGGTGGTGGCGGCCAACTCCTTGCGGCCCGGCTGCCGGGCGTAGGTCCACTGCCCCGGTGTCGCGTGCTCGGTGAGCCGGCGCAGCCCCTCCAGCTTCTCGTCCGGGTCGGTGACCTTGCGGGCGGTGCCGTGGATGACCGCGCTGCGGTAGTTCACGCCGTGCTCGAACACCGAGCGCGCGAGGACGAGTCCGTCGACATGGGTGACGGTGACGCATACGGGGGTGCCGCCCGCCATGCTCCGGCTGGCCACCGAGCCGTGCAGGTACAGCACGCGCTCGTCCCGTCCGTACACCGTGGGCACGACCAGGGGCCGCCCTTCGACGATCACCCCGAGGTGACAGACGAACCCCGCGTCGAGGATGGCGTCGAGATCGGCCCGGCGGTCACTGCCCTGCTCGCGCAGGCGGCGGTGCCGGGTGAGTTCGGTCTGCGGAAGGGTGGAGGGATACGGCGACTGTGTCATGATCGCGACGCTATCGAGCCTTCCTGCCGGTTGTCGCCCGGTGTTCACGTACGACCGGGGCGGACCGGTTCGCGAGCTGTTGCGCGCAAGGTGGGGCGCAGTCCCGGGGACTGCGTGCAGGATGGTCCCTGGCTCAGATATCAGCGACACGCCGATCTCGTCCAGGAGACCGATGCCGATGTCCCTCCGCATCCGTACCACCACCGACTACATCGAGGATGTCGCACCGGGCAGTGGGTTCCTGCCGCCGCGTGCCTGGTACGCGTCCTCGGACGCGGCGTCCCTCTCGCTGAACGGCAGATGGCGCTTCCGGCTGTCCGCCACCGCCGACGCCGAGGACGACGCGTTCGCCGAGCCCGGCTTCGACGCGGGTGCCTGGGCGGAGGTCGCGGTCCCCGGCCACTGGGTGCTCCAGGGCCATGGCGCCCCCATCTACACCAACCACCTCTATCCCTTCCCGGTCGACCCGCCGCGGGTGCCGACCGAGAACCCGACCGGTGACCATCTGCGCGTCTTCGACCTGCCGGAGAGCTGGCCCTCGGACGGCGGGGCCGTTCTCCGCTTCGACGGTGTCGAGTCCTGCGCCCGCGTCTGGCTGAACGGCACGGACCTCGGTACGTTCCAGGGCTCGCGGCTGCCGCACGAGTTCGCGGTCGGGCAGTTGCTCCAGCCGACCGGCAACGTGCTCGCGGTCCGGGTCCACCAGTGGTCGGCCGGGTCCTATCTGGAGGACCAGGACCAGTGGTGGCTGCCGGGCATCTTCCGGGACGTCACCTTGCTGCACCGCCCCGCCGGCGGTGTCCTCGACTTCTTCGTGCACGCCTCGTACGACCATGTCCGGGGCGAGGGCACGCTGAAGGTCGACTCGGACGTTCCGGGCCGGGTCACCGTCCCCGCGCTCGGTATCGAGGTCGCCACCGGCGAACTGGTGACCGTGCCCGTCGAACCGTGGACCGCGGAGACCCCGACGCTGTACGACGGTGTGCTGACCACCGAGGGCGAACGCGTACCGCTCAGGATCGGCTTCCGTACGGTCGCCCTGACGGACGGCCGGATCACGGTGAACGGGAGGCCGATCCTCTTCAAGGGCGTCAACCGCCATGAATGGCATCCGGAGAACGGGCGCGCGCTCGATCCGGAGACCATGCGGGCGGACGTGCTGCTGATGAAGCGGCACAACATCAACGCCGTGCGCACCTCGCACTATCCGCCGCATCCGGCCTTCCTCGACCTGTGCGACGAGTTGGGGCTGTGGGTCATCGACGAGTGCGACCTGGAGACCCATGGCTTCATCGAACAGGCCTGGCGGGACAACCCGGTCGACGACGACCGCTGGACCCCGGCGCTCCTGGACCGTGCCGCCCGCATGGTCGAACGGGACAAGAACCACCCGTCGGTGGTCCTGTGGTCCCTCGGCAACGAGGCGGGCACCGGGCGGGGCCTGACGGCGATGGCCGAGTGGATCCACGGCCGGGACACGTCGCGGCTCGTGCACTACGAGCGAGACATCAACTGCCGTGACACGGACGTGTATTCACGGATGTACGCGTGCCACGAGGAGGTCGAGCGAATCGGCCGAGGCCTGGACGGCGGCCCCCTCAGACGCCGCCGACTCCCCTTCATCCTCTGCGAGTACGGCCACGCGATGGGCAACGGCCCCGGTGGCATCGCCGACTACCAGCGGCTCTTCGAGACGTACGACCGGATCCAGGGCGGCTTCGTCTGGGAGTGGATCGACCACGGCATCCGGGACGAACGCCTCGGCTTCGCCTACGGTGGCGACTTCGGCGAGGAGTTGCACGACGGGAACTTCGTCTGCGACGGACTGCTGTTCCCCGACCGGACGCCGTCGCCGGGACTGGTCGAGTACAAGAAGGTGATCGAGCCGGTCCGTATCGAGGACGAGGGGGCGGACGGGGCCGTACGGATCCGCAACCTGTACGACTTCGCGGACCTGTCGGCGCTGGCGTTCTCCTGGTCCTGCCAAGTCGACGGCGAGACGGTAGAGTCGGGCCCACTGGCGGTCCCGGCCCTGTCGCCAGGAGAGTCGGCGGTGGTGAAGCTGCCACAGCCGCCGCCGGACAGGCGCGGTGGTGAGACGCAGTGGACGGTTCGGGCGGCACTGGCAGCCGACACGGCGTGGGCGCCTCGGGAACACCCGGTCGCCTGGGCCCAGTTCCCCCTCTCCACGCGGCCACCCGCGCGGGTCACCCCGACCGCGACCCCCGTGTCCGTCGATGACCGGATCAGTCTCGGCCCGGCCTCCTTCGACGCGCGTACGGGCGCGCTCAGGAGCGTCGGCCAAGTCGAGGTGACCGGGCTCCGCCTGGACGTGTGGCGGGCGCCGACGGACAACGACATGGGCGCGCCGTGGCAGTCCGACCCCCGCTACGGCCTGCTGTGGCGCAAGCTGGGCCTGCACCGTATGCGGCACCGCCTGGACGCGGTCGAGCCGGGCGGCGACGCACTGACCGTACGAACCCGAGTGGCGCCCGCGGCCGGCGAGTTGGGCTTGGCCGCGATCTACCGCTGGACCTCGGACGGCACCCGACTGAAGCTGAGGGTCTCCGTCGCACCCGAGGGCGACTGGACGGTCCCGCTGCCGCGACTCGGGATCAGGCTGGGGCTTCCGGGTACGGCGGACCGGGTGCGCTGGTTCGGCGGCGGCCCTGGTGAGGCGTACCCGGACACCAAGTCAGCGTCGCTACTGGGGCGTTGGAGCGCGACCGTGGAAGATCTCCAGACCCCGTACGTCCGCCCGCAGGAGAACGGCGCCCGTGCCGACGTCCGTTGGGCGGAGATCGGCGGCCTGAGGATCGACGGCGACCCGGAGTTCTGGTTCAGCGCACGCCGTTGGACGAACGAGCAACTGGACGCCGCCAGGCACCTCACCGACCTCACGCCCGGCGACACGGTGTGGCTCAACCTCGACCACGGTCAGCACGGCATCGGTTCCCAGTCGTGCGGTCCGGGCCCGCTGCCGCGGTACTTCCTGCGAGCCGAACCCAGGGAGTTCTCCTTCGTCTTCTCGGCGGTCGATGGACCGAAGTGACCCGATCTCACCGCGCCCGACGGGCCGTTGCGTCCGAACGTGCTCTACCGCATCACCCGGAGCACGAGGGACTGACCCGCTCCCCGGCACTCACTCACGCCCCCTCGGGCGCGGCCTCCGGGCGGCGTGTTCGTACCGGGGTGAACAGGGCCAGTGCCGCTATGCCCACGCACGCCGTGCCGCAGACCGCACCCACCGCCGCTGTGCCGTGGTGCTGTGCCGCCCACGTGACCACGGCCGCGCCGATGGGGGCCGCCGCATAGTGGATGGTCCAGAACGCGGAGGTGACCCGGCCGAGCAGATGCTCCGGGGTCACCTCCTGGCGCAGGGACATCGAGCACGTTCCCGCGATGCTGACGCTGCCCAGGAACGCCGCGGTCAGCAGGGCGACGGACGGTACCCCACCGGCCAGCCCGATGCCGCCCAGCGCACAGCCACTGACGGTCACCGCGCCGATCCAGGTGGGTCCGAAGCCGAGGCCACGGCGTATCCGGGCCACCAGCAGGGCCCCGGCGATCGTGCCCAGCGCGCCGATCGCGAGGACGCTGCCGACCGTGCCGTCGCCCTGCCCGAGGTCGTGCTTGAGGTGGTAGATGATCAGGTCGTTCAGGCCCAGCTCAAGGAAGCTGAACAGGCACAGCAGCAGCGTCAGGACACGCAGGATCGGATGGCGCCGCAGGAACGACGCCCCGGCGAGCAGATCCCGCCACAACCCCTGCCGATCCGCGGCCGGTTCGGGCGACACGCCCCGCCGGAACCGTACGAGGCTCAGACACACCGCCGAGACACCGAAGCTCGCCGCGTCCACCGCGACCGCCGCCGCCGGACCCGCCCAGGCCGCCACGACACCCGCGCCGAGCGGGCCGACCACCCCCGCCGCCGCGGCGCTCGCGTTCAACCGGCCGTTGGCCTCGGTGATCCGGTCGGCGTCGACCAGGCCGCGGACGACGGTCACATACGCGACGGAGAACACCATGCCGACCGCCTCGCACAGCGGCAGCACGGTGTACAGCAGCCAGATCCGCGGCCCGGCGAGCCACACCAGCGGCACGAGCCCGTAGAGAACCATCCGCACCAGATCGCAGGCGATGAGCAGCTTCCTGCGATCCACCCGGTCCACCACCACCCCGGCGAAGACCCCGGACAGCACCATCGCCGCGCCACCGACCGCCGTCAGCAGCCCCATGCGCGCGACGGACCCGGTCGCCTCCAGCA
Organism: Streptomyces macrolidinus; assembly: GCF_023887685.1. Lineage (GTDB taxonomy): Bacteria > Actinomycetota > Actinomycetes > Streptomycetales > Streptomycetaceae > Streptomyces > Streptomyces macrolidinus. The sequence continues at coordinate 35,608 of NZ_JAMWMR010000033.1, read as the reverse complement.
CCAGCAGCGGCAGCGCGATCAGGGCGAAGGAGTCACCGAGGACGGAGAGCGTCAGCGCACCCCAGAAGATCCGGAAGTCCCGTACCCGCCCACCAGCCCGCTTCTCCCCCACCAGCCACTCCCCCGTACCCCCGTGTCGCCCGACCGACGAACGTCAAGACGCCCATACGGTACGCCGACCGCGGCCTGGCCCGAGGCCGGAGCCCTGGGCCGGGCCGCGGTTCCGCTCGGTCAGTCCGCGAGGGTGGCGAACTTGCCCGGGGTGTACGACCCGCCTCGCGTGTGTGTGATCACGGAGAGTCGGTTGGCCGCGTTGATCATGGCAACCAGGGAGACCAGTGCCGCGATCTGGTCCTCGTCGTAGTGCTTGCACAGCTCGGACCAGGTCTCGTCGGACACACCCTGATGGTGGTCGGCGAGCCGAGTTCCCTCCTCCGCAAGCGCCAGCGCGGCGCGTTCGGCCTCGGTGAACACCGTCGACTCGCGCCAGACGGCGACCAGGTTGATCCGGACCGCGGTCTCTCCCTGCGCCGCGGCCTCCTTGGTGTGGGCGTCGACGCACCAGCCGCAGCCGTTGATCTGGCTGGCGCGCAGCGCCACCAACTCCTGCACCGACTTGGGCAGGTCCGCCTCCTGAATCGCCAGGTTGACGTTGTAGAACCGCTTGCCGATTCTGGCACCGATCGGGTTGGTCATCAGGTTGATACGGGGTTCCATGGCTCGTCCTCACTCGTGTGACGGGCTGCCGTGCGGCTCGTTCGCCCGGCAGCGTGACGACCCAGAGATGCCGGTCGACAGGTCGCTGTGACAGCACCGTTGTGTGACGTAGGCCACCCGCTTCAGGTGTCACACCACGGCCGGGTCCGGCATCTCGTGCGTGACATGGTCGCGAGCGGACGGGTAGGAGCCATGATGAATCAACGCGGCGAGCGAGCCATCCACAGCGATACCGATCCCGATACCGGAACCTTCACTGATGAACGCCCTGCTTCCGACCGCCGCATGGACTCGGCCACCCGGACCTTCGTCGCCTACCGCAACCTCCTGTTCACCGTCGCCTACGAGATGCTCGGCTCGGCGGCCGACGCGGAGGACGTGCTGCAGGAGACCTGGCTGCGCTGGGTGGGCGTCGATCTCGACACGGTGCGGGACCGGCGCGCCTTCCTGGTCCGGATCACCACACGGGAAGCCCTGATCCGGCTGCGTACGCTGCGTCGGCGCAAGGAGTCCTACGTCGGCCCCTGGCTGCCCGAGCCACTGCTGACCGCGCCCGACGTGGCCGAGGACGTCGAGCTGGCGGACAGCGTCTCGATGGCGATGATGCTGGTCCTGGAGACGCTCGCGCCCACCGAGCGCGCGGTGTTCGTGCTCCGCGAGGTCTTCCGGTTCGGCTACGACGAGATCGCGGAGGCCGTCGACAAGACACCGGTCGCGGTCCGCCAGATCGCCCACCGCGCGCGTACTCACGTGGCCGCGCGCCGCCCGCGTGAAGTCGTTCCCCCGGCCGAGGCGCGCGACGCGCTCGCCGCCTTCCAACAGGCGGTCGCGACAGGCGACATGAGGCGGCTGCTCGACATCCTCGCACCGGACGTCGTCCTGCTCACCGACGGCGGCGGAGTCGTACGGGCCGCCCTCGCACCCATCGTCGGCGCCGACCGGGTGACCCATGGACTGAGCCGACTCGCCGGCCTGGCGTCGCTGCGGCCGATCCAGGTCAACGGACACCCCGCGCTGATCATCAAGGTGGACGGAGAGACCGACACCGTCCTGACGATGCGTATCGACGGCGGCCTCATCACCGGGCTCTACGCCGTACGCAACCCCGCGAAGCTGTCGCGTATCGGCCAGGAGATCACGATGAGCCGCTAGGACCTGTCGTCAAATTCCCGTCTGCCCGGCGGTCCACGCCCCTCCCCCTCTCGTCCCGTCGATGTCAGACCCGGGTGGCAGGATGCTCGGGCCAGGCCATACGTCCGACCGACAAGGATCCGCCATGTCCGACAACGCCTCCATGACCCTGCACTTCGTCGAGAAGGGAGCCGGTCGCCCCGTCCTGGCTCTGCACGGCTGGACGCCCGACCATCGCCTGATGCTCGGCTGCATGGAACCGGTCTTCGCGCGACGAGAGGGGTACCGGCGGCTGTATCCGGATCTCCCCGCGATGGGCAAGTCGCCCGCCCCGCCGTCCATGGCGAGTTCGGACGACATGCTGCGGGCGGTGGAGGAGTTCGTCGACCGCACCATAGGCGGCGAGCCCTTCCTGCTCGTCGGCGAGTCCTACGGCGGCTATCTCGCCCGCGCGCTCGCCAGGTCCCGGGCCGAGCAGGTCCTCGGGCTGGCGCTGATCTGCCCGCTCGCCGACGCGGTCGAGCCACCCGAGCGCAGGGTCCCCGCCCACCAGGTGCTGCGCAGCGAACCCGGTCTGCTCGACTCGCTGGACCCGCAGGTCGCCGAGGAGTTCGACGAGGTCACGGTGGTACAGACCTCGGATACGGCGCGGCGGTTCCGTGAAGAGATCCTGTCCGGCCTCGACGCGGCCGACACGGAGGCGATGGCCCGTATCCGGCAGCGTTGGCAGCTCACCGAGGGCCCGGAAGACGGCGAGCCGTTCCAGCGGCCGACCCTGATCGTGACCGGGCGGCAGGACTCCAGCGTCGGCTACCTCGACCAGTTCGAACTGCTGCCGCACTACCCGCGGGCGAGCTTCGCGACGCTGGACATGGCCGGACACAACCTCCAGATCGAGCAGGTCGAGCTGTTCGACGCGCTGATGCTGGACTGGGTCGACCGGGTCGCCGCCGAGGCGTAGGCCAAGCGCCCGGCCGCGCCCCCTCGCTCAACTCGCCTCTTCACGGCGCCACTTAGGCGGGCTAGAGTATTACCTAGGACCTCTAGGTAAGGAGACGCGCATGGCCCGTGCCGGGCTCACCGTCGAGCGGGTCGTCGCGGCAGCGGCCGACCTCGCCGACGAGGTCGGTTTCGAGAACGTCACCGTCTCCGCCCTCGCCCGCCACTTCGGCGTGAAGGACGCCAGCCTGTACTCGCACATCAAGAACGTGCAGGACCTGCGCACCCGACTCGCCCTGCTGGCGGGCGAGGAGATGATCGACCACATCGCGGCGGCCGTCGCCGGATGCGCGGGCAGGGACGCGCTGGCCGCCTTCGCCGGCGCCTACCGTACGTACGCGCTGAAGCACCCGGGACGGTACGCGGCCACCCAGATCCGGCTCGACCAGCCCCTCGCGGCCGACTCCCGCGCGATGCGCCGCACCGCCGAGATCACCTACGGCATGCTGCGCGCCTACGGCCTCGAAGAGCCCGATCTCACCGACGCCGTACGCCTGTTGCGCAGCACCTTCCACGGCTACTGCGCCCTCGAAGCCGCCGGGGGCTTCAACGCGTCACGCGATGTACGGGCCTCGTGGGACAAGGCCGTCGACGCCCTGCACACGGCACTGGAACACTGGCCCCGCGAAGAGCGGCGCGAAGCTCAGCGCAAGGAGAAGAGCCCGTCATGACCCACCTCCACTACGACGTACGCGGCGACGGCCCGGTCCTGCTGGTCCTCCCCGGCGGTGCGGGCCACCCCGGTGGCCTCGACGCGATGACGGATCCTCTCACCACTCACTTCACCGTCGTCACCTACGACCCGCTCGGGCTCGCCCATGGACGTCTCGGTCTGCCCGTCGAGGAGCAGCGAGTCGAGATGTGGAGCGAGGGTGCGTGGCGCGTGCTCCAAGAGGTGCTGCCGGACGGCGAGTCGGCGTACGTCTTCGGGGCCAGTTCGGGTGGGATCGCGGCGCTGGACCTGCTCGCCCGCCACCCCGAGCGACTGCGGCACGTGGTCGCGCACGAGCCGCCGGTCGTGGAGGTACTGCCGGACGCGGCGCGGCAGCACGCGATGTTCGCCGACGTGTGCGACACGTATCGCAGGGCGGGCCTTCAGGCGGCCGGGGCGCGGATGGCCGCCGGGCTGGAGGAGAAGGAACCGTCGGCACCCGTCGAGGGTCAACCTCCGTCCGAGCAAGAGGAGTTGGCCACACCCATGGCTGTCTTCCTCAGCCGTGTCCTCCGCCCCTTCAGCTCGCACAAGCCGGATCTCTCGGCCCTCAAGGCCGCCCCGCTCACCCTCGCCGCGGGCGTCGACTCGCGCGGCGGACTCCTCCACCGCACCGCCTCCGTCACGGCCGAGCTGACCGGCAGCCGCTTCACCGAGTTCCCGGGCGGGCACGTCGGGGCGCTTGAGTATCCACGGGAGTTCGGGGTACGGCTCATGGAGGCACTTCGGGGGCGCGGAGACCGGTAGCCCCACCCCTGCGTCCCCACCACCTCCACCACCCCGCTCAACACCCCGCGCACCCAAGGAGGTTCGGACGTGCGCGAGGTGTTGTCATGAACATGACCTACTCCTATAGTTCCCTTCCAATGATGGGAGCGCTCCCATAGATGCGCAAGCGGGGAGCACTCCTCCCTCCGACCTCGTCCCCCGAAGAGGCCTCCCATGCGATTGCTGCCCCACCGGCTCGATACGACGCGCGGCTTACTGGGCGCGCTCCTCACCGTGTTCGCCCTGGTCGCCGCCGTTCTGTCGACCGCTCCGGCGGCCCACGCCGACACCCAGATCTGCGACACCTTCGGATCGACCACGATCCAGGGCCGCTATGTCGTCCAGAACAACCGCTGGGGTACGGACGCCACCCAGTGCATCACCGTGACGGACTCCGGCTTCCGGATCAGTCAGGCCGACGGATCGGTGCCGACGAACGGCGCCCCGAAGTCGTACCCGTCCGTCTACAACGGCTGCCACTACACCAACTGTTCGCCGGGTACCGCGCTTCCGGCGCGGCTCAACACCATCTCCAGCGCCCCCACCAGCATCTCGTACAGCTACGTCAACGACGCGGTCTACGACGCCGCCTACGACATCTGGCTGGACCCGACGGCACGCAAGGACGGCGTGAACCAGACCGAGATCATGGTCTGGTTCAACAAGGTCGGCTCGATCCAGCCGGTGGGCTCGCAGAGCGGTACGGCCACGGTCGGCGGCCGTACCTGGCAGGTGTGGTCCGGCAACAACGGCTCCAACAACGTGCTGTCCTTCGTCGCCCCGTCGGCGATCACCAGCTGGAACTTCGACGTGATGGACTTCGTCCAGCAGGCGATCTCGCGCCAAATGGCATCCGCCGACTGGTATCTGACGAGTGTTCAGGCAGGCTTCGAGCCGTGGCAGAACGGTGCGGGGCTCGCCGTGACGTCGTTCTCCTCGACGGTCAACACCGGTAGCGGCGGCGGCACCACTCCCCCCGGCCAGAGCTCCTGCCAGGTGACGTACGGGACGAGCGTCTGGACGGACGGGTTCACCGCCGACGTCACCATCCGCAACACCGGTTCGACCCCCGTGGACAACTGGAAGCTCGCCTTCACCCTGCCCTCCGGGCAGCGCGTCACCAACTCCTGGAACGCCACGGTGTCCCCGGCCTCCGGTGCCGTCACCGCGACCGCTCAGTCGCACAACGCGCAGATAGCGGCGGGCGGCAGCCAGTCGTTCGGCTTCCAGGGCAGTTACAGCGGCACCTTCGCCGCACCGAGCGACTTCACCCTCAACGGCACCGCCTGCACCAAGGCTTGAGACCTCATACGGACCATCCAACCCCCATAAGGAAGGCAGGACGATCGTGGCTCGACGCAACAGACTTCTGTCGGTGGCGGCGGCGTTCGCCACCCTCCTCGCGGCACTGGGCCTGACGTTCCTCGGTCAGGGACGCGCCGAAGCGCACGGCGTGGCGATGATGCCCGGTTCGCGTACCTACCTGTGTTACCAGGACGCCCGCACCCCGAGCGGCGGCCTCGACCCCACGAACCCCGCCTGCAAGGCCGCGGTGGCCCAGAGCGGCACCACGCCTCTGTACAACTGGTTCGCCGTGCTCGACTCCAACGCGGGTGGCCGGGGCTCGGGTTACGTGCCGGACGGCACCCTGTGCAGCGCGGGCAACAAGTCGCCGTACGACTTCTCCGCCTACAACGCCGCGCGCAGCGACTGGCCCCGGACGCACCTGACCTCCGGTGCCTCGATGCAGGTCCAGTACAGCAACTGGGCCGCTCACCCGGGTGACTTCCGTGTCTATGTGACCAAGCAGGGCTGGTCACCCACCTCGCAACTGCGCTGGGCCGACCTGGACTTGATCCAGACGGTCACCAACCCGTCCCAGTCGGGCTCGCCGGGCACCGACGGCGGCCACTACTACTGGAACCTGAACCTTCCCTCGGGCCGTTCGGGCAACGCGCTGGTCTTCATCCAGTGGGTGCGCTCCGACAGCCAGGAGAACTTCTTCTCCTGCTCGGACATCGCGTTCGACGGCGGCCACGGCGAGGTGACGGGCATCCGGGGCTCCGACTCCTCGACGCCCACCCCGACCCCCACGCCCACCCCCACTCCGACCGACCCGTCCACCGGCACCTGCATGGCCGCGTACACCGTGGACAGCTCCTGGAGCGGCGGCTTCCAGGGCTCCGTGCAGGTGATGAACCACGGCACGGCACCGCTGAACGGCTGGACCGTGAGCTGGAAGCCCGGTACCGGGACGCAGATCGACAACATCTGGAACGGTTCCCTGTCCACGAGCGGTGACACGGTCAAGGTCAAGAACACCGCGTACAACGGGGGCGTGCCGGCCGACGGCAGTGTCACCTTCGGGTTCACCGCCACCTCCACGGGCAACGACTATCCGATCGGCTCGATCGGCTGCGACGCCACCTGACGTCACCACCGGCCGTACCGGCCTACTGCTGGTAACCCGCCGGGCGCGTCGGCACTCCGCCGGCGCGCCCGGTCACGTGCATGCTGAGCGCCTGGACGTCCGCGTACGAGGGAACGGTGCCCTGCGGAGTGCGCCCGTCCGCGATGGCGGCCATCGCGTCCACGGCCGCGCCCAGTGCCCGCCGGTACAGCAGCGAGCCGACGCTGATCCGGCGGACGCCGAGGTCGGCGAGGTGCGGGACGGTGGGAGCGGCCGGGGAGCAGAGGATGTTGAGGGGCGCGTCTAGCCGCTTCACCAGGGTGGCGATCTCCTCGGCTTCGGTCAGACCGGGTACGAACACGCCGTCTGCGCCTGCCTGTTGGTAGCGGTCGAGTCGGCGCAGCGTGTCCGCCATGTCGCCGTCTCCCAGCCAGTGGGTGTCCGTGCGCGCGTTGACGAACAGGCCGGGCACCACGGACTTGACTGCGGCGATCTTCGCGGCGAGCACGTCGGAGGACCCGAGCCCGTCCTCCAGGTTGATGCCACAGGCCCCCGCCGCCCACAACCGCCGGGCGAACTCCGCCACTTCGTCCGGGTCGTCGCTGAACCCGGCCTCCGCGTCGACGGAGAGCAGGAAGGGCCGTGTGCCGAGGGCTTCTGCGAGGCGGAGAGTGAGGTCGCGGGTGGCGGCGGCGCCGTCGGGCAGTCCGGCGGAGGCCGCGACACCGAGGCTGGTGGTGCCGATGGCCGGGAAGCCACGGGCGGCGAGGGACAACGCGGAGGCCTGGTCCCAGGCGTTCGGCAGCAACAGGGGCGCGCCTGCCTGGTGAAGGTCGGCGAAGGCGGTCATGACAGGTCGCCGATCGCGTCCGCGTAGTACGCCGACTCCTGTACATGCTGGGCCAGTTGGCGGAAGGTCCAGCCCTCGCCCGGTGAGTGGTCGAGTTGCCAGTCGGAGAGCGAGCGGAGCCGGACGGACCAGATCAGTGCCAGCCGGGTCAGCCTGCTGCGTGCCTCGTCCAGGTCCTCCTGTGTGAAGCGCGCGAGGTCGGCCGGTGTGGTGCAGGCCGACGCGTGCCAGTGGTCGGGCAGCGGCTCCTCGCCCGCCAGCCTGGCCTCGAATTCGGCGAAATGGTCCACCATGTGGTCGGCGACTCGGCGGATCGCCTTGTGCGGGGTGTAGACGCGGTCGTCGGTGTGGCGGGGGTGGCCGTCCCATGCGGTCCAGGTGGCCGCGAGAGCGAGGACGTGCTCCACCATGGCGACGACGCCCGCGGCGAGGGCTTCCTGCTCGGTCGTGCTGCGGTGCGGGGTTCCGGTTGCGTACTGCGTTTCGGTCATACGGGCACGCTAGGCGCGGATCGTTTCGGCGTTCGCCGAAGTGTGGGCCGCGTCCCGGTCGGGGGTACGGGGGCCGGGACCTGGGGCGCCCCGGTTCCGGTCGGGACGCCCCAGGGGCTTCGTGGAAGGGGATGCGCCCGGCGCTCACCCCTGGGAAGGACACGTGTGTTCCTTCGATGTCAGATCTTGCGCCACCAGCGCGCCCCACACCAGCCCCACGGTCCTTCCCACGGCTCCATGGTGTGGCGTATGCCTCGTATCGCGGGCGTATTTCCTCCCCTCTCACATCGCCGCGGCGCCGTCGCGGCGCAGTGTGAACCAAGCGGTCGGAACCTCGTTCGTACCGGGCGTCACATCGATCAGTCGCCACCCGGTGAACCTGGCGCGGAGTTCGTCCGCGGTGACGCCGGAGATCGGGTCGCCGAACGCTTCGGGTGCGTACCCGAACATCAGCAGCCGTGCGCCGGGGGCGGCGCGGTGCGTGAGGCCGGTGACGTAGCCGTCTCGGCGGTGCGCCGGGATACCGCAGTAGCAACTCAGGTCGAAGAACAGGTCGTACGGGCCGGGGACGCCCGCTTCGTCGAGCCGGGTGACGTCGGCGCAGAGCACCGTGACGTCCACGCCCGCCGCGTCGGCCTTCTCCCGGGCCTGGCGCACCGCGCGGTCGACCAGATCGACGGCCGCCACCCGCCAGCCGTGCCGGGCCAGGTACACGGCGTTGGTGCCGGTGCCGCAGCCGAGTTCGAGGGCGCGACCGGGCGTCAGTGCGTCGGGGCCCTCCACCAGGGCCACCAGCTCGGGCGGCGTGACATCGGTGTCCCAGGGCGGCTTGCCCTCTCGGTAGTAGTCCTCCATCAGACGGCGTACGGCCGCCTCTTGGTCGAGTTCCGCGGCTGTCCGAGTCTCACTCATCATCGTTGCCCTCCAAGATTCTAGAGTCGAACTCTAGTGGCCAACTCCAGAGATAGAATCCAGGCATGGCTGCGGTCAAGAGATCCGACGAGCAATCCGGCGAGCACTCCGAGCGGTTGGACCAGCGGTCCGACGGGGAGTCCGGCGAGCGATCAGGCAGGCGACGGCCCGACAAGCGGGCCGAGCGCTCGCGGCGCACGCGCGAGAAGGTCGTAGCGGCGGCGCGGGAGTTGTTCGTCGCGCAGGGGTACGGGGCGACGAGCCTTCAGGAGGTCGCGGACCGCGCGGGCGTGGCCGTCCAGACCGTCTACTTCGCGTTCGGCACCAAGCGCGCGCTGTTCAAGGACGTGGTGGACACCTCCATCGCCGGGGACGCGGAGCCGGTCGCCACCATGGACCGCGAGTGGTTCCGCACCGCGTGCGCCGAGCCGACGGCCGCCGGTCAACTGCGGGTGCACGTACGGGGTGTGGGCGAGATCCTCGGCCGGGTCGCCCCGATCATTCCGATGATCGCGGCAGCCGCGGCCACCGACCCGGAGATCGCCGCGCAGTGGTCCACGGGCCCCGACCCCCGCTACATCGTCCAGCACGCCGCGGCGAAGGCCCTGGTCACCAAGGCCGACGCCCGCCCCGGCATCGACACCGACCGCGCCGCCGACCTGTTGTACGGGCTGCTCAGCCCGGAGCTGTATCTGATCTTCGTCCGCGATCGCGGCTGGACCCCCGACGCCTGGGAGGAGTGGGCCCGCACGGCCTTGACGGCCCACCTGTGCTCCGAGGGCGCGTGATGCCCGGCGGTCGAGGTCAACTCCCCTACGCCGCTTGCCGGTTCGTACCGTCGACGGGGCCTGCGGCGATGATGGTGTCGAGCATGCCCTGTGACGCCTGGAGATCCTTGATCGCGTGCCTGATGCGCTCACGCTCGCCGCGCAGTTGCGCCACCAGGTCGGGACACACGGGTGCGAGCCCGGAACCGTCGTCGCGGACGCACGGCAGCACCTGAGCGATGGTCGCGGTCGGCAGTCCCGCCGCGAGCAGGGTACGGATACGCCGGACCGTCTCCACGTCCGCGTCGCTGTAGACCCGGTAGCCGCTCGGCAGCCTCTCGGGCGCCAGGAGTCCTTGCTCCTCGTAGTAGCGCAGCAACCGCTCGTTCACCCCGGTCCGCCGGACCATCTCGCCCATACGCATGTGACCCCCACCTCACTCCCTTGACTCTCACATCGATGTCAGACTGCAGCTTCCACGACATGACCAGCACCAAGGCGACTTCGCCGATCAACTCCCTTGCCCCGTCCACCACTTCTCCGGCCGCCACTTCCCTGCCCGTCTCCACCCTCGGCCGCATCGTGCGCGGCAGCGGTCCAGGACTGTTGCTCGCCCATGGCGCCGGTGGCGGCATCGACGCCAACTACGGCCCCGTACTGGACACTCTGGCCGCACAGCACACCGTGGTCGGCCCGGACTACCCCGGCACCGGCCGCACTCCACGCGCCACGGCACCGCTCGACCTGGACACCCTGGCCGACGAACTGGTCGCCACCGCCGTCGAGGAGGGTCTCGACACCTTCGCCATCGCCGGGTACTCCCTGGGCAGCCCCGTGGCCGTCCGAGCCGCCACCCGCCACCCCGACCGCGTCACCGCCCTCGTCCTCACCGCGGGCTTCGCTCGTCCCAACCCGCGGTTGCGGCTCGCCGCCCGGCTCTGGCGCGACCTGCTCGACGCCGACGACCCACGGCAGGTGGCCGCCTTCACTTCCCTGATCGCCTTCAGCACCCCGGCCCTGGAAGCCCTCGCCCAGGACGATCTCGACGCCGCCCTCAAGACGGCCGCGGCCACCGTCCCGCCCGGCACACCGGAACACGTCGACCTGGTCCTCGACCACGTCGACGTCCGGGCCGACCTCGCCACGCTCGACGTGCCGACCCTCGTCATCTCCACCACGCTCGACCAACTCGTCACCCCGCAGCACCACCGGCAACTCGCCGACGCCATCCCCGGGGCGCGTTACGCCGAGATCGCGACCGGTCATCTCCCCTTCGTCGAGCGCCCGGCCGAATGGGCCGCCCTCATCAGCGACTTCCTCACCGAGAGCCGCTCCTGACAGCATCAGCATCGGGACGACGCGCGAGGAACACGAACTCCCGGCCCGGACGGTCAGGTGCGTCGCGCACCGCCTCCAGCAGGTATCCCTGTGCGGTCAACTCGGCTTCGACCTCGTCGCGTTGGCGGAAGCGCAGGGTCGAGTCCGAGGTCAGGACCTGCCCGTCCGCGGCGAACACATAGGTCGAGCGAAACGTGACCAGGGGTCCGCTCACGTCGGTCACCTCGACCCAGGTCTCGACCGCTCCGACACCCGGGATCTCCGTCACACGACGTGAGGCCTCCCGGTTCCACTCCTCCCAGGCGCGCCGCGCCGGGTCCCGGGTCTCGAACACCAGGTAGCCGCCCGGCCGTAGCGCCTCGAACGCCCCGCGCAGGGTCTGCCGCCACATCCGTGGCTCGACGATGGCCTGGGCGACGTTCGCGGTCATGGTCGCCAGGTCGACTCGCAGGGCAGGCAGTGATGTCGCGTCACCACAGATCCAACGCACCCGCTCACTGCCCGGCTTGCCTCGGGCCACCTCGATGGACGCCCGGGCGGGGTCGACGCCCACGACCTCGATCCCGCGATCGGCCAGCATCAGCGCGAACACGCCTGTTCCACAACCGATGTCGAGCACCTGGCGCGCCCCGAACTCATCGGCCATCCGGACGTATGCGTCGAGGTCGCCGCGATCAGGGTCGAGCGGGTCGTAGAGCGCGGCGAGCCGGGGGTGCGCGAACTCTTCATCAGCCATACGGCCGAAGCTAACTGCCGTGGCATCAGTTGTCAGGTGTCCGACGTCGCGGCGAAGCGCTCCAGGACTCCGCGCGCGGGGTACCGACGTCGGTACTAGCGTCGTGGTATGACCACCGTTCCCGCCCTCGCCGAAGCCCTCGCCGCCGGACCGCTCGTCCTCGACGGCGGGCTGTCGAACCAGCTCGAATCGGCCGGATACGACCTGAGCGACGCCCTGTGGTCGGCGCGGCTGCTCGCCGAGCGGCCGGAGGCGATCACCGAGGCGCACCTCGGGTACTTCATGGCGGGCGCCGACGTGGCGATCACCTCCAGCTACCAGGCGACGCTCGAAGGGTTCGCGAGGCGTGGCATCGGTCATGACCGCGCGGCCGAACTCCTCGTACTCAGTGTGCGGTTGGCTCGCGAGGCTGCGGCGCGTGCCCAGGCCGAGGGGGTCGCCCGGCCGCTGTGGGTGGCGGCGTCCGCCGGGCCGTACGGGGCGATGCTCGCCGACGGTTCCGAGTACCGGGGGCGCTACGGGCTCACGGTCGCGGAGTTGGAGGCCTTCCACCGCCCCCGGCTGGAGGTGCTGGCGTCCGCCGGGCCCGACGTGCTCGCGCTGGAGACCGTCCCGGACACGGACGAGGCCACCGCTCTGCTGCGCGCGGTCCGTGAACTCGGTGTCCCCGCCTGGCTGTCGTACACCGTCTCGGGTGACCGTACGCGCGCCGGGCAGCCGTTGGCCGAGGCGTTCGCCCTGGCCGCCGAGGTGGACGAAGTGATCGCGGTGGGCGTCAACTGCTGTGCGCCGGAAGAGGTGGACGGCGCGGTCGCCACGGCTGCGCGGGTCACGGGCAAGCCGGTGGTGGCCTACCCGAACAGCGGCGAGTCCTGGGACGCCCGGACCCACGCGTGGGACGGCCGCGCCACCTTCGCCGCCGCGCGGGTCGCGGGCTGGCGCGACGCCGGGGCGCGGCTGATCGGCGGCTGCTGCCGGGTGGGACCGGAGACGATCGCGTCGATCGCCGCGACGCTGCGGGCGGCGGCCTGAACCGGCCGGGGCCGGTCGTGTCCGATTCGTTCAAGACCCGGTCTGCGGGCGCCGCCTACGGTGACGGCATGACTCCACGCTTCGATGTGATCGGCCTCGTCGTCTCCGACATGGCCGCCTCCCTCGCCTTCTACCGCCGTCTCGGGCCCGTCTTCCCCGAGGATGCCGAGCAGCAGCCGCATGTCGAGGCGGCACTGCCCGGCGGGCTGCGGCTCGCTCTGGACACCGAGGAGGTCGTCCGTTCCTTCCACCCCGGCCGGCGGCCGTCGACCGGCGGCGGCCGGGTCGGGCTGGCCTTCCGCTGCGGCTCCCCGGCCGAGGTGGACGGGACGTACGAGGAGCTGGTCGACGCCGGGCACCATGGTGAACTCAAGCCGTGGGACGCGGTGTGGGGGATGCGGTACGCGGTCGTGCACGACCCGGACGGCAACGGGGTCGATCTGTTCGCGGACCTCCCCGCGGGCCAGTAGGGCGTCGCGGACCTGTCCACGGGTCAGTTGGGCGCGCGGGCCTACCCGCGGGCCAGTAGCGCGCCCAGCGGCATCCCCGTCAGCTCCTTCACGTCCCGGGCCAGATGCGCCTGGTCGGCGAAGCCCGCGCGGAACGCCGTCTCCGCGTACGGGACTTCGGACCGCGCCAGTGCCAGCGCCCGCTGGAGCCGCAGCACTCGGGCCAGCGTCTTCGGTCCGTAGCCGAACGCGGCGAGCGAGCGGCGGTGCAACTGGCGGGGGCCGAGGCCCAGTTCGTCGGCGGTGGCGGCGACCGAGCGGCCCGCGGTGAGCGCCGCGACCACCGCGCCGGGCAGCGGGTCCGGGGCGGGCATCTCCCGCGCCCGGTCCAGCGCGATCTTCTCCAGTGCGCTCGGGGGATCGGCGGCGGCGTCCACGCGCCCGGTCAGTCGGCGTACCCGCGCGGCGGGCCACAGATCGGCCAACTCGACGCGGCGGTCCCGCAGTTCATGGGCTGGGACACCCAGGAAGGCCGGTGCGGCACCGGGGGCGAAACGGACGCCGGCCCAGCGTGCGGGCGGGCCCTCGGGGTGGTACGCGCGGGTGTCCGGTCCGGCGACCAGGAGGCGGCCCTCGGTCCAGAGCAGGTCCATACAGCCGTCGGGCAGGACCGGCCGCCCCTCGGCGGGCACGACGGGTGCGGCGGGCGCCGGTGTGCTGGTCCACACGACGGCACCCGCGAGCCGGGACGCCCGCTCCGCGTACCCGGCGGCAGTGTCAGGGGTGTCTTCGGCGGCGGCCACGCGCGTCTCAGTCCCCCGCCGCCCCTCGCCCGTTCTGCGACTGGGCGGACGCGCTGGGGGTGCTGGGCGCGCTGCGTGTCTGCATCCGCAGGCGGGACGTCACGTCCTCCGGGGGCAGGAAGCGGGACCAGCGCTCGGGGAACTCGGAGGGCATGTCCGGGTCGTCGGGGTCGGCGTCGGCCGCGCGGGCGGCGGCGGCCCGCGCCGCGTACTCCGCCGCCTGTTCCTGCCGCAGCCGCTCGTTCGCCTCGCGGGCCGCCGCCGTCGCCGCGGCCGGCCAGACCCGGTCGATCGCCGCGTTGACGGCCGCGCCGACGAGTACCGCGAAGGCCGACACGCCGATCCACAGCAGCACGGCGACGGGCGCGGCGAGCGAGCCGTAGATCGTCGGACCCTCGACCGTGTGCGTCAGATAGATCCGCAGCAGGAAGCTGCCGAGGACCCACATCGCCAGCGCCACCAGCGCGCCGGGCACGTCCTCGACCCAGCGCGACCGCGCCGGTACGGACACGTGGTACAGCGTGGTCAGGAACACGATCGACAGGACGATGACCACCGGCCAGTACAGGACCTGGACCACGGTCGTCGACCAGGGCAGGACCTTCACCATCGCGTCCGGTCCCGCCACCATCAGCGGCAGTGCCACCGAGCCGATCAGCAGCGCCACGATGAACAGGCCGAACGCGAGCAGCCGGGTCTTCACGATGCCCCGGGCGCCGTCGAGCCCGTACATCACCGTGATCGTGTCCACGAAGACGTTCACCGCCCGCGATCCGGACCACAGGGCGATCAGGAAGCCGAGGGAGATGACGTCCGGTCCGCCGCCCTTCATCACGTCGTGCAGGATCGGCTGGGCGATCTCCTTGACGCCCCGGTCGGACAGGACGGTCCGCGAGGCCTCCAGCAGGTTGTTCTCCAGGCTGTGGATGGTGTCGGCGCCGGTCCAGACGTCGACGTACCCGAGCAGGCCGATCAGGCTCAGCAGCAGCGGCGGCACGGAGAGCAGGGTGAAGAACGCCGCCTCGGCGGCGAGGCCGAGGATGCGGTACTCCATGCACGAGTTGACCGTGTCCTTCAGCAACAGCCAGGTGGTCCTGCGCATGGAGACGTTCCGGTAGAGGGCGCGCGCTCGGCGGAGGCGGCCGGACGTCGGCTCGGGGGTATCACTTGCTGCTGACTGCACGCTCTTACGGTATCGCCGCCGTGCGGCACACCGGTCCCGGTGAGGAACGGCCCCGCGCGGTGCGGCGGTCGCACCCGGGTGATGGGGGGTGACCGATGGCGTACCGGGCGGTAAGTTCGCAGACATGGCAGCGCGCACGCACACCGTGACCAATCAGGCCCCGCCGCTGGTCGCCTACGACGTCTTCCGTGCCGACCGGGCCCTCGGCGAGGCCGTCGAACGGCATCTCGATCCCACGCTCCTGGACGAGGCCCGCGACGAGCTGTCGGAGCTCGGGCGTGGCGCGGGCTCCGCCCAGGTGCAGGAGTGGGGGGTGGAGGCCAATGAGAACCCCCCGAAGCTGAAGACGCACGACCGCTACGGCAACCGGATCGACGAGGTGGAGTTCCATCCGTCCTGGCACCGGCTGATGGGCAAGGCCGTCGGCGCGGGTCTGACGGCGGCCTGGGCGCGGCCGGGCGGGCATGTGCGCCGCGCGGCGGCCTTCCTGGTGTGGACGCAGGTGGAGGCGGGCACCGGCTGTCCGCTGTCGATGACCCATGCCGCGGTGCCCGCCCTGCGGTCGGAACCGGCGCTCGCCGCCGAGTGGGAGCCGCGGCTGACGTCCGTGGTCTACGAGCGTGAGCTGCGCCCGGCGTCCCGCAAGGCCGGGGCCGTCTTCGGTATGGGCATGACGGAGAAGCAGGGCGGCAGCGACGTACGGGCGAACACCACGGTGGCCCGGCCGCTCGCCGAGGACGGGACGTACGCGCTGACGGGCCACAAGTGGTTCTGCTCGGCCCCGATGTCGGACGGGTTCCTGGTCCTCGCGCAGGCGGCCCCTTCGGGGACGGGCCAGGGGGGCCTCACCTGCTTCCTCGTGCCGCGTGTGCTGGAGGACGGCACCCGCAACGTGTTCATGATCCAGCGGCTCAAGGACAAGCTCGGCAATCGCTCGAACGCTTCCGGCGAGGTCGAGTTCGACGGCACCTGGGCGCGCCGGGTGGGCGACGAGGGGCGCGGGGTGCGCACCATCATCGAGATGGTCGCGGCGACGCGGCTCGACTGCGTCCTCGGTTCGGCCTCGCTGATGCGGCAGGCCGTGGCGCAGGCGATCCACCACTGCACGTACCGGGAGGCGTTCGGCGGCAGGCTCGTCGACAAGCCGCTGATGCGCAACGTCCTGGCCGACCTGGCGCTGGAGTCGGAGGCGGCGACGACGCTGGCGCTGCGGCTCGCGGCGGCGTACGACGACGGGAGCGAGCAGGAGCGGGCGCTGCTGCGGCTCGCGGTGCCGGCCGCCAAGTACTGGGTGACCAAGCGCTGTACGCCGCTGGTGACGGAGGCCTCGGAGTGCCTCGGCGGCAATGGCTATGTGGAGGAGTCCGGGATGCCCCGGCTGCTGCGCGAGTCGCCGCTCAACTCCATCTGGGAGGGCGCGGGCAACGTCCAGTCGCTCGATGTGCTGCGGGCGCTCCAGCGTGAACCGGGGGCGCTCGACGCCTTCTTGCGGGAGGTCGGCCAGGCGCGCGGCGCCGACCACCGCCTCGACGGCGCGATCAAGGGCCTGCTCACCGAACTCGCCGACCTGGAGGGCATCGAGGCGCGGGCACGGCGGCTGACGGAGCGGATCGCCCTGGTGCTCCAGGGGTCACTGCTCGTCCGTTACGCGCCGTCGGCGGTCGCCGACGCGTTCTGCGCCTCCCGGCTGGGCGGCGACTGGGGCGGGGCGTTCGGCACGCTGCCGCACACGCTGGACCTGGCCTCGGTGGTGGAGCGGGCGCGGCCGGTCTCCTGACGCCTCGTCACCAGCCGTCACCTGAAGGTCGATCAGCGCCCTGTGACAGGGGCGCGCAGGGCAGCCGCGCGCCCCTGCGTCGCTCCGCTGCTCCGTCGTTCTGGCACCCATAGCACCCCTCGGTAGGGATTGCCCTCGTTTTCCCGGGTCTTCGATCGCTCCCGTATCCGGCTGTCGTAGCATCCCTCTCACAGGCCACCCCACCTGCTCCTCGTCAACGCGCACACCACGAGGAGCAGTTGGCCCATGCCAGGAGGTTGTATGAAGCACCGTGGCAGGCATCGACGCAGGAACCGAGGCCGTGCGCTGCGGGCGGCACTGACCGGGGCCGCGCTGGCGCTCACCGGCGCCGCCACGCTGATCAGCACCTCACAGGCCGTGGGCGGGGACAACCCCGGAGGCCTGACCCGGATCACCTCCGCGCACCGGATGGCGCAGTTCCGCCTTCACGAGAACCTCACCGACCGCGGCACCCTCGACACTCTCACCCGCTCCCTCGGCGGCGGCGTCGGCGTGCACGACGTCCTCGCGTCCGCCGACCACACGCTGCGCGACCGGCCCGGCTGCGACAGCTCCGAGACGGCCGCGCTGCCCGTCAAGCCGACGGCCGCGCGCGCCTACTGCTGGGACCGTGACGACGCGACGACGACGCAGTGGATGCCCCGGTCCGTCACCACCTCCGACAGCGCGGGCGCCGACGGCCGCTGGGGCCCGGACCGGGTCATCCTGTCCGGCTGGACGCACCCCCACCACCGCTCCGGCGGCCCGGACGCCGACCAGGGCCTCGCCCGGATCGCCTTCATCGACGCGAACGACCCGGCGCGCCTCGCCTACCGCTGGGTCCTGCTGGTCGCCCCGCGCGAGGGCGGCAAGGACTTCGTCCCCGTCCGCACCCGGATGTCCGGCATGGTCTGGCACCAGGACAAGCTGCTCGTCACCGCCCGCAACTCCCTGCTGGTCTTCGACCTGCGCCGCATCCTGCGGGCGAACGTCGACAGCAGCGCGGTCGGCCGCGTCGAGGGCGGTTACGCGGCCCACGGCAACCGCTATGTGCTGCCCGCGGTCGGCTCCTACCGTCTGACCCAGGGCCCCTGTTCACGATCCGACAACCGCGCGGCCCCCTGCTTCGCCGCCCTCTCGCTCGACAGCACCTCGACGCCGAGCAGCGGCAGCCTGGTCGCGGGCGAGCAGGTGACCCGTACGAACCCCAGCCGCACGGCTCGCGTGTGGCGCTACGCGTACAGCGCCGAGCCCGGCCGCGGCGGTCTGCTGGCCACGGACGCGCGCGGCGACGTGCGGGCGACCGAGGCGTACGAGACGGAGGCGTCCCGGGTCCGGGGCGTGGTCTCGTACCGGCGCACGCCGACCGCGCAGCCCGACTGGTACATCGACCGGACACCGACCGTCGGCGGCAGGCCCGGCACGCTCTGGCGGCAGAACACCTCCGGGGCGAAGGCCGCGACCTGTGCGGCGGACGGGACCTATGCCTGCTGGGGACGGCACACCGCGTCCCTGTCGTACGCGCGCACGACGGACGAACTGTGGACGCTGACCGAGGGCGTGGCGGACACGGACGGGCAGGCCACGGGGAGGGTGCTGTACGCGGTTCCCCTGGAGTCCGTGGCCGAGTCGCTGGAGTAGGGCCTGTTCAGGGGCGGACCTGTGCGGGGCACGACCGGTTCAGGGGGCGGTGGCGGACGGCCATTGTCGTACCGTGTGACCGCGTGATTCCCTGACCGCATGAGCACCCTGATCGTGACCACCTGGTCGCTGGAGCAGACGTCCCCGGCCGATCTGCGACACGCCGAGGCCCCCGAGGGCGATGTCCGCGTCGTCCGCGCGCAGGAGCCGTCGCCGGAGTTCAGCCGCTTCCTGTACGCCTCGGTGGGCGGCGACATCCGCTGGACCGACCGGCTGGGCTGGACGTACGCGCGCTGGCAGGAGTACCTGGACCGGCCGGGCGTGGAGACCTGGGTCGCCTACGACCGGGGCACGCCCGCGGGATACGTGGAGCTGGAGTCGCAGGACGACGGGGTCGTGGAGATCGTCTACTTCGGGCTCCTCCCGGCCTTCCGCGGGCGGCGGATCGGCGGGCATCTGCTCTCGTACGGGGTCGCCCGCGCCTGGGACCTCGCGGACCGCCGGCCCGGGCTGGCGGAGACGAAGCGGGTGTGGCTGCACACGTGCAGCAAGGACGGCGAGCACGCCATGGCCAACTACCAGCGGCGCGGCTTCCGGCTGTTCGACACCGAGGTGACGGAGGAGCCGGAGGTCGCCACGCCGGGTCCGTGGCCGGGTGCCCACGCCTGATCCCCTCGCACCTTCCAGACACCCTTGTTTCGTATGACGAGACAAGGGTGTCCGCATGTCGGATGAAGCTGGACTACGTCCAAAGTGCCGTGCCACGCTTCCGTCATGTCTGGAGCTGGAATTGCCTTGGTGAGTCGACGGCACGTCGATCTCGGCCGCATGTCCAGCGCCATCTGTCCGGCGAGCTGAGCGTACCGACCAGCCCCGTTCCCCCCTCTCTTTCACTCTCGCGCCCTGCCGCGCGCACTGCGCCGTGCGCCCGTTTCCGCAGGTCCGAGCGGTTCCGTCTGCCTGCCTCGAAGGACGTGTTCCCCATGGCCGCCACGCCACAGAACCCTGCCGTGTCCCGCCGCAAGGTGAGTCGTCACCGTGGCGAGGGACAGTGGGCGGCGGGGCACTTCACTCCGCTCAACGCCAACGAACAGTTCAAGAAGGATGACGACGGTCTCGCAGTACGGACACGTATTGAGACGATCTACTCCCGACGGGGCTTCGCCTCGATCGACCCCAACGACCTGCGGGGGCGCATGCGTTGGTGGGGTCTGTACACCCAGCGCAAGCCCGGGATCGACGGGGGCAAGACCGCGGTCCTGGCGCCCGAGGAGCTGGACGACGAGTACTTCATGCTGCGCGTCCGGATCGACGGCGGGCGGCTCACCACACGGCAGTTGCGCGTCATCGGCGAGATCTCGCAGGAGTTCGCGCGCGGCACCGCCGACATCACCGACCGGCAGAACATCCAGTTCCACTGGATCCGGATCGAGGACGTGCCCGAGATCTGGAACCGGCTGGAGGCCGTCGGGCTGTCCACCACCGAGGCCTGTGGCGACACGCCCCGTGTGATCCTCGGCTCGCCCGTCGCCGGGATCGCCGAGGACGAGATCATCGACGGCACCCCGGCCATCGAGGAGATCCACCGCAGGGTCATCGGCAACCCGGCCTACTCGAACCTGCCCCGCAAGTTCAAGGCCGCGATCTCCGGTTCGCCGTCGCTGGACGTGGCGCACGAGATCAATGACGTGGCCTTCGTCGGCGTGCGCCACCCCGAACACGGCCCCGGCTTCGATCTGTGGGTCGGCGGCGGCCTGTCCACCAACCCGAGGCTCGGGCAGCGGCTCGGCGCCTGGGTGCCGCTGGACCAGGTCCCCGATGTCTTCGAGGGCGTCATCTCCCTCTTCCGCGACTACGGCTACCGGCGGTTGCGCAATCGCGCCCGCCTGAAGTTCCTGCTCGCCGACTGGGGTGCCGAGCGGTTCCGCCGGGTGCTGGAGGACGAGTATCTGAAGCGCGCGCTGGCCGACGGTCCGGCGCCCGCGCAGCCCGTGACGCGCTGGCGCGACCACGTCGGCGTGCACCGGCAGCGGGACGGCCGCTTCTACGTCGGCTTCGCGCCGCGCGTGGGCCGTGTCGACGGCAGCACGCTGACGAAGATCGCGGACCTCGCGGAAGCGCACGGCTCGGGCCGGGTCCGTACGACGGCCGAGCAGAAGATGATCGTGCTGGATGTGGCGGAGTCGGAGGTGGACGCTCTGGTCGAGGGCCTTCGGGCGCTGGACCTCGTCGTGCGGCCCTCGCCGTTCCGGCGCGGCACCATGGCCTGCACCGGTATCGAGTTCTGCAAGCTGGCCATAGTCGAGACCAAGGCGCGCGGCTCCTCGCTGATCGACGAACTGGAGCGCCGCCTCCCGGACTTCGACGAGCCGATCACCATCAACCTCAACGGCTGCCCGAACGCCTGCGCCCGTATCCAGGTCGCCGACATCGGCCTCAAGGGTCAACTGGTCCTGGACGACGACGGTCAGCAGGTCGAGGGCTTCCAGGTGCACCTCGGCGGCGCGCTCGGCCTCGAAGCGGGCTTCGGCCGCAAGGTCCGTGGTCTGAAGGTCACTTCGCGCGACCTGCCGGACTACATCGAGCGCGTACTCACCCGGTTCCAGACCGAACGCGCGGACGGCGAGCGGTTCGCCGCCTGGGCCGCGCGCGCCGACGAGGAGGCGCTGTCGTGAGCGGGCGAGCGGCACCCTTCTACTGCCCGTACTGCGGCGACGAGGACCTGCGGCCCAGCGAAGAAGGATGGGGGTCCCCCCGCTCGAGCGCAGTCGAGAGTGGGGGAGGCGCGTGGGAGTGCGCGTCGTGCAACCGGGCCTTCCGGCTCGCGTTCCTCGGCCTGCTGAGCCGGGGTCTTCGGCGTACCGACAGCGGAGAGGACCAGATATGACGAACCGTCAGAATGAGCGAACGGCGTTGGATCTCAAGGCAGTTGCCGAGCGTGCCGGTCGCGACCTGGAGGACGCCCCGGCGCTGGACGTCCTGCGGTGGGCCGCCGACACCTTCGGTACGCGCTGGTGCGTGACCTCCTCCATGGAGGACGCGGTGGTCGCCCATCTCGCCTCCCGTGCGCTGCCCGGCGTGGACGTCGTGTTCCTCGACACCGGCTACCACTTCCCGGAGACCATCGGCACCCGCGACGCGGTCGAGGCCGTGATGGACGTCAACGTCGTCACGCTCACCCCGCGCCGGACGGTCGCCGAGCAGGACGCCGAGCACGGCCCCCGACTGCACGACCGCGACCCCGACCAGTGCTGCGCGCTGCGCAAGGTCCAGCCGCTGGAGGAGGGGCTGAAGGGCTATGACGCCTGGGTGACCGGGCTGCGCCGCGACAACTCCCCGACCCGGGCGGACACCCCTGTCGTCGCCTGGGACGAGAAGCGCGGCAAGGTCAAGATCTCGCCCATCGCCCGCTGGACGCAGGACGACGTGGACGCGTACGTCGCCGAACACGGCGTGCTCACCAACCCGTTGCTGCAGGACGGCTACCCCTCCATCGGCTGCGCCCCGTGCACCCGCAGGGTGCCGGCGGGCGAGGACCCGCGCGCCGGCCGCTGGGCGGGGCGCGCCAAGACCGAGTGCGGGCTGCACGGCTGACGATGACGGCGACTTCCGCGAACACTATGACGAGCATGAAGGAGACCCGGATGACGCCACCCGTCGTCACGGCGCGGGAGGGGACGGACACCCCGTACGCCCTCTCCCATCTCGACGCCCTCGAATCCGAGGCCGTGCACATCCTCCGCGAGGTGGTGGGCGAGTTCGAGCGGCCGGTGATCCTCTTCTCCGGCGGCAAGGACTCCATCGTCATGCTGCATCTGGCGCTGAAGGCGTTCGCGCCCGCCGCGGTGCCCTTCTCGCTGCTGCATGTGGACACGGGACACAACTTCCCCGAGGTGCTGGAGTTCCGCGACCGTGTGGTGGCGGCCCATGGGCTGCGCCTCCATGTGGCCTCCGTACAGGACTACATCGACCGGGGTGTGTTGAGGGAACGTCCCGACGGCACCCGTAATCCGCTCCAGACGCTGCCGCTGACGGAGAAGATCCGGTCCGAGCGGTTCGACGCCGTCTTCGGCGGCGGGCGGCGGGACGAGGAGAAGGCCCGCGCCAAGGAGCGCGTCTTCTCCCTGCGCGACGCGTTCTCCCAGTGGGACCCGCGCCGCCAGCGCCCCGAGCTGTGGCAGCTCTACAACGGCCGCCACGCGCCCGGCGAGCATGTCCGCGTCTTCCCACTGTCCAACTGGACCGAGCTGGACGTCTGGCAGTACATCGCGCGGGAGGGCATCGAGCTTCCCGAGATCTACTTCGCCCATGAGCGGGAGGTCTTCCAACGGTCCGGCATGTGGCTGACGGCGGGCGCCTGGGGCGGCCCGGAGGAGGACGAGCGGGTCGAGCGGCGGCTGGTGCGCTACCGCACCGTCGGCGACATGTCCTGCACCGGCGCAGTCGATTCGGACGCGGTGACGCTGGAGCAGGTCATCGCCGAGATCGCCGCCTCCCGGCTGACCGAGCGCGGCGCCACCCGCGCCGACGACAAGCTCTCCGAGGCCGCCATGGAGGACCGCAAGCGCGAGGGGTACTTCTGACCATGACGACAACGACGACCACCCCGACCACCAGGGCGGCGGATCTCTCCGCCACCACCCTCCTGCGGTTCGCCACCGCCGGTTCCGTGGACGACGGCAAGTCCACGCTCGTCGGCCGGCTGCTGCACGACTCCAAGTCGGTCCTCGCCGACCAGTTGGAGGCCGTGGAGCGCGCTTCGGCGAGCCGCGGCCAGGACGGTCCCGACCTGGCGCTGCTCACCGACGGGCTGCGCGCGGAGCGCGAGCAGGGCATCACCATCGACGTGGCCTACCGCTACTTCGCCACGCCACGGCGCCGGTTCATCCTCGCCGACACGCCCGGCCATGTGCAGTACACCCGCAACATGGTCACGGGCGCCTCCACGGCCGAACTGACGGTGATCCTGGTCGACGCGCGCCACGGCGTGGTCGAGCAGACCCGCCGCCACGCGGCGATCGCGGCCCTGCTGCGCGTCCCGCACGTCGTCCTCGCCGTCAACAAGATGGACCTCGTCGACTACCGGGAACCCGTCTTCGCGGCGATCGCCGAGGAGTTCACGGCGTACGCGACCGAGCTGGGCGTCTTGGAGGTCACCGCGATCCCGATCTCCGCACTGGCCGGTGACAACGTCGTGGAGCCGTCCGCCACCATGGACTGGTACGGCGGCCCGACCGTCCTGGAGCATCTGGAGACCGTGCCGGTCGGCCACGACCCGGCGCACGGCCACGCGCGACTGCCGGTGCAGTACGTGATCCGCCCGCAGACCGCCGAGCACCCGGACTACCGGGGGTACGCGGGCCAGATCGCCGCCGGTGTGTTCCGGGTCGGGGAGCGGGTCACGGTCCTGCCGTCCGGGCATACGACGACGATCTCCGGCATCGACCTGCTGGGCCGCCCGGTCGAGGCCGCCCGGACCCCGCAGTCGGTGACCCTGCTGCTGGCGGACGACATCGACATCTCCCGCGGCGATCTGATCGTGCCGACCGAGCACGCACCCTCGGCCACGCAGGACATCGACGCGACGGTCTGCCATGTCGCCGACCAGCCGCTGACCGTCGGGCACCGGGTCCTGCTCAAGCACGGCACGCGCACGGTCAAGGCCCTCGTCCAGGACATCCCCTCCCGGCTCACCCTCGACGACCTCTCCCCGCACCCGCGGCCGGGGCAGCTCGTGGCCAACGACATCGGCCGCGTGACGCTCCGCACCGCCGAACCGCTGCCCGTGGACGCCTACGCGGACTCCCGCCGGACCGGCTCGTTCATCCTGATCGACCCGGCCGACGGCACCACGCTGACCGCGGGCATGGTCGGCGAGTCGTTCGCCGCGCCCGAGCCGGTGACGGACCCGGCCGCCGAGGACGGGTGGGACTTCTGAGATGGCCCCCACCATGACCACGGCCATGCGCCCCTCCATGACCCCCCGCATGCCCCCCTCCGCGACTCCCTCGATGACTCCCTCGATGACTCCCACCGACGTCTACTCCACGTTCGCGAAGGAGGGTGGCCGCGTCGGCTGGGGGTCCCCCCGGACGAAGTCTGGGGGAGGTGCCCTCGGGTGGGGGTCCCCCCGAACGGAGTTTGGGGGAGGGCAGGGCGGAGTGGCGCGATGTGCGTGATGACGTACGCGCACTGCCCGCGCGCCCACACCTCCCGCGCTCCGCGGGACCGAAGACCTGCCGATATCCCGGCCACGACCTGAGAACCCGTGACCGCCGGACCGACGAGAGGACCACCTCCCGTGTCTGCCACCCTCCCCCCGTCCCGGCTTCGCCGCCGCCTCGCCGCGCTCGTCGCCCTCCCCCTCCTCGCGCTCACCGCATGCGGCTACGGCTCGCAGGCCCAGGAGGACCCGTCCACCCAGCAGGTCGCCGCCGGGGCGAAGAAGATCGACGGGCTCGACTCCGTGAAGATCGGCTACTTCGGCAACCTGACGCACGGAACCGCGCTCGTGGGCGCGCGAAAGGGCTTCTTCCAGGAGGCACTTGGCGGTACGCGGGCCAAGTACCAGATCTTCAACGCGGGTCCCTCCGAGATCGAGGCCCTGAACTCCGGTGCCATCGACATCGGTTGGATCGGCCCGTCCCCGTCGATCAACGGCTACACGCAGTCCGGCGGCAAGAGCCTGCGTATCGTCGGCGGTTCGGCGGCCGGGGGTGTGAAGCTGGTCGTGAATCCGAACAAGATCAGCTCCTTGAAGGACGTCAAGGGCAGGAGGATAGCGACGCCTCAGCTCGGCAACACCCAGGACGTGGCGCTCCTCAACTGGGCGGCAGAGCAAGGCTGGAAGGTCGACGCGCAGAGCGGCAAGGGCGACGTCTCGGTCGTCCGCACCGACAACAAGGTCACCCCGGACGCCTTCAAGTCCGGGTCCATCGACGGCGCGTGGGTGCCTGAGCCGACCGCGTCCAAGCTGGTCGCCGAGGGCGGCAAGGTCCTGCTGGACGAGTCGACGCTGTGGCCGGACAACACGTTCGTGATCACGAACATCATCGTGTCCCAGAGCTTCCTCAAGGAGCACCCGAAGGCCGTCGACGCCGTGTTGAAGGCCTCGGTCGACACCAACAAGTGGATCAAGGCCCATCCGGACGCGGCGAAGAAGGCGGCGAACGACCAACTCGCCGTGGTCTCCGGCAAGGCGCTCCCCGCGAACGTCCTCGACCCGGCGTGGAAGTCCATCCAGTTCACCGACGACCCGCTGGCCTCGACCCTGGACGCCCAGGCGCGGCACGCGGTCAAGGCCGGCCTGCTGAAGAACCCGAAGCTGGACGGCATCTACGACCTCACCCTCCTCGACAAGGTGCTCAAGGCCGCGGGCGAGAGTCCGGTCGACGACGCCGGTCTCGGCGTCAAGTAGCCGCCGTACGCGATGCGTTCCCAGGAGATGACGACCATGGCCACGACGTACGCCAAAGCCGAGAAGGCCGCCCGGGCCGCCCAGGCCGCTGAAGCTGCCGAAGCCGCCGAAGCCGCCGAGACCGGCAGCGCCTCCGAGAGCGCCGACGCGGGCCGGTACGCGGCTCGCCTTCGGCATGTCTCGAAGTCCTTCGCGGGGCCGGGCGGGGAGCAGCTCGTCCTGGACGACATCGATCTCGATGTCGCGCCGGGCGAGTTCGTCACCCTCCTGGGCGCCTCGGGCTGCGGCAAGTCCACGCTGCTGAACCTGGTGGCGGGGCTCGACCGGCCCAGCGCCGGGTCCCTCACGACGGACGGCCGCCCGGCCCTGATGTTCCAGGAACACGCCCTGTTCCCCTGGCTGACGGCGGGCAAGAACATCGAACTCGCCCTGCGGCTCAGGGGAGTTCCCGCGTCCGAGCGGCGCGCGCGGGTGGAGGAGCTGCTCGCACTCGTGCGGCTGCACGGGGCGTACGGCAAGCGGGTGCACGAACTGTCGGGCGGTATGCGGCAGCGCGTCGCCATGGCGCGGGCGCTCGCGCAGGACAGCCGACTGCTGCTGATGGACGAGCCGTTCGCCGCGCTCGACGCCATCACCCGCGACACCCTGCACGACGAACTCACCCGGATCTGGCAGGAGACGGGGCTGTCGGTGCTGTTCGTCACGCACAACGTGCGCGAGGCGGTACGGCTCGCGCAGCGCGTGGTGCTGCTGTCCTCCCGGCCGGGCCGGGTGGCCCGTGAGTGGACGGTCGACATCCCCCAGCCACGCCGTGTCGAGGACGCGCCGGTAGCCGAACTGTCCCTGCAGATCACCGAAGTACTGCGGGGGGAGATCCGCCGTCATGGCTGACACCGAGACGACGACAGCGACGAGGCCGACTCGGGGCGCCGAACAGGGCAGTGTCGAGGCGGGACTTGACGCTCTGGAGGTCCCGGCCACGAGCCGCCCGCCGCTGCGGCAGACCGTCGTCCACAAGATCCTGCCGCCGCTGATCGCGGTCGCCCTGGTCCTCGTGGTCTGGCAGGCCCTGATCTCCCTGAAGATCGTCGACGACCCGGCGAAGCTGCCGTCGCCCGCCGACGTGGGACGCGAGTTCGAGAACGCCTGGCTCGAGGGCAGGCTGCTCGGCTACATCTGGACCAGCGTCTCGCGCGGCCTGCTCGGCTTCCTGCTCGCGCTCGCCATCGGCACCCCGCTCGGACTGCTGGTGGCCCGCGTGAAGTTCGTGCGCGCGGCCGTCAAGCCGGTCCTGTCCGGTCTGCAGTCGCTGCCGTCGGTGGCGTGGGTGCCGCCCGCCGTGATCTGGCTCGGCCTGGACAACTCGATGATGTACGCGGTGATCCTGCTCGGCGCGGTCCCCTCGATCGCGGGCGGCCTGGTCTCCGGTATCGACCAGGTGCCGCCGCTGTTCCTGCGGGCGGGCCGCACGATGGGCGCGACGGGGCTGCGGGGCGCCTGGCACATCGTCCTGCCGGCCGCGCTGCCGGGCTATCTGGCGGGCCTGAAGCAGGGGTGGGCGTTCTCCTGGCGCTCGCTGATGGCGGCGGAGATCATCGCCTCGTCGCCGGACCTCGGTATCGGCCTGGGCGCGCTGCTGGAGAACGGCCGCAACGCCAGCTCGATGGCCATGGTCTTCGAGGCCATCCTCCTCATCCTGTTCGTCGGAGTCGCCGTCGACCTGCTGGTCTTCAGCCCGCTGGAACGGCGTGTGCTGCGCGGTCGCGGCCTGCTGGTGAAGGGCTGAAGTCCCGTGCGCCCTGCGCCGGTTCTCCTGGTCATCGCCCACGGCAGCCGCGACGCGCGGCACGCGGCGACCGTTCACGCCCTGGTTCGGCGGGTACGCTCGCTGCGGCCGGGGCTGCGCGTGGAGACGGGCTTCCTCGACTTCAACGCCCCTTCCGTCACTGGGGCGTTGGAGTCGCTGGCGACGGACGGCGTACGGGACGTCGTCGCCGCGCCGCTGCTGCTGACCCGCGCCTTCCACGCCAAGGCGGACATCCCGGCGGTGCTGCGGAACGCGCCGCCGACGCTGCGGATCCGGCAGGCCGACGTGCTCGGCCCGTCGCCGCTGTTGCTCCAGGCGCTGGAACGGCGCCTGTACGAGGCGGGGTTGACGCCCGCCGACAAGCCCTCGACCGGGGTCGTCCTGGCCTCGGCGGGGTCCACCGACCCGGAGGCGATCGCAGTGATCGCTGACATCGCGCGGGAGTGGCGGCACACCGGTTGGTGCGCCGTGCGGCCTGCGTTCGCCTCCGCCACTCTCCCGCGCACCGAGGACGCGGTACGCGAACTGCGCGCCCTCGGCTGCGCCCGCGTGGCCGTGGCCCCGTACGTCCTGGCGCCCGGCCTGCTGCCGGACCGTATCGCTCGGGACGCGGCGCACGCGGACGTCTGCGCGGAAGTCCTGGGCCCGGCACCGGAGATGGCGCGGCTGGTACTGGAACGCTACGCCGAGGCGCGAGCCCCGCTACCGGCCCGCGCCCCCTCGTGTCGTCTCAGTCGAAGCGCAGCGATCCCGTCCTTGTCCTCTTGAGCTCGAAGAAGTCGGGGTGCGCGGCCAACACCCGGAAGCTGTCGAAGAGTTCGGCCGCGTCCGCGCCTCTCGGAATGGCCCGGAGCACGGGTCCGAACCACACGGTTCCGTCGACATGGAGGGTGGGCGTGCCCACATAGTCGCCCGAGTCCGGCTCGGCGCCCGCGTCATGGCTGCGGCGTACGGCGTCGTCGTAGGCGGGGTCGTGCGCGGCGGCGGCGAGGTCGGCCGGCAGCCCGAGTTCGGCGAGGGACTCGGTGATCACCGCGTCGAAGTCCTCTTCCTTGCGCTCGTGTATCCGGGTCCCGAACGCGGTGTACAGATCCCGCAGCACCTTCTCGCCGTGATGCTCGGCGGCGGCGACGGCGACCCGGACCGGGCCGATCGACTTGTCGACCAATGTGCGGTACCAGTCCGGCAGTTCGTTGCCGAGGTTGTGCAGATACAGGCTCATCACATGGAAGCGGAGGTCGAGCGGGCGTTCCCGCTCGACCTCCAGCAGCCAGCGGGAGGTGATCCAGGCGAAGGGGCAGGCGGGGTCGAAGTAGGCGTCGACGCGCACGGCAGGAGTAGTCGGCATGCCGTCGACGCTAGCCGCCGAAGGGCCCGGGACCGTGGGCCAATCGCCGGCCTTTTTCAGTGATCCACTTCTCCGGCCCGGCCTTGCTGCGGGTCGCGCCCACTCGCCGCCAACGCCCGTGCGAAGACAGGGGTGTCGGCCGGGACGGGCACCGGGGCGGCGAAGCCGTCGTACTGGCGGTAGAGGTCGCCGTGGGTCTCGACGACGTCCAGGATCAGCCGGGCCGCCGCCTCGGAGACGTGGTACTCCTGGCCGGTGGCCACGGCCACGTCCCAGCCGTGGACGGCCATCTCCTTGACGATCATCGACGCCAGTTCGGCAGCGGGTGTCTTCGCCATGCCCAGGTCGATCTCGCCCTCCCACACGGCGGGGTCGTCCCAGGCGGCGACGGCACGGTCGAGTTGGTCGGCGTACGCCCGCGCCCAGTTCGGGTCCGCGGTGAAGTCGCGTGCGGTCAGCTCCTCGGGAAGCGTCGTACGCCGGGCGCGGTGCTCCATGCCGTGGGAGGTGTAGAGGACCCAGTGGTTCACCAGGGCACGGACATCCCATCCGGGGCAGTGGGTGGGGTCGGACAACTGCTCCGCCGTGACACCGCGGGCCACGCGGGCCGCCTCGGCGGCGCATTCGACCAGGAAGGGGTGCACGTTCTTGTAGGCGTCGTTCATGCCTCCACGCTAGGAGGGGTGGCGGGCGGGCTCTTGAACAAACGCGACAGGGGGCCGGGGAGTCCGGCTCGGGCGGCGATGTACGCGAGCTGCGGTGCGCTCAAGGAGCCGTCAGCTCCGCCAGTTTGACGACCGTGTTCCAGTTGCGGGTCGTGGCGATCAGCCCCTTGTTCCGTCGGGGCCTGGCCAGTTGCTCGGCCAGCTTGGAGCGGCCGAGTCCGTCGGGGGCGTAGAGGTAGAGCGCGCGTTCGCCGAGCCGGAAGTCCTCGGGCAGATACGCGGCCGGGTCGATCTCCGCGTACCGCTCGGTGTCCACGGAGGCCGAGAAGTACGTGACGTGCAGTTGCCGACCCTCCAGTTCGTCCGCCGGGAACGGGCAGGCGTCCCGTACCGCCGTCAGATACGCGTGGTCGCGTACGAGGACGTCGACAGCGAAGCCGAGCTGTTCCTCGATCGCGCCGCTCACCTCCAAGGCCAGGCTCTCCTCGTCACCGTGGCCCGCCGTGAAGACCGTGTTGCCGCTCTGGAGATACGTGGTCACCCCGGTGTGTCCGAGCCCGGTCAGCAGCGCGCGCAACCGCTCCATCGGGAGCTTCCGGTGGCCGCCCACGTTGATCCCGCGCAGCAGCGCCGCGTACGTCGTCGTCATCCGCTCACCCTAGAACGGCCGTGCGCGATCTGAGGGTTGGCCTGTTGCCATGGCTCGGGAGACGGCGGTCGGACCCTGATACCGACCCCCGACAACCCTGAGTAGATGTAAGGGGCGGGTCCTCCCGGATGGGTAGACCGGCGCGGTCCGCCGGGAGGAGCCGGGGCGCTCACGATTCACCGACCAGTACGACGAGTCGCGCTTATGCCTCCCCTACCTTCGAATCGAACGGTGGCGGCAGGGCGTCGTCACCCGCGAACGAGGGGGCAGGCCCGGCATGGGGAGTGGGGACGAGCGGGTGCGAGGGATCGCCGCGCGGGCCGGCGGCTGGAGCGCCCGGCACCGCTGGGCCGCCGTCGGCATCTGGGTGGTGTTCGTGGTGCTGGCGATGGCCGTCGGCTCGGCGGCGGGCCGGGTCGATGTCGACAACGCCGACCAGCTCAAGGGGGAGACGCGCACCGCCGCCAGGATCATCGAGGACGCCGGGATCAAGCAGCCGGCGAGCGAGACGGTGCTGATCCAGGCCGAGGACGGGCACACCACGGCCACCGACGAGCGGTTCCGCGCCGCCGTCACCGCGGTCGTGCGGACCGTCGAGGGCACCGGCCGGGTGACCGGCGTGACCTCGCCGTACGACACCAAGACGATCTCGAAGGACGGGCGCAGCGCACTCGTGCAGTTCGAGATGCGCGGCGACCCGGACACCGCGGGCGACCGGGTCGAGCCGGTGCTGAAGGCCGTCGCCCAGGTCGAGAAGGAGCACGCGGGGCTGCGGATCGAGGAGATCGGCGGCGCCAGCATGCAGAAGACGTTCTCCGACGCGTTCGGCGACGACTTCAAGAAGGCCGAGTACTCCGCGGTGCCGGTGGCGCTCGGCATCCTGCTGATCGCGTTCGGGGCGCTGGTCGCGGCGCTGCTGCCGGTGGCGCTCGCCCTCACCGCGATCATCGCGACGATGGGTCTGATGGGCATCGTCAGCCATCTCCAGCCGATGGACGACACCGCCAACTCCGTGATGCTGCTGGTGGGTCTGGCCGTCGGTGTCGACTACTGCCTCTTCTATCTGCGCCGCGAGCGCGAGGAGCGGGCCGCCGGGCACGACCCGGCCACCGCGCTGCGGATCGCCGCCGCGACCAGCGGACGCGCCGTCATCGTCTCCGGTGTCACCGTGTGCGTCGCGATGGCGGGCATGCTGTTCACCGGGCTCGCCACCTTCGAGGCGATGGGTCTGGCCTCGCTGATGGTCGTGGCGGTCGCCATGGTCGGTTCGGTGACCGTGCTGCCCGCGCTGCTGTCGCTGCTCGGCGAGCGGGTCGAGAAGGGCCGCATCCCGTTCCTGCACCCGGACAAGCGGCGGGCGCGCAACGCCCGTCGGGGCCGCACCGCGGCGGAGGGCAGCCGCACCTGGCGTGCCGTGCTGAAGGTCGTCCTCGCCAAGCCCGCGGTCTCGCTGGTGGTCGCGGCCGGTGCGCTGCTGGCGATCGCGTCGCCCGCGCTCGGTATGAAGACCGAGAACCTCACGCTGGACCAGGAGTTCGGCGACCGGCTGCCCATCGTGGCCACCTACAACCGCGTCAACGACGCCTTCCCGGGCGGCTCCGAGCCGGCCGAGGTCGTCGTCAAGGCGAAGGACATCAACGCTCCCGAGGTGAAGGACGCGCTCGCCGCGTTCCGTGCCCAGGCGGTCAGTTCGGGGGCGTCGCGCGGCCCGGTCACCGTGAAGACGCACGACGCGCAGAACGTCGCCCTGGTGTCCGTCCCGCTGGTCGGCGGCTCCGACCAGGACAAGGCGAGCAAGAGCCTGGAGTTGCTGCGGGACACGGTGCGGCCGAACACGCTCGGCAAGGTCGAGGGCGTCCAGGCGCCGATCACCGGACAGATCGCGGGGTCGCACGACTTCAATGACCAGCTCGTCGGATCGGTGATCCCGGTCTTCGCGTTCGTCGTCGTCTTCGCCTTCCTGCTGATGCTGCTGTCGTTCCGCTCGCTGACGGTGGCGATCACCTCGATCGTGCTGAACCTGCTGTCGGTCGGCGCCGCGTACGGCATCCTGGTCGCGGTCTTCCAGCACGGCTGGGGCGCGTCTCTGGTGGGCGCCGAGGGTGTGGGCGCGATCGTCACCTGGCTGCCGCTGTTCCTCTTCGTCATCCTGTTCGGGCTCTCGATGGACTACCACGTGTTCGTGGTCTCCCGGATCCGTGAGGCGCGGCTGCGGGGCCGTACGACGAAGGAGGCGATCACGCACGGTGTGGTGACCACGGCAGGTGTCGTGACCAGCGCCGCGGTGATCATGGTCGCCGTCTTCGCGATCTTCGGCACGCTGTCCATGCAGTCCATGAAGCAGATGGGCGTGGGCCTCGCCGCCGCCGTCCTGATCGACGCGACGGTCATCCGGGGCGTCCTGCTCCCGGCGGTGATGTCGCTGCTCGGCGAGCGGAACTGGTATCTGCCGAAGTGGCTGCACCGGCTGCCGGACCTCACCCACGACGAGTCGCCCGTGGTGCCGCCGCGACAGGCGCCGGAGGGCGAGCGGGTCGGGGTCTGACCTTCCGCCGGTACTGACGTCGAACGTCGACGGCCGGGGCGCTCGCCCCGGCCGTCGACGTCATGTCGGGACCACAACCGGCCGTATCACCCGCGCAGTTCCGCCTCGATCAGGTCCGCGGCCCGCCGGGTGCCGCCCTCCTGTGCCATCTGCGCCTGGATCTCGCTCAACCGGCGCGCCACCTCGGGGTCGTCGACGAGGGCCAGCACCGCCTCCCGCAGCGCCTCGGCCGTCGCCTCCTCGGTCGGCAACTGGCGGGCGACGCCCAGCGATTCGAGGGTCGCCGCGTTGCCGAACTGGTCGGCCGCCTGGGGCACCGCGACCATCGGGGTGGCGGTCGCGAGGCCTTCCTGGCTGCCGCCCGCTCCGGCGTGCGTGATGAAGGCGTCGGCCTGCTTCAGAATGGCGAGCTGCGGCACCCAGTCCCGTACCTCGACGTTGTCGGGCACGGTCCCGAGTTCCGCCGGATCGACGTGCCGGCCGATCTGGAGCACCATGTGCCAGCCCGGCAGTCCGCCGAACGCCTCCACGCAGGCGCGGTAGAAGGCGGGCTGCTTGGTGAAGCTGGACCCGAGGGAGACCAGCAGCACCTTGTCGGTACCGGCCGGCCGGTGCCAGTCGCCCTGCGCCGTGCGGTCGCCCTGGCAGGCGCCGACGAAGGTGTGGACGGTGTCGTCGACGCGGTCGGCGTTGGGCTGGAGGGCCCTCGGGACCATGACGAGCGAGCGCGTGGGGTAGCCGGCGAACCGGTCGGGGTGCTCGCTGATGCCGTTCTCGGCGAGCCAGGCCGCGAAGCGGGCGTAGTACGCCTGCCCGCGCTCGGTCTTCCTGGGCTCGGCCCACAGGGGTTCGGCGACCTCCTCCTCGTATCCCTTCCAGGCGACGTAGTGGGGGGCGAGGGAGATCACCGGGACGTTCCAGCGGTGGGCGAGGACGCGGGCCGGGTAGGAGGCGGTGTCATGCAGGACGAGGTCCGGCTCGTCGCCCTCGTACGCCTCGATGAGTTGGGGCAGCGCCTGGATCGCGTCGTCCAGGAAGGGTTCGACGTTGTCGAGGAGGGTGGTGCCCCAGGCGGAGGGGTCGTCGTCGGGGGCGGGCAGTGTCGTGCGATAGAGGACGGGTTCGGCTCCGGTCTCGGCGACCTTGTCCGCGAGCGCGGGTGGGATCGCGTAGGTGACCCGGTGTCCACGCGCGACGAGTTCACGGATCACCTCCAGGGTCGGGTTCACATGGCCGTGCGCGGCGATGGAGAACATGGCGATATGGGCGGGGTGCGGAGTGGTAGGCATGCCCCGACCGTAGGCGAGACGATACGTCTCGTGCAATGCGATTACGGACGACCGCGCCGGTGGCCCTGTGCACACCGGCCATCAGGGCACCACCCGTACGGCCCCACCTGTGCGAATGCGACACTGACCGGCGAACGACAGGACACCGAGGACGACGGCGACGCGTCGAGCACACGGAGGCGGACGATGGACGAGGCGACGGCACGCGACGTACTGGCCGCGGCGGGCGTAGTGCCCGGCCCGGCGAGCGACGCGCGGCTCCTCGCCCTGGGCGAGAACGCGGTGTTCGCCGCCGGTGACCTCGTGGTCAAGGTCGGCCGCGACGCCGAACTCCTCGACCGCGCACGACGGGAGCTGGACATCGCCCGCTGGCTGGCCGAAGCGGAGGTCCCCGCGGTACGCGCCGCCGAGCCCGAGGCGCTGCTGGTGGACGGCCACCCGGTGACGGTATGGCATCGGCTGCCCGATGCCGTACGCCCCGCCGAGCCGCGGGATCTGGCGGAGCTGCTGAGGATCGTGCACGCCCTGCCCTCCCCCTCCTTCGCGCTGCCCGCCCGTGATCTGCTGAGCGGTGTGGAGCGCTGGCTGCGGCTCGCGGGCGACGCCGTCGACCCGGCGGACGCGGCGTATCTGCGCGAGCGCCGCGACGGGTTCGCCGCCGCCGCTGCCGCACTGACGCCGCATCTGCCGCCGGGTCCGATCCACGGCGACGCGCTGCCCCGCAATGTGCACATCGGTCCGGACGGCCCGGTGCTGGTCGATCTGGAGACCTTCGCCTCCGATCTGCGCGAGCACGACCTCGTGGTGATGGCGCTGTCCCACGACCGCTATGGGCTGCCGACACAGGCGTACGAGTCCTTCACGCGGGCCTACGGCTGGGATGTGCGCGAGTGGGAGGGCTGCTCGGTGCTCCGCGGGGCGCGCGAGACCGCGAGTTGCGCCTGGGTCTCCCAGCACGCGCCGAGCAACCCCAAGGCGCTGGCCGAGTTCGAGCGACGGGTGGCGTCGCTGCGGGAGGGGGACGAGTCCGTCCGCTGGTACCCCTTCTGACCCCCGACCCCCCCCCGCCCCCCCTCCCCCCGCCCCCCCCCCCCCCCCCCCCCCGCCCCCCCCCCCCCCCCCCCCCCCCCGCCCCCCCCCCCCCCCCCCCCCCCCCCCGCGCGCCCGCCCCC
>NZ_JAMWMR010000032.1 GCF_023887685.1 Streptomyces macrolidinus | reverse complement strand
GGGCGGCGGGGGGCGCGTGTCCTTCGCCGACGGCTCCGGGCGGGCCCCCGCCGGTGCGGGGCGCAGTCCGGCTCTGCGGCGGACGGTCGCCACGGCGGCCAGGTCCAGCAGGGCTCCGGGCGCCTGGCGGCCGGGCGGCAGCCAGGGCGGCGTACGCCGGTCCGTGCCCAGCAGCGCCACGGTCATGACCTCCTCCCACGGCACCTCCTCCCCTGGCACGGCGGAGGGGGTGTCCCGCACGGTCGCACTCATGTCCGTCCCTTCCGGTCGCCCACCGGGATCGCTCGGGTGGGTCGTCAGCACAGCGGGACCGCCTCTCCCGCGCCTTCGGGCCAGGCCGTCAGCGGGGTGAAGCCGCGATGGCCGCACTCGCCGAAGACCGTGACCGGGGCGCCGCCCGACAGGGCGACCAGGCGCCACAGGCCCGGCCGCGCGGTCGCCGCAGCGGTGAGCGGCAGGGCCGTGTCGCCATCCGCGTCCGCGAGCTGCCAGGAGTCCTCGGACGGTGTCGGTACGACCCGGCCCAGCGTCACCGGGAACGAGTCCAGCCAAGGGTCCTCGCGCAGCGCCTCTCCGTAGCGCGCCGCCGCCCGTGCCGTGCTCACGCCCGGCGGCCGGATCCGGGCCGGGGCCGGGGCCGTGAACCGCTCGCCCAGGGCGGCCCGGAGCTGCCCCGCCCCCGGATACGCCGACAACTCCGCCTCGAAGGCCAGGCCCACCGGGAG
Organism: Streptomyces macrolidinus; assembly: GCF_023887685.1. Lineage (GTDB taxonomy): Bacteria > Actinomycetota > Actinomycetes > Streptomycetales > Streptomycetaceae > Streptomyces > Streptomyces macrolidinus. Next base: position 61,752 of record NZ_JAMWMR010000032.1, on the reverse strand, counting down.
GGACAGCTCCGGCGCACGTCCCGCCGCGCCGTACGAGAGGAGCAGCGCGGTGCGGTCGGACTCCGCCCCGTACAACCAGATCCGGCGGGTGGTGAGCCGGCTGTCCGCGGTGTCGTACTGCGCGAGGACCAGCCAGTGGTCGCGGACGGGCGGACCGTCCGGCGCACCCGGCAGGCCGACCCGTGAGCGGACCGTCGCCGCCGTTCCCTCCGGCAGCAGTGCGCGGCGCAGCCAGCCCTGGGTCAGCAGATGCAGCAGCGCGCACTCCTCCAGCAGACGCACCGGCCAGCCCGGCCCCGACGACGGGATCGCCCCCAACTCCCGTACGCGCGCGGCCAGTCCCGGAGCCTGCGCGTCGACCATCCGCGCCGCCGTCTCCTCCCACAGCGCGTACCCAGCCTGCTCGGCCGCGGCCAGGCCGCCGCGCAGCACGTCGGCCAGCCGCTGCTCCAGCTCCGTCGCCCCCGCCGTGATCCGCTCGGCGCGGCGCTCCGCCCGGCGCCGGGCCGCCTCCGGATCAGCGGACGCGCCGTACCCCGAGCCGTCCGCCGTCCGCCGCTCCCGCGCGCGCTGTCTGCGCCCCTCGATCCACCGCTCCGCCCAGTCCGGCGCCTGCCCCCGCGGCACCTCCCCGTCCTCGCCCGCCCAGAGCAGCAGCAGCCCCAGCGCGTGCTTGCACGGGGACCTGAGGCTCGGGCAACTGCACAGGGACGCGGGCCCGGCCGCGTCCGTGAGGTCGACCACCGTCCGGTACGGCGCGCTGCCGCTGCCCTCGCACAGCCCCCACACCGCCCCCTCGTCGGACCTGCCCGCCCCCGACCACGGCCCGGCCGCGCCGAGTTCGCTTCCCGCTCTGCGTGATCCGGCGTCAGGAGCCAGTGCCAGCACCTGATCCGCCGTCCAGCGCACCCCCTGCTGAGTCATGTCCTCGACGGTAGGACGCACCACTGACAATCGGCCGTCGAGACGGCGTTCCCGCAGGTCGCGACGCGTTGTCAGTGGCGTGGTGCACGGTAGGTGACAGATCCGAACCGGCCGAGCTGCAGGGGGAATCAGCCATGCCTGTGTCCGTTGATCCGCTGTCCGTCGACCCGAGTACGAGCCTGTCCGCGCCCGCGAAGGAGAGCGGGACGTCCGAGGTCCTGCGACCGCACGCCGAGGACGCCTTCGCGGCCGAACTCACCGCACTGGCCGCGCAGGACGACCGTCCCCGCCCGGCCCGCTGGAAGCTGTCGCCGTGGGCCGTGGCCACGTATCTGCTGGGCGGCACGCTGCCGGACGGCACGGTGATCACACCGAAGTACGTGGGCCCGCGCCGGATCGTCGAGGTCGCCGTCACCACGCTCGCCACCGACCGCGCCCTGCTCCTCCTCGGCGTGCCCGGCACGGCGAAGACCTGGGTGTCCGAGCATCTGGCGGCGGCCATCAGCGGCGACTCGACCCTGCTCGTGCAGGGCACGGCCGGGACCCCGGAAGAGGCGATCCGCTACGGCTGGAACTACGCGCGGCTGCTCGCGCACGGACCCAGCCGCGACGCGCTCGTGCCCAGCCCCGTCATGCGGGCCATGGCCGAGGGGATGACCGCGCGTGTCGAGGAGTTGACCCGCATCCCGGCCGACGTGCAGGACACGCTGATCACGATCCTCTCGGAGAAGACGCTGCCGATACCGGAGTTGGGGCAGGAGGTGCAGGCCGTCCGCGGCTTCAATCTGATCGCGACGGCCAACGACCGCGATCGCGGGGTCAACGACCTGTCGAGCGCGCTGCGTCGCCGCTTCAACACGGTGGTGCTGCCGCTGCCGGAGAGCGTCGAGGCGGAGGTCGACATCGTCTCCCGCCGGGTCGACCAGATCGGCCGTGCGCTCGATCTCCCGGCTGTGCCCGACGGCATCGACGAGATCCGCCGCGTCGTCACGGTCTTCCGCGAACTGCGCGGCGGCATCACGGCGGACGGCCGTACGAAGCTGAAGTCGCCCAGCGGCACGCTGTCCACCGCCGAGGCGATCTCCGTCGTCACCAACGGGCTCGCGCTGGCGGCCCACTTCGGCGACGGCGTGCTGCGCGCGAGCGATGTCGCCGCGGGCATCCTCGGCGCCGTCGTACGGGATCCGGCGGCCGACCGCGTCGTCTGGCAGGAGTACGTCGAGGCGGTGGTCCGCGAGCGGGACGGATGGGCGGACTTCTACCGCGCGTGCCGGGAGGTGACCGCGTGAACGGCTTCTCGTGGACCTGCCGGGGAGGGGTGACCGGCGTGACGGTGGCCGGGGACCGCGTGGGCGCGGCAGTGGGCGACGAGGACCCGGGATGGTCCGGACCGCGAGGGGGATCAGGTGGCAAGCGCTGACAGGCCGCCGGGCGGGGCGCGGGGCGAGGGGCCGCTGCTGCTCGGGGTGCGGCATCACGGCCCGGGGTCCGCGCGGGCGGTACGGGCCGCGCTGGAGGCGGCCCGGCCGCAGGCCGTACTGATCGAGGGGCCGCCGGAGGCGGACGCCCTGATCCCGCTCGTGGCCGACGAGGAGATGCGACCGCCGGTGGCACTGCTCGCCCACGCCGTGGACGAGCCCGGACGGTCGGCGTTCTGGCCGCTGGCCGAGTTCTCCCCGGAGTGGGTGGCCCTGCGCTGGGCCGTCGAGCACGGCGCCGCGGCCACGTTCATCGACCTGCCGGCCGCGCACACGCTGGCGTGGGAGAAGGAGGGGGAGGGGGAGCAGCCGCCGACGACGGGGGGCGGGGCCGGCCCCGTCCGTGTGGATCCGCTCGCCGTGCTCGCCGACGCCGCCGGGTACGACGACCCGGAGCGATGGTGGGAGGACGTCGTCGAGCACCGGGGCGCGGGGAAGGGGGACGCGCTCGCGCCGTTCGCCGTGCTGGAGGAGGCCATGGCGGCGCTGCGCGAGGAGTACGGCAGCGGGGGACAGGAGCGCGACCTCGTACGGGAAGCGCACATGCGGCTCCGCGTGCGCGCCGCCCAGCGGGAGTTCGGGCGGGAGGTGGCCGTCGTGTGCGGGGCATGGCATGTGCCCGCGCTGCGGCGGAAGTCCACCGTCGCGGCCGACCGCGCCCTGCTGAAGGGGCTGCCCAAGGTGAAGACGGACATGACCTGGGTGCCCTGGACGCACCGCAGGCTGTCCCGGGCCAGTGGCTACGGGGCGGGCATCGACTCGCCCGGCTGGTACGGGCATCTGTTCGAAGCCCCCGACCGGCCGGTCGAGCGGTGGCTGACCAAGGTCGCCGGGCTGCTCCGCGCGGAGGACCGGATCGTGTCGTCCGCCCATGTCATCGAGGCGGTCCGGCTCGCCGAGACGCTCGCGGCGCTGCGCGGGCGTCCCCTGCCGGGGCTGTCCGAGACGACCGAGGCGGTACGGGCCGTGATGTGCGAGGGCTCGGACGTGCCGCTCGCCCTGGTGCACGACCGCCTGGTGGTCGGCGATGTCCTCGGCGAGGTGCCGGCGTCGGCTCCCGCCGTGCCGTTGCAGCGGGACCTCGCGCGCCTGCAGAAGCGGCTGCGGTGCAGACCGGAGGCCGTGGAGCGGGAGTTGGAGCTGGATCTGCGCAAGGAGACGGACGCCGCGCGCAGCAAGCTGCTGCACCGGCTGCGCCTGCTCGGCGTCGACTGGGGCAGGCCCGCGGTATCGCGCGGCACCACGGGCACGTTCCGGGAGACCTGGCGGCTGTGCTGGGAACCGGAGTCGGCGGTGCGGGTCGCCGAGGCCGGGGTCTGGGGGACGACCGTGCTCGCCGCCGCGAGTGCCAAGGCCGAGGCGGACGCGGTCGGCGCGCGGGCGCTCGCCGATGTCACGCGGCTCGCCGAACAGTGCCTGCTGGCGGAGTTGCCGGACGCGCTCCCCATGGTGATGCGGGTCCTCGCCGACCGCGCGGCCCTCGACGCCGACGTCGGCCATCTCGCCCAGGCCCTGCCCGCCCTCGTCCGCTCGCTGCGCTACGGCGACGTGCGCGGCACGGACACCGGGGCGCTGGCGGGCGTCGCGGCGGGCCTCGCCGAGCGCGTCTTCGTCGGGCTGCCACCCGCGTGCGCCGCGCTGGACGCGGAGGCGGCGGAGGAGATGCGCGGTCATCTGGACGCGGTGCACGGGGCGGTGGCGCTGCTCGCGGAGGCGACCGCCGCGGCCCACGGCGATCTGCGCGGGCGGTGGCGTGCCGTGCTCCGGACCCTCTCGTCGCGGGACACCGTTCCGGGTGTCGTGCGCGGGCGGGCCGTGCGACTGCTGCTGGACGAGGGGGAGTTGGCGCAGGACGAGGCCGCGCGGCTCATGGGGCTCGTGCTGTCGCCGGGGACGGCACCGGCGGACGCCGCCGCGTGGATCGAGGGGTTCGTCGGGGGCGGCTCGGGCGGCGGCATGCTGCTCGTGCACGACGAGCGGCTGCTCGGGCTGGTGGACGCCTGGCTGACCGGGGTGCCCGCGGAGGCGTTCACCGACGTACTGCCCTTGCTGCGGCGCACGTTCTCCGCGTACGAGTCCGGGGTGCGGCGCACGCTCGGCGAGCTGGTGCGGCGCGGGCCGCGGGACGGCGCGGCGGCGACCGGCGCGGGCCTCCCCGGATTCGCGCCCGACCTCGACGCCCGGCGGGCGGACGCGGCGGTGCCCCTGCTGCGGCTGCTGCTCGGCCTGGACGAGCCCGCCGGAAGCGATGCCGACGACCCTGCGAACGACCTTGTGGGAGTGGCCCCATGAGCACACAGCGAACCGATCGCGAAGCCCCCGAGGTATCCGAGGTCTCCGAGGCGGCCGAGCGGTTGCGGCGATGGCGGCTCGTGCTCGGAGGAGACGCGGCGGACGGCACCGGGTACGGGCTCACCGGGCAGGACGCGGCGATGGACGGGGCGTTGGCCGCGCTGTACGGCAAGGGGGACAAGCCGCAGCGGGGGCGGGACCGTTCGGCGGGGCTCGGGGCGTCCGCGCCGTCCGTGGCGCGCTGGCTCGGGGACATCCGGACGTACTTCCCCTCGTCCGTCGTCCAGGTCATGCAGCGCGATGCCATCGACCGGCTCGGGCTGTCCACGCTCCTGCTGGAGCCCGAGATGCTGGAGGCGGTCGACGCGGACGTCCATCTGGTCGGCACGCTGCTCTCGCTGAACAAGGCGATGCCGGAGACCACCAAGGAGACCGCGCGAGCAGTGGTGCGCAAGGTCGTCGAGGAGCTGGAGAAGCGGCTCGCCACCCGCACCCGCGCCGCGCTCACCGGCGCCCTCGACCGCAGCGCCCGTATCACCCGGCCCCGCCACCACGACATCGACTGGAACCGCACGATCGCGGCCAACCTCAGGCACTACCTGCCCGAGCACCGCACCGTGGTGCCCGAGCGGCTGATCGGCTACGGGCGGGCGTCCCGGTCGGTGAAGAAGGAAGTCGTCCTCTGCGTCGACCAGTCGGGCTCGATGGCGGCGTCTGTGGTGTACGCGTCCGTGTTCGGGGCGGTCCTCGCCTCCATGCGGTCCCTCGCCACCCGGCTCGTCGTCTTCGACACGGCCGTCGCCGACCTCACCGACCAGCTCGAGGACCCCGTCGACGTCCTCTTCGGCACCCAGCTCGGCGGCGGCACGGACATCAACCGTGCGCTGGCCTACTGCCAGACGCGGATCACCCGGCCCGCGGAGACCGTCGTGGTCCTCATCAGCGATCTCTACGAAGGAGGCATCCGGGACGAGATGCTCAAGCGGGTGGCCGCGATGAAGGCGTCGGGGGTGCAGTTCGTGACGCTGCTCGCGCTCTCCGACGAGGGGGCGCCCGCGTACGACCGCGAGCACGCGGCGGCGCTCGCGGCGCTCGGTGCACCCGCGTTCGCGTGCACCCCCGACCTGTTCCCGGAGGTGATGGCGGCGGCGCTCGAGAAGCGGCCCCTGCCGATACCCGAGGCGGCGTGACCACCGGGCCCGCCACAAGGGGTCTACCGGACCAATCCGGACCCCGGTGGGACCCTGTCGGCCCGGCCGCGCGTGTGACAGGTATCACCGCTCAGGTGTGACCTCCGATTTAGGGCCCCACCGCAAGCGGCGATAACCTGCGAGACGGACATGCCGCGCGCTCGGACACCGTGTGCGCCTCCCTAGTGACACTGCGGACGTCACGTTGCCCTGCGCGGCACGCCCACGCAACCAACGAACCACGAACCGCGAGATCACTGATAGGGACGGAAGCGCGTGGACCTGTTCGAGTACCAGGCGAGGGACCTCTTCGCCAAGCACGGTGTACCGGTGCTGGCCGGTGAAGTCATCGACACGCCTGAGGCGGCGCGCGAGATCACCGAGCGGCTGGGCGGCAAGTCGGTCGTCAAGGCGCAGGTGAAGGTCGGTGGTCGCGGCAAGGCCGGTGGCGTGAAGCTGGCCGCCTCGGCGGACGAGGCCGTGGCCCGCGCCACGGACATCCTCGGCATGGACATCAAGGGCCACACGGTCCACAAGGTGATGATCGCCGAGACGGCTCCGGAGATCCTCGAGGAGTACTACGTCTCCTTCCTCCTCGACCGTGCCAACCGCACCTTCCTCTCCATCGCGTCCGTCGAGGGCGGCATGGAGATCGAGGAGGTCGCGGCCACCCGTCCCGAGGCCGTCGCCAAGATCGCGATCGACGCCATCGACGGTGTCGACAAGGCGAAGGCCCAGGAGATCGTCGCCGCGGCGAAGTTCCCGGCCGAGGTCGCCGACCAGGTGGCCGACGTCCTGGTGAAGCTGTGGGAGGTGTTCATCAAGGAGGACGCCCTCCTGGTCGAGGTGAACCCGCTGGCGAAGGTCGCCTCCGGTGACGTCATCGCCCTCGACGGCAAGGTGTCCCTGGACGAGAACGCCGAGTTCCGTCACCCCGAGTTCGAGGAGCTCCGCGACAAGGCCGCGGCCAACCCGCTCGAGGCCGCCGCCAAGGAGAAGAACCTCAACTACGTCAAGCTCGACGGTGAGGTCGGCATCATCGGCAACGGCGCCGGGCTGGTCATGTCCACCCTGGACGTCGTCGCCTACGCCGGTGAGAACCACAAGGGTGTCAAGCCCGCCAACTTCCTCGACATCGGTGGCGGTGCCTCCGCCGAGGTCATGGCGAACGGCCTGGAGATCATCCTCGGCGACCCGGACGTGAAGTCCGTGTTCGTCAACGTCTTCGGCGGCATCACCGCCTGCGACGCGGTCGCCAACGGCATCGTGCAGGCGCTGGAGCTCCTCGAGGCCAAGGGCGAAGAGGTCACCAAGCCGCTGGTCGTGCGCCTCGACGGCAACAACGCCGAGCTGGGTCGCCAGATCCTGGACGACCGCAACCACCCGCTCGTGCAGCGTGTGGACACCATGGACGGCGCGGCCGACAAGGCCGCCGAGCTGGCTGCTGCCGCGAAGTAAGGGACGAGGTCACACACACCATGGCTATCTTCCTCACCAAGGAATCCAAGGTCATCGTCCAGGGCATGACCGGCTCCGAGGGTCAGAAGCACACCCGCCGCATGCTGGCCTCCGGCACGAACATCGTCGGTGGCGTGAACCCGCGCAAGGCCGGCCAGGTCGTCGACTTCGACGGCACGGAGATCCCGGTGTTCGGGTCCGTGGCCGAGGCGATGGAGAAGACCGGCGCCGACGCCACGGTCATCTTCGTCCCGGAGAAGTTCACCAAGGACGCCGTGATCGAGGCCATCGACGCCGAGATCCCGCTCGCCGTCGTCATCACCGAGGGCATCGCGGTCCACGACACCGCCGCCTTCTGGGCGTACGCCGGCAAGAAGGGCAACAAGACCCGGATCATCGGCCCGAACTGCCCCGGTCTGATCACCCCGGGCCAGTCCAACGCCGGCATCATCCCGGCCGACATCACCAAGCCGGGCCGTATCGGCCTGGTCTCGAAGTCCGGCACGCTGACGTACCAGATGATGTACGAGCTGCGTGACATCGGCTTCACGACCTGCGTCGGCATCGGCGGTGACCCGATCATCGGCACCACGCACATCGACGCGCTCAAGGCGTTCCAGGACGACCCCGAGACCGACCTGATCGTCATGATCGGTGAGATCGGTGGCGACGCCGAGGAGCGGGCCGCGGCCTTCATCAAGGAGAACGTGACCAAGCCGGTCGTCGGCTACGTCGCGGGCTTCACCGCGCCCGAGGGCAAGACCATGGGTCACGCGGGCGCCATCGTCTCCGGTTCGTCGGGCACCGCCCAGGCGAAGAAGGAGGCCCTGGAGGCCGCCGGCGTCCAGGTCGGCAAGACGCCGACCGAGACGGCGAAGCTCGCCCGCGCCATCCTCGCCGGCTGATCACGGCCGACGTCGGCTGACGCCGACCGGGCCGCACGCGCCCTACGGACGGGCCCGCACTCCCCACCGGAGTGCGGGCCCGTCCGCGTGCTGAGCACACGTCACAGAGGTGTCCCGTACGGGCGACACATCCGAGCTTCGTCCGTTACGCCGGGAATGTGCCCGGTGTTGGGAGCATGGCGGCGTGACGCCATGGACCGACCACCGCACGCCCTCGCCCCCGCGTCCCCGCTCGTGTGACCGGTCGCCCGGACCGGGCGCCTGCCTGCTGGCCGGTGCCGTCGCCGCGACGCTGGGGCTCGGTGTGCTCGCCCTCCTCGTGATGACGCTGTGGATCAGCTTCCCGTACCCCGACAGCGGACCCGACGACGCCCTGCACCTGGCCGCCTCGCTGTGGCTGCTCGCGCACGGCGTCGACCTCGTCCGCATCGAGACGCTCTCCGGCGTGCCCGCGCCCGTCGGCGTCACCCCCCTGCTGACGACCCTGCTGCCGGTCTGGCTGCTGTACCGGGCGGCGCGTGACGCGACGGAGGGAGAGGCGACGGAGGCCGGGGGCGCCGCGCCGCTCCTCGCCGTGCGCACGGTGTGGTGCGGCACGGTGGCGGGCTATCTCGGGGTGAGCGCGGGCGTGGCGCTGTACGCCTCGGGCGGGACCCTGCGGCCGTCATGGACCTGGACGGCCGGATGTCTGCCGCTGCTGGCCGTCGCGGCGGCGGGGGCCGGGGTGTGGACGGCGTACGGGCGCCCGTGGCGGCCTCTGGCGCGGCGGATGCGCTGGGCGCTCGGAAGCCCTGAGCGCGGGGGACAGGCGTGGCTGCGGAGCGCCGTGCGGGGCGCGGTGGCCGGGACGGTGGTGCTGGTGGGCGGGGGCGCGGTGATCGTGGGCACCTCGCTGGTGTGGCACGGCGACGCGGCGCGGCTGGCGGTGCTGCAGCAGGCGGGCGGCTGGCCGGGGCGGTGCGCGGTCCTGCTGCTGGCGGTCGCCCTGATGCCCAACGCGGCGGTGTGGGGAGCGGCGTACGGGCTCGGGCCCGGGTTCCTGCTGGGCGCGGGCCGGTTGACCGGACCGCTGGTCGCGGCGCGGCACTCGGCGTCGCTGCCGCCGTTCCCGCTGCTGGCGGCGGTCCCCGGCGGCGGAGGCGGGCCGGTGCGCTGGGCGGTGGGGGCGGTGCCGGTCGCGGCGGGGGTGGCCGTGGGGTGGCTGGTGGCGCGGGCGGCGTGCCGGGACACCGCGTGGTCGGCCCGGCGGACGGCGGGCGCGGTGGTGGCGGCGGGGGCGCTGTGCGGGGTGCTGCTCGGCGGGCTCGCGCAGGCGGGGGGAGGGCCGCTCGGGGTGGCCGCGCTCGCGCGGTTCGGCCCGGTGGGGTGGCAGGTGGGGGTTGCCGCGGCCGGTTGGACGGTGGGGGTGGGGATGCCGGTGGGGCTGGCGGTACGCGCGTGGGGGCTGCGCGGGCGTACGACACAGCCGGGGAAGCCCCGAGCGCGCCGGGTATCTCAGGCGGCGACGCCCGTGATCCCGGTCCCCGCGCCCGCGCTCCCGGAACCGGTCGGCGCCCCGGCACCCGCATCACGCGCAAGCGACCGCCCGACCGACCGGAGCCGGAACCGGACGGCATGGGAGGACCCGGACCTCAAGCCGTACGAGGCGCTGCCTCCCGAGGGGAGCCCGGCGCGGAAGCCGCAGGACCCCGGCGGGACACGTACGGGTGGAGCAGGTGCCTGAGCGACCGCGTCACCGGCCCCTCGCACCCGCTCTCACCCGCTCTCACTCCGAATCCAGCATCCCCTGCAGCTCCTTCGGCAGCAGCGTGCTGCACGACTGCTTCGCCTCGTGCGTCAACGCGTCGTCGACGCATGTGTAGTAGTCGCGGTAGACGAGCTGGGCCGTGAACATGATCGCCACCACCAGGAGCGCCAGCGACGCCGTGACCAGGCCGCTGATCGCCGCCGTCGTCTGCGGGCGCGACGGCGGGGCGGGGTTCTTCGCGTCGGGGGAGGGCGTACGCGGCTTGGCGCGCAGGGCGCTCACGCCCCAGTACAGCGCCAGCGCGCCCAGCAGCAGGGCCACGGGCAGCCAGTCGAAGAGGGCGAAGAAGAACGCCCACATGCCGCCGAGGAGCGCATAGCGCGCGCGGCGTTGGGCCGGGTCCGTGGGATCCCAGCGCAGGCCGCCGCCACCGCCGGGCCCCTCGGGGCCGCCCTGGCCGTTCTGCCCGCCCTGGCTGCCCGGACGCTCGCCGAAGTGGCCGCCCGTCGCCGGGCCCGGCTGCCGGTCGCTCCACTGACCCCAGGCGGAGCCCCCGTCGCCGGAGCCCTCCTGTCCTTGCCCTTGGCCGTGTCCCTGCCCCTGGCCGGGCGCCGGATGCCGGGGCTGCCAGGGACGGTCCGGCGCGCCCTCCGGCGGCGGCGCGAAGGGGTTGTCGTCCGCGGGCTTCCGCGGACCCGCCCCGCCGTTCGCGGACTCACCGCCCTCCTCGTTCCGCAGGGGTGGCACGGACGAGGGGCGCCGCTCGCGCAGCAGCAGCGGAAGGAGTCGGAGACTGCGGACCGGCATCAAGTGTGCGTCTTCCCCTTGTGGTTCTGGCGTGCGGCGTACCTACGGAGCCGCCGCGACGCAGGCGCGCCTCGGGCAGGTGCGCCTGTTCCGGATCAACGTCCCACGCGGGCGCGGCGTTCCCCGCGTCGAACCGGGTTTCCCAGGGCGTCTCCTCCCCAGACGCTACCTTCCGGCCACATCCCCGTCCCGTGGGGGCCGTCCTGTGTGCCGGTATCGTTGCTGGCGGTCGGCCGTTTCGTAGACTTCCCCGTATCCCGGGGTGCGAAGCATTCGTACGACCGTACAAACGCTCTCCCGAGCGACCGCACTCCGCGAGAAAGGGCCCCGCCGTGGCCGAGTCCGTGGCCGAGACCGTCACCGAGTCCCCGGTCAAGCGCCTGGTCGTCCTGGTCTCCGGGTCCGGCACCAACCTCCAGGCACTCCTCGACGCCATCGCCGAGATGTCCGCCGCCGTCTACGGCGCGGAGGTCGTCGCCGTCGGCGCCGACCGCGACGGCATCGAGGGGCTGGCCCGCGCCGAGCGCGCCGGGCTGCCGACGTTCGTGTGCCGGGTCAAGGACCACGAGAGCCGGGAGGCGTGGGACGCCGCCCTCACCGAGGCCGTCGACGCGTACGAGCCCGATCTCGTCGTCTCCGCCGGGTTCATGAAGATCGTGGGCAAGGAGTTCCTCGCGCGGTTCGGCGGGCGGTTCGTCAACACCCACCCCGCCCTGCTCCCCAGCTTCCCCGGCGCCCACGGCGTACGGGACGCACTCGCGTACGGCGCCAAGGTCACCGGGTGCACCGTCCACTTCGTCGACGACGGCGTCGACACCGGACCGATCATCGCGCAGGGCGTGGTGGAGGTCCGGGACGAGGACGACGAGAGCGCTCTGCACGAGCGCATCAAGGACGTCGAGCGAAGGCTGCTCGTCGAGGTCGTGGGGCGTATCGCCCGCAACGGCTATCGCATTGAGGGACGAAAGGTAGTAATCCTGTGACCGCCGAGAGCACGAAGCGGCCCATCCGGCGCGCGCTTGTCAGCGTCTACGACAAGACCGGGCTGGAGGATCTCGCCCGCGGACTCCACGAGGCCGGCGTCGAGCTGGTCTCCACCGGGTCCACCGCCGCGAAGATCGCCGCGACGGGTGTTCCCGTCACCAGGGTCGAGGAACTGACGGGCTTCCCCGAGTGCCTGGACGGGCGGGTCAAGACCCTGCACCCCAAGGTGCACGCGGGCATCCTCGCCGACCTGCGCCTGGACAGCCACCGGGCGCAGCTCGCCGAACTGGGCGTGGAGCCGTTCGACCTCGTCGTCGTGAACCTCTACCCCTTCCGCGAGACGGTCGCCTCGGGGGCGTCCCCCGACGAGTGCGTCGAGCAGATCGACATCGGCGGGCCCTCCATGGTCCGCGCCGCCGCCAAGAACCACCCGTCCGTGGCCGTGGTGACCAGCCCGGCCCGGTACGCCGACGTGCTGGCGGCGGTCCGCGACGGCGGCTTCGACCTCACCGCGCGGGGGCGCCTCGCGGCGGAGGCCTTCCAGCACACCGCCGCGTACGACGTGGCCGTGGCCTCCTGGTTCGCGTCCTCGTACGCGCCCGTCGACGATGCGGCGGCCCGGTTCCCGGACTTCCTGGGCGCCACCTTCGCGCGCAAGAACACGCTGCGCTACGGCGAGAACCCGCACCAGCCCGCCGCCCTCTACGTGGACGGCGAGAGCGGCGGCCTCGCCGACGCCGAGCAGTTGCACGGCAAGGAGATGTCGTACAACAACTACACGGACACGGACGCCGCGCGCCGTGCCGCGTACGACCACGACGAGCCCTGCGTCGCGATCATCAAGCACGCCAACCCCTGCGGCATCGCGGTCGGCGCGGACGTCGCCGAGGCGCACCGCAAGGCGCACGCCTGCGACCCGCTGTCCGCGTACGGCGGTGTCATCGCCGTCAACCGCCCGGTGAGCCGGGAGATGGCCGAGCAGGTCGCCGAGATCTTCACCGAGGTCATCGTCGCGCCCGACTACGAGGAGGGCGCGCTGGAGGCCCTCACCAAGAAGAAGAACATCCGGGTGCTGAAGGCCCCGAACGGCCCGTCGAACACGGTCGAGTTCAAGCAGATCGACGGCGGCGCGCTCCTTCAGGTCACCGACCGGCTCCAGGCCGAGGGCGACGACCCCGCGCACTGGACCCTCGCCGTGGGCGAGGCGCTCTCCCCCGCCGAACTGCGCGAACTTGCCTTCGCCTGGAAGGCCTGCCGCGCCGTCAAGTCCAACGCGATCCTGCTCGCGAAGGACGGTGCCTCGGTCGGCGTCGGCATGGGTCAGGTCAACCGCGTGGACTCCTGCAAGCTCGCCGTCGAGCGGGCCGGGGAGGAGCGGGCCCGGGGTTCGTACGCCGCCTCGGACGCGTTCTTCCCGTTCCCCGACGGGCCGGAGATCCTGATCGCCGCGGGCGTCAAGGCGATCGTGCAGCCCGGCGGTTCGATCCGTGACGAACTCGTCGTGGAGGCCGCGAAGAAGGCGGGCGTGACCATGTACGTCACGGGCACGCGCCACTTCTTCCACTGACGGCGAGGCGCTGACAGCAAGTCGCAGTCAGCGCAAGTCGCTGTCAGGGCAAGTCGCTTACGACACAGGGCCGTGTTCCCCCCTCGCGGGTGGGACACGGCCCTGTGTGCGGTGGCGTGTTGAGAGGTGTTCCGGTCAGTAGCCCACCTGCCGCGGGCGGTTGAACCAGGCGGAGCCGTTGGCGTTGCCTACGAAGACCGCGACGAGGATGGCCAGCACGGTGTGCAGCAGACCGACGACGAGGAACGGGTAGATACCGAGAATCGCGGTGATGATGGCGAAGACCATGATCGTGATGCGGACGCCGTTGCCACCCGAGTTGAACTTCACGGCCAGCACGATCGCGAACACCAGCCAGGCCACGGCGAAGATCATGCACGCCCACACCACGCCTGACGACTGGTCGGCGAGCTGCTGGAAGGCCGAGTTGTCCTTCAACTCCGCGTCGTTCTTGGCGACGCTGATGGTCCTCACGAGGAGCGCGTAGATGATCACCCCGATCACCTGAAGGCCGACGATGACCCACATCAGTACACGGGCCGTGCTGACCGTGCCGGGCATGGTCGTCAGGACGGGCTGCTGGCCGTAGTCCCCGAGCGGAGGCGCCTGCGGATAGCCGTAACCGGGCTGGCCCTGCGGCTGGCCGTAAGCGGGCTGACCCTGCGGCTGGCCGTAGCCGGGCTGCTGGCCCTGGGGCGGTCCGTAGGGGTTGTTCTGATCACCGAAACTCATGAGCGGTCTTTCCTCCGTCTTGCTCACGTGCGGGGACGAGCGCGGTAGGGATCGGAGGAGAGTTCTACAGATGCGGTTCGTCCCCCCGGAAACCGCCCGCGGCACTGTCCGTTCATCGTTCTCAAAGCCGCGCGCATTTGTCCAGCGTTCCCTCATTTGTGTTGTGCAAGTGCAACATCGCTGGTCACGGATGCGAAGAGGGACGGGCAACGGGTCCCCGGATTGGAACCAGGGGTGGTTCATCCGGGAGGATGGGGGCATGACCGCCCAGATTCTCGATGGCAAGGCCACCGCAGCAGAGATCAAGTCCGATCTGACCGCCCGCGTGGCGGCGCTGAAGGAGAGGGGCGTCACGCCCGGCCTCGGCACGATCCTGGTCGGGGACGACCCCGGCAGCCAGAAGTACGTCGCGGGCAAGCACCGTGACTGCGCGCAGGTCGGTATCGCCTCGATCCAGCGCGAACTGCCCGCGACGGCCACGCAGGAGGAGATCGAGGCGGTCGTCCGCGAGCTCAACGACGACCCGGCCTGCACCGGTTACATCGTGCAGCTCCCGCTGCCCAAGGGCATCGACGAGAACCGCGTCCTGGAGCTGATGGACCCGGACAAGGACGCGGACGGCCTGCACCCGATGAACCTCGGCCGCTTGGTCCTCAACGAGCCGGCGCCGCTGCCCTGTACCCCCAACGGCGTGCTCACCCTGCTGCGTCGTCACGGCGTGGAGATCAAGGGCGCCGAGGTCGTGGTGGTCGGCCGGGGCGTGACCATCGGGCGCCCGATGCCGCTGCTGCTCACGCGGCGCAGCGAGAACGCCACGGTCACCCAGTGCCACACCGGCACCCGCGACCTCTCGGCGCACCTGAAGCGGGCCGACATCATCATCGCCGCGGCGGGCTCCGCGCATCTGGTCCGGGCCGAGGACGTCAAGCCGGGCGCGGCCGTGCTCGACGTCGGCGTCTCGCGCACCGCCGAAGGCAAGATCGTCGGTGATGTCCACCCCGACGTCGCCGAGGTGGCGGGCTGGATCTCCCCGAACCCGGGCGGCGTGGGCCCGATGACCCGTGCCCAGCTTCTCGTCAACGTGGTCGAGGCGGCGGAGCGCAGTGTCGGCTGAGGACAGGCCCGAAGGCCTCCGGGAGAAGGAGTCCGTGGCGACGCGGGCCACGGACTCCGAGCCCGGCGTGGCGGACGCCGTCAGCGCCCCTGACGCTCAGGGCAGGCCACGGCGTACCACGCGGCGGTTCCCGCGTATCACCCGCGACACGGCGCGGCCCGAGGGCGGTGGCCGGGCGGCGCCCGGTGACGCTCCCGCGCCCGCCCGTCAGTGGCCGGTCCTCGCGGTCCTGGGCGTCGCCGCCCTCGGGCTGCTGGTGACCGCGCTGGACGCCTTCCGCTTCGGCACGATCCTGGTCGGGGCGGCGCTGCTGGGCGGTGCCGTGATGCGCTGGATGCTGCCGGACGTGGGCATGCTGGCGGTGCGCTCCCGCTTCACGGACATGGTGACGTACGCGCTGCTGGGCGGCGCCATCGTGCTGTGCGCGCTGATGGCCCAGCCGAACGCCTGGCTGGAGTTCCCGTTCCTGGACGAGACCCTGCACTTCACGATCCGCACGTGAACTCGCCCGCCCGCTTGGGCACTTACACCACGTGAGTGCCCATGACGCGTGACACGTGAGTACGGAGAACGCGCAAGCCCTGGAAAGGGCGGCGCCCAGCCTCTCCCCCGTGGGAGGCCGGGCGCCTTGGGGCGGGGGGACCGCCCGAGAACCACCCTCATCGACCTGCGGTGACTCTTCAACCGCTGACGGTCCGCTGTGGCACGGAAGTGACCGTTCCGCTACGTGCCTGCGGATCAACGCACCCGAACGCTCGGCCGAACGCCCTTCCGCGCGGCGTGCGTTGACCTCGCCGACAGGACTCGCCGCGTCGCTCGGCACGGTCACCGCATGCCGAGGTCTCCGCTGTGTCCCCGTTGTGTCGATGTGTTGACAAGTTCGCGCATCCGCGTCGAATCATCCGTACGTCCGGGCTAGCGTTGTTCCCGGCCGTATGAGCGAACTCGGCCGCGCACAACGGGCGTGCGAGGTGTGGGGGATTGCCCGAATGCTCCCGTGCGCCCCCGGTTCGGCAAGCAAGACCCTGGCCGGACCCGTTCCCGTGGGTAACCAGAACGGGGACACGGCAGCGGGCACCACGCATGGGGAAGACCGCAGGAAACGGGGGAAGAGGGGGGAAGCGATGCCGCGTTGGAGGGCCTTGCCCGAGGAACTCGACCCGCAACTGAGGGAGTTCGCGAGCCAACTGCGACGGCTCGTGGACCGCAGCGGGCTGAGTGTCTCCGCGGTGGCCGACCGCACGGGCTACAGCAAGACGTCCTGGGAGCGTTACCTCAACGGCCGGTTGCTCGCGCCCAAGGGCGCGATCGTGGCGCTGGCCGAGGTGACCGGTACGAACCCGGTCCATCTGACGACGATGTGGGAGCTGGCCGAGCGCGCCTGGAGCCGCTCGGAGCTGCGCCACGACAGGACCATGGAGGCCATACGGATCTCCCAGGCCCGCGCGGAACTGGGGGAGTTCGGGGCGGCTCCGGAGATCGACGACCGCGGTGGCAGGACGGCACCACCGCGCGGCGCCACGGCGACGGCGGGCGCCGCGGGCGTGGTGCCGTCCGTGCCGCAGCAGCCGACCGCCACGGAGGCCCGGGACGCCGAGGGGAGTTCACGGACGTACCGGGGTCCCGCCGGGCAGCGGAGAGACACGGGCAGGGCGCCGGACAGCCCGGTCCGTACGCCGGGGACGTACGGACCGGTGACGGCCGACGGCCTCCCGCGCGACGGCGGCGGTCCGCCGGAACAGGCGCGTCCCAAGCGGCGGTTGGCGATGTTCGCCGCGGGCGTGGTCGGGGCCCTCGTGGTGATCGGGGTGGCCTTCGCCCTGACCGACGGGGACGGCAGGAAGAGCGAGAGCGCGGCGAAGCCGTCCCCCGCGCTCGTGAGCCCGTCCCCCGATCTGCCGCCCGGCGTCAAGTGCGGCGGCGCGAGCTGCACCGGCAAGGACCCGGAGGCCATGGGCTGCGGCGGCACGCTGGCGCGGAGCGCCACCAGCGTCACCGTCGGCACGACCCTCGTCGAGGTCCGCTACAGCAAGACCTGCGGCGCGGCGTGGGCCCGGATCACCGGGGCCGCTCAAGGGGACACGGTCGAGGTGTCCGCGGGGGCGACACCCCGACAGCGCGGGTCGGTCGACGTCCCCGGGAAGGCGGACGCGTACACCCCGATGGTGGCCGTGAAGAGCCCGGCGGAGGCGAAGGCCTGCGTGTCGCTGCGGTCGGGCCGCACGGGGTGCACGGCCTGACCGTACGGGGTGCACGGTCTGACCCTACGGGGCCGGGGCGGACACGGCGTGCGGGGGAGCGGGACGTCAGAGGGAGGGGCGTACGGAACGCGGGCGCGCACCGCTCGGTGAAAACAATCGGCGCGCGGTACGCATGAGTGTCCGCGCACGGGGCATGCGGACCGTTACCCCCCACGGGAGTCCAGCAGTGCCGGAAGGCCCCGGGCCTTCCGGCCGGACGCCACACGGCGACCGCCTCACCCCTCCGCTCACCCCTTCCGGACAGGCGGTCGCCGTGCCCGACACCGGGTGTTCGCCGTGCTCCGTACCGGGTGTTCGCCTTGCCTCGTACCGGCCCCGTACCGGCTGTGTGGGCCGGGCCACAGGGACCCGGCCGTCTCGGATGCCGGATGCGCGATAGCCTGACGGGTGGATCTCTCTTGACGCCAAGTGATCGATCATTCGTACCGGTGATCGATCGCCGTGGTCGGCACCGGTCACCAGCCGGAGCGGGGATCCCGCACCCTCCGGGGCGACAAGCCCCCACCGCCTGCTGTCATACGGAGAACGCCATGACCCGCACTCCCGTGAACGTCACCGTCACCGGCGCGGCCGGCCAGATCGGCTACGCACTGCTCTTCCGCATCGCCTCCGGCCAGCTCCTCGGCGCGGACGTGCCGGTCAAGCTGCGCCTGCTGGAGATCACCCCCGCGCTGAAGGCCGCCGAGGGCACGGCGATGGAGCTGGACGACTGCGCGTTCCCGCTCCTCCAGGGCATCGACATCAGCGACGACCCGAACGTGGCCTTCGACGGCGCCAACGTCGCCCTCCTCGTGGGCGCCCGCCCGCGCACCAAGGGCATGGAGCGCGGTGACCTCCTCCAGGCCAACGGCGGCATCTTCAAGCCGCAGGGCAAGGCCATCAACGACCACGCCGCGGACGACATCAAGGTCCTCGTCGTCGGCAACCCGGCCAACACCAACGCGCTGATCGCCCAGGCCGCCGCCCCGGACGTACCGGCCGAGCGCTTCACCGCGATGACCCGCCTGGACCACAACCGCGCGCTCACGCAGCTCGCGAAGAAGACGGGCACCTCGGTCGCCGACATCAAGCGCCTGACCATCTGGGGCAACCACTCCGCCACCCAGTACCCGGACATCTTCCACGCCACGGTCGCGGGCAAGAACGCCGCCGAGGTCGTCAACGACGAGAAGTGGCTGGCCGAGGACTTCATCCCGACCGTCGCCAAGCGCGGTGCCGCCATCATCGAGGCCCGCGGTGCCTCGTCGGCCGCCTCCGCCGCCAACGCCGCCATCGACCACGTGCACACGTGGGTCAACGGCACCGCCGAGGGCGACTGGACCTCCATGGGCATCCCGTCGGACGGCTCCTACGGCGTCCCGGAGGGCCTGATCTCCTCCTTCCCGGTCACCACCAAGAACGGCAGCTACGAGATCGTCCAGGGCCTGGACGTCAACGAGTTCTCCCGTGCCCGCATCGACGCGTCGGTGAAGGAGCTGGAGGAGGAGCGCGAGGCCGTTCGCGCGCTCGGCCTCGTCTGAGCCCGAGCCGTCACGGTTCTTCCGTAAGCAGTCCCGCAGGCCCCGTTCCGGTCACCCGGAGCGGGGCCTGCGGCCGTTCAGGGCCGACCGGTCGTCAGGTCTGCCGCTCCTGCAGCACTTCCCTGAACTTCGAGACGTCCACGGACTGGTGAGCGGACGGGGTCCGGGACGGGACCGGCTTGCCGTAGTCCGTGAAGGTCAGACTCAGATCCGTACCGGGACCCTTCTGGGCCGCGCGGTACAACCGGTGCGGTTCGTCCGCCGTCACATACAGCGTCGACGTCATGGAGTTCGACCGGGACGTCAGCGGGATCACCCGCGTACCGTCCAGCGTCGTCTCAGCGCCCCGCTCCAGCGACTGCGGCTGGGACGACGTGGTGCCCTTCTGCAGGGCCTTGAGGTCGCACATCGCCGCCACGCCCTTGAGGAGGTCGTCGGACGCCGGGCCGTGGATATAGCGGTCCTTGAACACCTGCGCCGCGTGCGCGCCCTGCCGGCCGGGCAGTTCGGCCTTCCAGAAGGCCTTGTCCGGTTTCAGCCAGACGTCGCCGCCGTGCTTGACGAGCTTCACGGTGCCGCCGTGCGCGCCCATCGTCATGACGCCCGTGCAGTTGCCCTTGCTGTCGAGCGCGAGGTCCAGCTTGGCCGCGCGGCTGAAGCTGGCCGCCGTCTCCGGGCTCCGGTCCACGTAGTCGAGCCGCAGCGAGTTCGTGTTCCGCAGTTGTTCACGCGCCGTCGTGGCCAGTTGCTGCGCGCTCGAGTCACCGCCGGTCTCGGCCCAGGCGGTGGTCCCCGAGGTGATCAGGAGTGCCGCGGTCGCGGCCGTCACCGTACAGGTCGTCGCCGTCGTGCGGCGATGCGTCACGGTCATCGCGTCACCTCCATGGGTGCCCAGTCCACCGTACGTTTGCCCCCTTTCCCCCGCATGTTCAGTGACGCGGCGCACTTTCGGGCATCGAATGCGCATGCATCCCCAGCTCAGGGGCAGACGCACCCGGTACCCGAGCGTGACACGTATGTGACGCAGGGGAACCGGACAGGAACGGAAGGCAGTACCGACTCATGGCCCCACAGCAGGCGCGGCAGGCGCAGCAGACGATTCACGTGGACGGGGAGTGGCGCGAAGCCGCCTCCGGCGCCGCCCGCGAGATCCTCGATCCCGCGGATGCCACGCCGATCACCTTGGTGGCGGAGGGGGACGAGCGGGACGCCGACGCGGCGGTCGCCGCCGCCCGCCGCGCCTTCGACGAGGGCCCCTGGCCGCGTACGCCCGCCGCCGAGCGGGCCGCGCTCCTGCAGCGCGTCGCCGCCCTTCTCCTGCGCGACCGCGAGGAGTTGGGGCTGCTGGAGAGCCGGGACACGGGCAAGACGCTGGAGGAGGGCCGGATCGACATCGACTGTGTCGCCGACGCCTTCCGCTACTTCGCCGCTCTCGTCGCCGCCGAGAGCGCGGGCCGTGTCGTGGACGCGGGCTCCCCGGACGTCCACAGCGTCGTCGTACAGGAGCCCGTCGGTGTCTGCGCTCTGATCACACCCTGGAACTACCCGCTGCTGCAGGCGAGTTGGAAGATCGCGCCCGCGCTCGCGGCCGGTAACACCTTCGTGGTCAAGCCGAGCGAGATCACGCCGCTGACCACCATCGCCCTGATCGAGCTGCTCGCCGAGGCCGGGCTGCCCGCCGGAGTCGCGGGCATCGTCACCGGCCCCGGGCACTCGGTCGGCGCCCGGCTCGCCGAGCATCCCGACGTCGACCTCGTCTCCTTCACCGGCGGGCTCGTCAGCGGTACGAAGGTCGCGCAGGCCGCCGCGGTGGGCGTCAAGAAGGTCGCCCTCGAACTCGGCGGCAAGAACCCCAACGTCGTCTTCGCCGACGCCTGTGCCACCGAGGAGGGCTTCGACACCGCCGTCGACCAGGCCCTCAACGCGGCCTTCATCCACAGCGGGCAGGTCTGCTCGGCGGGCGCCCGCCTCATCGTGGAGGAGTCCCTGCGCGAGCGCTTCGTCGCCGAACTGGCCCGCCGCGCAAGCCTGATCCGCCTCGGTCGCGGCACCGAGAAGGGTGTCGAGTGCGGCCCGCTGGTCTCCGCGCGACAGCGCGAGCGGACCGAGGAGTACGTCGCCGCCGCGCTCGCGGAAGGGGCAGTGCTGCGCTGCGGCGGCAAGCGGCCCCAGCCGAGCGCGACCCGGCCCGCAAGCGGCTACTTCTACGAGCCGACCGTCCTCGACCAGTGCCACCGGCAGATGAAGGTCGTACGGGAGGAGGTCTTCGGGCCCGTGCTGACCGTGGAGACCTTCCGCACGGAGGACGAGGCGGTCGCGCTCGCCAACGACACCGAGTACGGACTCGCGGGCGCCGTCTGGACCGCCGACGCCGGCCGTGCCCGGCGCGTCGCGGGGCGCCTGCGCCACGGCACCGTCTGGATCAACGACTTCCACCCCTACCTTCCGCAGGCGGAGTGGGGCGGCTTCGGCAAGAGCGGTGTCGGCCGCGAGCTGGGCCCCGCGGGCCTGGCCGAATACCGCGAGGCCAAGCACATCTACCAGAACCTCGCGCCGAAGCCGGTCCGCTGGTTCGCGGGCTGAACCCGCCCCACCCTTCGACCTCCCGCAGCACCCCCACCCCCACCAGCACCTTGGAGCAACCTGCCATGCACCAGACCGCGCACACCTACGACTATGTCGTCATCGGCGGCGGTACCGCGGGGTCCGTCATCGCCTCCCGCCTCACCGAGAACCCGGACGTCACGGTGGCCGTCATCGAGGGCGGCCCCAGCGACGTCGGCCGCGACGACGTGCTCACCCTGCGCCGTTGGCTGGGCCTCCTGGGCGGCGAACTCGACTACGACTACCCGACCACCGAACAGCCGCGCGGCAACTCGCACATCCGGCACAGCCGCGCCCGCGTGCTCGGCGGCTGCTCCTCGCACAACACGCTGATCGCGTTCAAGCCGCTGCCCTCCGACTGGGACGAGTGGGAGGCCGCCGGGGCCGAGGGCTGGGGCGCCGTCCCGATGGAGGCGTACTACGCCCGGCTCCTCAACAACATCGTTCCGGTGGACGAGAACGACCGCAACGCCATCGCCCGCGACTTCGTGGACGCGGCCCAGGCGACCCTCGGCGTCCCGCGTGTCGAGGGCTTCAACAAGAAGCCGTTCACCGAGGGCGTCGGCTTCTTCGACCTCGCCTACCACCCCGAGAACAACAAGCGTTCCAGCGCGTCCGTCGCGTATCTGCACCCGGTGATGGACGAGCGCCCCAACCTGACGCTGTTCCTGGAGACCTGGGCGTACCGACTGGAGATGGACGGCACCCGGGCCGAGGGCGTGCATGTGCGCACCCAGGACGGCGAGGAGATCCTCGTACGGGCCCGCCGCGAAGTCGTCCTGTGCGCGGGCGCCGTCGACTCCCCGCGGCTGCTGCTGCACTCCGGCATCGGCCCGAAGGAGGACCTGGACAAGCTCGGCATCCCCGTCGTGCACGATCTGCCGGGGGTCGGCGAGAACCTGCTCGACCACCCCGAGTCGGTGATCGTGTGGGAGACGCACGGTCCGATCCCGGAGAACTCCGCGATGGACAGCGACGCCGGGCTGTTCGTACGCCGCGACCCCGACCACGCGGGCCCGGACCTGATGTTCCACTTCTACCAGATCCCGTTCACCGACAACCCGGAGCGAATCGGCTACGAGCGGCCGGAGTTCGGCGTCTCCATGACCCCGAACATCCCCAAGCCGAAGAGCCGTGGCCGCCTCTACCTGACGAGCGCCGACCCCGAGGACAAGCCCGCGCTCGACTTCCGCTACTTCACCGACGAGGACGACTACGACGGCCGCACCCTCGTGGACGGCATCCGGATCGCCCGTGAGATCGCGAAGACCGAGCCGCTGGCGGGCTGGCTCAAGCGGGAGGTCTGCCCCGGCCCGGACATCACCGGCGACGAGGAACTGAGCGACTACGCCCGCAAGGTCGCCCACACCGTCTACCACCCGGCGGGCACCTGCAAGATGGGCGCCGAGAGCGACGAACTCACCGTGGTGGACCCCGAGTTGCGGATACGCGGCCTGGACGGCATCCGGATCGCCGACGCGTCCGTCTTCCCGACCATGACCGCGGTGAACCCGATGGTCGGCGTACTGATGGTGGGGGAGAAGTGCGCCGATCTGCTCGGTGGCGCTCCGGCCGGGGGTGACGCCCGATGAGTACGGATGCCTCAAGTACCTCTGTCCGCACCGAGGTCGATACGCCGGTGTTCTCGGTGGCGGGCCTGTGGAAGGTCTTCGGGCCCAAGGCGGAGCGTGTGCCCGCCGACCCCGAGCTGGCCGCGTTGAGCGCTGCCGAACTGCGCGAGCGCACCGGCTGCACGGCCGCGATCCGCGATGTGGGCTTCGATGTCCGCAAGGGCGAGGTCTTCGTCATCATGGGCCTGTCCGGCTCCGGCAAGTCCACGCTGGTGCGCTGTCTGACCCGGCTGATCGAGCCGACCGCAGGCACCCTCGCCATCGACGGCGAGGACGTCCGCGCCATGGACAAGGCCCGGCTGCGCGAACTGCGCCGCCACCGGGCCGCGATGGTCTTCCAGCACTTCGGCCTGCTGCCGCACCGTACGGTCCTCGACAACGTGGCGTACGGCCTGGAGATCCAGGGCGTGGGGCGGGCCGAGCGCCGCGAACGGGCCGCCGCCTTCGTCGCCAAGGTCGGCCTGGAGGGCATGGAGCAGCGGCGCCCCGCCCAGCTCTCGGGCGGCCAGCGGCAGCGGGTCGGGCTCGCCCGCGCGCTCGCCGTCGACCCCGAAGTGTTGCTGTTCGACGAGCCGTTCAGCGCGCTCGACCCGCTGATCCGGCGCGATATGCAGGAGGAGGTGGTCCGGCTGCACCGCGAGGAGGGCCGCACGATGGTCTTCGTCACCCACGATCTGAGCGAGGCGCTCAAGCTCGGCGACCGGATCGCCCTGATGCGCGACGGCCGTCTGGTGCAACTGGGCACCCCCGAGGAGATCGTGGGCTCCCCGGCCGACGACTACGTCCGCGCCTTCGTCCGGGACGTGCCGCGGGAGCAGGTGGTGACCGTCCGTACGGCCATGCGCGCCGCGTCCGCCGAGGAGACGGCGGACGGCCCGGCACTGCCGCCCGACGCGACGGTGGCGGAGGCCATCGAGGCGGTGGCCCGCACCGGGTCACCGGCCCGGGTCATGGACGAGGGACGCTGCCTGGGGGTCGTCGACCACGACCGGCTGCTCCGTGTCGTGGCGGGCACCGAGCAGGGTCCTGGGCGTCGGGCGCCGGAGGCCGGGCAACGGCCTGAACGCCACGACAAGGCGGCCTGATGGCCGCACTCACCACGACCACCACCGCCTCTCGCGCCGCCGTCCTTCCCGGCGTCCTCCGGAACCGGTCCGCAGGCAAGCTGCTCCTGCTCGCGGTCGCCGCGGCGATCCTCGTACCCTTGCTGAACGCCCGCTGGGGCAGCGGCAGTTGGCCGCACGCGCTGACCGTCGACCTCTCCGCGCCCCTCGCCCGCACCAGCGACTGGATCATCGACAACCGCGACAGCCACCCCCTCTTCCTCTACTTCTTCGGCCACCTCAGCAACGCCGTCGTCCTGTCCGTACGCGCCGTCTACCTGGTGCTCCTCGCGGCGGGCTGGGCGGGCGTGACGGTCGCCGCCGGGCTGCTGGCGTGGCGTACCGCGGGGATGCGCCTGGCCCTCGCTACGACGGCCGCGTTCCTCGCCTGCGGGCTGCTCGGCATGTGGGTGCCCACCATGCAGACGCTGGCGCTCATGGTGGTCGCGGTGCTCGCCTCCGTCGCGCTCGGCGCCGTGCTCGGACTCGCCGCCGGGCTGTCGGACCGCACCTACCGGGCGCTGCGCCCCGTCCTCGACACCATGCAGGTGTTCCCGGCGTTCGCGTACCTCCTGCCCGTCGTCCTGGTCTTCGGCATCGGCGTCCCCGCGGCCGTCTTCGCCACGGTCGTCTACGCGGCCCCGCCGATGGCCCGGCTCACCGCGCTCGGACTGCGCGACGCCGACAAGGAGGTCCTCGAAGCGGTCGAGTCGCTCGGCACCACCGCGCGCCAGCGCCTGCTGACCGCCCGTCTCCCGCTGGCCCGCCGGGAACTGCTCCTCGGCCTCAACCAGACGATCATGATGGCGCTCTCCATGGCGGTCATCGCCTCCGTGATCGGCGGCGGCGGCCTCGGCGACCGCGTCTACCAGGCACTCGCCTCGGTCGACGTGGGCGCCGCACTCGCCGCGGGCATCCCGATCGTGCTGCTCGCGGTCGTCCTGGACCGGGTCACGGGCGCGGCGGGCGAACGCCCCGGACCCGGCGGCCGGGCCGGGTGGGCGTACGCCGCCGGGGTCACCGTCGCCGTCGCCCTGGCCGTACGCCTCCTCGGTCGCCCGGACTGGCCCGCGTCCTGGACCGTACCGATCGCCGCCCCGGTGAACCGCGCCGTCGACTGGATGACCGCCCACCTCTACACGGGCGTCCCGTACGTGGGCGGCACCGCCGACTGGGCAGCCCGCTTCACGACCTGGGTCCTGGACCCGGTCCGGGCGGGCCTGCAGTGGCTGCCCTGGTGGTCGGTGCTGCTCGTCGTCGCCGCGCTCGCCTGGCTGATCGGCACCTGGCGCACCGCGCTCACCGCCGTCCTCGCGATGGCCGCGACCGGCGTGCTCGGCGTGTGGAAGCCGTCCCTGGACACGCTGTCCCAGGTCCTCGCGGCCGTCGCCGTCACCCTCGTCCTCGGGCTCGCGACGGGCATCGCCGCCGCCCGCAGCGACCGCCTCGAACGGCTGCTGCGCCCGGTCCTGGACGTCTTCCAGACGCTGCCGCAGTTCGTGTACCTGATCCCGGTCGTCGCGCTCTTCGGCGTCGGCCGCGCGCCCGCCGTCGCGGCGGCGATCGTGTACGCGTTCCCGGCCGTCGTCCGTATCACCGCGCAGGGGCTGCGCCAGGTCGACCCGGCGGCCCTGGAGTCGGCCCGCTCGCTCGGCGCGACCAGCGGCCAGCAACTGCGTCAGGTCCAACTCCCGCTGGCTCGCCCGGCGTTGCTGCTCGCCGTCAACCAGGGCGTGGTGCTGGTCCTCGCCGTCGTCATCATCGGTGGCCTGGTCGGTGGTGGCGCGCTCGGCTACGACGTCGTCTTCGGCCTCGCGCAGGGCGATCTGGCGACCGGTCTGGTGGCCGGCGCGGCGATCGTCTGCCTCGGCCTGATGCTCGACCGGGTGACCCAGCCCACCGGACACCACCCGAAGAAGGGAGCGTGACATGGCTGTGTCCACCTTCGGTGTCTCCCGCCGTACGGCGCTCACGGCCGCCGTGGCCGCGCTGACGCTGACGACCGGCTGCGGCGCCGCCGACATGACCCGGCAGGCCTCGCCCTTCGCGGGCGCGCGGGGCGCGAAGACCGTGACCCTGTCCGTGCAGTCATGGGTGGGCGCGCAGGCCAACGTGGCCGTGGCCCAGTACCTCCTGGAGCACGAACTCGGCTACCGCGTCGACACCGTGCAGGTCGACGAGGTACCGGCCTGGGACGCGCTCAGCCAGGGCCGGGTCGACGCGATCCTGGAGGACTGGGGCCACCCCGACCAGGTGAAGCGGTACGTCGAGGACAAGGGGACGATCACGCGCGGCGGCGACCTCGGGGTCACCGGCCACATCGGCTGGTACGTACCGACGTACTTCGCCCGGCAGCACCCCGAGGTCACCGACTGGAAGAACCTCAACGCGTACGCGTCGCACCTGCGGACCGCGGAGAGCGGCGGCAAGGGCCAACTCCTCGACGGCTCGCCCTCCTACGTCACCAACGACAAGGCGCTGGTGAAGAACCTGAAGCTGAACTACCAGGTGGTGTTCTCCGGTTCGGAGGCGGCGCAGATCACCCAGATCAAACAGTTCGCGAAGGAACGCAAGCCGTTCCTCACGTACTGGTACGCGCCGCAGTGGCTGTTCGAGAAGGTCCCGATGACGGAGGTGGAACTGCCGCCGTACACGAAGGGGTGCGACGCGGACGCGACGAAGGTCGCCTGCGCGTACCCGCACACCCCGCTCCAGAAGTACCTGAACACCGACTTCGCGAAGAACGGCGGCAAGGCGGCGACGTTCCTGAAGAAGTTCAGGTGGACGACACAGGACCAGAACGAGGTAGCGCTCCTGATTGCCGACCAGAAGCTGACCCCGACCGAGGCGGCGATGAGGTGGGTGGATAACCACACTTCGACATGGCGGGCGTGGACGCGCTGATCGCATCCGCCGGAGGGGTGCGTGACCGCGTCCCTCCGGCAGCCGGTGTGGGCCTTTCGTATTCAGGCTGCGTTGTCGGAAAGCAGCGAGGCCACTTCGGGAACGTCGGTGAATTCGGGAAGAGATAACGCCGCGCGGTGACCGCCGCGGCGTCACAACCCGCAGGAACCCCGGTCGAGTTTGAAGTACCGGCCACTGGCCCAGCGGCACAGCCGGGTTCCGACCACGACACCGACGATGGTGACCAGGGCGGGCAGATACCCGCCCGCGAGCTGGGCGATCGGAATGGCCGGGCAGCCGCCCGAGATCGCCCAGCCCGTGCCGAACAGCACCGCGCCGATGACGACGCCCGCGTGGACGCGCCCCGGCGTGCGGCGGACCCGCAGCACGGCGAACACGGCCGCGATGATCACGACGGCACCGGCGAAGGACAGCAGCATCCGCGGGTCCTGGAAGGTGAACATGCGGTTCAGCTCGGCGTAGTCGACGAAGCCGATATTGCTGAGGGTGAAGCCGAGAGCCAGCCCGGAGATGATGTTGGCCAGCAGGAGCGCGCCTCGGGTGCGCATCAGATCACCTTCCAGAGCAGGAACGACACTCCGGCGGCGGTGCCGAAGAACACGGCGGTCGCGACGATACTGACCGGTTGCAGCCGACCGCAGCCGCTGAGTCCGTGGCCCGAGCTGCAGCCCCCGGCCAGCCGGGTGCCGAAGCCCACCAGCACGCCGCCCAGGAACAGCAGGACGACCATGGTGAGGGGGTTGCCGGTCACCAGGTCGCGAAAGCCCGGCCCCATGTCGAAGCGGATCTCGAACCGTCCGGAGACGAGCGAGGCGATGAGCCCGCCGAGGAAGATCGACACCAGCAGGGAGGCCTGGGTGACCAGCGGCGCCGGGCGCCGGTTCATGGCGGAGGAGCGCTCCTCCGCCACGGGTTCGACCACCGGGGCGGTCGGTTGCGGTGCGGCGTACGGGGTCTGCGGGGTGTCGCAGTACGTCTGCGGCGTGGCGTACGGGGCCTGCGGGGCGCCGTAGTACGCCTGCGGATCACCGTACGAAGTCCCGTGCGCGGCGTGGGTGTTGGGGGCCGCCGTGCCGAAGTGCTCCGCCGTGGCCGCGGCGAGGGCGTCGACCAGCGCCTGCTCGTCGGTGAACTCCTCCTCCGCCCGCTCGAGTCGGCGTTCCCTGCGCCAGTGCAGCACCCGGTCCCAGGCCGACGAGACCCCGAAGGACCGGTCGGTGGTGAGGGTGTGGTTGACGATGACCAGCGCGAGCCCGACAGCGCCCGCCCACCAGGGCCAGTAGGGGCTCATGCCGGGCTCCTCATCCACTCGGTGAGCCGAGCCCACCAGCCGCGCTTGCGGCCGGGCTCGCGCGGAGTCCGCGCGGACGGCGGAGGCGTCGGTGTCGGTGCCGGTGTGGGGGTCGGTGTGGGGGTCGGCTGGGACCACGCTCCGGCCTCCGGTGCCCACGGATCGGCTCCTGGCGGCTGGGCCTGCGGGGGCGGGTAGGCCTGTGCTTGTGCTGGATACGCCTGCGCCGGGTAGGCCTGCGCTTGTGCCGGATACGCCTGCGCCTGTGCCGGATGGCCTTGTGTCTGTGTCGGATGAGGCTGTGCCTGCGTCGGGCGGGCCGGACCGGTGGCCGCTTCGAGGTGCCGTGCCGCGGCCCCGTTGGGCAGCAAGCTGATCGGCACCGGCTCACCGGTGAGCGACAGCCGGTAGCGAGCACAGTCGTGCCATTGGTCCGCGCTGTCGCAGTAGTAGTCGCGCCACCCCTGCAAGCTCGCCTTGAGCAGGGGGAACAGGGGACACGCCATGGCATGTGAGCAACCCACGTCGCTCCCTCCGGTTCTCGTCATTGCCGTGATCGAATCACTGATTCGGTGCCTCGGGCAACCTCAGGGAGATGTCACACCAAGGCGTTTGGCGGTGTTCTCCCGACAACTTGTGGAGGGAATGCGGACATTGCGTCGAGCTGTCGAGGGGTGTGGATATCGAAGACCGTGAAACAGGTCACTGAAGGTGCGTGAAATTCCGCACATCCGGCGCCGGTTGGCGCGGCGCCGGGTTCTTTCGGTAATCACTGTGCGGAGCCTCGTCCGGTAAGGACAAGAACTCCGCCCGCGTGATACTCGTTCGGCTCCTCCCGCCAAGGAGGAACGGTCAGTTGCGCTTGCCCGGCTCGTAGTGACCCGGCGTCATGCGCGCGGTGATGGCGAACCGGTTCCAGGCGTTGATCACCGTGATCGCGGCGATCAGTTGCGTGAGTTCGGCCTCGTCGAAGTGCTTGGCGGCCTTCTCGTACACCTCGTCCGACACGCCCCCCTCGGTGATGAGCGTCACGGCCTCGGTCAGCTCGATCGCCGCGAGTTCCTTCTCGGTGTAGAAGTGCCGCGACTCCCGCCACGCGCTGAGCTGCACGATCCGCTCGACGGTCTCCCCGGCCGCGAGCGCGTCCTTGGTGTGCATGTCGAGACAGAAGGCGCAGCCGTTCACCTGCGAGGCGCGGATCTTGACCAGTTCGTACAGCTTCGGGTCGACACCCCGCCGGGCGGCCACGTCCAGCCGGACCATGGCCTTGTAGACGTCGGGAGCCTGCTGGGCCCACTGCAGTCGGGCGGGCTCTTCGTGCGCGTACTGTGCGTCGTTCTGCGCGTCGTTCTGTGCGTTGTTCTCTGCGATCATGCTTCGACCCTACGGACCGTGCAGCCCAGCGGTATGGTCCATTCCCATGGCGAAATCCTGGGCCACTTTAGGGGTCGATCTCCTGCTCGAACCGACCGGGCCGGGCCTGCGCAAAGGCCTGACGAACGCCCTGCGGGAGGCGGTCCGCAGCGGCAGGCTGGCCCCGGGCACCAGGCTGCCCTCCTCCCGCTCGCTCGCCGTCGACCTGGGGATCGCGCGCAACACGGTCGCCGAGGCCTACGGAGACCTGGTCGCCGAGGGCTGGCTCTCGGCCCGCCAGGGTTCGGGCACCCGGGTGGCCGAGCGCACCTCGCCGGGACCGAAGGCCGCGCCCGCCCCCCGGCCCCGCAAGCGGAGCCGCCCCGTGTACGACCTGGTGCCCGGCACCCCCGACCTGTCCTCCTTCCCGCGCGCGGAGTGGCTCAAGGCAGCCCGCCGCGCCCTCGCCGTGGCGCCCAACGACGCCTTCGGCTACGGCGATCCGCGCGGTCGCGTCGAACTGCGCACCGCGCTGGCGCAGTATCTGTCCCGGGCGCGCGGGGTGCGCGCCGACCCGGACCGGATCCTCGTGTGCGCGGGGATCTCGCACGGTCTGAAGATCCTCGGCGCGGCGCTGCAGGCACGCGGCGTCCGCACCATCGCCGTCGAGTCGTTCGGCCTCGACGTCCACTACGACCAACTGGCGGCGACCGGCCTGCGTACCGATCCGCTTCCGTTCGACGAACGCGCCACCCGCACCGACGCGTTGACGGACCAGGCCGCCGTCCTGCTCACCCCCGCCCACCAGTTCCCCATGGGCGTACCCCTGCACCCGGACCGGCGCGCGGCCGTCGTCGACTGGGCGCGGCGCACCGGCGGACTGGTCCTGGAGGACGACTACGACGGCGAGTTCCGCTACGACCGCCAGCCGGTCGGGGCGTTGCAGGGCCTGGACCCGGACCATGTGGTCTATCTGGGCACCGCCAGCAAGTCCCTCGCCCCCGGGCTGCGCCTCGGCTGGATGGTGCTGCCGCCGGGGCTGGCCGAGGAGGCGGTGGCGGCGAAGGGCGAGGCGGACACCTGCGGTTCGATGGACCAGTTGACGCTCGCCGAGTTCCTCACCTCGGGCGCGTACGACCGTCATGTGCGCGCCGCGCGGCTGCGCTACCGGCGGCGGCGCGACGCCCTGACCGAGGCGCTCGCCGTCCGCGCCCCCGACATCCGGGTCACGGGCATAGCGGCGGGCCTGCACGCGGTGCTGCGCCTTCCGCCCGGCACCGAGCGGACGGTGGTCCAGGCGGCGGCCTGGCAGGGGCTCGCGCTGCACGGGCTGGGGCGCTATCGCCACGCGCACTCCGTCACCGAGGCGCCCGACGCCCTGGTCGTGGGCTACGCGACACCGCCGGACCACGCGTGGGCGGCGGCACTGGAGGCGCTGTGCCGCGTGCTGCCGTGACCGACGGGGTACGGCGTCACGCGCCCTCGACGGGAGCTGCCTCGACCGGCGCCGCGCCGACTTGTGCCCCCTCGACCGGCGCCTCCCCGAACCGCGCCAGGAGCAGCGCGCCGACCACCGCCACCAGGAACCCCAGCACCGCGAGCCAGGCCATCCCCTCCCGGGTCCGGTCGCCCAGCCAGATCACCCCCACCACCGCGGGGCCCAGCGTCTCGCCCATGACCATGCCCGCGGTGGCCGCCGTCACCGACCCCCGCTCCAGGGCCGTGGTCAGCAGCAGGAAGGCCGCCGATCCGCCGAGCAGCAGCGCGTACGTCGCCGGGTTGGTGAGCAGGGCGGACGGCGCCAGACCGTCGATCAGCCGTACCGTCACCTCGACCACCCCGAACCCGAATCCGGCCCCCAGCCCGAGCGTCAGGGACCGGCCCCGTTCCGGCAGCCGTCCCCCGGCCAGAGCGAGCAGCAGCACCGCCACCGCCGTCGCCAGCGTCACGTACTTCAGCGCCGTCGACCCGGCCCGGTCGCCCTCCGCGCCGGACGCCAGCCCCAGCATCGCCAGCCCCCCGCACACCACCGCCACCGCGGCCCACTCGCTCCGGGTCAGCCGCACCCGCAGCAGCCGGGCCGCGACCACCGCCGTCACCGCGAGGCTGGACGCGAGCGCCGCGCCCACCGCGTAGATCGGGATCGAGCGCAGCGCCGCGATCTGCAGCAGGAACCCGAGCCCGTCCAGCGCGAGCCCCGCCAGGTACCGCCACTGCCGCAGCGCCCGCAGCAGGAGGGCCGCGTCCCCGCCCCCGCCCCGCCCCGCCGTACGGGTCGCGACCGCCTGCAAGACGGTCGCCGTACCGAAACAGACCGCCGCACCCAGCGCACACACCATTCCAAAGAGCACAGAGCGACTCTAAGGGGACGCGGTAGGAAGAGGGCGGGGTTCGAACGCGCCAGCGAGTGTCTAATCTGATCGCACACGGCTTACGGCTCACAGCTCATGGCTCATGGCTCATGGCTCATACCGAATGTCTTGACACACTCATCGCACGGGGGCGAACACGAACATGGCGGACACACGGCGACAACTGCGGTCAGGCGCGGTCCTCCTCGGCGGCATGGGACTGCTCGCCGCCACGCTCACCGCCTGCTCCTCGGACTCGGATCCGGACAAGCGGTGCGTCGACCGCAACAGCTACACCTACGGCAAGGGCTACCGGGTCGTCGCGGACAAGAACTGCACCACCACCAAGGCCCGGGTCAACGGGGGTTGGTACTACGGCGGCAAGAAGAAGCGCGGCTGGGTCAAGGACGGCTCGTTCGTCAAGCCCGGCAAGGGCTCGGGCGGTTCGGGCGGCTCGGGTTCGTACGGCGACAGCCACAGCGGAGTCCACCGCGGCGGCTTCGGTGGCGGCCACGGCGGATCCGGCGGCTGAGCACCCCGTGGAACGTCGCACGATCGAACCCCGCCCTGGCTGGCAGCAGACGGTCGAGGCCCAGGGCCTCATCTATCCGCTCACCCGCTACCCGGACAACTCCCTGCGCCCCTACTGGGACGAGAGCGCGTACTACGTCTTCTCGCTCCCCGAGGTGGAGGCGCTGGAGGAGGTCGTCGAGGAACTGCACGGCATGTGTCTGGCCGCGGCCGGGCACATCGTCGCCGAGAACCGCTTCGCCGACCTCGGCATCACCGACCCGCGCGTCGTCCGGGCCGTCGCCGAGGCCTGGCAGCGGCGCGCCGAACTCCCCTCCGTCTACGGCCGTTTCGACCTGCACTACGACGGCACGGGCCCGGCCAAGCTCCTGGAGTACAACGCCGACACCCCCACGTCCCTGGTCGAGGCCGCCTCGCCGCAGTGGTTCTGGATGGAGGAACGCTTCCCGGGCGCCGACCAGTGGAACTCCCTCCACGAACGGCTCGTCGCCGCCTGGAAGCGACAGGCCGACCTGCTGCCGCCCGGCAGCCGGCTCCACTTCGCGCACTCCTCGGACGACGAACTCGGCGAGGACCTGATGACGGTCGCCTATCTGAAGGAGACCGCGGAACAGGCCGGGCTCGACACCGACTGGATCTCCATGGAGGAGATCGGCTGGGACCCGCTCTCCGGCCGCTTCGTCGACAACCGGCTCCGGTTCATCCGCAGTTGCTTCAAGCTCTACCCCTGGGAATGGCTCACCATGGACGCGTTCGCCGACCATGTCCTCGACACCCTGGACAACGGCGGCGGCACGGGCAGCACCCTGTGGATCGAACCGGCCTGGAAGATGCTGCTCAGCAACAAGGCGCTCCTCGCGATCCTCTGGGAGCTGTATCCGGGCCACCCCCACCTGCTCCCGGCCCACCTC
The DNA here is from genome assembly GCF_023887685.1 of Streptomyces macrolidinus. GTDB lineage: Bacteria > Actinomycetota > Actinomycetes > Streptomycetales > Streptomycetaceae > Streptomyces > Streptomyces macrolidinus. Next base: position 28,073 of record NZ_JAMWMR010000032.1, on the reverse strand, counting down.
GACGGCCCGCGGGACCTGGCGCACACCACGGGCTACGTCGCCAAGCCGCTCCTCGGCCGCGAGGGCGCGGGGGTGACGATCCACGAGCCGGGCGCCGCCCCGGTCGTCCGCGAAGAGGCGTGCTGCTACCAGGAGTTGGCGCCCCTGCCTGCGTTCGACGGCAACCATGTCGTCCTCGGCGCCTGGGTCGTCGACGGCGAGTCGGCGGGCCTCGGCATCCGTGAGTCCTCCGGTCTGATCACCGACGAGTACGCCCGCTTCCTGCCGCATGTGATCCTCTGACCGCACAGCCCTCAGGCACCGAGGACCGCGCGCAACCGGGCCACCCCCCAGTCCAGGTCCTCCTCGCTGATCACCAGGGGCGGGGCGATACGGATCGTGGCGCCGTGGGTGTCCTTCACCAGGACCCCCAGGTCCAGCAGCTTCTCGCTGATCTCCCGCCCCGTCCCGTACCGCGGATGGATGTCGACGCCCGCCCACAGCCCGCGTCCGCGCACCGCGGTCACCCGGCCCGTGTCCGTCAGCGGGGCCAGCTCGCGGTGCAGCCGCTCGCCCAACTCCGCCGCCCGCGCCTGGTACTCACCGGAGCGCAGCATCGCGATCACCTCCAGTGCCACCGCGCAGGCCAGCGGGTTCCCGCCGAACGTCGACCCGTGCTCGCCAGGGCGGAACACCCCGAGCACGTTCCTGCTCGACACCACCGCCGACACCGGCACGATCCCGCCGCCGAGCGCCTTCCCGAGCACGTACACATCCGGTACGACGTCCTCGTGCTCGCAGGCGAAGGTGCGGCCCGTGCGGCCGAGCCCCGACTGGATCTCGTCGGCGACGAAGAGGACGTTCCGCTCGCGGGTCAGCTCGCGCACCCCCCGCAGATACCCGGGCGGCGGCACCAGCACCCCCGCCTCGCCCTGGATCGGCTCCAGCAGCACCGCCACCGTGTTCTCGGTCAGCGCCGCGCGCATCGCGGTCAGGTCGCCGTACGGCACGATCTCGAAGCCCGGTGTGTACGGACCGTAGTCCGCGCGCGCCTCCGGGTCGGTGGAGAAGCTGATGATCGTCGTCGTACGGCCGTGGAAGTTGTTCGCCGCGACCACGATCTTGGCCATCTCGGCGGGCACGCCCTTGACCCGGTAGCCCCACTTGCGGGCGGTCTTCACCGCGGTCTCCACGGCCTCGGCGCCCGTGTTCATCGGCAGCACCATCTCCATGCCGCACAACTCGGCGAGCTGCGCGCAGAACGCGGCGTACCGGTCGTGGTGGAAGGCCCGCGACGTCAGCGTCACCCGTTCCAGTTGTGCCTTCGCCGCGTCGAGGAGCCGCCGGTTGCCGTGGCCGAAGTTCAGCGCCGAGTACCCGGCCAGCAGATCGAGATAGCGGCGCCCCTCGACATCCGTCATCCACGCGCCCTCCGCCGTCGCCACGACGACCGGGAGGGGGTGGTAGTTGTGCGCGCTGTGGGCCTCGATCGCGGCGATGATCGTGTCGGTGGTCTTCACATGAGCCCCTTCCGGCCTCCGAGGACGGGCGGCCCCCTTACCCATCGTCGCCTTCCTGCCGTCGCTCGCATGGTGGACGAGGACACGGGGCGCCCCGACGCGCCCGGTAGGCTGACCGCGGGCCGTGACTGGCGCGCTGGGATGGGACCGACCATCGGGGAGCGGCCCCGGTCCCCGAGGGCCTTCGAGCGAGTGCCGTGCGCCTGGGCCGACCGTGAACCGTGATCGCTTGCCACGCCCCGGAGGCCGATATGCCCGAGCCGCAGTCCCTCTCCACCGAGTCCACCGCCTTCCGCGCCGCCCTCGACGTGATCCGCGCCGTCGAGCCGCGCGTCGCCGACGCCATCGGCCAGGAGGTCGCCGATCAGCGCGAGATGCTCAAGCTGATCGCCTCCGAGAACTACGCGTCCCCGGCGACGCTGCTGGCGATGGGCAACTGGTTCAGCGACAAGTACGCCGAGGGCACCGTCGGCCGCCGCTTCTACGCCGGCTGCCGCAACGTCGACACCGTCGAGTCCCTCGCCGCCGAGCACGCCAAGGCGCTCTTCGGCGCCCGCCACGCCTATGTCCAGCCGCACTCCGGTATCGACGCCAACCTCGTCGCCTTCTGGGCCGTGCTCGCCCAGCGCGTCGAGGCCCCCGCGCTGGAGAAGGCGGGCGTCCGCCAGGTCAACGACCTCTCCGAGGAGGACTGGGCCGACCTGCGCCGCGCCTTCGGCAACCAGCGCATGCTCGGCATGTCCCTGGACGCGGGCGGCCACCTCACGCACGGCTTCCGCCCGAACATCTCCGGCAAGATGTTCGACCAGCGCTCCTACGGCACCGACCCGGCCACCGGGCTGATCGACTACGAGGCGCTGCGCGCGTCCGCCCGCGACTTCAAGCCGCTGATCATCGTCGCGGGCTACTCGGCCTACCCCCGGCTGGTGAACTTCCGGATCATGCGCGAGATCGCCGACGAGGTCGGTGCCACGCTCATGGTCGACATGGCACACTTCGCGGGGCTGGTCGCGGGCAAGGTCCTCACCGGCGACTTCGACCCCGTACCGCACGCCCAGATCGTCACGACCACCACCCACAAGTCGCTGCGCGGCCCGCGCGGCGGCATGGTCCTGTGCGACGACTCGCTCAAGGACCAGGTGGACCGCGGCTGCCCGATGGTGCTCGGCGGCCCGCTCCCGCATGTGATGGCGGCGAAGGCGGTCGCGCTGGCGGAGGCCCGGCAGGACTCCTTCCGCGCCTACGCCCAGCGGATCGTGGACAACTCCCGCGCGCTGGCCGAGGGTCTGATGCGCCGTGGCGCCACGCTCGTGACCGGCGGCACGGACAACCACCTGAACCTGATCGACGTGGCCTCCTCCTACGGCCTCACCGGCCGCCAGGCGGAAGCCGCCCTGCTGGACTCCGGCATCGTCACCAACCGCAACGCCATCCCGGCCGACCCGAACGGCGCCTGGTACACCTCCGGCATCCGTATCGGCACCCCCGCGCTCACCACGCGCGGCCTGGGCACGGCGGAGATGGACGAGATCGCGGCCCTGATCGACCGCGTCCTCACCACCACCGTGCCCGGCACGACGAGCAAGGGCGCCCCGTCCAAGGCCCAGCACGTCCTGGACCCGAAGACCGCGGACGAGATCGCCCATCGCGCCTCCGCCCTGCTGACCGGCTTCCCCCTGTACCCGGAGATCGACCTGGGCTGACCACCACCGCCGAGCACGGGGCCGCGCCACGGCACGCGGCCCCGCTGCCCGTCAGAGGTCGATGAGTTCGTGCCGCGGCTCGGCCGGTGACCTCCCGCGCCGGTCCGCCGCACGCCGTACGACATACCCGCCACCGCCGCCCAGAACGAGCCCCGCCCCGAGCCCCCAGGCCCCCCAGCGCAGGCGCTCCGAGGCGTCGGCTGCCTCGGTGGCGGGCGGGTCCCACAGCCCGCTCTTCTCCAGTCGGTCGAAGACATCCCGCGGCGCCCGGCGCCACCGGATGTCGTCGTCATCGACGTCGGGCGCCGGATCCGAGCGCACCCACGCCGTACCGTCCTCCGCTAGGAACACCTGGTCCTCGCGGTCGATGGCCACGTCACCGCCGGGCGGGCGCTGCGTCTGCGGCCACCCCCCGACCCCCGGCAGCCCCCACACCACCGTGGCGCGCACGCGCGGGTAGCGACCCTGGCGCCAGGCCTCCGGCACCCGCTCGCTCCTCGTCTCCGTCGGCCCCAGCAGTCGCCACAGCAGCGTGAAGTCCCGGTCCCCCCGGCGCAGGGTCGTCGTGCGGCCCGTGTCGTTCGCCACCACGAGGGCGAGGCCGGGTGAGAGCTTGCCCACAGCCTCCGCCGGGGCCGCGCTCCACGCCAGTACCGCCGCCGTCGCCCCCAGCGCCGCCACCAGCCCGCCGAGCCCCCGGACCCCGCCCCCGCGTCTTGTCATGTCCCCTTGTTACACCGTCGGTGACGCTTGGGTCCCATCCTGTTGCAGACCAGTTCCGGACGTGCCGTGCGGACCTGAGAGAATGGGGGACATGGCTTCAGACCGTCCTCGCGTGCTCTCCGGAATCCAGCCCACGGCCGGCTCGTTCCACCTCGGCAACTACCTCGGCGCCGTCCGCCAGTGGGTGGACCTCCAGGAGACCCACGACGCGTTCTACATGGTCGTCGACCTGCACGCGATCACCGTCCCGCAGGACCCGAAGGTGCTGCGCGCCAACACACGCCTGGCCGCCGCCCAGCTCCTCGCCGCCGGGCTCGACCCCGAGCGGTGCACGCTCTTCGTCCAGAGCCATGTGCCCGAACACGCCCAGCTCGCCTGGGTCATGAACTGCCTCACGGGCTTCGGCGAGGCCGGCCGGATGACCCAGTTCAAGGACAAGTCCGCCAAGCAGGGCGCCGAGCGCGCGAGCGTCGGCCTGTTCACGTACCCGATCCTCCAGGTCGCCGACATCCTGCTGTACCAGGCCCATGAGGTCCCGGTAGGCGAGGACCAGCGTCAGCACATCGAGCTGACCCGCGACCTCGCCGAGCGCTTCAACGGCCGCTTCGGCGAGACCTTCACGGTCCCGCGGGCGTACATCCTCAAGGAGACGGCGAAGATCTACGACCTCCAGGACCCGTCGGCCAAGATGAGCAAGTCCTCGGCCACGCCGAAGGGCGTCATCAGCCTGCTCGACGAGCCGAAGGCCACCGCCAAGAAGGTCAAGAGCGCGGTCACGGACACGGACACCGTCATCCGCTACGACGTGGAGCACAAGCCGGGCGTCAGCAACCTCCTGACCATCTACTCCACCCTCACCGGAACCGGCATCGAGGAACTGGAGCAGAAGTACGACGGCAAGGGCTACGGTGCCCTCAAGACGGACCTCGCCGAGGTCGTGGTCGACTTCGTGACGCCGTTCCGGGAGCGCACCCAGCAGTACCTCGACGACCCCGAGACGCTCGACGCGATCCTGGCCAAGGGCGCGGAGAAGGCGCGCGTCGTCGCCGCGGAGACCCTCGCCCAGACGTACGACAGGATGGGCTTCCTGCCCGCCAAGCACTGAACCCGCCGCGGCGGCCACCCTCCCGGGCGGTCGCCGCACGAAGCACCGAAGAACACCGGCACGACGACAGGAGACGACGTGGGGACCGTAACGATCGGTGTGTCGATCGCGGTCCCGGAGCCTCACGGCAGCCTGCTCCAGGAGCTGCGCGCGGGCTTCGGTGACCCCGCCGCGCACGGCATCCCCACGCATGTCACCCTGCTCCCGCCGACCGAGGTCGACGCCGCCCGGCTGCCCGCCATCGAGGCGCACCTCGCGGACGTCGCGGCGGCCGGGCGCCCGTTCCCGATGCGGCTGTCCGGCACGGACACGTTCCGGCCCGTCTCGCCCGTGGTGTTCGTCAAGGTCGCCGACGGCGCCGAGGCCTGCGCCCGGCTCCAGAAGCAGGTGCGCGACGCCTCCGGTCCTGTCGCCTGCGAGCTGGTCTTCCCGTACCACCCGCATGTCACCGTGGCGCACGGCATCGACGAGGCGGCGATGGACCGGGCCCACGAGGAACTCTCCGACTACGAGGCCGCCTGGCCCTGCACGGGCTTCGCGCTCTACGAGCAGGGCGCGGACGGCGTCTGGCGCAAGCTGCGGGAGTTCCCCTTCGGGAGCGCCATGGTGCCTCCCCAGGCCGGTGCGCCCCAGGACGCCACGCTTCCCGCGTCCTGAGCGCTGACCTAGACGCTGGTCAGCCGCCGGAAGACCTGCCGAGGCAGATGCCGCAGCGCCGACATCACCAGCCGCAGGGACCCCGGCACCCACACCACCTCCGACCGCCTGCGCAGCCCCAGTTCGATGGCGGTGGCCACCTGCTCCGGTGTGGTGGGCAGCGGCCCCTCCGCACGCCCGGACGTCCCGCGGGTCCGCACGAACCCGGGCCGCACCACCATCACGTGCACCCCGGTGCCGTGCAGCGCGTCCCCGAGCCCCTGCGCGAACACGTCCAGGCCCGCCTTGCTGGAGCCGTAGATGAAGTCACCGCGCCGCGCCCGCTCCCCGGCGGCCGACGACAGCACCACCAGGGAGCCGCGGCCCTGCGCCTGCAGCGCCCCGGCGCACACCAGGCCCGCCGAGACGGCCCCGGTGTAGTTGGTCTGCGCGACCCGGGCCGCGGCCACCGGGTCCCGCTCGTCGGTGGCCTGGTCGCCGAGCACGCCGAACGCGAGCAGCACCAGATCGACGGCGCCCTCCGCGAACACCTTGCCGAGCGCGCCCTCGTGGGCCTCGGAGTCCAGCGCGTCGAAGGGGACCGTACGGGTGTCGGCGCCGAGCCGTCGCAGATGCGCGGCGGCTGCCTCCAGCGCGGGGGAGGGGCGTCCGGCCAGCCACACCGTACGGGCGCCGCGGGCGACGAGGCGGCGCGCGGTGGCCAGCGCGATCTCGGAGGTCCCGCCGAGGAGCAGCAGGGACCGGGGGGTGCCAAAGGTGTCCTTGTGGGCAGGCATGACCGTGACCGTAGCGCCGTGAAACGGGCGTAACGTAGCAATCTCGACGTCCCGCATGGCTCCTCACCGGAATGGGCGAGGGCCGTGCCGGGCGCGGCGAGGGGAAGTCGAACATGGATTGGCTGAAGAAGCTCCCCGTCATCGGGCCGGTGGTCGTCCGCCTCATGGCCACACACGTCTGGCGCGCCTATGAGCGCCTGGACCGGGTGAAGTGGAGTCGGCTCGCCGCCGCGCTGACCTTCATCAGCTTCGTGGCGCTCTTCCCGCTGCTGACCGTCGCCGCCGCGGTCGGTGCCGCCACGCTCAGCACGGCCCAGCAGAACAACCTCCAGTCGAAGATCGCCGACCAGTTCCCGGGCCTCTCCAGCCAGCTCGACATCCACGCCCTGGTCCAGAACGCGGGCACCGTCGGCGTCATCGCCGGTGCCGTGCTGCTGGTCACCGGCGTCAACTGGGTGGGACAGGTACGGGACTGTCTGCGCGCGGTGTGGGAGCTGCCGGACGGCGACGAGAACCCCCTGCTGCGCAAGCTCAAGGACGCCGGGGTGCTCCTCGGGCTCGGCGGCGCGGTCCTCGTCACCCTCGCCACGTCCACCATCGCCTCCGCGCTCGTCGGCTGGCTCGCCGGGCCGCTCGGACTCGATCAGGGCGGCTGGGGGACCGCGCTGCTGCGTGTCGCGGCGTTCGCCGTCTCGGTCCTCACCGACTTCCTGCTCCTGCTCTACGTCCTCACGCTGCTGCCCGGCGTGGAGCCGCCCCGGCGCCGACTGGTGACGGCCGCCCTGATCGGTGCCATCGGCTTCGAACTACTCAAGGTCTCGCTCAGCGGCTATCTCCAGGGCGTCGCTGCGAAGAGCATGTACGGCGCCTTCGGGGTGCCGGTCGCGCTGCTGCTCTGGATCAACCTGATGGCCAGGCTCGTCCTGTTCTGCGCCGCCTGGACGGCGACGCGGGCCAGGAACGATCCGGTCGAGGGCGAGGAGCCGGTCAGGAGCGAGGAGGACGCGCAGCCCGTCGGGGACGAGGAGACGGAGACGGTCAGGGGCGGGTCCGGCGGCGCACCGGATCCGGCAGCGGATGGCGGCGACGGACCAGGAAGACGCCCGCCGCGAGCAGGACGACAAGCCCACCCGCGATACCGAGCGCCACTCCCATCCCGGTGGAGCCACCGCTCTTCTTGACGGCCACCGGCTCCGCGGACTCCTTGCCCGCGGCCGGGGCGGACGGACTCGCCCCCGGCGTGGCGTTCGTGCGCGCGCTCTTCGGGGCGACCAGCTCACCCACCGGCGTCACCTTGCCCGCCGCGCCGAACCCCCAGTCGAACAGCTTGGCGGTCTCCTTGTAGACCTCGTTGTGATCCTTCTTCTCCGGGTTCATGACCGTGACGAGCAGCACCCGGCCGTCCCGCTCGGCGACGCCCGTGAAGGTGGCGCCCGCGTTCGTGGTGTTGCCGTTCTTCACGCCCGCGATGCCCCGGTACGGCGTGACGTCGCTGTCCCCGGCCAGCAGCCGGTTGGTGTTCTGGATCTCGAAGGACGTACGGGTCTTCTTGCCCTTCTTCTTCACGGTCTCGCCGGGGAACTGCGTCCGCACTGTCGAGCAGTACTCCCGGAAGTCCTTCTTCTGCATCCCGGAGCGGGCGATCAGCGTGAGGTCGTAGGCCGAGGAGACCTGCTTCTTGGCGTCGTAGCCGTCGGGGCTGACCACCCGTGTGTCGAGGGCCTGGAGTTCGTCGGCGTGCGCCTGCATGTCCTCGACGGTCTGCGCGACGCCGTCGTTCATCGCGGACAGCACATGCACCGCGTCGTTGCCCGAGCGCAGGAAGACCCCGAGCCACAGGTCGCGGACCGTGTAGGTCTCGCCCTCCTTGAGCGGGACGATGCTGGAGCCCTCGCCCATGCCCTCCAGATCGGCGGGCTCCACCTTGTGTTCCGTGGTCTTCGGGAACTTGGGCAGCAGGGTGTCCGCGAACAGCATCTTCAGCGTGCTCGCCGGGGGCAGCCGCCAGTGCGCGTTGTGCGCGGCCAGGACCTCACCGGACTCGGCGTCGGCGACGATCCAGGAGCGCGCGCTGAGGCCCTTGGGCAGCACGGGGGCGCCGTCGCCGAGGTTCACCTGGGTGCCCGGTCTGCCGAGCCGGGCGCCGCCGATGGTCGACATCCCGGCCGGGGGCGTCGCCGAGGGCGAGGCGGAGGGGCTCCGAGGGGTGGCGGACGCGGGCGCCGACAGGGCGAGCGAGAGGGACAACACGGCGGCGGAGGCGACCGGCAGGCGGCGCCCGGCGATCTTCTTCAAGGCAGACACGGTGGCGAACGTAACAGGGCGCCCGAGGCGAAGTCCCGCCGCGTCCCGGTTACTTCGGGTCCGGTGCACGGGTTCGCGCCACACGATCGCCTTCGCGCCACGTCAACCGCCGCCGCGCGTACGGCTCATGGCCGCGCGGCGACGCCGAGGACGTCGAGCATCGCCCGGGTGGCCGGGCTCGGGTTGAACCGGCTCCACGCCACGTACTCGATCCGCCGCGGCCCGTCGACCACCGGGACCAGCGCCAGGTCGGGGTCGCCCGCGGCCCGCGGCCGGATGAACGCCGACGGCAGCAGCGCGACGCCGAGCCCGCGCGCGACCAGCCGTGTCATCAGATCGACGGCAGTGGCCTCGTAGGCGACATCGCGGACCAGGCCCGCGGCGGCGAACGCCTCGTCGGACTGGGTCCGGCCGGGCGACCCGTGCGCGAAGTCCACGAACGTCTCCTCGGCGATCTCGCGCAGCGTGACCTGGGAAGCACCCGCGAGCCGATGCCCGGCCGGTACCACCAGCACATGCTTGTCGCGGTCGAGGACGACGGACTCCACACCGGTGAGCCGTTCGCTCTCCGGCAGACCGAGGAAGGCGATGTCCAGGTCGCCGTCCCGGATCGCCGCCACCAGATCGGTGCTGTCCTTGAAACGCAGCAGGACACGGACGTCCGGGTGCCGGTCGCGGTACCGCGTCAGCACTTCGGGTACGTCGACGGCGGCCGTGGTCACGATCACGCCGACCGCGAGCCGGCCGCGCACCACGCCGGTCGCGGCGGCGGCACCCGCGACCGCGCGGTCGGCGGCGGCCAGGCATTCACGCGCGCCGACGAGGAACGCCTCCCCGGCGCTGGTCAGTTCGACGCGGCGGCTGGAGCGGGCGAACAGCTTGACCCCCAACTCCCGTTCCAGACCGGCGATCCGGTGGCTGAGGGACGACTGCACCACGAAGCAGCGCTCCGCGGCGCGGGTGAAGTTACGGGTTTCGGCGACCGCGACGACGTAGCGCATCTGCTGGAGATCCATCCGGCCATCGTCTTCGTTCATGGCTGCGATGACAAGCATGTGTTGGACTCATGGACAAGGGGGCGCGCAGACTCGTGACATGAACCCCTCGACGTCTTCGCGCACGCTGCCGGTGGCCACCCTCGCGCTGACCGCTCTCGCTCCCGCCTCCTGGGGCACCACGTACGCCGTGACCACGCAACTGCTGCCGCCCGGCCACCCGTTGTTCGCCGGGCTGATGCGTGCCTTACCGGCCGGGCTGCTCGCGCTGGCGCTCACCCGGGTACTGCCGCGCGGCGAGTGGTGGTGGAAGTCCGCCGTCCTCGGCGCGCTCAACATAGGCGCGTTCTTCCCCCTGTTGTTCCTGTCGGCGGAGCGACTGCCCGGCGGTGTCGCCGCCACCCTCGGCGCCGCCCAGCCGCTGCTGGTCGCGGGGCTGGCCATGGTGGCACTCCATGACCGGCCCACGGCCTGGCGGTTGGGTTGGGGCGTGATCGGTGTGCTCGGCGTCGGGCTCGTCGTGCTCGGCCCGGCGGCGAAGCTGGACGCCGTCGGCGTGATCGCCGGTCTCGGCGGTACGGCCACCATGGCCGCCGGTGTCGTCCTCACCAAGCGCTGGGGCCGCCCCGCGGGAGTCGGACCCATGGCCCTGGCGGGCTGGCAACTGAGCGTCGGCGGGCTGCTGTTGCTCCCGCTCACCCTCGCGGTCGAGGGTGTGCCGCGGCAGCTCGACGGCGGAGCGGTCGGCGGCTATCTGTGGCTCGGCAGCATGAGCGGCCTGATCGCGTACACGCTGTGGTTCCGGGGGGTCGGGAAGCTGCCGGTGGGCGCGTCCGCGCCGCTGGTGCTGGTGTCTCCGCTGGTCGCGACCATCGTCGGCGTCGTCGCACTCGGCGAGTCGCTGAGCCTCACGCAGAGCCTCGGCTTCGCCCTCGCCCTGGCGGCCCTGCTCGCCGCCCAGCTCAACTCCCCGAATCCGCTGGGCCGTCGGGCACACCGCACGGCAGACCCCGTGCCCGTACGAGAAGAGCGAACGGCGGAGGAGATCCGGGGAGCGCGGGCGCGATGACGACGGCGGAAGCGATGAGGAGCGGTTCGATGACGGCAGGTATGAAGATCGCGGTGCTCGGCGCCACCGGGATGGTGGGCAGCCGCTTGATCACCGAGGCCCGCGCACGCGGACACCGGGTGCTCGCCCTGTCCCGGAAGCCTGGGAGCGACGACCCGCGCGTGACGCCGGTCGCGGTCGACGTGACCGACGCGGACGCCGTACGGGAGGCGCTCTGCGGTGCGCACGGAACCGTGGACGCCGCCGTCCTCGCGGTGCGGACCCACCCGGCCGACCAGGAGTTCCTGGTCGGTGCCACCCGTACGGTGCTGGACGCCGCCGCCGAGTCCGGGAGCCGCGTCCTCGTGGTCGGCGGCGCGGGCGCCTTGCGCAGCCCCGGCGATCCCGGGCTGCTGGTCGCGGACAACCCCACCTATGTGCCCGCCGCCTGGCGGCCCGTCGCCGCAGCCGGGGTCGCGCAACTGCGCGCCTGCCAGGACCATGCCCTGCGCGACTGGGTCTATCTGAGCCCGCCCGCCGTGCTCGAACCCGGTGAGCGGACCGGCCGCTGTCGGCGCGGCACCGACACCCTGCTCACGGCCGCCGACGGCCGGTCATGGATCAGCGCCGAGGATCTGGCGGTCGCCGTGATCGACGAACTGGAGACCCCCGGCCCCGACCACCACATCACGGTCGTCCACGACGACCGCCCATCGTGAGCTGGGACGTCAGTGTGAGCCGAGGCGTTCGCGGCGGAGCGCGCGCAGGCTCCGCAGGCCGATCACGCCGATCGCCGTGCCGAGGAGGAACGACACGATGGCGAGCGTCAGGTGCACCCAGAAGTACGCCGTCGGACTGCCGTTCTCGAAGGCGAGGCCGCTGGCGTCATGGGAGAGGTTCTTGACGAACGTGGTCCAGATCACCCACGACCAGGCGCCGAAGAGGGTCAGGAACCAGGAGACGGGACGGTTGAGCTTCATCGGTCGCTGTCCTTCGCGTGGGGCTGCCGTGCTCTTGCCAGTATCCGACCCACACGGGTGATCTCTGAGGCCGGGGCCGGTCCCGCAGCGGAACCCGGTGGTTCAGGGGCGCTCGTCCGGGGCGGGGGCTTCGCGGCGCGCGGACGGGTCGGGGAGCACCTTCGTCATCCCCGGCAGGAAGTCCGTGAACAGCTCGTGCACCTCGTGGACGAGGGGCCGCAGCACCCGGAAGCGGGCCAGCGCGACACCCCGCGAGGTGAGGCGGGCGCCGCGCGCGGCCAGCCGGTAGCTGCGCTCGCGCCCCTCGGTCCGATCGAAGATCCAGTACAGGACGAGCCCCATCTGCGAGAGCCACATCAGCTCGGGCAGCACGTCCCGCAGCTCCGCGGGCACCTTCGTCTTCGCCCCCGCCAGCACCTCCCGGTGCACACCGATGGCCTCCACGCGCGCATGCTCCGACTCGGGAGAGAAGGGGCTGAGCGGGCTGTCCGGATCGGCGGCGTTCTTGAAGAACTGCACCGCGAACTCGTGGTACGGCGCGGCGATGTCCAGCCAGGCCTTCAGAACGCCCGCGAGCCGCGACTCCAGGTCGGTCTCCCGCGCCAGGACCTCCCGGACCGCCACCCGGTGCTCGGCGGCGATCCGGTCGTAGAAGCCCTGGATCAGGTGCTCCTTGCCGTCGAAGTAGTAGTAGGCGTTCCCGACGGAGACCCCGGCCTCCTTGGCGATCGCCCGCATCGTCGTCTTGTCGTAGCCGCGCTCCTGGAACAACCGCATCGCGGTCTCCAGGATGAGCGCGCGGGTCTGCTCGGACTTGGTGGGCGCGGGGCCCTCGTCGGCTCGGTCGTTCTTCGCAGGCACGAACACAGAGCCTAACGAGTGACGCAGGTGCCGCCGTCACAGTCGGGCTCGGTGTACGTCCACCCGCGCGCCGGGGTGTAGGTCCAGCCCTCGGCGGACCGGTAGGCCCGGCCGCCCCACGGGGCTCCGCCCGTCGGCGCCCCGCGGGATCGGGAGTCGCCGCCACCCCGCGAGGCCTCGCCCTTCCGCGCCCCGCGCCACTTGGCCGCCGCCAGCACCGCGCCCTTGGCGAGCCGGGCGCCCGCCGGTGTGCACAGCCGGTGGGCGAGGGCCCGGTGCTCACGCAGTGCCCACAGGGTGACGACCCAGGCGGCGGAGCCGCGGTAGATCTGACCGGCGTCCGCGACGACGGTGATCTCCTCCAGGGTGGCGCCGTGGTCGAGCCCCGGCAAGCGCCGCCGGGCCTCCGGCGAACCGGCCGGAACCAGCTCCAGCGGCACCAACTGCGGCTGCCGCACCAGCCAGTCGCGGACGAAGACGCACAGCGCGCACTCGGCGTCGTACAGGACGGTGAGCCCGCGGACCGGGACGCGCGCGGCGCCCCGGACCTCGGTGACCTCCGTGGCCGTCACGGCTCAGGCCCCCGTCGAGGGTGTGACCCAGCCCTGCGGCTCCACGGGCGGGATCTGCTCCCGCTCCAGCACACCGCGCCGCCGGATCTTGTTGAGCACGAACACATTGCCCAGGTGCATCACCCCGAGGACCAGCAGCACCACGCCGATCTTGGTCGACAGGGCCTCGAAGACGCCGCGGGTGTCCTCGATGGTGTCCTGGCCGTGCAGATACAGCGCGACGAACCCGAGGTTGACGAGGTAGAAGCCGACCACCAGCAGATGGTTGACGGCGTCCGCGAGCTTCTCGTTCCCGTGCAGGACGTCCTCGAGGAAGATCCGTCCGTTGCGGCTGAGCGTGCGTGCCACCCAGACCGTCAGGGCGACGCTGACCAGCAGATAGATGACGTAAGCGATGACCGTGAGATCCATGCCCCCACCCCTTCTTGAACGCGTTCAAAACGCTGTCGAGAAGACTGTAGCGCTCCTTTTGAACGCGTTCAACTCGTCAACTGGCCTGTGCCGCAACGCACATGGGCCCCGCTCCGGTACGAACCGGAGCGGGGCCCATGTCACGCTGGGACCGCGAGGGTCAGAGGCGGCGCGTGATCAGCGCACGCTTCACTTCCTGGATCGCCTTCGTCACCTCGATGCCACGCGGGCAGGCGTCGGTGCAGTTGAAGGTCGTGCGGCAACGCCACACGCCGTCCTTGTCGTTCAGCACCTCCAGCCGCTGCTCACCGGCCTCGTCACGCGAGTCGAAGATGAAGCGGTGGGCGTTGACGATGGCGGCCGGACCGAAGTACTGGCCGTCGTTCCAGAACACCGGGCACGACGAGGTGCAGGCGGCGCACAGGATGCACTTCGTCGTGTCGTCGAAGCGCTCCCGGTCCTCCGCCGACTGAAGACGCTCACGCGTCGGCTCGTTCGTGTCCTTCGTGATCAGGAAGGGCATCACGTCCCGGTACGCCTGGAAGAACGGCTCCATGTCCACGACCAGGTCCTTGAGGACCGTCATGCCCTTTATGGGCTCGATCGTGATCGGCTTGGCCGGGTTGATGTCCTTGATCAGCGTCTTGCAGGCCAGCCGGTTCTTGCCGTTGATCCGCATGGCGTCCGACCCGCAGATGCCGTGGGCGCAGGAACGGCGGAACGTCAGCGTGCCGTCCAGGTCCCACTTGATCTTGTGCAGACCGTCGAGGACGCGCTCCTTGGGGTCGATCTGGAGCTGGAAGTCCTGCCAGACCGACTCCGCCGAGACCTCCGGGTTGAACCGGCGGACCCGGAAGGTGACCGTGATGAGGGCGGCAGCCTTGGCCTGGGCCTCTGCCTCCGCCTTGTCCAGAACAGGGGTTGCCATCAGTACTTACGCTCCATCGGCTGGTAGCGGGTCTGGACGACCGGCTTGTAGTCGAGCCGGATGGACTCGGTGCCGTCGTCGCCCACCTCGCGGTACGCCATGGTGTGGCGCATGAAGTTGACGTCGTCTCGGTTCGGGTAGTCCTCGCGGTAGTGACCACCGCGGGACTCCTTGCGGGCCAGGGCCGACACGGCCATGACCTCGGCCAGGTCCAGCAGGTTGCCCAGCTCGACGGCCTCCAGCAGGTCCGTGTTGAACCGCTTGCCCTTGTCCTGGATCGCCACGTTCTTGTAGCGCTCCCGCAGCTCGGCGATCTTCTCGACCGCCGTCTTGATCGTCTGCTCGGTGCGGAACACCATGACGTTCGCGTCCATGGTCTCTTGCAGCTCGCGGCGCAGTTCCGCCACGCGCTCCGTGCCCGTCGACGCGCGGAGCTGCTCGATCTGGTCCACGACGAACTGCGCCGGGTTCTCCGGCAGTTCGACGTAGTGGGCCTTCTGCGCGTACTCGGCGGCGGCGATGCCCGCGCGACGGCCGAAGACGTTGATGTCCAGCAGCGAGTTGGTGCCGAGACGGTTCGCGCCGTGGACGGAGACGCAGGCGACCTCGCCGGCCGCGTACAGGCCCGGGACGACGGTGGTGTTGTCCGAGAGGACCTCACCCTCGACGTTCGTCGGGATGCCACCCATCGCGTAGTGCGCGGTGGGCTGGATCGGGATCGGGTCCGTGTACGGCTCGATACCCAGGTAGGTACGGGCGAACTCGGTGATGTCGGGCAGCTTGGCGTCGAGCTGCTCCGGCGGCAGGTGCGTGAGGTCGAGGTAGACGTGGTCGCCCTCGGGGCCGCAGCCGCGGCCTTCCCGGATCTCCGTGTAGATGGAGCGGGAGACGACGTCACGCGAGGCGAGGTCCTTCATGACCGGCGCGTACTTCTCCATGAAGCGCTCGCCGTCCTTGTTGCGAAGGATGCCGCCCTCGCCGCGCGCACCCTCGGTCAGGAGGATGCCCATGCGCCAGATGCCGGTCGGGTGGAACTGGAAGAACTCCATGTCCTCCAGCGGCAGACCCCGGCGGTAGACCGCCGCCTGGCCGTCACCGGTCAGCGTGTGCGCGTTGGAGGTGACCTTGAAGAACTTGCCGCAGCCACCGGACGCGTAGATCACGGCCTTGGCCTGGAAGATGTGGATCTCACCGGTGGCCAGCTCGTAGGCGACCACACCGGCGGACCGCTTGACGCCGTCCACCTCGGTGATGAGCTGGTCGAGGACGTAGAACTCGTTGAAGAACTCCACGCCCTCCTTGACGCAGTTCTGGTACAGCGTCTGGAGGATCATGTGGCCGGTGCGGTCGGCCGCGTAGCAGGACCGGCGGACCGGCGCCTCGCCGTGGTTGCGGGAGTGACCGCCGAACCGGCGCTGGTCGATCGTCCCGTTGGGCGTCCGGTTGAACGGCAGGCCCATCTTCTCCAGGTCGAGGACGGAGTCGATGGCCTCCTTCGCCAGGATCTCGGCGGCGTCCTGGTCGACCAGGTAGTCACCGCCCTTGACCGTGTCGAAGGTGTGCCACTCCCAGTTGTCCTCCTCCACGTTGGCCAGCGCGGCGGCCATGCCGCCCTGCGCGGCGCCCGTGTGGGAGCGGGTCGGGTAGAGCTTCGTCAGCACGGCGGTGCGGCTGCGCTTGGTCGCCTCGATCGCGGCGCGCATGCCGGCGCCACCGGCGCCGACGATGACGGTGTCGTACTTATGGATCTTCATGATTCTCGCAGCCCCGTGCCTAGCGGATGTTCGGGTCGAAGGTGAAGATCACCAGCGTGCCCAGCAGGATGGTGAACACCGTGGCGGTGTACAGGAGGCCCTTCAGCCACAGGCGCGTGTTGGTCCGCTCCGCGTAGTCGTTGATGACGGTACGCAGGCCGTTGGCGCCGTGCAGCATCGCGAGCCACAGCATCGCGAGGTCCCAGATCTGCCACCACGGGGACGCCCAGCGGCCGGCCACGAAGGCGAAGCCGACCTTGGAGACGCCGCCGTCGAGGACGAGCTGGATGAGCAGGTGGCCGAGGACCAGGACGACCAGCACGATGCCGGACAGGCGCATGAACAGCCAGCCGTACATCTCGAAGTTGCCGCGGGTGGACTTCGGGGTCTTCTTGGTGCGCTTGCGCGGCGGCTCGATGACCGGCGCCGGGTTGTCGACGTCGTACAGCGCGGCGCCCTCCACGGGGCCGATGCCGGAAGCGGTGGTCTCAGTCGTGGACATGTGCGTCAGCTCCCGAACAGTTCACGAGCGGCGTGGCCGAGGACGGGGTAGATGGCCCCGAGCATCAGCACGACCCAGACGCCCATCACGGTCCAGAGCATCTGCTTCTGGTAGCGCGGGCCCTTCGACCAGAAGTCGACGGCGATGACGCGCAGACCGTTCAGAGCGTGGAAGAGGATGGCGGCGACCAGACCGTATTCGAGCACGGCGACGATCGGCGTCTTGTACGTGGCCACGACCCTGTCGTAGGCCTCGGGGGAGACACGCACGAGAGCGGTGTCCAGCACGTGTACGAACAGGAAGAAGAAGATGAGGACGCCGGTGACTCGATGAGCCACCCAGGACCACATTCCTTCCCGGCCGCGGTACAGCGTTCCAGCCGGCACGGAAGAACCCTCCGGGAGCGGGGACTAGGGCCGCGCCGGCTTCTGTGTCGGTCGGGCCCGGCCGGGTACGGTCCACCGGCCCCCAGCATCCTAGCGACGGCCGGCCATGGGGCTCACGGCGGGTCTGGCTGTGTGATCAAACTGGCATGCAAAGGGGCACGTACGGGCTATTCGCGGTGTTATGGCCGGGCGATTCCTGGGGGTATGCGGGGATACGGCGCGGATCGCGCCGATCGTGTCGTCCGATTCCTGTGGGGCGCGGCGCGTCAAGGGCCGGAGGGGGTACGGTGCGCCGCGGGGTGTCCCCGGGCTCCGCGCACCAGGCGTGTCAGCCTTCCCCGGGCCAGGCGGCGCAGCTCCTCGGCGGCGAGCAGCCGCTCCTCCTCCCGGTCGTTCGCGAGGCGGCACCGGATGGCGAACAGGACCTGGTCGGCGGCCTCCTCGGGCGCGATGTCATCCAGACAGATGACGAACGTGTGCCCGAACCGACTCTCGTAGGCCGCGTGCGCCGCGCTCAGAGCCATGTGGGCCGCGGAGTACACGCCGTCGGGAAGTAGGGTCAGCGGCTCGGTGGCCAGGGCCTCGGCGAGGTCGGCGGGCGTGAGGTCGTACGCCGCCTCGTCGGCCGCGGCCAGCAGGGAGTCGACGTCCGGGTAGGGGCGGTGCTCGGCGACGCGACGGGCCCAGCGCAGGCTGCCGCAGCAGCTCAGCAGGGCGCGCCGGGCCTCGCCGACGGCCGCGGAGTTGAACCGCTCCAGGTCGGGCGGGGCCTGTATACGGTGGCGCGCGGGCGTGGCGGTGCGGCCGGGGAGGGACGGAAGACGGTGCGAAGGCAGCGTGGATCCTCGGCGAGTGGCGTGCATGACGTCCTGGGAACGGGACATGCGGGTCGGCAGGGGAGGACGAGGGGGACGCGGCGTCACGTTAGCGACGGCGGCCGGTCGACGGTCCGTCGACGGGGAGGATTTCACCCGTACGGAAGAGGTTCGGAACGTCTGGTGGACAGGCGGAGCGGACAGGGGCCATAGGTTCGGAGAGGGGGTCATGTACGGAGGTGAGTGACATGCGGGACACAGTCGGACGAATGCGCATACGGGCGGGTGTGGCAGGTCAGGCACGACGGAGACACACGGTCGGGACAACGGTCGGGACAGGGCCGTTCACAGGAAGAGGTGGGACGCGGTGACCGGCCGCAGGCGACGGGTTCCGGACAGGAAGACGTCCCGGAGGCGCAACGGGTTGCTGCTGGGCGGCGCGGCCGTCGTCGCGGGTGCCGTCGCCGTGACCGTGGCGCTCTGGCCCTCCGGCGACCGCTCGCCGAACGGGTCCGGTGCCTCGCTGGGCACGGCCTCCGCGACCTACCCCCTCTCCCACACCCCGCGCACCGTCCCCGCCGTCCGCGAGCACGTCCCCGCGCACGGTCCGGGCTGGCGGCCCGGCTCCGGCTCCCGGGTGGTCGTCGGCAGCGACTCCCTCGCCGGCACGGGCAGGCTGCTGGCCGACGAGCTGGGGATGGCGTACGCGGGGCGCGAGGGCGCCCGGGACGGCGACGTCGAACTGGACGTGGCCGGGAGCGGCGACCGCGAGTCGTACACGATGGCGGTCGAGAAGAACCGGGTGAAGATCACCGGTCCGGGTGAGGCGGGCGTCTTCTACGGCACCCGCACCCTCAAGCAGGAGGTGCGCGGCGGCGGCACGGCCCAGGAGGGCGTCGTGCGCGACGCGCCCGCCAAGCCCCGGCGCGGGTTCATGGTCGACATCGCGCGCAAGCCCTACTCGGCCGGCTGGATCGAGGACCGGGTACGGGAGCTGGGCGATCTGAAGTACAACGAACTCGGGCTGCACTTCTCCGACGACCAGGCCTTCCGTATCGAGTCCTCCTCGCACCCCGAGATCGTCTCCTCGCCGCATCTGACCAAGGCGGAGGTCAAGCGGATCGTCGACCTCGCCGCCAGCCGGCACATCACCGTGGTGCCCGAGATCGACTCGCCAGGCCACCTCGGCGCGGTGCTCGCCGCGCACCCCGACCTCCAACTGCGCAACGCCTCCGGCGCCCCCGTGCGCGGAGCGATCGACATCTCCAAGCCCGCCGCCGCGAAGATCGTGGACGATCTGCTGAACGAGTACGCGGAGCTGTTCCCCGGCTCCTACTGGCACCTGGGCGGCGACGAGTACCAGGCCCTGACGGTGTCCGACCCGGCCGCGTCCTTCCCGCAGCTCGCCGCCGCGGCGCGGGACAGGTTCGGGCCGCGGGCCGGTGTCGCGGACCTCGCGACCGGCTGGATGAACGACCGCGCGCGCACGATGCGCGGGCACGGCCGGACGATGCGCGCGTGGAACGACGGCTTCTACCGGTCGAGCGGGGTGGCACCGGACCAGGACCTCGAAGTCGCGTACTGGACCGGCAAGGAGATCGGCGCCCGGCAGCCCACGGAGTATCTGGGCACCGGCCGCAAGATGATCAACTACAACGACGAGTTCCTCTACTACGTCCTCGGCGAGCCGCAGACCTTCGTCTACCCCACGGGTCAGCGGATCTACGAGCAGTGGACCCCGCGCGTCCTGCGCGGCACGACCGCGGTGCCCGAGCGCTACGACGCGCAGATCCTCGGCGGCGTGTTCGCGGTCTGGTCCGACCGCGCGGGCGCGCAGACCCAGGAGCAGGTGGCGTCCGGGATCCGTATGCCGCTGCGGGCGACGGCCCAGAAGCTGTGGGACGCGAGAACCCCGTCGCTGCCGTGGAGCCAGTTCAAGGAGCTGGCGGACAAGGTGAGTTGACAGACGCGGCCGGTACGCAACATCCGGGTACGGGACACCCGGCCTCGGAACCGCTGGTTCCGGTGCCGGGTGTCCCGGTGCCGCGCGTGGTGACCGGTCGGCTCAGAAGACGTCCGACGGTACGTACGTCCCCCACACCTCGCGCAGGGCGTTGCACACCTCGCCCACCGTCGCGCGGGCCTTCAGCGCGTCCTTCATGGGGTAGAGGACGTTGTCCGTGCCCTCCGCGGCCTTCTTCAGATCGGCCAGCGCCGTGTCCACCGCCGCCTGGTCGCGCTCCGCGCGCAGCTTCGCGAGGCGCTCGGCCTGCTGGGCCTCGATCGCCGGGTCGACGCGCAGCGGCTCGTAGGGCTCCTCCTCGTCGAGCTGGAAGCGGTTGACGCCGACGACCACCCGCTCGCCCGCGTCGGTCTCCTGCGCGATGCGGTACGCGTTGTGCTCGATCTCGCTCTTCTGGAAGCCGCGCTCGATCGCCGCCTCCGCGCCGCCCAACTCCTCGACCTTGTCCATCAGTTCGACGGCAGCCGCCTCCACGTCGTCCGTCATCTTCTCGATGACGTAGGAGCCCGCGAACGGGTCCACCGTCGCCGTCACGTCCGTCTCGTACGCCAGTACTTGCTGCGTACGCAGCGCCAGCCGCGCGGACTTGTCGGTGGGCAGCGCGATCGCCTCGTCGAAGGAGTTCGTGTGCAGCGACTGCGTACCGCCGAGCACCGCCGCCAGGCCCTGCACCGCGACCCGGACGAGGTTCACCTCGGGCTGCTGCGCGGTCAGTTGGACCCCCGCCGTCTGCGTGTGGAAGCGCAGCATCAGCGACTTGGGGTTCTTCGCGCCGAACTCCTCGCGCATCACCCGCGCCCAGATCCGGCGCGCCGCGCGGAACTTGGCGACCTCCTCCAGGATCGTCGTGCGGGACACGAAGAAGAACGACAGGCGCGGCGCGAAGTCGTCCACGTCCATGCCTGCCGCGACCGCCGTGCGCACGTACTCGATGCCGTCGGCCAGCGTGAACGCGATCTCCTGCGCGGGCGACGCCCCGGCCTCCGCCATGTGGTAGCCGGAGATCGAGATCGTGTTCCACTTCGGGATCTCGGTCCTGCAGTACTTGAAGATGTCGGCGATCAGCCGCAGCGACGGCTTCGGCGGGAAGATGTAGGTGCCGCGGGCGATGTACTCCTTCAGCACGTCGTTCTGGATCGTGCCGGTCAGCCGGTCGGCCGGGACGCCCTGCTCCTCCGCCACCAGTTGGTAGAGCAGGAGCAGGACGGCGGCCGGCGCGTTGATCGTCATCGACGTGGACACCTTGTCCAGCGGGATTCCGCCGAACAGCACCCGCATGTCCTCGACGGAGTCGATCGCCACGCCCACCTTGCCGACCTCGCCGGACGCGATCGGCGCGTCGGAGTCATGGCCCATCTGGGTGGGCAGGTCGAAGGCCACCGACAGCCCCATCGTGCCGTTGGCGATCAACTGCCGGTAGCGCGCGTTGGATTCCGTCGCCGTGCCGAAGCCCGCGTACTGGCGCATCGTCCACGGGCGCCCCGTGTACATCGAGGGGTACACCCCCCGGGTGAACGGGTACGCGCCCGGCTCGCCCAGCTTCTCGGCCGGATCCCAGCCGTCCAGGGCCGCTGGCCCGTACACCGGCTCGATGGGCAGTCCGGACTCCGACTCGCGCGCCATGCTCTGTGCCTCCGCGTTGCTTCGAATACTCGGCTTGGTGATCTGGCTTCGGTGACCTGGCTTCGTTACCGGCCAGTACAGACGGCCCTCGCGACGGACTGTAGCGGTGGCCGCGCGACCGGTGGAGAGCCGCAGACTGGGACCTTGCTCACAACCATGCCTCGTAGTTCGCCGACGGTCACGCGCGGGAAACCTCTCGAAGGACTGTCGCGGACAGCATGTCACCGGCACCCTGGCCGGTGGCACCCATGGACACCGGTCGACCGCGACCGAGCGGACCGACGAGACGACGGGGGCGGTATGCGTACCAAGGTCATGGGGAGAGCACTTGTCGCAGTCGGCTCGGTCGCGGTGCTCGCCGCGACGGCCGCCTGCAAGGCCCAGCCGATGGGCACCGAGGGTACGGACGGGCAGGGCCGCTCGCCCGTGCATGTCGAGATCCCGCAGGCCACGCCCGGCTCCGGCGGCGGCACGCCGGGTGCCGCGCCCGCTGCCCCGGCCGCCGTCCTGTGGAAGCGCGGGGACTCGGGCCCCGGCGTCCGCGAGCTGCAGGCCCGGCTGCGGCAGGTGGCCTGGCTGTTCGACGGGCCCACGGGGTCGTACGACGACCTGACCGAGAAGGCCGTCCAGGGCTTCCAGGGCAAGCGCGGGCTGCCGCGGACGGGCGCCGTCGACGCCGTCACCTGGCAGCGGCTGCGGCAGATGACCCATGAACCGGGCAAGTGGGAGCTGTATCTGATGGGCGGGCAGCCGGCCGCCGCGCCGGACGCCCGCTGTCTGACGGGCCGCGTGCTGTGTATCAGCAAGGAGAGCCGGACACTGCGCTGGATGATCGACGGCCGGACCGTCTCGACGATGGCGGTTCGCTTCGGCTCGCAGCCCACACCCACCCGGGACGGTGTGTTCAGCGTCTACTGGAAGTCACGCCACCATGTGTCCACGCTCTACGACTCGCCCATGCCGTACGCGATGTTCTTCAGCGGCGGCCAGGCGGTGCACTTCTCGTACGACTTCGCGGCGCGCGGCTACTCCGGGGGCTCGCACGGGTGCGTGAACGTACGGGACGAGAACGCGATCGCGGCGCTGTTCTCCCAGGTGCGGACCGGTGACAAGGTCGTCGTCTATCGGTGAGACCCAGGGGTCCAGGAGAGGTACGGGGGCGCGGGCGGGACCGGGGGAACGTGTCCCGCCCGCGCCGATGCACCGAGCCGTGGGTACGGGGGGAACCCCGGCTCTGTGCGAGCGCCGATGACCAGTCGGCTCACTCAGTACTGCGCCGGGGCGGCCGAAAGTGTCACACCGTGCGTCACGGCAGGCGCGAAACGGGCCGGGAGACTTGGGAAACCGCAGGTCAGCGGGTGGTGGTGCGCCGGTCGGCGAGAGCGGACGCCGCTCCGGCGGGCCGGGCGACCGCGCTGTACGCCGGGCTCGGGCGGCCCGTCTCGCTCTCGCTCGGCGTGACCGGGTCCAGGGTGTGCGTGTCGGACGAGGTGTCGGTCCTGCCGCCCACGCCGCCGCGGCCGGGGCGTTGGTGGCTGTCGCCGTCACCGCCGTTGCCGTCCTGGTCGCCCTGGTCGTTCTCGTTGCCGCGGCCCTGCTGGTTCCCGTTGTGGCCGTTGCCCCGCCCCTGGTTGCCGCCCGTACCGCCGCGGTCGTCGCCGCCGTTCAGGACGCCCTTGCAGAACGCCCTGATCCGGCCGCTGCTGCCCGCGGCGTCCTCCAGGTCGCGCCGTCGGTCCGCGCCGAGTTCGCGGCCGTCGGCGATGTCGCGGCAGGAGGAGCGCACCGCGGTCCACCACGCGCGGGTCCGGTCCTGGGCGGCGTCGTCGGGGGAGCCGCCCTGCGGCTGCCCGGTCGCGGTGGCGTCCTCGCGCGCCTCGGCGGGGGAGGAGCCGTTCTTCTCGGGGTCGCCGCTCTTCTCGTCGGGCGGCGGCGCCGGGAGTTCGGTCTCCGTGTCGCCGGGCGTCGGGGTGGAGGTGAGCCGCTCCGGGGTCTCGGCGACCGACACGGACGTGGCGGGTCCCGGCTCGTGGTCGAACGGCGTCGGCAGGACTCCGGTGCCCGCCGCCACCGCGACCCCGCCGACCATCGCGGCGGCCACCGCGGCGGCCATCCCGAAGCGCACCGGACGCACCCAGCGGACCCGGCGCCCGCCCCGGCCGGGTTCCCCGAGCCGGACGACCCCGGCGTCGGCCACCCGTACGGAGGCGGCGCGAGCGGGCGCCGTCTCCGCGCCGTTCGCCTGGGCGGCCCGGAACGCGGCCAACGCGGCCTTCTCGCCCGGCAGTTCGACCTCGGGTATCGGGGGCGGTCCGGCGAGTGCGGCGAGGGCCTCGGCGATCCTCGCGGCGCGTGCGCGCGCGTCGGCGTCGATGGCGTCCAGCGGCTCGCCGCGCAGCAGACGCTCCGCCGCGTCGCTGTCCAGCCACTCGTACTGCTCGTCGGCCATCACATGTCCTTCTGCGTCCGCGAACGCCAATGCGTCACACCGGCGGGCGACACCGCGCGCCGTCGCACATCCCGCTGGGGAGGCATCGCGCCGAGTATGCCGGTCGATTCCGAATCCGTCCCGGGCCCCGCGCCGAGCAGCTCCGCGAGGCGCTTCAGACCGCGGTGCGCGGCCGTCCGTACGGCGCCGGGCCGCTTGCCGAGCGTCTCGGCGGCGCTCTTGGCGTCCAGCCCCACGACCACGCGCAGCACCACGGCCTCGGCCTGGTCCTGCGGGAGTTGGGCGATGAGGGAGAGCGTACGGCCGGTGGCGAGGGCTTCGAGCGCCTCGCCCGCCGTGTCCGACTCGGCGGGCTTCCCGGCCAGCTCGCTCTCGTCGCCGCCGATCGCGGGACGGCGCCCCCGCATCCGTATGTGGTCGAGCGCGCGATTGCGGGCGATCCGGGCGGCCCAGCCGCGGAACCGGTCCGCGTCACCGTCGAACCGCTCCAGATCGCGGGCGATCTGCAACCACGCCTCGGAGGTGACGTCCTCCGCGTCCGGCTCACCCACCAGCGTCCGTACGTATCCGAGGAGCCGCGGGTGCACCGCGCGGTACACGGTCCGGAACGCGGTCTCGTCCCCGCCCCGTGCCGCGAGTACCGCGGCCGTCAGCTCCGCGTCGTCCCCCACTACCCCGAACTGCCCCTCTGTGCGCCCGTACCGGCACCGCTTCGGCGGCCCGGGTCCTCGTTGACCGGTCGTCCGCGTCGGCGCGAAAGGCACGTTACGGGTTGAAACCGTCGGCCGTCCATGTCCCTCACACCGTACGGCCGACCCATGACAGCGCCGGGTGTGACAGAAAACGCATCCGCGACGCAGTAGAGAGTACGGGCCGCCGAGCGACCCGTACCGTGCGACGGCCGGGGCCTCTCCTGTGGGGGGTGGCGGCCCCGGCCGCCGCCGCTAGATCTCTTGCCTTGGTTTGTGGTGAACGGGAGACATCCCCGTTCCCGTGGCCAACGGTATGACAACACGTCAGGTACCTCAGGCGATTCTCCCCGGGTCTGCCGGTGTCTCAGGGCCGGTGGCCGAGGGAGCGGGAACGCGTGCCCGCGCGTCTGACCCCGGAAGCGGATGAACTCTTCGCACGGGCCGTACGGTTCGGACAGCCACCGGCACCGTGGAGGCCGTCGCAACTGGAAGCGTGACGCTCGGTCCGTCTGGAGGTCAAGCTGGGGCTGGTCCCCGAAAGTCCGTGAGGAATCAGACAGCGAGACCGGCCCTCCGAGCAATCCTGCTCAGACGTTCGTTACTCCGCTTGTGTTTGGATACCAGAACTCGGGTCAGTTCAAGGGATGTCGGGTGAACAGCGGCCATTTCGGGAGCCACCTCCCACGCCGTTTCAAGGCTTCCAAGGGTGCTGTCCTGGTCTCCCAAGGCGAGTTGAGAGCGTCCGAGGTTCAGATAGAGCGGCGCCACTCGCGTTGCCGGGAGAGTGAGGCCCTCTCGAATCAAGTCTTCTGCGGTATCCAATGCCCTGCGGTGCTGGTCCATGTCGGAGGCTGTGGAGATTACGTGGGTAGCCGTGTTCTCGGGGCCGAAATGAATTCCATGTTCGGCAATATCTTCGGAGAACTCGCCTGCGGCACGCCAGGCTGCCGCAATGTGGCGATCAGTTGTCTGCTTGTCCCTGAGCCGTCCGGCAAGGGTCAAGCCTCGCAGATGCAGAATGCCCAGACCGTACGCGCGATCCCGTCCGGTGAGTGTCGACTCGGCCTGGGCAATCGCACGGTCAATAACAGCCAGACCGCCAGAGAAATCGCCTGAGTTGAGGAACGTACCCGCGTCATCGCGTGCCGCAACGATGGCCGCAATGGGATCGGCCCGTTCAGACGCTACGCGCTGTTTCATGGTGGCCAATTCGGCAAGGTGCATCCACCTGTGACGCGCGGCTAGCCAATAGACGATCCCATAGACGTCGGCCACCAAAGTCCATGCCTTTGGTTGTCGCGTCAGATGAGCGTGGTTCGTAACCCGGGCAAGAACTCCAGGAAGCCTCTGGAGAACCTTGGAAAGCTCCGTGTTCCATCGGAGCTGGTTCAATCCATCGACTTCCCCTTGAAGCCTCTCCGGGCGCTCGGGCGGTTCTCCTGGGATGTCGAACCTGCGAATGACGTAGTTGAGTTCACTCAGGTTTGCTTCCGGTGCACTGCCCAGCAGTTCATCAAGAGTGAGGTTCATGGCCCGAGCAATGGCAGCCCCCACCCCTTGGGTGAGCGCCCGGTCCCCGACCTCGATCTTGCTCAGTAAAGACACCGACACCCCTGCCCTTCGGGCGAGGGCTACTTGGCTCAGTCCGTGCTCCTTCCGGCGCGCGGCCACGTTCGCGCCTGGTCCGGGTACCTGCGTAGCGCTCATACCTGGCGTCTTCCCCGCTCGGTGACGTTGCCACATCCATGTTCCCAAAACGTCGTGCACTGTGCCCGCCGACTGTGCAAGAAGTGTGCAAGTCGCCGGTCGGACAAAGACGTTCACTTAACGAGAGACCCCCGCGACGGGCGAACGTCCGGGGGCGTGGTCACCAACCGACAAGGGGTTGACGACAGTGCCCAAAGCTACATCCCAGCCGCCCGAGAGGCACCAGCGAGTGGAGGAGGAGACCGACGCGCTCCAGGTCGAGTACAAGACCTATGCGCCGAAGGGCGAGCAGTGCCGCAAGTGCCGGACGCCGTTCGGGAGTTTGGAGGTGGTCCGGAGGGTGCGGCCGAACGGTGAGGAGCCGTCCGGCCGCCCGTACGTGCATTACGGCATGTGCCCGGAGCCGGAGGCCGCGTCGTGTGGGAGGGACGCGTGAGGGCGCGGGCAACGTACCGGTTCCGTGAGCACACGCTGACGCCTGACCGGACCGAGGAAGCCGCCCCCAGCCTCTACGCCATGGTGTGCAAGGGGTGCGGGCAGCGCAGCGACGGCAGTGAGACTCAGGAGGACGGCTCGGACTGGGCTGCCGGTCATCTCAAGGCCAACCCGGGCCACTTGACCTACCAGGAAGTGATCACTCGCCCCTACCGGTTCGAGCCGGGAGCGTGGATCTGATGTTCCGGTGCACTGCCGAAGTCGAGTTGGACGACGACGTTCGAGTCCGTGCGGCGCTGATTCCATCCCCGCACATGGACATCGACTGGGCGCCGTTCGATTCGTTCCAGTGCGTGGTCGAAGGCGCGCCCCACGACCATCACGCGGCCTTCCTCCGCAGTGGCGCGAACACGGACCCGTGCACTGATGTCTTCCTCTGCTGGCGTGACGGCGAGGTCGCACAGTGGATCGAGGACGTCGAGGTCTGCCTGAAGAGGTCGAATCCCATGGGCTCGGGATGCACGATCTTCAAGGGCCACCCGGGGCGGTGCGACTGGCAGTACATCGACCCGTTGGACGTGGCCGCTCGGGCACAGGCTGACCAACTGATCAAGGAATGGCGCCTGTCGCACCGGTTCCGGACTCACGACTGACACACCCCTATGAACTCCCGCCTCTGCCGGACCAGCCGAATCCCCGACCTCACGGAAATTCGGACATGGCGGGGTCGGGGCAAGTCCCGATTCGGTCGCCGATGGCTCAGGGCGACCGAATCGGGCCCCGCGATGCAAGGTCAGGCCGTCCACCCGGACAGCCGTCACCCGAACAGGTGGCTATGGCACCTCGCCCAGACATGCCAGGGCAAGGAAACGAGGCTGATGGCATGTCCTACGGAACATCTCAGGTGCTGACGCCGCCGCATTGCCCCTGCTGCCCGAACCCGCCTCTGATGTGGAAGGACACGACCAGGATCACTGATCGTGACCCCGGCAACTGGTTCTGGTACTGCACCAGTTGCACTCGGTTCTGGCATCCCGACAAACAGGAGAAGGAGCTGTTTACGCATGGGTCACCAGGAAGGCAGGCCGGTTCCGTGCGGTTCGACCCCCGAGTGCCCCAGGACTA
>NZ_JAMWMR010000031.1 GCF_023887685.1 Streptomyces macrolidinus | reverse complement strand
TATTGTTGAGGAAACCCCGCACCGTTTGGTGCGGGGTTTCCTGCGTTTACGGCACGAAAATTGAGACGCGTTCGCTGTGGCCTGTGGCTACTGTGACCGCATGCAGCAGAAGATCCGGTCCATACGTTCCGATGAGTGGCTCGCGGTGAAGGCGCTGCGGCTTGCCTCGCTCCAGGACGAGGTCGCGCACCTCGCCTTCCTGGAGACCTATGAGGAAGCCGCCGCCAAGCCCGACTCGTTCTGGCAGGAGCGGGCCGCCGGAGCCGCCGAAGGGGCGCTCGGCGTACAGCAGTTCATCGCCGAGACCCCGGACGGGGGCTGGGTCGGCACCCTGACCGTGCTGATCGAAGAGGCCGGTACGACGGACTGGGCCGGGCACGCGGTCGAGCGGCGGCAGGCGCACGTCGTCGGGGTGTTCGTACGGCCCGAGCACCGCGGAACCGGGCTGATCAAGGCGCTGTTCGACGCCGGCCTGGAGTGGGCCTGGGGGCGCGGCGCCGAGCGCGTGCGACTCCTCGTGCACAAGGAGAACGGG
Source organism: Streptomyces macrolidinus (assembly GCF_023887685.1). Classification (GTDB taxonomy): domain Bacteria; phylum Actinomycetota; class Actinomycetes; order Streptomycetales; family Streptomycetaceae; genus Streptomyces; species Streptomyces macrolidinus. The sequence goes on along the minus strand of NZ_JAMWMR010000031.1, from coordinate 62,822 downwards.
CGGGCCGGCGCCGCCTACCGCAAGATGGGCTTCGTACCGAGCGGGGTCACCGTACGGCTGTCCGAGGACTCGCAGGAGTCCGAGCTGGAGCTGGTGATCGAGCGGAATCGAGCGGAACTGACCTGACTACACCGGGAGTTCATGGTGCGGCCAGCGGGTGCGGGCCTGTTCGCGGGAGCGGAGCAGGGCCAGAGTCGGCAGGCCGCGGTCCGCTCCCGTGGACAGGAGCTCCGGGAGCTGGGGGAGGGGAGCCACGGCCGCCACATCGTCCAGGACGAGCGTGAGTGGTGGGTCGAGGCGACCGGAGGATGACCGTTCGGCCATGCGGCGGCCGCGCTCGACCACGCTGGAGGCGAGGGCAGTCAACAGCGGCATGGCGCCGGGACGTTGTCTGGGGTCCTCGATGGGCTCGCCCACTACGTAAAGCGTGCCCCCTTCGTTGACGAAGGAATCCAAGGCAAGGCTGTCATTTCGATGGGGTGTGCATGCCTCGCGAATGTTCACCGTGGAGAGGGAGGCCAGCGCGCGGGCCGTCAACTCCTGGGCCATGTCACGGCGTTCGGGATGCGAGGTCAGCGCGGCCTCCAACTCGCCGGCCGTGCCGGACGACGCCTTGGGGTTCGTACGCAGAGCCCGTACCGCCTCCTGGATCTGGGTGCCCTGGGCCCAGCGGTGGAGGTGCCGGACGGTGCGGCCGTCTATCGCCGCGGCGTGCAGACAGCACCGCAGCAGGGTCTCCGCCACATCCGCGAGCGCCTCGTCGATGCGGGCCGTGGGGCGGACCGGGGCGAGCAGCGCGACGGCGCGTGCCGCCGCCGTGGCCTTGTCCTCGCAGCCGGCGGTCGGGACCCAGTGCAGCCGGGCCGGGGTGTCGCAGAGGTGGGAGGGGTCGTAGAGGAGGACGGGGCCGAGCTTGGCGCGGGCGTCCTTGGTCTCCGACCACAGGGCGGGGCTGGAGGTGACGACGAGCGCGGGTCCTTCCGCTTCCCGCACGGCCTGGGCGGCGATGGGGTGACGTACGTTTGGGGCGCCGAGGATGACCGAAGGAGCCGTCCGAAGCGCCGAGGAGGCCGTCTGGACGCTGCCTGTCTGCGCTGTCGCCGGGGCCGGCTGTGCTGTCTGTGGTTCCTCGGCGGACACGGCCGCGGGGGCGGCCGTCAGCGGTGCGGGCACGGCGGGAGCCTCGGTGGGTTCTGCTGCCGGGCGGGGGGTGGGCACCTGCTCGGTCACCGGGATCTCGCGCGTCACGGGCGTCTCCCGTGTCTCAGGGACCTCCTGCGTGCTCGACGGCGCGGTCGGCCGCTGCTCGGCCGCTCCGTGCCCCCGCTCCGGTCCCGGGCTCGCAGTCCTGCGGTGCGCGCGGACCGCCCGCCACCGTGTCACCGTGCCGATCGCGAATACGCTCAGCACGATGAGCACCATCAGCTCGCTGATGAACAGGCCCCAGAACAGCCCGTACCCGGAGAGCTGGTCGGCCGGGGTGTCCGGCCACGCGCCCGCGAGATCGTGGGGCTGGGCCAGCAGTTGCCGTATGGCCATCGGCGTACGGGTGAACCGGACGCCGTGCGGCCAGGCGCCCCGTGCGAACCAGCCCGCGATGCCGGTGGCGGTCCACACCATCAGTGTGACGCCGATCAGGAGGCCGAGCACGCCCACCAACAGCCCGTCGGGGACGCCTCCCTGCGCGCTCTGCCGCTGCCTGCCTGGTCTCATACGGGCCCGCCTGTTCCTATGCCACCGTCGACTCGGACGTGCCGTCCAGGTCGCTCAGCCGCTGTTCCATGAACGCCGCCGCACGCTCCTCCGCCTCCAACTCCGCGGCGCGCAGGGCGTCGTCCGTCAGGTCGCTCGACGACTCCGTCATCGCGCGGTCGGTGAAGACGAGCGGCCGTTCCATCTCCGTGATCAGGTGTTTGACCACCTGCACATTGCCGTTGACGTCCCAGACCGCGATACCGGGCGTCAGTGACGGGATGATCTCCACGGCCCAGCGGGGCAGGCCGAGGACCCGGCCCGTCGCGCGCGCCTCGTCCGCCTTCTGGGCGTAGATCGTCCTGGTGGAGGCCATCTTCAGGATCGCCGCCGCCTCCTTCGCCGCCGCCCCGTCCACCACGTCGCTCAGATGGTGCACGACCGCCACGAAGGACAGACCGAGCCGTCGGCCGAACTTCAGCAGCCGCTGGAACAGTTGGGCCACGAACGGGCTGTTGATGATGTGCCAGGCCTCTTCGACCAGGAAGATGCGCTTCTTGCGGTCGGGGCGGATCCAGGTGTGCTCCAGCCACACACCCACGATCGCCATCAGGATCGGCATGGCGATGGAGTTGCGGTCGATATGGGAGAGGTCGAACACGATCAGCGGGGCGTCCAGGTCGATACCGACCGTGGTGGGCCCGTCGAACATGCCCCGCAGGTCACCGTCGACCAGGCGGTCCAGGACCAGCGCCACGTCCAGGCCCCAGGCGCGTACGTCGTCCAGGGCGACGTTCATCGCCTCCGCCGACTCCGGTTCGGGATGGCGCAGTTGCTCCACGATGTCGGTCAGGACCGGCTGGCGCTCGACGATCGTCTCGTTGACGTAGGCGTGGGCGACCTTCAGGGCGAAGCCGGAGCGTTCGTCCAGGCCGTGGCCCATCGCGACCTCGATGATCGTGCGCAGCAGCGCGAGCTGGCCGGTCGTCGTGATCGACGGGTCGAGCGGGTTGAGCCTGATGCCGTGGTCGAGCGCCGCGGTCGGGTCGAGCCGGATGGGAGTGATCCCCAGCTCCTCCGCGATCAGGTTCCACTCGCCGACCCCGTCCTCGCCCTGCGCGTCGAGGACGACGACCTGGCGGTCACGGAAGCGCAGTTGGCGCAGGACGTACGTCTTCTCCAGCGCCGACTTGCCGTTGCCGGACTCACCGAGCACGAGCCAGTGCGGGGCCGGGAGCTGCTGGCCGTACAACTGGAAGGGGTCGTAGATATAGCCCTTCCCGGAGTACACCTCGCGGCCGATGATCACGCCGGAGTCGCCGAGGCCGGGCGCGGCCGTCGGCAGATAGACGGCCTGCGCCTGGCCCGTGGAGGTGCGGACGGGCAGCCGGGTCGTCTCGACCTTGCCGAAGAGGAAGGACGTGAAGGCGTCGGTCAGGACGGACAGCGGATCCCGCATCAGGCCTTACCTCCGAATGCCGGTGGCGAAGGGGAGCGTGTTGACGAAGGCCCGGTGGTGCTCGCGGTCGCACCACTCCAGCTTCAGATACGACTTGCCCGCCGAGGCGCGGATCGTGCGCTTGTCGCGGGCGAGGGCCTCCGGAGAGCGGGCGGAGACGGTGATGTAGCCGACGAGGTTGACGCCCGCGGCGCCGCTCGCGAGGTCCTCGCCGCGCTGGTCGAGGCGGGAGTTGGCGGCGAGGTCGCGGGGGTCGACGGTGCGGTTCATCTTGGCGGCGCGGCTGGCTTCGGCGTCGTCGTTGGTCTTCTCGGTCAGCATCCGCTCGATGGCGACCTCGGTGGGTTCGAGGTCCATGGTGACGGCGACCGTGCGGATGACGTCCGGGGTGTGGACGAGCAGGGGCGCGAGGAAGTTCACGCCGACCGGGGTCATCGGCCACTCCTTGATCCACGCGGTGGCGTGGCACCAGGGGGCGCGGGTCGAGGACTCGCGGGTCTTCGCCTGGAGGTAGGTGGGCTCCATGGCGTCCAGCTCGGCGGGCCAGGCGTTGCGCCGGGTCATCGCCTGGATGTGGTCGATGGGGTGGTCGGGGTCGTACATGGAGTGGATGAGGGAGGCGAGCCGGCCCTGTCCGAGCGGCTGCCGTACGCGGATGTCGGCTTCCTGGAGCCGTGAGCAGATGTCGGTCAGCTCGCGCGCCATGACGATGGCGAGGCCCGCGTCCCGGTCGAGCTTCCTGACACCCTGCGGCCGTGCGGCGCGCGCCATGGCCTGGGCCTCGGCGGCGAGGTCGCGGGTGTAGTGCATACAGGCGACGAGGTAGGCGCGGTGCTGCTCGCTACTGGTGGACACCATGGACTGGAGCTGGTCGTAGGACCGTTGCAGCCAGGCGGGGGAGCGCGCGTCGCCGCGCTGGACGACGTCCTTGGCGTGGGCGTCGGGGTCGGCGGGCAGGGTGCGGGCCAGCATCTGGAGGCGGGTGACGAAGCCGTCGCCGTTCGCGACGTGCTTGAGGAGCGTGCCGAAGCGGTCGACGAGCGCTTCCTGGTCCTCGCTGTCGCGCAGGCCGACGCCGGGGCCCTCGATCTCGATCGCGGCCGTGACGGTGCGCCGGTCGGCGTGCAGCAGGACGGCGATCTCGTCGGGGCCGAAGGGGGCGGCGAGCCAGGAGATCCGCCCGATGCCCGGGGGCGGTCCGATCTCGACCTCGCGTCCGTCGAGGTGGGTGCCCGCCTCGACGGCGCCCGACCGGTAGGTGGTGCCCTGGCGCAGGGTCCGCCGGTAACTGCGGTTGATCTCGTACCACTTGTAGAACGTGCGCTGCCGGTACGGGACGTAGACGGCGCCCAGCGCGAGCAGCGGGAGGCCCATCAGGAGCACGATGCGCAGCAAGAAGATCTGGACGAAGAGCCCGCACATCATGCCGGCGAACGCGCCCGCGATGATCAGCGCGATCTCGCCGGTCTCGCGGTTGCGGCCGACGATCGCGTTCGGCCGGGCACGCCCGATCAGATATGTCCGGCGGGGCGTGACCGCGGGGGACAGATGGGACTCGGTCGTCAACGCCCTTCACCTCCCGTGCGGTTGGTACTGCTGTTGCGGGTGTTGCTGGAGTGCGGGGAGTTGGCCGGGCTGGTGCGCGGCGGCGGGGGAGCGGCGGAGGGGGCTCCGCCGCCCTGGCCCCGGGTGCTGTGCGCGGCCACGCCGCCGGACATCTGGTTGGCGGGGCGTGCGGCTGCGCCGCCTGAGCCGCCCTGGCTGTCGGCGCGGCTGCTGTGGGTCTTGATGCCCTGGGCGACGAGGGTCGCCGGGGAGCTGATGACGGCCGCGGCCTTGCGCTCGGCGCCCTGCATGATGCGGTTGTTGCGGGAGGCGGCGATGTCGTCGCCGAAGCCGGGCACGAACCGGTAGATCATGGCGCTCGAGAAGATGGCGAGCAGGATGATGGCGAGCCCGGAGACGACGGCCGCGAGCGAGTCCGGGCCGGTGCCCGTGGCCAGGGCGCCGGCGAGGCCGAGCACGATGACGATCACCGGTTTGACCAGGATCACCGCGATCATGATGCCCGCCCAGCGGCGGACATGGCCCCAGAGGTTCTTGTCGACGAGGCCCGAGTAGACGACGACGCCGAGGAGGGCGCCGACGTACAGCAGGACGGCGCGCAGGAACAGCTCCAGGTACAGGACACCCGCGGCGACGATGGAGACGAGCGACACCAGGATCAGCATGATCGGGCCGCCGCCGATGTCCGTGCCCTTGCCGAGGGCGCCGGAGAACGCGCCGAAGAACGTGTCGGTCTGGTTGCCGGAGGCCTTGGCGAGGACCTCGCTGACGCTGTCGGTCGCCGAGACGACGGTGTAGAGGATCAGCGGGGTGAACGCGGAGGCGATGACGGTCAGCCAGAGGAACCCTATGGCCTCGGAGATCGCGGTGCCGAAGGGGACACCGCGGATGGCCCGCTTCGCGACGGCCAGCAGCCACAGCAGCAGGGTCAGGATGGCCGAGGCCGCGAAGACGATGGCGTACTGCTGAAGGAACTTGTGGTTGGTGAAGTCGACGCTCGCTGTCTCCTTGATGGCCTTGCTGAGCTGGTCGACGGTCCAGGAGGCGGCGTCGGCGAAGCCCTTGGCGAGCGAGGAGAGGGGGTCCTGAGGGGTGCTGGTGAGGTCGTTGGAGGGGGCGCCGCCCTTCGCGGGGGAGTTGCCCCTCTCGCAGTACTTCTTGGCGTCGCCGACGATGAGGTCGCAGGGGTTCTTGCTGGGCGACGGCGACGGCGATGGCGACCCGGACGGCGAGGACGTGGGTGTGGGGCTGGGATCGGCGACGGCACGGGTGGCCAGCAGCACGACCGATGCCTGTACGGCTGACACGACTCCGGCGAGTTTGAGCACGCGATGGCGGCTACCGGGCATACGTGAACCCTCCGTACTCTTCGGTGGCCTTGCGGATCTCGTCGGAGCCGGCGGCCCGGTCGTCACCGGGGACAGGGGCGGGGCCGTTCTTCTGTTCGTCGGAGACGATCTTCCAGTCACCGTTGGACCATTGCAGATCGAACGTCCACGTCTTCCAGGTCGAGGTGATGGGGTCGGTCGACTTCTCCCCGGACATGCCGATGAGCCCCAGGTACCAGACCGCGACCTTGGCACTGTCGGCCGAGTACCGCTGGACCGTGGTGCCCACGGGGACCACGCGGGAGACGAACGTGCTGCCCGTCGGGGCTTCGCCGTCGGCGTCGAGGCCCATCTTGCCGAGGAGATCGGCCGAGTAGGCCTGGTCCATCGGGCCCTGGAGCCGGGCTGCCGCGTCGGGGGTGTAGAGGCGCTTCAGAAGGGCATGCCGACTGTCCGTCTTGAACATGGCGTCAGAGCCCAGCGCCACTGCGTAGTTCGCAGCAGCGGACTGCGCCCCCTCCTCGTCATGGCCGAAGCCCGAGGGGATGCCCTGCGTCTTCGTGCGGACCGGGTGGGCGCCGGAGGCGGCTGTCGGGGCCGCGGCGGCCTTGTCGCCGTGGCGGTCGCCGCCCGGCGAGGAGCCACCGTCGCCGCGGTTCGCGAAGGCGATCGCCGCGATCAGCAGGACGACCACGCCGACGACCATGACCAGTCTCCGCGACGAGGACCGGCCCCGCCGGGCCCCGCCGTACACATCGCCGCCCCGCTCGGGCAGCCGGGTACGGGTCTGCCCGACCCCTCCGTACTCCCCGTCGCCCCCCTGGGAGGCACCGTCATCGAGACTCACGCCGAGCACGCCCCCTCGACCTCATAGCCACTCCGCACCTCGTGTCGGAACGCGTAGATGTACGACGGTAGCCGTGCTGGTAGCCGCGCGGGCGCGGTGTGGTGACTCGACATCAGGGAAACGCAACCTCAGCCGGTGGGCGCGACGGACGGATGGGTCGGGAGAGGAACCGGGCGCGCCCGGCCGGAGACTGACGGACTGCCAGGCGGGGCGTGGCGGTCCGGGGCGGGCCTAGATGGCCATGCCGTACACGATCGTGAACAGCGTGCCGAGCGAACCGATGATGAAGATTCCGGTCAGGCCCGCGATGATCAGCCCCTTGCCCTGTTCCGCGCTGAAGGTGTCGCGCAGGGCCGTCGCGCCGATGCGCTGCTTGGCGGCGCCCCAGATCGCGATCGCCAGGCAGAGGATGATGGCCACGGCCATCACCACCTCGACCATCACGCGTGCTTCGTTGCCCAGGCTGCCGAAGGGCCCCCAGTTCGGAGCGATACCGCCGATGATCGTGTTGATGTCGCCTTTTGCGGCCGCGAGCTCCATGTAAGTCACCGCCCCTGGTGGGTAGTTCTGTACCCCCTGCCACAGTTGCAGAGGTCAGGCTCATTCTCGCCGACAACGAGGCTGTCGTATGTCGACTTGGCGTCATTGAATTGGCCGATTTCGTATGGTCCCCCTGATCCCGATCCCCGCAGGACCCTCGCGGGGGCGTGGGACGGTATTCGAAGACACGTATGGTTACTCTGTGTATCTGTGTATCACGGCAGGTCACACCGGGCAATGACGCCTGAGCGGAACCCGTGGTGCGGTTCCGCTGTCGACCCCGTTCACGCCGCGGCGACCTCGATCGGCCCGCGGTGCCGCCTGCTCAACTTGCCGGTGCTGTATGGCTGTCACTCGTACGTCACCCGTACGAGCGGAAGGCTATCCCCGGTTCGCGGCGCCTGGCGCACAGGGTGGTGGCGCAACGGGGGACCGCCGGGTCGTCCGCGGGCGTCCCGTCCTCGGGCCCCGCTTCCCCGTGCGCGGGCGATGCCCCCGTGCGCGGGGCACGCCTCGCATCGAACATCCATGGATATGCCGCTTCCTCCCGATTTATCGTTTCTGCGAGTGAAGGCAGGGCCATCGCGGGAACCACTCATACAGAACAGATGTATGGAGGCGAGAGGAATGGCTCAGCAGAAGTCGTCGTCGGACCTTCCCGAGCCGCTGCGGACCATGGTCTCCGCGCTGCGCAGGGTGCCCGGTGCGGAGACCGTCGGCAGGGCCACCGAAGGTGCGCTGAACGCGGTCGGATCCGTGTCTCCGCGCGGGCGGCGGCTGGCCGTGTACACAGGCGCCGGGGTGCTCGGTGCCGTAGGCCTCGTGGAGTGGCCCGTCGCGGTCACCGGTGCGGCCGTGGCCTGGCTGACCCAGTCGCGGCCCGAGCAGTCGGAGCGGTCCGCGCAGGCGGACGGCTCCCGGAGCGCCCAGCGCTCGGCGTCCGGCGCGCGCAAGGCCGCCTCGGCTCGCAGCACCGCCTCCGGCCGCAGTGCCGCGAAGAGCGCAGCGAGGAGTGCCACGAGGAACGCCGCGAAGGCGGCGAAGGCCGCGAAGAGTGCTGACAGCGCCAGTACGACGCGGCACCGCCGTACCGCCGTCGCCAGCTGAGGGCGCGCGATGGGGCCAGGAGCGGGGGTGATGCTTCCCTCGACCGCCACCGGCCTCGTCCGGGCCGCCCCCGGGCGGCTGGTGCGCGGCGCCCCGGCCGCGGTGGGAGCGGCGGCAGGGGCCCTCACGGCGGCGGCGCGGGCCGGGGTCCGCGGCGCCGACAGCGCGGTACGGGTCGCCCGGGTGGTGCGCAACGCTCTGCCCGGCGACACCGGCCAGTGGCGGTCCGGTGCGAGGGCCCACCTGGCGCTGCGGCTCGCCGAACCCGGCCGCGCCGGGCGCGGGAACGCCGTACGACGCGTGGCACAGGCGTCCCGCAAGGTGGCCGAGGTGCTGGCCGAGCGGTCGGACGTGGTGTCCGCGTACTGGGACGGCGGGCTGACCCGGCTGGTGATCACGGCCACCGAGGCGGAGCTGACCGACCAGGTGGTGGAGCGCGCCACCGGCCTCGCCGGACGGTGGGGGCTCGCCGTCGCGGCCGACCCGGAGGAGGAGTTCTCCCACCCCGGCGACCCCGCCGCCGTACGGACCGCCGCGGCGGCGCTCGCGGCCGACGTCCTCGGCGCGGGCACCGCGATCGCCGGAGCCGTCCTGCGGCTGCCGCACACCCCGCGCGTCCTGACCGCGGTGGTGACCCTGCTGCGCGAGAACCCGCGCTTTCGCACCTGGCTCACCGGCCGCCTCGGCCGCTCCGGGATGGATCTGGCGCTCGGCCTCGCCAACGCGGCGGCGCACACCGCGGGCGGTACGCCGACCGCGCTGGTGCTCGACGGCGGGCTGCGCGCCTGCCAGTTGACCGAGCGGGTGGCGCGCGCGGTCGCGTTCGAGGCGACGCACGACCAGTGGTGCGGGCCCGAGCGGACCGGCGTGCCCGCCGATCACCATCCGCGCCCGCCGCTGCGCATCTCCCCGACCCAGGAGTACGCCGCCCACACCTCCGTCGGCAGCGTGCTCGCGGCGGTGGCGACGGAACTGGTCAAGCGTGACATCGAGGAGGCCGCGGAGGCGGTGCTCGCGGGCTCGCCCAAGGCCGCCCGCTACGGCCCCGCCGCCTTCCACTCCGTCCTGAGCGGCGCCCTGGCCAGGCAGGGCGTACTGGTCCGGGAGCCCGAACGGCTGCGCCACCTGGAACTGGCCGAGACGCTCGTCCTGCACCCCAGCGCGCTGCTGACCTCGGGCGGCGCGGACCCGTGGATCGAGGCCGTCCTGGACGCGGCGCGCCACGCCGGGCTGCGGGTGGTGATGGTCGACCATCCGGCGCTGGCTGACTTCACGGGGCTCGCCGACCGGGTCGTCGGCGGCGACCGGCCGCTGGACGAGGTGGTGGAGGAGCTGAGCGAGGGCGGCGAGGGCGGGACCGTCGTCACCGTCGCCCGGCCCGCCTCGGCCGAGCAGGACGAGGTGCTCGCCGGTCTGCTGGGCAGTGATGTCGCCCTCGCGCTCACGGACCGGGACGGGGTGGTCGTCTGGGGCGCGGATGTGCTCGCCCCGCACGGTCTGGCCGACGCCTGGCGGGTGTTGACCGCGATTCCGGCCGCGCGGAGGGTCGCCGGCCGGTCGCAGACGCTCGCCCGGTCCGGGGCGGCCCTGTCCGGGCTGCTGGTGGCCGTGCGCGGGGCCCGTCCCTCGCCCCGCTGGCCCCTGCCCGGACTGCGGCACATCCCGGTCGACGCGGCCACGGCCGCCGCCCTGCTGATGGGCGTACGGGCGGCGCTCCGCGTGGCCGCGGCCCCGCCTCCGCAGCCGCGCCCGCGGATCGCCTGGCACGAGCTGGAGCCCGAGGAGGTCCAGGAGCGGCTGGAGCGGCAGCCCGAACCGGAGGCCGAGCGCGCGAGCGACCGGGCGCGGAGCATGGCGCGGGCCCTGGCCCGGCACCCCTGGCTGCGGCCCGCGAGCGGCCCGGTGCGCTGGACGGTGCGGCTGGCCCGCGCCGTCCGCAGAGAACTCGACGATCCGCTCACCCCGGTGCTGGCGGTCGGCTCGGCCGCGTCGGCGATCCTCGGCTCCGCCGCGGACGCGCTGCTGGTCGTCGGCGCACTCGATCTGAACGCCCTGGTCGGCGGCGTCCAGCGGCTGCGGGCGGAGCGGGCGCTGTCCGGGCTGGTGGCCGAGCAGAAGCGCAAGGCCCGCCTGCGGCAGCGGCGAGGGGCGCACCGGCCCCGCAGACGGGGCGCGCGGACGGTGGACGCCGCCGAGCTGCGCCCGGGGGACATCATCGAGCTCGAGGGCGACGACGTCGTACCGGCCGACGCGCGGCTGCTGTGGGAGGACGGCCTGGAGATCGACGAGTCCGCGCTGACCGGGGAGTCCCTGCCCGCCGACAAGCAGACCGACTCGACCCCGCGCGCCGCCGTCGCCGACCGCCGCTGCATGGTCTTCGAGGGCACCACCGTGGTGGCCGGGCGCGCCCGCGCGGTCGTGGTGGAGGCCGGCGACCGCACCGAGGCGGCCCGTGCCGTCTCCCTCGCCGCCCGCAAGCCCGCGGCAGCCGGGGTGCAGGCCAGGCTCCAGGAACTCACCCGCAAGGCACTGCCGTTGACGCTCGCGGGCGGGGCCGCGGTGACCGGCCTGTCCCTGCTGCACGGCACACCGATCCGGCGGGCGGTCAGCGGCGGGGTGTCGGTGGCCGTCGCCGCCGTTCCCGAGGGGCTGCCGCTGGTGGCGACGGTGGCCCAGCTCGCCGCCGCCCGGCGGCTGAGCAGACAGGGCGTCCTGGTCCGTACCCCGCGCACGCTGGAGGCGCTCGGCCGGATGGACACGCTCTGCTTCGACAAGACCGGCACGCTCACCGAGAACCGGCTGCGGGTGGTGCGGGCCGCGGACGCCGACGGCGCCGTACGGGCGGCCGATCACCCCGGATCGGCGCGGACCCTGTGCGTCGCCGCGCGTGCCTGCCCACGCCTGACCGGCGAGGAGGACGGCAGGCCGGCTCACGCCACCGACGAGGCCGTCCTGGACGCGGCCGGGTCCGATCCGCACTGGACGCAGACCGAGGGGCGCCCCTTCGAGGCCGGTCGCGGGTACGCCGCCGCGGTGGGGCGGCCCGACGACAGCGACGACGGCACCCGGGTGCTCGTGGTCAAGGGCGCCCCCGAGATCGTGCTGCCCGCCTGCGCCGGGCTGCCGGACCGGGTCTTCGCCGCGGCTCAGGCGCTGGCCGGCGCGGGGCTGCGCGTGCTGGCGGTGGCCGAGCGCCCGCTGACCGGGGACGAGAACGACGAGGAGGTGCTGGAGCAGGCCCTCGCGGGGCTCCGGTGCACCGGACTGCTGGCCCTGTCGGACGTGCCCCGGGAGACGTCCACCGCCCTCGTCCAGGGCCTGCGGCGCATCGGCGTACGGCCCGTCATGCTCACCGGCGACCATCCGCAGACCGCGCGGGCGATCGCCGTGGAACTGGGCTGGCCCGGGGACACGGCCGTGGTCACCGGTGACGAACTGGCCGCCGCGGACCGGGCGGCACGGGCCCGGATGCTGCGGGACGCGGACGTCGTGGCCCGGGTCGCGCCCGAGCAGAAGCTCCAGGTGATCGAGGCGCTGCGGGACGCGGGCCGGGTCGTCGGGATGGTGGGCGACGGCGCCAACGACGCCGCGGCCATCCGCGCCGCCGACGTCGGCGTGGGCATCAGCGCCCGCGGCTCGGCCGCCGCCCGCAACGCCGCCGACCTCGTCCTCGTCGACTCCGATCTGACCGTGCTGATCGAGACGGTGGCCGAGGGCCGCGCGCTCTGGCACGGCGTCGCCGACGCCATCGCCATCCTCATCGGCGGCAACGCGGGCGAGGTCGGCTTCGGCATCCTCGGCGGGCTGCTGTGGGGCGCGTCCCCGCTCTCCACCCGCCAGATGCTGCTGGTCAACCTGTTCACGGACCTGTTCCCGGCGGTCGCGGTGGCGGTGACCCCCGACCGGGAGCGGCGGAACGGGGCCGAGCCCGGGAGCGAGCCGGGCGGACGGCTGCTCACCTCTCTCCTCGGGCCCGCGCTGATCCGGCAGATCCGCCACCGCGCCCTGGCCACCTGCCTGGGCGCGAGCGTGGCCTGGCTGATCGGCCGCTTCACCCCGGGCACCGCCCGCCGCGCCACCACGATGGCCCTGTGCGCGCTCGTGGGCACCCAGCTCGCCCAGACCATGGCCGACCGCCGGGACAGCCTGCTGGTGCGGGCCACGGCCCTCGGTTCGGCCGCGGCACTCGTCGCCCTGGTGCAGACCCCGGGCGTCAGCCAGGCCCTCGGCTGCACCCCGCTCGGCCCGGTCGCCTGGGCGGGCGTGGTGGCGGCCATCGCGGTCGCCGTGGCCGGGCACCGGACGCTGCCGGGGGTGGAGCGGGCCGTCCTGCGGTGGTGGCGCTCCTCCGAGAGCGCCCCGCCCGAGACACCGGCGGGCAACGCGGCGCGGTCCGTCTCGGAGGCGGCACGGTCGGTCTCCCACCTGGCGCGCAACGCCTCGGACATCCTGCGCAAGGCCTCCAGCGCCGGTCCGCCGCCCACCGCCGAGCCCACGGACGACAGGTGAGGAGCCCGCGCAGCCGCGGCCCGAGGCCGCCCCGGACGGGCCGGTGGCCGTCGGGCGCCCCCGAAAGGGGGGAAGCAGCCGTGGGCCGAATGCGCGCGGCACTCCGCGCCGGTGCACCCTCACAGTGGAATTTCACGTCGCTCACGGCGAAATTCCCCCCGGTGTGGTTCACAGTAAGAGGCGATGAACGCCATCAGACGCCCCCACGGCAACCGCCGGCTCGCCTTCCTCGGTGCCCTGGTCCTGCTGGCCGTCACGACGTCCTCCGTGGCGGCGGCCGACGGCGGCAGCGGACCGCTGGGCGCGACCGTCCAGGCGGAGGCCGGTCTGGACAACGCGCGCATCGGACCGCTCTTCGGCTCCAGCGCCCTGGAGGGCGGCCACTTCTGCACCGCCTCCGTGGTGCACAGCGAGCGCGGCAACCTCATCGTCACCGCGGCGCACTGCCTGATGAGCAAGGGCGCGCTCTGGTTCGCCCCCGGCTACCGGGACGGCAAGGCGCCGTACGGGGTGTGGAAGGTGACCAAGACGTTCCTCGGCGGCGGCTGGAGCAGCGGCGACCCGGACGAGAACAGCGACGTCGCCTTCGCCGCCCTGGAGTCCGTCGGCGGCGCGAACGTCGAGGACATCGTCGGCGGCAACAAGTTCGTCACCGGGCGGAAGACCGGCGCCACCGCCGTCACCGTCACGGGATACCCCAACTCCGAGGAATCCCCGATCACCTGCACGAACAAGCCGACCGCCCAGACACCGACCCAACAGCGCATCGAATGCCCCGAGTTCACCGGCGGCACCAGCGGCAGCCCCTGGGTGAACAGCGACGGTGAGGTCGTCGGCATCCTCGGCGGCCATGAACAGGGCGGCTCCACCTCCGACATCTCCTACAGCGTCGTCCTCGGCAGCGAGGCCGCGGCCCTGTACCGGACCGCCTTGCGCGGCTGACACCGGCCGCACCCGCCACCGCGGTTCCCACACAGGCTCTGTTCGTCCTGGTCCCCTCCGCACACGCGCCCCTACACTGACCGTCGGCGTACTCCCAGGCGGCGAGGGGCGGTTGACGGTGCGTAAGGCGTGGGTGTGGGGCACCGCTACCGTCGGCGCCGGGCTCGGCTTCGTGCTGCTGCTCGTCATCGGGGTCTATCTGAACGCCGCGAACCTCTCGGGTGGCGGCGGCGCCCAGGGGTCCGTCGGGCTCGCCAAGAACGCCGTGCCCGCCGCGTACTCCTCGCTCGTACAGCGCTGGGGCAATCTGTGCGGCGCGATCAACCCCGCGCTGCTCGCCGCCCAGCTCTATCAGGAGAGCGGCTTCAACCCGAGCGCCAAGAGCCCCGCGCAGGCCGAAGGGATAGCGCAGTTCATGCCCGGCACCTGGGCCACCCACGGCCTCGACGCCAACGGCGACGGGAACGCCGACGTCTGGGACCCGGCCGACGCGATCCCGTCGGCCGCCTCGTACGACTGCAAGCTCGCCTCGTACGTGAAGGACGTGCCCGGCGACCCGACGAAGAACATGCTGGCGTCGTACAACGCGGGGGCGTACGCGGTCATCAAGTACGGCGGTGTGCCGCCGTACAAGGAGACCCAGAACTACGTGAAGACCATCACCACCCTGGCGCAGAGCTTCGCCGCGCCCGTGCGCCGGGTCGACCCCTCCAAGCAGGCGGCCGGCGCGATCTACTACGCCCAGAAGAAGCTCGGCACGCCCTATCTGTGGGGCGGCAACGGCACCAGGGACCAGGGCGGGCGCTTCGACTGCTCCGGGCTGACCAAGGCCGCGTACGACAGCGTCGGCATCACACTGCCACGCGTCGCCAACGACCAGTACAACGCGGGGCCGCACCCGAAGCGGAACGAACTGCTCCCGGGCGACCTGGTGTTCTTCTCGGACGACGCGACCGATTCGCGGGCCATCCGGCACGTCGGGATCTACGTCGGCGGCGGTTACATGATCGACGCGCCCCGGCCGGGGGCCGTGATCCGTTTCGACCCCATCGACACCCCGGACTACTTCGGCGCGACGCGGGTCACCCAGGACGGCGCGAAGGCACTGCCGACGACGGTGTGAACCGGACGACGGTGTGAACCGGGGGGCGCGAACGGCGCGTGCGAGGGCGCACGCATCCGTAACCCTCCGCCGCGCCCCTTCTTCTGAGCTGCGAGGACGAGTCTCTCTTCGGTAACGTCTGCGTGATCGTTCGGTTGAGTGCGGAACGCGGACCACCGGCCTGTGCGTTGCTTCTCACGTAGAGCGTCGACGTACGGCAACCGGTCTGACGTGAAGCGGATCTACGACCACGGGGGTGGTGGGCGGCGCGCACAGGCGCGTCCGCGGTACAGGGACAGACGAAGGGGCCGCACACGATGGCTGGACTCGCCGCATCCGGTTCGAACCCCGACGTCGAACTGCTCTACGACATCAACGGCCTGGCCCAGGACGCCCCGCACTGGCTCGACCGCGTCGTGACGTTCATCGGCGAGTACGGTCTGCTGCTCGCGATGGTCCTGCTGGTGCTCGGTTGCTGGTGGAGCCTGCGCCGACGCGGCGGCGAGCACGCGGCACCGTCCATGGCCGCGCTGCTCTGGGCCCCGCTCGCCGCGGGCGTGGCAGTCCTGGTGAACGTGCCGATCCGGGGCTTCGTGGAACGTCCCCGGCCGTTCGTCGACCATCAGGGACTCGATGTCCTCGTCAGCGGCAAGAACGACTACTCCTTCGTCAGCGACCACGCCACGCTCACGATGGCGATGGCGGCCGGACTGTTCCTGGCGCACCGTAAGTTCGGGATCATCGGCCTCGGGCTCGCGCTGCTCGAAGGGTTCTGCCGGGTCTACCTGGGCGTGCACTACCCGACGGACGTCATCGGCGGCTTCGCCCTCGGCACGGCCGTGGCCCTGCTGCTCTCGCCGCTCGCCACGGCCCTGTTGACCCCGCTCGCCGAGGCGGCCGAACGCTCGTCCCGCTTCGGCACGCTGATCCGGGCACGCGGGGCGCATCCCGCGCGGGCCGTGATCCCGGGCGCGCGGACGGAGGCGGCGGCCGAGGAGCGGGATCTGGCGGCCTGATCAGTACGTCGGGCCGTCGGCGTGACCCTGCGCGTCCGTCCTGGCGAGGCTGCGGGCCCTGCGGGCCGGGCCGCGCCAGCCGCAGGCGCAGCGAGCGAAACAGAAGCGGCCCTGTTCGACCGTGGTCGTGCGATGCTCGCCATGAGAGGCGGCGCTGTCCTGCTGGTCCACTCCCGCAGGTTACCCAAGGCAGATACGGCCGGTGCGCCGACCGCGTGACGGGTGCCGTCGGCCGTCGTTAAGCGGAACGACAGGAGGGACACCGGGACGGACCTGCTGGGGGTAGGGCGATGGTGGTGCGGCGGCTGCATGGTCGGGCGAGCGCGGCATGCGCCACGACGGTGGCACTCCTGGTCTGCGCCGCCTCGGCCACGGGCTGCTCGAACAGCGGCGCCGCCGCCGAGGACGCGCGCTCGGCCAGCGGCTCGCTCGCCCTGCTGCGTCAGGCCTCCGCGGCCCTGGTGCGCGCGGGCAGCTCCCGGGCCCGTACGTCGATGGAGATGGCCACGGGCGGCACCCGCGTCACCATCCGCGGCGAGGGCGTGTACGACTTCCGCGGCCGGCTCGGCCGACTGACGGTGACCCTGCCGCAGGACCCCACGGGCGCCCAGGAACACCGCCCGATCACCGAACTGCTCGCCGCGGGCGCCCTGTTCATGAAGAACCGGGGCGCGGGCGTGCCCCCGGACAAATGGGTACGGGTCGACACGGCCACGCTCTCCGACGGCAACCTCGTCACCGGCGGCGCCACCGACCCGTACACCGCGGCCGAACTGCTGCGCGGGGTGCGCGAGGCGACGTACGTCGGGCGGACCGAGATCGACGGGACGGCCGTGCGGCACTATCGGGGGATCACGGACATCGGGCGCGCGGCGCGCCGCGCGGCCGAGGGGGACAAGGGGGCGTTGCGCGCGGCGGCGCGGGGGTTCGCCACGGCCGAGGTCCCCTTCGACGCCTATCTCGACGCCGAGGGGCGTATCCGCAAGCTCCGCCAGCGGTTCGGCTTCGTCAACGGCGACCGCAAGACCACGGTCGCTGTGACCTCGACCACTGTGCTGTACGGCTTCGGGGCACCGGCCGAGGTGGTGCTCCCGGCGGCGGGGGACATCTTCGCCGGGAAGATCGCGGAGCGGTGAGGGGGCCCGTGGGGCCGGTGGGCGGGTCCGGAAGTGGCGCGGCTGAGGGGCTGGAAATGGTCCGTCCGTGCCATGCGCCGGGCGTGGGCCGCTCCCTACCCTAGGAGGTCGGTGGCGGCAGAAAGAGGTGATGCGCGTGGCTTTGCTGGGCGGTACGGCAGTTCATGACCACGTGGCCCTCGCCGAGATCGAGCTGTGCGGCGACCTGATCATCGCGGCCTCGAGCGCGCGCGAGGACCGGCTGAGTCTGGAAAGCATCGACGAGGTGCTGCGGGTGGCCAAGGAGCGGGACCGCTTCGGCGGCTGAGCCGCCGAAGCGGTCCCGCCCGCGCAGCGCCGTCGTACAGCGGCCAGAGGCGTCAGGTCCGCAGCAGGCGCGCGATCGCCTTCGTCGCCTCCTCGACCTTCGCGTCGATCTCCGTGCCGCCCTTGAGCGCGGCGTCCGCGACGCAGTGGCGCAGATGCTCGTCGAGGAGCTGGAGCGCGAAGGACTGCAGGGCCTTCGTCGAGGCGGAGACCTGCGTGAGTATGTCGATGCAGTACACGTCCTCGTCGACCATCCGCTGCAGCCCGCGGATCTGGCCCTCGATACGGCGCAGCCGCTTGAGGTGCTCGTCCTTCTGGTGGTGGTAGCCGTGGACGCCGTGGTCGTGGTCGGTCATCACGGCCTCGGCACCCTCGGAGGGCGCCGGCGCGCCGGCCTCGGTGGTCGTCATCGCGTCCTCCTGGAGACGGTGGGCCCGGCGAACCGGGCGTGGGACGGTGCACCCGCGGACGCGGCTCCCGCGTCGCGAAACGGACATATACCCCTGACGGGTATATGGTAACGAACTTTGCCGAGGAGCAGGATCCCTTCGTAGGCCCTGGCCACGGGCCTCGGCCGCCCTCGGACCCCCCTCGTACGGCCCCCGTGCCGACCACGACGGCCGATGGGCGACACTGGAGACGACCCGTAGCCGTGGCCGGATGATGTGCTTAGCATCAGCCTGACCGAAACCGAAGCATCTGAGGACCCCACGTGCGCTTTCGTCTGACCCCCAGGGAGACGAGCTTCTACGACATGTTCGCCGCATCCGCGGACAACATCGTCACGGGCTCGAAACTCCTGATGGAACTGCTCGGGGCTGACCCCTCCGACCGGGCCGAGATCGCAGAGCGTATGCGGGCCGCGGAACACGCCGGTGACGACGCCACACACGCGATCTTCCACCAGCTGAACTCCTCGTTCATCACGCCCTTCGACCGCGAGGACATCTACGCCCTCGCCTCGTCCCTCGACGACATCATGGACTTCATGGAGGAGGCCGTCGACCTCGTCGTCCTCTACAACGTCGAGGAACTGCCCAAGGGCGTCGCCCAGCAGATCGAGGTGCTGGCGCGGGCGGCGGAGCTGACGGCCGAGGCGATGCCCAACCTCCGCACGATGCAGAACCTCACCGAGTACTGGATCGAGGTGAACCGCCTGGAGAACCAGGCGGACCAGATCCACCGCAAGCTGCTCGCCCATCTCTTCAACGGCAAGTACGACGCGATCGAGGTGCTGAAGCTCAAGCAGATCGTGGATGTGCTGGAGGAGGCCGCGGACGCTTTCGAGCACGTGGCCAACACGGTGGAGACCATCGCGGTCAAGGAGTCCTGAGGCGTCGATGGACACCTTTGCTCTGATCCTGACCATCCTGGTCGCACTCTTCTTCACCTATACGAACGGCTTCCACGACTCGGCGAACGCGATCGCGACGTCGGTGTCGACGCGCGCGCTGACCCCGCGGGCGGCGTTGGCCATGGCCGCGGCGATGAACCTCGCCGGAGCGTTCATCGGCACCGGGGTCGCGGTGACGGTCAGCAAGGGCCTGATCCAGACGCCCGAGGGCGGGAAGGGGATGGCGATCCTCTTCGCGGCGCTGGTCGGTGCCATCTCCTGGAACCTGACCACCTGGTACTTCGGGCTGCCCTCGTCGTCCTCGCACGCGCTGTTCGGCGGCATGGTCGGCGCGGCGCTCGCGGGCGGTACGACGGTGTACTGGTCCGGCGTCATGAACAAGATCGTCATCCCCATGTTCCTGTCCCCGGTGGTCGGCCTGATCGTCGGCTACCTGGTGATGACGCTGATCATGTGGATCTTCCGGCGGACCAACCCGCACAAGGCCAAGCGGGGCTTCCGCATAGCGCAGACCGTGTCGGCGGCCGGTATGGCCCTCGGTCACGGTCTCCAGGACGCGCAGAAGACGATGGGCATCGTGGTGATGGCACTGGTCATCGCCGATGTCGAGGAGTACGGGGATCCGATCCCGGTGTGGGTGAAGATCGTCTGCGCGATGATGCTGTCGCTGGGCACGTACGCGGGCGGCTGGCGCATCATGCGCACCCTGGGCCGCAAGATCATCGAGCTGGACCCGCCGCAGGGCTTCGCCGCGGAGGCGACGGGGGCCTCGATCATGTTCACGACGGCGTACCTGTTCCGGGCGCCGATCTCGACGACGCATGTGATCACCTCGGCGATCATGGGTGTGGGCGCGACGAAGCGCGTGAACGCCGTGCGCTGGGGCGTCGCGAAGAACATCGTCCTGGGCTGGTTCATCACCATGCCGGCCGCGGCGATCGTCGCGGCGTGCGGGTACTGGCTGATCGATCTGGCGGTCCTGTAACGCCCGAGATGCGGTGGTCGGCGGCGCGAGAAGACTGGACCTATGACTACCAAGGCACTCCTCGAAGGCGGGCCGGACGATCTGGCGGGCACCCTGGCGCCGATCGTTCCGCCGGGACAAGAGCTGAAGATCCCTCACCGCGGCGGATACGAGCACTACAAGGTCACGTCGCGCCACGAGGACAGCCAGGAAGGTCGGGTCACCGTCTACCAGTGGTGGGAACGCACGGAAGTAGCCGAGTAGGAGGAGCAGAGGAGGAGAGGGCCCGCCCCTGGGAGCCAGGGGCGGGCCCTCCTTCCTCGCGGTGGCACCGCCATGCAGCACCGCGAGGGGTCTTCCGCCGCCGCGGCTCAGCCGAAGCGGCCCGAGATGTAGTCCTCGGTCGCCTGCACCGACGGGTTGGAGAAGATCCGCTCCGTCTCGTCGATCTCGATCAGCTTGCCCGGCTGGCCCACGCCCGCCAGGTTGAAGAACGCCGTACGGTCCGAGACGCGCGCGGCCTGCTGCATGTTGTGCGTCACGATGACGATCGTGAAGCGTTCCTTCAGCTCGCCGATCAGGTCCTCGATGGCCAGCGTCGAGATCGGGTCCAGGGCCGAGCAGGGCTCGTCCATCAGCAGGACCTTCGGCTCGACGGCGATCGCGCGGGCGATGCACAGCCGCTGCTGCTGACCGCCCGACAGCCCCGAGCCCGGCTTGTTCAGGCGGTCCTTGACCTCGTTCCAGAGGTTCGCGCCCTTGAGGGACCTCTCGACGATGTCGTTCAGCTCCGACTTGCGGTGGTCGCCGTTCAGCCGCAGGCCCGCCGCCACGTTGTCGAAGATCGACATCGTGGGGAAGGGGTTGGGGCGCTGGAAGACCATGCCCACCTCGCGGCGGACGGCGACCGGGTCGACGCCCGCGCCGTACAGGTCCTCGTCGTCCAGGAGCACCTTGCCCTCGACGCGTCCGCCCGGCGTCACCTCGTGCATACGGTTGAGCGTGCGCAGGAACGTCGACTTGCCGCAGCCGGAGGGGCCGATGAACGCCGTCACCGACCGCGGCTCGACCGTCATCGAGATGTCCTCGATCGCCTTGTGGGAGCCGTAGTAGGCGGTGAGTCCGCTGACGTCGATTCGCTTGGCCATGTCACTTCCAAAGTCTGATGGTTCGTAAGGGTCCGCGTGGCGGCAGCGGCACCTCGGTGCCCCACGCGGTGGGGGCCGCTGACGGTCAGCGTGGGGACTTCCAGCGGGCGATTCCGCGAGCCACCAGGTTGAGGATCATCACGAAGGCGATCAGTGCGAGCGAGGCCGCCCAGGCACGGTCGTACGCCGGCTCGGCGCCCGCACCGTACTGCTGATAGATGTACAGCGGCAGCGACGCCTGCGCACCGTCGAAGGGGTTGGCGTTGATGAACCGGTTGCCGAAGACCAGCAGCAGGACCGGCGCGGTCTCACCGGCGATACGGGCGATCGCCAGCATGACGCCGGTGGTGATACCGCCGAGGGAGGTCGGCAGGACCACCTTCAGGATGGTGCGCCACTTGGGGACACCCAGCGCGAGGGAGGCCTCGCGCAGCTCGTTCGGGACGAGCTTGAGCATCTCCTCCGTGGAGCGGACCACGACCGGCATCATCAGGATGGCCAGGGCGAGCGATCCGGCGAAGCCGAACGGCTGCATGTCGAGGATCAGCATCAGGCTGAGGATGAACAGACCGGCGACGATCGACGGGATACCCGTCATCACGTCCACGAAGAAGGTGACGGCACGGGCGAGCCGGCCGCGGCCGTACTCCACCAGGTAGACGGCGGTGAGCACACCGATCGGCGCGCCGAGCAGGGTGGCGAGGCCGACCTGCTCCAGGCTGCCGAGGATCGCGTGGTAGATGCCGCCGCCCGGCTGGGAGTCGGCGACCACGCCCATCGAGTGGCTCAGGAAGTAGAAGTCGAGGACCTTCACACCGCGCTGCACGGTCACCCAGATCAGGGAGACCAGCGGCACCACGGCGAGCAGGAAGGCGACCCACACCAGGGAGGTCGCGACCCGGTCCTTGGCCTGGCGGCGGCCCTCGACGCGGGCCGCGATGCCGTAGGTGGCCAGGACGAAGAGGAGTGCGGCGATCAGGCCCCACTGGACGTGGCTGTGCAGTCCGGCGGCGGCGCCGATGCCGATCGCGACGGCGACGGAGCCCGCGGCGATGGCCCAGGGGGACCAGCGCGGAAGGGTGGCGCCGCGCAGGGTGCTGCGCTTGTCGGTGACGGCTGCGGTGCTCATGCGTTGGCCCCCGAGTACTCCTTGCGACGGGCGATGATCATGCGGGCCGCGCCGTTGACCAGCAGGGTGATGACGAACAGGACCAGACCGGAGGCGATCAGCGCGTCACGGCCGAACTCCGAGGCCTCGCTGAACTTGCTGGCGATGTTCTGGGCGAAGGTGCCGCCGCCCGGGTTGAGCAGGCTGCCGTGGATGAGGAAGTCCGGGGAGAGCACGGTGGCGACGGCCATCGTCTCGCCGAGCGCGCGGCCGAGGCCGAGCATGGAGGCGGAGACGACGCCGGAGCGGCCGAAGGGCAGGACGGCCATGCGGACGACCTCCCAGCGCGTGGCGCCGAGGGCCAGGGCCGCCTCCTCGTGCATCCGCGGGACCTGCCGGAAGACCTCACGGCTCACATTGGTGATGATCGGCAGGATCATGATCGCGAGCAGGATGCCGACGGTGAGCATCGAGCGGGGCGCGCCGCCGTCCCAGGAGAAGACGCCGGTCCAGCCGAGGTAGGTGTCCAGCCAGCCGAACAGGCCGTTCAGGTTCGGTACGAGGACCAGGGCGCCCCACAGGCCGTAGACGATGGACGGCACGGCGGCGAGCAGGTCGATCACGTACGCGATGGGGCCGGAGACCTTGCGCGGGGCGTAGTGCGTGAGGAAGAGCGCGATGGCGACCGCGACCGGGACCGCGAGGACCATGGCGATGACCGAGGAGACCACCGTGCCGAAGGCCAGTACGGCGATGCCGAAGACCGGCGGGGTGACGCCGGTGTTCCACTCGAGGGTGGTGAGGAAGTTGCCGTGGTCCTTGGTGATGGCCAGGGACGCGCGGTAGGCGAGGAAGGCCGCGATCGCGGCCATGATCACCAGGAGCAGGATGCCCGCCCCGCGGGAGAGGCCGAGGAAGATGCGGTCTCCGGGCCGGGTGGCGGTGTGCTTGCGCCCGGGCGCGGGAGGCCGCGGAGCGGGGTGGGGCTCTTGGGTGTCGGGTGTTGTTATGTCCATCGGGTTCTCCGGTCTGCGGAGCCGCACGCGGTGTGCGGCTCCAGGCGGCGGTGCACCGGACGGTGCGGTCCGGTCTCTTGGGGGGACCGGACCGCACACTCAGGTCAGCTCAGGCCCTCGATGGTGCTGCGGACCTTGGTGATGATGGCGTCGGGGATCGGGGCGTAGTCGTTCTGGCTCAGCACCGACTGGCCTTCCGTGCCGGCGAGGTAGCGCAGGAAGGCCTTGGTGGCGGGCAGGGTGTCCGCCTTGTTGCCCTTGTCGCAGGCGATCTCGTAGGTGACCAGGACGATCGGGTAGGCGCCGTCGGCCTTGGTGCCGTAGTTCAGCTCCAGCGCGAGGTCCTTGCCGGTGCCGACGACCTTGGCGTCCGCGATGGCCTTGGTGGCGTTGTCGACGGTGGCCTTGACCGGGGCGGAGGCGCCCGTGGCGATGGACACCGTGGACATGTCCTTGGCGTACGACAGCTCGAAGTAGCCGATGGCGCCCGCGGTCTGCTTGACCTGCGCGGCCACACCCGAGGACTGCGGAGCGGACTGGCCGCCCTTGGCCTCCCATGCCTTGCCACCGGCGTACTTGCCCCAGACGGACGGGGCGGCGGCCTTCAGGTACTTGGTGAAGTTGTCCGTGGTGCCGGACTCGTCCGAGCGGTGGAAGGCCTGGATCTTGGTGGAGGGCAGCTTGGCGTCGGGGTTCAGCTTCTTGATCGCCGCGTCGTCCCACGTCTTGATCTGGCCGTCGAAGATCTTGGCCAGGGTCTCGGCGTCCAGCACCAGGTTGTCGACGCCCGGCAGGTTGTAGCCGACCGCGATCGGGCCGCCGACCATCGGCAGGTCGATGGCCTGGCCGCCCTTGCAGACCTGCTTGGAGGCCTCGATCTCCTCGGGCTTCAGCGCGGAGTCCGAACCGGCGAAGGCGACCTGGCCCTGGGTGAACGCGGTGACGCCCGCGCCGGAGCCGCCGCCCTTGTAGTTGATCTGCACACCGGAGCAGGCCTGGGAGAACTGCGCCACCCAGGCGTCGATCGCGTTCTTCTGCGCCGAGGAGCCGTCGGCGAGGAGCTGGCCCTTGGCGTCGTCGCACTTGATCGAGCCGGCCTTCGCCGCCGAGGAGGCCGACGGGCTGCTCTTGTCCCCCGTGTCGTCGGAGCCGCACGCCGTGAGGGCCAGGGCGCCGGAGACGGCGAGAGCACCGAGGGTGAGGGCCCGCCGGTTCATGCGCTGAAGCTTCACTTTCGGGTGTTCCTTCCAGGAGCCGCCATCCTGTTCGGCGGCGTGCGAAGTGGGGGAGGGGCGTCCGCGTCCTCGACGAGGCCGCGCCCGCTTCCTCTGGTAAGGCCGAAATTAGGCAGTTCAGGTGAAGGCGCCGATGGACGTGAGTGAACGGAGGGTGAACCCCTGCGGACGGTGTGGTGAGGTCACGGAACGCTTACGTCCGCGGCCGGGTACGCGGGGGCGACACGGGAGGACACCGCGGTGCGCGGGGCACGACCGTGGCCTATATCGGGTTCAACGCCTGGAGAACGATGTCCATGAGTTCGCGGTCACGCGGCCGTGTGAGACGGGTCCGGGTCGCGGCCGGCGGAAGCCACAGGATCCGGTCCACCTCACGGCTGGGCCTGAAGGAGCCGTCGCCCGCCTCGGCCGCCCAGTAGTAGACCTGCTTGGGGCGGCCGTTCGCCACGTAATGGACCGTGGGCAGGGCGGCGCCGGGCAGCGCGGCGTACCCCGTCTCCTCCGCCACCTCCCGCAGCGCGCCCGCGAGCGGGTCCTCGCCCGGCTTGAGCTTGCCCTTCGGATGCGACCAGTCGTCGTACTTCGGCCGGTGGACCAGGCAGATCTCCACCTCGCCGTCGACGGGGGAGCGGCGCCACAGGACACAGCCCGCCGCGCGGATGATGTCGTCGCTCATCGGGTGCTCACGGCTCCTTCCTCGTGACCGCGGCGCGCCGCGCCGCCGTACGGGTGCCTACGCGGTCCCCACCGTCTGCCTCTGCCACGACTGCTGGAAGGCGAAACGGGCGGCCTCCACTTCATGACGCTGGTCGGCATGCAGCACGCCGAGGGCGTACGCCGTGGCCGGGGCGATGCGCGGGGTACGCGCCGCCCCGGCCGCCGCGGCTGCTGCCTCCGCGGCGTCCCGGTGCCGCTCCAGGGCCTGGCCCGCGGCGGGCAGCCGTACGTCGACGGGCGTGTCCTCGCCCTGGACCTCCCGGGCGTAGCGGTACAGCCGCAGCAGCAGCCGGGCCTGATGCCAGGGGCCGTCCTGCGGATGCGGGGCCGGGTCCGGGGACAGGCTGCCGACCAGGGCCGCGGCGGTGTACGGCTGGCCCGAGGTGATCAGCGGCAGCGCGGCCACCGCCTCGTACAGCCGCTCCTGTGCCGCTGCGACGGGTCTGCACAGATCGGCCCCGGCCGCGGCGGACGTGAGCGGGACCTCGCTGGCGAGGACGGCGACGCTGTCGGCCACCGCGTGGAAGCGGCTGGACCCGAGGGCCTGGAGGGCCGCCGAGTGCGCGCGTGTGCGGGCCAGGGTGAGCTGGCGGTCCAGCAGGGCGCCCGCCTTTGCCGCGCCGACGGTCAGGGCGCCGCGCTCGGGGGCGCCGGATGTCCTGCCCGTGCTCCCCGGCTGTGCGGGAAGCGCCGAGGAGCCGGACAGCCGGTGCAGGGCGGTCAGCAGCCGTTCGAGCCGGGCCGCGTAGGCGTGCTCGCGGGCCAGCGTGCCCGACAGCCAGGCCAGTTCGGCGCGCATCCGCTCGGACCAGTCGGCGTCGAGCAGGGGGCGGAACGTGTGGAGCGTGCCGCTGATGCGGCGGGCCGAGCGGCGCAGCGCGAGCGCCGCGTCCCCGAGGTCCTCCGCGCTCCCGGCCTCCCCGCTGTCCTGGTGATGGCGCAGCGCGCGGAGGAACCCCGTGGCCTGGGCCCTCAGATAGTCGGCGAGAGCCTCCCCGGGCCGGTCCTCCCCGGGCAGGGTCGGGGCCGCGCGGCCGATGGTGGACGGATCAAGGTGCTGCTGTGCCACGCCGGCGCCTCCGGGCGTCAATGAGCATCTCCTGGATGTTGCGCAGGGGCTGGCCGTCCGCGTCGGTCGCGTGCCGGGTCCACTCGCCGTCCGCCCCCAGGTGCCAGGAGGAGGTGGTGTCGGACATGCCGGTCTCCAGGAGCCGGTTGAGGGTCGCCCGGTGCGCCGGGTCGGTGACCCTGACGAGTGCCTCGATACGGCGGTCGAGGTTGCGGTGCATCATGTCGGCGCTGCCGATCCACACCTCGGGTTCGCCGCCGCCCGCGAAGACGAAGACGCGGGAGTGTTCGAGGAAGCGGCCGAGGACGGACCGTACGCGGATGTTCTCGGACAGACCGGGGACGCCGGGCCGCAGCGCGCAGATGCCGCGCACCCAGACGTCGACCGGGACACCGGCCTTGGACGCCCGGTAGAGCGCGTCGACGACCGCCTCGTCCACCATCGAGTTGACCTTGATACGGACGTACGCGGGCCGTCCGGCGTTGTGGTGCTGGATCTCCTTGTCGATCCGGGAGATCAGACCGTCGCGCAGGGACCTCGGGGCGACGAGCAGGCGGCGGTAGGTCTCGCGGCGCGAGTAGCCCGAGAGCCGGTTGAAGAGGTCGGACAGATCCGCGCCGACCTGCGGATCGGCGGTCAACAGCCCCAGGTCCTCGTACAGACGTGCGGTCTTGGGGTGGTAGTTGCCCGTGCCCACATGGCTGTAGCGGCGCAGCGTGTCGCCCTCCTGCCGTACGACGAG
The DNA here is from genome assembly GCF_023887685.1 of Streptomyces macrolidinus. Classification (GTDB taxonomy): domain Bacteria; phylum Actinomycetota; class Actinomycetes; order Streptomycetales; family Streptomycetaceae; genus Streptomyces; species Streptomyces macrolidinus. Next base: position 35,919 of record NZ_JAMWMR010000031.1, on the reverse strand, counting down.
CGACAGCTTGCAGTGGGTCTTCAGGCCCACGAGGCCGTACACGACATGGCAGCCCGCCTCCTCCAGCTTGCGGGCCCAGCTGATGTTGGCCTGCTCGTCGAAGCGGGCCTTGATCTCGACCAGGACGAGGACCTGCTTGCCGGACTCCGCCGCGTCGATGAGCGCGTCGACGATCGGCGAGGTCTCCGAGGTCCTGTACAGCGTCTGCTTGATGGCGAGGACGTCCGGGTCCCCGGCGGCCTGCTCCAGGAACGCCTGGACGGAGGTGGAGAAGGAGTCGTACGGGTGGTGCAGCAGCACGTCCCGCTCGCGCAGCGCCGCGAAGATGTCGGGCGCCGACGCCGACTCGACCTCGGAGAGGTCGCGGTGGGTGCCCGCGACGTACTTCTGGTACTTCAGCTCGGGGCGGTCGAGGTTGGCGATGCCGAACAGGCCCGTGAGGTCCAGGGGGCCGGGCAGCGGGTACACCTCGGCCTCGGAGATCTTCAGCTCGCGCACCAGGAGATCGAGGACGTAACGGTCGATCGACTCCTCCACCTCCAGCCGCACCGGCGGCCCGAAGCGGCGCCGCATCAGCTCCTTCTCCAGGGCCTGGAGCAGGTTCTCGGCGTCGTCCTCCTCGACCTCCAGGTCCTCGTTGCGGGTGATCCGGAAGGTGTGGTGCTCCAGGACCTCCATGCCGGGGAACAGCTCCTCCAGATGGGCGGCGATGACGTCCTCGATGGGGACGTAGCGCTGCGGGGAGGCCTCCAGGAAGCGGGAGAGCAGCGGCGGGACCTTGACGCGCGCGAAGTGGCGGTGGCCGGAGACCGGGTTGCGCACGACGACCGCGAGGTTCAGGGACAGCCCCGAGATGTACGGGAAGGGGTGCGCGGGGTCCACGGCCAGCGGGGTCAGCACCGGGAAGATCTGGTGCCGGAAGAGCGTGAACAGGCGCGCCTGCTCCTTCTCGGTCAGCTCGCTCCAGCGCACGAGCTGTACGCCCTCGTCCGCGAGTGCCGGGGCGACGTCCTCGTGGAAGCAGGCCGCGTGCCGGGCCATGAGCTCGCGGGACCGGGCCCATATCATCTCCAGCACCTCGCGCGGCTGGAGACCGGAGGCGGAGTGGGTGGCGACCCCGGTGGCGATACGGCGCTTGAGGCCCGCGACCCGGACCATGAAGAACTCGTCCAGATTGCTCGCGAAGATCGCCAGGAACTTCGCGCGTTCGAGCAGCGGGGTGTGCGGGTCCTCGGCCAGTTCCAGCACCCGCTCGTTGAACTGGAGCCAGCTCCGCTCCCGGTCGAGGAAGCGGCCCGGGGGGAGCTGGGCGCCCTCGGGCTCCTCGTACACGTCCAGGTCCGCGTCGAGGTCCGGCTCCAGGTCGGAGACCGCCCCGGCCACGGCGTGGGGGCGGCGCGCGGTGAGGGAGCCCACGGAGGGCTGCCGGGTCCGCGCGCTCGCCCGCTCCGAGGACTCTGCCTCGGTGGGGACCGACCGGTCCTGCGCCGACGGCTCGTCCTGTGCCCGCCGGTCCTGTGCCCGCTGATTCTGTGCCCGCTGTGCTGCCTCGGCATTCTGCTGGCTCATGAACCCATTCTTCCGCGCCGAACGGGTGACGGGCGCGTCGGAGCGCGAAGGCGGCGGCGCGGCGAGGCGGCGCCCGCGCTCCGCACCGGCCCCGGATCGCGGGGGCGGCAGGGGCTCTGGGGCGGCATTCATTGGCCGAGCGTCGCAAGCCCGTCTGAATCACTGGTTACGGCTACATGACGTGCGGGATAGCGGGGGGAGGCCCGCGGACGTCCGCAGCCCTCTGCCTTCGCCGTCCTGCGGACGGGGTTGTGGGAGGAAGCGCTGTCTGTGGACGGGGGGCTGTGGGAGGAAGCGCCGTCTGTGGACGGGGGCTGTGGGAGGAAGAGGAGCGGCGGTACGGAGCCCTGCGGGCGCGCGGCGCGTGGAAATTCATCCGGCGGGCGGAAATTCTTCTCGCGGACGTGAACCGATCGCGGGGGCTCGTCCGATGAAGGGGCGTGAGGGAAACGAGAAGTGACGGGGAGCTGCTGCGTGCCGCGGCAGACGGGGACCGTCACGCCTTCGAGGAGCTGTACCGGCGGTATGCGCCGTGGCTCACGGCACGCCTGCGCGGCAGATGCGCCGACCCGGGGCTCGTGGACGACGTCGTGCAGGAGACGTTCCTCGCGGTCTGGCGCGGCAGTGCGCGCTACCGCGAGGACGGCGACGTGGCCGGCTGGCTCTGGCGCGTGGGCGCCCGGCGGCTGGTGGACGCGCTGCGCGGCGACGGCGCGCGGGGCCGGCTGCGCCAGGCGCTGGCGCGGCTGCGGCACCGCCATGAGGCCTCCGCGGAGGAACGCGTCCTGGCGGGAGTGCAGCACGGCGACCTGGCGGGGGCGCTGATAAGGCTCTCGCCGGAGCTGCGCGCGGTCCTCCAGGCGACGGTGGTCGACGGACTGACGACCAAGGAGGCGGCCGTGGTCCTCGGCATTCCTCCCGGCACGGTCAAGACACGGGCGCAGCGTGCGCGAAGGCGACTGCGGGAGGAGCTGGCATGAGAGACACCGGGCACGACGGCACGGGATGGCACGCGGACACCGACGACCTGCGCGCCTACGCGCGCGGCGAGCTGGAGGCGCCCCGCCTGTGGTCGGTCGACACGCATCTGCTGGCATGCGCGCCCTGTCGGCTGGCCCTCGCGGAGGCCACCGACTCGCGCGCCCTGGACCTCGGCTGGGAGCGGCTGGACGCCGAGCTGGACGCTCCCCGGCCGGGCGTCTTCGAGGCCCTGCTGATGCGGTGCGGCGTCGCCGACCACACGGCGCGCCTGCTGGCCGCCACGCCGGTGCTGCGCGCCTCCTGGCTGGGCGCGGTCCTGCTGGTGCTGCTCATGACGGTGATCAGCGTGTACACGGTCCACTCGCCCTCCCTCTTCCTCGCCCTGGCCCCGCTGCTGCCGCTGGCGGGCGTCGCGCTGTCCTACGGTCCGGCGCTCGACCCGACCTACGAGATGGCGCTCGTCGCCCCGCTGCACGGCTTCCGCCTGCTGATGATCCGCACGGTCGCGGTGCTGGTCGCCAGCCTCGGGCTCAACGGCCTGGCGAGCCTTGCCCTCCCCGGGTACGGGCTGCGCGCGCTGGCCTGGCTGCTGCCCGCCCTCGCCCTGACCGCGACCGGACTCGCGCTGACCGCACGGCTGGGCCAGGTCACCGCCCCTGCCCTGGTCAGCGGTGCGTGGATCGCCCTGCTGGCCGCGGCGGCGGCGACCGGCCACAAGACGCTCCCACCGTTCACGGGCGTGGGCCAGGGCGTGGCGGCCCTGGTCGCCGTGATCGCGGCCGTCCTGCTGCACCGCCTGCGCGACAGGTTCGACACCGCCTCGGCCCCGTCCCTTCCCACCGACCTCGCCCACAGGAGCGTCGCATGACCACCCGTCCCACCGTCTCGGGCTCCGGCCTGACCGTGCGCTACGGCGGCAGCCCGGCGCTCGACAACGTCTCCGTACGTCTCCAGGAGGGTGTCACCGGGCTGCTCGGGCCCAACGGCGCGGGCAAGACGACCCTGTTGCGGGTGCTCGCCACCGCCGTGCCCCCCGACCGAGGCGCCTTCACGGTGCTCGGGCACGACCCGGGCACGGGCGCGGGCCGCCAAGAGGTGCGGCGCCGCCTGGGCTATCTGCCGCAGAACCCCGGCTTCCACCCGGACTTCACGGCGTTCGCGTTCGTCGACTACGTGGCGATCCTCAAGGAGTTCGCCGACCGGTCCGCCCGCCACCGCGAGGTGCGGCGCGTGCTGGACGCAGTGAACCTCTCCGAGGTGCGCGGCAAGCGCATCAAGCGGCTCTCCGGCGGAATGCGCCAGCGTGTGGCCCTGGCCGCCGCGCTCCTCGGGGATCCGGGCCTGCTGCTGCTCGACGAACCGACCGTGGGCCTCGACCCCGAACAGCGCATGCAGTTCCGGGAGGTGATCGCCGAGGCGGGCCGGCACAGGACGGTGCTGCTGTCCACGCATCAGACCGAGGACGTGGCGATGCTCTGCCAGCGCGTCATCGTCATGGCCCAGGGCCACGTCCGCTTCGAGGGCACCCCGGCCGAGCTGACCGCACGGGCGGCGGGTCGGGTGTGGAGCAGTACGGAGCGCGACCCGCAGGCCCGCGCGGGCTGGCGGACGGGCCTGGGCACCTTCCGCAACGTCGGCGACCCGCCCCAGGGCGCCGATCTTCTCGAACCCACCCTGGAGGACGGCTACTTGCTCGCTCTCGACGCGCAGTCGGTGGAGGCGATGTCCGCATGAGCGCCGTCATCGACCAGGCCCCCACGGTCTCGGAACCCCTGCGGACCGGACGCCGCCCGGCCGCGGCGGTCCTCGCGCTGGCCCGCTTCGAGGCCCGCGAACTCCTGCGGCAGCCCACGGTGTTGGTCGTCTTCCTGCTGTACGCGGGCTATACGTACTGGCAGTTGCTGTTCCCCGAGAACGGCATGGACCGCTACCCCGTCCTGCACTACGCGGACCGCGCGACGCAGCCCGGCACCCTGGCCCTGGCCCTCGTCGTCCTCCTCGCCGCGAACATCACCGCGCAGCGCTCCCGGCGCCAGGGCACCGACCAGCACTTCGACATCCTGGTCATGGAGCCCTGGCGGCGCACGCTCGCGCACGCGCTGTCGGTGGTGCCGCTCGCCGCGCTCACCGCGCTGATCGTCGCGGTCGAGTTCGCCTGGACGGCGCTGAAGCCGGGCGCGGTCGGCCACGGTTCGGTCGCCGAGCTGGCGGTGGGGCCGCTGGTGACGCTGGCCGCCGGGATCGTGGGGGTGCTGGCCGCGCGGGTGATCCCGAGCGTGCTCGGCGGTGCCGTCGTCGTGGCCCTGGGCGGCATCGCGTCCCTGGCCGCCTCCCTCTTCACCGGCCCGGACCCGGAGCACTCGCAGTGGCTGGACTGGCTGAACCCCGTGGTCTCCGAGAACGGGCTCGACCCGATCCCCTCCGCGCTCCTCGGCCGCCCGGCCGGCTGGCACGTCCTGTATCTGGCGGGCCTGACCGCCTTGCTGCTGTGCGTCACGCTCCTGCTGAGCGGGGGACGTACGCGCCTGGTGAAGGCGGGCACGGCAGTGGCCCTCGCTGCCACGGTCGGCGGGGTCGCCGGGCAGTCCCCGAGCCATGACGCCGCCCTGACCGCGGCCCGGACGAAGGCGAGCCATGCGCCGGTCACCGCCCAGTCCTGTGTGACGCACCACCGGTCGACGTACTGCTCGTTCCCGGAGTGGACCGCCTGGCGGGACGACTGGGCGCAGGTCGTGGACCGCGTCCAGGGCCTCACGGGCGGGGGCGCCCGAGGAGCACGGCTGACGATCCGGCAGCGGATACCGGTCGTCTACAACCTGACGGACGACTCCGCCATCATGCCGCTGCGGACCCCGGGCGAGATCACGGCCGGTACGCGCTGGGGCGGCACCCGCGTCCCCGAGTTCGCCGTCGGAGTCGCGTCGGTCCTGGTGGCGGGGGACGAGGAGGCGGCCTCCAAGATGTGCGACGCCCGCGTGGTGACGGTCATGTGGCTGGCGCTGGCCGCGCAGGACGACCCGATGACGGCGCTCCGCGACGTCCGCATCGACAACAGCGTCACCGGCTCCGCCGGCGCGCTGAGCATCACGGACCCGGTCCTGATGAGCACCGAACAGACCCGGATCGTCCGGGACCTCCTGAAGCGTCCGCGCTACAGCGTCACGGCCCGGATGAAGACGCACTGGGCGGAGCTGACGTCCCCGAAGACCTCGCTGACCCAGGTGGCGGAGCTGCTCGGGGTGCCGGCCGGCAAGGCAGCCGCCGAGGAGAAGGGAGCCGCTGGGGAGGAGGGGTCGTGCTAGGGCGTGATGCGAAAGTAGCGTCGTCCGCCCGGAGGGCGGGGCAGAGGGGACTTAGATGCGCGGGGATCGCGGCCCTTGTCCCGCCCGTGGGGCGGTCGCTGCCCTGGGGGGTGCTCGGTGCCGCCGCCGGGCTGGGCCCGGTCCTCGGCTGGTTCACCCGGCTGACGCAGGAGGGGGTCGGTACCGCCTTGGCCGTCTTCCTCCTGCGGGTCGCCGCGGTCGGCCTGGCCCTGGGCCTGGCGTTCCTGCTGGACGATCCGGCGCGGGACACCACCGCCGTGGTGCCGATCCGGCGGGTGGTGCGCAGCGGAGTGCGGCTGGTGCTCGTCGCCCCGCTCGCGGCGTCGAGCTGGGCAGCGGCCCTGCTGCTCGTACCGGAGCGGATACGGCCCCCGGCCGGCGACCTCACCCTGGAGGCGGCGGCGCTGGTGGTCCTGGCGCTCTCCGGTGCCGCGTGCGCCGTACGGTTCAGCGACACGCCGCGGCCCGGGGTGGCGGTGGCGGGGACGCTGCTGACCTGCACGCTGCTGGCGACGCTGCTCCCCACGTCAGGGGCGCTGTTCGTCCAGGCGGACGCCGCGAGCTGGGCGGTGGCGCATCAGCGCTGGGCGGCCCTGCTGACGCTCGCCCTTCTGGCGGGCGCGGCCCTCCAGTCGGAGCCGGTACGCAAGCACCGGCTCCGGCTGGAGGACACGCACCGGTCGGCGGCCCGCGCCGCCCACCGTTGACGCCGCCCGCGCAGGGGCCCTCAGGTCTCCGTCCGGTACATCAGGTCCGTCTCGTGGGTCGTGAAGCCCAGCCGTTCGTAGACGGTGAGCGCGGCCTTGTTGTCCGCGTCGACGTACAGCATCACGGTCGGCAGGCCCTGGGCCGCCAGATGCCGCAGGCCGATCGTGGTGAGGGCGCGGCCGAGGCCGCCGCCCTGGGCGCCGGGGCGGACGCCGAGGACGTACACCTCGCCGAGCTGCTCCTCGGCGTGGACCTTGGTCCAGTGGAAGCCGATGAGTTCCGGGCCGTGCTCGCCCTCGCGTTCGGCGAGGAAGAAGCCCTGCGGGTCGAACCACGCCTCGGCCATCCGGTCGTCCAGGTCGCGCTGGGTCAGCGAGCCCTGCTCGGGGTGGTGGGCGAACGCGGACGCGTTGAGGGCGAGCCAGGCCGCGTCGTCCCGGCCGGGCACGAAGGTGCGCACGGTGACGCCGTCGGGCAGCTTCGGCTCGGCCAGGTCGAGGTCGGTCAACGGGCGGCGCATCTGGCGCAGTTCGCGGAAGAGGGTGAGGCCGAGCACCTGGGCCAGATGCCGGGCCGCGGAGTGACCGCCGTGCGCCCACACCCGCAGTCGCTTGCCGGAGGCGGCGAGGAGCGCGGAGCCGAGGGCCCGGCCGTGCCCATGGCCGCGGTACGAGGGGTGCACGACCAGCTCGGCGGCCGGGGCCTCCACCGGGTCGGTGTCCTCCAGTTGCGCGTATCCGACGAGTGTGTCGCCGGTCGTCAGCAGAAGATGGGAGACGCCCTCCCGCTCACCGCCGCGCAGTTGCAGGCGTCCCTGCTCGGACACGGCCGGCTGCCCGTCGATCCGGGCGGCCTCGGTGAGCAACGCGAGCACGGACTCGGCCTGTTCGGGCGAGAGCGCGCCGACGGTGTCGATGGAGCGGGGCGATGCCGGGCGTGCGGAGTCGTCGCTGGTCATGAGTACGAGAGTAAAGGGGCCACGCGGGAATCGAGAGGCATATGACGCCTTGTTGTAACCCAGGACCCCTGTTCCGCTACGCGCGTTGACCCTAGGCTGCGCGAGCGACGGTTTCGGCGCGCTCCTCATGCGGCGCACGCGAGACGGTCAGGTCCGGACAGACCGGACAGCACAGTCGCGGCCGGCGGGTCCGGCCGCGCACACCTGGCGGAACAGCGCGCACACCTCAGGGGAGCACATGCCACCGACGACAGACCGGCACAGACGTATGCACCGCATCCTCGGGGCCGCAGCGAGCCTCGCCACCGTGGGCGCCCTGGTGTCGGCGCTGCCGGCCGACGCGCAGGAGAACAGGACCGGTCAGGGCAACCCGCAGTCGGGTCGCTACCAGGATGTGCAGTTGCTGTCGTTCAACGACCTGCACGGCAACCTGGAGCCGCCCACCGGCTCGTCGGGCCGGGTCACCGAGCACGAGGCCGACGGCACCACCAAGACCGTCGACGCGGGCGGCGTGGAGTACCTCGCCACGCATCTGCGGCAGGCGCGCCAGGGCCACGCGTACTCCGTCACGGCCGGAGCCGGTGACATGGTCGGCGCCTCGCCGCTGCTGTCCGGGCTGTTCCACGACGAGCCGACCATCGACGCGCTCAACAAGCTGGACCTGGACGTCACCAGCGTCGGCAACCACGAGTTCGACGAGGGCGCGAAGGAACTGGCGCGACTCCAGAACGGCGGCTGCCACCCCGAGGACGGCTGCTACGACAAGAGCCAGAAGTTCAAGGGCGCGAACTTCCCCTATCTGACCGCGAACGTGACGGACGAGAAGACCGGCAAGCCGCTCCTTGCGCCGTACTGGGTCTGGAAGAAGTCCGGCGTCAAGATCGGCTTCATCGGGGTGACGCTGAAGGGCACGCCGAACATCGTCTCCGCCGAGGGCGTCAAGGGCCTGAAGTTCGGCGACGAGGTGGAGGCGATCAACAAGTACGCCAAGGAGCTGCAGAAGCAGGGCGTCCAGTCGATCGTCGCGCTGATCCACGAGGGCGGCATGCCCGCGTCGGGCGACTACAACTACGACTGCGACAGCCCGGGTCCCGGCGACGGCATCTCCGGCCCGATCGCGGACATCGCCAAGAACGTCACCCCGGCCGTGGACGCGCTGGTCACCGGCCACACCCACCAGGCGTACGTGTGCACGATCCCCGACCCGGCGGGCCGGCCCCGCATGGTGACCTCGGCGTCCTCGTTCGGCCGCCTGTACACGGACACGACGCTGACGTACGACCGCGCGACCGGTGACGTCGTCCGTACGGCGGTGAAGTCCGCGAACCACGTGGTCACCCGGGACGTCGCCAAGGCCTCCGACATCACCGGGCTGATCGACCGGTGGAACACGCTCGCCGCGCCGGTCGCCTCCCGGCCCGTGGGCTACATCGCGGGCGAGATCGACACCAAGGGCACCGAGTCCCCGCTGGGTGACCTGATCGCGGACGCGCAGCTCGCGTACGCCAAGTCCCTCGACCCCGGGACGGACCTCGCCTTGATGAACCCCGGCGGCATCCGCGCGCCGCTCACCTACGCGGCGAGCGGCAGCGAGGGTGACGGTGTGGTGACGTACGGGGAGGCGTACACGGTCCAGCCGTTCGCCAACACCGTGAACCTGGTCGACCTGACCGGCACCCAGGTGATCACCGCGCTGCAGCAGCAGGTCAGCGGCGCGAACGAGGCCTCGCCGAAGATCCTTCAGGTGTCCGAGGGCCTGACCTACACGCTGGACCTGACGAAGTCGGGTGCCGCGCGCGTGGTCACGGACTCGGTCAGGCTGAACGGCAGCGCGATCGACCCGGCCGCCACCTACCGTGTCGCGATGAACTCCTTCCTCGCGGGCGGCGGCGACGGCTTCACCGAGCTGGGCAAGGGCACGAACATGCTGATCGGCGGCGACGACCTGGAGGCGTTCGGGACGTATCTGACGGCCAACTCGTCGGCCTCGGCGCCCTACGCGGTGCCGACCGCGGACCGGATCACCGTCCAGCAGTGACACCCGGCGGTCCCTCCCCGTCCCGCGCACAGGCGGTGACGGGGGCGGACCGCTGCGGTCTTCAGGGAAGCGCTTCCCGCGCCACCGCAGGCGGCGGGGTCGGCGCCCCCGGCAGCCGTACCGTGGCCACCGTCCCCCCGCCCTCGGCCGGGGTCAGGGCCACCTCGCCGCCCGCCTGCTGGACCGTGCGGGCCACGATCGACAGGCCGAGCCCCGAGCCCGGCAGCGCGCGCGCCGTGGGCGAGCGCCAGAACCGGTCGAAGACATAGGGGAGTTCCTCGGCCGCGATCCCGGGACCGTGATCGCGCACCGTGAGGGTGCCGTCCGCCAGTGAGACCTCGACCGTGCCGCCGTCGGGGCTGAACTTCACCGCGTTGTCCAGGATGTTCACGACCGCCCGCTCCAGCGCGGACGGCTCCGCGCGGACGTACCACGGCCTGAGGTCGGCGTTGATCGTCAGTTCCGGGCCGCGCAGCCGGGCGCGGCCCAGGGCGGTCTCGACGATGTCCTGCCAGGCCAGCACCTGCGCCTTCCCGGTGTGCTGGCCCTTCTCCGGCCGCGAGAGCTCCTGCAGATCCCCGATCAGGGACGCCAGCTCCGACATCTGCGCCGTCACCGAGGTGAGCAGCGCCCGGCGGTCCTCCGCGGGCAGCGGGCGGCCCGTCTCCTCGCTGCGGGAGAGCAGTTCGATGTTGGTGCGCAGCGAGGTGAGGGGCGTCCGCAGCTCATGGCCCGCGTCCGCGATCAACTGCTGCTGGAGGTCGCGCGAGCTGGCCAGGGCCGATGTCATGGAGTTGAAGGAGCGGGAGAGACGGGCGATCTCGTCCTCGCTGTGCTGGTCCACCGGGATCCTGGTGGTCAGGTCCTCGGTGCGGGCGATGTGCTCGACGGCCGCCGTGAGCTTGTCGACGGGACGCAGCCCGGCGCGGGCCACGGCGAGGCCCACGGCCCCGGCGCCCATGACCCCGAGACCGGACACGATCAGCAGGAGCAGCGCCAGATCGCTCAGGGTCTTCGTGGTGTCCTGGAGCGGGTAGGCGACGAGCAGCGCGTAGTCCTGGTAGAGCTGCGGGCCCGCCGGACCCTCGCTGACCAGCGGTGTCGTCAGGACCCGTACCGCGTTGCCCTTGCTGTCGGTGCCGTTGTGGAGCACGCCCCGCACCGGGTTCCTCGCGATGTCGGTGTCGCTGCCGGTGACCTGGACGAGGCCCGCCGAGTTCGGGTAGACGCAGGAGTCGCCGCTCGTGGTGACCACCTGTGTGTAGTACGTACGGGGCTGGGGGCCGCGGTCGTCCTGCGCGGAGGGCGTGGTCGTGCAGTCGCCCAGCACGGTCGCGAGGGCCCCCGCCCGCACGGGCTGGCTCGTGTTCTTCAGATTGCTGTCCACCTGCTGGTACAGCTTCCCCTGCACGATGAACCAGCAGCTCACCGACACCGCCGCCACACCGAACGCGACGGCCGCCGCCACCAGCAGGGCCAGCCGGGAGCGGAGCGGAAGGGCGCGGAATCGTCTGATCACTCGGCGCCGCCCTGCCGCAGTACATAGCCGACGCCGCGGACGGTGTGCACGAGGCGCGGCTCGCCGCCCGCCTCCGTCTTGCGCCGCAGATACATCACATACACATCGAGCGAGTTCGACGACGGCTCGAAGTCGAAGCCCCAGACCGCCTGGAGGATCTGCTCGCGGGTGAGCACCTGGCGCGGATGGGCCATGAACATCTCCAGGAGCGTGAACTCCGTACGGGTCAGTTCCACGGCCCGCCCGCCGCGGGTGACCTCGCGTGTCGCCAGGTCCATCCGGAGGTCGGCGAACGTCAGCGCCTCGTCCTCCGCGGCGCCGAGCGCCGTGGCCGCGTACGAGCTGCGCCGCAGCAGGGCCCGGATACGGGCGAACAGCTCGTCCAGCTCGAACGGCTTGACCAGGTAGTCGTCGGCCCCCGCGTCCAGGCCGGTGACGCGGTCGCCCACCGTGTCGCGGGCGGTGAGCATGAGGATCGGGGTGGTGGTGCCCGCGCCGCGCATCCGGCGGGCGGCGGTGAGGCCGTCCATCCGCGGCATCTGGATGTCCAGGACGACCAGATCGGGCCCGTACCCGGTCGCCTTCTCCAGGGCGTCCGCGCCGTCCACGGCGACCGCGGTGTCGTACCCCTCGAAGGCGAGGCTGCGCTGGAGGGCTTCGCGCACCGCGGGCTCGTCGTCGACGATCAGGATGCGCTGGGATTCACGGTCGCCTTCGGCGGGGCTCATGGCTGTGGAGTTCCTCAAGGTGCGATCGGACGGGGCTGCACTCATTCAGACTCGCACGTTTCCGGGCAGAGGCGGAGAGATCGTCCAGGTGCTGTGGCGGGGACCGCTCCACGGCGGACGGCGGACGGCTCAGCCCAGGACGGCGGTGAGCCGGTTCAGCGGCACCTTGCGGCGGTGGGTCCGCCGGGGGCCGGTGCGCAGGCCCATCAGTTGCGGGACGGCCACTTCCGGGGTCCGCACCACGGTGGTGCGCAGCTCGCAGGCCAGCGGCCGACGGGGCGCGGGGACATGGAGGTCATGGGCCACGGCCAGGGCCAGGGTGAGGCCGGCGGGGCCGACGGGACCGGTGACGTCGTGGACTATCCGCCTGATCATGTCGTACTCCTTCTCACTTGCTCACTTGCTCACTTGCTCGCTTGCCCGGCAGGTTCCGCGGTCCGGCTCCCGGAGTCGGTGTTCAGCTCTCGGAGCCGGCGCGAAGCTTCGCCAGGTCGGACGTGACGGTGTTGATCGGGATGGCGAAGCCGAGGCCGACGCTGCCCGCGCTCGACGAGGTCGAGCCCGAACCGGCCGAGTACATCGCCGAGTTGATGCCGATGACGTTGCCGTTCATGTCGATGAGGGCGCCGCCGGAGTTGCCCGGGTTCAAGGACGCGTCCGTCTGGATCGCCTGGTACGTCGTCGTGGACGAGCCCGTGTCGCCGTTGAAGTGGCGGCCGTCGAACTCGAAGGGCCACTGGCCGTCCGGGTCCTGGCTCCGGCGCTCGTCGGTCGAGACGGTGACGCTGCGGTGGAGGGCCGAGACGATGCCGCTGGTGACCGTGCCGCTCAGCCCCTCGGGCGAGCCGATCGCGACGACCTGGTCGCCGACCTGGACGCCGGAGGAATTGCCGAGCGTGGCGGCCTTCAGACCGGTGGCGTTCTCCAGCCTGATCAGCGCGAGGTCCTTCGCGCTGTCGGTGCCGACGACCCGTGCGGCGTACGCCGTGCCGTCGCTCGTCCGTACCTTGACCGAGGAGGCGCCGGAGACGACGTGGTTGTTGGTGATGACCTCGCCACCGCTGGTGATGATCACACCGGAGCCGGTCGACCGACCGGACTCGGAGGTGGCGCTGACCTCCACGATGCTCGGGCTGACCGCGGCGGCCACCCCGGCGACCGTGCCCTTCTTGCCGACGGGCACCACATGGGTGTCGGTGGAGCTGGAGGAGACCGTGTTCTTGCCGGTCAGCTCCTGGATGCCGTACGCCGTGCCGCCTCCGACGGCCGCGGCGGCGATCGCCACGGCGGCGAGGAGGACGAACGGGCCCTTCGAACGCTTCTGCGAAGCGGGGGCGGGCGCGTACAGCGGCGGTGCCGGCCACTGCGGGGTCGCGGGGGAGGAGGGGTGCTTCTGCTGGGGGTACGCGGACGCGGACTGCCGTCCGTCACCTTCGGGGTCGTCGTACTCGCCACTGTGGCGGAAGCTCTCGGTCGTCATGCAAGAGAGAGTGTCCCGCGATCATGAGAGCTTCGTGAGTCGTCCCTGAGAAGCCCGACAGAACCATGTATGTCCGACATAAGAACCCTCAGGGACCCGACATAAGAACCCCTCAGGAAGGGGCCGCGCACCGGGCGGCCCCGGAGGTCATGCGCAGCCGCAGGACTGCCGTACGACCAGGCGCGAGGGGAACAGCCGCAGCCGCTCGCGGCGCGAGCCCGTCACCCGGAGGCTGTCGTCGAGCACCAGGTCGACGGCGGCGCGGGCCATGGCCGAGCGGTCGGTGGCGACGGTGGTCAGCGGCGGGTCCGTGAGCGCCGCCTCCTTGACGTCGTCGAACCCGGCGACCGCCAGCTCGTCCGGCACCTCGAGACGCAGCTCGCGCGCGGCGCGCAGCACCCCGATCGCCTGGTCGTCGGTGGAGCAGAAGACGGCGGGCGGGCGGTTCGGTCCCGACAGCAGGTCCAGGGCCACGCGATAGGCGTCGTAGCGGTTGTACGGCGCCTCGAAGAGGCGGCCCTCCGTGGGGATCCCGGCCTCCTGCATGGCGCGCCGCCAGCCCTCGACATGGTCGGAGACCGGGTCGCCGACCGCCGGGGTCTGCTCGGTGCCGCCCATGCAGGCGACATACGGGTAGCCGTGCTCCAGGAGATGGCGTACGGCGAGCTGGGCGCCGCCGATGTCGTCCGTGACCACCGCGACGTCGTCGATCGCCTCGGGGCGTTCGTGCAGCAGCACCACGCGGGCGTCCCAGGCGTCGATCTCCGCGGCGGCGTGATCGCTGAGCGCGTGGCTGACCAGGATCAGACCCGAGACGCGCATACCGAGGAAGGCCCGCAGATAGTGGACCTCGCGCTCGGCGACGTAGTCGGAGTTGCCGACCAGCACCATCTTTCCGCGCTCGGCGGCGGCCTGTTCGACCGCGTGCGCCATCTCCCCGAAGAAGGGCTGGCGCGCGTCCGGCACGATCATGCCTATGAGGTCCGTCCGCCGCGACGCCATGGCCTGGGCGACCCGGTCGGGCCGGTACCCCAGCTCCTTGATCGCGGCGAGGACACGCTCGCGCGTGGCCGGGGCGACCGGCCGGGGTCCGTTGTTGATGACATAGCTGACGACGGCGGTGGACGTCCCCGCCAGTCGCGCCACATCATCCCGAGTCACCTTGGCCACGCGCGGAGTCTACGCGGATGGAACGCCACTGGGCAGGGCGTACGCCTGTTCCTGTGTCTTCGCCGTGCCCGTTCCTATGCCCCGGCGGCGGCCTCGGGCGCCGCGACGCGTGCCGAACCGCCCGCGTTCCGCTGCCCCGCCCGTGCCGCCCCGGCCTTCGTGTCCTCCGGCTTCTCCGGGGTCACGAAGCGGTACCCGACATTGCGTACGGTGCCGATCAGTGACTCGTTCTCGGGTCCGAGCTTGGCCCGCAGCCGCCGTACATGGACGTCGACCGTGCGCGTGCCGCCGAAGTAGTCGTAGCCCCAGACCTCCTGCAGGAGCTGGGCGCGGGTGAAGACCCGGCCGGGGTGCTGCGCCAGGTACTTCAGCAGCTCGAACTCCTTGAACGTGAGGTCGAGGACGCGGCCCTTGAGCTTGGCGCTGTAGGTCGCCTCGTCCACGGACAGGTCGCCGTTGCGGATCTCCATCGGGGAGTCGTCGCCCGCGAGCTGCTGCCGCCCCACGGCCAGCCGCAGCCGGGCCTCCACCTCGGCGGGCCCCGCCGTGTCCAGCAGCACGTCGTCGATGCCCCAGTCGGCGGTGACGGCCGCGAGACCGCCTTCGGTGACGACGAGGAGGAGGGGGCAGCCGAGGCCGGTGGAGCGCAGCAGGCGGCACAGGCTGCGCACCTGGGGGAGGTCGCGCCGCCCGTCGACGAGGACGACGTCGGCGCTCGGGGTGTCGACCAGCGCGGGGCCTTCGGCCGGGGCCACGCGTACCTCGTGCAGGAGCAGGCCGAGGGCGGGGAGCACCTCCGTCGACGGCTGGAGGGCGTTGGTCAGCAGCAGCAGGGAACTCATCGGGCGCCTCCCGCGTGCTCGGCGTACTCGGACAGGGGTGAGCCCCCGGCCTCGGCCGTCCTGCGCTCGTGCACGGTTCGCTCGCCCATAACGTCTGGTTCCTCCTCGGTCCCTGCGTCTGCGGCACGGCAATGCTTGCCGAAAGCACAAAAGGACCCGGGGGCAACGCTGCCCGAGTCCTCTGCCCAGCAGAATAGCCCACATGAGCACCGGTCGGTCAGGTCAAAGGGGACAATCTACCATTCGTCCTACCATTCGTTCGAATTCCCGCCCGGGGTGTCGAGGTCCTGTGCGAACGTTCCTGCGCACGGTCGACGGCGTGACGATCGACGCGGCCTACGATCCGGGCGCCGCCGCCCCCGGCGCGCCCGCGATCGTCGTCGCGCACGGCTTCACCGGCGATCTGGAGCGCCCCCACGTCCGCCGGGTGGCGAGCACCCTCGCGCGGTACGGCGCGGTGGTCACGTTCTCCTTCCGGGGCCACGGCGCGTCGGGCGGACGCTCGACCGTCGGGGACCGCGAGGTCGAGGACCTGGCGGCGGCGGTGGCGTGGGCGCGCGAGCTGGGCCACTCCAAGGTGGCCACCGTCGGCTTCTCGATGGGCGGCTCCGTGGTGCTGCGGCACGCGGCCCGGCACCACGAGGACGCGCATCCGGACGCGGTGGTCTCCGTCAGCTCGCCCGCCCGCTGGTTCTACCGGGGCACGGCCCCCATGCGACGCCTGCACTGGCTCGTCCTGCGCCCCGAGGGCCGACTGGTGGGCCGCTACGGCCTGCGCACCCGCATCGACCACCGCACCTGGGACCCCGTACCGCCCTCCCCCACGGAGTCGGTCCCGCTGATCGCGCCGACGCCCCTGCTGATCGTGCACGGGGACCAGGACGGCTACTTCCCCCTCGACCACCCCCGGATGCTGGCGCACGCCGCCCCGGACGCCGAGCTGTGGCTGGAGCCCGGCATGGGCCACGCCGAACACGCCAGCGACGAGGCCCTGCTGGCGCGGATCGGCGCCTGGGTGGTCTCGCATGCGGGTGACCTCGGGCGGGGGCCGGGGCACTAGCCTGGCGATGTTCATGACGGACCGAGTGAGGAAGCAGATGGCAAAGGGCACGGTGCGTTACTGGGCCGCCGCGAAGGCGGCTGCCGGGACCGCCGAGGAGCCGTACGACGCGATCACGCTCGCGGAGGCGCTCGGTGCGGCCCGCGAGCGACACCCCGGCGAACTCGTCCGCGTGCTGCGGCGATGCTCCTTCCTCGTCGACGGTGACCCCGTGGGGACCCGCGCGCATGAGACGGTACGGCTGGCCGAGGGCGGCACGGTCGAGGTGCTCCCGCCGTTCGCAGGAGGATGAGCGAAGCGATGAGCAACCAGCCGTACGAGGGCTACGACCCGTACCAGCAGCAGCCACCGCGGCAGCAGGGGCAGGGGTGGTACGACCCGAACACGGGAGCCGCGTACCCGCAGCAACCGCAGCCTCACCCGCAACAGCCGTACCAGCAGCAGCCGTATCCGCAGCAGCCGTACGCGCAGCAGCCGTACGCGCAGCAGTGGGACGGGCAGGCGTACGCGGGCGCGCAGCCGTTGCCGCCGGAGGCGTCGCCGCACGAGTCCCACGGTTACGCGACCCCCGGCGCCGAGGGCCTCGCCCACCCGTCCGCGACGAGCGGCGGTGGCGGCATCGGCACGACGACGCCGGAGGCGCCCGCCGTCGACCTCTCCCGCCTCCCGGCCAACCAGCGCGCCCGGCTCGAAGGCCGTTCGCCGATCATCGAGCCGGGGCTCCAGCCCGCCGCGCTCACCGCGGTGCTCGGGGCGCTGCTCGCCGGGGGCGCGGCCCTCGGGTCGTACGCCCTGGTCGTGCCGCTGGTGATCCTTCAGGCCGTGACGGCCGCCGGATGGTTCCGGCTGAACGGCATGTGGCCCGCCCGGCAGGGCATCGCGCTGGCGTTCCTCGGCGCGGTCGTCTCGGACGTCGCGCTGCTCGCTGCGGGCCGGGACAACGGGCCCGCGGTGATCCTCGGCACCCTCGGCGTCTGGCTGCTGCTGACCCTCGTCCTGCAACTGCGCTCGCACGCCGACCCGGACACCCGGATGTACGGCCTGATGGCGACCGTCGTCTCGGCCGCGCTGGCGATCATGGCGACCGGCCATCTGGCCGCCCCGCACACCGCCGTCACCGTCGGCGCGCTCGCCGTCGCGGCAGCGGTCCTGGTACGGGCGCTGCCGCTGCCGACCGTGCTCTCCGTGGTCGTCGCGCTGGCGGCGGCGGGCGGCGCGGGATTCGGGCTGGGCCGGGCGACGAGCCTCGGCACGTCCGGGGTCTACCTCGGCCTGGCCGCGGGCGTCTGCGCCCTGATCGGCCACCGGGTCGCCTCCTACGACTACCCGTCCCGCTTCGTCCACTTCACGGCGGGCGTCGCCCTGCCGCTGACGGCGGCGGCCCCGGTGGTCTGGGTCCTGGGACGCGCGCTGGTCTGACGCGCGCTGTTGTCCCGGGGTCGGCGCCGCCCGGCCCCGGGCGCCCACGGTCGGTGGGTCGTCTGTCACAGGTGATCCACGATTTCCCCGATCCTCCTCCCCGGAGCGTTACAGTCGCGCTCGACGGCTGTCCGTTCCTCGGCGGCCGTCGCCGACGACCGCAGAGGGTGGGGACTCCGAGCATGCGCGCACTGCGAATACTGCTGATCACGGCAGTGATCCTGGGCGGCCTCCTCGCGATCGGGGACCGGGTCGCCGTCCACTTCGCGGAGGGCGTGGTGGCCGACCAGATCAAGAGCCACGAGAACCTGTCCACCACCCCGGACGTGTCCATCAACGGCTTCCCCTACCTCACCCAGCTCGCCGCCGGTGAGCTGGACGACGTCGAGATCGGCATCAAGAGCTACGAGGCGGCCACCGACGAGGGCGGCGGGGCCGGGGGCGGCGGGGCCGGGGGAGGCGAGAAGATCCGTATCGACGATCTGAACGCCCGGATGAAGGGCGTGAGGTTCTCCGGGAACTTCAGCTCGGTCACCGCCACCGAGGCCACCGGCACCGCGCGCGTCACGTACGACGAGCTGCTGAAGACGGCCAAGTCGGAGGCCACGCAGGTCGCCCCCGGTGTCACCGCCCGGGTCGTCGGCCTCTCGGACGGCGGCAACGGCAAGATCAAGGTCGCGGTGGAGGCGACGGTGCTCGGCGCCAAGCTGCCGAGGCCGGTCTATGTGCTCAGCTCGCTCGAGGTCCGGGACGGCGAGGTGAAGGTGCACGCGGACGCCCTGCCCCGGTTCGGCGGTATCCAGCTCCCCGAGTCCCGGATCCGGGGGATCACGGACTTCCGGCAGAAGATCGAGGGACTCCCCTACGGCATACGGCTCGACAAGGTCGAGGCGGCCGAGGACGGCGTGGAGATCACGGTCAAGGGCTCGGACATCAAGCTGGCCGGGTAGCCGGAGCGGTTCGGACAGCGGCGTCCGTAGAGCGAGACAACTACGTCCGCATGTGCAGACACGATGGGGGAAGGCACCGGGTCCGGGCCCCCGGAAGCTCCTCCGGACCCCACCCACGTCCCGCATTCCGGACGATCGCGTCTCATATCGCGACACAACGGTGACACGCCCGCCTCTCCCTCCCTACGATCGAGCGCATGCGACGACAGGCGGATCTCACGAAGCGACGGGCAGTCGATCTGTGCCGCGTCGCCGCCATGCTCTGTCGCCCGTACTGAGCTTCCCGAGCGGGAGAGCGGACTCCCGCGGCCCCCGGCCCGATCTGGCGCCCGGATGCCGATGCCCTGATGCTGGAGACAGGGCCCTTCGGATCCCGGCCCCGGGGCCATGCGCGCCTCACGAACGCCATCGCTGAACGGCGTATCCGCAACCCTTCTCTCGCATGTCCCCGCCGCAACGCCCGGAGGAGAAAGAGCATGAGCCGTAGCGACGTCCTGGTCGACGCAGACTGGCTGCAGGACCACCTGGACGACCCGGACATCGCCGTCGTCGAGGTGGACGAGGACACGTCCGCGTACGACAAGAACCACATCAGGAACGCCATCCGGATCGACTGGACGAAGGATCTCCAGGACCCGGTCCGCCGTGACTTCATCGACCAGGCCGGCTTCGAGAAGCTGCTGTCGGCCAAGGGCATCGCCAACGACACGCTGGTGGTCCTCTACGGCGGCAACAACAACTGGTTCGCGTCCTACGCCTACTGGTACTTCAAGCTCTACGGCCACGAGAACGTCAAGCTGCTCGACGGCGGTCGCAAGAAGTGGGAGCTGGACGCCCGCGAACTGGTCGACGGCGACGAGGTCCCCGCGCGCCCGGCCACCGACTACAAGGCCCGGCCGCAGGACACCTCGCTGCGCGCGTTCCGCGACGAGGTGATCGCCGCGATCGGTACACAGAACCTCGTCGACGTCCGCTCGCCCGACGAGTTCTCCGGCAAGCTGCTCGCCCCCGCGCATCTGCCGCAGGAGCAGTCGCAGCGTCCGGGCCACGTCCCGAGCGCGCGCAACATCCCGTGGTCCAAGAACGCCAACGACGACGGCACGTTCAAGTCGGACGACGAGCTGAGGAAGCTCTACACCGACGAGAAGATCGACCTGGCCGTGGACACCATCGCCTACTGCCGCATCGGTGAGCGCTCCGCGCTGACCTGGTTCGTGCTGCACGAGCTGCTCGGCGTCCAGAACGTCAAGAACTACGACGGCTCCTGGACCGAGTACGGCTCGCTCGTCGGTGTTCCGATCGAGCTGGGCGCCGCCAAGTAACCCCCGGGACCCCCGGACCCCGGACCGACCAGGAGGAAGAACCATGTGTGGAGCGAAGGCCGGTGGCCCCGACGCCTCGACGATCAAGCCCGGTGAGACCACGATCCAGGGCCAGGTGACCCGCGACGGCGAGCCCGTCTCCGGGTACGTGCGCCTGCTGGACGCGACGGGCGAGTTCACCGCCGAGGTCCCCACCTCGGCGACCGGACAGTTCCGCTTCTACGCGGCCGAGGGCACGTGGACCGTCCGCGCCCTGGTGCCGGGCGGCACCGCGGACCGTACGGTCGTGGCGCAGAAGGGTGGTCTCGCGGAGGTCGCGATCGCCGTCTGACCGACTGATACTCCACGGCGGTCCGAGACCGTCCGTGTGCGCCGAAGGGCCGCACCCCCGGGGGTTGGACGCCATTCCGGTCGGGGCGCGGCCCTTCGGCGTGCCCGGAACAGGTCCTAGCCTTGGAGATATGTACGCACGGCGGCGGCACGTCTACTTCGCCATGATGGGCACCTGCGTCGGGCTGTTCGTCCTGGCCTGGGGTGTCGTACGGCTGTGGTCGGTGCCCGCGGCCGTGGCGATGTGCGTGGTCGCGATGGTCATCCCGCCGCTGGCCGCGATCGTGGCGAACCGGCGCGGCCCCGAGGACCGCTGGTGGGACGACCCGTCCGGGGACCCGAAGTCCGACGAGTGGTGGGACGAACTGGACGGCAAGAAGCGCCGCTAGGGCCTTCCGGGGCGAGCGCCCCGCCTCGGCCTCAGTAGACGAGCGCCTGAGTGTCGTCCGCCAGCGCTTCCTGGACGAACACCTGGGACCCGGCGATCCGTACGCCCTCGATGACGTCCTTCTCCGTGATCTCGCGACGGGTCGCGCACTGCGTGCACAGGGTGATCCGGCCCGCCGCCAGGACCGCGTCGATCAGGTCGGGCAGCGGAGCCGCGTGCGGCAGCTCGAACTCGGCGGCCCGGCCCGGCAGCGCGAACCACGACGACTCACCGGTCAGCCACAGCGAGACATCGACACCGCTGGCCACCGCCACGGCCGCCACGGTGAACGCCTGCGAGCAGCGCTCCGGGGCGTCCGCGCCGGCCGTCACCTTGATCACGAGCTTCTTCGCCATGCCCGCAGCCTAGTGCGGCCGGGCGCGCCGGGTCATGCGCGGTGCTCCTCCCGAAGGTGACGGCACAGCAGGACGTTCGCGTCGGTCTCCGCGCTGCGGTCGTACTCGGCCAGCGCGGCCTCGCGTCGCTTGGCCAGCTCCGTACAGTCCGGACAGCCGGGGACCGGCAGCGGCGGGCGGCTCAGATCAGCGGGGTCCGGCGCGCTCGCCCCGGCCGCCCAGGTGCGCTCGTTCGCCGCCCGCACCCCGGCCCGCATCCGCTCCCGTGGGGTGGCCGGGCGGAGCACGGCCGGGTCGGCCTGCCACTCCCGGCCACCGCCGACCGGGCGCAGCAGTGCGTACGGGCCCGCCGCGTCCTGGTACTCGCCGACCCGCTCCACCGCCGGGTCGTAGACGAGCGCCCCACGCTCCAAGGGCTCCGACTCCGTTGTCGACTCCGCCGTCATCCGTTCCGTTCCTTTCCCCGAACGCCTGCGCACAGCGCGATGGCTGAACTACGCTCCGTATTCTCGACAGTACGAGCATGACCCCTGAGCAGGGACTCAACCGCCGTGGCCCAGGTCACTTTCTGCGCCTCTCGGCGCTCTTTCCACACGTGCCACGGCCTCATCCATGAAGGAGCACGATGCCGCCGAGACGGGTGATTACGGGCCGCAGCCAGGAGCCGCGCAGGCGCTTCGCGGAGGAGCTGCGGTTGCTGCGTACGGAACGGGGGTTGAGCCTGCGCAAGCTGGGTGAGGCGCTGGGCTGGGACTGGTCGCTGTTCGGGAAGATGGAGAGCGGCCAGACGCTGGGGAGCCCGGAGGTGGTGCAGGCGCTGGACCAGTACTACGGGACGCCGGGGTTGCTGCTGGCGTTGTGGGAACTGGCGGTGGGGGATCCGTCGCAGTTCAAGGAGCAGTATCGGCGGTACATGATGCTGGAGGCCGAGGCGGTGAGCCTGTGGCAGTACTCGGTGAGCAGGCCACCGGGCCTCCTCCAGACCGCTGGGTACGCGCGCGAAGCACTGGCGGCAGGTGGCCTCAAGGGCAAGGAACTTGACCAACAGGTCGACGCACGCATCGGACGAGGGAAGGTGCTGGAAGGGGACGATGCGCCACCGTTCCGTGTTCTCCTCTCCGAGATGGTGCTACGGAACTCGTTGCGCGATTCTCGGGCATGGCGGGAGCAACTGGAGCACCTGGCAGAGGTTTCGGAGCGCCCGAACGTCACGCTTCACGTGCTGCCGTTCGGCGCGGGACTGCACGGCCTGGACAGTACTGACGTGATGTTCCTGCGGCTGCTGGACGGACGCACGGTGGCTTACGCGGAGAACGACGTACGAGGCGAACTGGTCGAAGAATCAAGCAAAGTTGAACGCTTGCACCGCACCTATGATGCTGTACGCGACCTGGCTCTTTCCCCGGCCGAGTCGCGGAAGTTCATCCTGCCGATGTTGGAGGAAGTGCCGTGCGAGTCATCGACCTGAGCAACGCGACGTGGCGCAAGAGCAGCTACAGCAACTCGGACGGCGGCAACTGCGTCGAGGTCGCCCCCAACATCCCCTCCATCGTCCCCGTACGGGACAGCAAGGACCCCGCCCGCGGCGCGCTCGTCTTCGAGGTCGCCGCCTGGGCCTGCTTCATAGCCGACGTCAAGCGCGACTGAATCGTGATCAACTCCCGTACAACTTCATGAACTTGGTGTGAGTCTCCTGTGAAGCGCGGAGATCGGAATCCGTGCTTCCCGTTTCACAGGGAGACGTCTTGGAAACGCCTGAAAGATCCCGCCGCGGGCGCACCACCGCGTTGATCGCAGGGGCTGCCGTCCTGGGTGCCGTGGCCGGTGTCTGCACCGGCTACGTCGTCCAGGCCGGGCGCCCGCCCGCCCAACTTCCCCCTCTCTCACAGCCCGTCGTCCACCAGGCCAAGGGGGAGGTGGAGCCTCTGACGGCGGCGCAGGACCGGCGTGTGAAGACCGATGGCGACCTGCGCAAGCTGCTGCTGCCGCGACCGAAGGGCGCGAGGGACAACGACTACCCGGCCAGTGACGACGGCTGGATCGAACTGGCCGACTACGCGGAGTTCCACGGAAGTGCGACCGAGGGCTTCGTGGACGAGATCGGCAACGAGTTCCGGCGCGCCGCCGCCACCAGTTGGCGGGTCGGTGGCACGTACGTGGTCGAGATACGGCTCGTCCAGTACCGCGAGGTGAACAGGCCGGGCGCCTCCAATGGGGCACCGGAGCTGGATTACTTCACGCAGTCGGACTCCGACGTCGACAGTTGGCCCATACCCGGTACGAACAGCGGCAAGGTCTTCGTGCACCACAAGCGCACGGCCGACGGCGACTACGAGGCCAAGGCGGTGGCCGTGCGCGGTGACATCCGTATGGAGATGTGGGCCATCGACACGAAGCCGGTTCCCAAGGAGAAGATCATCGACCTCGCGAAGCGACAGGTGGCCCGGCTGTGAACGAGTCCTCTCACCGGCGGGTGGGCCGGATACTCGGGGCCGGGCTGTTGGCCGTCGCGGTCGTCGGCGGGGTCGGATTCACCGCCGTACGCGTCGAGGGCGCCGACCGGGACGCCGGGAAGCCTGTCTGGAAGTTCCCCGCGACCGCCAAGGGCGACCACGGCGAGCGGGAGGCCAAGGACCCCTCGGGGCTGCGCGCGTTGCTGCGGCCGTACGACTTCAAGGAGTACGGCCCGGGGCCGGACATCGGAGAGTTCGGCTCGGAGGCCGTACTCAACGGGCGCGAGGCGACTGCCCTGATGAAGCAGGGTGTTCGCGATATGCCGTTGCGGGTCCGGCGGAAGCTGGAAGAGGCGATCGACAAGCAGCACATCCAGGGCATGGCGATGCGGAGCTATGCGCCCGTCGATGTCGTCCTGGGGGCCTCGCAGGCTTTCACGATCGACTTCCAACTGGTCCGGATGCAGAGCCCGGCCGCCGCACGCGATGTCTCGACCTCCCGGAGAGAGGTTGCCGAAAGGCTCGGGCTGTTCTCCAAGGGCCCGGCGATCAAGGGGTATGAGAAAGCGTCCTGCTATCTGATGCCCAAGGAACTGGGTATGAAGATCGACCGTATGTCCTGCACCGCCTACGTGGGCGACGTGGTCGTCAGCGTCAACGCGTCCGGGCCCCGCCCGCTCGGCACCGAGCACGTCGCCGCCTTCATCGGTGGACAGCTCGACCGCATCAAGGACACGGGGAAGGCCGTATGAGCGAGCAGCAGACTCCCGAGCGCGAGACGGAACCCGCCGAGGTCACTCCCGAGGTTCCCGCGCCCCCTGCGGCGGCCTCGGAGATTCCCCCGCCTCCCGTGGCTCCAGAGGTGCCCGCGGCCTCCGCGGCCAAGAGCCGCCGTCGCCTGTGGTCCGTGCTGCGCTGGACCGCCGCCGTGCTGGTCTTCGCGGCGACCGGCGCGGCGACGGCGTACGGCGTCACGGGGATGGAGCGCGACGACGTCCCCGGCCTCGCCACCCGCTCGGACGGCCGCTGGGAGTACCCGCAGATCGTCCGCCCGCCGCTGCCCGCGGGCCGTCCGGGCCCGACCGCCGACCGCAACCCGGCCCTCGTCCACTACGCCGACCTGCGCAAGCTGGTCCTGCCCGCGCCGAAGGGCGCCAAGGCGGATCCGAAGCTCGTCGGTGACCATGGGTGGGTGAAGCCGGAGGTGTACCTCGCGGAGTACGCGAGCGAGACCGACCGGGACATGCTCAAGACGGTGCTCGTCGACGCCGGCCTCCGCCACATCGCCGCGCGCGGCTGGACCATGCCGGACGGGACCCGGACGCGGATCTACCTCCTTCAGCTCGAGAACGGCAGGGCCGCGGACGGGTTGCAGCGGTCCGAGTTCTCCGGCTTCAACGAGCCTCCGCACCTCCTGCGCGGGTCACCCGCGACCAAGATGGACCAGTCGTTCCCCGAGTCCGCGAGCAAGGGGGTCGTGCTGAGCACGTATGTCGAGACGAAGCCGTACGGCGCCGAGCAGGTCCGGCACGCCTACCTCACCTCCGGTGACGTGATCGCGCTGATCGTGCAGTCCCGCAAGGGCGGGGCGGAGCAGATCCCGTTCCAGCAGACGGTCGTGCTCCAGAGGCAACTGCTGGACTGAGACCTCGCCACGAGGGCCGGAGCCCGGCCGCGTAAGCTGGGCTCCGGCCCTGTCGTATGCCCACCCTCGCTCAAGGAGCACCCGTGGAGATCTTCTTCGAAACCCTGCTGGTCCTGGTCTGCGTCGGCGTTCTCGCCTTCTTCGGCCTGACCATGAAGAAGCTGTACCAGGGCCAGCGCTGACCATCCACCCAGGAAAGCTCCGCTCATGATCGAGATCCCGTCCGACCTCCACAAGGACCTGGTCCCCCTCGCCTTCCTGCTCGGCAACTGGGCGGGTGCGGGCGTGCACGACTTCCCCGGTGCCGAGAAGTGCAACTTCGGGCAGGAGGTCTCCTTCACCCACGACGGCCGGGACTTCCTGGAGTACCACTCCCGCACCTGGGTGCTGGACAACGAGGGCAACAAGGTCAGGCCGCTGGAGAGCGAGTCCGGCTACTGGCGGATCGACGCCGACCGCAAGGTCGAGGTCACCATGGTCCGCAACGACGGGGTCGTCGAGGTCTGGTACGGCGAGCTGGCGCACAAGAAGCCGCAGATCGACCTCGCGACGGACGCCGTCGCCCGCACGGCCGCCTCGGGCCCGTACACCGGCGGCAAGCGTCTGTACGGCTATGTGAAGGGCGACCTCATGTGGGTCGGCGAGAAGCAGACCCCCGAGGTCCCGCTCCGCCCCTACATGTCGGCCCAGCTCAAGAAGGCCGTCACCCCGGAAGACGTCGAACGCTGGGCCAAGGCCCTCCCGGACGACCTCCCGGACGACGGCATCGCGTTCTTCAAGTAAGGCCTTCGCTCACCCGGTCCAGACGATGGCGCAGACGTAGACGCACTCGTGCCGGGGGACCGCGAGGCACTGGATGAAGCCGCGTCCGCCGAAGACGGGGAAGTTCCGGAGCCCGCCGGGCTTCCCCTCAGGACGGGTGCCCGCAGTCTCGGCGTCATGCCCGAGGGCGGCGAGTTCGGTGGCGATGCGTTCCACCTCTGTGACCACGCCGACCGGGAGTCCTGCGGTCAGGTGCTCCTCGCTCGGGCTGTAGTCCCACTTCCAGTCGCTCACAGACCGGCCTCCGCCTCGGCCTCGGCGTGGATCCGCCGGATCTCGGCGATGGCGTCCGTCGGATCCTCGACGCCCGCGCTGATCAGTTCCTCCAGTCGACGCAGGTGTGCCGCGCGGGAGGGATACCGCTGGATCGCGACGAACACTCCCCAGGTATGGACGAAGGCGCGCAGCGGCGCGAGCGACTGCGTCTGCTGCGCGTTGGTCGTCGCCTCGACGAGATCCTGTACGAACGCCGGTACGCGGCTCGGTGTCAGCCTCTCGACCGCGGTACGCAGTGCCTCGGGCGTGAGCGCAGGCATGGGAAGCAGCGGCTCGGGGCGCGGTTCCGGGTGCTGAGCGGTCACGGGAGATTCCTCTGCATCGAGGGCCGGGTAGCTGTGCCGACAGTATTCGTTCCGCAGCTTCGGGGTGCGGTGAAGAACCGGTGCCGGGCAACGGGACGCCGACCGCACCCGGCCCTCCTACACTGGGCCTGTGGTGAGCACCGACTGGAAGAGTGATCTGCGGCAGCGCGGCTACCGGCTGACCCCCCAGCGGCAACTCGTGCTCGAAGCCGTGGACACGCTGGAGCACGCGACCCCCGACGACATCCTCGGCGAGGTGCGCAAGACCGCGTCCGGGATCAACATCTCCACCGTCTACCGGACCCTGGAGCTGCTGGAGGAGCTGGGGCTGGTCAGTCACGCGCATCTGGGGCACGGCGCCCCGACGTACCACCTCGCGGACCGGCACCATCACATCCACCTGGTCTGCCGCGACTGCACGGCCGTCATCGAGGCCGACCTCTCGGTGGCCGCCGAGTTCACCGCCAAGCTGCGCGAGACCTTCGGCTTCGACACGGACATGAAGCACTTCGCGATCTTCGGCCGGTGCCAGGACTGCTCCCCCAAGAGTTCAACTACCCCGTCGTAGGCTTGGATCCATGAAGAGTCCCCTGCTGTCCCTGCCCGGCGCCGTCCCCGCCGAGGGCGTGGACGAAGGCGTCGCCGCCCACTACGGCGACCTGTTCCGCGAGCAGCGCGCCCTCGCCGAGGGCGCCGGGTTCGTGGACCTCTCGCACCGGGGCGTCATCACCGTCAGCGGCGCCGACCGGCTGAGCTGGCTGCATCTCCTGCTCACCCAGCACGTCAGCGAACTCCCCCCGCACCAGGCCACCGAGGCCCTCGTCCTGTCCGCGCACGGCCACGTCGAGCACGCGCTGTACCTGGTCGACGACGGCGAGACGGTCTGGGCCCATGTCGAGCCCGGCACCCAGGACGCGCTGCTCGCGTACCTGGAGTCGATGAAGTTCTTCTACCGCGTCGAAGTCGCCGACCGCACGGGCGAGTTCGCGGTGGTGCATCTGCCGGCCGGTTCGATCACCGAGGTCCCGGCGGACGTCCTCGTCCGCGAGACGCCGTACGGCCGCGATCTCTTCCTTCCGCGTACGGACCTGGAGGCGTACGCCGAGGAGCACGGCCCCGCCGCCGGACTCCTCGCCTACGAGGCGCTGCGCGTCGAACAGCACCGCCCCCGCCTCGGCTTCGAGACCGACCACCGCACCATCCCGCACGAACTGGGCTGGATCGGTACGGCCGTTCACCTCCAGAAGGGCTGCTACCGCGGGCAGGAGACGGTCGCCCGGGTCCAGAACCTCGGCAAGCCCCCGCGCCGTCTGGTCTTCCTCCACCTCGACGGCAGCGAGGTCCATCTGCCGCCGCACGGCGCGGAGTTGCGCCTCGCGGACGAGGGCCCCGAGGGCCGCAAGGTCGGCTTCGTGACGACCTCCGTACGCCATCACGAGCTGGGCCCGGTCGCCCTCGCCCTGGTCAAGCGGAACGTCCCGGTCGACGCCCGCCTCCTCGCGGACACCACGGCGGCGGCCCAGGAAGTGATCGTCGAGCCCTAGGGTCTTTCGTTTGGATCAGGCCGGATCAGGGAGCGGGCCCTGGTGCCGTGCATCGCAAGGCGGAGGAGGGCGGCAGGGCGGAGCCCTGCCAACCGACGACAACGCGGCGAGGTGCGGTGCCAGGACCCGCGAGCCCGGCATGATCCAAACGAGAGGCCCTAGGGTCTGTCGTTTGGCCGGGCCTGGCGGTTCAGATCTCCAGCAGCACCGTGAACGGGCCGTCGTTCGTCAGCCCCACCCGCATCCGCGCACCGAACCGGCCCGTCGCGACCGTCGCGCCCAGCGCGCGGAGCTGCGCCACGACCTCCTCCACCAGCGGCTCGGCGACCTCGCCCGGAGCCGCCGCGTTCCAGGTGGGCCGACGGCCCTTGCGGGCGTCCCCGTAGAGCGTGAACTGGCTGATCACGAGGAGCGGTGCGTCGATGTCGGAGCAGGACTTCTCGTCGTGCAGCATCCGGATCGACCAGAGCTTGCGGGCGAGCTGGGCCGCCTTCTCCTTGGTGTCCTCGTGCGTGACCCCGACGAGGACGCACAGCCCCTCGCCGCTGATCTCGCCGACCGTCTCGCCGTCCACGACGACGCTCGCGCCGTCCACCCTCTGCACCACCGCTCGCATGGGGACCATGATGCCGTGCGCCCCCGAGGCGCCCGAAAGGGGCCGACGCAACCCCGGTCCCTCCAAGGCGCCACTCCCTGATGCGCGCGGGCTCGTTGTGCATCGGTGATGCCTCTGTGCCCCGTGTTGCCGCCCGGTTCTCTTCCGGTTCTCTTCCGGACGCGTCCTCATTGGTCCATAACGCCCCCATCTGGGGCTGATCGGGGGCACTCGGTCACACAACGGCCACTCACGGTGGCACGATGCGTGTGTTGCGGCGTATCCGTGGGGTGCCGCGCCGGTCGAGGGGACGGTTGAGAGGTACATGAGCACACCGAGTACCGGGCTGCCGCCCGGGGTCGTGGCGCCCGCTTGCACGGGCAGTACGGGGGAGATCCGGCCGTCCGTGGGCACGTCCGTGGGCAGCGCGGGCGAGATCCGTCCGCCCGTGCAGCGTACGGACAGTTGCCTGCCCGCGGACCCTCCCGAGGACGACGGCTTGTCCTCGCTGCGCCTGGCCGAGCTGCGCACGCTGCGCCGGGACGCCCAGCGGGACGAGGCCGACCTCAGCTACGTACGGCGGCTGCTCCAGGGCCGTATCGACATCCTGCGGGCCGAACTGGCCCGGCGCGGCGGACGGGCCGCCTCGGAGGGGGTCGTGGAGCGGCTCTCGGAGATCCTCGCGGACACTCCGGCCCGGCAGCGCTCCTCCGCCCGTCATGTGACGCTCGGCACACCGCGCGGTGAGGAGTACCGGCGGCTGGCGGCGGAGATGCTCGCCGAGGTCGAGCTGTCCGACCTGTTGGCGCGCACGGACGAGGAGTTGGCCGCGGGCCTGGGCCGTCTCGTGGCCTACGAGCAGCAGGCGTCCCGGCGGCGGCAGCGGTTGCAGCGCACGGCGGACGACTGCAGTGCCGAAATCGCGCGCAGGTACCGTGAAGGAGAAGCACAAGTAGACGACCTGCTCATGTGACGTGGTGGGCTCCGGCGAACCCGGGGCCCACCAGCGCGCACGGCGGCCCCGGAACCCTGGCGCCTTACGGCCCGGTGGCGCCCCCGGGCCGTACGCGGTGCCGAGCCCGGTGGGATCCCACCGGGCCAGGAAGCGCCGGGCGGGTCCCCCCGTCGACCCGAAGGCCACCGCCCATGTCCACCGCTGTCCAGATCACCACCCCGTCCGCTCCGTCCGCCGTCCCCCCGGTCCTCGCCGAGGTCGTACGCTCCGGGTTCGTCGAAGGGCGCCACCGGGGCAGCCTCGTCGTGCTGGCCGCCGACGGCAGCGTGGAGACGGCACTCGGGGACGCGACGGCGCCGGTCTTCCCGCGCTCCTCCAACAAGCCGATGCAGGCGGCCGGTGTGCTGCGGGCAGGCCTGGAGCTGACCGGGGAGCGGCTGGCGATCGCCGCCGCGAGCCACTCGGGCGAGGCCTTCCACCGGGACCTGGTGCGCACGCTGCTCGCGGAGCATCACCTCACCGAGGCGCAGCTCCAGTGCCCGCCGGACCTTCCGCTGGACCCGACGGAGGCCGAGGCGTACCTGGCCTCGGGCGCCGTACGTGAGCGGGTCACCATGAACTGCTCCGGCAAGCACACGGCGATGCTGGCGGCGTGCGCGCTGCGCGGCTGGCCGCTGGACTCCTACCTCGACCCCGCCCACCCGCTGCAGCGGTTGATCCACTCCGTGGTGGAGGAGGCCGCCGGGGAGCCTGTGACGGCGGTCGGTACGGACGGCTGCGGCGCCCCGCTGATGGCGATCAGCCTCGTCGGCCTGGCCCGCGCCTTCCGCTCCTTCGTCCTCGCGGCGCCGGGCACGGCGGAGCGCCGCGTGGCCGACGCGATGCGCGCGCACCCCGAGTACGTGGCGGGCACGCGCCGCCCCGACACCTGGCTGATGCGCGAGATCCCCGGCGCCCTGTCGAAGATGGGCGCGGAGGCCGTCCAGGCGGTGGCCCTGCCGGACGGCCGGGCCCTGGCCTTCAAGGTGGACGACGGCGCGGTCCGCGCGCTCGGCCCGGTACTGGCGCGCGCCCTGCCCCTGCTGGGCGTCGAGGGCCCGGTGCTGGAACGGATCGGCAAGGCACCCCTGC
This sequence comes from Streptomyces macrolidinus, assembly GCF_023887685.1. GTDB lineage: Bacteria > Actinomycetota > Actinomycetes > Streptomycetales > Streptomycetaceae > Streptomyces > Streptomyces macrolidinus. The sequence continues at coordinate 5,013 of NZ_JAMWMR010000031.1, read as the reverse complement.
TGGGCGGCGGCCGTGAGGTGGGGGAGATACGGGCGGTGTTCTAGGACCTAGGCGTTCCAGAACCTGCCTGGCCAGGGGTTTCGCGGCCCGGTGGCGCCGCGAAACCCCCGCGACAGGCCCGTGGCGTACGTCTAGCGTGACCCCATGAGCCGTCGCACCCACGACATCGACGTACGCCCCGTCACCGAGGGCGACATCCCCGACTGGACCCGCGCCCTCAACACCGGGTTCCTGCGTTCCTCGGCCTCCACCGAGGCCGAGTTCGCCGACCGCGGCAGCTATCTCGTCCCCTCCCGTACCCTCGGCGCCTTCGACGACGGCCGCTGTGTGGCGACGTTCCGCTCCTTCGCGCAGGAGTTGACCGCGGTCGGCGGCAGGCCCGTCCCGGCCGATGCGATCAGCAACGTCACGGTCACCGCCACGCACCGCCGCCGGGGCCTGCTCACGCGCATGATGGCGCTCGACCTCGCCGCCGCGAAGGAGCGCGGCGATGTCGTGGCGACGCTCATCGCCGCCGAGTACCCGATCTACGGCCGCTACGGCTTCGGCCCGGCCACGCATGCCGCCGAGTGGACCATCGACGTCCCGCGCACCGGCCTCGACCGCCACCGCCCCGTCCCGGACGACGGCGGCCGGATCGACCTCGTGGACCCCGCCGAGGTCCGCAAGCTCGGCCCCGAACTCTTCGAACGCCTGCGGAGCACGCAGCCCGGCGCCATCAACCGCGACGACCGCTGGTGGCGGGTGAACACGGGCGAGATCCGCCTGGCCCGCACGCCCTGGAGCGAGCCCTTCTACGCCGTCCACCGCGGCGCCTCCGGCGAGGTCGAGGGGCTCGCCGCCTATGTGTGCGACGACCGCTGGAACGACGACAAGCGGCCCCGGAACACGGCGACCGTCAAGGGCCTGATCGCCACGAGCCCGGCCGCCGAGCGCGCCCTGTGGCACTACCTGTGCTCCATCGACTGGATCACCACGGTGAAGTCGGGCTACCGCGCCCCGGACGACCTGCTGCCGCACCTCCTGCCCGACCCGCGCGCCGCTCGCCTCACCACCTACGCCGACTGGCTGTGGGTACGCGTCCTGGACGTCCCACGGGCCCTGGAGGCACGGACGTACGCGACCTCGGGCACGCTCGTACTGGACGTGGTGGACGAGGCGGGCCTGACCGGGGGCCGCTATCTCCTGGAGGCCGGGCCGGACGGCGCGCGGTGCACGCGGACCGGCCAGGACGCCCAATTGACCTTGCCCGTGGGCGAGTTGGGCGCCCTGTGGCTGGGCGACGAGTCCGCCGTGCGGCTCGCGGCGCTCGGGCGGGTGCGGGAACAGCAAGAGGGCGCCGCCGTGGTCGCCGACGCCCTGCTGCGTACGTCCAGGCGACCGTGGTGCCCGGACATGTTCTGAGCCTCGCGGCTCGTGGGAGGGGTGGGGGTACTCCTTCCGCGCGCGTGGGTGGCCGCTGTCCTGGTGCCGTTCATCCGTAGCGATTCGAGCGATTCGAGCGATTCAGTTGTGGTGGTGCGGCAGGACGCGGACCGGCGGGGCTCCCGGCTCCCCTCTGGAAGGGAGCCTCGTCGGCAGTACATCCGGGACCTGGCAGAAGTCGGCGACCAACTCCCCGTACTTATCTCCGCGTCCACATGTCTCATAACCACCTTTCACGGAACTATCCCAAGATGGCGCCAAGTTGAAGGCGCCGTGCGGACGCGTGGCATCGGGACCACCGAATCGGCCGGTCCGCGACGTGGTCCGTCTGCGCCAACCCTGACTCCACAACTCCCCACGGATACAGGCTGGTTGTAGCGTCAGAGGCGTGGCCCAGGAGGAGAACGGTGCAGTGAACGGCAGCGGAAGGTTCTCGCCCGAGGACATCGCCGACGCCCTGCGGACCCGTATTCGTACCGGCGACCTGAAGACGGGCGACCGCCTGCCGACCCAGGCCGAACTCGCCGAGGAGTTCAAGGTGGAGCGCGGCGCGGTCCGCCAGGCCCTGCGCGTCCTCCAGGGGGACGGCCTGCTCAGCGATGTCAGCAAGGGCAGCCCGCCCCGGATCGCCGAACCCCGGCCGACGAGGGACGAGCCTCAGTCGCCGCTGGTCGGGCTCGCGCCGAGAGTCACGGCGGCGTTCGCCGCGCCGCATGTGCGCATCGACGCCGCCTGTCTGACCGCCGAGACGCTGACCCTGGCACTGGGCGAACCGGTACGGCTGATCCACGAGGGCAGGATCCGCCCGGTGTCGATCGACGTCCGCATCCTGCTTCCGTCCCGCGACATCAACCTGGCGTTCCCCGTCCCGGTCGACGCGGGAGGCGAGGACGCCCCGGTCCACAAGCGCTGGCTGGACCAGCGCAACGCACAGGGCCATGTCCTGCGCCACAACCTCCAACTCCTGCGCTCCTCGCACGACATCGACGTCCGTGTGACGTTCCGCGCGCTGCCGTTCACCCCGCCGGTGAAGCTGTACCTCCTCAACGGAACGGAGGCGCTGCTCGCGTACTACATGCTCACCAAGCGCGAGGAACAGGTGGAGAGCCGGACGCTGGAGATGTACGACACCCTGGGCGCCAAGTCCCTCCTCTTCTCCTTCGAACGCCGCACCGGCCGACGGGACGCGGCGTTCGTGGACCAGTCCCAGAAGTGGTTCGACGCCCTGTGGGAGACGATCACCACGGACCTGACGCTCTCCTCGTGACGGGGAGCCGCGATCAGATCGCCTCCACGTTCCTGTACGTGCACTGCCTCGGCTCCACGACATCGGCGACCACGCAACTGACGTTGTCGGGGCCACCGGACTCGTTGGCGAGGGCGATCAGTTCGCGGACCGCCCGGTCGGGCTCGCCGCTCTCGGTGAGCACCCGGCGGATCTCCTCGGTCGGCGCGACGGTGGACAGACCGTCGGAACAGAGCAGATACCGGTCTCCCGACAGGGCGTCCTGGAGGCGCAGTTCGGGGGTGCCGTCGGCGCCCTCGCCCAAGCCCCGTACCAACAGGGACCGTTGGGGATGCGAGGCGGCCTCCTCCGGGGTGAGGCGCCCCTCGTCGATCATCGACTGCACCAGGGTGTGGTCATGGGTGATCTGGAACAACTCCCCGTCGCGCAGCAGGTAGACGCGCGAGTCACCGATGTGGACGAGGGCCAGATGCGAACCGGTCCAGAGCATCGCCGTGAGGGTCGTACCGGCACCCTTCGGCCATGCTCCGGCCCCGGCGACGCCCCGCACGGCTCGCCCGGCCTGTTCGACGGCGTCCTCCAGGACGTTGAGGAGATCGCCTGCCGGGATGCTCTCGGTCTCCAGACGCTTGAGTGCGTCGACGGCTGCGGCGCTCGCGGGTGCCCCCGCGCTGCCGAACCCGTCGGCGACGGCGAGCAGCCGGGAGCCCGCGTAGGCGGTGTCCTGGTTGCTCTCACGGACGAGCCCGGTGTCGGACAGCGCGGCGTAACGGATGCCCAGGGGCTTCGCGGTCGCGGTCATGAGGGGGTCCTTCCAGGTCAGATGGTCGATGAGGAAGGTGGCCAGGTCCCGCCGCGCGGCGGTGTCGGCCTCGACCGCGGCCCAGTACGCGCGGACCTCGCGAGCCGCCGGGCCCGCCTCCAGCGTGCAGACGTACTGGATACGGGCCAGCGGCATCCCGATCCGCCGGAGCCAGGCGACCAGTCGGGCCTGGTCCAACTGCTCCGGCGCGTAGAGGCGATAGCCGGTGACCGGGTCGACGCGAGCGGGGGCCAGCAGACCGAGTTCGTCGTACAGCCGCAGTGCCTTCGGCGACAGCCGGGACGCCTTCGCGAACGCCCCGATGGTCAGCAGCCCCATGCCCCGCCCCTTCCTCGTACCGAGCGCTTCGCCCGGCCCCACCGATGCTGTGGCTTCCCCCAAGGTGAAGGTCAACCAAGCCTGCGCGCCGGTCGGACGCGTCAGTCCTCGCCGCGGGTGGCCACAACGGCCCAGGTGCGATGCGGGACGTCGAGAACCTCACCGGGGAAGCGGTCGCGCAGCACCCGGCCGAGGGCGTCGTCGAACCGTTCCACCTCGTCCGGCGGCAGGGCGGCGGCGACTCCGGCACTGGCCCGGATCCGGCCCCGCCACGCCGTGGGCGAGTACGGCACGGCGAGGTCGAAGGAGAAGGTCTCGATACCGGTGAAGCCCGCGGTCGCCAGGTCGGTCAGCCAGCGCGGGTACAGGCCGGTGCCGCCGCCCATCGTCCAGGCCGGGTTGGCGGAGAGGATCAGCTCCTCGGTCGCCTCGACCACGTTGCCCGGCAGCGGCAGCCAGTCGAAGTGGGCGATGACGGCCCGGCCGCCGGGCCGCAGCAGCCGCCGCACCTCGGCGGCGGCCTTCGGCGCGTCGAACCAGTGCCAGCACTGACCGGCGCTCACCACGTCGTACGACTCGTCCGGCAGCCCCGTCGACTCCGCCGTGCCCACCCGGTAGTCGATCTCCACTCCGGCTTCCCTGTCCAGCTCCCGAGCCTGCTCGAGCAGCGGCTTCGCCGGGTCCAGACCGGTCACCCGCGCCCCGGCACGCGCGAACAGCCGGGCAAGGGCGCCGGTACCGGTCCCGAGGTCGAGCACGTCCTTGCCGGGGAAGGCGATGCCGTGCCGGTACAGATGAGCGACGATCTGCGGCGGGAATCCGGCACGGTGGCGACCGTAGTCCTGCGCGGTGAGCCCGAAGTCGGGACGGAACGTGGTGGTCATGGCGATTCTCCTGGCAGCGGAAGGGGGGCACGCGGGATTCGCCCCGCGGCTGTTGCTGTTCTGGCTGGTTGGATCCCGGCATGACGGATTGGTCGCGACTCAGCCATGCCTACGGCTCCGCGCAAGACATACCCATGTTGTTGGACCGGATCGCCTCGGAACCGAAGCCCGAGCTGTGGAGCGACCTGTGGTCGGCGCTGTGCCATCAGGGCAGCGTCTACTCGGCCGGCTTCGCGGCGCTGCCCTGGCTGGCCGACATGGCCGACATGGCCGACAGCGAGGACCGCGGTCAGGCGGTGAACGCGCTGGCCCTGGCA
>NZ_JAMWMR010000030.1 GCF_023887685.1 Streptomyces macrolidinus | reverse complement strand
CGGGTCATGAGCGAGATGCAGGAGATCAGAACTGGTCGGCACTGTGCTTTCGTGATGCATGTGCACTTGGTCTTCGTGACCAGGTTCCGACACAAGGTGTTCACCCGTGCCCACTTGAGGCGGATGGAGGAGATCATGCGGTCGGTGTGTACGGACTTCGAGTGCGACCTGGTGGAGTTCAACGGCGAGGGCAACCACGTCCACCTGCTGGTGAACTTCCCGCCCGAGGTCGCCGTGACCAAGCTGGTCAACTCCCTCAAGGGCGTCTCCTCCCGCCGCCCGCGTCAGGAGTTTCCCGACCTGGTGCGCCACTACTGGCGGGCCAACAAGCTCTGGTCCGGGTCCTACTTCGCCAAAACCATCGGCGGTGCCCCGCTCTCTGTGGTCAGGCAGTACATCGAACAGCAGAACCGGCCGGTGTGAGCACCGCCCGGCTCCGCCGCGAGAAGCCCTCACGGTGCTCCGCGCCGCAGGCGAAGAACCGCGGTGTCCGGCAGCGCCGGACCTGAGTCTGCGACGCTCCGCGTCGCCACTGTCAGATTCGCTTCACCACCGGCCTGAAGGCCGATGCACTGCGAATGAACTCCGGCAGCACGACCGGGCGTCGCCTCCGTCCCGCCGTACTTACCGCCCGTTCGCGGCGCGGCCCGGTCGGGCCGCGCCGCCGTGATGGGGCGGAGGGTCAGATCTCCAGGTCCTGCTCGATCTTCTTCAACTGGTGCCGCGCCATCGCCAGGTTGGCGCGCTTGGAGTCCAGGACCAGGTAGAGGAACAGGCCGTTGCCGCCGCGGCCGGTGAGCAGCCGGATCAGGTGGTACTGGTCGGTCAGCGAGATCAGGATGTCCTCGATCTGCCCCTTGAGCCCCAGGTGCTCCATGGTGCGCAACTTGGCCCGTACGACATCGGTGTTGCCGGCCGCCGCGACCGTCAGGTCGAAGGTCTTGCTGCCGCCCATCGTGCCCAGGGCCATGCCGCTGGTGTAGTCGACCAGGGCGACTCCGGTCGCGCCCTCGATGGAGGAGAGCGCCTCTTTCAACGCGGTTTCGGTGTTGGACATATCGGGGTGTGTCCTTTCAACTTTCGGTGGTGGTGCGTGTGTTGGCAGCCGGTCGGGGGCGCGCGGGGGTGCGCGGGGTGCGGGTCGGCAAAGGAGTGGTCCCGGAGGGCGCGTGCGTGGGGGTCCGTGCGGTGCGGGACTGCGGCGAGGGCTCGCTCCGGGCCGCTTCGTCGACCAGTTCGCCGATGCGGGTACTCGCCCGGCGGCCCTCCAGGTGCAGTCGGCCGACGTTGACGCGGTCCTGGGCCAGTAGCGTCAGGACGGCGCCGCGGCCCGCCGCGTAGGTGGCCACATAGCCGTCGGTACCGCGGACGAGCAGTTCGCGGAGGTCGCCCCGGCCGGTGGCGTCGGTCATCCGCAGGGCGACGCCGAGGGCGGCGGCCGTGAGCGCGGCGATGCCCTCCGCCTCGATGCCCGGAGTGTCCTGGGCGAGGACGAGTCCGTCGACGCTGGCGGCGAGCGCGCCGGTCAACTGCGGGATACGGGCTCGGAGGCGGTGGAGTTCGGCCAGGATCTCGGGCTCCGCGTCCATCAGGGGTCTCCTCTCGGCAAGGCGTTGCCGTTCGATCCGGTCAAAGGGCCTCCAGCGCATCCCTGAGCCTCTTCAGCAACGTGATGTGGGGGTCGTCGGCGTAGGGAGGCGGCAGCGCCTCGCCGGGGGCGGGCACCGCCGGGTCGTGGTCCGCGACTCCGGCCGACGGCTGCCGCTGCCCGCCGTACGTCCCGGCCGCGACGCCGTACGTCCCGGCCGCGATGACGCCCGCCGCGGCCAGGCGCCGTACGTCCACCAGCGTGTGGAAGGCGGGGCGGCCGAGGGAGCGTGAGATGTCCGCCGCCGTGCGTACTCCGTCGATCCGGTCGAGCACCGCGCCCTGGCGGGGGGTGACCGTCCGTCCCGAGCTGCGGGCGGTACGCACGAGCGGGGCGTCGTCCGTCGTCGGGTCGGGCCAGATCGCGTGGAGCAGTTCGCGGCGGCGCAGTGTCTCGCGCTCCAGCGCGGCGACCGGGACCGGATGCACGGGGCCCAGCCAGTGCGCCTCGCCGTAGTGGAAGCGGACCGGGGCGCTGCTCGGGCCGAGGACGAAGTACGCCGCGTCGAACAGCGCGCCCAGATGGCACAGTTCCAGCGCGCCCTCGCCGATACGGCCGCTGTCGATCAGGAACCGCCCCACCCGCCGCCGCTCCCCGGCCTGCACGAACGCCTCCCGCCAGCCGTCCTCGTCGAGCGTGCCGCGGGCCATGAGCAGGGCGTCGAGGCCCGGGGTCGCGGGGCTCTCGGCGTACACCACCTGGCCCTCGGACAGATGGAGCATGCCGCCCTCGCGCATCAGCACCCCGGTGGCCCGTTCCTCGGCGAGGCGGCTGAGCATGGGGGACAGGCCGCCGCCCGGGATGCGGGTCCGCTCCCGGGTGGGCAGGCGGGGCGGAGGTGCGCCGACCGGCGTCATCCCAGCACCAGCCGTCCGGCCATCTCGCCGAGCCGTATCCGGGCGAGGGCCAGATTGCCCTCCTCGCGGGCCAGCCACAGATGCAGGAAGACGCTGCTGTCGAAGGTCGTCGGGACGAACCGCAGCAGGTGGTAGCTGTCCCGGTTGGCGATGATCAGGTCCTCGACCGGGCACGCGTTCTCGGACCAGTCGGCATCGCCCTCCGGGGCGAATGCGCGGTGCTCGGCGGCCAGCCGGGCCAGCTCCGCCGCCTCCGCCGCCGTCCGCTCATGGTCACCGCCGGGGGAGTCCCCGACCGTGCCCAGGGCGAGCCCGCTGGTCCAGTCGACCACCGCGGCGCCCCGGGCACCGGGCAGTCGCATGGCTTCCAGCAGGCACTCGTCGATTCCGGGCACCGTCGCTCCCCTCCCCACCTCGGGTACGGCTGAGTGACGCAGAGGCTACGCAACGTGTGTGCGAGGGAGTGAGGCTTCTGGCATTTTCCAGTGGAACATGCGCCGGGTAACTAGAGTGAGTCGATTAGCCTCCGCCACAAGGGCGTTGGGGAGCGCGGACGAGGAGCGCCGACCGATACGGGGCAGTTGCCCACGGACGAGGTCACAGGGCCGTCAGCGCGTCCGCGTGCCCTCCGCCCGACTCCGCCACGATCTCCTGGACCGTCTGCGGCTCCCGTACGAGAGCGAACCGCATCTCCCCGCTCGCGTCCCGCGCGTAGCCGTACACCCCCGGCCGCGCCAGGGAGTTGTACGCGTAGTGGTGCGCGAAGTAGTACGCCCCGGTGTCCAGCGCCGCCACGTGGTCGCCCTGCGCCAGCAGCGGCAGCCGGTACCCCTCGGCCAGCAGGTCGCCCGCGAAGCACGCCGGTCCCGCCACGTCCTGCACCACCTCGGGCCCCTCCTTCGGGCGCCCCTGCGCGTCGTACGCAGCGATCCGCAGCGGCCAGGACGCCGGCGCGTACACCGTGCGGGTGGCCACCTGCACGCCCGCGTGCGTGACCGCGACGGCCCGGCCGCCCGCGCTCTTGGCGTACTCCACGCGCGCCACCAGCGTCCCGTGCTTGGCCAGCAGCGACCGCCCGAACTCGGTGACCAGCCCGTACCGCCCGTCGAACAGCCCCGGCACCGTCTCCGTGAGCAGGCGCGCGTACTGCGCGTACGTGGGTGTCGTGGCCTCGGAGGTGAAGTTCACGTGCAGCCCGCCGCCGATGTCGATCGTGTCGATCTGCCGCCGCCCCACGTGCCGGTTGATCTCCTCGGCGAGCGCGTACGTCTCCGCGATGCCCCGCGCCATCAGCGTCAGCGGCACGCCCTGCGAACCGGAGTGCGCGTGCAGCCGCGTCAGCCAGGGCCGCTCGGCGAACGCGCGCACCACCCAGGCGCGCGCGCCCTCGTCGCGCAGCGCCACCCCGAACTTGGACGTGGCCGTCGCCGTCGACAGCGCCTCGATCGCACCGGCCCCGATCTGCGGATTCACCCGGACCCCGAGAGGGGAGTCCGTGCGGGTCGCGGAGACCAGGGCGTCCAGCCGCGCCAACTCCTGCGGGCTGTCCACGTTCACGGCGATGCCCAGGGCCAGCGCCTCGCGCAGCTCCGCCGCCGTCTTGGCGGGCGAGTCGAGGACGGTCCGCCGCGGCGCCACCCCGGCCGCGCGGGCCAGCGCCAGCTCGCCGGGGCTGGCCACCTCCGCGCCGAGCCCGGCCTCGCTCAGCAGTCGCAGCACCGGTACGAGCGGTGACGCCTTCACCGCGAAGGCGTGCAGCACCGGCGTGCCCGCGGGGACCACCGCGTCGAACGCCGCGCGCAGCTCCGCCGCGGAGTCCCGTATCCCCGTGATGTCCAGCAGCCCGACCAGGGGCGCCTCCGCTCCCACCAGGCCCTGGGCGACCGCGCCGCGTACGGCCTCGTCCCGCCGTGCCGCGCGCCCGCTGTCCGCCTGCGCCGCGTGCCCGGTCTCGGCCGTCGTGCCCGTCCCGTCGTCCCTCATCGTCACCGCGCCCCCGCTCTCGTGTCGCCTTCTGCGGTCATGCATCCAGCCAAACATCCCCCGTCGCCGCACCGCTGGCACCCGAAGGTATTGACTAGGTCTATTCAGGTGGCCAGGATGTGAATAACGACTGCACTTGTCCTGCGCGCCGTCGGGTGTGCGGGGTGTCCATCGGGAGGCAGACCATGTCAGGACCCCGGCCCGTTCGAGCGCCGCGCGGTACGGAACTGAGCGCCCTGGGATGGCAGCAGGAAGCCGCCCTGCGGATGCTCCAGAACAACCTCGACCCGGAGGTCGCCGAGCATCCCGACAAGCTCGTCGTCTACGGCGGCACCGGCAAGGCCGCGCGCGACTGGCGCTCCTTCGACGCGATGGTCCGCACCCTGCGCACCCTCAAGCAGGACGAGACGATGCTCGTCCAGTCCGGCCGCCCCGTCGGCGTGATGCAGACCCACGAGTGGGCGCCGCGGGTCCTGATCGCCAACTCCAACCTGGTCGGCGACTGGGCGACCTGGGAGGAGTTCCGCCGCTTGGAGGCCCTCGGCCTGACCATGTACGGGCAGATGACCGCCGGTTCCTGGATCTACATCGGCACCCAGGGCATCCTCCAGGGCACCTACGAGACCTTCGCCGCCGTCGCCGCGAAGAAGTTCGGCGGCTCGCTGGCCGGCACGATCACCCTGACCGCGGGCCTGGGCGGCATGGGCGGCGCCCAGCCGCTCGCCGTCACCATGAACGACGGCGTCGCGCTCTGCATCGACTGCGACCCGCGCGCCATCGAGCGCCGCATCGAGCACCGGTATCTCGATGTGCAGGCCGACTCCCTGGACCACGCCCTCCAACTGGCCGTCGAGGCACGCGACGCCCGCCGCCCGCTGTCCATCGGCGTCCTCGGCAACGCCGCCGACCTCGTCCCGCAACTGCTGGCCATGGGCGCCCCCATCGACATCGTCACCGACCAGACCTCGGCCCACGACCCGCTGTCGTACCTGCCGACCGGCGTCGCCTTCGAGGACATGGCCGACAGCGCCGCCAAGGACCCGGCCGGATTCACCACCCGCGCCCGGGAGTCCATGGCCCGGCACGTCGAGGCGATGGTCGGCTTCCAGGACGCGGGCGCCGAGGTCTTCGACTACGGCAACTCCATCCGCGGCGAGGCCCAACTCGCCGGATACGACCGGGCGTTCGCCTTCCCCGGCTTCGTACCCGCCTATATCCGGCCGCTGTTCTGCGAGGGCAAGGGCCCCTTCCGGTGGGCGGCGCTGTCCGGCGACCCGGCCGACATCGCCCGGACCGACCGGGCGATCCTCGACCTGTTCCCCGAGAACGAGTCCCTCGCGCGCTGGATCAAGCTGGCCGGCGAGCGCGTCCACTTCCAGGGCCTGCCCGCCCGGATCTGCTGGCTCGGCTACGGCGAACGGGACCGGGCCGGCGAGCGGTTCAACGACATGGTGGCCAGTGGTGAACTCACCGCGCCAGTCGTCATCGGCCGCGACCACCTCGACTGCGGCTCCGTCGCCTCGCCCTACCGCGAGACGGAGGCCATGCTCGACGGCTCGGACGCCATCGCCGACTGGCCGCTGCTGAACGCGATGGTGAACGTCGCCTCCGGCGCCTCGTGGGTGTCCGTCCACCACGGCGGCGGGGTCGGCATGGGCCGCTCCCTGCACGCCGGGCAGGTGACCGTCGCCGACGGCACGAAGCTCGCCGGGGAGAAGATCCGCCGGGTCCTCACCAACGACCCGGGCATGGGCGTCATCCGGCATGTCGACGCCGGATACGACATCGCCGAGTCGGTGGCCGAGGAGCGGGACGTGCGCGTCCCGATGCGCGAGGGTGACGACGCGTGACCTTCCACAGCATGTGGGCGCAGTTGCTGCCGATCGGCCGCAGCCGTGACTCCGGCGGCTACCGCCGCTTCGCCTGGAGCGGCGCCGACGCCGACTGCCGGGCCTGGTTCGAGGAGCAGGCCGAGACCCGCGGGCTCGCCTACGAGGTCGACCGGAACGGCAACCAGTGGGCCTGGCTCGGCGACCCCGCCGCGGGGGACGCCGTCGTCACCGGGTCCCATCTGGACTCCGTCCCGGACGGCGGCGCCTTCGACGGGCCCCTAGGCGTGGTCTCCTCCTTCGCCGCCTACGACGAACTACGGGCGCGCGGCGTCGAGTTCGCCAAGCCCTTCGCCATCGTCAACTTCGGCGACGAGGAGGGCGCCCGGTTCGGGCTCGCCTGCGTCGGGTCCCGGCTCACCTCCGGGCAGCTCACCCGCGAGCAGGCGCACCGGCTGACCGACGCCGACGGCGTCACCCTGCCGCGGGCCATGGAGGCCGCCGGATACGACCCCGACGCCATCGGAGCCGACCCCGAACGGCTCGGCCGGATCGGCGCGTTCGTCGAACTGCACGTCGAGCAGGGCCGGGCCCTCGACCTGAGCGGCGACCCCGTGGGCGTGGCCGGCGCCATCTGGCCGCACGGGCGCTGGCGGTTCGACTTCCGCGGCGAGGCCAACCACGCGGGGACGACACGGCTCGGCGACCGCCACGACCCCATGCTGTCCTACGCCGAGACCGTCCTGGCCGCCCGCCGCGAGGCCGAACGCGCGGGCGCCGTCGCCACCTTCGGCAAGATCGCCGTCGAGCCGGGCGGCGTCAACGCCATCCCCTCCCGGGTCCGCGGCTGGCTCGACTCCCGCGCCGCCGACCAGGAGCGCCTCGACACCGTCGTGGGCGGCATCGAGAAGGCGGCCCGCGCCCACGCGGACAGCCAGGGCGTCGAACTCGACGTCGTCCGCGAGTCGTTCACCCCCGTCGTGGAGTTCGACCACGCGCTGCGCGACGAACTGGCCCGCATCCTCGGCAAGGACACCGACCTGACCGTGCCCGTCCTCGGCACCGGAGCGGGACACGACGCCGGGATCCTCGCAGCGAGCATCCCGACCGCCATGCTGTTCGTACGCAACCCCACGGGCGTCTCGCACTCCCCGGCCGAACGCGCCGCCGAGGACGACTGCCTGGCCGGGGTGAGCGCCCTCGCGGACGTACTGGAAGGGCTGGTGGGCCGGTGACCCGGACGTACTGGCTGGAACACGCCTGGCTCGACGGCGCCGTCGAGCCAGGCGTCACCCTGACCGTGACACCGAGCGGCTCCGCCGCGGGCTCCGACGGCCGCATCACGGCCGTGCGCACTGGCGTCGCCACCCCGCCCCCCGGCGCCGAGATCCTGCGCGGACTCACCCTCCCCGGCCTGGCCAACGCCCACTCGCATGCCTTCCACCGCGCCCTGCGCGGCACCGTCCAGGTCGGCTCCGGCACGTTCTGGACCTGGCGCGAGGTCATGTACGCGGTCGCCGAGCGGCTGACCCCGGACACCTACCACGCACTGGCCCGTGCCGTGTACGCGGAGATGGCGCTGGCCGGCATCACCGCCGTCGGTGAGTTCCACTATGTGCACCACGCGCCGGGCGGCACCCCGTACACCGACCCCAACGCCATGGGCGAGGCGCTCATCGCCGCCGCCGCCGAAGCCGGTATCCGCATCACCCTCCTCGACACCGCCTACCTCTCCTCCGGCTTCGGGCAGCCCCCCACCCCCCACCAACTCCGCTTCTCCGACGGTACGGCCGAGGCCTGGGCCGAACGCTGTTCAGTTCTCAAGGAACGGGATCACGCACGGATCGGAGCGGCCGTCCACTCCGTACGGGCCGTGCCCGCAGGGCAGTTGGCGACAGTGGCGCGCTGGTCCGAGGAGCGGCGGGCCCCGCTCCATGTCCACCTCTCGGAGCAGACGGCGGAGAACGAGGCCTGCCAGGAGGCCCACGGCTGCACCCCCACCCGCCTCCTCGCCGAGCACGGCGTCCTCGGGCCACGCACCACCGGGGTCCACAACACGCACCTCACGGACGAGGACATCGCGCTGATCGGCTCCACGTCCACCGGCACCTGCATGTGCCCGACCACCGAACGGGACCTCGCCGACGGCATCGGCCCGGCCAGAGCCCTTCAGTCCGCGGGCTCCCCGCTCAGCCTCGGTTCCGACAGCCACGCCGTCATCGACCTCCTCGAGGAGGCCCGCGCGATGGAGCTGAACGAGCGGCTGCGCACCCGCACCCGCGGCCACTGGACGGCAGCGGCCCTGCTGCGGGCCGCCACGGCCACCGGGCACGCCGCGCTCGGCTGGCAGGACGCGGGCACCCTGAAGCCCGGAGCGCTCGCCGACTTCACGACGATCGCGCTGGACTCGGTCAGAACCGCGGGCCCACCGCCGCGGCTGGGCGCCGAGACGGCCGTATTCGCCGCGACGGCAGCGGACGTACGGCATACGGTCGTGGGTGGCCGACAGGTCGTCCGCGACGGGGCGCACGCCCTCGTACCGGATGCGGCGCGGGCGCTTGCGGACGCCGTAGCAGCCCTGCGCACCTGACACCCGCTCCCCGTCCCACCCACGAGGAACCCATGAGCAGCACGGTCATCACCAACATCGCCAGCCTGGTCACCAACGATCCCTCCCTCGGTGACGCTTCTCCGCTCGGGCTGATCCAGGACGCGGCCGTCGTCATCGACGGCGACCGCATCGCGTGGACCGGTGAATCAAGCAAAGCACCCGCCACTGACAATCGGGTCGACGCCGGTGGCCGGGCGGTGATCCCGGGCTTCGTGGACTCCCACTCCCACCTCGTCTTCGCGGGCGACCGCACACAGGAGTTCAACGCCCGGATGTCGGGCCGCGGTTACTCGGCGGGCGGCATCCGTACGACCGTGGCGGCGACACGGGCCGCGACGGACGCGGAGCTGGAGGAGGGCCTCGTCCGCTACCTCGCCGAGGCTCTCCGCCAGGGCACCACCACGCTGGAGACGAAGTCCGGCTACGGCCTCACGGTCGAGGACGAGGCACGCGCCCTGCGCATCGCCGCCGCGCACACCGACGAAGTCACCTACCTCGGCGCGCACATCGTCTCCCCGGACTACGCCGACGACCCGGCCGCATACGTGGCCCTGGTCACCGGCGAGATGCTCGACGCCTGCGCGCCGCACGCCCGGTGGATCGACGTCTTCTGCGAGAAGGGCGCCTTCGACGGCGACCAGGCGCGCGCGATCCTCACCGCGGGCCGCGCGAAGGGCCTCCAGCCGCGCATCCACGCCAACCAACTGTCGTACGGCCCCGGCGTACAGCTCGCCGTCGAACTCGACGCGGCCAGCGCCGACCACTGCACCCACCTGACGGACGCGGACGTGGACGCGCTTGCGCACAGCCGTACGGTCGCCACGCTCCTGCCCGGCGCCGAGTTCTCCACCCGCGCCGAGTGGCCCGACGCCCGCCGCCTGCTGGACGCGGGCGTGACGGTGGCCCTGTCGACGGACTGCAACCCCGGCTCGTCCTTCACGTCCTCGGTGCCGTTCTGCATCGCGCTCGCCGTACGGGACATGCGGATGACCCCGGACGAGGCGCTCTGGTCGGCCACGGCGGGCGGAGCGAAGGCCCTGCGCCGCACGGACATCGGCCGCCTCACCCCCGGCGCGTACGCGGACCTGGCCCTCCTCGACGCACCGAGCCATGTCCACCTGGCCTACCGGCCGGGCGTCCCGCTGGTCAGCGGGGTGTGGCGGCGAGGAGTGCGCGAGATCTGACGTCGCGCGCGCCCCAGCGGTGCGCACACGTCACGGCCCCCGGTATGACGCCGGGGGCCGTGACGTGGTCGGGAAGTCGTCACTCCTCGAGCGTGAGTCCCTTCCGTAGGCGTACCAGCGTCCGGGACAGCAGGCGGGACACATGCATCTGGGAGATGCCCAGTTCGTCGCCGATCTCCGACTGGGTCATGTTCGCCACGAATCGCAGGGAGAGGATCTTGCGGTCGCGGTGCGGGAGTTCGGCGATCAGGGGCTTCAACGACTCGACGTACTCGATGCCTTCGAGGCCGTGGTCCTCGTAGCCGATGCGGTCCGCGAGTGCGCCCTCGGAGTCGTCCTCCTCGGGCTGCGCGTCGAGCGAACTCGCCGTGTAGGCGTTCGACGCCGCCATGCCCTCGATGACCTCGTCGTCCGAGAGGCCGAGGCGATGCGCCAACTCGGCCACGGTGGGGGCCCGATCGAGCTGCTGCGCCAGTTCGTCACCGGCCTTCGCCAGGTCGAGGCGGAGTTCCTGGAGCCTGCGCGGGACGCGTACGGACCACGACGTGTCGCGGAAGAAGCGCTTGATCTCGCCGATGATCGTCGGCATCGCGAAGGTGGGGAACTCGACGCCTCGGCTGAGTTCGAAGCGGTCGATCGCCTTGATCAGGCCGATCGTGCCGACCTGGATGATGTCCTCCATCGGTTCGCTGCGCGAGCGGAAGCGGGAGGCGGCGAACTTCACCAGGGCGAGGTTCAGTTCGACGAGTGTGTTGCGGACGTACGCGTAGTCGTGCGTGCCCTCTTCGAGAGACTCCAGCCGTTCGAAGAGCGTCTTGGACAGGGCCCGTGCGTCCACGGGGCCCACCTCGTCGTACGGGGGGATCTCCGGGAGTCCGGCGAGTGCGCCTTCCGTCGAGCCGTCCACGGGGTCGTGGTCCGGTCGTTGCGGTGAGGGTGCCGACGTCGCCCTCTGGGGCTGCGATGCGTCGAGCCGGGGTGACATGATGTCCTCCATCGTTCTCGGCGTATGGCCGCCGATGCCAATACGTGCAGTGCGGTGTGCGGCGCCTCCGAAGCCGGCCGTGTCGAGTAGGTGTCCCTACTAGCCCTACCCGGTTTCACAGGCCTGTCGCAAGTGAGCTCTGCGGTGAAATGTCCGAATTTGAGGGGTTGTTCGGGTGTCCGGGAGGTGTGAGGAAGGCGTAGTGTTCGATGGCGTCCAGCAACATCGACAACGGTCGGGAGAGAGACGGCATGGACCGCGGGACGGTCGGCAGCGCACAGTCGGGCCGGCTTCTGGTCGAGGTGCGGCAGGAGGGCACGAGCGCTGTTGTGACCCCGGCGGGTGAGCTGGATCACCACACCGCCGATCTGCTGCGCGAACCGCTCGAAGACTGCCTCGCCAAGGGGTTCTCACGGCTGGTCGTGAACTGTTCACGACTGGAGTTCTGTGACTCCACCGGACTCAACGTCCTGCTCGGCGCCCGGCTGAAGGCCGAGGCCGCGGGCGGCGGAGTCCATCTGGCGGGCATGCTGCCGGTGGTGGCCCGGGTGTTCGAGATCACCGGGGCGGAGGCCGTCTTCACCGTCCACGAGACGCTGGACGCGGCCCTGGCCGAGTAGCGCGGGGCCGGGGGGACGTGCCAGGTGTTCCCGAGTGATCGACGCGTTACGCGCGTCACAGTCACCGGTCGAATCCATGGGTGTTCCGGCGGTGCGCTCGGGCAGGAGACATGCTGAACAAGTCGGCAGCCGGGGGCGAAAGCCGCGATGAACAGGGCCCGAGCGAACGGCACGAGCAACAGGCGACGGAAACGTCGTTGATCTCCGTACTGAGTTTTGAATCGTGAACTGGTGAATCGGTGAGGTGAAGCGCTGATGAGCACCACCCGGCCCCACTCGCCGGGCGACCGCGGCCCTGAGCCCAGCGGCGCTTCCGGAACGCCCGCGGGGGACGACGAGGGCGCCTGCTCCGGCGTGCCCGCAGCGGCGGGGGAGCCCCCCTCCGGCCGACAGGTCCGCAGACTGAGCTTCGACGGCCGGAGCGGAGTCGTCCCGCTCGCCCGGGACTTCACCCGTCAGGCGCTGTACGCGTGGGGCTGGCTGCCCGCCGTCGGCGCCGACCGCAGGGCCGCCGCCGAGGACGTCCTGCTCGTCGTCTCCGAACTCGTCACCAACGCCTGTCTGCACGCCGAGGGCCCGGACGAGCTGTGGATCACGTGCGAGCGCAAGGTGCTGCGCCTCGAAGTCTCCGACAGGGGCGCGGGACTGCCCGCACCGCGCACCCCGCACCGCGCCGGACGCCCCGGCGGCCACGGCATGTTCATCGTCCAACGCCTGTGCCTGGACTGGGGAGTCGTACGGACCCCCGGGGTCGCGGGCAAGACGGTCTGGGCGGAACTCGGCGCACCCGCGTAAGCGCACCCGCGAGCACACCGTCGTACGCGTCGGCGGACCGTCGCCGAACGCCCGGAGGGCCACCGCATCCGAAGATGTGGTGGCCCTCCGTCGGTTCGGTCCGGCCGAGGAGACCTCAGCGGACGT
Source organism: Streptomyces macrolidinus (assembly GCF_023887685.1). Classification (GTDB taxonomy): domain Bacteria; phylum Actinomycetota; class Actinomycetes; order Streptomycetales; family Streptomycetaceae; genus Streptomyces; species Streptomyces macrolidinus. The sequence goes on along the minus strand of NZ_JAMWMR010000030.1, from coordinate 52,516 downwards.
CGCCCATGAGCTTCTTGACCTTGTTGCGGTACATCCACACCGCGACACCGGCGACCACGGCAAGCGCGGCCTCCAGGGCGACGAAGCCCCTCTTGTCGAGGTTGACCCCGCCGACGGCCGGGTTCGACAGCAGAGCGGTGATCGAGTCGCCCGCGGTGACCGCGAGGAACCAGACACCCATCATCTGCGAGGCGTACTTCTTCGGCGCCATCTTCGTCGTCACGGACAGACCCACCGGCGACAGCGTCAGCTCACCGACGGTCTGCAGGAAGTAGATACCGACCAGCCACAGCGCCGCGGCCTTGTGACCGCCGTCGGAGATCGCCAGCGGGGCGAGGAACACGAAGAACGACGCACCGACCAGGACCAGGCCCGACGTGAACTTCACGATCGTGCTCGGCTCCTTGCCGCGCCGGTTCAGCGCCAGCCACAGCCAGGCGAAGACCGGGGCCAGCGCCATGATCAGAACCGGGTTGACCGACTGGTACCAGGAGACCGGGAACTCCCAGCCGAAGATCGTGTTCTTGGCCGACGACTTGGCGAACAGCGCCAGCGTCGAACCACCCTGGTCGTAGATCATCCAGAAGACGGCGGCGGCGACGAAGAACCAGATGTACGCCCGCACCTTCGACCGCTCGTCGCCGTCGAGTTCCTTGTCGCGCAGGATCCGGGCGATGACCAGGATCGGCACGACCAGACCGATGACCGTCAGCGGGATGAGCGCCCAGTTCAGGGTGAAGTGGCCGGTGAAGCCGACGATGCCGTAGAAGACCGCGGCGACGACGAGCCACATCAGGCCCTTGCGCATCGTGGCGGACTTCTCCTCGGCCGACATCGGCGTCGGCACGACGCTGCTCCGCTCGTCCAGGTGACGGCCGCCGAGCAGGTACTGGCCGAGGCCGAGCGCCATGCCGAGCGCGGCGAGCGCGAAGCCCAGGTGCCAGTTGACGCTCTCACCGATGGTGCCGATGACCAGCGGCGCGACGAAGGCGCCCAGGTTGATCCCGATGTAGAAGATCGTGAAGCCACCGTCACGGCGCGGGTCGTCCGGGCCCTTGTAGAGGTGACCGACCATCGTCGAGATGTTGGCCTTCAGCAGACCCGAGCCGATGGCGACCAGCGCGAGGCCGGCGAAGAAGACACCCGCGGACGGCAGGGCCAGCGTCAGGTGACCCAGCATGATGATGACGCCCGCCACCGCGACCGTCTTGCGCGGACCGAGGACGCGGTCGGCGAACCAGCCGCCCGGCAGCGCCAGCAGGTACACGAGGGACAGGTACACCGCGTAGATCGCGGACGCGGTGGCCGCGTTCATGTGCAGGCCGCCCGGCGCCACCAAGTACAGCGGGAGCAGGGACCTCATGCCGTAGTAGGAGAACCGCTCCCACATCTCGGTCATGAAGAGAGTGGCCAGTCCGCGGGGGTGGCCGAAGAAGGTCTTCTCGGAACCGGGTGTGCCCGGTCGGACCGAGTCCTTCGTCAGGCTGGACGCCATGGGTCGTTCCTTGCTGGTCGGGACGCGCGGCTGGAGCGTTGCGCGCCCGGTGGGGGGAGGCCGGCACCGGCGGTGTCGGTCGTCCACCCCACGCCCAGGGGTCTGCGCTCCGGATCACGAAGCGACGGACGGCGACCACCGGGATCCACGCTCCGCACGCGTCGTTGCGTGCGGGGCCCGGCCACAGGTCATTCCTTGTCGAGGCTGGTGAGAACCAGCCCGCACGCAAAAGAGACCTTCAGCGTCATGTGCTCGCCAAAGGTCTCCAATGGTGCTACAGGCGTTCTGGTCACCATACGGCATGACAGTAGCGGACATGGAAGAACCTGAGACGTGAATCACAGGTGATGTCGGAACCACGGACATGTATTCGAAGGTCCCTGACGGGATGACACCTCAGAGGCGCAGGCACCGCTTCTCCACCTTGCCAGACTGCGGTCCGGCACCCGTCGCGGTGGGGGCGCCCGAAGAGTCCCGAGTAAGAACCCGCGTGCGCCGATCACACCCGCCATCACCCCCTTGCGCCCCGCGCGGGCGGACTACCATCACCCCATGACCCGTGTACTGCTCGCCGAGGACGACGCGTCCATCTCTGAGCCACTGGCCCGTGCCCTTCGACGCGAGGGCTATGAGGTCGAGGTGCGTGAGGACGGACCCAGCGCGCTCGACGCCGGTATGCAGGGCGGCGTCGACCTGGTCGTGCTGGACCTGGGGCTGCCCGGCATGGACGGCCTGGAGGTGGCCCGCCGGCTGCGCGCCGAGGGCCATACGGTCCCGATCCTCATCCTGACCGCGCGCGCCGACGAGGTGGACACCGTCGTCGGCCTCGACGCGGGCGCCGACGACTACGTCACCAAGCCCTTCCGGCTCGCCGAACTGCTCGCCCGGGTCCGGGCGCTGCTGCGGCGCGGCGCCACCGAGCCCGCGCAGCCGCCCGCCACGCACGGCGTGCGCATCGACGTCGAGTCGCACCGCGCGTGGATGGGCGACGAGGAGCTCCAGCTCACCGCCAAGGAGTTCGACCTGCTGCGGGTCCTCGTCCGGGACGCGGGCCGGGTCGTCACCCGCGACCAGTTGATGCGCGAGGTCTGGGACACGACCTGGTGGTCCTCCACCAAGACCCTGGACATGCACATCTCCTGGCTCCGCAAGAAGCTCGGCGACGACGCGGCGAACCCGCGCTACATCGCGACGGTACGAGGCGTGGGCTTCCGCTTCGAGAAGAGCTGACGCGGGGCATCGGCAGCACGGCACGGGCGTCCCGAAAGGGCGCCTCCCCGTTCGGGGCACACTGGTCCATGTCATGCCATCGCCCGGAGGGCCCCCGTGCGCCGTCGTCTCATCCAGTCCACCCTCGCCGTCGTCCTCGTGGTGATCGCCGTCTTCGGCGTCTCCCTCGTGATCGTCGAGACCCGAACGATCAGCAGCAGCGCCCAGGAGCGCGTCGAGTCCGAGGCGCTGCGGCTCGCCAGCATCGTGGACAGCCGTCTCCTCAGTAACGAGGACGTCAAGAGCGCGCTCTTCAGGGACCAGGTCACCGGCGACAAGTACGCCGAGATCGACATCCCCGGCAAGCCGACCCTCAAGGTCGGCACCAGGCCCGTCGGCGATGTGATCCGGGCCACGGCCCAGGGCGAGGAGGGCGAGACCGTCCGGGTCGAGCAGGCCCGCTCCACCGTCACCCGCGAGGTCGGCCGCACCCTGCTGATCATCGCCCTGGTCGCCCTGCTCGCGATCATCGCCGCAGTGCTGCTCGCCGTACGCCAGGCCAACCGCCTCGCCTCACCGCTCACCGACCTCGCCGAGACCGCGGAACGCCTCGGCTCCGGCGATCCGAGGCCGCGGCACAAGCGCTACGGCGTCCACGAGCTGGACCGGGTGGCCGATGTCCTCGACTCCTCCGCCGAGCGGATCGCGCGCATGCTGACGGCCGAGCGGCGTCTGGCCGCGGACGCCTCGCACCAACTGCGGACGCCTCTGACCGCGCTCTCCATGCGCCTGGAGGAGATCACCCTCACCGACGACCCGGACACGGTGAAGGAGGAGGCGACCATCGCGCTCACGCAGGTGGAGCGGCTCACGGACGTGGTGGAGCGGCTCCTCACCAACGCCCGCGACCCGCGTACCGGCTCCGCCGTCTCCTTCGACCTCGACGAGGTCATCCAGCAGCAGATCGCCGAATGGCGCCCCGCCTACCGCAGCGCGGGCCGGGCGATCGTCAGCTCCGGCAAACGGCATCTGCGGGCCGTGGGCACCCCCGGCGCGGTCGCCCAGGTCCTGGCGGCGCTGATCGAGAACTCGCTCATGCACGGCGGCGGTACGGTCGCGCTGCGCACCCGCGTCACCGGCAACCAGGCGGTCGTGGAGGTCACCGACGAGGGTCCGGGCGTGCCGCCCCAGCTCGGTTCCCGCATCTTCGAGCGCGCCATCAGCGGCCGCAACTCCACCGGCATCGGCCTGGCGGTCGCCCGCGACCTCGCGGAGGCCGACGGCGGCCGTCTGGAGATGCTCCAGACCACGCCCCCGGTCTTCGGCCTGTTCCTGTCCCGTACGCCGCTGAAGGCGCCGCTGGAGGGCGAGGAGCAGGAGCGGACGGTCAGGTAGCCGTCAGCGGGCGCTCAGCGGTGGACGCGCCGCACTTCCTGCTGCACCTGCACCTGCACCTGCACCTGCGCCTGCGCCGCGAGCAGGGACTCCGCGCCCTCCACGGTCTCGCGCACCGGCAGGGCCCTGAAGACCCACGTCCGGTACGACCAGAAGCGGAACAGCGTCCCGAGGCCGATCCCGACGAACTTGAAGATGTTGCTCTGCAGCGGGCTGTCCCAGCCGAAGCCGTACGTCGCCACGAACAGCACGCCGTTCTCGATCACCAGGCCCGCCGCGCTGAACAGCAGGAACAGCGTCATCTCGCGGGTCCGGCCGCCCTTGTCGCGGTCCCGGTAGGCGAAGTAGCGGAACCCGATGTAGTTGAAGACGATCGCGACGACGGTGGCGACGACGCTGGCCCGGACCACCTGGAGCCCGGTGGTGTGCCGCACCAGGTTGAACACGAGCATGTTGACCAGCAGGCCCGCCCCGCCGACCGCGCCGAACTTGGCGATCTCGCGGATCAGTACGTCGAGCCGCCCGCGCACCCCGCTGTGGGGCTCGCCGTTCAGGCCCGTGGAACCACTGCCCATCGTGTTGCCAGCCCCCGTCGGATCGGTCGTGCCGTTCGGTCGTGTCGGTCGTGTCGTCGGTCGTATCGGCCGTCGGCTTCCTGGCCGAAGGAATACGTCAACTCCGCCATGCTAACCAGCGGCTGTGGGCGCCGCCCGCGGCCGTGTGCATGAGGACGGAAAGAATGCGGTCACGGGGGTGAGAAGGGGACGGAACCGGTCACATGTGGCCTCGAATCGTGCCCGAGGAGACAACATCCGGCCATCTCGGCGTGACGGATACCCTGGGGGCGTGACGTTCCCGGTAGTCGGCATGATCGGTGGGGGCCAGCTCGCCCGTATGACCCACGAGGCAGGCATCCCGCTCGGCATCAAGTTCAAGCTTCTCAGTGACACTCCACAGGACTCCGCGGCACAGGTCGTAGGCGACGTCGTCATCGGCGACTACCGCGACCTGGCGACGCTGCGCGCCTTCGCCCAGGGCTGCGACGTGATCACGTTCGATCACGAGCATGTGCCCACCGAGCACCTACGGGCCCTGGAGGCCGACGGCATCCCCGTCCGCCCCGGCCCGGACGCGCTCGTGCACGCCCAGGACAAGGGCGTGATGCGGGCCAGGCTCGACGCGATCGGGGTGCCGTGTCCGCGCCACCGCATCGTGAGCGACCCGGAGGACGTCGCCGCCTTCGCCGCCGAGCTCGCGGGCGACGGCGCGGCGGACGGCTTCCCGGTCGTCCTCAAGACGGTCCGCGGCGGCTACGACGGCAAGGGCGTGTGGGTCGTACGCTCCGCCGAGGAGGCCGCCGAGCCGTTCCGCGCCGGTGTCCCCGTCCTCGCCGAGGAGAAGGTCGACTTCCTGCGGGAGCTGGCCGCCAACGTCGTACGGTCGCCGCACGGCCAGGCCGTGGCCTACCCCGTCGTGGAGTCGCGGCAGGTGGGCGGGGTCTGTGACACCGTGATCGCACCGGCCCCCGACCTCGATGACGAACTGGCGCTCCAGGCCGAGGAGTTGGCCCTGCGGATCGCCCAGGAACTCGGCGTCGTCGGCCATCTCGCTGTCGAGCTGTTCCAGACCCGCGACGGACGCATCCTCGTCAACGAACTGGCGATGCGCCCGCACAACTCGGGCCACTGGACCCAGGACGGCGCGATCACCTCCCAGTTCGCCAACCACGTCCGCGCCGTCCTCGACCTCCCGCTCGGCGACCCGCGCCCGCGCGCCGACTGGACCGTCATGGTCAACGTCCTCGGCGGCGACTACCCGGACATGTACTCCGCGTATCTGCACTGCATGGCCCGCGATCCGCAGCTCAAGATCCACATGTACGGCAAGGACGTGAAGCCCGGCCGCAAGGTCGGACATGTCAACACCTACGGCGACGACCTTGACGACGTGCTGGAACGCGCCCGTCACGCTGCCGGCTATCTGAGAGGCACCATCACCGAATGAGCCCTGCCCGCCCGTCACCCGACCACCGCCCCTCAACGAGCGCTGACGCGCGCCCCCTTCCGTCGGTGGGCATCGTCATGGGGTCGGACTCCGACTGGCCCGTCATGGAGGCCGCCGCCAAGGCCCTCGCCGAGTTCGAGATCGCGTACGAGGTCGGCGTCGTCTCCGCGCACCGCATGCCGCACGAGATGATCGCGTACGGCGAGAACGCCGCCGAGCGCGGGCTGAAGGCCGTCATCGCGGGCGCGGGCGGCGCCGCCCATCTGCCCGGCATGCTCGCCTCCGTCACCCCGCTGCCGGTCATCGGCGTCCCGGTCCCGCTCAAGCATCTGGACGGCATGGACTCGCTGCTGTCGATCGTGCAGATGCCGGCCGGTGTCCCGGTGGCGACGGTCTCGGTGGGCGGTGCCCGCAACGCGGGCCTGCTGGCGGCCCGCATCCTCGCCGCGCACGACGAGGAACTCCTGCAGAAGATGCGGGACTTCCAGCGGGACCTGAACGACCAGGCCACCGAGAAGGGCAAGCGCCTGCGCACCAAGGTCGAAGGCTCCGGCAACTTCGGCTTCGGAACGGGTAAGTGACCACGATGACCTCACTTGACCAGGCCCGCGCCCTGCTGCGCGAGTTCCCCGTCGTCGACGGCCACAACGACCTGCCCTGGGCGCTGCGCGAGCAGGTCCGCTACGACCTCGACGCCCGCGACATCGCCGGACCGCAGCACGCGCATCTGCACACGGACATCCCCCGGCTGCGCGAAGGCGGCGTCGGCGCGCAGTTCTGGTCGGTGTACGTCCGCAGCGACCTGCCCGACGCGGTGCCCTCGACGCTGGAACAGATCGACTGCGTACGGCAGTTGATCGACCGCTACCCGGCCGACCTGCGCCTGGCCCTGACCGCCGCCGACATGGAGGCGGCGCGCGCGGAGGGCCGTATCGCGTCCCTCATGGGCGCGGAGGGCGGCCACTCGATCGCGGGCTCCCTCGGCACGCTCCGGGGCCTGTACGAGCTGGGTGTGCGCTATATGACCCTCACCCACAACGACAACGTCTCGTGGGCGGACTCGGCGACCGACGAACCGAAGGTCGGCGGACTGTCCGAGTTCGGCCGCGAGGTGGTCCGGGAGATGAACCGCCTCGGCATGCTCGTCGACCTCTCGCATGTCGCGGCGACGACGATGCGGGCCGCGCTGGACACCACGGCCGCGCCGGTGATCTTCTCCCACTCCTCCTCCCGGGCCGTGTGCGACCACCCGCGCAACATCCCGGACGACGTCCTCGAACGCCTCCCCGCCAACGGCGGTGTGGCGATGGTGACGTTCGTACCGAAGTTCGTGCTCCAGGCGGCGGTGGACTGGACGGCCGCGGCCGACGAGAACCTGCGGGCCCACGGCTTCCACCACCTCGACTCGTCCGACGAGGCGATGAAGGTCCACCACGCCTTCGAGGAGACCCACCCGCGCCCGATCGCGACGGTCTCGACGGTCGCCGACCACCTGGACCACATGCGCGAGGTGGCGGGCGTCGACCACCTCGGCATCGGCGGCGACTACGACGGCACGACCTTCACCCCCGACGGCCTCGCCGACGTCTCCGGCTACCCCAACCTGATCGCGGAACTGCTGGACCGCGGCTGGTCCACCACCGACCTGGCCAAGCTGACCTGGCAGAACGCGGTCCGCGTCCTGGGCGCGGCCGAGGACGTGGCCCGCGACCTGCGCACCCGCCGGGGCCCGTCGAACGCGACACCGGAGGACCTGGACGGCTGACGCACACACATGACAGGAGCGGGGCACCCTACGGGGTGCCCCGCTCCTGCGTCCGGAGCCACAACGGGCCGTGGGCTACGGGCAGGTTGTGCGCATGGACGCAGCCCGTCGGCGGGCGATGCCCCACAGTCCCCGGCGCCATGCGATCACGACAACGACCCGCTGGTCGTGGCAGCCTGCCCCGTCACCGCGACAGCAGGGTGTGGATCTGGCGGGGCTTGACTTCGCGCTCGTCGAAGTCGACGGCCGAGCCCAGCTCCTGGGCCACGGCGGCGAACGCCGCCTGGAACGCCTGCTGGGACTCGAACTCTCCGGTGGTGACGACGGCGTCACCCTCGGGGGTGACCCAGGGCTCGGCGCGCAGGAATCCCGGCTGCGAGGCCAGCACCTCGCGGACCTGATGGGTGCGGCCGACGAACTCCTCCAGATGCTCGGGCCTGGGGTAGTGGAAGGCGACGAAGCCAAACGACATGGCGATCCCCCTTTGAGGTATACGCTTACGTATAACAGCAGGTTAGACTTGTTGTACGGTTCCGTACAACAAGCGGAGGAGTGAGGCGGGTCACATCATGGGTTCGTTGCGCACACCGCGCGAGAAGTGGGTCGAGGAGGGCCTGCGGGCGCTGGCGTCAGGCGGCGTGGACGCCGTGCGCGTCGAGGCCCTGGCCAAGTCCCTAGGTGTGACCAAGGGCGGGTTCTACGGCTACTTCGCCGACCGCGACGCGCTGCTGAAGGGAATGCTGGACACCTGGGAGCGGGAGGCCATCGACGACGTCCTCGACCAGATCGAGAGCGAGGGTGGAGACATCCTGGACAAGGCCTTCCTGGCCGGGCAGCTCACCTTCTCCGACCGCCTGTGCCCCATCGATCTGGCCATCCGCGACTGGGCTCGCCGCGACCCGTCCGTCGCCGAGCGCCTGCGCCGCGTGGACAACGCGCGCATGGGCCTGCTGCGCGAGGCGATCGGCACCGTCTGCACCGACCCGGACGAGATCGAGGCCCGCAGCGTGCTGGCGTTCTGTGCGGCCATCGGGAGCCACTTCCTTGCCGCCGACCACCCTGGCCGCACCCGTGCCCAGGTTCTCGCCCGCGTCGGCGACCTCATCCTCAACCGCCCGCCCGCCAGCCCCGCCCAGTGACCTCACGGTCCCGGTTCTGTCAGCCGTGATCGCTTCTTGATGACGCGGCAGGAACTGGCACGGCCCCCGGCGTCATGCCGGGGGCCGTGATGTTCGTGCAGGACCTGCGAAGTAGCTTCTGACCTGCAAAGACCCTGCTAGGGAAGGTTCCCTGCTAGGGAAGGTTCCTGGCCATCACGATCCGCTGAACTTGGTTCGTGCCCTCATAAATCTGCGTGATCTTCGCGTCGCGCATCATGCGCTCCACCGGGTAGTCACGGGTGTAGCCGTAGCCGCCGAGGAGTTGGACCGCGTCCGTGGTGACCTCCATCGCCACGTCCGAGGCGAAGCACTTCGCGGCGGCGCCCTGGAAGGTCAGGTCGGCATCGCCGCGCTCCGACTTGGCCGCCGCGGCGTAGGTGAGCTGGCGGGCGGCCTCGATCTTCATCGCCATGTCGGCGAGCATGAACTGGATGCCCTGGAAGTCGGCGATCGGCTTGCCGAACTGCTTGCGCTCCTTGACGTAGCCCTTGGCGTAGTCGAAGGCGCCCTGGGCGACACCGAGGGCCTGGGCCGCGATGGTGATGCGGGTGTGGTCCAGGGTCTTCATCGCCGTGGCGAAGCCCGTGCCCTCCTCGCCGATCATGCGGTCGGCCGGGATGCGCACGTTGTCGAAGTAGACCTCACGGGTCGGCGAGCCCTTGATGCCGAGCTTCTTCTCCGGGGCGCCGAAGGAGACGCCCGGGTCCGACTTCTCGACGACGAAGGCCGATATGCCCTTGGACCGCTTGGTGGGGTCGGTCACCGCCATGACCGTGTAGTACTCGGAGACGCCCGCGTTGGTGATCCAGCGCTTGACGCCGTTGAGGATCCAGTGGTCGCCGTCGCGGACCGCCTTGGTCTTCATACCGGCCGCGTCGGAGCCCGCGTCCGGCTCGGACAGGCAGTACGAGAACATCGCGTCGCCCTTGGCCAGCGGGCCCAGGTACTTCTTCTTCAGCTCCTCGGAGCCGGAGAGGATCACCGGCAGGGAGCCCAGCTTGTTCACGGCCGGGATCAGGGAGGAGGACACGCAGGCGCGGGCCACCTCCTCGATCACGATGACCGTGGCGAGCGCGTCGGCGCCCGCGCCGCCGTACTCCTCGGGCACGTGCACCGCGTGCAGGTCGTTCGCGACGAGGGCGTCCAGCGCCTCCTGCGGGAAGCGGGCCTCCTCGTCCACCGCGGTGGCGTGCGGCGCGATCTTCGCCTCGGCCAGCGAGCGGATGGCGTCGCGGAGCATGTCGTGCTCCTCGGACGGGCGGTACAGGTCGAAGTCAGCCGATCCGGCCAAGGTCTCTCACGCTCCAGGGACGCTCTGACGAACTGGGTGATGGCGCTAATTACCGTTAAGTAACCCAAATCTTAGGGGCCCGCCCACGTCAGTGATACGTGAGCTTGGCGACAGCGGGAAGCGTGCCCCGTCAGCGGCCCGACTATGCTCGGGCCCGCACTGACGACGGACTCTTCTCTGGAGCACGCATGGCCCTCAAGATCACCGTGATCGGTACTGGTTACCTCGGCGCCACGCACGCCGCGGCCATGGCCGAGCTGGGATTCGAGGTGCTGGCGCTCGATGTGGTCCCGGAGAAGATCGAGCGGCTCCAGCGGGGCGAGGCCCCGATGTACGAGCCCGGTCTCGAGGAGTTGCTGCGCAAGCACGTGGCGGGTCTGGAAGGGGCCACCGGGCGGCTGCGGTTCACCCTGGACTGGGCCGAGCTGGCCGACTTCGGCGATGTCCACTTCGTCTGTGTGAACACCCCGCAGAAGCACGGCGAGTACGCCTGCGACATGTCGTACGTCGACGCCGCGATCGCCTCGCTCGCGCCGCATCTGAAGGCCCCGGCCCTCGTCGTCGGCAAGTCGACCGTGCCCGTGGGCTCCGCGGACCGCCTCGCCGCCTACCTCGCCGAGCACGCGCCCGCGGGCGCGGACGCCGAGCTGGCCTGGAACCCCGAGTTCCTGCGCGAGGGCTTCGCCGTGCAGGACACGCTGCACCCCGACCGCGTCGTCGTCGGGGTGCGCAGCGAGCACGCCGAGAAGCTGCTGCGCGAGGTCTACGCGACCCCGCTCGCCGAGGGCTCGCCCTTCGTCGTCACCGACTTCCCGACCGCCGAGCTGGTGAAGACCTCCGCCAACTCCTTCCTCGCCACGAAGATCTCCTTCATCAACGCGATGGCGGAGGTCTGCGAGGCCGCCGGCGGTGACGTGGCCAAGCTGGCGGAGGCGATCGGGCACGACGACCGGATCGGCAGCAAGTTCCTGCGCGCCGGGATCGGCTTCGGCGGCGGCTGTCTGCCGAAGGACATCCGGGCCTTCATGGCGCGCGCGGGCGAGCTGGGCGCCGACCAGGCGCTGACGTTCCTGCGCGAGATCGACTCCATCAACATGCGCCGCCGCGGCCAGATGGTGGAGATGGCGCGTGAGGCGCTCGGCGGCGGCTCGTTCCTCGGCAAGCGCGTCGCGGTCCTCGGCGCGACGTTCAAGCCCGACTCGGACGACGTACGCGACTCGCCCGCGCTGAACGTCGCCGGGCAGATCCACCTCCAGGGCGGTCAGGTCACGGTCTACGACCCCAAGGGCATGGACAACGCCCGCAAGGTGTTCCCGACGCTCGGATACGCCGCGACGGCCCTGGACGCCGTGCGCGGCGCCGATGTGGTGCTGCACCTCACGGAGTGGCGCGCGTTCCGCGAGCTGGACCCGGCGGAGCTGGGCGAGGTGGCCGCCACCCGCACGATCCTCGACGGCCGCAACGCGCTCGACGCCGAGCTGTGGCGCGGCGCGGGGTGGACGTACCGGGCGATGGGTCGCCCGACCGCGTAGGCGGACTCGAACAGAGGGCGCCGGTCCGGCTGAGAGGACCGGCGCCCCGGCGCACCCTCGCGAGGCGACCGAGCGCCCGACTCCCCGCCGCCCGCGGCTACTTGGCCCGGTAGCGCCGCATCTTCGCCCGCGCCCCGCACGTCGACATCGAGCACCAGCGGCCCCTCCCGGCCGGGCTGCGGTCGTAGTACGCCCAGTGGCACTCGGGCAGTTCGCAGGCCTTCAGACGCAGCCAGGTGCCCGCGGTGAGCGCCTGGGCGACGGCGGCGGCGACGCGGGAGAGCAGGGGGCCCTCGTCGACGGGCGCGAGGCGCGCCGAGCCGTCCCGCTCGTCGACGGCCACGTACAGCGGTGCCCGCGCCAACAGGACGTTGAGAGGCGTCACTTCGCGGTGCGGGGGATGGCCCGCGTGGGCCAGGCAGGCGGCCCGCAGCGACTCCCGCAGGGCCCGTACGTCCGCCAGGTCCTCCTCCGTGACGCCGAACTCGGCGCGTCCCTCGGCGGTGTCCAGGCGGTCCGCGCCCGAGAGCAGGTCCACGGTGTTGACCAGGGCCTCCACCAGGGCGAGACCACCGGGCGCGGCGGCTCTGTCACTCATGTCTGCCACCACTCATGTCTGCGACCTCATGCGCGTGACGTTACCTCTCGAATTCCCCTTGCGACGTTACCCCTCATGCGCCAGCATGGGGTAACCGTTACCGGTTGCCCATCGCTACGGGTAACTCCGACTCGGAGGAGGCACAGCATGGCTCTCGCCACACTGGGCATCGTCGCCCTGGACTGTCCCGACCCCCGCGCGCTCGCGGGGTTCTACGCCGAGGTGCTCGGCGGCACGGTGGAGGGCGACGGTGAGTGGGTCGAGCTGAAGGTGGGCGACCGCCGGACGCTGGCGTTCCAGGCCGCGCCCGGCCACGTACCGCCGAAGTGGCCGGGCAGCGACGGCGCGCAGCAGTTGCATCTGGACCTCGACGTCGACGACCTGGACGAGGCCGAGCGGGGCGTTCTCGCGCTCGGCGCCCGCCCGTTGGACACGGAGGACCGCTCGCGCTCCTGGCGGGTGTACGCGGACCCGGCGGGCCACCCGTTCTGCCTCTGCGCCTGCTGAGAACCCGACAGGGCCCCGCCGAACGCGATCGCTCGGCGGGGCCCTGCGTGACGTACGGACACCGGGGTCAGTTCCCCGACACCGTCACCTTCTCGTCGTTCTTCAACTCATCCACCAGCGTCTTGACCTTGGCCTTGTCCCAGACCAGATTGCCGCCGGTCGAGCCCGAGATGGGCATGTTCATCGAGGTCCCGTCACCGCCGGTGACGCCCTTCATCGACCAGAACATGTCGGCCAGGTCCCACAGGCTCATGTCCTTGTCGACGATCAGCGAGTCCAGGCCCGCGCCCATCGTCGGGTAGAGCTTGAAGGGGTTGAGGACGGTCGACGGGGTGGCGACCTCATGGGCCAGCGCCGACAGGAACTTCTGCTGGTTCTTGGTGCGTTGCAGGTCACTCGCCGCGAAGGCGTGCCGGGTACGGACGAAGGCGAGGGCCTGCTCGCCGTTCAACGTCTGCTTGCCCGCCTCGAAGTCGGCGCCCGACCACTTGTCCTTGAAGCCCTTGTCGATGGTCATCTCGACACCGCCGACCGCGTCCACGATGTTCGCGAAGCCGCCGAAGCCGATCTCCGCGTAGTGGTCGATCCGCAGCCCGGTGTTGAACTCGACGGTGCGGACCAGGAGTTCGGGGCCGTCGGTCGCGTACGCCGCGTTCAGCTTCGTATGGCGGCCGGTGCCCTGGTAGAGCTTGCCCGAGGAGGAGCCCTTGAACGACGGTATCTCCACGTCCGAGTCACGCGGCAGGGATATCAGCGTCGAGCCGTTGTCGCCGGTGTGCAGGATCATCATGGTGTCCGTGCGCTTGCCCTCGGCGGAGCCAGTGTGGAGCTTCTTCTTGTCCTCGCTCGACATGCCGTCGCGGCTGTCGGAGCCGACGATCAGGTAGTTGGTGCCCTCGCCGCCCTCGGGCCGGTCGATCACCTTCGAGAGGTCCACGTCCCGGTGGAGCTTGGAGTCGGCCCAGAAGTACGTGGCCACCGACGTCACCACGAACACGGTGACGACCGTGATCGCGGTCCACTTGATCCGGCGGCGCCAGTTGGGCGCCGGGCGCGTCCCCCCGGAGCCGCCGGGCGGCGGTCCGCCGTAGACCTGCCCGGTGTTGTAGCCGCTGTCGTAGGAGCCGTGTCCCTGGTCGTCGTTCGCATACCTCGGCTGCCGCGGCACCCCGCCGTGCGGCGGCGCCGAACGGGGGCCGCCCGGCCCGCCGGGTGTGCGCCGCACCTGACGCATCACGCGTGCACCCTCGGGGTGCGCGCTGCCGCTGCCGCGTCCGTATCGGTTGCCGCGACTGTCGTCGGACGATCCCTCGGGCCAATCGTTCATGCGCCACAGTGTGCCGGGTCCGACGGTGCACCTTACAAGGGGCCGGGGGAAACCGGACCAGGGCTGTTGCGAAGCCGACACAAACGCCCCGGGTGCGGAAGCGGCATAAGGTGGAGGGCATGACAGACCAGCCCCCCGCCCCAGACTCTGACATTCCGGACGGCATAGCGCGTGACCTGCCCGGGAAGCCGACATCGGCGTCGCGTACGACGCTGTCGCACATCATGACGGCGAACGAGACGAACCTGCTCGGGACCGTCCATGGTGGCGTGATCATGAAGCTTGTCGACGACGCGGCCGGGGCGGTCGCGGGTCGTCATTCGGGCGGACCCGCGGTGACGGCGTCCATGGACGAGATGGCGTTCCTCTCCCCGGTCCGGGTAGGCGACCTCGTCCACGTGCACGCCCAGTGCAACTGGACGGGGCGGACGTCCATGGAGATCGGCGTCCGCGTGATGGCGGAGCGCTGGAACGAGTCGACTCCGGCGCAGCAGGTCGGATCGGCGTACCTGGTGTTCGCCGCGGTCGACGCGGACGGGAAGCCGCGGGCGGTGCCGCAGGTGATCCCGGAGACCGAGCGGGACAAGCGGCGCTACCAGGAAGCGCAGATCCGCCGCACACACCGCCTTGCCCGACGGCGCGCCATCATGGAACTCCGCGAGCAGAGCACGGCCGAGGGCCTCGGCGACTGACGTACGGCGCCCCGGTGCCTCCAGGGGCGTGGCGGGTCGGCCCGGGGTCTCCCATCGATCAGCCACCCCCGGTGCGGTCTCCCCGTACGGCGCGGACCAGGAGCGTGCCTGTGGTGCGCTGGTCCTGTTCAGGGGCCGGGAGCACGGTCGCGGTCGCCTCGGGGAACCCGTACTCCTTGAGGAGCGAACACCAGGTGTCGGGCTGGTAGTCCCACCGCTTCACGACGGCGGGGTCCTCCTCGGGGCCGCGAGGGATGTACGACACCTGGCATCCGTAGCAGCCTTCGACAGGGGGCCGCTGGGAGAAGCCGAACACACCGCCCGGCTTGAGGGCGGCGTGCACGACCGGCAACAGGAGAGCGGGGTCGGTGAACCACACGACGCCGAAGACGCTGAAGACCGAGTCGAAGATCGTGCAGGTCTCGCCGAGGTAGGCCAGGGCTTCGCCCTGGTGCGGCTCCATGCCGTCCACGTCCGGCCACCGCTCGCGGGCCTTGTGGAGCTGCTTCGCGGAGATGTCCACGCCGACGGCCTTCATGCCGAGGGTGGCAAGGTGAGCGAGGTTCCCGCCGGACCCGCAGCCGAGGTCGAGCACGGTGTCACCGGGGGTGAGTGCCAGCAGCTCGGCACCGGGGCCGTGGTCGGCGTACTGAGTCCAGTTGAACCAGGTGGTCTCCCCCTTGGCGTTGGTCCGCCTTCGCTGGGGCTTGCTCTGCGCATAGGTGTCCCATGCACAGCGACTGTCAGTCATCGGTGTCCGTTTCGGGCACAAGCATTTACCCGACTGGGCAAGCCAGTTCAGAGTTCGCCCGGTTCGGGGAACAGGTCACCACTGCCACGGACAGGTACGAGGGACGTTCCAGATAGAAGCCGTACGACACATCAGTACCTGAGTGCAGTTGTTCGGCGGCGATGTTCACCAGCCGGGCCAGTCGCGCGGTGTCTCGGTCCGTCTCTGATGTGAACCGAGGCGCGTACTCGGCCAGTTGCTCACCGAGCCATGACGCGGCCTCCTTCGCCTCCTCCCACGTGCCACGAACCAAGGAGCGCGGCTTGATCAGCCAGTACGCCGTTTCCAGCGGCGGCAGATCGGAGGTGGGGAACTGTGCGGCTACCTCGCGGTACCGCTGCATCAGATCCGGCCTGCTTCCGGCAGGGCCCAGGCGTCGTCGCCGATGCGGGCCAGGGTCACGCACGACTCGCCGTCAGGGTGGGTATTGCCCCCGCACGCCTTCACGAACGAGGCTCCGTTGATATCGAGCTTGTACAGATCACTTCCGTTCAGCATCACTGCACCTTCCTGCTCAGCTGATCGCGGCCATGACTGACCGCCGCCGCCCGTGCCGGGCGGGAGTCAAAGGGGGATGGAGCACACTTCAGGTGCTGGAGCGCTTGCCAGAGCCGGTACAGCGCCAGCACTCGCAGGGAGGCCACGCGTTCGTCATCAGAGGCGGGAGGCCGTCGGTAACGAATACGGCCTGCTCGGAATCCCAGGTCTGAACCCCGGCCCGGGTACCGGCCGGATGGTCAGTCGGTCCATGGGATCTCCGCCCATACGAACTTCCCAAGGGGCCGGTCGCCGCACCCCCACGACTTCGGACACAGCGCGTCGGGGATGACCAGACCGCGCCCACGGTCCCGCTCGGCGGACGCGAGCCGGTGACGGGGCACGCGGCGCACGGGGTCGTGTACCTCGACGCGGGTCCGGTCGGTCTTGGCGGCGAGGACGAGTTGAATCATGTCCCCGGGCTCGGTGCCGTACCGGTAGGCGTTGGTGACCAGTTCGCTCGTCACCAGGACGACAGCGTCAACGTGGGCTTCCGGCAGGCCCGGTGAGTGGTACCCGATGAACTCGCGTACGAACGCACGGGCTTGGCCGACCGACTGGGGTTCGCTCGCCAGTAACAGCATGGGCGGGGGGCCGTCGGGCGGTGGGCAACATGCGGGCAGCAGTGCTCGTAATGGATCGATCATGCATGTCCCCTCACGGGTAAGTGCCGTGTCTCGGAGGCTACTTCGCAATGACTGTCACGGCACGATCACGTCTCGTGACGGAAGATTGCACCCGTGACGCACGCTTCCGCAAGCCATATCACTCGATCGTAGAAATTTGCACGCGTTGCTGGGATGAGGGTTTGGCATGTGGAGTACGCAGGTGACAGTCGATGACGCCGCACGGCAAACTGTCGGGCAGGACACCCAACGGGAGGGACACGACGTGAGTGCGCCTACAGTGCGTCGTCGGCGCCTCGGTGCGAAGCTGCGCGCATTGCGCGGCGACCGCACTCTTGATGAGGTGGCGGAGAAGTCCCGGGGTCGGTTCGTGTCCTCGAAGTTGTCGAGGATCGAGACGGCCAAGTCCGCAGCCAAGGCGAAGGACATCGAGGATCTGCTTGCCCTGTATGCCGAGTTGGGCGAGAACCTGAACGACGAACTGTGCGCTGCCCTGGTTACCTTGACCAAGGAAGGTGCACAGCGCGGTTGGTGGCACTCGTACCGCGGTGTACTCACTCCGGTGTATGAAGACCTGATCAGTCTGGAAGCTGACGCGATATCGGTCTCTACCTGGCAGATAGGCCTGATCCCTGGATTGCTCCAGACTGCGGAGTACGCACAGGAGATCATCCGGGCAACCGCGATGTCCGAAGCGGTCGAGGCGCGCGTCGATGCCCTCGTCGAGGTACGGCTCGCGCGTCAGGCGGTGCTCACCCGAGACAACCCGCTCGCCTTGTGGGCGATCATCGGCGAGGCTGCCCTACGGTCGACCTCGCAGGTTGATGGCTTGATGCATGAGCAGCTTGGTCGGCTCCTCACCATAGGGAAACGACCGAACGTGAACATCCAAGTGCTGCCGGTGAGTGCCCCGTTGCACGTCGGCCTGACGGGGAGCTTCACCATTTTGGGTTTCGGTCCGCATGCTGACTTGGACGTCGTGCACAGCGAGGCGCTTACGGCTGCGTTGTACATCGAGGAACAGGACAAGGTGGCTGCTCACCGGGATTCCTGGCAGCGGATGACCTCCGCAGCACTCTCGGTCGAGGCATCGGCCGAGTTGATCAATGAGATTAGGAAGAAGAGCAAATGAGGCATGTTGACGATGCGTCGTCTCTCCCGGTGAGCTGGTGGAAATCGTCGGCGTCTGCGGCGCAGTCGGACTGCGTCGAGTGCGGGATCGTTGATGCTGACACGGTCGCCGTTCGGGACAGCAAGAACCCGAACGGGCCTGCGCTGCTACTCGACCGTGGGCGACTGGCCGCGTTCGTCGGCGCGGTTGCCGCTGGCGAGTTCGGTAACGTCGCGTAGCGCGTATGAAGCCGCAATGACGGCCTGTTCCCAGGGGCTTCTGAGGTAGCGGGGAGCCATGACAAGCGTTGAGAACGCCGAGTGGTTCAAGTCGGGCCACAGCAACGGCAACTGCGTCGAGGTGGCGTACCTCGATGACGCGGTTGCCACGCGCGACAGCAAGGAGCAGGCGGGGCCGGTTCTGACCAGCAGTTTCGAGGGGTGGCAAGCATTCATCGGAAGCGTGGTCGAGGGCGAGCTGTAGGCACGGCCCGCGGTGATCCGGACGGCAAGTGCCCGGGAGCAACGCGCCCCCGTACAGCCGTAGATGGCCGTACGGGGGGCGTTGTCGGTCAGGTTGGGCGGTGCGGAACTAGGAACACGCCACCTGGTCCCCGGTCAGTACCGGTTGCTGCTCCTGTGGCTGGGTCGGGCGTACCGGTCGTACCTTCGCCCCGTCCGTCCCCACGATCAGTCTCAGCGTCGGGCCCTGGCCGGGCGTCGGGCGGAGTTCGCTGCCCGGCAGGGCCGTTGCCAGGGCCGTCGCCGAGCGGTTCCAGCGTGGGTCGTAGACGATCACCGTGTGCCCGGCGGCGTGGTTCGGCAGGTCGGTCGGCTGACCGACGACCCGGAACCCGGTGGCCGTGAGCGCGTCGGACAGCCGCTTGCCCGCGTCCTTCGCGTCCGTGCCGTTCTCCACCCGTACCCGGATCTGCCGCGGGTCGACGTCCACGGGCACCGCGGCCGGGCCCTGTTCCCGCGGCCGGGGCGGGGCGAGCGGCTTGTCGTCGCGCAGCGCCCGGAAGAGCGCGCCCGCCTTCGCCTCGTCCCACTTCACCGTGGAGCCGAGGCCCTTGACCTCGTAGTCCACCTGCTGGAGCGGTACGGTCGCGAACTCCGACGAGTGCGGGGTGAAGTGCCGCATCGCCCGCCCCAGATCGAGCATGTCGTCCGTCTCGAAGCCCAGGTCGGCGCGGACCGAGCCGAGTACGGCCTGGGTCACGTCCCGGAACTTCATCGGGTTCAGCAGCACACCCGAGGAGGTCGCCCGGTCCAGCAGCGCCGCCACGAACGTCTGCTGCCGCTGCATCCGCCCCACGTCCGAGGCCCCGTCGACGTGCCGGGAGCGTACGTACTGCAACGCCTGTCCACCGCCGAGCAGATGTCTGCCCGCGGGCAGGTCGAGCCCGGTGTAGGCGTCCTTCATCGACTGCGGCGTACAGATCCGTACGCCGCCGAGGACGTCCACGGTCTTCATGAAGCTGACGAAGTCGACCTCCAGATAGTGGTCGATCTTGAGGTGGGTCATCTCCTCGATCGTGCGCACGGTCAGGTTCGGGCCGCCCTCCGCGTACGCCGCGTTCAGCCTGATCGGATGGGGGCCGTGGCGCTGCCCGGTCGTGCGGTCGGTGTGCTCCGGCAGCCGGGTGTAGGAGTCGCGCGGCAGGCTCACGACGGTGGCCCGGTCCCGGTCCGCCGAGAGGTGCACGATCATGATCGTGTCCGTGCAGTTGCAGGGCGTGCCGCCGAGGCGGTACGCGCGCCGGTCCTCCTCCGTGATCCCGTCCCGGCCGTCGGTGCCGACCAGCAGTACGTTCATGCCGTGGCCCGCGGCGGGACGGTTCTTCATGTCCTTGAAGGGGTCGACCCGGGCGATGTCCTGGTCAAGGCCGGTGAGCACCGCGTGCCCGATACCGGCCGCGGCGAGGACCATCATGGAGAACGACGTGACCGTCCGCGCGGCCCAGCGGGACCTCTTCCGGACGGGCGTCCGGCGGGCAGGGGAGCGGCGGTCGGGCACGGTGCGCACGGGCGGGCGGGTCGGCGTAGGCACGGGGGAGACCTCCGCGAGGCTGGGCGTGGATCCGCGAGCACCGTAGGCCCATACGATCGGTGGCCCTCGGCGGCGCCCGGGTGGCGCGCATCGGTGTCCCCCGTTCGCGGTAACGTGAGTTCTCTATGAACGCCAAGTCCGATGCGCAGCTCCCTGCCGTGTCCGTGATCATGCCCGTCCTCGACGAGGAGCGGCATCTGCGCGGAGCGGTCACCGCGATCCTCGCCCAGGAGTACGACGGCGAGATGGAGGTGGTGATCGCCCTCGGCCCCTCCAAGGACCGTACCGACGAGATCGCCGCCGAGCTGGTCCGTGAGGACCCGCGCGTGCACACGGTGCCGAACCCGACCGGCCGCACGCCCGCCGCGCTCAACGCCGCGATCAAGGCCTCCCGCCACCCGATCGTGGTCCGCGTCGACGGCCACGGCATGCTCTCGCCGAACTACATCGCGACCGCCGTACGGCTGCTGGAGGAGACCGGCGCGCAGAACGTCGGCGGCATCATGCACGCCGAGGGCGAGAACGACTGGGAGCACGCGGTCGCCGCCGCGATGACCTCGAAGATCGGTGTCGGCAACGCCGCGTTCCACACGGGCGGCGAGGCCGGTGCGGCGGAGACCGTCTACCTCGGTGTCTTCCGACGCGAGGCGCTGGAGCAACAGGGCGGCTACAACGAGGAGTTCATCCGTGCCCAGGACTGGGAGCTGAACTTCCGCATCCGCGAGGCGGGCGGGCTCATCTGGTTCTCGCCGGAGCTGATGGTGTCGTACCGGCCGCGGCCCTCGGTCAAGGCCCTGGCCAAGCAGTACAAGGACTACGGCCGTTGGCGGCATGTCGTCGCCCGCTTCCACGAGGGCTCCATCAACCTGCGCTATCTCGCCCCGCCGACCGCGGTCTGCGCGATCGCGGCGGGCGCCGTGGTGGGCGCGGTGCTGACCCCCTGGGGCTTCGTGGTCCCCGGCGGCTATCTCGCGGCGATCGCCCTCGGCTCCGTCCCCGCGGGCAAGGGCCTGCCGCTGAAGGCCCGGATGCAGGTACCGGTCGCCCTCGCGACCATGCACATGTCGTGGGGCTGGGGCTTCCTGACCAGCCCGAAGTCGCTGGCGAAGAAGGTCATCGCGTCGCGGCGGCCGGCGGTCGTCCGCGAGAGCTGAGCGCGTTCCGCGTGGACGCGGGTGAACTACGGGGAGGGCCTGCCGCACTCTGCGGCAGGCCCTCCCCGTGTCGTGTCAGCCGGCTACCACTGGTAGGGCTTGTACACGTCCATGCACTGGCTCTCGTCCGAGCCGTTGATGGCGTCGGAGTTGTCGGGCAGATCCCCGGCCTTCGGCGCGGACTGCTTCGGATAGGCCGTGCCCGTGGTCCAGTCGGAGCCCACGACGACCGTGACGCTCGACACCTCCGTCGACCTCTTCACCGAACTCAGGGGAATCCCCAGCGCGTCGGCGACACTCTGGGCGTCGCCCTCCATGTCCGCGCTCGGGTAGCGCACCACCGTCTGCTCCACGGACGGAGCTGTCGTGGTGTCGGCGGCTGCCCTGCCGAAGCCCTTGCGCACCAACTCCTGGCTGACCTCGCTCGCCCGGTTGCGGATCGCGGCCTGGGTGGAGGTCCTGGTGCCGTTCTGCACCAACACGCCTAGCTGGTCGGTCGAGACCGAGGGGGCCTGGGAGGCCTTCTCCCCGCCCGTGTCCCCGCCCGTCCCCTTGCCCGTGGCCGACGTGGTGCCCTCGCCGCCCTTGCCTTCCTTGGTGTTCTTGCCGCCCTTGCCGCCCTTGTCGTCGAAGGGGATGTCGTCGCGGAGCATCTTCCACATCTTCTCGGCGTTGGCTCCGTCCGGCACCACGTGGTTCTTGTCCAGCGGGTCCTGGACGTTGGGCATCGTCGTCATGGTGATGCGGTCGGTCGGTACCTCCTTGAGCAGCATGCTCAGGTCGTACAGCTTCTTGACGCTGCCGATCTCCTCCGAGACCTCCAGGGACTTCACGGCGGCCTCGGCGAGGTCCATGAGCCGCCCGCTGTCCGTGAAGATGTTCTGGCCCTTGAGCGTGCGGATCATCGAGTTCAGGTACATGTGCTGGGCCCTGGCCCGCATCAGGTCACTGCCCCAGGCGTGCCGGGTGCGCAGCCACTGCAGGGCCTGCTCGCCCTTCACCTTGTGCGTGCCCGCCTTCATCTTCAGGCCCGAGCCGCCGGACACGAGGGGCAGCGGACGGTCCCAGACGTTCTGCTTGACGCAGACGTCGACGCCGCCGATGGCGTCCGCCATCTTCACCACGCCCGCGAAGTCGATCGTCATCCAGTGGTCGATATAGACACCGGTGAGGTTCTCCCAGGTGGCGAGGGTGCAGCCGGCGCCGCCTCGGGCCAGCGACTCGTTGATGATGGTGTTGGTCGGGGGGTAGGTCTTGCCCGTCTCGGGGTCGGTGCACTTGGGTATGTCGGTCCGGGTGTCCCGGGGGATGCTCACCACCGCGGCGCTCTCACGGTCCGCGGAGATGTGGACGAGCATCTCGACGTCGGCCAGCGGCGGGTTGCCGCGGTTCTCCCGGCTGCCGCCCAGCCGCACGTTCGCGTCGGAGTTACGGCTGTCGGAGCCGAGCAGCAGGATGTTCACCGGCGTCTGGCCGTCCGCGTTCGGCGTCGCCTTCTTGGCCTTGGAGTCCCCGCTGTTGCGTTCGCCCTTGCGGATGTTGTGGTTGAGGTGCTGGTAGTAGAGGTATCCGGCGCCGGCGGTGCCGAGAGTCAGTACCGCCAGGGTCATCGCGGTCCAGCGCAGGACACGGCGCCCGCGCCGACGACGCGGGCCGCGCCTCCGCCCGTCTCGGCCCGCTCCCGCGTCCCCGCCCGCCTCGGCGTCCTCGTGCGCGCCGCTCTCGTCCGGATCGTCGGCCTGCGGCCGTCTGCCGGCCGGTCGCCTCTCTGCCCGGCGCACACCGCTCTGCGTCATCTACCTGCCTCCCACCCTGTGCCCGACGAACGGGTCCGTCCTGTGCCCGACGTACGGGTCCGTCCGGCGCTTCGGAGGGCGCGTCCGGCGCCTCGCCCGACAACTCCCGTGCTCTGTTGGACGCTTGAAGCGCCCGGCAGGATGCATCTGGACCGGGCGCTTCTGAATCCGCGTCCCTCGGACGCGAGGCAAGGCGTCAACTCACGTGACGCATTCGGCCTTCTCGGCGGTGGCCTTGTTGTCGACCTCAGGCGCCTTGGTCGGCGCCGTCAGCGGCACCCCGGCGCCCTTGAAGTCCTTGCCGAGCGTCAGGATCATCGCGGGCAGCCCCTGGGCGTTCTTCTCGCTCTGGCCCGGCTTCAGCGCGGATCCGGGCAGCCCCATGATGTCCGCCAACTTGCGTGCCTGGTCGGCCTGGTCGGGGGCGTACTCCAGCGTCGTCTTGTCGACGTCTTCCTTCGCGTTGCCGAGCTGGCTGGACTTGAGGACGCCCTCGTTCACCTGGAGCCAGCTCAGCGTCTCCTGGGCACTGCCACCGGTGGCACCGCCGTTGTAGATGTCGACCCGGATGTCGGCGGCGGTCGAGCGGGAGCCCTCGAGCCGGGCAGCCGCGGCGCTCTCCGCCTCCTTCTTCTTCGCCTTCTTCTTCTTCGCCACCTCGGTGAAGGAGACGTCGCCGTTGATCGCGTCGAAGACCGCCGGGGCCTTGGCCTTGTTGACGATGACGGTCTTCTTCACAGGACCGTCCGCCGGGTTGTCGAGCACCGGCACCGTCACGAAGGTGATGTTCTTCGGCGGCACCTTCTTCAGCTCCAGGGCCACGTCCTTGAGCGTGTTCCCGTCGCCGATGCCCTTGTCGACCGTGAGTGCCTTGGTGGCGGCCTCCGCCAGGTCCATCAACTTGACGGGGTTGGTGAGCGTGTCGCTGGAGGTCATCTTGCGGGCCAGCGAGCCGAGGAACTGCTGCTGCGCCTTGATGCGGTCCAGGTCGCCCTGGTTGCCGAAGCTGTGCCGGGTGCGGACGAAGGCGAGGGCCTGTTCGCCCTCGACGGTGTGCGTTCCCTTCGACAGCTTCAGATGCGAGTCCTTGTCGTCGACGTCCTTGCCCACACAGACCTCGACCCCGCCGACCGCCGAGGTCAGCGTCTTCACGGCGTTGAAGTCGACCATCATGAAGTGGTCGGGGGCGATACCGGTGATCTCCTTGACCGTGCGCATCGTGCAGCCCGGGTCGCGGCCCTTCTGGCCGAGGCTCTCGTTGAAGCGGACGTTCGGTGAGCCGGGGATGACCTGGGTGCTGCCGTCGGGCTGGATCGTCGGGCAGGCAGGGACGTCGGCGATCAGGTCACGCGGGATGCTCAGCGCGGTCGCGTTCGTCCGGTCCTCGGCGACGTGCAGCAGGATGTTGGTGTCGGCGTGGCCGGCGCTGCCCTTGTCGCCGTAGCCCTTGTTGCCCTTACCGGTGCGTTTGTCCGTACCGATGATCAGGATGTTGAACGCTTCGTCCTTGCTGAAGCTGTCCTTGGCGGCGTCGCCGACGTCCTTCGTCGTGACGTTCCCCTCGAGGTGCTTGAGGTAGAGGTAACCGGCGCCGACGGTGGCGACCAGGACGAAGGCCAGACTGCCGCTGGTCCACAGCAGTATCTTCTTGGCCTTGCCCTTCTTCTGCTTCGTACGCCCCCGACGCCGCCCCGGCGCGGGCTGCTCGGGCGCACCGCGGCGGCGGCGCGGTCCCGGAACGGTGTCCGGGGCCGGCTGCTCCGGAGCCCTGCGCCGCGGTCCCGGCCGCGTACGGGCGCCTTCCCGGGCGTTCCCGCCGGGCGCCCCCCTGCGCGGCTTCGGCACCCCCGACTGCGGTGCGGAAGGGGGCAGTCGCAGTTCGTATTCACCGGTATCCGGGTTGCGTACCCACTGGTCTGCGGGGTCGATGTCGTCCGCCCGCCCACGGCCTTGCGCGTCCACGGTTGCCTGAGTCCTCCGTCGGGGCACGCGGCGCCTTCCCCTCGAGGCGCCCGGGTCTCTTTCATTCAGTGCGCGCCCCAGAAAGGACATCAAGGGTGTGGCACCGGATCGCTCACACTATCCGCCCAGTTCGGCGTCAAGCGACGGCGGTGACAAACTCCACTCCCCTACAACTGGGCAATCCCCCCTAATTCTCAGAGAGTTCTTAGCTCAGACGTTCCCAGGCTTGGTATGCGCTTTACCCACAGCCGTCCGGAGCGGCCGTTTTCCCGGGGAAAGTGGGCGGAGGCTGAGGGGTCGATCCGCGCACGCCGGGCCGCATGACAAGAGACTCTGCGTCGCCGTACGACTGCTCACTGTTGCGAACTCCGAACGCCGCGCCCGCTTTCGAAGGGGACGCGTTCGGGGGAGTCGCGTTCGAAGGGGACGCGTTCGAGAGAGTCACGTTCGGAGGAGCCGTGTTCGATGGGGCCGTGTTTGCAGCAGACGCGTTCGACGGAGAGGCGCCCGCTTTCGACGGAGGACCGCTCGGGGCATCCCGCGTGACCTTCACGGGCTGATCCCTGCGCAGCCGTTCGAAGAGTTCGCGTGCCGCGGGTTCCACCAACTGGTCGCGATCGGCGTTGTACGAGTACGGCCTGCGCGGCACGGTCAGGAACTGCACGCGCCGCGGGGGGAGGTTCCGCAGTTCGTTCAGCAGTCCGTAGAGTCCGCGCAGGCTCGCCAGTTCCGGGTCCGTGGTGAGGGACGAGGTGGCCGCGTCCAGGACCGGATACAGCTTGAGCGGGTTCAGCAGGACGTTGGTGCTGTTCACCTTGGCGACGAGCGCGCCGAGGAAGCGCTGTTGGCGTTCCATCCGTTCGGTGTCGCTGCCGTCGCCGAGGCTCTTGCGGGCCCGGACGTAGCCCAGTGCCTGCTCTCCGTCGAGCGTCACCTTGCCCGCGGGCAGCTTGACCTTGGCGTCCTTGTCGTCGAGCGGCTCCTTCAGGCACACCGGGACGCCGTCGAGCGCGTCGACCAGCGTCTTGAAGCCGTTGAAGTCGACGACCACGAAGTGATCGACGCGGATGCCCGTCAGCTTCTCGACGGTCCGCACGGAACAGGCCGAACCCCCGGTCGCGAAGGCGCTGTTGAACATCGCGAACACCGGACGGCTGCGACTGCCGTCGCGCATGCGGCAGTCCGGCACGTGGACCATGAGGTCGCGGGGCAGGGAGACGGCGGTGGCGCCGCGTCGGCCGGCCGCCACATGCAGCAGGATCGTGGTGTCGGACCGCTCGGTCCCGGAGTCCCTGCCGTACTGGTCGCCGCCGCCCGCGCGCGAGTCGGACCCGATGAGCAGGACGTTCCGCGCGCCGGGTACGAGCGCCCGCGGCCGTTCCCTCTCGTGCCGGGCGAGTTCGGCGGCGGCGCCTTCGTCCGCGGTGATGTTCGCGTCCAGCCTCTCGTACGCGACCCATCCGGCCCCGGCGGCCCCGACCAGGAGCAGCGCGAGTCCCAGCGTGGCCCAGCGCCCCCAGTGCCGCCGACGGCTGGCCGGGCCGTGACCGGTGGCCGCGGCGCCCGGCGGCCGTGGGGTGCCTTCGGTGGTCACTGCCGGGTCCACCCCCTGCGGCGTACGAGCGTGTCGGGCTCCTACGACCATGGCCCGGGGCGGCGGGTCCGGGCGGCCGGTGCTGGTCCGAACGGAGGCGAAGTGCGCCCGTCAGGGGGCTACCGGGAGGCGGTGCTCAGCGAGCCGTCGCGGTCACGCGCTCGCTCTCGATCCGCTGGGCCACCGCGGCCTCGTCCGACCGGTCCAGATGGCGGCAGAGCACCACGGACCCGCCGGTCGCGAGCGGCGCGTACAGCCCGGCGCTCAGCCCCTCCCAGGTGTCGTACGACAGCCCGGACAGCAGGCGCGAGCCGGGGCCCGTCAGGCCGAGCGCGGGTGCGTCCGCGCGGGCCCGCTCCACGACCTCGGCGCCCGTGAACGCGGCCCCGGCGACGATCAGAGCGGACTCCTCCGGGTCGACCGGCGCGTACGCCTGGAAGCGGTCGCCCTGCCCCGGCACCTCGACCGCGTAGTCCATGAACCCGTCCGGGGCCTTGGGGAACCGGCCGCCGAGCGGGCGCAGCGCGAGTGCGACACGCTCCCCGGAGCAGGCGCGTGCCGCGTCGAGTGTGTCGGGTCCGCTGACGACGACGTCGGCCGCGCCCGCGTCACCGCCGACATCGGCGACGACGCCCACGGACGCGCAGGCGAGCAGCCATACCGCCGTCTGCCAGTGCGCGGGCAGCAGCAGCGCGACCCGGTCGCCGGGCCCGGCGGCGAGATCACCCTGAAGGAGGTTGGCGGTCTTGGCCACCCAGTTGGCGAAGGTGGCGACCGAGAGTTCGACGCGTTCGCCCGTGGCGTCGTCGTAGAAGGTCACCAGGGGGCGTGCGGGGTCCGCGGCGAGCGCGGATCGCAGCAGGTCGGCAGGGGTGCGGTCGGTGGCGTTCATCCGCGCAAGCGTACGCGGGGCGCCTGCGCCGGGTGGACCGGTCGGGGGAGCGGGTGCCACCGGTTCGGGCGCGGTGGCGGGGAGCGATGGGCCACCGGTTCGGCGCAACGGTGAGGAGAGGGGGTCCACCGGTTCGGCGCAACGGCGAGGAGAGGGGGTCCACCGGTTCGGCGTAGCGGACCCGATGGGCCGTCAATTCCTGAATGGACACACATGTCTGACTATGTCCAAGATGAGGGGCATGCGCAGACACCTTGCTTCCTCGATCGGCGTCGCGAGCACGACGGTACTGGCCCTCTCGCTCGCCCTCCCGGCCGCCGCGGCCCGACCGGCCACGGTGGCGGTGCCCACCCCGGCCGACCGGTCGGCCGCCGGCAGCACCCAGTCCCTCCGCCTCGTCCCCCTCAACCGCCCCCGCACCCCCGACACGGTGCCCGAATGGGGGCTGTCCCCCCAGGCCGTACACCCCTTCTCGATGATCGGCATCGTCTGGAAGGACCCGAGCGCCGAGCTACACGGCCGCGCCCAGGTCCGCACGCGGGAGAGCGGCACCTCCCGGTGGTCCGGCTGGCAGGAGCTGGAGGTGCACGGCCAAGGGCACGGCCCCGACCCGCAGAGCGCGGAGGGCCGTTCGAGCCGGCTGCGCGGAGCGACGGCCCCGCTGTGGGTCGGCGACTCGGACGGCGTCGAGGTACGGGTGCGCGCGAACAAGGCCGCCAAGGGCCAGACCCGTACGCCCGCGCTCCCCGAGGGGCTGCAGGCCGAACTGATCGACCCCGGCGCGGACACCCCGCGACAGGCCGGGGACGCCGCCGAGGCAGGCGACTCCGAAGGCTCGGGCTTAGCCGGCTCACGAGCGAACCCCGCCACGTCCGCCGTACCGGAGGCGGCGGACGCGGCGCCCGGCCAACGCGCGGGCCCCTACACCACGTCGCGCCCGAAGATCGTCACGCGGCGCGGCTGGGGCGCGGACGAGAACCTGCGGGAGTCCGGCTTCGGCTACACCGGCAAGGTGAAGGTGGCCTTCGTGCACCACACGGCGACGGGCAACGGCTACAAGTGCTCCCAGGCCCCTTCGGTCATCCGCGGTATCTACCGCTACCACGTCGTGAGCAGCGGCTGGCGGGACATCGGCTACAACTTCCTCGTCGACAAGTGCGGAAACATCTACGAAGGCCGCGCGGGCGGAGTGGACAAGGCCGTCCTGGGCGCCCACACCATGGGGTTCAACAGCGACAGCATGGGGATCGCCGCGATCGGCGCCTTCGAGAGCAGCACACCCCCGGCCGCCATGGTGAACGCCATCGCCAAGCTCGCCGCGTGGAAGCTCGGCCTGTACGGCATGGATCCGCGCGGTACGACGTACCTCAGGTCCGCGGGCGGTAACCGCTTCCCGGCGGGGCAGAACGCACGGTTGAAAGTGGTCTCGGGGCATCGCGACGGGTACAGCACGGAGTGCCCGGGAAAGCTGCTGTACGGCAAGCTCGGCACGATCCGTTCCTCGGCGGCCCGCTACCAGGGCCGCTGAGGGGTGTGTCGGTCGTACGACTGTACGGATGTGGTGCGGCGTGACCGTACGGGCGCGTACGACGTCCGCTCTCATGACCCGCTCTCATGACCCGCATCGATGACCCGCATCTCATGACCCGCGCAAACGCCCTTCTCACGGGCCTCGTAACGCCCTCAGCAGTCCTCGTAACGCGGTTGCATACACTGGCCGGCCGATGGACAGTTCGGCCGGTCCCGGCAGGAAGCAGAGACGACAGGTGACAGAAGCGATCCTCCTGGTCGGCGGCAGGGGTACCCGGCTGCGCCCGCTCACGGTGCACACCCCGAAACCGATGGTTCCGGCGGCCGGGGTCCCCTTCCTCACCCATCAGTTGGCGCGGGCGAGGGCCGCGGGCGTGGAGCACATCGTCCTCGCCACGTCCTATCTGGCCGAGGTCTTCGAACCGTACTTCGGCGACGGCTCGTCCCTCGGCCTGCGGCTGGAGTACGTCACCGAGGAGGAGCCCCTCGGCACCGGCGGCGCTCTGCGCAACGTGGCGAGCCGCCTCCACTCAGGGCCCGAGGACCCGGTCCTCGTCTTCAACGGCGACATCCTGACGGGCCTGGACATCCGCGCCCTGGTCCGCACCCATGAGTCGACGGGCGCGGACGTCTCGCTCCATCTCACCAAGGTGACGGACCCCCGGGCCTACGGGCTGGTCCCCACGGACGCCACGGGCCGGGTGACGGCGTTCCTGGAGAAGCCGCAGACCCCGGAGGAGATCGTCACCGACCAGATCAACGCCGGGGCGTACGTCTTCCGCCGCTCGGTCATCGACACGATCCCGGCGGGCCGTCCGGTCTCGGTGGAACGCGAGACGTTCCCGGACCTGCTGGCGGCCGGGGCGCATCTGCAGGGCATGGTGGACTCGACGTACTGGCTGGACCTCGGCACCCCGGCGGCCTTCGTCCGCGGCTCGGCGGACCTGGTCCTCGGCCGCGCCCCGTCCCCCGCGGTGCCCGGCCGCCGCGGCGACCGTCTGATCCTGCCGACGGCATCGGTCGCCTCGGACGCGAAGCTGACCGGCGGCACGGTCGTCGGCGAGGGCGCGTTCGTGGGGGAGGGCGCCCGGATCTTCGGCAGCACCCTGCTGAGCGGCGCGGTCGTGGAACCGGGCGCGGTCATCACGGACTCCCTGATCGGAGCCCGCTCCCGCATCGGCGAGCGCTCGGTCCTCAGCGGCGCGGTCATCGGCGACGGCGCGGTGGTCGGCGCGGACAACGAACTGCGCGACGGGGTCCGGGTCTGGTGCGACGCGAAGATCCCGGCGGGGGCGGTGCGCTTCTCCTCGGACCAGTAGGTCTCCAGAGGTACTTCAGAGGCGCTTCGGAGGTACTTCGGAGGGTTGCGCTTGTTCACAGCCGTCCGATGTCCCTCGGCTGCATCCGCGGCGCGCGCCGCGGCGGCACGCGACCGCTCAGCAGGATCAGTCGTGCCGCCCGGTGCCGCTGCCCCGTGTACGGCTCCAGCAGCGACAGCATCACGGCGTCGTCCGCGTCGCGGTCTCCGGCCAGCGCATAGCCGACGATCCCCGGCAGATGCAGATCCCCCACGGTCACGGCGTCCGTCGCCCCATGGCTGCGCTGCACGGTCTCCGCGGAGGTCCACGGTCCGATGCCCGGCACGGCCTCCAGGAGCGCCTGCGCTTGCGCGGGCTCCAACTCCGTCGTCCGCTCCAGCCGCGTGGCGACCCGTACCGCCCGTAGGATCGTCGACGCCCGCTTGTCGTCGACCCCTGCCCGGTGCCACTCCCAGGACGGGATCAGCGCCCAGGTGCGCGGCGTAGGCATCACCCGCATCCGCTCCGGCGCGGGTCCTGGCGCCGGTTCGCCGTACGCCCCTACGAGCAGCCGCCATGCCCGGTAGGCCTCGTCCGCGGTGACCTTCTGCTCCAGGACGCTCGGGATCAGCGACTCCAGCACCAGTCCGGTCCGGACCAGCCGCAGCCCCGGCCGCCGGTGCCGGGTCAGCGCGAGCAGTCGATGCCGTGGCTCGAAGGCCTCCGGGTCGTCCGACGCGCCCAGCATCCGCGGGAGTCGATCCAGCAGCCACTCCGCTCCGGGGCCCCACGCCTCGGCCTCGGCGTCCGTGCCCCGCAGCGCGACCCGCAGGGTGCCAGGGCCCGCCGGGGTGCGGCTGGCCCGCCACACGGCCCCGTCCGGGGTCGCGTGGAACGTCGGGTCCCCGGGACCGCGGCGCAGCGGGCCGAGCACCAGCCCGAGGTCCAGGGGGCCGGGCGGGGTCCAGGTCCGCCGCCGTCCCGGTGCCGTGGCCGGTCGCGGCACCGGCACCTGCACGGGCACGGCGGCAGGCCCGCCCCGCACGGTCGTGCGGGGGGTGCGGGGGGCGAAGCGTCCGGCCACGGATGAGGTCCTAGGTGAGGTCCTGGTCGACCTGGATGAGGTCCTGGTTGATACGGGGGCTGCTTACGAGCCTAGAGGCCGCGCGCTCCGATGAACTGAACTCCGTCACCGCACCTCGATGAAGGCGTCCGCGTCCCGCGCGGGACGTGGCCTCGGCTCCTCCGCCGCATGGCCCACCGCCACCGCGCCCATCGGCTCCCAGTTCTCCGGCAGTCCGAGCACCTCGCGCACGACGTCCCGGCAGAACATCGTCGAGGACACCCATGCCGAGCCGAGCCGCTCCCCGGCGAGCGCGACCAGGAGGTTCTGCACGCCCGCCCCGGTGGCGACCACGAACATCTCCCGCTCGGCCGCGTCCCGCCGCGCGTCGCCGTAGGTGTGGGACCCGTCCATGACCATGCAGGGCACGACGAGGTACGGGGCATGGCGCAGCACGTCCCCGCGCCGTACGCGCTTGGCGATCGACTCCTCGGTCTTCCCGTCCCGGCGCAGATCCGCGATCCACGCCTCCCGCATCGCGTCCAGCAGCCGCGTCCGCGACTCCTCGGACTCCAGAAGCACGAACCGCCACGGCGTCGTGTGATGCGGCGCAGGCGCGGTCACGGCGGCGGCCACCGCGCGCCGTACGGCACCGGGGTCGACGGGCTCGTCCGTGAACGCGCGCACCGTGCGCCGCTGGGTCACCGCCTCCCGTACCGCCTCCGAAGTGCCGAGCCGGAACATGTCCTCGTGGGGCGCGCGCACCATCGCCGCGGCGCCCTCGCCGTCGTCCCCGGTCACCGCCCGCGGCAGCCCGCGTACGACGGCCACGGGCAGCCCGGCGACCTTGCCCTTGACCAGGTCACCGGCGGCGGCCAGTTCGTCGGCGGTGGCCACGACGGTCGCGCTCAGCGGGTTGCCGTGCGCGTCCGTGCCGCCGCGCAGGTCGTCGAGGACGCGGACGCCCGCGGCACCGATGGCGACGTCGGTGAGCCCGTTGCGCCAGGGCCGACCGAAGGTGTCGGTGACGATCACACCGATCTCGACCCCGAGGATGTCCCGCAGCCCCGCCCGCAGCGCCCGCGCGGAGGCGTCGGGGTCCTCCGGCAGCAGCAGAACGGTCCCTGCGGGGGTGTTGGAGGCGTCGACACCGGCGGCGGCCATCACCAGGCCCTGGCGGTTCTCCACGATCCTGATCGGACCGCGCCGGGCCACCACGCGCACCGTCTCGGCGTCGATGGCGGCCTCCCGGTCGTCCGCCCGCAGCAGGCGCCCCTCGGCCTTGGACACGATCTTGGAGGTGACGAGCAGCACGTCCCCGTCGACGAGTCCCGGCTCGGCGGCGGCGATGACCTTGGCCAGGTCGTCGCCCTCGCGGATCTCGGGCAGCCCGGGGAGCGCCCACACCCGGTAACCGGGCGCGGGCACCCGCCCGTTGTCGTCGTCGCCGTCGGTGAGCTGCTGCTCGGGACGCTGTTCGGGAAGTCCGCCGCTCACGCGCCGCGCACCTCCTCCGCCAGCGTCAGCGCCTCGCGCGCCATCCGCGCGGTCGCGTCCAGGTCCGTCATCATCAGCGGCACCGCGCGGCAGCGGATGCCCGCCGCCTCGACGCGCTCCACGGCCGCCGCGTCCACCGTGTCCACGAGCCAGCCGTCCAGCAGGCCCGAGCCGTAGTGCTCGGCGACCGCCGCGGCCGTCGTCTCCACGCCGACCGCCGCGAGGACCTTGTCGGCCATCCCGCGCACGGGCGCGTCGCCGACGATGGGGGACAGGCCCACGACGGGCACCCCGGCCTCCGCGACAGCCTCCCGGATGCCGGGCACCGCGAGGATCGTGCCGACGGACACGACCGGGTTGGACGGCGGGAAGAGCACGACGTCCGCCTCGGCGATCGCCTCCAGGACGCCCGGCGCCGGCTTCGCGTGCTCGGCGCCCACCGGCACGATCGCCTCGGCCGGGACCGAGGCCCGCAGCCGTACCCAGTACTCCTGGAAGTGGATCGCCTTGCGCTCGCCCTCCAGCTCGACGGCGACATGGGTCTCGACGCGGTCGTCCGACATGGGGATGAGCCGGACGCCCGGCTTCCAGCGGTCGCACAGGGCCTCGGTGACCGCGCTGAGCGGATAGCCCGCGCCCAGCATCTGCGTCCGCACGATGTGCGTGGCGAAGTCACGGTCGCCGAGGCCGAACCACTCCGGACCGACGCCGTACGCCGCCAGCTCCTCCTTGAGGTGGAAGGTCTCGTCCGCCCGGCCCCAGCCCTGTTCCTCGTTGATGCCGCCGCCGAGCGTGTACATCACCGTGTCGAGGTCCGGGCAGACCTTCAGCCCGAAGAGGTGGATGTCGTCGCCGGTGTTGCCGATGACCGTGATGTCCGCGTCGGGGGCGGCCTGCTTGAGACCGCGAAGAAACCGGGCACCGCCGATGCCGCCTGCCAGAACCACAATGCGCATGGGAGAAGTCTCGCAGGCGGCACCCACACCGGGTGAGCAGGTTGTGGACAACCGCCCCTCAGGCGATGACGAACCCCGCCGCCCTGCGCTCGGCCGCGCAGGCCACCGGGGTGTGCTCGGCCGTGTGCAGGGGGAGCGTCGGCATCTCGGTCAGCCCCGGGTAGTAGATGTGCAGGCTCACGGCCGGCTCCAGCGCGTCGTTCACCACTTCGTGCACGTATCCCGGTGCGAACACCCGCTGCGCCCCCGCGCGCCACACGCGTGTGCCGCGCTCCGTGCGCTCCGTGAGTGCGCCGTGCAGGACGGTCAGTACGCCGGACGAGCGCCCGTGGCCGTGCGGTCCGCTGCCCTGCCCGGGGACCCAGGACAGCAGCCACACCTCGTAGCCGGGGCAGGCGCGCAGCCGGTGGTACCAGCGGGAGGCCGCGTCGTAGCGCACCAGGTGCTCCCACTGGGAGCGGTCGGCGGCGAGGGAGCGGGCGAGCCCGGCGAACTCGGCCACGGTGGCCGGATGGTCGCGCGGCGGCTGGAGCAGGTGCGGTACTTCGAGGATGTCGCCGGCGATCTGGAGGTCGCTGTCGCTGTTCATGGGGTGCGGTGGTTCCTCGGCGGGAGAGTGCGGGGCTGGATGTCGCGGGTCGTCCGCCCGGATCACGGGCGTGGCGGGCGCCCTGGTACGGGCGGAGGGCGAGGCAGCCGAGTCGGGTGGACTCAGAAGCGGCCGGAGCGGGGAAGAAGGCTCAACAGCCGGAACAGCTACAGCGCGCGCGGGCAGCACCGGTGGACCCGGCGGAGCGGGTCGAGGTGATGGCCGAGTTCGCGAGCATGCCCTTCAGGACACCGGCTCACTCCTTCGCTGTCAACTTGATGTCCGGGATGTGCGAGATGTTTCACCTCATCCGGTTCATCTGAGGGATGGATGGTTTGCCCCTGGGGTTCCCGGGACACATGGCGCAGGACCGGGTGCCCGATCGTCGTTGCGATCTCGTGATCCGAATGTGATCCGATTCGCTTCGCGGTGCCTGCCGGAACGGGGCCGAATGTGCGGGCGTCCTTCCCTGTGAGGGGCCGCAGGCTCTCCCGGCCCCCATGGAGTGTCAGGGTTTATGCCGATTTGAACACTTTCCGCATAGCCTTGGTTCCGCAGGGTGAATAAGGGGCCCAATAGCAGATCTCGGCTTGACTGGCCCGGATCGGCACACTTGTAATTTCACTCGTGTCGTTCAGCCGAAATCGGTAACGGCTACATCACGGGGACGTGAAAGACAGACGAGGGGCGCACATGACCGAGCTGGTGCAGCAACTGCTGGTCGACGACGCGGACGAGGAGCTCGGCTGGCAGGAGCGCGCGCTGTGCGCCCAGACCGACCCCGAGTCCTTCTTCCCCGAGAAGGGCGGCTCCACCCGTGAGGCCAAGAAGGTCTGTCTCGCCTGTGAGGTCCGCTCGGAGTGCCTCGAGTACGCCCTCGCCAACGACGAGCGGTTCGGCATCTGGGGCGGTCTGTCCGAGCGTGAGCGCCGCCGTCTGAAGAAGGCCGCCATCTGACGCCCCGTTGGCCGGAAAGCAGTGCTCGGAACGTCGTGAAGCGGTCCCGCGTCCACGTGGTGACCGATCCGCCCGGTGAAGCGATGAAACGGTGTACACCCCTACGTAACGAACGGCCCGGCGCAGGTGGGTTGTCCACAGGCGGCGGGCCGTGATCCTGTCCAGCCGTTAGTGTGGGCCTCCGTCCGAGACGCCCCGCTGCCCCCTTTGGGCACAGGCGTCCACCGCAGTCCAGCGAACCGGGGCCCGCACCTCGATGTCCGTGCACAGTCATACGGCGGTCCAACACGACGCCGCCACGACGCCGTTCGACCCGACCCGCCCTCCAGAGTTTCCGCGTCATGTGGTCACCGCCGTGCTCGTCTCCCACGACGGCGCCCGCTGGCTGCCCGACGCTCTCGCCGGGGTGCTCAACCAGGAGCGCCCGGTGCAGAACGCCGTGGCGGCCGACACCGGCAGCGCGGACGACTCCGCCCGGCTGCTCACCGAAGCGCTCGGCGACGACCGGGTCCTGCATCTCGCCCGGCGCACCGGTTTCGGCCAGGCCGTCGAGGAGGCGAGCCGCATCGCGGCCCCGCTGACCCCGGACGACCTGCCCTACCTCAAGCGCCCCAGCGGCTGGGACCCCGTCACCCGCACCTGGCGGGACGAGGCCTACGACATGCCCGAGATGCCGTACGGCGAGCCGGTGCACTGGCTGTGGCTGCTGCACGACGACTGCGCCCCCGAACCCGACGCACTGGCCCACCTGCTGCGCGTCGTGGAGAGCGAACTCGAGCTGGGACGCGACGACGTGGCCGTCGTCGGCCCCAAGCTCCGCGGCTGGTACGACCGCAGGCAACTGCTGGAGGTCGGCGTCAGCATCGCCAACTCCGGCCGCCGCTGGACCGGTCTGGACCGCCGCGAACAGGACCAGGGTCAGCACGACCACGTCCGCCAGGCGCTGTCCGTGTCCACCGCGGGCATGCTGATCCGGCGTGACGTCTTCGAACAGCTCGGCGGGTTCGACCGGCATCTGCCCCTGATGCGTGACGACGTCGACCTGTGCTGGCGCGCCCAGAGCGCCGGGCACCGCGTCCTCGTCGCCCCCGACGCGGTCGTACGGCACGCCGAGGCGTCCTCCCGCGAGCGCCGCACCGTCGACTGCGTGGGCCGCACCGCCGCCTCCCCGCACAAGGTCGACAAGGCGGGCGCCGTCTACACCCTCCTCGTCAACGCCCGTACGGCACAGCTTCCCTGGATCCTGCTCCGCCTCGTGCTCGGCACCCTGCTGCGCACCGTCGCCTACCTCGTCGGCAAGGTCCCGGGGCAGGCGGTCGACGAGATCCGCGGTCTGCTCGGGACGCTGCTGCGGCCCGAGCGGATCATCGCCGGGCGGCGCAACCGCGGCCGGCCGCAGGTCGACAAGGGCGAGATGCGCCCGCTGTTCCCGCCGCCCGGAGCGACCGTCCGGGCCACCGTCGAACAGATCGCGAGCAACCTCACGGGCCACTCGGACGCCGAGGCCTCCTCGGCCGGGCGGCACGGCGGCGCCATCGAGTCCGGCCCCGGCGGCGACGACGCCGACTTCCTCGAAGTCGAACAGTTCGCCCGGCTCAAGCGCATCGCCCGCAAGCCCGGCCCGGTGCTCTTCGCCGTCCTCCTGCTCGTCTCGCTCGTCGCCTGCCGCGCCCTGCTCGGCGGCGGTGCCCTCGCGGGCGGCGCCCTGCTGCCCGCCCCCGTCCACTCCTCCGAGCTGTGGGCGCGCTATCTCGACGCGTGGCATCCGGTGGGCGCGGGCGGCACCCACTCCGCGCCGCCGTACCTCGCGCTCGTCGCCCTGTTCGCGAGCCTCCTGTTCGGCTCCACCGGGCTCGCGGTCACCGTGCTGCTCGTCTGCTCGGTGCCGCTCGCGGGCGTCACGGCGTACTTCGCCTCGCGCCCCCTGGTCACCTCACGGCTGCTGCGCGCGTGGGCGTCGGTCGCCTACGCCTTCCTGCCCGCCGCCACCGGCGCCCTCGCCGGCGGACACATCGGCACGGCGGTCCTCGCGATCCTGCTGCCGCTCATCGCACGCGCGGGCATCGCCGCGACCGGGCTCGCACAGCCGTCGGGCACGCGCGGCAGCTGGCGCGCGACGTGGGCGTACGCGCTCCTGCTGACGATCGCCACCGCGTTCACTCCCGTCGTGTGGCCGATCGCCCTGGTCCTCGGTCTCGCGCTGCTCGCGGTCCGCCGGAACGACCTCCTCGCCTACGGGCCGCGCGTCCTCGCCCAGCTCGGCACCCCCCTGCTGATCCTCGCCCCTTGGTCGCTCTCGCTGCTGCCCTTCGGCTTCTTCCAGGAGGCCGGCCTCGCATACGGCGCGAGTGCGGCCTCCGCCGTCGACCTGCTCGGCGCGAGCCCAGGAGGCCCCGGCACCGTCAACGGACTGATGCTCATCGGCATCGTCCTCGCCGCGCTGGCCGCCCTCCTGCACGCCCAGCGCCAGGCAGGCATCTGGACCGCGTGGACGGTCGCCCTCGTGGGCTTCGCCCTCGCGGCCCTGTCCAACCGCTCCGTCTGGGCGGGCCCCGCGACCCTCGTCTACGGCATCGCGCTCCTGGCCGCCGCCATGATGGGCGCGGACGGCGCCCGCGCGCGGGTGGCCGAGCAGAACTTCGGCTGGCGCCAGCCGGTCGCCGCGCTCATCGCGTTCGCCTCCGCGGCCGGACCCTTCCTCATCGCCGCGGGCTGGATGATCCGCGGCGCGGACGGCCCCCTGGAGCGCCGCGACCCCGTCCAGGTACCCGCGTTCGTCGCCGAGGAGAGCCGCACCACCGACCAGGCCCGCACCCTCGTCCTGGACGGCGAGACCACCGCGCGCGTGGGCTACAGCCTGGTCCGCGGCTCCGGCGCGCGTCTCGGCGACGGCGAACTGGCCGCGCAGAACGGCGAGAACAAGCAGCTCGACAAGGTCGTCGCCAACCTCGTGGCGGGCTCCGGCGCCGACCAGAGCGACCAACTCGGCGGCTTCGCCGTGCGCTACGTCCTCGTCCGCAAGGGCACGCCCCGCGAGGTGGCCCGCGTCCTGGACACCACGCCCGGCCTCACCCGGCTCAGCCAGCAGAACGGCAACGCGCTGTGGCGCGTGAACCGCGAGGTCTCCCGCGCGGCGATCGTCACCGGTTCCGCCGCACCCGAGGCCGTCGCGGCGGGCCCGGTCGAGATCCACACCAAGATCCCCTCGGGCGCGGCGGACCGCGTCCTGCGGATCGCCGACACCGCCGACGCGGGCTGGACCGCCACCCTGGACGGCAAGCCGCTCACCCGCACCACCGTCGACGGCTGGGCCCAGGGCTTCCGACTCCCCGCTTCCGGCGGCACGTTGGACGTCACCTACGACGCGCCGTTCAGCCACACCATCTGGCTGTGGACGCAGGGCGCGCTCGCCCTCGTCCTCGTGGTGCTCGCCCTGCCCGGCCGCCGCCGCGACGTCGACGACGACCTCCCCGAGGAGCAGCCCGCACCCGCGCAGGAGACCACCGGCGAGGGCCGCCGCGCCCGCCGCCTGCGCGACCGGGCCGAGACCGCCGAGGCCGAGTCCGCCCAGGACACCGGCAGCCTGCCGCCGGTCCCCGAAGAGGCCCCCGCTTCCGCCGCCCCCGCCGCCGTCCCGCAGCAGCGCGCGTACGACGAGTGGGACACCACGGGCTACCCGGCGGACACCGAGTACGGCACCTACGGTGGCCAGCAGTACCCGGACGACCAGCAGCAGTACGCGGCGGGCGGGTACGACCAGCAGCCGTACCAGGCCGACCCCTACCAGGGCGGCCAGTACGACCCGTACGCGTACGGGAACACGGCGCCCTACGACCAGACGTACAGCCAGGGTTACGCCGCGCCGTACGACCCGGCGCCCGGCACCGACCGTGAGCGCCCCGACGGGAGCCAGCAGTGAACCGCACGACCCTGTCCCTGATCGCCGGCACGGCCGCGCTCGGCGCCGTCACCGGATTCGCCGCGCTCAGTGCCCCGGACGCGTCCGGCGACAGCACCGCGAAGACGGCCGCCCGGCTGCCCGTGGAGCGGACCCGGCTGCTGTGCCCCGAGCCGAGCTCCTCCGACCTCGCGGAGACCTCGTACACCTCCTTCACCCCCGAGGCGCAGGGCGCGAGCGCGTCCGGCAAGGCCGAACTGACCGCGGCGACCGAGCAGTCGGCGGACGACGCGGCGACGGGCGGCAAGACGCACAAGAACAAGAAGCAGTCGAGCGCGCCGACCGTGACCCCCAAGGAGCCCGGCACACCGGCCACCGGGGACGGCTCCGGCGCCGACACGCCCGCGCTGATCGGCACCGCCACCGGCAGGTTCGCGCCCGGCTGGACGGTCCAGCAGACCACGCGGGTCACCGCGGGCAGCGGGCGAGGGCTGCTCGGTCTCAACTGCACCGCCGCGGACACCGAGTTCTGGTTCCCCGGCGTCGCCATCGGTGGCTCCCGTACCGACTATGTGCATCTGACCAACCCCGACGACGCCGCCGCGGTCGTCGACATCGAGCTGTACGGCAAGGACGGGAACCTCAAGTCGGAGATGGGGGAGGGCATCAGGGTCAAGGCCCACTCCAGCGAGCCGGTCCTGCTCTCCACGCTCACCGAGGCACGCGAGGACGACCTCACGCTCCATGTGAGCGTGCGCAGCGGCCGGATCGCCGCCGCCGTGCAGGCCCTTGACGACAAGACGGGGGGCGACTGGCTGGCCGCCGCCACCGACCCCGCCGGTTCCCTCGTGCTGCCCGGTATCCCCAAGGACGCCACGGACGTCCGGCTGATCGCCTTCGCGCCGGGCGATTCGGACGCCGACCTCACGGTGCGCCTCGCCTCGCCCTCCGGGCGGATCACCCCGGCGGGGAACGAGAGCCTGCATGTGAAGTCCCGGATGACCGCCACCGTGGACCTCGGCGACGTCACGCGCGGCGAGGCCGGTTCCCTCCTCCTGACGCCCAGCGGCGGCACGCAGGCCCCCGTGGTCGCGGCGCTGCGGGTGGTGCGCGGCAAGGGCGACCACCAGGAGACGGCGTTCATCCCGGCCACCGCGCCGGTCGGCACGCGCGCGTCGGTCACCGGCAACACCGCCAAGGGCACCACGCTCGCGCTGACCGCCCCGGAGAGCGCGGCCACCGTCAAGGTCACCGCGTCCGCCGGAAGCAAGGGCGGCACGGCGGTGACGAAGCAGTACACGATCAAGGCCGGTACGACGCGGAACGTGGACGACCTGGTGCCCAGCGGCCTCGAAGGCACCTACGCGCTCACCGTCGAGACCGTCTCCGGAGGACCCGTCTACGCGGCCCGCACGCTGGAGGCGACCGACGGGGGCGTCCCGGCGTTCACGGTGCAGACCCTCCCGGACGACCGGGGCACGGTCGCGGTGCCGCACACGGAGCAGGACCTGTCGGTGCTGCTGAAGAAGTGAGTCGCTGCTGAAGAAGTGACGGCCCGGGGCTCGTCCCGCCGCCCGGCGTGCCGCGCCGGGCGGGGCCGCGGCCTCAGTCCTCGCCGTACCGCGGGTCGACCGTCTCCGGAGTGAGCCCCAGCAGCTCCGCCACCTGCTCCACGACCACCTCGTGGATCAGCGCCGCACGCTCGTCGCGGCCCTTCGTGCGCAGCTCGACCGGGCGCCGGTAGACGACCACCTGCGCGCGCCGTCCCTCACGGGCCGGGACAGCGCCGCCGAGGGGCACCGCGTCCTCGTCCCAGCGCTCGCCGGGACCCCCGAGCCGCGGCACCTCGAGGACCAGGAAGTCGATCTCGGCGAGCTGCGGCCAGCGCCGCTCCAGGCGGTCCACGGAGTCCTGCACCAGGTCCGCGAACGCCTCGGCGCGGCTCGCGGCGAGCGGTACCTGGGGCGGGGCGACAGGGCCGCGCATGCCCCGGCCGTGACGGTCACGGCGGCGGGGGCCGGGGGCGGCGGGGTGCGGTACGGGCGTGTCCATCACTGACGAAGCGTAGTCCTCGCCGGGTCCCCACGCCCGGCTCCACGCAGGGCCGTTCCCCGCCGAACCGCTCCGGACGTCCCGGCCTTTCACGGCCCGGTGCCGGGAACGTGGGGCATGTCACCTGATGACCGATCCAGCCATGCTTGGGCTCGATTCCATATCACTCAGAGAGGGCCAACCCCCAGAGAATTGACATGATTTGCACCAAGTGGTGACCGGATTCAGCTCTGTCCAGGGCCCTTTCGAGGGGTGTCCCTGCAGGTCAACGACGCGGAACCACAGGGGCATGTGGGGCGTCTCACAGCACGACACGGTGGAGTGACCTGGGGGAGAGTCGTCGCGGCCCGCTCAAGAGTGCGGTACCGTCCAACGTCGTGAGCCCTGTACGTCGCTGTTCGCGCACCGCCTGCGGCCGACCCGCCGTCGCGACGCTGACGTACGTCTACGCCGACTCGACCGCGGTCCTCGGCCCGCTCGCCACCTACGCCGAACCCCACTGCTACGACCTGTGCGCCGAGCACTCCGAGCGGCTGACCGCCCCGCGCGGCTGGGAAGTCGTCCGCCTGCTGGACGGTTCGGCCCCCGCCCGCCCCAGTGGTGACGACCTGGAGGCACTCGCCAACGCCGTGCGCGAGGCGGCCCGTCCGCATCAGCGCGCCGCCGAGAGCGGCGGCAGCGCCCGCGCCGCGGACCCGATGGAGGTCGCCCGCCGCGGCCATCTGCGAGTCCTGCGCTCACCCGACAACTGAGAGTCGGCGCCCGGCGGTTGAGCCGACACCGGGAGCGGGCCCGCCCCAACGATCCGGACACACCGCCCCGTTGCGCACCCTCCGGCCAACTCACCGCTCTTGTAGGCGCCCTTGGCAAGCGCATGGCCCGGCCGACGGGTCGATTCCGGTAAGAACCGCTTCCCTCACGCCGAGGAGCAGCCGTCGGGCGCCGCTTCCAGAAGGTAGTTTGGGGTCATCGTTGAGACTTCAGGAGGGTTGTCCGTGGCTGCTGATCTGTCGCAGATCGTGAAGGCGTACGACGTGCGCGGAGTGGTCCCGGACCAGTGGGACGAGCCACTCGCCGAACTCTTCGGGGCGGCCTTCACCGAGGTGACCGGCGCGCAGGCGATCGTGATCGGTCACGACATGCGGCCCTCGTCCCCCGGTCTGTCGCGCGCCTTCGCCCGCGGCGCGGCGGCGCGCGGCGTCGACGTCACCGAGATCGGCCTGTGCTCGACCGACCAGCTCTACTACGCGTCGGGCGCCTTCGACCTCCCGGGCGCGATGTTCACCGCCTCGCACAACCCGGCCCGGTACAACGGCATCAAGATGTGCCGCGCGGGCGCCGCCCCGGTCGGCCAGGACACGGGGCTCGCCGAGATCCGCGCCCTGGCCGAGCGCTGGCTGGAGACCGGCGCGCCCGAACCGGCGCGGACTCCTGGGACGATCACCCAGCGCGACACGCTCCAGGACTACGCGGCACACCTGCGCTCCCTGGTGGACCTGACCGCCCTGCGCCGACTGAAGGTCGTCGTCGACGCGGGCAACGGCATGGGCGGGCACACCGTGCCGACCGTCCTCGCCGGGCTGCCCATCGACCTCGTCCCGATGTACTTCGAACTGGACGGCACGTTCCCGAACCACGAGGCGAACCCGCTCGACCCGAAGAACATCGTCGACCTCCAGGAGCGGGTGCGGAAGGAGGGCGCCGACCTCGGTATCGCCTTCGACGGCGACGCCGACCGCTGCTTCGTGGTCGACGAGAACGGCGCTCCGGTCTCGCCCTCCGCGATCACGGCCCTGGTCGCCGCGCGCGAACTGGCCCGGCACGGCGGCAAGGGCGCGATCATCCACAACCTGATCACGTCCTGGTCGGTGCCCGAGGTCGTCCGGGAGCACGGCG
This sequence comes from Streptomyces macrolidinus, assembly GCF_023887685.1. Classification (GTDB taxonomy): domain Bacteria; phylum Actinomycetota; class Actinomycetes; order Streptomycetales; family Streptomycetaceae; genus Streptomyces; species Streptomyces macrolidinus. The sequence goes on along the minus strand of NZ_JAMWMR010000030.1, from coordinate 9,291 downwards.
GCACCCCGGTCCGTACGCGCGTGGGCCACTCCTTCATCAAGGCCGAGATGGCGCGCACGGGCGCGATCTTCGGCGGCGAACACTCCGCGCACTACTACTTCAAGGACTTCTGGAACGCCGACACGGGCATGCTGGCCGCGCTCCACGTCCTCGCGGCCCTCGGCGGCCAGGACGGCCCGCTGTCACGCCTGGTGGCCGAGTACGACCGCTACACGGGCTCCGGCGAGATCAACTCCACGGTCGCCGACCAGCGGGACCGCCTCGCCGCGATCAAGGCGGCGTTCGAGGGCCGGGCGGGCGTCGAGATCGACGAGCTGGACGGCCTGACCGTCTCCTCCGCCGACTGGTGGTTCAACGTCCGCCCCTCCAACACCGAACCGCTGCTCCGGCTGAACGCGGAGGCCAGGGACGAGGCCACGATGGCGAAGGTCAGGGACGAGGCGCTGGAGATCATCCGGGGCTGACCCGCCACCACCCCCGGCACGCCGACGGCTCCCCTCCCCGCGGAGGGAGAGCCGGACCGCGCCCGACCCCCGCGCCAGGCCCCCACAGCGGTACGCTGACCTGGCCCAAGCGACCAGCCCGAAGGGACCATTCATGCCGCTCGAAGCCGGCCTTCTGGAGATCCTCGCCTGCCCGGCGTGCCACTCCCCCCTCAAGGAGGAGAACGACGAGCTGGTCTGCACCGGCCAGAGCTGCGGCCTCGCCTACCCCGTACGGGACGGCATCCCGGTCCTGCTGGTCGACGAGGCCCGCCGCCCCGCGTAACGGACCCGGCGTTCGGAGGCTGCCACCCATGCTGGACGACTCGCTGCTCGACGACCCCGAGGCCCTCGCGCGCGCCGACCGCCGCCAACTGCTGCGCGGCGCCGCCGAGGCGGGCGCCCGGGTCCGTACCGCCGTACGGCATGCCGCGGAAGCGGGCATCAACGACCTGAAGCCCGATGGCCGCCCCCGCGCCGTCCTCATCGCGGGCCCCGGTACGGCGTCCGCGGGCGTCGCCGAGCTGCTCGGCACCCTCGCGGGCGCCGCCTGTCCGGTCGTCCGGATCCGTCCGACCGGTGTCGCGCCCGCGCCGGGCGCCCTGCGCTGGGAGCTGCCCGGCTGGGCCGGTCCCGTCGACCTCCTGCTGATCGCCACCCCCGACGGCACCGAGCCCGGCCTGTCGATCCTGGTCGACCAGGCCTACCGGCGCGGCTGCACCGTCGTCGCCGTCGCCCCGGCCGGATCGCCGATCACGGACGCGGTCGGCGGCTCCCACGGCCTGTTCGTCCCGATGGCGAGCGCCCCCTACGAGCAGGAGGAACCCCTCGCCGCGTCCGCGCCCGGCGTCCTGTGGGCCCTGCTCACCCCGCTGCTCGCCCTTCTCGACCGCACCGGGCTGCTCTCCGCGCCGCCCGAGGCGCTGGCGAAGGTCGCCGACCGCCTCGACCATGCCGCCGAGCGCTGCGGCCCGGCCATCGCGACCTACGCGAACCCCGCCAAGAACCTCGCCGCCGAGCTGGCCGAGGCCCTTCCGGTGATCTGGACCGAGGGCGTCTCCGCCGCGCCGGCCGGACGCCGCTTCGCCGCCGCGCTCGCGGAACTGGCCGGCCGCCCCGCCCTCACCGCGCAACTGCCCGAGGCCCTGGTCGCGCACAGCGTCCTGCTCTCCGGCGCCCTCGCCGCGGGCGCCGACCCCGACGACTTCTTCCGTGACCGCGTCGAGGAGGCACAGGCCCTCCACGCGCGCGTGGTCCTCCTGCGCGACCGCCCGATCACCGGCCTCAGCGCGGCCCCCGCCGCCCGCGAACTCGCCCTCGGCCACGACACGGCGATCAGCGAACTCGAACCGGAGGAGGGCGACGACCTGGAAACCCTCGCGGAACTGATCGCCATCACGGATTTCGCCGCCGTTTACGTCGCGCTCGCTTCGAGAGCATGATCTGTCCGAGGGCCTGAGAGCCAGGCACACCCCCTGCCACCAGGGGCCCGCTCGAGCAGCGCGTGACGAGAGCTCGAGCAGCGCGTGACGAGAAGAGACACCCATGGACCGCCTCGCCAACACGATCCGCCCCTACGCCTGGGGGTCGACCACCGCCATCCCGCGGCTCCTCGGCGTGGAGCCGACCGGTGAGCCCCAGGCGGAGATGTGGATGGGCGCCCACCCCGGAGCACCCTCGCGCACCGCGCGCGGCCCGCTCGACGAGGTGATCGACGAGGCACCGGAGCGCGAACTGGGGAACCGTACGGCGGCCCGGTTCGGCCCCCGGCTGCCGTTCCTGCTCAAGCTCCTGGCGGCCGGGGCCCCGCTCTCCCTCCAGGTGCACCCCGACCGCGACCAGGCCCGGGAGGGCTACGAGGACGAGGAGTCCCGCGGCGTCCCCCTCGACGCACCCCACCGCACCTACAAGGACGCCCACCACAAGCCCGAACTGATCTGCGCCCTCACCGAGTTCGACGGCCTGTGCGGCTTCCGCAGGCCCGCCGAAGCCGCGGACCTGCTCGCCGGCCTCGGCGTCGACACCCTCGAGCCCTACGTCGACCTGCTGCGCGCGCGGCCCGAGGAAGCCGCCCTGCGCGAGGTCCTCACCGCCGTGCTGAGCGCCGACCCCGAGGACATGGCCGACACGGTCACCGAGGCGGCCGGCGCCTGCGCCCGCCTGGGCGGCGCCTACACCCCGTACGCCGAGATCGCCCGCGCCTGCCCCGGCGACCCCGGAGTGATCGCCGCCCTGCTGCTCAACCACGTCCGACTGCACCCCGGCGAAGCCCTGTTCCTCGGCGCGGGCGTCCCCCACGCCTATCTGAACGGCCTCGGCGTCGAGATCATGGCCAACTCCGACAACGTCCTGCGCTGCGGCCTGACCCCCAAGCACGTCGACGTCCCCGAACTGCTGCGCGTCGTCCGCTTCGACGCGGGCGCCCCCCGCGTGCTGCGCCCGGAGGCCTCGCCTGCGGGCGAGGAGGTCTACGAGACCCCCGCCGAGGAGTTCCGGCTGTCCCGCTACGTCCTGGCGGAGGGCGCGGCCCCGCGCGACCTCACCCGCGCGACCCCGCAGATCCTGCTGTGCACGGCCGGTTCGGTCCACGCGGGGGACCACAAGCTCACCCCCGGCGAGTCCGTCTTCGTACCGGCCGAGGAGAAGGCCGAGGTGTCCGGGGCCGGCACGCTCTTCCGGGCCACGGTCGCCGTCTGACCCTCAAGGCCCCACCGGCCATCACACCGGTCCGGGCACCCCCGTCCGACCCGGCTGCAACAATGACCCACTGACAAAGGGCGGGCAAAGCCCGGGACGGCGTGCGTACGCGCCGCTCTCCCGGGCGGGACGGCAACGAAGGGACAACGCGACCACATGAGCGCGTCAGGCGGCACCAAAGCAATCGTGGCGGCACTGGGTGCCAACCTCGCGATCGCGGCATCGAAGTTCGTGGCGTTCGCCTTCAGCGGCTCCTCCTCGATGCTCGCCGAGGGCGTCCACTCGCTGGCCGACTCCGGCAACCAGTTCCTGCTGCTGATCGGCGGCAAGCGCGCCCAGCGCGAGGCGACCCCGCAGCACCCCTTCGGCTACGGCCGCGAGCGCTACATCTACGCCTTCCTCGTCTCGATCGTCCTGTTCTCGGTCGGCGGCATGTTCGCGATCTACGAGGGCATCGAGAAGATCCAGCATCCGCACGCGGTGGAGCACTGGTACTGGCCCGTGGGCGTCCTCGTCTTCGCGGTGCTCGCCGAGGGCTTCTCGTTCCGCACGGCCATCAAGGAGGCCGACGAACTGCGCGGCACGCTCTCCTGGGCGCAGTACATCCGCCGCGCCAAGGCGCCCGAGCTGCCGGTCGTGCTCCTGGAGGACTTCGGCGCGCTCATCGGTCTGGTCCTCGCGCTCGGCGGTGTGGGCCTCGCGCTGCTCACCGGTGACGGCATCTGGGACGGCATCGGCACCGTCTGCATCGGCGTGCTGCTCGTCCTGATCGCCCTCGTCCTCGCCGCCGAGACCAAGTCCCTGCTGCTCGGCGAGTCCGCGGGCGTCGAGGAGGTCAAGAAGATCGAGGCCGCGCTGGTCGACGGCGACTCGGTGACCCGCGTCATCCACATGCGCACCCTGCACCTCGGCCCCGAGGAGCTGCTGATCGCCGCCAAGATCGCCGTCCGGCACGACGACACCGCCGCCGAGATCGCGCAGGCCATCGACGCCGCCGAGGCCCGTATCCGCGCCTCCGTCCCGATAGCCCGCGTGATCTACCTGGAACCGGACATCTACAGCGAGGCGGAGGCGGCCAAGGGCCCGGACCGTGAGGCGACGCCCGGCGGACCGGCACCGGCCGCCCACTGACCAGGCCGCATCCGCCCGCCGCACCACCGGCGCCCGCGCCGCCCCCGAGGCCGAGCGGGGGTGACCATCGGCCCCGGAACCCGGCCGGAAAGGGCCGGAGGCGCCGGGCGTCCCGACCGCGGACTGGGGAGCGCACGGCCGCCCGGTGTAGCTTGGACGGAGCCAGACGTCGCTGCTGATGGCGGTCGGGCGGCCCCTGTACGGGCCGTCCGAGGGAGAGAGGGCCTCCGACGGACTGCGCTGCGCGCCCGCGCGTCTACCCGCGTGTGCCCTTGCGGGCACCGGGTGTCCGCCGTCGCGCAGACCAGCCCTACCCACCTCGATCCGACCCCCGAGGAGCAGCTCGTCATGACGACTGTCGACAACCGACAGGACTTCAAGGTCGCCGACCTCTCCCTGGCCGAGTTCGGCCGCAAGGAGATCACCCTCGCCGAGCACGAGATGCCCGGCCTGATGGCGATCCGCAAGGAGTACGCGGAGGCACAGCCCCTGGCCGGCGCCCGCGTCACCGGCTCCCTGCACATGACCGTCCAGACCGCGGTACTCATCGAGACCCTGGTGGCCCTGGGCGCGCAGGTCCGCTGGGCCTCCTGCAACATCTTCTCCACCCAGGACCACGCCGCCGCCGCGATCGCCGTCGGCCCGCACGGCACCCCCGACGACCCCCAGGGCGTGCCCGTCTTCGCCTGGAAGGGCGAGACGCTCGAGGAGTACTGGTGGTGCACGGAGCAGGCGCTGACCTGGCCGAACACCCCCACCGGCGGCCCGAACATGATCCTGGACGACGGCGGTGACGCCACCCTCCTCGTCCACAACGGCGTCCAGTACGAGAAGGACGGCAAGGTCCCCGCCGTCGAGACCGCCGAGTCCGACGAGCACCGCGTCATCCTCCAGCTGCTCCACCGCACCCTGGGCGAGAACCCCCAGAAGTGGACCCAGCTCGCGTCCGAGATCCGCGGCGTGACCGAGGAGACCACGACCGGCGTGCACCGCCTGTACGAGATGCAGCGCGAGGGCACCCTCCTGTTCCCGGCGATCAACGTCAACGACGCCGTCACCAAGTCGAAGTTCGACAACAAGTACGGCTGCCGCCACTCGCTGGTCGACGGCATCAACCGCGCCACCGACGTCCTCATCGGCGGTAAGACCGCGGTGGTCTGCGGCTACGGCGACGTGGGCAAGGGCTGCGCTGAGTCGCTGCGCGGCCAGGGTGCCCGCGTGATCGTGACGGAGATCGACCCGATCTGCGCGCTGCAGGCGGCCATGGACGGCTACCAGGTCACGACCCTCGACGAGGTCGTCGACAAGGCCGACATCTTCGTCACCACGACCGGCAACAAGGACATCATCATGGCCGCCGACATGGCCAAGATGAAGCACCAGGCGATCGTGGGCAACATCGGCCACTTCGACAACGAGATCGACATGGCCGGCCTCGCGAAGATCCCCGGCATCGTCAAGGACGAGGTCAAGCCGCAGGTCCACACCTGGACCTTCCCCGACGGCAAGGTGATCATCGTGCTGTCCGAGGGCCGTCTGCTGAACCTGGGCAACGCCACCGGTCACCCGTCGTTCGTCATGTCCAACTCCTTCGCGGACCAGACGCTGGCCCAGATCGAGCTGTTCACCAAGCAGTCCGAGTACCCGACCGGCGTCTACACGCTGCCCAAGCACCTGGACGAGAAGGTCGCCCGCCTCCACCTGGACGCGCTCGGCGTGAAGCTCACCAAGCTCCGCCCCGAGCAGGCGGCGTACATCGGCGTCGACGTCGAGGGCCCGTACAAGTCGGACCACTACCGCTACTGATCACCCCGTGGCGCAGGGGCGCGCGCGAGCACGACAGACTGTCGGCACCGCGCCGCCCGGCCGCCCCTCGGTGAGCACGTCCGTATCCGCGGCCGACGCTCTCAGCAGCAGGTCTCGAGGCAGGCCCCCGCACCCCCGTGGGGGGGGCCTGCCCCTTTGGCGGGTCCGGCCGGACCCGCCCGCCCGTCACGACCCAGGACCCCCATGCCCCGCGGCCGCTATTCGCTTCACGATCCGCATGACCACACCCTCCTCGCCGACGAACACTTCCAGTGCGCCCCCGGCCCCACCGGCTGGCGCTATGTCTCTCAACTGACCACCCCCACCGGCGATCACGCGGGCTCCGTCGACCTCGCCCTCGACGAACTCGGCCGTCCCCTCCGCCTCGAACTCCACGCCGCGGGCTGGCAGGTGAGGGGCGCCGCCCTCGACGGCGTCACCTGGGTCCGCAGCGACCCCACCGGCACCCGGGCCACCGAAGGAACGGTCCGCGCCCACGCCTTCACCGGCACCTCCCCGGCGTTCCTCGTCGCCACCGCCCGCCTGCTGCGCCTCACCCCCTCGTCCTCCCCGACACGCGTACGCCTCGTCTCCTTCACGGAACCGGTCCTCGCCCCCCGCACCGTGGACCAGTCCTGGGCCCTGTTCCAAAGAGAAGCACACGCCACTGACAACGCCCCCCTGATCGTGGACGAATACCAGGTCACAGCCCTGGACACAGGGGAGCGGCACACCGTCCACATCGCCGGGGACGTGGTCCTGGCCGCGCCCGGAGTGGAGCTGGAGCACCTCGAGTCACCGCCGTCGACATTCCCGTGAGGCAGTCCCGGAGGATCAGGCAGGCGGCACGAACCCCGTGATCGGCGCGTCGGAGGGCGGCCCGGCCTGCGGCGCGACGGGCGCCTGCGCGGACGTCCGAGGCCGAACCGGCGCCCCGGACAGGCCCGAGACGTCCGCGCCCGGTGCCGCCCACGCACCGACCTCAGCGGATTCCACCGGGCTCGGCCGGGACGTCGGCGCAGGCCCGTACGCGACACCGCCGCCCCGTACGCCCTCGCCCCGCCCTCGTACGCCGGACGCCTTCCGCGCTTCCCGTACCTGCCGTTCCTGCACCACGGCCGCCAGATACGCGGCGGGTGGCACGCCGTACGGCGCCGACGTCCCCGTACACGCCGCCAGGTCGGCGGCGAGCCGCTCCGCCATGGTCCAGCCCACCTGCGGATCCAGTTGTCGCATCCGGGTCAGGTACTGCCGGATCGCCAGCCACAACCCGTCCGGAACCGCGGAGAGGTCCAGTTCGGAGAACCGCCCGGACAGCCAGGGCGGCGGCGGGGGCACGAAGCCCGTACGCGCTGCGGGCACCCGCTCCCGTACGACCAGCGTTCCGGCGAACACGTCACCGAGCCGCCGCCCCCGCGCCGACACCAGTGAGGCGGTGCACGCGACCACACCGAGGGTCATCAGGATCTCGACCAGACCGACCGAGCCCCGGACCAGCGCGTGCCGGAAGCGGATGGGCCCGCCGTCGTCCCGCACCACACGCAACCCACAGGCCAGCTTGCCCAGCGAACGACCGTGGCTGAGCGTCTCCACCGCGATCGGGCCGCCCACCAGCACCAGGACGGACACCGCGATCGACAGCGCTGCCTGAGCCGCGACGTCCAGCCCGGACGTGGACACCAGCAGGGCCACCGCCACGACGAAGTAGGCGGCGAGGGTCACCAGCAGGTCGAGCATGACGGCCAGCGCCCGGCTCGGCAGCTTCGCGGGGCGCAGTTCCAGCGCCACCGCCTCACCCGTCACCAGCTCACTCATGTCCCCGTCCTTCCCCTGGCCCACCCCGCAGGCCGTCAGTCTGCCAAGCTGTGGGCGCAGCGCGCCGCAGCAGTACGACAAGCCGACACGCAGGGCGAGAGGACGAGGAGCTGCCCATCCCATGGACCTCGACGTGTTCGTGTCCGCCCACCGCCCCGAGTGGGACCGCCTCGAAGCTCTGCTGCGCCGCCGACGCCGCCTCACCGGAGCCGAGGCGGACGAACTGGTCACTCTCTACCAACGCACCGCCACGCACCTCTCCGTGATCCGGTCCAGCTCCCCGGACCCCCAGCTCATGGCTCACCTGAGCCAACTGGTGGCCCGCGCGCGCAGCGCCGTGACAGGCACACGCCGCGCGTCGTGGCGCGATGTCACACAGTTCCTGACGTACGGATTCCCGGCCGCGGTCTACCGCTCGCGCCGCTGGTGGATACCCACCGCGCTGCTCTCCACGCTGGTGGCGGCGCTCCTAGGTTGGTGGATCGGCACGCACTCGGAGGTCCAGGCCTCGATCGCGGCGCCGGGGGAACTGCGCGACCTGACCCGCCCCGGTGGCGAGTACGAGACCTACTACTCCAGCCACCCCGCTGCCGCCTTCGCCGCCCAGGTGTGGACGAACAACGCCAAGGCCGCGGCGCTGTGCCTGGTCTTCGGCGTCTTCCTGGGCCTGCCGGTCCTGCTGGTCCTCTTCCTCAACATGCTCAATCTGGGGACGGGGATCGGCCTGATGTCCTCGGCAGGCCGCCTCGACACGTTCCTGGGCCTGGTCCTCCCCCACGGACTGCTCGAACTGACGGCGGTCTTCGTGGCCGCCGGAACAGGGCTACGACTGGGCTGGAGCCTGATCGACCCGGGTCCCCGCCCCCGCCGCACCGCCCTGGCCGAGGAGGGCCGGGCCGCGGTGGGCATGGCGATCGGCCTCGCCCTGGTCCTGTTCGTCTCGGGCGCCATCGAGGGCTTCGTGACCCCGTCCGGCCTGCCGACCTGGGCCCGGATCAGCATCGGTGTCCTCGCCGAGCTGGCGTTCCTCGTCTACGTCCATGTCCTGGGCGGACGCGCGGCACGGGCCGGCGACACCGGCGACGTGGAGGCGGCGGAGCGCAGCGCCACGCTCCCGACGGCGGCCTGACGCGCGAGTGGCTCAGTCAGATGTGCGCTTCCGGGCGTTGACCTGCTAGTCTCTTCTTCGCCCCACGGGAGCCGTTGACACGGTTCGAGTGGGGAGGTAGATTCGAACAGTTGCCTGGGGGTGGACCCCCGGATCAGCAACGGTGAGTATCTAACCGCTTCCGGAACATCGATTCCAAGGAAGCCCCCCGATGATTCAGAAATGGACGCCGGTCAAACGGCCCCAAGAAAT
>NZ_JAMWMR010000003.1 GCF_023887685.1 Streptomyces macrolidinus | reverse complement strand
GACGCGTCCGCGCGCGTCTGTGGGCCCACTCCCGGTGTCTACAGCCTCGTCCAAAACGGTCATGTAGTGACCTTACGAAGGAGACCAAGGATTCCGGGCCGTCGACTCCGCACAGTCTCCGGCCCGTTTTCCTGGTACCACCGAACAGAACCTCACCCTTATGCAGCCGATCTGACTGCTCCGGAGGGCCTGGCGTTGTAGGGGCCACACAACCCGATCAGCCGAGGGCGACCTCGCATCGACGGGTCTCACATGCCGTCCCCGGAGTGACACGGAGCCTCAAACGGCCCCCTGCGACCTCCGCTTCGACGCCCGGGTCGGCGCGTACGACCGCGCGGACGGGACGGTCCCAGGCGATCTCCACCGGCTGCCCTGTGCGGGGCGGCTCGCTCACGCAGAGGGTCGCCGTGCGGCCCTGGCGCCGTACGAGCACGCTCGCACCCGCGGAGGCGGTCAGTCCGTCCACCGTAGCCGCCTGCCAGAAGTTCGCCGCCGTCAGGCCCAGGGACGGGACGGCGACGGCCTGGCAGGTCGCGTCGTTCCTGAGGACGGTGAGCCAGCGGTGGTCGGCGGCGCGGGCCGCGACCTGGCCGCGGGTGGCGCCCGGCATCAGGAGGTAGACGTACGAGGCGTCGTGCGGGTCGGTGCCGTGGTCGAGCCAGAGTGTCTGCCAGGACCGGGTCCGCCGTTCGGGTGAACTGCTCGTATTGATGTCGGCCCAGGCGCCGGTGCGTTCCTCGCGCAGGGTGTGCAGGTCGCCCCCTTCCGGGAGGACCCAGCCGCCGTGGCCGTCCAGGTGGGCCCAGCCGTGTCCGCGTACGAGGGAGGGGGCGCCGCCCTCGCCCAGGTTGCGGTTGTCGACGACGGTCTCGACGGGGACGCCGTCCGCGCAGGTGATCCCGGCGCCCAGGCAGATCACGGCGTCGTCGGCGCAGAACCACGACTTACGGGCCTCCAGCGTGGACTCAAGTCCCTTCAGGTGCTGGCCGACCGCCGCGTACGTGCCGTCGGTCGTGCCGCCCACCCAGCGCACGTCCGGCTTCGGCTCGCCCCACTCGCCGCCCGCGCGGTCGGGCAGTCGCTTCGTGGAGACGGTGGTGCCGGGCAGGCGGTACCAGTCGACGGTGGGCCAGTACCAGTCCGTGTACTGACCCGAGTCCCGCCCCCACCACTGCACCATGCCCGAACCGGTGTACCAGCCGCGCGGATTCTCGCCGTTGCCGCACTCGTAGTACGCGATGCGGTCGGAGGACATCGCGATGCTCAGGGTGAAGCGGTCGCCGCGGTGGACGGCGCGGTCCATGGCGGGGAAGAGGCGGTGGCCGACGGGCTCGGGCGCGGCGGGCACCGCGGAGTCCGCGATGGCGTGCAGCCGGGCCAGGTCCGCGACGTCGAACTGGGGCGAGGTGAGGATCGGGACCACGGTGTCCCGGGCGATCCATCCCTTGATCATCCCGTGCCGGCGCGCGCGTTCGGCCTCGCTCGCCGCGCCCGCGAGGACGGCGATCGCGGCGATGAGCGCCTGCCCGTGGAAGTGGTCGCTGCGCATGACGTGCAGATCGTCGCTGGTGAGGTAACCCCGGCTGATGGCACGGCCGTTGACGCCGTCCATGACGAGTCCGTCGTGGATGAGAGGCGCGTAGGCGTGCTCGACGCTGTCGTGGATGATCTGCCGCGCGGGGTCGGTGACCTCCCAGGAGGACCCGGCGAGCAGGGTGAACAGCCGGCCGAGTCCGTCGAGCATGACCTGGCCGTAGGTGCCGGAGTACGGGACCTGGGTGTGCTGCACGAACGAGCCGTCGGCGTAGAGCCCGTCGCCCTCGGTGACGTACGGGAAGACCGGCGAGAGGGCGTCGCGCGCGAGGGCGATCCGCTCGGGCGCGCGGCCCGCGATGCCGCGCAGGGCGACGCTGCGGCAGAGGTCGACGCGGTTGGCCCCGGTGGAGGTGCCGGAGTAGTCGTGCAGCGCGGAGTCGGGGATGAAGTGGTCGACGGCGGCGAGAGCGGCCTCGCGCAAGGCGTCGTCCAGGTGGTCGTGCAGCGCCGTCACGATGTCCATGAGCGGGCGGGGGCTGCCGATCTGCCAGTGCCACCAGTTGCCGTAGGGGGTGGTCGAGGGGTTGAAGACGGCGGTGAGGACGTGACCGAGGCCACGCAGGACGTCGGCGAGGAGGTCGGCATCACCGGTCGAACCGGTACCGCCCTGAAGGCAGGCCTGGGTCATCGTCCACAGCCGGTCGAAGCTCTGGGTGATGCCGTCGGGCGGGTCGAAGGGGTACTGCGGCCACAGAGAGTCGGCGGCCGGTGACATGGTGGCGCGGAAGCCCCGGGCGAGGTCGCCGGTCCGGGCGAGGCGGGAGGCGTACGGCTCGGCGGCGGGGTCGTAGCCGGTGCCGAGGGAGAGGGCGAGCCAGCGGCCTCGCAGGGTCTCGAACTCGTCGTCGGACGGCGGGACTTCGGCAGCCGCGGCGGAGGCGGGGAAGGCGACGGTGGCCGCCAGGGCCGTGGTCAGGAACGTACGGCGGTCGGACGTCATGACGCGGCATGCTTCCACACCGCCCGTCTCCCCTGCGACAGGTTTCCCGGAGATGTTGAAACGTTCAAGGAATAGGTCTACGGTCGACCCCGTTGAAGTTCGTTGAACCTTGAACTTCTTCGGATCAAGGCCCGCCCACAGCCAAGGAGCACCCCATGAGCCTCTTCAACCGCAACGCCGCCACCGCCCCCGCCGCCGCGGTGAACCCGGACCTCGCCGCGCTGACCGGCGGCTACACCGTGGACCCGGCGCACAGCACCATCGGCTTCGTCGCCCGCCACGCCATGGTCACCAACGTCAAGGGCGGCTTCCTGGACTTCGAGGGCACCCTGCACCTCGACGGCTCGGACCCGTCGCGGTCCACGGCCTCGATCGACGTCAAGATGGACAGCATCAGCACCGGCTCCGCGGACCGCGACGGCCACCTGAAGAGCGCCGACTTCTTCAAGACCGACGAACACCCGACGATGACCTTCCGCTCCACGAAGGCGGAGGCGCTCGGCGGCGACACGTACCGGATCACCGGCGACCTGACGATCCTCGGCACCACCAAGCCGCTCGCCATCGACCTGGAGTTCAACGGCGCGGCGAAGGACCCGTTCGGCAACGAGCGCGTCGGCTTCGAGGGCACGGCCCAGATCCTGCGCTCGGAGTGGGGCCTGAAGTGGAACGCGGCGCTGGAGACGGGCGGCGTGCTGGTCTCGGACAAGATCAAGCTGGTCTTCGACATCTCGGCGATCAAGAAGGCCTGAGCCGGACTCCGCCCGGCTGGACGCCTGGCTAGACTCGCCACGTGGCATTCCTGAGCACCCCGCACTACTGCTTCCTCTGATCGGAGAGCGCTGAGAGCGACGTCGAACGGCGTCGCTCTCCTTGGCGTGCCCGCCCGTGCGGGCACGGTCTCTTCCCTTCAGCCTTGCCAGGAGTGCCTCGTGCCCGTGTTGCTTCCCCCTGCCCTCGTACGATCCCTCGATCTGCTGCGCTGTCCGACGTGCCGGGCGCGCCAACTGCGCGCCGACGGGCGCGCGTTGCGCTGTTCCGCTGGTCACACCTTCGATGTCGCCCGGCACGGCTACGCCGCTCTACTGACCGGCGCCCGTGCCACCAGTGGTGACGACGCGGCCATGACCCGGGCCCGCGCCCGGTTCCTCGCCACCGGCGCCTACGCGTCGGTCCGCGATGCCGTGGCCCGGCTGGCGGCCGAGTCCGCGCCCGAGCGGGCCACGGTGGTGGACGTCGGGTGCGGTACGGGCTACTACCTGACCGGTGTTCTGGACCGGTTGCCCGGCGCACGGGGTCTGGGGCTCGACACCTCCGTGGGCGCGCTGCGCTCAACAGCCCGCGCCCACACGCGCGTTGCCGCAGCGGCCTGGGACGTCTTCCGTCCCTTCCCGTTGGCCGACGGCGTTGCCGATGTCGTGCTGGACGTGTTCGCCCCGCGCAATCCGGCGGAGTTCCACCGGGTGTTGCGGACGGACGGCCGGTTGATCGTGGTCCGTCCCACCGGGCGGCATCTGGCCGAACTGCGCGGCCGGTTGCCCGCGATGGTCACGGTCGACCCGGCCAAGGAGCAGCGTCTGCACCGGGCCCTGGACCCCCGCTTCGAGGCCGCCGTCACCGAACAGGTGGAGTACGCCGCGCCGTTGGCCGAGGCTCAGGCCCTGGACCTGGTGGCGATGACGCCGAGCGCTCGTCATGTGAGCCGTGCGGATCTGGACGCCGACGGCTTCCCGCCCGGCCGCGTCACCGTCTCCGTACGGGTCACCGCCTACCGGCCCCGGTGAGCCGGAGCGCACATCGGCGCACCCGGTCCGGAATCCGGCCGTCCGGCGCCGTTGAGCCGCCGTGACATGCCCCTGCCCGACGCCGATAGGGTCGACTGCCCCACGACGTCAGGCATGCCAGGAGGACGCACGTCCATGGAGTTCCAGCTCCTCGGTCCCGTTTCGATCAACGGGAGCGACGGCCCGCTGCCGATCGGTCCCGCCAAGCGCCGCAGTCTCCTCGCGATGCTGCTGCTGCGGGCGGGCAGAGCGGTCTCCGTGGACACACTCACCGAGGTGCTGTGGGACGAGGAGCCTCCGCAGCACGCCCGGACCGTGATCCAGGGGCATGTCTGGCGGCTGCGCGGGCTGTTGGCGCAGGCCGACGCGGAGTCGTACGGGGTCCGGCTGACCACGCTCGGCGGCGCCTACCACCTCGACCTGCCGGAGACGCTGCTGGACGCGCACCGGTTCGAGGAACTCGTGGCGCTCGGCAGACGCGCCGACGACCCCGGCGACCGGGCCGCGCTGCTCGACGAGGCCCTGGCCCTGTGGCAGGGACCCGCGCTCGCGAGCGCCTACCCGTCACCGCTGCTGCGGTCCGCCGCGTACAGCTTGGAGGAGGCCCGGCTCGAAGCCGTCGAACTGCTCGCCGACGCCTACGCCGACGCGGGTCAGTACGAGCGGGCGGCACGGCTGCTGCGGCCCGAGACGGGTGCGCACCCGTTGCGCGAGTCCCTGGCCGCCGGTCTCGTACGCGTCCTGCACCGGGCCGACCGCTCGTCGGAAGCGCTGGAGGTCTACCACGCCACACGCCGGGTGCTCGCCGACGAGCTGGGCGTCGCACCGGGGGCCGACCTCAGCGCGGCGTACGCGTGCGCGCTGGGCCCGGGTACGACGCCACGGACCCCGGCCCCCACCGGTCCCGCCCGCTCCGCGGTCGCCGTCCGGGCTGAGCCGCCCGAGTACGCCTCTGCTCGACACTCTCCCAGCTTGCTCCCCCGCGCCCCGCGCGCCTTCCACGGCCGCGGCGCCGAGAGCGCCGCGCTGAGCGAGGCGTGCGCGGGCTCCGACGGGCCGGTCGTCGTGGTCACCGGGCCCGCCGGGGTGGGCAAGACCGCGCTCGCCCTGCACTGGGCCGAGGCCCACCGCACCGCCTTCCCCGACGGCACGCTCCACGCCGACCTGCGCGGGTTCAGCGACGCCCCGGACGCCGAACCGGACGAGCTGTTGCGGGAGTTCCTGTCGGCGCTCGGGGTGCCGCCGCGCCGCGTGCCGGAGTCGGCCGCCGCGGCGGGCACCCTCTTCCGCGAGCTGACGGCACAGCGGCGCCTGCTCGTCGTCCTCGACAACGCCCGCACCTCCGCCCAGGTCCGCCCGCTGCTCCCGGCAGGACCCGGCTGCGTCACCGTCGTCACCAGCCGTACCGGGCTCACCGGGCTCGTCGCCTCGGATGCCGCCCGGGTCGTGCCCATCGATGTCCTCGGCGCCGAGGACTCCGTCGCACTGCTCGCCCGCGTGCTCGGCGCGGCCCGTACCGACGCCGAACCGGACGCCGCGCGGCGCGTCGCCGAGCTGTGCGGCGGGCTGCCGCTCGCGCTGCGCGTGGCCGCGGCCCGGCTCGCCGCACGCCCCGACTGGAGCCTGGCCACGCTGGCCGACCGGCTCTCCTGCGAGTACCAGCGCCTCGCGCTGCTCGCCGCCGAGGACATCGGCGTCGCCTCGGCGCTGCGCCTGACCACCGCGCACCTGCCCGCCGACGCCGCCCGCCACTTCGCCGCGCTCGGCCACCATCCGGGCCTGCACGTCGACCGGTTCAGCGCCGCCGCACTCGCGGGCGGCACCCCGCTCGAGGCGGCCGTGGCCCTGGACCGGCTCGTAGCCGCGCACCTGCTCACCGAGACCGGGCCCGACCGCTACGAACTCCACGATCTCGTACGCCTCTACGCCCGCGGCCTCGACCACGACCCGGCGGCCCGCGATGCGGCGCGGCTGCGGCTGTACGACCACTGCGTCGCCACCGCCCTGGCCGCGGTGGAGGTGGCGGAACCGGGCGGGGAGCCCGCGTTCGTCCTGCCGGAGGACCACCGACAGCCGGTCGCCGTACGGGACTTCACCAGCCGCGAGGAGGCGCTCGGCTGGTTCGCCGCCGAACGCGACGACCTCGCCCTGATCGCCGCGGCGGCCCGCGCCGCAGGCCGTCCCGAGCGGGCCTGGCGCATCGCCGTCACCCAATGGCCGTTCGTCGTGTGGCGGGTACGGTCCGACTGGGCGCCCACCCTGGAGGCGGCCCTCGCGGACACGCGGGCCTGCGCCGACCCGTACGCCGAATCCCGGGTGCTGACGCTGCTGGGCTGGGTGCTCACCGAGGAGGGACGTACGGAGGAGGCACTGGCCCGGCTGCGGGCGGCACCCGGCCTCGCGGCCCGAGCCGGTGACGTCCTCGGCGAGGCCACCGCCCTCGTCAACCTCGCCGTCGCCCTCCTCGGCGACGCCGGTGACGCGGAGCGGCTCTCCGCAGCCCGGGACGCGTGCACCCGCGCGCTGCGTCTGGCCACCGCCGCGGACGACGCGCACACCCGGATGCTCGCCCTCCAGCATCTGGCCCGTATCCACCTCACCGCCGGACGGCACCAAGAGGCTTTCGACGCCGCGGAGGAGGCGCTCGGACTCGGCCCCGAGCACGAGGCCGTGAGCCGTCGTGTGCTGCTGCACACCTGGCAGGGCGAGGCGCTGCTCGGCCTCGGCGAGCGAGAGGCGGGCGCGCGGCGCCTCGCCGAGGCGGCCCGAGAGGCCGAGGAGACCGGCTACGACGAGGGCGCCGTCACCTCGCTCGACGCGCTGCTGCGCGTCGCGCCCCCGGCGGACCGCCCCGATCTGCGCCGTCGACACGCCGCCGCGCGGGCCCGGATCAGGGAGCGCCAGGTGTGCTAGGGGCGCTGGGGGCGCCAGGGGTGCTTTCAGCCCTCGCCGTCGGTCATGGCCTTGGCGCTGGTGTCCCACCAGTAGGTGACCGAGGACTTGTCACCGAGGAGGAGACCGACGCCGGGGGTGTCCACGGTGACGTGCCCGTCCTGTCCGATCTGGGCGATGAAGAGCTGCTTCTCCCGGTGCGAGGCGGCGTTGTTGTCCGTGTCCAGACCGATGGCGGAGTACGCGCTCGCGCCGGGGGCGAGCCGGATCGGGTACTGCGGGCCCTTGCCCTCCGTCGGGAGGGCGGCCGGGGCGTCCGGGTACGTGATGGTCGGGGCGGCGGTCAGGGTGCACTCGGCGGAACCGGTGTTGGTCGCCTGAAGCATCTCCGTGTAGCTGCTCCCGGCCTCGCTGAAGGACAGGCGCATCGAGGCCAGTTCGCACTCGGCGTCCGACGTGATGCCACCGTGGCCGGTGCCCTCGTCGGCTCCGGCGCCGTCGCCGGAGCCCTCCTTGGAGCCGGAGCCAGAGCTGGACCCGGAGCTGTCGCTGCTGCCGCCCGAGCCGGACCCGGCGGTGGGCGAGGCGCTCTGGTCGGAGCCGCCGGAGACCGAGGAGGTGGCGGCCGTGGCTCCGGCGGAGGCCGAGGAGGACGCGTCGTCGTCGCCGTTGCAGGCGGTCAGCGAGAGGGCGAGCGCCGCGACGGCCGCGACGGCGAGAGCGGAGTTCTTGGGCAGGCTGGTACGCATGATCGTGGTTCCCCGTGGATGGTTCCGTTCGGTTACGTCTGCGAACCTGCCGCCCACCACTAACGTTCCGCTAACAGCGGTTCAGAAGCCGCCGCCGAAGTCCCCTCCGCCGCCTCCTCCGAAGTCCCCGCCGCCGTCGCCGAAGTCGCCGGGGTCGAAGTCCGACCCCGAGACGTCGCCGCCGCTCCAGCCTCCGCCGCCGAAGTCGCCGTAGCCGGTGCCGTAGTCGGCCGCGTAGGACGGGGTGGACATCATGCTGCCGAGCAGGGTGCCCATCAGCAGGCCGGGCAGCATCCCGCCGCCGAAGTAGCCGCCCGCCCAGGGGCCGTAGGCCGGACCGGCCTCCCAGTAGGGGCGGCGGCCGTACTCCGTGTCCACCTCGCGGGCCAGGGGTTCACGGCCGTCGGCCAGCCGGGCCTGGTCGGCGGCGCAGACGGGCACCTCGCGCGGGCTGCCGCCCGGCGGCGTCCAGGTCGCGTCGGCGACGGACGGGCCGTGGCGCGGGTCGAAGAAGCAGGGCGGCCGGCGCTCCGGCAGCGGTCGGCCCGCGCGCCGTGCGGTGAGCACCGCCAGCGAGAAGCGGCCGTCCTCCAGGGCCTGGGTCACCGGCTTCACGTCCTCGGGGCGCTGGGCCCCCGCCATCAGCGTCTTCGCCTCGTCGTACGAGTCCAGCGCCCGCGCGTAGTCCGCGCGCATCGCGTCGTCGGCGCCCGGCTCCCCCGGCTGGAAGTCGAGCCGCTCCAGCTCCTCGCCGAAGGCGGTGATGTCCTCGTCCACCACGACCCGCAGCTTCTCCAGCGCGGCCCGCTGCTCCTCCTCCCGTCGGCGCCTGTTCACCCGTACCAGTGAATAGGCGCCCGCACCGCCCGCGACGATCACCGCGCCCGCGGTGATCAGAGCGGCGTACGAGGGCCCACCGGTCCTGCCGGAGGTGCCCCAGACCCGCGGGGCGTGGCCGCGCACGTTCAGCAGGGCGCGGTCGGTGAAGTCGTTGAGCTGGGCCGTGGCGCCCTCGCCCTGGACACCGGCGACCAGGTTCTGCACGGCGGTGCGCGACATGACCGAGGAGTCCGCCCGCGCGTCGAAGCGGTCGCCGAGCCGGATCGCGTAGAGGCCGGTGATGCCGGTGGCGGTGCGCAGGTTGGAGAAGAGGTTCCGGGTGGGGTAGTCGGCGGGCAGGACCGTCACGAAGACGGGCTTGTCGGCGTGCTTGATCTTCTGTGCGAGGGCGTTCGCCTCCTGGGGGGACATCTGTGCGGAGGCCGCCGGGTCGACGTACACCGGGCTCTTGCGCAGGGCCGCGGCGATGACCGAGACGTCCGTGGCCGTCTGCGCGCGGGCCGCCTCGGTGGGCAGCACCGTCAGCAGGGCGACGAGCAGGGCGACCAAGGGGGCGGCGACTGTGCGAACCGGCCTGTCGTTCATGGGACAGAAGCTACCGAATCATCCCGAACGGCGCCGTTCTGCCCTAGATCATCTCGTTTGTGCCGTCCCGCCGACGAGAGGCGGGACGGCACCGGGTTCGCCCGTCCTACTCCGCCGGTTCCACGCCCGCGCGCAGCAACCCGTAGGCGTACGCGTCCTCCAGCGCCTGCCACGACGCGGCGATCACGTTGTCCGCCACGCCCACCGTGGACCACTCGCCCTTGCCGTCCGAGGTGGAGATGAGGACACGCGTCGTGGACTGCGTACCGTGCCTGCCCTCCAGGATGCGGACCTTGTAGTCGACCAGGCCGAGCGCGGCCAGCTCGGGGTAGATCCGCTCCAGGGCGACCCGCAGGGCGCGGTCCAGGGCGTTGACCGGACCGTTGCCCTCCGCCGTCGCCACGATGCGCTCGCCCTTCGCCCACAGCTTGACCGTGGCCTCGTTGGCGTGGGTGCCGTCGGGGCGGTCCTCGGTGATCGCCCGCCAGGACTCCGTACGGAAGTAGCGCAGCGGCTTGCCCGCAACCTCCTCGCGCAGCAGCAGCTCGAAGCTCGCGTCCGCCGCCTCGTAGGTGTAGCCCCGCAGCTCGCGCTCCTTCACGCGCTCCACGACGCGGCCGACCAGCTCGCGGTCGCCGCCCAGGTCGACGCCCAGCTCCTTGCCCTTGAGCTCCACGGACGCGCGGCCCGCCATGTCGGAGACCAGCATCCGCATGGTGTTGCCGACCAGCTCGGGGTCGATGTGCTGGTAGAGGTCCGGGTCGACCTTGATCGCGGACGCGTGCAGGCCCGCCTTGTGGGCGAAGGCGGAGACCCCGACGTAGGGCTGGTGCGTGGAGGGGGTGAGGTTCACGACCTCCGCGATCGCGTGCGAGATCCGCGTCATGTCGCGGAGCCTGCCCTCGGGCAGCACCTTCCTGCCGTACTTCAGCTCCAGGGCCGCGACCACCGGGAACAGGTTGGCGTTGCCCACCCGCTCGCCGTAGCCGTTCGCCGTGCACTGCACATGACTCGCGCCCGCGTCCACCGCGGCCAGGGTGTTCGCGACCGCGCAGCCCGTGTCGTCCTGGGCGTGGATGCCGAGGCGGGCGCCCGTGTCCGTTCGGACCGTCGAGACCACCGCGTGCACCTGGGCGGGCAGCATGCCGCCGTTCGTGTCACAGAGGATGACGACGTCCGCGCCCGCCTCCGCCGCCGTGCGCACCACCGAGGTCGCGTACTGCGCGTTGGCCCGGTAACCGTCGAAGAAGTGCTCGCAGTCCACGAAGACCCGGCGGCCCGCCGCGCGCAGATGGGAGACCGTGTCGCGGATCATCTCCAGGTTCTCGTCGAGCGTCGTGCGCAACGCCAGCTCGACATGACGGTCATGCGACTTCGCGACCAGCGTGATCACCGGCGCGCCCGACTCCAGCAGCGCCCTGACCTGGGGGTCCTCGGCCGCCTTGGCACCGGGCCTGCGCGTCGCGCCGAAGGCGACGAGTCGCGCGTGCCGGAACTCGATCTCCTGCTGGGCGCGGGCGAAGAACTCGGTGTCGCGCGGGTTGGCACCGGGCCAGCCGCCCTCGATGAAGCCGACGCCGAAGTCGTCCAGGTGCCGTGCGATGGCCAGCTTGTCCGCGACGGTCAGATTGATGCCCTCGCGCTGCGCGCCGTCGCGCAGCGTCGTGTCGAAGACGTGGAACGAGTCGTCCAGCTCGCTGGATTCCCTGGTTTCCGTCATGGTGTCAAGGCTCCTGTATTGGGTCTCGGTCTACCGGAATGACCGGTTCCACCGTCCCCCCATGATCCCTCGCGCTCTTCTCCCGGCTGAAGGTGGGCCGGGAAAACGAAAAAACCCCTCGCGGATGCGAGAGGTCTGCGCGCGGGTCGAGGGCGATAGTGCCCACCCGTACCTGGTCGTACACGGTGGTCACTGCGGACCGGCGCGCCTGCTGCCAATAATCATGGCGAACGTGAGCACGGGGGCAGTTTGGCACAATCCGCCCCCGCGCTCATCACCGTCTCAGAATGCGAGCGGTCGGCTTCAGGATGCGAGCGATCGGCTTCAGGATGCGGGCGTCAGCGAGGTCGGCTCCGTACCCTTCATCCGGGTGAGGTCGAGGTCGCGGGTCTCCCGCATGGACAGGTACACCACCAGGGACACGGCCGCGCAGCCCGCGACGTACCAGAAGAAGCCGGACTCGGCGTCCGCGTTCTTGAACCACAGGGCGACGTATTCCGCCGTGCCACCGAAGAGGGCGTTGGCGAGGGCGTAGGGCAGGGCGACGCCCAGGGCACGCACGCCGGTCGGGAACAGCTCCGCCTTCACGCACGCGTTGATCGAGGTGTAGCCGGTGACGACGACCAGGGCCAGCAGGGACAGCCCGAGCGCGGGCCAGTAGCTGTCGGCGTGCTTCAGGAGCGTCATGATCGGCACGGTCAGGAACGTGGAGCCGACCGCGAAGCCGATCAGCAGCGGGCGGCGGCCGATCCGGTCGGAGAGCCGCCCGGCCAGCGGCTGGAGGCAGGCGAAGGCGATCAGCGCGGTGAAGGAGACGAGGGTCGCCGTCTGCTTGGACAGGCCCGCCGAGTTCGACAGGTACTTGGTCAGATAGGTGGTGTACGTGTAGTAGGCGACCGTGCCGCCCATGGTCAGCGCCATCACCAGGAAGGCCTCGCGCTTGTGCCGCCACAGCGCGCGCAGCGTGCCGCGCTCCTCGCCGCCGCTGTCGTCGGCCTCGTAGACCTCCGTCTCCAGCATGGAGCGCCGCAGATAGAAGATCACCGCCGCGCCGAGCGCGCCCAGCACGAACGGGATGCGCCAGCCGTAGCTGTGCAGCGCGCTGTCGGACATCGTGTGCTGGAGCAGGATCAGCAGGCCCAGGCCGACGATCTGCCCCGCGGTCATCGAGACGTACTGGAAGCTGGAGGCGAAGCCGCGCCGCTTCGGGTCGGACGCCTCGGTGAGGTAGGTCGCGCTGGCCGCGTACTCGCCGCCCACCGAGAGCCCTTGCAGCAGCCGGGCGAGCAGCAGGACGAGCGCGCCGCCGTAGCCCGCGACGGCGTACGTCGGCGCGACGGCGATGAGGACCGCGGAGGCGGACATCAGGGTGACCGTGAGGGTCAGCGCGGCCTTGCGGCCCTTGCGGTCACCGACCCGGCCGAGCAGCCAGCCGCCGACCGGGCGCATGAAGAACCCGACCGCGAAGATGCCCGCGGTGTTCATGAGTTGGGCCGTGGGGTTTCCGTCCGGGAAGAACGCCCCGGCGAAGTACGTGGCGAAGCTGGCGTAGACGAACCAGTCGTACCACTCCACCATGTTGCCGGCCGAGCCGATCCAGATCCGCTTCCATTGCTCTCGTCCCATGGCCGGTAACGTGCCGGTCGTTCGCGGACGCGACAAGAGCGCCTCGGGTTTCGTTCATTGCGTTCTCGGCGTGAGTGCGGATCATCGGCACGAGAGCGGATCATTCGGCCGGGCGCGGTCGCTCACGTGTGCGGAAGTACGGCGTCGTCCACGAACTCCCGTACGTGGTGCAGCACTTGTTCCCGGTCGGTGCCGCGCAGACCGATCGCCACATGGATGGAGAACCCGTCGAGGAGGGCGCGCAGCCGGGTGGCGAGGCGGTCCGGGTCGAGCTGCCGGAACTCCCCGCGCGAGACGCCCTCGGCGAGCAGGGCCGCGAGGTCGCGGTGCCAGGCGCCCTCGATGGCGGCCTGCCGCTCGCGTGCGTCGTCGGCGGCGGTCTGCGAGCGGTTCCAGACCTCCAGCCAGAGCGTCCAGTGCGGGTCGCGCGGGCCGTCGGGCACGTACAGATCGACGTACGCGTCCAGCCGTTCCCGCGCCGGAGCCGTGCGGCTGAGCAACCGGCCGCGTTCGGCGCCGAGGCGGCCCTCGCTCCACTCCAGGGTCTGGAGCAGCAGTTCGTCCTTGGAGCGGAAGTAGTAGAGCAGATGCCCGCTGCTCATCCCGACCTCGCGGCCGAGCGCCGCCATGGTGAGCTTCTCCAGACCGCGCTCGGCGATCATGCCCATGGCTGCGGCGAGGACGTCCTCACGTGGCGGCGCGTTCCTGCGGGCACCGGCCATCTGCGGCTCCTAGCTCTTCGACTGCTCTTGGACCTTCGGCTGGTCGTGGATCATCTGCTGCCGTGGATCACCGACTGCTGATCTTCGGCTGCTGTTGCGTGATGCAGTGGATGCCTCCGCCGCCGGAGAAGATCGTACGGGCGTCGACCAGCGTCACCGTCCGCTCGGGGAACAGCCGGTCGAAGATGCGGGCGGCCGTCTCGTCGCGGGGGTCGTCGAAGCCGCACAGGACGACGCCGCCGTTGCAGAGGTAGTGGTTGATGTAGGAGTAGTCGGCCCAGCGGCCGTCGGCCTCCAGCACGGTCGGCGCGGGCACCTCGACCACCTCCAGGCGTCGGCCGCGCGCGTCGGTGGCGGAGCGCAGGATCCCGAGGATCTCCTGGGTCACCGCGTGGTCCGGGTGTGCCGGGTCCGGCTGGTGGTGGGCGACGACGACGCCGGGGCGGGCGAAGGCGGCGACGATGTCGACATGGCCGAGGGTGCCGTAGCCGTGGGGCGGGTAGTCGCCGGTCAGACCGCGGGGCAGCCAGATCGCCTTGCGGGTGCCGAGATGGGCGTGGATCTCCGCCTCGACCTGCTCCCTGGTCCAGCCCGGGTTGCGCTCGGGGCCGAGCTGCACGGTCTCGGTGAGCAGGACGGTGCCCTCGCCGTCGACATGGATCGCGCCGCCCTCGTTGACGAGCTTCGAGGCGTACGTCCGCGCGCCCGCGAGGTCCGCGACGTGCGCGGCGACCTTCGCGTCGTGCTCCCAGCGGGCCCAGTGCTGGGCACCCCAGCCGTTGAACGTCCAGTCCACGGCGGCGAGTTGGCGCCCGTCGGTGAGGAACGTGGGGCCGATGTCGCGCATCCAGGCGTCGTCCAGGTCGCGTTCGACCGTCTCGATGCCCTCGCCCAGCAGGGTGCGCGCCGCCGTGGACCGGCCGGGGCCACAGACCACGGTCACCGGTTCGAAGCGGCGCACGGCGCGGGCGACCGACGCCCAGGCCGCGCGGGAGGCGGCCAGGTCGTCCGGGTCCTCGAAGGTCGGGTTGGGGCCCGGCCACGCCATCCAGGTGCGCTCGTGCGGGGCCCACTCGGCGGGCATGTGGAAGCCGTCGGCGGCGGGAGTGTTCACAGGGGGGTCCTCAGAGGAAGTACAGGCGGTTGAGCGAGACCGAGTCGGCGGGCTCGGAGCGGAGCGGGTCGCCGTCGAGGGTGACCAGGCCGGTGCGCTGGTCCACCTCGACCGCTCCCGTACGGGAGTTGAGGCGCAGATCGGCGGGGCCGATACCGCGGGTGCCGCGGACGGCGACCCTGCGGCGCCGGGTCGGGATCCGGTCGTGGCCCTGGTCGAGGGCGGCCTGCGCGACGAAGGCGACGGAGAGATCGGCGGCGGTCGCGCCGTGCGCGCCGAACTGCGGTCCGAGCACCAGGGGTTCACAGGTGTCGGTGGCCGCGTTCGGGTCGCCGACCACGCCGTACGCGGGGAAGCCGGACTTCAGCACGAGCTGCGGCTTGGCGCCGAAGTACTCCGGCCGCCACAGCACGATGTCGGCGAGCTTGCCGACCTCCAGGGAGCCCACCTCGTGCGCGAGGCCGTGCGCGAGAGCGGGGTTGATGGTCAGCTTGGCCATGTAGCGCAGGACGCGGGCGTTGTCGTCGTCGAGCCCGTCGCCGTCCATCGGGCCCAGCTCAGCCTTCATCTTCCCGGCCATCGCGAACGTACGACGTACGGTCTCCCCGGCGCGGCCCATGCCCTGCGCGTCGGAGGAGGTGATGCCGATCGCGCCCAGGTCGTGCAGCACGTCCTCGGCGCCCATCGTTCCGGCGCGGATGCGGTCACGGGCCAGGGCGGCGTCGCCGGGCAGGTCGGTCTTCAGATCGTGGACGGAGACGATCATGCCGTAGTGCTCGGCGACGGCGTCCCGGCCGAAGGGCAGGGTGGGGTTGGTGGAGGAGCCGATGACGTTCGCAACACCCGCCATCTTCAGGACGTTGGGCACATGCCCGCCGCCGCAGCCCTCGATGTGGAAGGCGTGGATGGTCCGCCCCTCCAGCACGCTGAGGGTGTCCTCGACCGACAGGCACTCGTTCAACCCGTCGCTGTGCAGAGCGACTTGGACGTCATGCTCCTCGGCCACGCGCAACGCGGTGTCCAGGGCGCGGGTGTGGGCGCCCATGTCCTCGTGCACCTTGAAGCCCGAGGCGCCGCCCTCGGCCAGCGCTTCGACCAGCGGTGCGGGGTCCGAGGACGAACCCCGGCCCAGGAAGCCGATGTTGACCGGCCAGGCGTCGAACGCGTTGAAGGCATGGCGCAGCGCCCACGGCGAGTTGACGCCGACGCCCCACACCGGGCCGAACTCCTGGCCGATGATCGTGGTCACACCGGAGGCCAGCGAGGCCTCCATGATGCGCGGCGAGAGCAGATGGACATGAGTGTCGACGGCACCCGCGGTCGCGATCAGCCCCTCCCCGGACACGATCGAGGTGCCGGTGCCGACGACGACGTCGACTCCGTCGAGCGTGTCGGGGTTCCCGGCCCGCCCGATGGCGTGGATCCGGCCCTCCCGGATGCCGAGGGAGACCTTCCGGATGCCGAGGGCCGCGTCGATCACGAGGACGTTGCTGATGACGACGTCACAGGTGTCGCGGACGGCGGCGGCCTTGAGGTGCAGCCCGTCGCGGGCGGTCTTGCCGAAGCCGGCGAGGAACTCGTCGCCGTACTTCTGCGCGTCGGACTCGACCCGGACGACGAGCCCGGAGTCCCCGAGCCGGATCCGGTCACCGGCGCGGGGGCCGTGGGTGGCGGCGTAGGCGTACGGGTTCATCGGTCCGCCCCCAGGTATCCGCAGGCGGCGGCCCTGCGCAGGGCCTCTTCCTTCGCGCCCGGCGCGTCCAGCGGCCCGTCGACCAGGCCCGCGAAGCCGATGGCGATCCGGTCGCCGCCGATCGGCACGAGCCCCACCTCCGCGGTCTCCCCCGGCCCGAAGCGGACCGAGGCCCCGGCGGGGACGGCGGGCCGCATGCCGTAGGCGCGCTCCCGTGCGAAGTCGAGCCGCGGGTTGGCCTCGAAGAAGTGGAAGTGGGAGGTGACGGACACCGGGACCGTGGCGGTGTTGGTGACGGATATCCGTACGACCGCCTCGGGTTCGGTGTGCGCGGGGCCGGGCAGCAGCGCGCCCGGCGCACGGTCGCCCGAGCCGCCGCCGAGGGGGTCGGTGACCACCGCGAGCCGGGAGCCGTCGTCGAAGACGGCCTCCACATGCACCTCGGTGACGACGTCCGCGACGCCCGGCAGTACGTCGTCCGGGCCGAGCACGGAGCGGGCTGCCTCGATGGCCTCGGCCAGCCGTCTGCCGTCGCGGGCGGCCTCGCAGACGGTGTCCGCGATCAGCGCGGTGGCCTCGGGCACGTTCAGCCTCAGGCCCCGGGCGCGGCGGGCGCGGGCCAGCTCGGCGGCCCCGAAGAGCAGCAGCCGGTCGCGCTCGGTGGGGGTGAGTCTCACGTCGCGATGCCTCCTTGCCGTACGCGATGCACGTTAGAACGGCACTCTAACGACCGAGCACCTGACGCGGAAGGCTATAGATCATTACGCACCGGCAAGGTGTTGAGCATCACTCAAATCCCAGTCACTCAAATCCCCTGGCGCCGGCCGTACGCAACAGGGCCGCCCCGGACGCGATGTCCGGGGCGGCCCTGAGGTGAGGCGGGCGGCGGTTCAGCCGAGGCGGTGCATCCAGCCGTGGGTGTCCTCGCGGGTGCCGCGCTGGAGGTCCAGCAGGGCCTCGCGGAGCTTGAGGGTGACCTCGCCGGGCGTCCCGTCCGACTGCTTCCACTCGGCGCCCTCGCGCTTGACCGTGCCGACCGGCGTGATCACGGCCGCGGTGCCGCAGGCGAAGACCTCCGTGAGGGTGCCGTTCTCGCTGTCGGCCTGCCACTGGTCGACGGAGACGCGGCCCTCCTCGGCCTCGTAGCCCAGCTCACGGGCGACGGCGAGCAGGGAGTCACGGGTGACGCCCTCGAGGATCGAGCCGGTCAGCGACGGGGTGACGATCTTGTTCCCGTACACGAAGCACACGTTCATGCCGCCGAGCTCCTCGACCCACTTGTGCTCCACGGCGTCGAGGTAGCAGACCTGGTCGCAGCCCTTGGCCGAGGCCTCGGCCTGGGCGAGCAGCGAAGCGGCGTAGTTGCCACCGGTCTTGGCGTCACCCATGCCGCCGGGGACGGCGCGGACGCGGTCCTCCGAGACCCAGATGGAGACCGGCTTCACGCCACCCTGGAAGTAGGCGCCCGCCGGGCAGGCGATGACGACGAAGAGGTACTCGTTGGACGGCTTCACACCGAGACCGACCTCGGTGCCGATCATGAACGGGCGCAGATAGAGGGAGGCCTCGCCACCGTGCGCCGGGACCCAGGCCTCGTCCTGCGCGACCAGGGCGTCGCACGCCGCGATGAACGTCTCGACCGGCAGCTCGGGCATGCCCAGCCGGTGGGCGGAGTGCTGGAAGCGCCGGGCGTTCTTGTCCGGGCGGAAGGTGGCGACCGTGCCGTCGGGCTGGCGGTACGCCTTGAGACCTTCGAAGATCTCCTGCGCGTAGTGCAGCACGTTGGTGGCCGGGTCGAGGGGGATCGGTGCGTACGGGACGAGCTGGCCGTCGTGCCAGCCCCGCCCCTCGGTCCACTTGATCGTCACCATGTGGTCGGTGAAGTGGCGGCCGAACCCGGGGTTGGCCAGAATCGCCTCCCGCTCCGCGTCGGAGGT
The DNA here is from genome assembly GCF_023887685.1 of Streptomyces macrolidinus. Classification (GTDB taxonomy): domain Bacteria; phylum Actinomycetota; class Actinomycetes; order Streptomycetales; family Streptomycetaceae; genus Streptomyces; species Streptomyces macrolidinus. Next base: position 364,738 of record NZ_JAMWMR010000003.1, on the reverse strand, counting down.
CGGGTGGGAGGAGGGCTTCAGCTCGATCGTCGTCATATGTGATGTGTCCTTCACCGGTTGTGTGTGACGGGCCGCGCTCGCGCCCGGACCGCCTGGGGCGGATGCGAGGACGTCCGAGCATTCCCTCATTCCGCGGCTCCGCGTCCGATTATCGCAATCGCGGTACCGGGACGGGAATGGCGTGAACGCGATCCCTGGAGATGTGCGTACTTGTGGGTACTTGTGTCCGGGGGTGGGTCGATGGTGGCACCCGGTGAAGGCATGAGGAAGCCGCCGGGCGCGATCACGACCCGGCGGCTTCTTGGAGAGTGTGAGCGGTCGGGTCAGCTCGCTACGCGTACCGCGAGCGCGTCGCCGATCTCCTCGGTGCTGCGGGCGGGCTTGCCCACGCGCTCCGCGAGGTCGACGGAGACGGCGTCCTCGATCCGGACGGCCTCGGCCTCGTAGCCGAGGTGGCGCAGCAGGAGGGCGACGGACAGGACGGTGGCCGAGGGGTCGGCCTTGCCCTGGCCTGCGATGTCCGGCGCCGAGCCGTGCACGGGCTCGAACATCGACGGGAAGTCCCCGGACGGGTTGATGTTGCCGGAGGCGGCGACCCCGATACCGCCGGAGATGGCGGCGGCCAGGTCGGTGATGATGTCACCGAAGAGGTTGTCGGTGACGATCACGCCGAAGCGCTCGGGCTGCGTGACGAGGTAGATCGTCGCCGCGTCCACGTGCATGTACTCGGTGGTGACCTCGGGGAACTCCTTGCCCACCCGGTGGAAGATGTCCGTCCACAGATGACCGGCGTGCACCAGCACGTTGTTCTTGTGGACGAGGGCCAGCTTCTTGCGAGGGCGGGCCTGCGCGCGGGCGTACGCGTCACGCACGACGCGCTCGATGCCGAACGCGGTGTTCAGCGAGACCTCGGTGGCGACCGCGTGCGGGGTGCCGGGGCGGATCGTGCCGCCGTTGCCCGTGTAGGGGCCCTCGGTGCCTTCACGGACGACGACGAAGTCGATCTCCGGCTGGCCCGCGAGCGGGGTCTCGACGCCCGGGAGCAGCTTGGAGGGGCGCAGGTTGACGTGGTGGTCGAAGGCGAAGCGGAGCTTGAGCAGGAAGCCGCGCTCCAGGACACCGGAGGGGACCGAGGGGTCGCCGATCGCGCCGAGCAGGATCGCGTCGTGCCGCTTGAGCTGTTCCAGGTCGGCGTCGGTGAGGGTCTCACCGGTGGCGTGGTAGCGCCGGGCGCCGAAGTCGTACTCCTTGGTCTCCAGCTTCACATCCTGCGGAAGGACGGCGGAAAGGACCTTGAGCCCCTGGGCCACGACCTCCTGGCCGATGCCGTCACCGGGGATCACTGCGAGATTGATGCTGCGAGACATGACGGCACCGTACCCCCTGTCCCATGGAATGACATGCGCCGTCCGGGATGCGGACAGATGAGTCCACGTGCATAGGTGTCCAGGTGCACAGGACAGATGCGGTCAGGCGCATAGGCGTGCGTTCAGCGGTACGGGGTCCACCGGTGAAGTCGGCGGACCCCGTACCCCCACCGGCACACGGGGTGGGGGGAAGCTACGGCTTACGGGGGGAGTCGCCGCGGGCTCAGTGGCCGGTTTCGCCGCCGTTGTCCCTGCGGTCGAGGGCGCGCTGGAGCGCGGCGGCGGCGTTCTTGCGGTCGGCCTCGGTCGTACGGGACACGTGGCGGACTCGGCGTCGGGCGGTCGTCTCGGCCATGGGGAATCGACTCCTTCAAGGCTCCGGGAGTACGGATGAGGGGAGACGCCGGAGGGGCGGGGAGCGGTGCCGCAGGGGTGGCCTGCGCGGGGCCCGGCTCACGACCGCCATTCGCTTGATCGAGCGAGACGTTCGGCTTCCACCAAGCTAAGCGAGGACGGAGGATCTGTCTCCACCATTACTCGGACTTCCTACTATCTGAGACGGCGCCACCCCGCCCCCGGGCAGCCGACGCCACCTCGCCCTCGGAATTGGAGCCGCCCCCGTCCGCGGCCAGTGCCGTGAACGGGGGCGGAGTCGAGGCCCGAGGGCGTCAGCCCATGTGGGGGTACGCGTAGTCCGTCGGCGGGACCAGCGTCTCCTTGATGGCGCGGGTCGAGGTCCAACGCAGCAGGTTCAGGGGAGCGCCCGCCTTGTCGTTGGTACCGGAGGAACGGCCGCCGCCGAAGGGCTGCTGGCCGACCACGGCGCCGGTCGACTTGTCGTTGATGTAGAAGTTGCCCGCCGCGAAGCGGAGCTTCTCCATCGTGTACGCCGCGGCGGCACGGTCGTTGGCGATGACCGAGCCCGTCAGGGCGTAGTCCGACACCGACTCCATCTGGGTCAGCATCTCGTCGTACTTGTCATCCTCGTAGACGTGCACGGCGAGCACCGGGCCGAAGTACTCGGTCGTGAAGACCTCGTTCTCCGGGTCGGAGCACTCGATGACGGTCGGGCGCACGAAGTAGCCCACCGAGTCGTCGTACGAGCCGCCCGCGACGATCGTGCAGGTCGGGTCCTCGGCCGCGCGGTCGATGGCGGCCTTGTTCTTGGCGAAGGCACGCTCGTCGATGACGGCGCCGATGAAGTTCGACAGGTCGGTGACGTCACCCATGGTCAGACCGTCGACCTCGGCCGCGAACTCCTCCTTGAAACCGGAGTTCCAGATGGAGGCCGGGATGTACGCCCGGGAGGAGGCCGAGCACTTCTGGCCCTGGAACTCGAAGGAGCCACGGGTCAGAGCGGTCTTCAGCACCGCGCGGTCGGCCGACGGGTGGGCGACCACGAAGTCCTTGCCGCCGGTCTCGCCGACCAGACGCGGGTAGGAGCGGTACTTCTCGATGTTGGTGCCGACCGTCTTCCACAGGTACTGGAAGGTCCGGGTCGAACCGGTGAAGTGGATGCCCGCGAGGTCGCGGTGGTTCAGGGCGACGTTGGAGACCTCGACACCGTCACCGGTGACCAGGTTGATGACGCCCTTGGGCAGGCCCGCTTCCTCCAGGAGCTGCATCAGCAGCACGGCGGCGTGGGTCTGGGTCTGCGACGGCTTCCAGACCACCACGTTGCCCATGAGGGCCGGGGCGGTGGGCAGGTTGCCCGCGATCGCCGTGAAGTTGAACGGGGTGATCGCGTAGACGAAGCCCTCCAGCGGGCGGTGGTCCATGCGGTTCCACACACCCGGGGAGTTGGCCGGGGGCTGCTCGGCCAGGATCTGGCGGGCGTAGTGGACGTTGAAGCGCCAGAAGTCGACCAGCTCGCAGGGGGTGTCGATCTCCGCCTGCTGGGCGGTCTTCGACTGGCCGAGCATGGTGGAGGCGGCCATGGTCTCGCGCCACGGGCCGGCCAGCAGCTCGGCGGCGCGCAGGATGATCGCCGCGCGGTCGTCGAAGGACATCGCGCGCCAGGCGGGCGCGGCGGCCAGGGCCGCGTCGATGGCGTCCTGCGCGTCCTGCTCGGTGGCGTTGCGGAACGTACCGATCACGGACTTGTGGTTGTGCGGCTGCACGACCTGGTGCGCCTCACCGCCGCCCATGCGCTTGACGCCACCGATGGTGCACGGCAGGTCGATCGGGTTCTCGGCCAGCTCCTTGAGCTTGGCCTCGAGACGCGCGCGCTCGGGCGAGCCGGGGGCGTAGCCGTGCACCGGCTCGTTGACAGGGGTGGGGACCTGGGTCACAGCGTCCATGAGTTACCTCTTCCGAGTGATTCCCGGGCTTCAGTCGGGCCGAGCTGAAGCGATTGCATATCGTGAGCGTCGGTCAGGGCTTGACCATCACGGACTCGCCGCGGCGAGTTCGCGAGAAGCCTCCTCAGAGGCGGAGTCACAGGTTCCGAGACTCCTTTGACGGAACCGGGTCCGGCTCAGCCGACCGCGGGGCGGTAGCTGTCGCCTTCCAACAGCACCACCTGGAGGGCGACAGCTACCGCTCACTCGCGCATCAGCCCTTGCTGACCATCGAACGGAGGAAGAAGCGCAGGTTCGCCGGCTTCTCCGCCAGGCGGCGCATGAAGTAGCCGTACCAGTCGGTGCCGTACGCCGTGTAGACACGCATCCGGTGTCCCTCGGCGGCCAGCCGCAGGTGTTCGTCGCTCCGGATGCCGTACAGCATCTGGAACTCGTACTCGTCGAGCTTGCGCCCGGCGCGCCGACCGAGGTCCTGCGCGATGGAGATCAGCCGCGGGTCGTGCGAGCCGACCATCGGGTATCCCTGGCCCTCCATGAGGATCTTCAGGATGCGGACGTACGCCTTGTCGATCTCGGCCTTGTCCTGGTACGCGACCGACGCGGGCTCCTTGTACGCACCCTTCACGATACGCACTCGGCTGCCGGCCGCGGCGAGGCGGCGGGCGTCGTCCTCGGTACGGAAGAGGTAGGCCTGGATCACACAGCCGGTCTGCGGGAAGTCCTTCCGCAGCTCCTCGTGGATGGCGAACATCGAGTCGAGGGTGGTGTGGTCCTCGGCGTCCAGCGTCACGGTGGTGCCGATGGCGGCGGCGGCCTCGACCACCGGGCGGACATTGGCGAGGGCCAGCTCGTGGCCGCCCTCCAGCGCCTGGCCGAACATGGACAGCTTGACGGACATCTCGGCCTTGGTGCCGAGGTCCAGCTTCGCGAGGTGCTCGATCAGCATCAGGTACGCGTCGCGCGCGGCGGCGGCCTGCTCGGGCGTGGTGATGTCCTCGCCGACGACGTCCATGGTCAGCTCAAGGCCCTTGCCGGTGAGGTCCTTGACGATCGGGACGATCTGGTCGACGCTCTCGCCGGGGATGAAGCGATCGACGACCTGCTTGGTCACCGGCACCGCGGAGATCAGGCGGCGCATCCGGTCGCTACGCGACGCGGCGAGAATCACGGGACCCAGCACGGGGCACCTCCACACATTCATCAGGAGGCCGATCCCGAGCATTCGGTCGGGTACGGCACGAAGAACCACTGTGAAAGCTACGGATCGCCGCGATCTCCGACCATCGACACCTGTCACGCATCCGTGCCCTGGATCTCATACATCCGTATGAAGGGGAGGGAAAATGCGGGAGAATGCCCGTGTGGCGGATGTTTTCAAGTCAGGCCGGGGTGACTACCAGGAGCTCGTCGACGAGATCTCGGCGCTCCTCGGCGCCCCCGCGACCTTGGAGAACCGGGACTTCGAGCTGATCGCCTTCGCCGCGTACGACAGCGAGGGGGACTTCGACGAGGCGTCCCTCGACCCGGTCCGCACCCGCTCGATCCTCACGCGCCGCTCCCCGGCGGCGGTGCGCAGATGGTTCGAGGGCTTCGGTATCGCGCGGGCCACGGGACCGGTACGGATCCCGGCCACGCCGGAGGCGGGTGTGTACCGGGGACGGATCTGTCTGCCGGTACGCCATCGGGGTGTCGTCCTCGGCTATGTGTGGCTGCTCACCGACGAGCCGGGCCCGCCCGAGACCCTGCTGGCCACGGCGATGGAGGTCACGACCCGGATCGGGGCGCTGCTCGCGGACGAGGCGAAGGCGGGCGCGGACCTGACGCGCGAGCTGCGCGCGGTCCTCACCGCCGAGCGCGGCTGGCAGCAGGACATGGCGGTGGCCGAGCTGCGTACGGCACTGGGGGTACGGGGCGATGGTCTGCACACGGTGGTGTGTGTGGCCCCCTGGCTCTCGGCCGACCCGGACGACGCCCCCTCGGCCCGTACGATCCCCGCGGCGACCGCGCGGTGCACGGTGCCCTGGGGCACGGCGGGCCAGAGCCTGGCCCTGCTGGTGCGGCTGCGCTCGGCGGACGTACTGACCCCGGCGCTGACGGCGGCCTCGCGCCTGCTGCGGGAGACCGGCGGCGGGCAGGCCGCGGCCGGGGTCGCGGGCGCCCGCCACGGGCTCGCGGAGCTGGGCGCCGCCTGGCGCGAGGCCTCGGCGGCGGCCCGCGCGGCCCTGGCCGAGCCACGGTTCGGCCCGGTCGCCCAGTGGTCGGCCATCGGCCCGTACCGCCTGCTGACGGCCCTCCCCCCGGACTCGCCCCACGACCCCGCCGTCCAGGCCCTGTTGGCCCCGACGCACCGTGAACTCGCCCGCACGGCCGAGGCGTTCCTGGACTGCGCGGGCCAGGCGGGCCGCACGGCGTCCGAACTGGGCATCCACCGCCAGACCTTGTACTACCGCCTGTCCCGCGTCGAGCAGCTCACAGGGCTGGACCTGGACGACGGCGAGGACCGGCTGCTGCTGCACATGGCGTTGAAGGGGGCGCGGTTGTAGAGGGTGGTTCAACTTCGGTAATGGGGTCATTCGGCCAGGTAAGCGGTGACTTGGTTGCGGAAGAGCGTCTGCGGCCCGTCCATGGTGTGGGCCTGCAGGAGGATGCCGGTGGTGGGATCGACCGTGAAGTGGCAGGTGAGGCCTTCTTCCGGGGCCCAAGCGCTGAAGGGGAAGGACCTCATGGGCCGAACCGTGGCCTTGATGGAGGTCGGCCCGGTCGCGGCGACCTCTGCGAGATGCGACACGATGCGGGCTGGGCTGAGGAGTTCAGCGAGTCTGGCTACTGCGGGGTCGGCCTGGTCGGGTTCGTAGTCACCGCTCATGTTCACCGTGATCGTGTTCCTGCCTCGAAGGGTGACGGCCCATGAGCGTCTGGACGGCACACTCGCCACCGACGGTTCCGATTCGATCTCCGGAACGGCCACGACGTCGGCTCTCATCCTCACGGGATCGAGCAGACTGGTGGCCATGCGCGCCAGGACGAAGGACGCGCCTTCCTCCGTGCCCGCTGGCGTCCACGCCTCGTCGGCCTTCGGTGCGCTGCCGTCCGCCGTGGTTCGGAGGTTGCGCAGGTGACCGGAGCGGAAACACCCCTGTGCGTCGTAGGCACCGGTGTGCAGGAGAAATCCGGTGGCGATGTCGACACCGGCGGTCAGGTGTTTCACCCCTGGCGGGAGCCAGGGGTCTTGTGGGTCGGCGGTCCAGGGGTGCGGAACCAGCGTAACGTCGACGCAGGGGCGTCCCTCATTCCAGGCGCACTGCCCGGCCGAGGCGGCAGCCACACCGCTGACCAGCCGAGCGGGATCGCAGAGTGAGAGCAGGGGGTCACCGGCGGCTTCGTCGTCCCGGCGGAGGCGGGCGCTGGAGTCGGTGTCGAAGCGCACCCGCGCTGATGAAGCGGCCTCCGCTTCACCCAAGTGCCCCACACTGTGCCAGCCGTAGCGACCGGAGAGATCTTCCGGAACACGGTGCTGGCAGCATTCCGCATCCGCACTGAACCGGACGTTCTCTGCCGCTGCGGCAGCCATTCGACCAAGGGCCCAGCGAGCCAGGCCCGCATGATCCAGGGCCAGGGCCTTCAGGGGGTGGGGAGTTGCCACGATGCCCAGTTCTCGGGTTCTCCGGGGCGAGCCGAGGGCCACTGCACGTACAAGATGCGGTACGGGTGGTCCTGAGGCGCCGGGGTAAGTGTCTCGACGCGCCACCGGTGGCCGCCGAGCGAGGAAATACGGCATCCAGGCCTTGTGATGCCCTCACCGCACGCCAGCACGCGCTGGTTACCCGGACTCTCGTCCGGAATGCCTGCCCGGTTGACGGTCTTGTGCGTCATGAAAGAGGCGTACCAGGGGCGCTCCTGCCCCACGACATCCACAGACAAGGAAGCCTCCGGTCGTGCGGGGTGCCCTCGTCTCCACGCGAGTTCTCTCGGCGGACGGTGAGCATCGCTTCCCGGCCACTGACCGGCCACCAGTGGGAGCACGGCGCCGCGCTGTCCTTCACGTGCGCTCGGTGATTCAGCCCAGTGCGGGCCACTATCCGTGGCTGGACGACGCCGACCTCTTCGTCACAGCCACGGCAGCGTTCTTGAACCGAACCGTCAACCCTCGCTGACGTGAGCGATGAACTCCGCCCAGACGTGGGAGGGGAGGAGGAGGGCGGGGCCGTGGGGGTTCTTGGAGTCGCGGATGCCGATGTGGGGGGCGAGGTGGGCTACTTCGAGGCAGTTCTGGCCGGGCTCGCTGTACGAGGACTTGAACCATCCCCATTCCGGAACGAGTTCATGTGCGGTGCGACGCTGGCTCATGGTCTAGATCTCTCGTTCTAGTCGGTGCAGGAACTCGGGAGTCTCGTCAGGTGGCAGTGCTGCCGCCATCATGACGTCGAACCGGCGGGTGAACCGGTCGACTTCGCGAGGCTTGTCCGACGTGGAGATGGGCCCCCAAGGGGTGTCGATCGTCACCCGGGGCGGGAAGTCCTTGCCGAAGTCCAGGATGGCGAAGTCGCTGGTCGAGCGATAGCCAGGACGGAAGGGCAGTACCTGGATGGTGACATGGTCCAGGGCCGCCAACTTCTCGATCTTCGCGAACTGCTCGCGCATCACCTCGGTGCCACCGATGGGATACCGCAGCGCGGCCTCGCCCAGGATGGCGTGCAGCCGCACCGGACTCTCACGGGTGAGGATCTCCTGGCGTTTCATCCTCACCTCCACGCTGTTCCGGATGAACTCGGACGTGAACTCCTCGATGGCCTTGTGTGCCTCGTGGAGGGCGACGGCGTAGTCCCGTGTCTGGAGCAGACCGTAGATGAGGGTCGGGTGATACACCTTCATGGCTCGTGATTCCGGCTCAAGCCCCACGAAGGCTGGCAAGCCCGGAGGCATGAGACCTCGATGCTGCGTAAGCCAGTCCTGTTGGTTGGACTCCTTGTTGAGGTTGATCAGCGACTCGATGACGTCCTCATCCGTGACGCCGTACTTGTCCAGCAGTTTGCGCAGGTCACCGACGTTCCGGAAGTTGAGTGCGCCGGTCTCGATCCGCAGCAAGCTGGCCTCGGAGATACGCAGTCCCTGTACGGCTTGCTTGCGTGTGAGTCCGCCTCCTCGGTCTCCGAGGCCACAGCCCTCCCTTAGTTGGCGGAGCTGCAATCCAAGTTCGAGTCGCTGTGCCGTGCGTCCACGTTTGGCTGCCATGTGCAGAGTGTTACACCGCGCGTACGGGTCGCGCAGGCGAATGTGCAGATCCCGGCATAGTCCATTTCCACCTTCTCTGAAATTTCAGGGCAGTTTCGATTGCAGCTCGAATTGCAATCTCGGCACCGTGGGTGGACAGCCGAAGCACAGAACGGAGCCCCCATGCTGCCCACCCTCCTCACCCACGAGTGGTCCATGAGCTACCCCATGACCACGCGCAGCGTCCCCGTCGCCCGCACCCAGGTCCGCCGTCGCCTCACTCTGTGGAACTGGGCCGGGGACGTGGAGGACGCCGTACTCGTCGCCTCGGAATTGGTCGCCAACGCGGCCGTGCACGGCAGGGTGCCGGGTCATGAACTGTGGCTGCGGCTCGCCGAGTTGGAGGGCGGCGACCTGATCGTGGACGTGTCCGACCCGGTACGGGCGTTCCTCGAACCGGGCCGGGAGGAGCCCGGAAGCGAGGGCGGCCGGGGGCTCCTGGTCGTCGCCCGACTCGCCGAGGAGTGGGACTGGTTCCTCAGGGCGGAGGTCGGCAAGACGGTGCGGGCGCGGTTGGGTGTCGCGGGCCCGAGGTGAGAGGTTGCCGTGAGGCCGCTGTCCGGCCTCCGTAAGCCTCAGCCCCGCCCCTCCTCGTGAGCCCCCGCGCTCGCCACCCCCGCCAGCACCCGCCGCAGCCCCTCGGTGAGCTGGTCGGCGTGGGCGGCGGTGTCGGGGTCGAAGAGCCACTGCACCATGAGGCCCTGGAGCAGGGTCTGGTAGAGGCGGCCCTCGGTGTCGACCGTCTCCTTGTCGACCTCCGCCTCCGGGATGTCGGTGAACAGCGGGACGATCCCCGAGCGGCCCTCCTCCTGCGCCTCGGCCAGCAACTTGCGTACCTCCGGCACCCGTTCGCCCTGGAAGATCAGCTCGAAGCTCAGCAGCCAGATCGCGCGTGACTCGGGCACCGAGCGGATGATGTTCGTCCACACCTCCTGGAAGCGCTCCAGCGACCCGGCGGCCGTCCGGGAGGTGTCACTCACTCCCCAGCCCGGCCCGTAGCCGCCGCTCATCCCCTCGATGAGGGAGATGTACGCCTGCACCAGCAGCGCGTCCTTCGACCCGTAGTGGTAGCCGATCGAGGCCAGGTTGGTCCCCGACTCCTTGACGATGTCGCGCGCGGTCGTGCGCACGAACCCCTTCTCCAGCAGGCAGCGCTTGGCGCCTTCGAGCAGATCCTCGCGGTGTCCCATGCGGCTCACCCTACTCCGGGCTATACGGCTGTCCTAGACGACCGTCTCATACGATCGTTCTAGACAAGCGTCTAAGACGTGCGTACAGTCCCTGCCATGACGAACCCGACGAGCACCACCCCGACCGCTCCCACCCGCGCCGGTCGTCGCGAATGGACCGCCCTCGGCGTGCTGATGCTGCCGCTGCTGCTGGTCTCGATGGACGTCTCCGTCCTGTACTTCGCCATCCCGAAGATCAGCGCGGACCTGGAGCCGAGCGGCACGCAACAGCTCTGGATCTTCGACATCTACGCGTTCGTCCTGGCCGGACTGCTGATGACGATGGGCGCGCTCGGTGACCGCATCGGCCGCCGGAAGTTACTGCTCATCGGCGCCGCCGCCTTCGGTGCCGCCTCGCTGATCGCCGCGTACGCGAACAGCGCCGAGACCCTCATCGCCGCCCGTGCGGTCCTCGGGATCGGCGGCGCGACCCTGATGCCCTCGACCATGGCGCTGGTCCGCACGATGTTCACCGACCCCGGCCAGCGGGCGAAGGCGATCGGGCTGTGGTCCGGGGTGATGACCGGCGGTATCGCGCTCGGCTCGGTGCTCAGCGGTGTCCTGGTGCAGTACTTCTGGTGGGGCTCGGTCTTCCTGGTCAACCTGCCCGCGATGGCGCTGCTGCTCGTGCTGGGCCCGATCCTGCTGCCCGAGTCGAAGAACCCGGCGCCCGGCCGCTTCGACCTTCTCAGCGTGCCGCTGTCGATGGCGGCGGTGCTTCCCGTGATCTACGGCCTGAAGAAGATCCCCTCCGAGGGCGTGCACCCGCTGTACGTCGCCTCGATCGTCGTCGGTCTGGTCTTCGCCGCGCTCTTCGTCCACCGTCAGCGCACCGCCGCCTCCCCGATGATCGCGCCCGCCCTGTTCCGCGGTCGCGGCTTCGCCCCCGCCGTCGTCCTCAACCTCGTGTCCGCCTTCGCCATGCTGGGCTCGGCGTTCTTCACCACGCAGTACCTGCAATCGGTGCTCGGCAAGAGCGCGTTGGAGGCGGCGCTGTGGTCGCTGCTGCCGTCCGTGCCGATCGGGGCGGCGGCTCCCGTGGCGGCCGTGCTGGTGCAGAAGGGCGTCAACCGCGCGTACGTCGTCATGGCGGGCTTCGTCATCGGGGCCGCGGGCTACGGGATGCTGACCCTCGCCGGGACGGAGTCGCTGTGGCTGGTGCTGGCCGCGTGCGGGGTGCTGGCCTCGGGGATCGTGATGGTCATGTCCCAGATGAACGATCTGGCCCTGGGCGCGGCCCCGGTGGAGCGGGCGGGCGCGGCCTCGTCGCTGCTGGAGACGGGCTCGGAGTTCGGCGGCGCGCTGGGTATGGCCGTCCTCGGTTCCATCGGTACGGCGATCTACCGCCACGGGATCCCGTCCTCCGCGCCGGGCCCGGCCCATGAGACCCTCGGCGGCGCGCTCCAGGTCGCCGGGCACCTGCCGGGACGTACGGGCGAGGCCCTGGTGACCGCCGCGCGGGCGGCCTTCACCGACGGGATGCACGGCGCGGCGCTCGCGGGTGCGGCGGTGCTGCTCCTCGCGGCGGTCGCGGCGATGCCGCTGCGCCGGATTCATGTCCGGCAGACCGAGGCGGCCTCCCAGGGCAAGGTGGCCGAGGCGGCGAAGGCCACCGTCTGAGCGTCACCCTCGTACGCAGAACGCCGGACGGGCTGTTGTCGCAGCCCGTCCGGCGTTCACGCGTGCGGCGGCCGGTGTCTCGGCCAGGTGTCTCAGACCAGGTTCACCGAGCGGGCGAACGTCGCGCCGATCTCCGCGGCGACCTCGGCCATCACACCGGACGGCACCGTGTCGTCCACGGTCAGGACCGCCAGCGCCTCGCCGCCGACGTCCGCGCGGGCGACCTGCATACCGGCGATGTTGATCCCGGCCTCGCCGACGATGCGGCCGACCGTGCCGACGACACCGGGACGGTCCTCGTAGCGCAGGACGACCATGTGGTCGGCGAGCGTCAGATCGACGTCGTACTCACCGACGGCGACGATCTTCTGGAGGTGCTTGGGGCCGGTCAGCGTGCCGGAGACCGAGACCTCCGCGCCGTCGGAGAGCGTGCCGCGCACCGTGACGACGTTGCGGTGGTCGGTGGCTTCCGAGCTGGTGGTCAGCCGGACCTCGACGCCGCGCTCCTGGGCGAACAGCGGGGCGTTGACGTACGAGACCGTCTCGTCCACGACGTCCTCGAAGACGCCCTTGAGCGCGGACAGTTCGAGCACCTTCACGTCGTGCTGGGTGATCTCGCCGTAGACCTCGACGTCGAGGCGGGAGGCGACCTCGCCCGCGAGGGCGGTGAAGATCCGGCCGAGCCGCTCGGCGAGCGGCAGGCCCGGCTTGACGTCCTCGGCGATCACTCCGCCCTGGACGTTCACCGCGTCCGGGACCAGCTCACCGGCGAGCGCGAGACGCACCGACTTGGCGACCGCGATACCGGCCTTCTCCTGCGCCTCGTCCGTCGACGCGCCGAGATGCGGCGTGGAGACGACCTGGTCCAGCTCGAAGAGTGGCGAGTCCGTGCACGGTTCCTTCGCGTACACGTCCAGGCCCGCGCCCGCGACGCGGCCCTCCTTGAGCGCCGAGTACAGCGCCGCCTCGTCGACGATGCCGCCGCGCGCGGCGTTGACGATCCGGACGCTCGGCTTGACCTTGTGCAGCGCGTCGTCGCCGATCAGGCCGATCGTCTCGGGGGTCTTCGGCAGGTGGACGGTGATGAAGTCGGCGCACTCCAGCAGCTCGTCCAGGGTCAGCACCTTGACGCCCATCTGCGCGGCCCGCGCGGGCTGTACATACGGGTCGTAGGCGACGACCTTCATGCCGAACGCGGACATGCGCTGCGCGACCAGCGCCCCGATGCGGCCGAGGCCGACCACGCCGAGGGTCTTCTCGGCCAGCTCGACGCCCGTGTACTTGCTGCGCTTCCACTCGCCGTTGCGCAGCGCCGCGTTGGCCTGCGGGATGTTGCGGGCGGTGGAGAGGATGAGACCGCAGGCCAGCTCGGCGGCGGTCACGATGTTCGAGGTCGGGGCGTTGACGACCATCACGCCGGCCTTGGTGGCGGCGGAGACGTCCACGTTGTCCAGGCCGACACCGGCGCGGGCGACGACCTTGAGCTTCCGCGCGGCGGCGATGGCCTCGGCGTCGACCTTGGTCGCGGAGCGGATCAGGATGGCGTCGACATCGGCGATCGCGGGGAGCAGCTCGGCGCGGTCCGCGCCGTTGCAGCGCCGGATCTCGAAGTCGGGGCCGAGGGCGTCGACGGTCGCGGGCGACAGCTCTTCGGCGATCAGTACCGTGGCTTTGCGACGGGGGTTCGAGCTCACGTGAGTCCTCACAAGTCCATTGCGGACGGCCGTCCCGACGGCCGCATGCGGTGGAGGGGTGTCAGGGCCTGCCCGGAGCTGCGCGCGCCCGACAGGTCCTAGCCGCGTGGAAGACGCACGACACTGTGGGCCTGACGCGTTGTTGTCCAGCAGTCTAGTGGCGCCGCGTGCGTCGTCTTACGCCGCTGCGGAAGGATCACCCGTCCGTGGCTGGACGGGCTGGACAACGCCGGGTTCCGGGCATGGTCCGCGGTATGCCGAGGAGGCCGGAGCGGACGGCTCCGGCCTCCTCGGCCGTGAGGCTTACGCCTCCTCGTTCACCCAGCTCATGAGCTTGCGCAGCTCCTTGCCGGTGGTCTCCAGCAGGTGCTCGGCGTCCTGCTGCTTGTACTCGTTGTACTTCTTCAGACCGCCGTGGTACTCGTCCATCCAGGTGCGGGCGAAGGAGCCGTCCTGGATCTCGGCGAGGACCTTCTTCATCTCGGCCTTGGTGGTGTCCGTGATGATGCGCGGGCCGGTGACGTAGTCGCCCCACTCGGCGGTCTCGGAGATCGACCAGCGCATCTTCTCCAGGCCGCCCTCGTACATGAGGTCGACGATCAGCTTCAGCTCGTGCAGGCACTCGAAGTAGGCGATCTCCGGCTGGTAGCCCGCCTCGACCAGGGTCTCGAAGCCCGCCTTGACCAGCGCCGCGGTGCCACCGCACAGCACGGCCTGCTCACCGAACAGGTCGGTCTCGGTCTCCTCGGTGAAGGTCGTCTTGATGACGCCCGCGCGGGTGCCGCCGATGGCCTTGGCGTAGGCGAGGGCCAGCGCGAAGGCGTTGCCGGAGGCGTCCTGCTCGACGGCCACGATGCACGGGACGCCGCGACCCTCCTCGTACTGGCGGCGGACCAGGTGGCCGGGGCCCTTCGGGGCGACCATGCACACGTCCACGCCGGCCGGGGGCTTGATGAAGCCGAAGCGGATGTTGAAGCCGTGGCCGAAGAACAGCGCGTCGCCGTCCTTCAGGTGGGGGGCGATGGACTGCTCGTAGACCTGGGCCTGGATCGGGTCCGGGACGAGGATCATGATGACGTCGGCCTCGGCGGCGGCCTCGGCGGGGGTCACCACACGCAGGCCCTGCTCCTCGGCCTTGGCCTTGGACTTGGAACCCTCGTGCAGACCGACGCGGACGTCGACTCCCGAGTCGCGCAGCGACAGCGCGTGGGCGTGGCCCTGGCTGCCGTAGCCGATGACCGCGACCTTGCGGCCCTGGATGGTGGACAGGTCGGCATCAGCGTCGTAGAACAGCTCGGCCACTTCGGTTCTCTCCTTGGGGTACGAATGGTGCGTCCCACCGTATGACGGCGGGGGAAGGGACGTTACGGAGGCAGGGGAACTGCCGGGTGTGTTCCGGGGTGGAACGGGCGTTTCTAGGCGGAACGGTCGAGCGCGCGCAGTGAGCGGTCGGTGATCGAGCGGGCGCCGCGGCCGATCGCGATCGTGCCGGACTGGACCAGCTCCTTGATGCCGAACGGCTCCAGCATCTTCAGCATGGCCTCCAGCTTGTCGCTGGAGCCGGTGGCCTCGATGGTGACGGCCTCCGGGGAGACGTCGACGGTCTTGGCGCGGAACAACTGGACGATCTCGACGACTTGGGAGCGCGTGTCGTTGTCGGCGCGCACCTTCACCAGAACGAGTTCGCGGTGCACGGCGGACGCCGGTTCCAGTTCGACGATCTTCAGGACGTTGACGAGCTTGTTGAGCTGCTTGGTGACCTGTTCGAGCGGGAATTCCTCGACGCTCACGACGATGGTGATGCGGGAGATGTCGGGGTGCTCGGTGGTGCCGACGGCGAGCGAGTCGATGTTGAAGCCGCGGCGGGAGAACAGTCCGGCGATCCGGGTGAGGGTGCCGGGCGTGTTCTCGACGAGGACGGAGAGGGTGTGCTTGGACATGGTTCTCAACTCGGCTCTCTGTCAGTCGTCTTCGTTGTCGCCGAAGTCGGGACGCAGGTCCCGGGCGGCCATGATCTCGTCATTGGAGGTTCCGGCGGCGACCATCGGCCAGACCATGGCGTCCTGGTGGACGATGAAGTCGATGACGACCGGCCGGTCGTTGATGGAGTTCGCCTCTTCGATGGCCTTGTCGAGGTCGTCCGGGGACTCGCAGCGGATCGCGTAACAGCCCATGGCCTCCGACAGCTTCACGAAGTCGGGGACGCGGGTGCCGCGTGCCTGCGGGTTGACGTCGTCCGGGCCCGAGTGCAGGACCGTGTTGGAGTAGCGCTGGTTGTAGAAGAGGGTCTGCCACTGGCGGACCATGCCGAGGGCGCCGTTGTTGATGATGGCGACCTTGATCGGGATGTTGTTCAGGGCGCAGGTGGTCAGTTCCTGATTGGTCATCTGGAAGCAGCCGTCGCCGTCGATGGCCCAGACGGTCCGGTCGGGACGTCCGGCCTTGGCGCCCATGGCGGCGGGGACCGAGTAGCCCATGGTCCCGGCGCCGCCGGAGTTCAGCCAGGTGGCGGGCTTGTCGTACTGGATGAAGTGCGCGGCCCACATCTGGTGCTGGCCGACACCCGCGGCGAAGATCGTACCCTCGGGCGCGAGTTGCCCGAGGCGCTCGATGACCTGCTGCGGGGAGAGCGTGCCGTCCTCGGGCTGGTCGTAGCCGAGCGGGTAGGTCTCGCGCCAGCGGTCCAGGTCGCGCCACCAGGCGGTGTAGTCGCCGCGGTGGCCCTCGCTGTGCTCCTTCTGGACGGCCTGGACGAGGTCGGCGATGACCTCGCGGGCGTCACCGACGATCGGCACGTCGGCGGCGCGGTTCTTGCCGATCTCGGCGGGGTCGATATCGGCGTGGACGATCTTGGCGTACGGGGCGAAGCTGTCGAGCTTGCCCGTGACGCGGTCGTCGAAGCGGGCTCCGAGGGCGACGATCAGGTCGGCCTTCTGCAGCGCGGTGACGGCGGTGACCGCACCGTGCATGCCCGGCATTCCCACGTGCAGCGGGTGGCTGTCGGGGAACGCGCCGAGCGCCATCAGGGTGGTGGTGACGGGCGCTCCGGTGAGTTCGGCGAGGACCTTCAGCTCGGCGGTGGCCTGTGCCTTCAGGACGCCGCCGCCGACGTAGAAGACGGGGCGCCGGGCGGCGGTGATCAGCTTGGCGGCCTCGCGGATCTGCTTGGCGTGCGGCTTGGTCACCGGGCGGTAGCCGGGCAGGTCCGTGGCCGGCGGCCAACTGAAGGTGGTGCGGGCCTGGAGGGCGTCCTTGGCGATGTCGACCAGGACCGGTCCGGGGCGGCCGGTGGAGGCGATGTGGAAGGCCTCCGCGATCGTCCGCGGGATGTCCTCGGCGCGGGTCACCAGGAAGTTGTGCTTGGTCACCGGCATGGTGATGCCGACGATGTCCGCTTCCTGGAAGGCGTCGGTGCCGATCGCCCGGGAGGCGACCTGGCCGGTGATGGCGACCAGCGGCACCGAGTCCATGTGGGCGTCGGCGATCGGGGTCACCAGGTTGGTGGCGCCGGGGCCCGAGGTCGCCATGCAGACGCCGACCTTGCCGGTGGCCTGCGCGTATCCGGTGGCCGCGTGGCCCGCGCCCTGCTCGTGCCGCACCAGCACGTGGCGCACCCGGGTGGAGTCCATCAGCGGGTCGTACGCGGGCAGGATCGCACCGCCCGGAATGCCGAATACGGTGTCGGCGCCGACCTCCTCGAGCGAGCGGATGAGGGACTGCGCGCCCGTGACGTGCTCGGGCGCGGACTGGTGTCCTCCGTTACGGGGCCGGGGCTGCGGGTGAGGGGCCCCGGTGGCCTGCTCGGTCATCGGCATTCTCTTCTCGATGCTGAGGGTTCTTGCTGAGGGGTTCTGCTGAGGGTTCTACTGGGGGTTCTACTGGGGGTTCTCGCTGAGGAGCTTTGCGAGGTTTGTACGGGGTTCGACTGGTGCTTGTGCAACAAAAAACCCCTCGTGCCGGGAGGCAAGCGAGGGGAGCGCGTCGGGTGTGGTCGCTGGGATTCCGGTTGCATTCCGGTGCCGTCCAGCTCAGCCGACGCGCTGTCCAAGTACGAGAATTCGGGTGCGCATGGCACTGACCCTCTCGCCGCCGCACCGTCACTGTCAAGCAGGTGGGACGGACGTCTCATTATGTGAGCGCAATCCCGTTCCACCTCCGAAAACAGCGGGCACGCTTCCGGTGTACACCTCCACTCCCCCGCCTGCGAGGACCGGCTCCGCCGGGCCGTGCGGCACCGGATAGCGGCCGGCGGCCAGCTCCCGGCGCAGCAGGTGTTCGTCCAGCGGCCCGGAGAAGGCCATGCCCTGGCCGTGCGTACAGCCCATCGCGCGCAGCGCGGCGACCTGCTCGGGCAGGTCCACTCCGTCGGCGACCGATTCGAGCCCCAGGTCCGATGCGATCCGCAGCAGGCCGCTGGTGATCTTGTGCAGCCGGGCGGACTCGACGACGCCCTCGACCAGCTCGCGGTCGATCTTCAGGGCGTCGACGGGGAGACTGCGCAGCGCCGTGATGGCCGCGTAGCCGCTGCCGAAGCCGTCGAGAGCGATCCGGACGCCGATCCTGCGCAGGGCGCCGAGCCTGCGCTCCAGGTCGTCCAGGCAGACGCGCGGGTCGATGCCCGACAGCTCGATCGTCAGCGCCCCCGAGGCCAGGCCGTGCCGGGCGAGGAGGGCCTCCACGGAGCCGAGGGGCAGGGAACGGTCGAGCAGCCGCCGGGCGCTCATGCTCACGGCGACGGGCACGGCGAGCCCGGCCGCGGTGCGCCGGGCGGCCTGCTCGACGGCCTCCTCCAGCGTCCAGCGGCCCAGTTCGGCGGCCTTGTCGCTGTCCTCGGAGACGCGCAGGAACTCGGCGGGTGTGAAGAGCACTCCCTGGGAGGAGCGCCAGCGCGCCTGGGCGCCGACCGAGGCGATCCGGCCGTCGTCCAGCGACACCACGGGCTGATGCACCAGCACGAACTCGCCGTCCCGCAGCGCCGCGCGCAGCCGCGCGCCCGGCTCGGTCCTGCGCGCCACGTCCTGCTGCATCTGGGGCGCGTACAGCTCGACGCGGTTCTTGCCGCCCGCCTTGGCGCGGTACATGGCGAGGTCGGCGTTGCGCAGCAGTTCACCGGCGCCCTGGCCCGGCTCGGA
The DNA here is from genome assembly GCF_023887685.1 of Streptomyces macrolidinus. GTDB lineage: Bacteria > Actinomycetota > Actinomycetes > Streptomycetales > Streptomycetaceae > Streptomyces > Streptomyces macrolidinus. Next base: position 346,125 of record NZ_JAMWMR010000003.1, on the reverse strand, counting down.
GAAGGCCACTCCGATGGACGCGGCCACCCGGACGTCGTTGCCGTCGATGTCGTACGGCTGGGAGAGCGTGACGCGGAGCCGGTCGGCGAGTTCGAGGATGTGGCGTTCGCGCGCGGTGCGGTCGTGCGTGCCGTCGCCGACGATCAGGGCCGCGAACTCGTCGCCGCCCAGACGGGCGGCCGTGTCGCCCTGCCGCAGCGCTTCCTGGAGTCTGCGGGCGGCCTGGACGAGCAGTTCGTCGCCCGCGTGGTGGCCGATGGTGTCGTTGACGGCCTTGAAGCCGTCGAGGTCGAGGAAGAGCACCGCGGTGTTGCGCAGGGCGGCGCCGCGGTCGGAGGAGCGGCGGCCGGAGAGGGCCTGCTGGACCCGCTTGGTGAACAGGGCGCGGTTGGGCAGGTCCGTGAGCGGGTCGTGCTCGGCGCTGTGTTGGAGCTGTGCCTGGAGGCGCACTCTCTCGGTCACGTCCCGGCTGTTGAGGATCAGTCCGCCGTGGTGGCGGTTGACCGTGGACTCGACGTTGAGCCAGCCGCCGCGGCCCGACCTGAAGCGGCACTCGATGCGCGTGGTGGGTTCCTCGGCGTGGCCGGCGGCGAGGAAGCGGCGTACTTCGTGCACCACGCAGCCCAGGTCCTCCGGGTGGATGAGCGCGGCGAGTTCGGTGCCGACCAGTTCCTCGGCGGAGCGTCCGTAGACGCCGGCGGCGGCCGGGGAGACGTAGTTGAGGGTGCCGTCGGGCGCGGCGATCATGATGACGTCGCTGGAGCCCTGCACCAGGGAGCGGAAGTGGTTCTCCTTCTGCGCCAGTTCCCGGGTGAGGGTGATGTTGTCGAGCAGCATGATGCCCTGGCGGACGACGAGCGCGAGCACCACGGCGCCCGCGGTGATGAGCACCACGCGGTCGATGCTCTGGCCGTTGAGGACGTTGTAGAGGATCCCCAGGGTGCAGACGGCGGCGGCCAGGTAGGGCGTGAGCGCGGCCAGCGAACACCCGGCGATCGGGCGCGCGCCCGTGGCCGCGTACCACTCGCGGCCGAGGTCCTGCGGGAGTCCCGCCTCCTTCGGCGGCGCGTGGCCCGGCTCGCGCGCGGGGCCGGGGTCCGGCTGCCGGGAGGAGCCGTGGTCCCGGCCTCGGGTGAGCGGGTGCGGGCGTGTGTGCGGGTGCCCGTCCTGGCGGCCCGTCCGCCCGTCGGCCGTCTGCCGCTGGCCCGGCACCTGGCCGTGGGGCGGGCGGGCGTGGCCGTCGGGGCTCGGCAGCCGGTACCGGGAGCCGAGCCAGGGGGCGTAGGCCAGGAGCAGCGAGCCGGAGAACCAGCCCGCGTCCAGCAACTGGCCCGAGCGGTAACTGCTGTGCAGCAGCGGTGAGGTGAACAGGGCGTCGCACATCACGGTCAGGGCGAGCGCGCCGATGGCGGTGTTGACCGCCGAGCGGTGGACCGCCGAGCCCCGGAAGTGCAACGCGAGAACCATGCTGATCAGGGCGATGTCCAGGAGCGGGTAGGCGAGCGAGAGCGCGGTGTGCGCGACGCTCGGTCCGTCGAACTTGGCCGCCTGGGCGAGCGCGAGGCTCCACGACAGCGTGAGCAGCGAGCCGCCGATCAGCCATGCGTCGAGCCCGAGGCAGACCCAACCCGCCTTGCTGACAGGCCTTTTGGCGAGCACGAGCAGTCCTACGATGGCCGGTGGAGCGAAGCAGAGGAAGAAGAGGTCGGCGTAGCTGGGCGAGGGGACGGGGTCCTGGAGGACGACCTCGTACCAGCCCCAGACGGCGTTGCCCAGCGTCGCCATGGCGGAGGAGAGCGCGAACAGCAGCCAGGCGGGGCGGAAGCGGCTGCGCGTGCTACGGGCGTAGATGAAACACGAGACCGCCGCGATACCCGCCGCGACGCTCAGCCCGAAGTCACCCATGAACAGCGCGAGTCGCCGGGAGCCCCAGCCGAGCGCGGAGCCCACGGCGTAGGTCGCGCACACCAGGACCAGGGCGAGTTGCGGAACCAGGCGCGTGGGGCCGCCCGGGACCGGGCGGCGGGCCGGCAGTGCTCCGAGGGAGCTCACCGGATCCTCCCGAGCCGAGATGCCACCGGGTGCCACCGGTCCCGGCGGGGTGGGTTGTGACCGCCGTGACCGTCTCCGCGGTTGTGATCGCCGTGACCGTCTCCGCGGGCCACCGCTTGCCAGGGTCGCCGCTCGCGGTCACGCCGCTTCGGATCGTTCGTCGATAGGCCGTACATCGCCCGTCGCCCCCCTCACATGTCTCAAAGTTCCGTCCCCGGCGCCGAACCTGCGCGGCGCATCCCCTGTCGGGACGATACACCAGTCTCGTCACTCAGGGACATAGCCCCTCTACGCTCCGTAACGATCAGCAAGGGTGCGGGTACTTACCGCGTACGGGGGACTGCGGAGTGTGCCCGAAGCGTTCCGGGAGCGAAACCGTAGACGATGCGCACCCCGGTGGTACGGCCGTCGGGCACCGCGTGCGCCCGAGGGCGCGGCGGCTGAAATCGTGCGCCGGAACGGCCCGTTCACCCCTCCCGGCTCTCCGTCCGCCGCCTCCCCCGCACCGGTCACGCGCCGCTGTTCACCATCACGTTCTCCATCGGTTCCCCCAGTACGAAACGGTTCACCTGGGCGGCCAGAAGACGCTTGGCACGGGGCTCGAACGCCGATGTGGCACCGCCGACATGAGGGGTGACGAGCACACCCGGCGCATGCCACAGGGGGTGCCCCGCGGGCAGCGGTTCGGGGGCGGTGACATCGAGTGCCGCCGTGATACGGCCGGTCTTCACCTCCGCAAGCAGCGCCTGGGTGTCGACGACCGCACCGCGCGCGACGTTGACGAGCAGCGCGCCGTCCTTCATCCGGGCCAGGAAGTCCGCGTTGACCAGGCCTTTCGTCGTGCCGGTGAGGGGTGTGGCGAGGACCACGACATCGGCGTCGGGCAGAAGTTCCGACAATCGGGAGATGGGATGCACAACACCGCGCGCCGTATCGCGCTCGCGGCGCGCCACGCGCGCCACCCGCGCGAGCTCGAACGGCACGAGCCGGTCTTCGATGGCGGCACCCACGGACCCGTACCCGACGATGAGGACGGACCGGTCGGCGAGCGCCGGGCGGAACCCCTCGCGCCACTCCTCGCGGTCCTGGCCCCGTACGAAGTCGGGGATGCCGCGCAGGGAGGAGAGGATCAGCGTCAGCGCGAGTTCGGCGGTGCTGGCGTCGTGCACCCCGCGTGCGTTGCAGAGCAGCACGCCGTCGGGCAGCAGCGGGAGGCTCGGCAGGATGTGGTCGACACCGGCGGTGAGGGTCTGCACGACGCGCAGGGATCGCATCGCGGGCAGGGGGCGCACCTCGGTCTCGGCGCCCTTCATGTAGGGCACGACGTACAGCACGCAGTCGGCCGGGTCGGCGGGGTACTCCTCGGCGCCGTCCCAGTAGCGGTAGGTGGGACCCTCGGGGAGGCCCTCGATCTCGTCGGTGCGGAACGGAAGCCAGATGTCGTCGCTCATGCCCTGGAGGCTAAGGCGTGTGCCCGATGTCCCGCGTGGGGGCCTTCGGCCTCTGTGACATGCCTGCTCACGGCCCTCGCGCGAGGCGTGACGGGCACGCAGGGGCGCCGGGCGTCCTCCGCTGCCGCATTGGTTAGTTTGGGGTGCCAGGAAAGGGAGGGCACGGCCAGGTGGAGCGCAGGACGATCGGCGCGGCAACGCTCGAAGTGGGGGCCGTCGGACTCGGATGCATGCCGATGAACTGGGCGTACTCCGGTTCCCGGCAACGGGGCGAGGAGTCGCTGCGGACGGTGCACAGAGCGCTCGATCTGGGGGCGACGCTGCTCGACACGGCCGACATGTACGGGCCGTTCACCAACGAGCTGCTGGTGGGCCGGGTGTTGAGGCAGCGGCGCGCCGAGGCGTTCGTGTCGACCAAGGTCGGGCTGCTGGTCGGTGACCAGCACATCGTGGCCAACGGCCGCCCCGGCTATGTGAGACGGGCCTGCGACGCCTCGCTGCGGCGCCTGCAGACGGACGTCATCGATCTCTACCAGTTGCACCGCCCGGACCCGGAGGTCCCGGTCGAGGAGACCTGGGGCGCGATGGCGGAGCTGGTGCGGGCGGGCAAGGTACGGGCGCTGGGGCTGTGCGCGGTGGGCGTACGGGGCGGGCGACGGACCGGGGCCCGGTTGTACGACGGCACGCTGCGGCAACTGCAGCGGGTGCAGCAGGTGTTCCCGGTGAGCGCGGTGGAGGCCGAGCTGTCGCTGTGGTCGGCGGAGGCGCTGGACGCGCTGCTGCCGTGGTGCGCGGCGCGCGGGGTCGGCTTCCTGGCGGCGATGCCGCTCGGCAACGGGTTCCTGACCGGCACGCTGACCCCGGGCGGCGGCTTCGAGCGGGACGATCTGCGGGCCCGGCATCCCCGCTTCACGGCCGAGATGATGGCGGCGAACCAGCCGATCGTGGCCGGGCTGCGCCGGGTGGCCCGCCGCCACGGCGAGGAGGTCACCCCGGCCCAGGTGGCGCTGGCCTGGGTGCTCGCCCAGGGGCCGCAGGTGGTCCCGATACCGGGTGCCAAGCGGGAGCGCTGGGTGACGGAGAACGCGGGCGCGGCCGGGCTGCGGCTGACACCGCGGGATCTGACGGAACTGGCGCGGCTCCCGGCGGCGCAGGGTTCCTGGGACTGAGGAGCCCGCCCCGGCCGCACGGGGCTCAAGTACCGCATCACCCCCGCCCGATCGGGGATGCTGGGGACTCGGGCGGTGGACTCAGGGGAAGAAGCCCCGTGGCGAAAGGACGTGGAGCGTGCGACAACGAGCCGGGGCGGCCGTGGTGGCCGCCGCCGTACTGCTGCTGGCGGTCGGCTGCTCGGGCGGCGAGGGCGGGCCGGGCGGCGGCGCGAGTGTCACGCCGCACGGTACGACACCGGGGTCGCCCTTCGTCACACCGCCCGAGGCGACGCCGCCCGCCAAGGGATCGGTCCGTGTGGTGCGTACGGTCGCCGAGCATCTCACCACGCCGTGGGGTCTCGCGCCGCTGCCCGGCGGCGGGTTGCTGGTCTCCTCGCGGGACGACGGGACGATCACGCGGATCGACGAGAAGTCCGGGAAGAAGACGGAGCTGGGCGAGGTGCCCGGGGTCGCCGCCGCGGGCGAGGGCGGTCTGCTCGGTCTCGCCCTCTCCCCCGACTACGGCTCGGACCATCTGATCTACGCGTACATGACGACGGACTCCGACAACCGCATCGTGAGCATGCTGTACGACCCGAAGCGGGACCCGGGCGACCAACTCGGCGCCCCCAACACGGTGTTCAGAGGCATCCCGAAGGGCGCCATCCACAACGGCGGCCGGATCGCGTTCGGCCCGGACGGGATGCTGTATGCGGGTACGGGCGAAACCGGCAACCGCGATCTGGCCCAGGACAAGAACTCGCTCGGCGGCAAGATCCTGCGCATGACCCCGCAGGGCGAACCGGCCCCCGGCAACCCCTTCCCCGACTCGACCGTCCTCTCCTACGGCCACCGCGATGTGCAGGGGCTGGCCTGGGACGACAAACAGCGGCTGTTCGCCTCGGAGTTCGGCGAGGACACCTGGGACGAGCTGAACGCGATCAAGCCGGGGGACAACTACGGCTGGCCGAAGGCCGAGGGGAAGTCGTCGGACCCGAAGTACCACAACCCGATCGCCGAGTGGCATCCCGCCGAGGCCTCCCCCAGCGGTATCGCCTACGCCGAGGGCTCGATCTGGATGGCGGCCCTGCGCGGTGAACGACTGTGGCGCATCCCCCTGAAGGGCACCGAGACCTACGCGCCGCCGCAAGCGTTCCTGAAGGGCAAGTACGGCCGCCTGCGCACGGTGGTCCCGGCGGGCGGCGACAAGCTGTGGCTGACGACGAGCAACACGGACGGCAGGGGGCATCCGACGAAGACGGACGACCGGATCCTGGAGGTGGAGGTGTCGTAGGGCGTGCTTCAGTCCGGGCTTGCCTCGGGGTCGGCCGCGGCCTGATCCGACCGATCTGTCCGGTCCGACCGGTCCGACCGGTCCGGCTGATCCGGCTGATCCGGCTTCGGTGGGCGGACGAGTACCTTGCCCGAGGCCAGGTCGATCGGGCCGCGGCCGGGATCGCCGTCCGTCACGTCCACCCGGGACAGCTCCAGGCGTCTCTTCTCGTCGTGGGTGTGTTTGCGGCCCTGTGCGAAGAGTTCCTCGAACAGGTTGAACACGGTGCCTCCCTCGGCCCGGATCCTGACAGCCTAGACCTCACCCCTGCGCCGGGACAGTGAGTAACTACGCCTCGGCGGCGAAGAGTTGGAGCCGGTGAGCCAGTGCCGCCGCCTCTCCTCGGCCCGAGACGCCCAGCTTGGCCAGGATGTTCGAGACGTGGACGCTGGCCGTCTTCGGTGAGATGAACAGCTCCCCGGCTATCTGTCTGTTGCTGTGCCCCGCCGCGACCAAGCGGAGCACGTCCCGTTCGCGGCTGGTGAGCCCCAGGGACTCGGCCGGGTCCCGGCGCGCGGTGGGCGACAGCGGAAGGCGGGCCCGGCGCGCGAGCAGGGCGACCGAGTCGGCGAGCGGCCGGGCGCCGAGGTGTCCGGCCACCGCACCGGCCAGCCGCAGCAGCTCCGTGGCCCGTTCGCACCCGTCCTCCTCGCCGCCCGCCGCCAGCAGGGACGCGGCGAGGCGGTGGCGGGCGCGGGCCAGGTCGTACGGGCGCTCCAGGGTCTCGAAGGCGGCCACGACCTCGGACCAGTCGAGCGGCTCGTCACGGCCCTCGGCGCGGAGCACCTCGGCGCGGACCCAGCGCTCGTACGCGTGCCACACCGGTGCGTGCGTGGTGAGGGTCTTGGCGGCCTTACGGATCCGCGCGAGCGTCTCGGCGCGGCCCGGCTCGGCGGCGGGCAGCCCGAAGGCGTCGGCCTCGGCGGTGGCGGCGGCGAGCAGCAGTGGCCAGGCGTGGGCTCGGCTGCCCGGCGGGAACCCCTCGCCGGGTACGTCGAGTTCGTCGAGTACGTCGTGGAGGGCGGCGCGGGCGTCGGCGAGGCGGCCCTCCTCGGCCGCGATCCCCAGAGCGAGGTGCGCCAGCGGCAGCCGGTGCCGCGCCGAGGTGGCTCGTGTACCGAACGACGCGCGCGCGGCGGTGAGTTGTCGTTCCGCCTCGGTCACATCGCCTCGCGCGAGGGCGAGTCGGGCGTGCCCTGTCGCGGCCGGACCCTGCCGCCCGACACGCTCGACACACTCGAAGGCAGCGGCGGCCTCGTCCCAGCGGCCCAGGGAGAAGAGAGAGACGCCGAGGTGCGCCCGCACTCGGGCCTCGGTGTCCAGCAGGCCCAGTCCACGGGCGAGTTCGAGGCCCCGGCGGAGCACCTCGACGGCTTCCCGGGAGCGGCCGATGTCCTCCAGGCGGGCCGGCAGGTCCACATGGAGGCGGCCCGTCACCTGCGTATGGCCGAGAGCCTCGGCCCGCTCCTGGACCGCGTACATCTCCGCGAGCCCGGTGCCGATGTCGCCCGCCTCCACGAGCAGCCCGCCCAGGGTCAGGCGCGCGTTCAGCTCGATGTCACGGGCACCCACCAGGCGCGCGTACTCCACGGCGCGCTCGGCGGCCGAGAATGCCTCGGGGCCGGGGACGTGCCGCGTGGACCAGGTGGCGACGAGGGCGAGGACCTCGGCGTGCACCGTCGAGGGCGGCAGTCCGCGTACCAGCCGCTGGGCGGTGGTGAGTTCCGCCCAGCCGTCACCGCGGGCGGTGTGCCGCATCAGCCGCGCGCGCTGCGCCCAGAACCAGGCGGCCCGCAGGGGGTCGTCCTCACTGTCGGAGTCCTTGTCCAGGAGCCGCAGGGCGCGCCCGGTGATCTCCAGCGCGTGCTCGGCCTCCCCGCACAGCCGTCCCGCGACGGCGGCTTCCGCCAGCAGATCGACGTAGCGCAGGCGCTCGCTCGCCGGATCGTGCGCGGCGCGCGGATACGTCTCGCGCGCGTGTCCGTACGGGCGCAGGCCGGCCCGTACGGACGCGGGCGCGAGGTCCCACAGCTCCATCGCGCGCTCCAGCAGCCGCAGTCGCTCACTGTGCGCGTGCCGGTGGCGGGCCGCCGCGGCGGCGTCGAGGACGGCGGGCAGGGCCTTGGCCGCATCGCGCGCGTGGTACCAGTATCCGGCCAGCCGGGGGGCGTACTGGTCGGCCGGTACCAGCGTGGGGTCGGCCTCCAGGGCCGTCGCGTACCGCCGTTCGAGGCGGATGCGTTCGCCGGGGAGCAGGTCGTCGCCGACCGCCTCGCGTACGAGGGAGTGGCGGAAGCGGTAGCTGTCGCCGTCGGGGGTGGCGCGCAGGATGTGGGCGTCGACGGCGGCGCGCAGGGCCTCGATGAGGTCGTCCTCGGCGAGCCCGGCGACGGCCGCGAGGAGGCGGTGCTCGACGGTGGAGCCGCCCTCGGCGACGGTCCGGGCGACGCGGCGGGCGGTCTCCGGCAGTCGGTCGACGCGGACGAGGAGGAGGTCGCGCAGGGAGTCGGGCAGGCCCGCGCGGCGGTCCTCGCGCGAGGCGACCGCCAGCTCCTCCACGAAGAAGGCGTTGCCGTCGGAGCGTTCGAAGATCTCCTCGACCCGGGCGGGGTCGGGTTCGGTGGCGAGGATGCCGGTGAGCTGGCGCGCGACCTCGGTGCGGTCGAAGCGGCCGAGGGCGATACGGCGGACCGTGCGAAGGCGGTCGAGTTCGGCGAGGAGGGGGCGCAGGGGGTGGCGGCGGTGGAGGTCGTCGGTGCGGTACGAGGCGACAAGGAGCAGGCGGCCGGTGCGCAGCGTACGGACGAGGTGGGCGAGGAGATGGCGGGTGGAGGCGTCGGCCCAGTGGAGGTCCTCCAGGACGAGGACGACGGTGCGGTGGGCGGCGACGCGCTCCAGCAGGCGGGCGGTCAGCTCGAAGAGACGGGCCAGGGCCGCCTCGTCGTCCCACGGGGCGTGGCGCGGCTCGCCCAACTCCGGGAGCAGCCGGGCCAGTTCCTCCTCCTGGCCGGTGGCCGCCTCGGCCGTCTCCGCGGGCAGTTCGCGGCGCAGGGCACGCAGGGCGGCGGAGAACGGGGCGAAGGGCAGGCCCTCGGCGCCGATCTCGACGCAGCCGCCGACCGCGACGACCGCGTCCGCCTGGGTGGCCGTGGCGGTGAACTCCTCGATCAGCCGGGACTTGCCGACCCCGGCCTCACCCCCGACGAGCACGGTCTGCGGCGTACCCGCGGCGGCACGCGCGAGCGCGTCGCGTAACGCCCCCGCCTCCTCGGCCCGACCGACGAAGACGGGGCAGACCTTGCCCACGAAGGTATGGATCGCCACGCCCCGAGCATCGCACGAGGGTCCGACACGACGGCGCCGCCCGCCACCCGCGCCCGCGCCCGCGCGGGGGCCTCGGACACGCGTGAGGGACCTCAGGGCTTCCGTACGTCGTACGAACGTCCTGAGGCCCCTCAGGGTCGTCGGGTCCCTCGGGCTCGGCTTCGGGTCAGGCGGACGGTAGTCCCAGCAGGACGTCCGTGTACTTCAGGACCGCCAGCAGCAGCCCGATGACGCCCAGGGAGACGCCGCCCCAGGCGACCGACTTGATCCAGGCGGCCTGTGGCTTCCCGGGGGCTCCGAAGGCCGGGCGGGCCAGGACCACGACGCCCACGATCAGCGCGGCCAGCGCGAACACGCCGCCCCACAGCGCGGTGGCGTGCCATGCCTCGCCGTACACCGCCTTGATCTGCTGGCCGACGCTCGCCGACGTCGAGGTCTTCAACTGGCCCAGCAGCGTCTCGCGCGCGGAGGCCACGGTGGAGACCCAGCTCCCGGTGAGGGAGACCACGCCGAGCCCGGCGGAGACGACCGCCCCGGCTCCCTGGCCGACCCCGGACGGCCCCTCGTCGGGCGTCTCCTCGGCCACCTTCGCAGCGGTGTCCTCGGTCTCGGTCACCTCGGTCTCGGTCACCTCGGCCGTCTTCTCGTCGTTCGTCGTCGCCTCGGCCGTCTTCTCGTCGTTCGTCGTCGCCTCGGCGCCGGTCGCGGCGTCGGCCTCGTCTACTGTCTTCGTTCCCATGCCTCGCACCGTATGGACGCTGTCTGAGAGGTCTCTTAACGACCTACCGACCTACCGGTCACTTCCGGGCACGCGCGCGTGCCTCGCGCCACTCGGGGGCGAGCACCGACCAGACCTCCATGTCGTGGCGTACGCCACGATGCGGGAAGCTCTCGCGGAGCACACCCTCGCGTGTCATGCCCAGCCGCCGCGCCACGTTGACACTCGGTTCGTTGGCGGGCGACGCCTGCCACTCCACACGGTGCATGCCGCGCTCGTCAAACGCCCAGTCGATGAGCGCCCGCGCGCCGCGCGTGACCAGGCCCCGCCCGGCCGCCGCGGGCTCCAGCCAGACGCCCATCTCGCAAGTGCCGTGCTCGGCGTCGAAGAGGGGGAAGAGCACGCCGCCGACCAGCTTGTCGTCCAGCCACAGCCCGTGCAGGAAGCCGGTGTCCGCGGCGCGCCGGTCGGCGAACGACTGCAGGATGGTGCGCGCGCCGGCCACGTCCGTGGCCTTGGACCCGAACGGGACGTACTGGTTGATGAACTCGCGCCCGCGGTCGAGATGGGCGAGGAACTCCTCGGCGTGCCAGGGCTCCAGGGGACGCAGTTCGGCTCCGTCGTCACCCAGGGATATCGCGTACATCCTGCTGCTGCTCCTTCACCAGTGCGTCCATGAGCGCGTCCTCGTGCGCCGTCTTCCGGGGCATGGTCGCACGGTGTTCCGGCGGTTCGATGCTGATGTGCGGAAGGCGGCGCTCCAGCCAGGACGGCAGCCACCAGTTGGCGCCGCCGAGCAGATGCATCAGCGCGGGGACGAGAAGGGTCCGCAGGACGAAGGCGTCCAGGGCGACGGCCGCGGCGAGCGCGATGCCGAACATGGCGATCACCCGGTCGCCGCTGAGGACGAAGGCGAGGAAGACGGAGATCATGATGACCGCCGCGGAGTTGATGACCCGGCCGGTCTCGGCCAGGCCGACGCGTACGGCGCGCCGGTTGTCGCCGGTCTCCCGCCACTCCTCGTACATGCGGCTGACCAGGAACACCTGGTAGTCCATGGAGAGCCCGAAGAGCACCGAGACCATGATCACGGGGAGGAAGGGTTCGATGGGCCCGGCCCGGCCGAGGCCCAGCAGTTCGCTTCCCCAGCCCCATTGGAAGATCGCGACGACCACGCCGAAGGCGGAGGCGACGGCCGCGACGTTCATCACGGCGGCCTTCAGCGGGATGCCGATCGAGCGGAAGGCGAACAGGAGCAGCACACAGCCGAGGCTGATCACCACCCCGACGAACAGCGGCAGCTTGCCGACGATCACGCTCGCGAAGTCGTCGTAGGCCGCGGTCCTGCCGCCCACCGCGAGGTCGAGCGTGGTGCCCTGCTCGGCGCGCGGCAGCACCTCGGTGCGCAGCCGGTCCACGAGTTCGCTGGTGTCCCGGGACTGCGGGGCGGAGTCGGGGACGACGGTGAGGAGCGCCATGTCGCCGCCGCTGTTGTAGGTCACCGGGCTCACGCTCGCGACGCCCCGCGTGGCCGCGAGCGTGCTGTCGAGGTGGTCGAGCGCGAGCCTGTCCTCGGCGCCGCCGACGCGGGTGACGAGGGTGAGCGGGCCGTTGACGCCGGGCCCGAACCCGTCGGCGATGAGGTCGTACGCCTGCCGGGTGGTCGCCGACTTCGGGCCGTTGCCCTGGTCGGCGGTGCCCAGGTGGAGGGAGAGCGTGGGCAGCGCGAGGACGGCCATGACGGCCATGGCGAGGACGCCGAGCTTCTTGGGGTGGCGCTCGACGAACGCGGACCAGCGGGCGGCGAACCCTCCCGGCAGCTCCGGTTCGGGCCCGTTCTCGGCCAGTCTGCGCCGCTCGCGCCTGCTGAGGGCGCGGGGTCCGATGAAGGACAGGAGGGCGGGCAGCAGGGTCACGGAGGCCGCGACGGTGAGCAGGACGGTGAGACAGGCGGCGATCGCGACACCGTTGAGGAAGCCGAGCCGGAGGATCAGCATGCCGAGGAGCGCGATGCACACCGTGGCGCCCGCGAAGACGACGGCCCGGCCGGTGGTGGCGACGGCGCCCACGGCGGCCTCCGTCACCGGGACGCCCCGCTTCAGGCTGCGGCGGTGCCGGGTCACGATGAACAGGGCGTAGTCGATGCCGACGCCGAGCCCGATCAGCAGGCCCAGCATGGGCGCGAAGTCGGCGACGGTCATGGCGTGCCCGAGCAGGGCGATACCGGCGTACGCGGTGCCGACGCCGATCAGCGCGGTCGCGATGGGCAGCAGGGAGGCGGCGAGCGAGCCGAAGGCGAGGAAGAGGACGACGGCGGCGACGACCACACCGACGGCCTCGGCGAGATGCCCGCTGCGCGCCTCGGTGAGGGCGATCGCGCTGCCACCCAGTTCGACCCGCAGTTCGTCGCTCTCGGCGGCCTGGGCGGTGTCGACGACGGCCTGGGCCTCGCCCTTGCTGATGTTCTCGCTCTGCTCGTCGAAGGTGATCGTGGCGTACGCGGTGCGGCCGTCGCGGCTGATCTGGGCGCCGTGGTCGCCGGCGTAGGGGTTGGTGACGGAGGCGATGCCGGGCAGGTCCTCGATCCTGTCCAGGGTGCGGGTCATCGTCTGCTCGACGCCGGACGCGCGCACGCTGCCGGTGGCGGTGTGCCAGACGAGGGTGTCGCTGTCGCCGCCGTGTCCGGGGAAGCCCCTCTGGAGCAGCTCGGCGGCGCGGCCCGTCTCGGTGCCGGGGACGTCGTAGTGATTGGTGTACGCGGTCCCCGTGGCCGCCGCGCCGACGGCGACTCCGCCGAAGGCGAGCAGCCAGAGCAGGACCGCCGCGAGGCGGTGGCGGATACACCAGCGTGCGAGGGCTGCCACGGGACGCGCTCCCTGGGAACGGTTGGACGATCTTTGCCCGGGAACAGACGCTGAGGGAACTGAACGGCTCGCAAAGAACGAATGAACGTCTGTGTCCACTGTTGCAGCCAGAAGTGATCGTTTGTCGCATTCGTGGGGTTCCTCACAGGATTGCGACCCACTTCACAGCCACCGCGGGCAACTCCCCCGCCGCATAAGGTTCTTGTCAGCGCGCGTACATGACTCCCGTACGTGGCTCTCGTACATGACCCCCGTACGTGGCTCTCGTAGATGACTCTCGTCAACGCGCCGGGGGCGGTGCACCGGCGTTCGGTGCACCGCCCCCGGGCGGTCGTTCAGCGGCGTCCGCCGCTTGTCTCAGCCCTCGCTGACACCCAGCTTCTCCAGGATCAGCTCCTTGACGCGGGCGGCGTCCGCCTGGCCGCGGGTGGCCTTCATGACCGCGCCGACCAGGGCACCGGCCGCGGCCACCTTGCCGCCGCGGATCTTGTCCGCGATGGCCGGGTTGCCGGCGATCGCCTCGTCGACGGCGGCGGTCAGGGCGCCCTCGTCGGAGACGACCTTGAGACCGCGCTTGTCGACGACCTCGTCCGGGGTGCCCTCGCCCGCGAGAACGCCTTCGATGACCTGGCGGGCCAGCTTGTCGTTGAGGTCGCCGTCGGCCACGAGCCGGGTGACCCGGGCCACCTGCTGCGCGGTGATGGGCAGCTCGTCCAGGGCCTTGCCGGTCTCGTTGGCCTGGCGGGCCAGCTCGCCCATCCACCACTTGCGCGCGGCGGCGGAGTCGGCGCCCGCCTCGATCGTCGCGACGATCAGGTCCAGCGCACCAGCGTTGAGGATCGCCTGCATGTCGGTCGCGGAGACACCCCACTCCTCGCGCAGCCGGTTACGGCGCACCAGGGGCAGCTCCGGCAGCGCGGCGCGCAGCTCCTCGACCCACGCGCGCGGGGGCGCGACGGGGACCAGGTCCGGCTCCGGGAAGTACCGGTAGTCCTCGGCCTCTTCCTTCACGCGGCCCGAGGTCGTCGAGCCCGTGTCCTCGTGGAAGTGCCGGGTCTCCTGGATCACCGTGCCGCCGCTGTTCAGCACGGCGGCGTGGCGCTGGATCTCGAAGCGGCAGGCGCGCTCGACGGAGCGCAGCGAGTTGACGTTCTTCGTCTCGCTGCGCGTGCCGAACTTCTCGGCGCCCTTGGGCATCAGCGACAGGTTCACGTCGCAGCGCATCTGGCCCATCTCCATACGGGCCTCGGAGACGCCGAGCGCGCGGATCAGCTCGCGCAGCTCACGCACGTACGCCTTCGCCACCTCGGGCGCGCGCTCGCCGGCACCGACGATCGGCTTGGTGACGATCTCGATGAGCGGGATGCCGGCGCGGTTGTAGTCCAGCAAGGAGTGGGACGCGCCGTGGATACGGCCGGTGGCGCCGCCGACGTGGGTCGACTTGCCGGTGTCCTCCTCCATGTGGGCGCGCTCGATCTCCACGCGGAAGGTCTCGCCGTCCTCCAACTGCACGTCGAGGTAGCCGTTGAAGGCGATCGGCTCGTCGTACTGGGAGGTCTGGAAGTTCTTCGGCATGTCCGGATAGAAGTAGTTCTTCCGGGCGAAGCGGCACCACTCGGCGATCTCGCAGTTGAGCGCGAGACCGATGCGGATCGCGGACTCGACGCCGATCGCGTTGACGACCGGGAGCGAGCCGGGCATGCCGAGGCAGGTGGGGCAGGTCTGCGCGTTCGGCTCGGCGCCGAGCGCCGTCGAACAACCGCAGAACATCTTGGTCTTGGTGCCGAGTTCGACATGGACCTCGAGGCCCATGACGGGGTCGTACGACGCCAGCGCGTCCTCGTACGACTCCAGGTCGGTCAGGGTGGTCACGGTGAAACTTCCCTCTCAGCCCAGCAGGACGTCGTCGTCGCCCAGGCGCTTCAGCTCACGGACGAGCAGGGCGAGACCGGTGACGATGGCGGCGGCGGACACGGCGGCGTCGATCAGGCGCAGCGTGTCGTGCTCGCTGCGGGCCTTCTTGACCTGCTTGGCGACGCCGAAGGCGCCGTACGCGGTGGTGGCCATGGACAGGTACGTACCGGACTTGGACTGCTTGAAGCCCTTGGCCTTGGACAGTGCCTTGCTCATAGCGACGGAGCCTCCTCGAGAAGCGGGTGTCCCCACTGTTCCACGAAGGCGGCCTCGACGGCGGCGCCGACCTTGTACAGCCGGTCGTCCTGCATCGCCGGGGCGATGATCTGCAGACCCACCGGGAGGTTGTCCTCCGGGGCGAGTCCGCACGGCAGGGACATGGCGGCGTTGCCCGCCATGTTGACCGGAATGGTGCACAGGTCCGCGAGGTACATCGCCATCGGGTCGTCGGCGCGCTCGCCGATCGGGAAGGCCGTGGTGGGCGTCGTGGGCGACACGATCACGTCCACCTGCTCGAACGACTTCTCGAAGTCGCGGGTGATGAGCGTACGGACCTTCTGCGCGGAGCCGTAGTACGCGTCGTAGTAGCCGGAGCTGAGGGCGTACGTGCCGAGCATGATGCGGCGCTTGACCTCGGGGCCGAAGCCCGCCTCACGGGTGAGGGAGGTGACCTCCTCCGCCGAGTGCGACCCGTCGTCGGCGACCCGCAGGCCGTAGCGCAGACCGTCGAACCGGGCGAGGTTGCTCGAACACTCGCTCGGCGCGATCAGGTAGTACGCGGCCAGCGCCAGGTCGAAGGACGGGCAGTCCAGCTCGACGATCTCGGCGCCCAGCTTCTTCAGCAGCTCGACGGACTCGTCGAAGCGCTGCACGACACCGGCCTGGTAGCCCTCGCCGCGGAACTGCTTGACGACACCGATGCGCATGCCCTGGACGGAGCCGTTGCGGGCGGCCTCGACGACCGGCGGGACCGGGGCGTCGATGGAGGTGGAGTCGAGCGGGTCGTGCCCGGCGATGACCTCGTGCAGGAGCGCCGCGTCCAGGACCGTACGGGCGCAGGGGCCGCCCTGGTCGAGGCTGCTGCTGAAGGCGACCATGCCGTAGCGGGAGACGGCGCCGTACGTCGGCTTGACGCCGACCGTGCCGGTGACGGAGGCGGGCTGCCGGATGGAGCCGCCGGTGTCGGTGCCGATCGCGAGGGGGGCCTGGAAGGAGGCGAGCGCGGCGCTCGACCCGCCGCCGGAGCCACCGGGGATCCGGGTGAGGTCCCAGGGGTTGCCCGTCGGCCCGTAGGCGCTGTTCTCGGTGGAGGACCCCATGGCGAACTCGTCCATGTTGGTCTTGCCGAGGATGACGACGTCGGCGGCCTTCAGTCGCTTGGTGAGCGTGGCGTCGTACGGCGGGATCCAGCCCTCGAGGATCTTCGAACCGACCGTGGTCGGGATGCCCTCGGTGGTGAAGATGTCCTTGAGCGCCAGCGGCACACCGGCCAGCGGGCCGAGCTTCTCGCCGCGCTCGCGCTTCGCGTCGACGGCACGGGCCTGCGCCAGGGCGCCCTCGCGGTCGACGTGCAGGAAGGCGTGCACCTTCTCGTCGACGGCCTCGATACGGGCGAGGTGGGCCTCGGTGACCTCGACGGCGGTGAGTTCGCCGGAGGCGATCTTCTCGGCGGTCTCGGCGGCCGTGAGCCGGATGATGCTGTTCTTGTCCGTCATGACGGGCTACTCCTCCCCCAGGATCTGCGGCACCTTGAAACGCTGCTGCTCCTGGGCCGGGGCGCCGGACAGCGCCTGCTCGGGGGTGAGCGAGGGACGGACCTCGTCCGCGCGCATGACGTTCGTCAGCGGCAGCGGGTGAGAGGTCGGCGGGACGTCTTGGTCGGCGACCTCGCTGACGCGGGCGACCGCGCCGATGATGTCGTCGAGCTGGCCTGCGAAGTGCTCTAGCTCTTCGGGCTTCAGCTCCAGACGCGCCAGCCGGGCGAGGTGGGCGACCTCCTCGCGCGTGATGCCAGGCATGCAGCGATCCTCTGGGGTGAGAGTGTGTGGTTTGGGCTCAATCCTATGGCGCGGGGCCCTGTGCCCGTGAAACGGATTCCCCGGGACGGGTCGCACCCGGTGCCAGGGCGCGGGGCGAGGACCCCGGCCCCAGGGTTCGTACGGGGTCGCCCTGGCCCCTAACCGATCCGCCCCTGGTCGTCCGCGGCAGCCGCCGGGAGCGCGGCCTTCGGGCGCTGCCAGCCCCTCGATCCCCGGGCCCGCAGCCAGGCCGTGGTCTCCTCCGGCGGCATCGCGGCGGCGACCAGCCAGCCCTGGACCGCGTCGCAGCCCAGGTCCCGCAGCCGCTCCCAGGTCTCGTCGTCCTCGACGCCCTCCGCGACGACGAGCAGGCCCAGCGAATGCGCGAGGTCCACCGTGCAGCGCACGATCTCCGCGTCCTGGGCGTCCACGGCCAGCCGGGCCACGAACGAACGGTCGATCTTCAGTTCGCTCACCGGCAGCCGCCGCAGATGCACCAGCGACGAATACCCCGTGCCGAAGTCGTCCAGCGACATCTTCACGCCGTGCCCGGCCAGCCCGGCCAGGGTGTCCGCGGCCCGCTGCGGGTCCTCCAGGAGTACATGCTCGGTGATCTCCAACTGCAGCGCGCCCGCCGGGACGCCGTGCCGTGCCAGGCGCGCGGCCACCGCGCCCGCGAAGCCCGGCGTGTGGACGTCGCGCGGGGAGACGTTCACGGCCACCGGGACCCGCAGGCCCTGCGCCCGCCACCGGGCCACCTGTCCGAGCGCGGTCTCCAGGACGTACTCCGTCAGATGCGGCATCAGCCCGGAGGACTCGGCGATGGCGATGAACTCGTCCGGCGGCACCTTCCCGCGCTCGGGGTGCACCCAGCGCACGAGCGCCTCGAGACCGGCGACCTGTCCGTCGAAGCGGACCTTCGGCTGGTAGTGCAGCTCCACCTCGTGCGCGTCCAGCGCGCGCCGCAGATCGCCCAGCAGCCCTAGCCGGTCCGGGGTGTTGGAGTCCCGCTTGGACTCGTACACCTCCACCCCCGTACGGTCCCGCTTCGCCTGGTACATGGCGACGTCGGCCCGGCGCAGCAGCCCCTCCGCGTCCAGCGCGTGGTCAGGGAAGACGGCGACACCGGCGCTGGCCTCCAGGACGAGCGTGAGCCCGTCCAGGTCGAGCGGGGAGCCGAGCGCGGCGACCAGATTGCGGGCCGCCCGGGACGCGGACGTCGTGGAGTCCGCGACGGGCAGTAACACGGCGAACTCGTCGCCGCCGAGCCGCGCGGCCTCCGCCCCGCGGGGCAGCGCCAGCCGCAGCCGCTCCGCTATCTGGAGGAGCAGCCGGTCACCGGCGAGATGCCCGAGCGTGTCGTTCACCGACCGGAAGCGGTCGAGGTCGATCAACATCAGGGCGGAACGCGCCCCGATGCGCTCGGCGTCGTCCAGCGCCGCCCATGTGCGCTCCAGCAGCCACTGCCGGTTGGGCAGGCCGGTGAGCGGGTCGCGGAGCTGCTCCTCGGCGCGGGCGCGGGCGATCCACAGGGTGGAGTCGAGGGCGATGAGCGGGATGGCGAACAGCGGCAGCAGCACGGGCAGCGTCCTCGCGACCACGCAGACCAGTGGCGCTATGCCGAGCAGCGCGACGGCGACGAGGCCCTGCCGGACCAGGGCGGTACGGGCGATGGTGGGCAGTCCGCCCATGCGCGGCGCGGTGAGACACCACACCAGCAGCCGGGTCACCGCGAGGTAGGCGAGGGCGGCGAGGACGATCGCGGGCGCGGCGGCGATCGTCCAACTCCGCGGCTCCCAGGGGGACTCGACACTCGGGACGTGCCCGAAGGCGGCCAGCGCGAGCGTCGAGGCGCCGACGCCGAGGATGTCGACCGCGCCGTGCAGCAGGCCCTGCCGCCAGCAGCCCGGCCGCACGAGGCCGACCAGGACGACGACCGTGAGGCTCACCATCGCGGCGGGCACCCAGCCGTACAGCAGCAGGACGGCGAGGGTCAGGGCGGCGCCCGAGCCCGTACCGCCCCACCAGCGGGCGCGGCCGAGGGCGACCAGATGGCCGACGATGACGCCGGTCAGCAGGGCCAGGGACCAGCCGACCGTGCCGGGCGGGAAGAGCGCGTGGTGTCCGCCGAAGGCGCGGAAGAAGGCGGCGCCGAGGGCGAGCCCGGCCGCCGCGAGGACCGCCCAGAGCAGCACGGACCGGGACGGGCGCCCGCCGCCGTCCGGGCCGGGCCGCCCGGCGCGCTGTCCGGCGGCGAACGGACCGGCAGGTCCGGCAGGACCGGTCGCGACGGGCCGCGGCGTCCTGTCCGCCGCGAGCGACTCGCCAGGAACACGCCCCGGCAAGGCACTTCGGCCGTCCGCGCCCCGGTACCCCGACAGCCACGCCGTCCAGCGCCCCGCGCGCCAGGCGTCCGACATCCGGCGCAGGCGCAGCCATGAGTCCGGGGCGGCGCTCTCGGTCCGTTCCATTCCCGTCCCTCTCACAGCCGGCGGTGCCGACGTCATACGGCCCGATGCCTGACGAACCGTCAGCAACATCGCGCCCGACCGCCCGCCACGCGTCCGGGCATGGCAGGCGTACACCTCAACAGTAGGCCGCAGCAAGCGTTCCGGGGCAGCGGTCGTCGGCGGTTGCCCCAATGCGCCCCGCCCATCCGGATACATCGCGTATCCGAGGAACCGGGAGCCTTCGTCCGCTACTCCCCTGTCGCAAGCGCCACTTCGGCAGCCGCTTCCGGTCCTCGCTCCAACAGGACGGTGAAACCGTCCTCGTCGAGCACCGGAACCTTCGCCTGCACGGCCTTGTCGTACTTGGAACCAGGATTCTCGCCCACGACGACGAAGGATGTCTTCTTCGAAACAGAACCGGTCACTTTCGCGCCACGGCTCTGGAGCGCCTCCTTCGCCGCGTCGCGGGTGAAGTGTTCGAGCGTGCCCGTGACCACGACCGTCAGACCCTCCAGCGGACGCGGGCCCTCCCCCTCGCCGGAGCCCTCGTCCTCCAGCCGGACCCCGGCGGCCTTCCACTTGCGGACGATCTCGCGGTGCCACTCCTCGGTGAACCACTGCTTGAGGGAGGCGGCGATGATCGGGCCGACCCCGTCCGTGCTCGCCAACTCCTCCTCCGTGGCCTGCTCGATCCGGTCGATGGAGCGGAACTCACGGGCGAGGGCCTGCGCGGCCACCGGCCCGACATGCCGGATGGACAGGCCGTTGAGGAAGCGGGCGAGGGGACGGGACTTGGCCTCCTCGATGTTCTTGAGCAGGGCCAGCGTGTTCTTCTTCGGTTCGCCCTTCTGGTTGGCGAAGACCGTGGCGATCTTCGCCTCGCCCGTCTTGGGGTCGTGCTTGGGCAGACCGCTGTCCGGGTCGAGGACATAGGCCTTGATGGGCAGCAGCTTCTCCACGGTGAGGTCGAACAGGTCGCCCTCGTCCACGAGCGGCGGATCGGCCGGTTCCAGGGGGCGGGTGAGGGCGGCTGCCGCGACCCCGCCGAAGTGCTCGATGTCCAGACACTCCCGGCCCGCGAGATAGGAGACTCGCTCCCTCAACTGGGCAGGGCAGGAACGGCCGTTGGGACAGCGCAGGTCGATGTCGCCTTCCTTCATGGCCCGCAGCGGCGTCCCGCACTCCGGACACTCGGCCGGCATCACGAACGCGCGCTCGCTGCCGTCCCGTAGGTCCACGACCGGTCCGAGGATCTCCGGGATCACGTCCCCGGCCTTGCGGAGCACCACCGTGTCCCCGATGAGCACGCCCTTGGCCTTGACCACGTCCTGGTTGTGCAGCGTGGCGAACTCGACCTCGGAACCGGCCACCGTGACCGGCTCGACCTGCGCGTACGGGGTGACGCGGCCGGTGCGCCCGACGCCCACCTTGATGTCGAGCAGCTTGGTGTTGACCTCTTCGGGCGCGTACTTGTAGGCGATGGCCCAGCGGGGCGCGCGCGCCGTGGAGCCGAGACGGCCCTGGAGGCGGATCTCGTCCACCTTGACCACGACGCCGTCGATCTCGTGCTCCACGGAGTGGCGGTTCTCGCCGAAGTGGGCGATGAACCGGCGTACGCCGTCGAGGTCGCCGACCACCTTGTTGTGCCGGGCGGTGGGCAGGCCCCAGGAGTGCAGCAGGTCGTACGCCTCGGACAGGCGCGTGAGGCCGTCCTCGAAGCCCTCCAGGGCGCCGATGCCGTGCACCACCATGTACAGCGGGCGGGTGGCCGTGATGCGCGGGTCCTTCTGGCGCAGCGAACCGGCGGCGGCGTTGCGGGGGTTGGCGAAGGGCTTGTCGCCGCCTGCCACCAGGCGTTCGTTCAGCGCCGTGAACTTCTCCATCGGGAAGTAGACCTCGCCGCGGATCTCCACGAGGTCGGGGACGCGCTCGCCCTTGAGACGGTCCGGGATGCCCGCGATCGTACGGACGTTGGGGGTGATGTCCTCTCCCGTGCGCCCGTCGCCGCGGGTCGCCGCGCGCGTGAGACGGCCGTGCTCGTACGTCAGATTGACCGCGAGGCCGTCGACCTTCAGCTCGCACAGGAAGTGGTACGCGGACGTGCCGACCTCCTTGGCGACGCGGTCGGCCCAGGCGGCCAGTTCCGCGTCGTCGAAGGCGTTGTCGAGGGAGAGCATGCGCGCGCGGTGCTCGACGGCCGTGAACTCCGTCTCGTAGGCCCCCGCGACCTTCTGGGTCGGCGAGTCCGGCGTACGCAGCTCGGAGTACTGCTCCTCCAGCGCCTCCAGGGCGCGCAGCAGTCGGTCGAACTCCGCATCGCTGACGACGGGAGCGTCCTTCACGTAGTACCGGAAGCGGTGCTCCTCGATCTGCTCAGCGAGTTGCGCGTGCTGCTCCCGTGCCTCGGCGGGCACCGTCGTCTCCGCTTGCTTGTCGCCGGCCACCGTGTGGTCCTCCCGTTACTCAGGGTTGTCCGCGAGGGATCTCGCCGCCCGGACGCAGTGGGCGAGCGCCCGGCGTGCGTAGTCCGGGGAAGCGCCCGCGAGCCCGCATGTCGGCGTGAGCGTGACCGCGTCCGCGAGAGCCCCCGGACGCAGCCCCAGCCTGCGCCACAGCGTCCTGACACCCATGACGCTACCGGCAGGGTCTGACAACGGGCCGTCCGTGCTCGCCACGACGCCCGCGAAGAGCCGGGTGCCGCCCTCCACGGCCTCGCCGATCGCATCGTCGTCACGTTCGGTGAGGAGCGAGAAGTCGAAGGAGACCCCGGCGGCCCCCGCCCTGCGCAACAGGGCGAACGGCACGTCAGGAGCGCAGGAATGGACCACGACCGGACCGTCGGCGTGCACCCCGACGACGTCCCGGAGCGTGGCCTCTACGATCTGCCGGTCGACGGCCCGGTGGGTGCGGTAGCCGCTCGCGGTCCGCACCTGCCCGCGCAGGACGGAGGTGAGCGACGGCTCGTCGAGCTGCAGGACGAGACGGGCGCCGGGCACGCGCCGCCGCATCTCGTCCAGGTGCAGACGCAGCCCCTCGACGAGCGATCCGGCGAGGTCGCGGCAGGCGCCGGGGTCGGAGAGGGCCGACTCGCCGTTCTTCAGCTCCAGCGCGGCGGCCAGCGTCCAGGGCCCGACGGCCTGGACCTTCAGCGGGCCTTCGTAGCCCTGGGTGAACTCCTCCAGCGCGTCGAGGTCCTCGCCGAGCCAGGAGCGGGCCCGCTTGGTGTCCCGCCCCGGCCGGTCCCCGAACCGCCAGCCGCTGGGCTCCACGCGCGCGTACAGATCGACCAGCATCCCGGCGGTCCGCCCGATCATGTCCGCGCCGGGCCCGCGGGCCGGCAACTCGGCGAGGAAGGGGAAGTCCTCGAAGCTTCCGGTGACGGTCCTGGCCGCCTCGCGCGCGTCCCCGCCGGGCATGGACCCGACGCCGGTTGCCGCACCGAACCTGATCTGGCTGTCTTCACTCACCCCGGCAGCCTACGGAATCCCGCGGCGACTCCGTACCGGCCCCGAGACCGTCAGCCGCCCGGTCGTACCGTCAGATCGTTGACCTCCGCGTCCCTCGGCAGGTCCAGGCACATCACGATCGTCGTCGCCACCGACTCGGGGTCGATCCACTGCGCGGGGTCGTACGGCTTGCCCTCCTGCTGGTGCACCTTGACCTGCATCGGGCTCGCCGTACGGCCCGGGTAGACCGAGGTGACCCGCACGCCGTTGCCGCGCTCCTCGGCGCGCAGGGAGTCCGCGAGGGCCTTCAGCCCGTGCTTGGAGGCGGCGTACGCGGACCAGGACGCGTGGGCGTTCAGACCGGCGCCCGAGTTGACGAACAGCACCTGGCCGCGTGCGGTGCGGAGCTGGGGCAGGAAGTGGCGGGTCAGCTCGGCGGGGGCGATCAGGTTGACGTCGAGCTGGTGGCGCCAGGCCTTCGGGGTCAGCTCGCCGACCTGGCCGAGGTCGACCACGCCCGCGATGTGCAGGAGCGAGTCCACCCGGTCCGGCAGGGTCTGGTGCGAGAACGCCCAGGACAGCCGGTCCGGCTCCGCGAGGTCGCCGACCAGGGTCCGCGCCCCGGGGAACTCGGCCGCCAGCTCCTTGGCCCGCCCCGCGTCACGCGCGTGCAGGACGAGCTCGTCCCCGCGCGCGTGCAGACGGCGGGCCACGGCCGCGCCGATGCCGGAGCCCGCTCCGGTGATCACATGTGTAGCCATGCCCGCCATGCTCGCACCTGGGGGCTACCGCGCTCCGAGCGACTCCTCCAGATACGCGAGCGCCCCCGCCGGGTCCTTGGCGAAGTGCGCCAGCTCGGACAGCGGGCGCGTCAGGAAGCCTTCCTCCTCCATCCGCCGGAACTGCTCCTTCAGGCCGTCGTAGAAGCCCGCGGTGTTCAGCAGGACCACCGGCTTGTCGGTGTGCCCGTGCTTCTTCAGCTCCAGGATCTCGGTCGCCTCGTCGAGCGTCCCGGTCCCGCCGACCATGACCACCACCGCGTCGGCCTTGGCCAGGAGCAGCCGCTTGCGCTCGGCGAGGTCCTTGGTGATCACCATCTCGTCGGCGCCCTTGCGGGCCTTGTCGGCCAGGAACTCGACGGACACGCCCAGCAGCTTGCCGCCCGCCTCCTGCACGCCGTCGGCGACCACCTTCATCAGACCGGTGTCGGATCCGCCCCACACAAGAGCGTGCCCGCCCTTGCCGAGCAGTTCGGCGAATTCACGGGCGGGGCGGGTGTAGCGGTCGGCGAGGTCGGCGGCGGAGAGAAAGACACAGATATTCACGAGGGACACCGTACGCGGGAAGAAGCCGGGGCCCGCGGGCGCTTCACCGGTATGACCGAAGGACACACCATCACCATCGAGCGGGGCGACCAGCACGTGCGCGTGGTGCACGGCGGACAGGTCCTCGCGGAGACCGACCGGCCCGTCGTCCTGCGCGAGACCGGGTGCCCTCCGCGGTACTACATCCCGGCCGAGGACGTACGCCTCGATCTGCTGACCCCGTCCGACACGCACACCGTGTGCCCCTTCAAGGGCACCGCGTCGTACTGGTCCCTGCCGGACGCGGCCGACATCGTCTGGGCGTATCCGTCTCCGAAGCCCGATGTCGCCCCGATCAAGGACCACTTCTGCTTCTACGAGGCGGAGGTGTCGTCAGCGGACGGGTGACCGGTCGGCCCGGCCTGCCGCGGCAGGCCGGGCCGGAGCGTCAGACCTGGGCGCCTTCGGCCATGTGACCCACCGCCGGTCCCGTCGGCCGGGTCCGCTGCGCGTGCGAGGGCAGCGGGACCATACCGGCGACCGGGTCGTGGCGGATGCGGTCGGCGGGCAGGCCGAGACCGGCCAGTCGCCACACGGCCGCGGTGACCATCGCGGGCGGGCCGCTGACGTAGGCGATGTGCTGGGAGAAGTCCCCGTGCCGGGCGATCGCCTCGGCCACCGAGCCGTCCGGGGACGCCCCCGGGCCGTCGCTGATCACCGGGACGACCCGCAGCCAGGGGCAGCGGTTCTCCAGCCGGGACAGGGCCTGTGCGTCGTACAGGTCCTCGGAGGTACGGGCGCCGAGGAAGAGATGGGCCCTGCGGCCCGGCGCGCGCCGCTGGGACAGGTCCTCAAGGAGCGCCCGGCCGGTGGCCCAGCCGGTGCCGCCCGCCACGATGAGCACGTCCCGCCCCTGGTCGTCGTCCAGGGTCGCCGTGCCCTGCGGCGGACCGAGGCGCAGGGTGTCACCGACGCGGGTGTGCAGGGTCATGGCGTCGCTCACGCCGCCCGGACCGGTGCGGCGGATGTGGAACTCCAGCTCGCCGTCCGGTGCGGGGACGGTGGCGAACGTGTACGGGCGCCAGGTGTGCGGCAGCAGCGGGGACTCGATGGTCGCGTACTGGCCGGGCTGGTACGGGTAGGGCTCGGCGGTGCGGACGCGGATCACCGCGAGGTCGGGGCGGCGGAGCTGATGGGACGTCACCGTGCCGTGCCAGGCGGGGGGTTCGGCCAGTGCGCGCTTCGAGCCCGCGACCATGCCCGCGGCGGCGAACCGCACCATGCGCAGCCAGGCCTGCTCCACCTCCTGGTCGACACGACCGCCGGACATGCGGTACATCGCCTCGGAGAGCGCGACCTCGAACACCTGGAAGTGCACGGGCTGGACGCCGAGTTTGCGGTGGTCGCGGCCCAACTGCGTGCAGAACGTGGTGATTTCCTCGGGCTTGTGCAGATGCTCGATCAGGAACCAGAACGCCCGCTCCAGGTGCGCCTTCTGGAACTCCATCGATTCCGGGAACAACTGCCGCAGATACGGGTGCCGTTCGAACATGGCGTCGTAGAGGTGGGCGATGAGTTCACTGAACGGGGTGACCGCGGCCAGGTTCTGGACGATGAGTTCCTGGTCGGCGGCGCCGTCGTAGGCGTCGTAGGTAGGAGACTTCGTCTTCTCCACGGCGCGGGACGGGGCGAGCATCTGGTCACGCAGGCGCATCGCGTCCCGACGCGCGAGCAGGGCGTGGTACTCGTCGCCCTTCCTGCTGTCCCTCGTCCTGGAGTTGCCGTTGTCCATGATCGTGCTCTCCTCACGGCCGCACCGCCCCGGGATCTCGTCCGCGGCAGTCATCAGCGGTTCTTCCTCGCGGACACGCCGCACACGTCGCCGTCCCGGAAGGCCGTGGCCGTGGCGCGGGCGGGAGAGGCTGGGCGGGGCATGACGCGACTTTCCTATCTGCGGGTATAGGCACCGCCCGCGCCCACGCCGAACCGCCGCTGGCGGGCGGCGACGACGGTGAGTGGTGGGCAGAGGCGGCGGCATCCCCCGGCGGGCAGCCGAGGGGCGCGCTGCTATTACATCCCCGAGATGGATCTTGAGGACCCGGCCGAAGAGCCCTTTCACCAGGCAAAAGGTCCTGATGATCAAGGACTTTCGGCCCTGGCGCCAGATGATCTTCTGGGCTAGCCAGGGCTACGCCGACGCGTCGGCGCGCGCGCTCGTCACTGACGGAAGCGTCCTTCGCGGGGGCCACCGGAGATGTCCGGGCCGCTCCGCCCCGCGCCTGGATGCCCGAAGATCGCACAGTTCCCGACCAAGGGCAAGACCCGAGCGGGACCGGCGAGTTACCGGGAGGTGAACATTCGGAACGCGCCGGGACGACGAAGGCGGGCGCGTCGGCGTCCCGCCTGGCGACGGACGCAAGGGGAGCGCGACAGCGCCGCAGACTGCTGCGGAGCCGGTGGGGACCGGAGAAGGACCGGTGCGGACCGGTGAGGTTCGGAGAAGGCCGGTTCGGCCCGGAGAGGACCGATGAGGTGCAGGAGAAGGCCGGTTCGGCCCGGAGAGGACGGGACGGACTGGTGGAGACCGGTAAGGACCAGGGCCGAGCAGTGCGGGCGGACCGGGGCAAGCGGGCGCGGGCCGCGTCCGTCCGCCTGTCAGGCCGAGGTGGCTGTCGCGGGAGTCCTGTGGCCCTGCCGGTCCGTACCAGAGAAGGACTCGGTGCGGGCCGGGGAGGACCCGTTCGGACCAGACAGGCCGGTGAGGGCTGGTACGTCCGGGGACGAGCGGTGCCGACCAGTGCGTACCGGGGACGAGCCTGCGGACCGGGGCGAGCGGGCGTGGGGCGCGTCCGCAGCCTGGGCGGTCCGATCGGGCCGTCGTCGTCCTCGGTCGCCCGCTTGCCGCGCTCGGCGCCCGCCGCCTTCGGGGCTGCGCCCGCGCAGCCCCGCACCGCCACCCGCGCCGACGCGTCCGCCTCGACCTCCCGGAAGGCGTCGGCGAGTGCGGCGGCGGTCGGACACGGCCGACTGGTGCCGTGTCAGGTGCCGACTTGGCTGGGGGTCAGGCCGAAGTGGAGTCCTTCGTGCGGACCGTGGTCGCGATCGTCGCCGAGCCGACCACCCGCGTGTCGTCGTACAGGACGATCGCCTGGCCGGGGGCCACGCCGCGGACCGGTGCGGTGAAGCGCACGTGGAGTTCGCCGTCGACCACCTCCGCGGTCACCTCCGTCTCGCCGCCGTGGGCGCGGAGTTGGGCCGTGTAGGTGCCGGGGCCGGTCGGGGGCGCCCCGCACCAGCGGGGCTTGATCGCGGTCAGCGCGCTGACGTCCAGGGAGGACGCCGGGCCGACCGTCACCGTGTTGTCGACCGGGGAGATGTCGAGGACGTAGCGCGGCTTGCCGTCGGGCGCGGGCGTGCCGATCCGGAGGCCCTTGCGCTGGCCGATCGTGTAGCCGTACGCCCCCTCGTGCGTGCCGAGGCGGGCACCCGACTCGTCGACGATGTCGCCCTCCGCCTTGCCGAGCCGCTGGGCGAGGAAGCCCTGGGTGTCGCCGTCGGCGATGAAGCAGATGTCGTGCGAGTCGGGCTTCTTGGCGACCGCGAGGCCCCGGCGCTCGGCCTCCGCGCGGATCTCGTCCTTGGTGGTGAGCGTGTCGCCGAGCGGGAACAGCGCGTGCGCGAGCTGCTTCTCGTCCAGTACACCGAGGACGTACGACTGGTCCTTGGCCATGTCGGAGGCGCGGTGCAGCTCGCGGGTGCCGTCGGCGAGCGTGACGATCTTGGCGTAGTGGCCGGTGCAGACCGCGTCGAAGCCGAGGGCGAGGGCCTTGTCGAGCAGCGCCGCGAACTTGATCTTCTCGTTGCAGCGCAGGCAGGGGTTCGGGGTGCGCCCGGCCTCGTACTCGGCGATGAAGTCCTCCACCACGTCCTCGCGGAACCGCTCGGCGAGATCCCACACGTAGAAGGGGATGCCGATGACGTCCGCGGCGCGGCGGGCGTCGCGCGAGTCCTCGATGGTGCAACAGCCGCGCGCGCCCGTACGGAAGGACTGCGGATTCGCGGAGAGCGCGAGATGGACTCCGGTGACGTCGTGACCGGCTTCGGCGGCACGGGCGGCGGCGACGGCGGAGTCGACCCCGCCGGACATGGCGGCGAGGACGCGAAGGGGGCGCTGCGGGGTGTCAGTCATAGCCCTTCCAGGGTACGGGGAGCCGCCGCGGGGCCGGGACCGGTCGCGACAGGCCTCAGGTCAGTCCCGCGCTCCGCGCCCGCTCCACGGCGGGGCCGATGGCCTTGGCGACCGCTTCGACGTCGGCCCGCGTGGAGGTGTGGCCGAGGGAGAAGCGGAGGGTGCCGCGGGCGAGGTCGGGGGCGGCGCCGGTGGCGAGGAGGACATGGCTCGGCTGGGCCACCCCTGCGGTGCAGGCGGAGCCCGTGGAGCACTCGATGCCCTGCGCGTCCAGCAGCAGGAGCAGGGAGTCGCCCTCGCAGCCGGGGAAGGTGAAGTGGGCGTTGGCCGGGAGCCGGTCCCGCGGATCGCCGCCGAGGATCGCGTCCGGTACGGCGGTACGGACCGCGTCGATCAGTTCGTCGCGCAGGGCGCCGATCTCGCGGGCGAACCACGCGCGCTGCTCGGTGGCGAGCCGTCCGGCGACCGCGAAGGAGGCGATGGCCGGAACGTCGAGGGTGCCGGAGCGCACATGCCGTTCCTGGCCGCCGCCGTGCAGCACCGGGACGGGGCTGTACGCGCGGCCGAGCAGCAGCGCGCCGATGCCGTACGGGCCGCCGATCTTGTGCCCGGAGACCGTCATCGCGGCGAGCCCCGAGGCCTCGAAGGCGACCGGGACCTGACCGACGGCCTGCACCGCGTCGGCGTGCAGCGGGATGCCGAACTCGGCTGCCACGTCGGCCAGTTCACGGATCGGCATGACCGTACCGATCTCGTTGTTGGCCCACATCACCGTGGCGAGGGCGACGTCGTCGGGGTTGCGGGCGATGGCCTCGCGCAGCGCCTCGGGGCGGACGCGGCCGTAGGCGTCGACGGGCAGGTACTCGACCGTGGCGCCCTCGTGTTCGCCGAGCCAGTCGACGGCGTCGAGGACCGCGTGGTGTTCGACGGGGCTGGCGAGGACGCGGGTACGGGCGGGGTCGGCGGCGCGGCGCGACCAGTACAGGCCCTTCACGGCGAGGTTGTCGGCCTCGGTGCCGCCGGAGGTGAAGACGACCTCGCTGGGCCGCGCGCCGAGCGCTTCGGCGAGGGCCTCGCGGGCCTCCTCGACCGTACGTCGGGCACGGCGGCCCGACGCGTGCAGCGAGGAGGCGTTGCCGGTGACGCCGAGTTGCGCGGTGAGCACCTGCGCCGCCTCGGGAAGCATCGGGGTGGTCGCTGCGTGGTCGAGGTATGCCATGGTGAGGCCGATTCTACGGGCCCTGCCTCGGCGGCCTCAGCCCGACTGCGGGACGTTGGCCTAGAAGCTCCAGGACACCGTGTGGTTGACCTGCATGAGGGTCACCAGGACGACCAGATCCGCGACGCCCAGCCCCAGCCCCAGCAGGGCCCGCCCCCGACGCGTGGTACCGCGCCACAGCGCGACGGCGGCCAGGACGATGGCGAAGGGCCCCAGGAAGAGGTTCATGACGAGCAGCCCGAGCAGCCCCAGCACGAAGGAAGCGACGGCCATACCGTCGGCATCGGCCGCCTTCGTCCGGCGGATCGGCGCGGCGGTGTCCTTGGCAGGTGTGAGGGTGAGATGCATGACGTGGTCAACTCCCGACGATGCGTGGGGCGTACGACAGATCAATGGTCACGAAGGTCGATGGTCACGAAGGTCGATGATCACGAAGGACCGGTGGTCGAGGGCGATGATCACGAAAGACCGTGGCCACGAAGGACCGGTGACCACGAAGGACCGGTGGTCACGAATCGGATCGAACGGTCCGGCGTCCGTGGCGTTCGCGGACCGCGAAGGCCACGAGCCATACGCCGATGACCGCCGCGACCGCGAGGGAGATGGTGGGTGGCGCCTGGGCCACGGTGCCGAGCACGGTGCCCAGGAGCAGGAGTGCGGCGACAAGGAACAGCATGGACGAAATCCCCCTCCGAGATGCCCGTCATGACGGTTCGGTGAACGCCTGTGGTTACAGTTGTTCACTGACTCCTGAGTCTAACGCCGCATGCCGTCGCTTTCCAATTTCGGAGAACGGTTGTTAACTGCAGGCATGAGTCACCCCCTCGGCGTCCGGCAGGCCCAGAAGCAGAAGACCCGGCAGGCGTTCCTGGACGCCGCCTTGGTCCTGCTGGAGGAGCAGAGCCTGAGCAGCCTGGGTCTGCGGGAGGTCACCCGTGCGGTCGGCGTCGCCCCGACCGCCTTCTACCGGCACTTCCCCTCGATCGCCGACCTCGGCGTCGAACTGGTCAAGGAGGCCCTCGACAGCCTCCACCCGCTGATCGGCTCCACGGCCTCCGCGGAAGGCGACCGGGCCGAACGCTGCGCGCGCGCCGTCGACTTGATCGCCGGCCATGTGGAGGCGTACCCCGCGCACGTACGGTTCATCGCGCGCGAGTGGCACGGCGGCGTCCAGCCCGTACGGGAGGCGATCCGGCGCCAACTGGCCCGGTTCGCCGAGGAGGTGAAGGTCGCGCTGGCCCAGCACCCCGAGTCCGAGGGGTGGAGCGACGAGGATCTGCTGATGCTGGCCGGTCTCTACGTCGACCAGATGCTGATGACGGCCTCCCAGTTCCTGGTGGCCCTGGAGTCCTCCCCCGAGGAGCGGGACCGGGTGGTCCGGGTGACGACCCAGCGGCTCCTGCTGATCGACATCGGCCGCGACCACTGGAACGACTGACGGACACCGACGCCCCAACACCCGTGGGCGGCACGCTCGTTCACCGAGCACACCGCCCACAGATCATCCGTGCGTGACGGTCAGGCCAGCCTGGCCCGCGCCAACTGGCGGGACTGGGCGACCAGGCGGTCTGCGCTGTCCCAGACCTCGGCGTCCTCCTCCAGGAAGCCATGGGCGAGGTTGCGCGTGGTGATCGACACCCGCAGCGGGCCCGGCGCCGGACGGCAGCGCACATGCACGGTCAGCTCGACCGTGGGCACCCAGCCGGACAGCCCGAGTTCGAAGGCGGTGGGCGGCAGCGCGTCCACCGCGAGCAGCAGCGAGAGCGGGTCCGCGTCACGGCCGTCGGCGAGCCCGAACCAGGCCCTCATCTCGCCCTTCCCGGACGGCTTCCCGAGCACCCAGCCCAGCGTGGCGGGGTCGAGCTTGAGCATCAGCCGGTCGGTGATGGCCGAGCTGCCGGGGATCGGCGTCGGCGCGTCCCCGGGGCCGAAGCACTGCTCCAGGGGCGGGAGGACGGGCGGCTTCGCGCTCGTCCGGACGTCGTCGGGCAGGGAGTCCAGCTCACCGTAGGAGGCGAGCACGCGGATGCGCTCGACCTCGCGGCCCTCCTCGTCGTACTGGAAGAGGGACGCCTGGCCGGTGGAGAGCGTACGGCCGGTGCGTACGACGTCCGTACGGATCACCGCGGGGCCCGGCTGGGACGCGGTGAGGTAGTGCGCGGAGATCGTGAACGGGTCGGAGTGCGGCAGCGCCTCCCCGAGCGCACGGCCCAGCACGGCCAGCAGATAGCCGCCGTTCACCGCGTTGATGATCGTCCACCCGGCCGAGAGATCGATGCCGTAGACGCCGGGTTCGCGGAGGGTGACCGCGGTGTCGCGGTCGAACTCGCTGTCGCCGATCGTGGCGCGCGCGGCCTGTGCGGTCTCTTCGAACATGCCCGAACAGTACAACAGGAAATTACCAAGCAGTAGCTTTGGCCGGACAGCGCCCCTTCTCCACCCGGCCCCGCCCATCCTCCGGCCCGCCGCGCACCCGGATTCCCGGTGCCTCGGGTGCGCATTCGGCAATGTCTCGGTAAGTGTCCGTATACGACCGCGACCGAGAGCCCCGGGATCCCCTCTCAGCAGATGACCGCTCGATCCGTCCGTGCACAGGAAGCGCTCACGCCGATGAGCCTCACCGGGACACCCTTCCTCTTCACCTCGATCGCCCTCACGACCGTCGCCCTGGTCCTGCCGCTGTTGCTGTGGTCCCGGGTGCGCGGCCCGGTGCTCGTACGCCATGCCGTCCGCGTCCTGATGCTGCTGTTCGCCCAGCTCACCGCGGTGACCCTGGTCTTCGTGCTGGTGAACGACGCCAACGACCTCTACGACAACTGGGCCGATCTGCTGGGCACGGGCAACCATGTGCAGCAGGCCGCCGACCTCGGCAAGGACGGCACCGGTGGGATCCCCACCCAGGCCCTGCCGAAGGTGCGCCAGACCTTCACCCGCGCCGACGGGCCGAGCATGCACGCGGCGGGTGGGGTGCGCGTCACCCAGCTCGACGGCCGGGTCTCGGGCGTCGACGCGGAGGTCTACGTCTGGCTGCCGCCGCAGTACGACGACCCCGCCTACCGGGCCACCAAGTTCCCGGTCGTGGAGCTGCTGTCGGGCTATCCGGGCTCGGCGAAGGCGTGGTTCGGGTCCCTCAAGGTGCATCAGCAGCTGCTGCCGCTGATGCGCAGCGGGCAGGTGGCGCCGTTCATCCTGGTGGCGCCGCGCACCAACCTCATCGCCAAGGTCGACACGGGGTGCGCGAACATCCCGGGCACCGTGAACGCCGACAGTTGGCTCAGCATCGATGTGCCGAGGATGGTGACGGACAACTTCCGCGCCCGGTCCGCGCCGGACGGCTGGGCGGTCGCGGGCTACTCGGCGGGGGCGCACTGCGCGGCGAAGCTCGTGGTCGCCCACCCCGACCGCTACCGGGCCGCGATCAGCCTGTCCGGCTACAACGACCCGATCGGCGAACCCGGTTCACTCGCCGCGCGCGACCTCGGGCTGCGGCGGCAGAACAACCCCTACGTCCTACTGAAGGGCTACCGCACCCCGCCCCGGATCTCGCTCTACGCCTCCGGCGCGTACGACGACGGCTACCGGGCGGGCGCGGCGCTGGCGCGGATCGCCAAGCCGCCGACGGTGGTGCGCGCGGTGCTGATCCCGCGCAGCGCGGGCGGCCACACCATGGCCGTGTGGCGACCGCAGATCCCCACGGCCTTCGGCTGGCTCACCCGGCAGATGACGGGTCGGGCGACAGCAGGTCCTCCTCCGCCACCCGGGAACGCCGGTTCCAGGCCCGCGGCGCTCGCCAGTGGTAGTGCATCGCGAGCAGGCGCAGTACGAAGGCCGTGACGGCCGCGAGCCCGGAGGTGAGCGGGGTCAGCACCTCGTAGCGGATGCAGAGCGCGACCATCGCGGCGCCGACGATCGCGGGCACCGCGTACAGGTCGCGGTCCCAGCGCAGCAGCGAGGGCACCTCGTTGGCGAGTATGTCGCGCAGCACACCGCCACCGACGGCGGTCGCCATGCCCAGGACGGC
Source organism: Streptomyces macrolidinus (assembly GCF_023887685.1). GTDB lineage: Bacteria > Actinomycetota > Actinomycetes > Streptomycetales > Streptomycetaceae > Streptomyces > Streptomyces macrolidinus. The sequence goes on along the minus strand of NZ_JAMWMR010000003.1, from coordinate 312,671 downwards.
GGACGCGGTGAGGCCCAGCCCGTAGTCGTACGCCTTGGTCGTACCGGTGACGCAGAACAGACCGAGACCGGCGGCGTCGAAGGCGTTGACGGCGCCCTGGGTGCGCTCCACCTCGGGGTGGAGGAAGAAGACCAGGACGGTGGCGAGCAGCGGGGCCAGGAAGTAGCCGAGGTCCGCGAAGGCGGCCGGGGTGGCGCCGATGACCAGATCGCGGAACAGTCCGCCGCCCAGCGCGGTGACTTCGGCGAGCACGGCTATGCCGAAGACGTCGAAGTTCTTGCGCACGGCCAGCAGCGCGCCGGATATCGCGAAGACGAAGATGCCGACGATGTCGAGCGTGTGCTGGACGGAGGGACTGAACAATTGCTGGAGCACCCTTACATTCTCACCTACCACAGGGTGTGCACCTTGCAAAGCAAGGCGAGGTGATCGAATGCCCGGGATTACACAGTGGGGATTCCCGTAGGGATACCAGTGGGGATTCCCGTGGGGAGCAAACGAAGGAGGCCGCCGCGGTCAGCGACGGCCTCTTTCGGGAGTCGGAACGCCGGTTCAGGACTCGGAAGAGTCGGTCGAGCCGGAAGGCTCAGAGGCCTCGGAGGACTCGGAGGACTCAGCAGTCTCGGACGACTCGGTGGTCTCCTCCGACGCGGCCGACTTCTTCTCGGACTTCGCAGACTTCGCAGACCCCTCGGACTTCTCGGACTTCTCGGCCGCGGCAGGCTTCGCCTCGGACGCGGCAGGCTTCTCGCCCGTGGCGTCCGCCTCGGGCGCGGCTTCCGCCGACGCCTCCGCCTCCGCCTCGACCTGGGCCGCGACCGCCGCCGACGTCTCCGCCGACTGCGCCAGGACCTCGTCCGCCACGAGCTCGGCCGCTTCCTTCGCGGCCGACAGCAGCACCGTGTCCTGCGGCGCCTGGTCCTCGAAGTTCTCCGGGTGGTGACAGGCGACCCGCTGGCCCGGCTTCAGCTCCTTGAGCTGCGGCTCGGTCGTCCGGCAGATCTCCGTCGCCTTCCAGCACCGGGTGTGGAAGCGGCAGCCGCTCGGCGGGGCGATCGGCGAGGGGACGTCGCCCTTGAGCAGGATGCGCTCGCTCTTGGCGTTCTTCCGCTTCGGGTCCGGGATCGGCACCGCCGACATCAACGCCTTGGTGTACGGGTGCATCGGCGTCTTGTACAGGGCGTCGCGGTCGGCCAGCTCCATGATCTTGCCGAGGTACATCACCGCGATCCGGTCCGAGACGTGCCGGACGACCGAGAGGTCGTGCGCGATGATCACGTACGTCAGGCCCAGCTCGTCCTGGAGGTCGTCCAGGAGGTTGACGACCTGCGCCTGGATCGACACGTCGAGCGCGGAGACCGGCTCGTCGGCCACGACCAGCTTCGGCTTGAGCGCGAGCGCGCGGGCGATGCCGATGCGCTGACGCTGGCCGCCGGAGAACTCGTGCGGATAGCGGTTGTAGTGCTCGGGGTTGAGGCCCACGACCGACAGCAGCCGCTGGACCTCCTTCTTGATCCCGCCCTCGGGCGTGACGCCCTGGAGCCGGAAGGGGGCGCCGATGATCGTGCCGATGGTGTGGCGCGGGTTCAGCGACGAGTACGGGTCCTGGAAGATCATCTGCACATCGCGGCGCAGCGGACGCATGCCGCCGACACCGAGGTGCGTGATGTCCTTGCCCTCGAACTCCACCGTGCCGGCGGTCGGTTCGAGCAGCCGGGTGATCAGCCGGCCCATGGTCGACTTGCCGCAGCCGGACTCACCGACGACGCCGAGGGTCTCACCGGCCCTGACCTCGAAGTCGATGCCGTCGACGGCGCGCACCGCGCCGACCTGCCGCTGCAGCATCCCCTTCTTGATCGGGAAGTGCTTCTGGAGGCCGGTCACCTTCAGCAGGACCTCGCCCGGGGCGGTGTCTCCGGTGCCGGTGGCACCGTCGCTCTGCGCGGGAATGGTCACGTTGTCCTCGCTCACAGCTTCGGCGCAATCTCTTCGGCCCAGATCCGCTGCCGCTCCTCCTGCGACATGTGGCAGGCGGCCCAGTGCCGGCCGCCGACCTCGGTCAGCTCGGGGCGGACCGTCCGGGTGATGTTGTCCTTGGGGATGTCGGCGTACGGGCAGCGCGGGTTGAAGGCGCAGCCGGACGGGATGTTGATCAGCGAGGGCGGCGACCCCTTGACCGGGATCAGCCGTTCCTGCTGGTCGCGGTCCAGCCGCGGCATCGAGCCGAGCAGACCCCAGGTGTAGGGGTGGCGGGGCTCGTAGAACACCTTCTCGGCCGGACCCCGCTCCACACAGCGTCCGCCGTACATCACCAGGATGTCGTCGGCCAGTTCGGCAACGACGCCCAGGTCGTGGGTGATGACGATGACCGCGGAGCCGAACTCCTTCTGCAGATCCCGGATCAGGTCGAGGATCTGCGCCTGGACGGTGACGTCGAGGGCGGTGGTCGGCTCGTCCGCGATCAGCAGTTCGGGGTTGTTGACGAGCGACATCGCGATCATCGCGCGCTGGCGCATGCCGCCGGAGAACTCGTGCGGGTAGCTGTCCACCCGCTTGTCCGGCTGCGGGATGCCCACCCGGTCGAGCATCTCGACCGCCCGCTTGCGCGCGGTCTTCTTGTCGACGTCGTGGTGGATGCGGTACGCCTCCACGATCTGGGCGCCGATCGTGTAGTACGGGTGCAGCGCGGACAGCGGATCCTGGAAGATCATCGCCATCTCGCGGCCACGCATCTTGCGGACCTGCTCGGGGTCGGCCGAGAGCAGCTCCGTGCCCTTCAGCCAGATCTCGCCCGAGATCCGCGCCTTGCGCTTGCCGTACTGACCGGCGGTGTGCAGACCCATGATGCCGAGCGAGGTGACCGACTTGCCGGAGCCCGACTCGCCCACGATGCCGAGGGTCTTGCCCTTCTCGAGCTGGAAGCTGAGCCCGTCGACGGACTTGACCAGGCCGTCGTCGGTCGGGAAGTGCACCTTCAGGTCGCGTACTTCGAGGAAGCTGGTGGAAGCGGGCGAGGCGGCGGTGGGCTCGCCCATGGCGGCCTCGCTCTTGCTGGGTTCGGTCATGCGAGCCTCACTCGGGGGTCGATCACGGCGTACAGGATGTCCACCACGAGGTTGGCGATGAGCACGGCGAGGGACGTGATCAGGGTGACACCCAGGATGAAGGGGAGATCCTGGTTCTTGATGGCGTCGAGCACCTTCTGGCCCAGGCCGGGCAGGTTGAAGGTGGTCTCGGTCAGGATCGCGCCACCGATCAGCGCACCGAGGTCCATGCCGAGCATCGTGAGGATGGGCGTCATCGTGGAGCGCATGGCGTGCTTGCGGATGACGACCTGCTCGCGCAGGCCCTTGGCGCGGGCGGTGCGGATGTAGTCCTCGCCGAGGATCTCCATCATGGTGGCGCGGGTGATCCGCGCGTACATCGCCGCGTAGAGGAAGGCCAGGGTGATCCAGGGCAGGATCATGCCGCCGAGCCAGCCGCTGAAGCTGTGGCTGATCGGCACGAACTGGCCGTCGAGCAAGTCCAGTTTGAAGCTGACGACCGTCAGCGCGAGCATGCCGGTGAAGTAGATGGGGAGCGAGACACCGCTGAGGGCGACGAGCATCGCACCGCGGTCCCACAGGCTGCCCCGCTTGAGGGCGGAGAGCACACCCGCCGCGACACCGAAGACCAGCCACAGGACGGCCGCGCCGAGCGCGAGACCCAGGGTCACCGGGAAGCGGTCGGTCAGCACCGGCCAGACGGCCTGCTCGCTGCGGAAGGAGTAGCCGAAGCACGGCGCGGCGCAGTGCGTGACATCGCCACCGCCCGAGTAGGTGCGGCCGACGAAGATGCCCTTGAAGAACTCCCAGGCCTGGGAGTAGACCGGGTCGGCCAGGCCGAGCTTCTGTCGCACCGCCTCGACGGAGGCCGGGTCGGCCTGCTTGCCCACGAAGCTCGTGGCGATGTCGACGCCCGCCCACTTGGGGATGAGGAAGAAGATGCCGAAGACCACCAGGATGATGACCACGAGCATCACTGCGGCGGCGAACAGCCGCCTGATGAGATAAGCGAGCACAGCTTACGGCCCGCTGCGGACCGCGGACCGCCGGAGATCTTCCGGCGGTCCGCGGTCACGCCGCGCCGGCCTTCACCTGCCTTTCGTGCCGTACGGCGGGTGTGCCGGGGTTACTTCTTCAGACCCAGGTTGACGAAGTCGTACATAGCGTTGTACGCGTTGGTCGAGTACACGTTCGCCAGCCGACTCGAGCGCCACTGAACGAAGCGTTCGAAGACGAAGGGCAGGTAGTAACCGCCCTCCGTGACCTTGTGGTTGATCTGCTGGGCGACCTCGGCCTGCTGCGCCTCGCTCGTGGCCTTGGTGTAGTCGTCGAACAGCTTGTCGATCGACTTGTCCTTGATCAGAGCGTAGTTGTTGTTACCGCTGTCGAGGATGTACTTGCTGTTCCACAGCGGCAGACCGTAGCCCTGGACGGACGGGAAGTCCGGGCCCCAGCCCATGATGATGATGCCGTAGCCCTTCTTCTTCACGTTGGAGGGGCTGCCGATGGTGCCGGGGGTCTGCGAGCCGTCGTACTGGTCGATCTGGGCCTTGATGCCGACCTTCTTCAGCGACGCCTGGAGCGACTGGGCGGTGGCCACCTCGACCGGCTTGTTGTTACGGACCGCGATGGTGGTCTCGAACCCGTCCGGCTTGCCGCAGGCCTTCAGCTCTTCCTTGGCCTTGGCGACGTTGCCGTTCTTGTTCTCGGTGGCGAGCTTGTACGGGTCGTACTTCTGGCCCTCGGAGCCCGGAACGGACGGCGGCAGCATGTTGGTTCCGATGTCACCACCGGCGACCGGGCCACCGCGCGCGGTCTGGAGGGACACGTGGTCCGCGCCGTAGATGGCGGCCTTACGGCAGTGGATGTTGTCGAACGGCTTCACGCTCTGCGGGAAGACCGCGTAGCGGATGTAGCCGGAGACCGGGTTGTCCAGGTTGGCCTTGTGCTGCTTGAGGGCCACGGTGCGGCCCTGCGGCGACAGACCGGTCTGGTTGAGGTCCAGGTCGTAGTCGCCCGCGATCAGGCGCTGGTCCATGTCGTTGGCGTTGGTGAAGTACTTGACGCTGATCTTGTCCGGGTACGCCTTGCGGACGGGGTCCGAGGACACCTTCCAGTTGTTGTTCCGGACCAGGACGAGCGACTTGCCCGGCTCGTACGTCTGGAACTTGTACGGACCCGAGGAGAACGGGTGCAGGCCGTACTTCGACTTGGTGTCCATGTCCTGGCGGACCGGGGACGCCGAGGGGAGCCCGATCATCTGCAGGAAGTCCGAGTTGGCCTCGGGCAGGTGGAAGACGACCGTCTTGTCGTCGGGCGTCTCGATCGCGTCGAGGCCCAGGTGCTCCTTGTCGGAGTCCTTGTACGGGCCCTTGTACTTGCCCTTGGGGTCGAGCACGTCCCGGAGGTAGACCGGACCGCCGGAGAGGACGTCCTGGGCCCACTGGCGCTCGATGCCGTACTTGACGTCCTTGGAGGTGATCGGCTTGCCGTCCTCCCAGGTGATCCCGTCACGCAGGGTGAACGTGTACGTCTTCTTGTCGGCCGAGACCTTGCCCATGTCGGTGGCGAGGTCGGGCTGGAGGGTGGCGCCCTCCTGGCCCGGCACCGTCTTGTAGGTCACGAGCTGACGGCTGTAGTAGCGCATGAAGTTCCACGCCATGCCGTAGTAACCACGCGTGGTGTCCCACGAGTCGGCGTCCTGCGCCGTCGCGAACTTCAGCTCGCCGCCCTTCTTGGCCAGCGAGGCCTGGGCGACCTTGTTGTTGGCTGCGTCGAAGCCGGCCGCGCCGCTCTTCGAACCGCCGCCGTCGCTGTCGTCGCCTCCGCCGCACGCCGCGGTGGTCAGCAGCGCGGCGACCACTGCGGCAGCGGCCGCAGCCTGCTTACGCCGCCCTGAGGTGCGTTGGGTAGTCACGATCTCGGATCCTCCGGATTGATGAGAGACCCCGTGCACATGTGCCACGGGTCGCTGGAAATACAGCAGTTCAGCGGGAGCCCTTGGGGTCCAGCGCGTCGCGCACGCCATCACCGAAGAGGTTGAAGGCAAGCACGGTGACGAAGATCGCTACGCCCGGGACCACCATGTACATGGGGTCCGCCTCGTAGTAATCCATCGCGGTCGAAAGCATCTGTCCCCAGGAGGACGTCGGCGGCTTGACGCCCACGCCCAGGAAGCTGAGCGCGGCCTCGGTGAGGATGTTGGTGGGGATCATCATCGTCGTGTACACGATGATGGGCGCCACGAGGTTGGGCAGCAGTTCCTTGAAGAGGATGTAGAACCGCCCGGCGCCGAGCGAGCGGGCGGCCTCGACGTACTCGCGTTCCCGCAGCGAGAGCGTCTGGCCGCGCACCACGCGCCCGATGTAGGGCCAGCCGAAGAAGCCGATGACCAGGATCATCACGAAGACGCGTACGCCCGTGCCCTGCAGGCCGAGCAGTTGGTTCGGCATGACGGTGACCAGCGCGATGATGAACAGCAGCTGGGGGAAGGCGAGCAGGCCGTCCATGACGCGGCTGATGACCGCGTCCACCCAGCCGCCGAAGAAGCCGGCGAGGATGCCGAGGATCGTGCCCAGGACGATGGCGACCACGGCGGACAGGAAGCCCACGAGCAGGGAGATCTGCGCGCCGTAGACGATGCGGGCGAAGATGTCGCGGCCGTTGACCGGCTCGACGCCCAGCAGGTGCTCACCGCTGATGCCGCCCATCGAGCCCTTGGGCGTACCGAACAGCGGGTCGATCAGGTTCTCGTGGTAGGCGTCCGGGTCCTGCCCGACGAGGCTCGTGATCACCGGCGCGAGCAGCGCGACCAGGATGAGGACGAGCACGAGCACGCCACCGGTGAGGGCGAGCTTGTCCCGCTTGAGGCGCTCCCAGGCGATCCGTCCCAGGGAACGTCCCTGGACGGCCTTCGCCGCGGTACCGGCTTCGGCCGCTTCCTCGGCAGCACTAGGGGCCGCTTCCGCAGCCGGTTCGTGCAATGGTGCCGTCATCTGGCAGGGCCCCTCTCAACCGGCGGTGACCGGCACGCACTTGCCGCTCGTAGCGGCATGAATCGATCCGTCGTACACAGGGGCGAGCCCCTATGAAGGGGGAGTCTTCAACGGGGTGGCGACGAACGGCCAGGCTTGACCGTGAATGGATGCCTAAACGTGATGCAGGTTGAGGGGTTCCGTTATCCGGACACGGGGTAACGCGGGTCGGACGCACGCCAATTGGGGCACACCCGGCGAGTCATGGACCTTTGGGCGCTATCTACGCGCGCAGAAGGCGGATGGGTGATCCGCCTTCACAGAAGGGGAGTTGGCGCCGCGTCAGCGGGAGACAGTCAGTGAGCTGCGGTCGGCAGGTCAGTACGCGCCGCGTACCGGCGGATAGCCGTAGCCGCCCGCCGCCGGGGCCGGTGTCGGGGCGGCGTGGGCCTCGCGGTCGTAGAAGGGGCGGGCGTGGGCGCGCAGCCACATCGCGATCGGGTCGTACGCGTCGGACATGACGACCGTCGAGACGGGCAGCCCCTCGGGGGCGGCGCCGATGGACTGCTGCATCATCGCGCGCACCGAGTCGACGGCGGGCGGCGACGCGTCGTACACGTCCAGGCCGATGGCGAGATACGGGGTGCCGAGCGTGGGCTGCACCCAGGCGCGGCGCAGCGAGCGCACGGCGTGCGTCCGGTGCGCGTTCTGCGTGAGGAGGGCGTAGAACTGCGGGATCTCGATGGCCGGTTCGGTGAGCCGCAGGGGTCCGGCGGGCTGGCGCTCCAGGCCCGTGGCGATACGGCGCAGATCCAGCCAGGGGATGCCGACGCCGCCGCCCGGCGCATGCGGGTTCAGCCACAGGCCGTAGTGGTCGGGGTAGAGCGTGCGCGCCACGTCGAGGCCATCGACGACCTCGTACGAGCGGTTCCAGCCGCTGGCGGAGAGTTCCTGGGCGGAGGTGACACAGGGCGCGTAGGAGTGGCCGCCGACCTCCATCGTGCCGTACTGGGCGTCGGGCGAGCCCGCCTGGCCGTGCCAGAGCAGCATCCAGATCTGGCCGGACGACGGGGTCGCGAGCGCGCGAAGGAGCGCCTCGTAGGCGTCGTAGCGCCCGGGTGTCACCTGGCGCAGCATGTGCTCGACCTGACCGGCCGCGGCCGTGCCCGACGCGCTCACCCGCTACCACCTCTTCATGACGAACCTGACAACCCCGGCACATCTCTCCGGCGCGAGGCGCACGGACTGTGGCCGAACCGCCCCGACCGGGCCATTCTCCCTTGCCGGGAGGCGATGCGCCCCATCGCGGTGCCGCCGTGGGCCCTAGGGCCTCTCGTTTGGGTCAGGCCGGGCTCGCGGGCCCTGGCACCGCACCTCGCCGCGTTGTCGTCGGTTGGCAGGACTCCGCCCTGCCGCCCTCCTCCGCCTTGCGATGCACGGCACCAGACCCCGCTCCCTGATCCGGCCTGACCCAAACGAAAGACCCTAGCCTCGTCGGGGACGTACGTCTCCCCCCGGCCCATGTAACCAGGTTACGGCCGTTGTCTGACAGTGACTTGACACGCGTCAACCACGCGCCCCGGCTCGCGCCGGGTGCGGGCGGACGTCAGTAGCCGTGCTGGTAGAACGGCCGCACCCGCTCGCGCAGCCACTCCCCCACCGGGTCCTGGGCCACGTCGAGGAAGACCACGTTCACGGCCATCGGCACGGGCACCTTGCCCAGCGCGCGGCCGAGCGCGTCCAGCGGGAGGCTGTGCGTCTCGGCCTCGGCGGAGGTGAGTTCGACGCCGATGAACATCACGGGGTCGTCGGTCTCGATCGCGGCCAGGCAGCGGCGCGCGGTGCGTACCACGCCGGTCGCGGCGAACTCGGCCGAGGCGGCGGCGAGGAAGTCCACCGGGTCGTCCTGCCAGTCGGGTTCGAAGAGGCGGACCCGGCCGCCGGTCACGGGCCCGTCCAGCGGGCCCTGCCCGGAGCGGCACAACTCGGCCACCGCCTCGGGCGGCAGCGGCACCCCGATCACGCCGTCGGGGTTGAGCACGATCCCCACCTGCGGGGGCAGTCCGCGGGCGAACTCGACGGCGGGCGCGACAGTGAACGAAACGTGGCTGCCGACGACTTGGCGGAACTGCTCCTCGGAGCTGAAGACGGGGACGTAGGCCTGGCCCTCGATCTCCAGCGTGGGCAGGTCGAGGGGGCCACTGTCGGGTCCGCCGCCGTTCGGCAGGGGCACCCAGACGAAGCCGCGGCCGAGGACCTCCACGATCCGGCCACCGGCCGAGGGGACGCCGAGGGAGGCGGAGAGCACCTCCTCCACCTCGTTGCCCGGCCATCCGCCGTGCGGATGGGGGTGCGCCTGTGCCGGGAAGTCCGCGGGAAGGTCCGCCGGGAAGTCCATCTGCTACCGCCTGCCGTAAACCACTGTTTCCGGTGAAAGAGGCTAACCGCTGCGGCCCGGCGCCCCACCGTCGTCGGGAGCATCGGAAACATCAGGGGTCGCTGTAGTGCCTGCAGTGCCTGCAGTGCCTGGAGCGTCCGAAGCATCAGGAGCGAAGTCGATGCGGCGCAGGACGTCCGCCGCCGCCCGGTCGAGCAGGACCGCCGAACCGCAGTCGCGCGGGAGGTCGCCGCGCTCGACGGCGTGCAGCAGACGGCGGTTGGCGCGGCGGTGGCGCAGGAACGCGTACCGGGAGACGCCGCGTCCGCGCGCGTGCTGGCCCGCCAGGGCCGTGTCCGGGGTGACGTCGAGCAGGAGCAGCCGGAGCGTGCCGCCCCGGCGGCGGGCCTCGCGGGCCAGCCAGCCGCGCACCCAGGCCTGGGTCCCGCAGTCGTGCACGACGACCGCGGCGCCGGTGCGTAACGCGCGGCGCAGCCCGGCGTAGTGGGCGAGGCGGACGAGCGGGCGGTAGAGCGCGTACGGCAGGAAGCGGGCCAGGCGCGCGTCCCAACGGTCGCGGGTGTCCTGGGAGTCGACGCGCGCGTCCGGTCGTACGGCGCGCCGCATGAGCGTGGACTTGCCGCTGCCGGGCAGTCCGGTGACCACGACGACGTCGCGGGCGGCGAAGGTCAGCCCGCGCGGGCTGCGGCCCGCCCGCGCGCGCAGGTCCCGGACCGGGGCCGCCCGCAGCGGCTCGTGGGCATCGCGGGCATCGCGGGCGGCTCCTGGCTGCGCGGGCGCCGTGACACCCGTGGTCGTCGCGTACGACATGACGGTCTTCACCGTGATCGTCCTCCCCTGGGGTCAGGAACGTCCCCGCCGAGCGTAAAGAGAAGGTAATGCACGATGCCTCGCGATTTCGTGCACGTACGGCCACGACCCGGTTACAGATGCGGCCCTGCCATGATCGTGCGGCGCGTGCGATGATGTGCGCGCCAACTGCATACCGGCCGCTTGAATCCGCGCGGGAGAGTTCCGGGTACGCATCCGCGTCCGGACGCCGAAGGAGCAAGTCCCTCCCTTGAATCTCTCAGGCCCCGATACCGCGCGGGCGAGGCACATCTGAAAAGCGAGCCGCCGGCCAGGGGCTCCACCCAAGGTGCAAGCCATGACGTACGCGACGTCCTCCGGGACGCCGCGTGACGCACGACCGTCATGGCGAACCTCTCAGGTCCCGATGACAGATGGGGAGGAACGACCTCGCCCTCCCCCACGCACGGCATGCGCTCGCGCGGGGGCCCACATCCCTGGGAGCAGCACCGATGAGCAGTAGCCCGCTGCGCCGTACCGCGCTCGATGCCCTGCATCGTTCGCTCGGCGCGACCATGACCGACTTCGCAGGCTGGGACATGCCGCTGCGGTACGGCTCCGAGCGCGACGAGCACGTCGCCGTCCGTACCAAGGCGGGCCTCTTCGACCTCTCCCACATGGGCGAGATCACCGTGACCGGCCCCCAGGCGGGGCGCCTTCTCGACTACGCCCTGGTCGGCGACCTCTCCTCGGTGGGGATCGGCCGGGCCCGCTACACGATGATCTGCCGGGAGGACGGCGGCATCCTCGACGACCTGATCGTGTACCGGCTGCGGGAGCAGGAGTACATGGTCGTCGCCAACGCCTCCAACGCCCAGGTGGTGCTGGACGCGCTGGTGGAGCGGTCCGCCGGGTTCGACGCCGAGGTGCGCGACGACCGGGACGCGTACGCGCTGCTCGCGATCCAGGGCCCCGAGTCCTCCGGCATCCTCACGTCCCTCACGGACGCCGACCTGGACGGTCTGAAGTACTACGCGGGTCTGCCGGGCACGGTCGCGGGCGTCCCCGCACTCATCGCGCGCACCGGGTACACCGGCGAGGACGGCTTCGAGCTGTTCGTGGCGCCGTCCGACGCCGAGAAGCTGTGGCAGGCGCTGACCGAGGCGGGCGCGTCCGCGGGCCTCGTCCCCTGCGGGCTGTCCTGCCGGGACACGCTGCGTCTGGAGGCGGGCATGCCGCTGTACGGGCATGAGCTGACCACGTCGCTGACGCCGTTCGACGCCGGGCTCGGCCGGGTCGTGAAGTTCGCCAAGGAGGGCGACTTCGTGGGCCGGGAGGCGCTGCGCGAGGCCGCGTCCCGGGCGGAGCAGAACCCGCCGCGCGTCCTGGTCGGTCTGGTCGCGCAGGGCCGGCGCGTGCCGCGGGCCGGGTACGCGGTCGTCGCCGGTGGCGAGGCGGTCGGCGAGGTCACCTCCGGCGCCCCCTCCCCCACGCTGGGCAAGCCGATCGCGATGGCCTACGTCGACGCCGCGCACGCGGCGCCGGGCACGCCGGGGGTCGGCGTGGACATCCGCGGCAACGACGAGCCGTACGAGGTCGTGGCGCTGCCGTTCTACCGGCGTCAGAAGTAGCGACGCCTTCGGTCGGACAGGCGGGCGGGCGCAGGGCCTGCCCCCTCACCCGGCGCCACCTGTGGTCCCCGTTCACCAGCACTCCCCCGCGTACAGGAGAATTCAGGCTATGAGCAACCCCCAGCAGCTTCGTTACAGCAAGGAGCACGAGTGGCTGTCGGCCGCCGTGGACGGCGTCTCGACGGTCGGCATCACGGAGCACGCGGCCAACGCGCTCGGCGATGTCGTCTTCGTGCAGCTCCCGGAGGTCGGTGACACGGTCACCGCGGGCGAGACCTGCGGCGAACTGGAGTCGACCAAGTCGGTCAGCGACCTGTACTGCCCGGTCACCGGCGAGGTCACCGAGATCAACCAGGACGTGGTGGACGACCCGGCCCTGGTGAACTCCGCCCCGTTCGAGGGCGGTTGGCTGTTCAAGGTCCGTGTCGCCGAGGAGCCGGCCGATCTGCTCTCCGCCGACGAGTACGACGCCCACATCGCCGGCTGAGGAGTCGCAGGACCTATGTCGTCTCTGAACACGCCCCTGCACGAGCTCGACCCGGACGTCGCCGCCGCCATCGACGCCGAGCTGAGCCGTCAGCAGTCCACCCTCGAGATGATCGCCTCGGAGAACTTCGCTCCGGTCGCGGTCATGGAGGCCCAGGGCTCGGTCCTCACCAACAAGTACGCCGAGGGCTACCCGGGCCGCCGCTACTACGGCGGCTGTGAGCACGTCGACGTCACCGAGCAGATCGCGATCGACCGGGTCAAGGAGCTGTTCGGCGCCGAGTACGCCAATGTGCAGCCCCACTCGGGCGCCTCCGCCAACCAGGCCGCGCTGTTCGCCCTGGCCAAGCCCGGCGACACGATCCTCGGCCTGGACCTGGCGCACGGCGGCCATCTGACGCACGGGATGCGGCTCAACTTCTCCGGCAAGCAGTTCAACGTGGTCGCGTACCACGTGGACGAGGCCGGTCTGGTCGACATGGCCGAGGTCGAGCGCCTGGCCAAGGAGCACCGCCCGAAGGTGATCATCGCGGGCTGGTCGGCGTACCCGCGGCAGCTCGACTTCGCCGCGTTCCGCCGGATCGCGGACGAGGTCGAGGCCGCCCTGTGGGTCGACATGGCGCACTTCGCGGGCCTGGTCGCGGCCGGTCTCCACCCGAACCCGGTGCCGTACGCGGACGTGGTGACCTCCACCACCCACAAGACGCTGGGCGGTCCGCGCGGTGGCATCATCCTGGCGCGCAAGGACTTCGCCAAGAAGCTCAACTCGTCCGTCTTCCCGGGCTTCCAGGGCGGCCCCCTGGAGCATGTGATCGCGGCCAAGGCGGTGTCCTTCAAGGTCGCCGCCTCGGAGGCGTTCAAGGAGCGCCAGCGGCGTACCCTCGAAGGCGCGAAGATCCTCGCCGAGCGGCTGACGGCACCGGACGCCCGCGAGGCCGGGGTGAACGTCCTCTCCGGCGGCACGGACGTGCATCTCGTCCTGGTCGACCTGCGCGACTCCGAGCTGGACGGGCAGCAGGCCGAGGACCGTCTCCACGAGGTCGGCATCACCGTCAACCGCAACGCGGTCCCGAACGACCCGCGTCCGCCGATGGTGACGTCGGGCCTGCGGATCGGTACGCCCGCCCTCGCGACCCGCGGTTTCACGGCCGAGGACTTCACCGAGGTCGCGGACGTCATCGCCGAGGCGCTGAAGCCGTCGTACGACGCCGAGGCGCTGAAGGCCCGGGTCAAGGCCCTGGCCGACAAGCACCCGCTGTACCCGGGCGCGACCAAGTAGTTCCCCGGGGCGCCGCGCGTACGTAAGTCCCGTCCGTACGTACGCGCGGCACCCCCGCACCACCTTCGTAGTGAGCGGTGCCCCCGCACACCCCGTCCTGAGGAGTCACCGTGGCCGTCTCGGTCTTCGACCTGTTCTCGATCGGCATCGGCCCGTCCAGCTCCCACACGGTCGGCCCGATGCGCGCGGCCCGGATGTTCGCCCGCCGACTGCGCAACGAGGAGCTGCTGGACTCCGTCGCCTCCCTGCGCGTCGAGCTGTACGGCTCGCTGGGCGCGACCGGGCACGGCCATGGCACACCGAAGGCCGTACTGCTCGGCCTGGAGGGCGCCTCGCCGCGGACGGTGGACGTGGAGCGGGCGGACAGCCAGGTCGAGGCGATCAAGGAGACGGGGCGGCTCCGGCTGCTCGGCACGCACGAGATCGCGTTCGACTTCGACGCGGACCTGGTCCTGCACCGCCGCAAGGCGCTCCCGTACCACGCCAACGGCATGACGCTGTGGGCCTACGACGCGGACGGCGCCGAGGTCCTCACGAAGACGTACTACTCGGTGGGCGGCGGCTTCGTCGTCGACGAGGAGGCGGTGGGCGCGGACCGCATCAAGCTGGACGACACGGTCCTGAAGTACCCCTTCCGCACGGGCGACGAGCTGCTGCGCCGGACGAAGGAGACGGGTCTGTCGATCTCCTCGCTGATGCTGGAGAACGAGCTGGCCTGGCGCACGGAGGACGAGATCCGGGCCGGGCTGCTGGAGATCTGGCAGGTCATGCGGGCCTGTGTGACGCGGGGCATGTCCCGGGAGGGCATCCTGCCCGGCGGCCTGAAGGTGCGCCGCCGGGCGGCCGTCACCGCGCGGCAGTTGCGCGCCGAGGGCGATCCGGCGGCCCGCGCGATGGAGTGGATCACGCTCTACGCGATGGCCGTGAACGAGGAGAACGCGGCGGGCGGGCGCGTGGTCACGGCCCCGACCAACGGCGCCGCGGGCATCATCCCGGCGGTCCTGCACTACTACATCAACTTCGTGCCCGGCGCGGACGAGGACGGCGTGGTCCGCTTCCTGCTCGCCGCGGGCGCGATCGGCATGCTCTTCAAGGAGAACGCGTCCATCTCCGGCGCGGAGGTCGGCTGCCAGGGCGAGGTGGGCTCGGCCTGCTCGATGGCGGCGGGCGCACTCGCGGAGGTCCTGGGCGGCACCCCCGAGCAGGTGGAGAACGCGGCCGAGATCGGCATGGAACACAACCTCGGCCTGACCTGCGACCCGGTCGGCGGCCTGGTCCAGATCCCGTGCATCGAACGCAACGGCATGGCAGCGGTGAAGGCGGTCACGGCGGCCCGCATGGCGATGCGCGGCGACGGTTCGCACATGGTGTCCCTCGACAAGGTCATCAAGACCATGAAGGAGACCGGCGCGGACATGTCCGTGAAGTACAAGGAGACGGCGCGGGGCGGGCTCGCGGTGAACATCATCGAGTGCTGAGGAAAGAGGCCCTTCCCTGCCCTGACCTGCGCGTTCGTGTCTTGCGGCGCTGACCGGGCCTTCCCTTTGAGATCCGTGCTCGCGAGCCCCGCCGTCGCCGCGGCGCAGCATGTCCAGCCGACTGCCGACATGAGCATCTGCAAGCCCGTCGGGTGGGGACCACTGCACCACCGGCCACAAGGGGCACGGCAGGGGTGACGAGTGCAAGGTCGGCCCCCAGGGGCCGCAAGGCCCGCAGGGACCGCAGGGTACGACCGGGCCTACCGGGCCGCAGGGCCCGCAGGGGATTCAGGGCTCGCAGGGGATTCAGGGCTCGCAGGGGGGGTTCAGGGTGCACCGGGACTGTTCGGATTGCACAGGGTGGCCGGCCCG
The DNA here is from genome assembly GCF_023887685.1 of Streptomyces macrolidinus. GTDB lineage: Bacteria > Actinomycetota > Actinomycetes > Streptomycetales > Streptomycetaceae > Streptomyces > Streptomyces macrolidinus. The sequence goes on along the minus strand of NZ_JAMWMR010000003.1, from coordinate 297,220 downwards.
GTGGAAGAGATCGGGCCCGGCCTGACCGCCACTTCGGTGGCGACGTGCCCTGCGGGGGAGACCGCGGTCTCCGGTGGATACGAGGTACTCCCGGTGGCCAACATCACCGTGGTGACGAGCCTGGGCGGCCCTGGCTCCGAAGACCTGACCGCGTGGGCGGTACGCGCCTTCATTCACGGCACCACCGTCGGAACCGTCCAGGCCTTCGTCAACTGCGCGGTGACCACTCCCTGAAGTTCCCGCCATCCCGTCGACGGCGCTCGGCCGAACCAGTGACCGGGCGCCGTCGGCACGCGCGGCGGGAGCTTCAGGGAGCGGTCACCGTGCCGGTGGGTTCACCTCCTGCTGAGCTACCGCGATGAACTCCAGCTTCACGCGGTGCACATCATCCGCCGACTGGTGACGCCGCAGGCCGTCCACGACGCGGCCCGCCGCGTCGGCCACCTCGGTCGGCCCTTCGAGAACGACCGCGCTGTGAGCGCGCCGCAGGGCGAGTTCCTCATCGCCCGTCCGCCGGTTCGTACGCTCGGCCACAACCCTGGCCTCCACCGCGGCGAGGAACTCCGCGTAGATCTGACGCCGAAGCGCAAGAGCGCGCCGCCGATCCTCACCCCGGAGGGTCATCCGGACGGATTCCAGCAGCGCGTCCGCCTGTCGGTCACCGGCACAGCGTGCCGCCTCGGCCTGCCGGACACCGGCGCTCCGACCGAACCAGCCCGTGACCACACTGCCCGCGATCGCCGCCCCCGCGGCAATCAACGCGACACCCCACTCACTCATACGTCCGTCCCTCCGGTCCCCGCAGCCCCATGGCCCCGATCGTGCCCACCTGGACCTCCCTCATCACTCGCGGCCTCGAGCATCGTGAACGGTACGATCGGATCATGTCGCCGGACGACGCCACCACACCAGCCCTGACCTGCGAAAACAGCACTTCCCGTCGCTCAAATCCTGCTAAAGTAGGGAAAATTGGGGCGACGGGCGACGGGCGACGGGCGACGGGCGACGGGCGACGGGCGACGGGCGACGGGCGACGGGCGACGGGCGACGGGCGACGGGCGACGGGCGACGGTGCTTCTGGCCGCGCGGTCGGCGGTGGCTCTGTACCGGCTGCTGGACGCGGCTCCGGCCCTCTCCGGTGACGACCGGATCACCCGGCTGTTCACCCTGGTTCCCGGCTCCGACTTCGGCATCGACGTCCTGTCCGCCATCGAGAGCGTCGGCGGCAGGCTGGTGCCCTGGAGCGAAGCGTGCTCCCGCTCGTACGACCTGGTTCTCGCGGCGAGCCCGAAGGGCGACCTGCGTCTGCTGCGTGGCACACACGTGCTGCTGCCGCACGGCGCCGGCTACAACAAGTCGATCCCGGGGGAGGGTTCGCAGCCCGCGTCCGGGCTCGATCCCGCGTTCCTGATCCGTGACGACGCCGCCGACCCCCTGGCACTTCACGCCGTCGCGCACCCTGAGCACGTGACCCGCATCGCCGCGGTGGACCAGCGAGCAGCCGCCCCGGCCAAGGTCATCGGAGACCCCACGCTGGAGCGCCTCCTCGTCTCGCGCTCCTTGCGCGACCGCTACCGCGCCGCCCTCGGCACCGGGCCACGGAAGCTCCTCGCGCTGGTGTCGACGTGGGGGCCCGAGTCCCTTCTTCGGCAAAGCCCTGATCTTCCCGCCCGGTTGGCCGCCCGGCTCTCGCACGACGAGTACCAACTGGCCTTGATCGTGCACCCCAATGAGCAAAGCCTCCTCGGCACCTACGAGTTGACGGAGAGACTCGCGCCCGCGCTCGAAGCGGGCATGCTCCTCGCAAGCCCCCATGAGGAGTGGGCATCCCTGCTGATCGCGGCCGACGCGCTGGTGACCGACCACGGTTCCACCGCTCTGTACTACTGCGCCGCCGAGGACCGTCCCGTGGTCAGCGCCTACCAAGGCGGGGGCGAGCTGATCCCGGGCAGTCCCATGGACGCGCTCTTGCGCCGGATACCCCGGTTGGGCTCCGCCGACCTGGTGGAAGAGGCGCTCGACGCCTACCGCCCGGGAACCGGACGCGAGGTGGCGCGGACGGCCTTCGCCCAGCAGGGCAGGGCCCTGAACCTGCTGCGCTCCGAGCTGTACGCCCTCCTCGGCCTCACCCCTCCGGCTCTCGGCAGCCCGCCGCGCCTGCTGCCCACACCCCGCCCCGCCGGCCGCGTCCCCACGGCGTTCGACGTGGACACCGACGTGGCCGAGCACCGTATCCGCGTCGTCCGGCGTCCCGCGGGCATCGGTACGCCAGGGCATCATCTGGCGGTGGAACACGGCTCCGCGAGCGAGCGACTCGCCCGCTCGGCGGGGCTCTTGTACCGGCGCCCGCTCCCGGCACCAGCCGGTGAGCCTGCCCTGTCGTGGACCGCGGAGGCATGGCTCCGGCATGCGCTGTCGGAGTATCCAGGGTGCCGTTCCGCGGCGGCGATCCTGCCCTCGGGCCTGGTCCTGTTCAGGACGCGCGGGGGTACGGACACCTACGCCGTCCAGGCCGAGCCCCGGAGCGAGGGCGGCCGGATCGTACGCACGGACCCGGCCGCCGTGGCCGCGGCCGTCCACGCCTGGCTGCCGGCCCGCTCCACGACACCGGCCGCACCGACCCGTCTGAACTGCGTCATCGGCCGACGCACGTTCGGCGTCACCCTCCGCCCGGCCACGCTCGACGAAGCCGCAGAGCCCTTCTGACCGGCCCCAGGGCCCGTTGCGACCGCTCCTAGTCGTCCAAGCCGTTTCGTCGGCGGATGTCACGGGCGGCCGTGCGATGTTCCGCGGCTTCGGCGCTCCGCTCCTCGGACTGAGCCAGCTCGGCCATCGCGTCGAGGACACGAGCCTCGTCGAAACCGGACCGTCGTCGGCGGGCGGCACTCAGCGACCGTTCGTACAGCGCTCGCGCCTCCGTCGTACGGCCGAGGCGGCACAGCACGGAGGCGAGCGCGAAGCCCGTGCGACGCGTCATCCTCTCGCGATGCTGGGCCACGGCCTCGTCATGTGCCCCGGCAAGCAGCTCGTAGGCCGTCTCCAGGTCGCCGAGTCTCGCCCGCGCCTCGCCCAATCGGTAGGTCAGGAGCATGACGCCATAGGGGTTGGGAAGCGCACGGTGCATCTCGCGCGAGCGCGTGAACTCGGCTGCGGCGGCGTCCCATTCACCACGGGCGCCGTCGAGCATGCCGCAGAACTCGACCAGCGATGCGGCGAGCTTCCTGTCCCGTTCGCCGTCCCCCAGCAGCGCCAGCGCGCCCCTGGCTTCGTCCAACTGCTGCCGTGCCTCGTCGCATCGACCCGTCTCCCAGAGATGCCGCGCGAGTTGGCATCGCGTACGCACCAGCCACTCGGGCCGGGCGCCATGACGGACCGCGGAGTCGACGGCGAGACTCAGCGCGCCGATCACATCGGACTGACGGGGGTGGTCCAACGCATAGGTCCACACCGGCTCCGACAGCGCCACGGCTTCGGCGTCCATCCCCCGCTCATGGGCCAGCCGTACGGACGCGAAGAGCACATGACGTTCTTCGTACAGCCAACTGGACGCGCGGTCGCAGCGTTCGGCCTTCGCCGCCTCGTCCGTCGCCTTCTCGGGGTCCTCCAGGGGAACATCCGGTGCCCCGTCGACGGCACCGAACACATCGGCGACGAGCAGCCGGCGACCGGCGGCGAACCTGTCCGCCCGCTGGAACTGCCTGACCAGCCAGCGCAGCAGCCTGGTCAGGCTCTCCTCCACCACGCCCTCCTGCGCGTCCCGGCGTGACCGGCGCACGGCATGGGCACGCAAGGGGCCGGGCAGCCGCATCCGGCCGTCTCCCGATTCCAGCATCTCGCTGAGATCCAGTAACCCGGCCCGGTCCAGCTCCTCAAGAGCGTCTTCGCACGGCTCGGAACCGAGCCCCAACAGGGCGGTCGCGGATTCCGTGGTGAACGTCGCGCCAGGGTGGTGGGGCAGCAGGCGGTAGAGCAGGGCCGCGGTCGGGGACAGGCCCTCGTACACCGTGTCCCAGAACCCCTCCACGCCGGCGATCCCGTTCTCCTCCCAGTCGTCCCGCAGTTGCCGGACGAGGCGGGACAGCGGACGCAGCCGATGCGCGCGTACCCAACCGCCCGCGACATGGAGGGCCGCTGGCATGCCTTCGCACAGCCGCACCAACGCCCGTACGGAGTCGGGATCAGCCGCCAGCCGGGGGTCCCGGACGATCAGTTCCAGGAGTTCGGTGGCCGCCCACTCCTCCAGCGGAGGCAGGCCGACGTCCAGGGCGGCTCCGTCCTCGAACTCCCGTAGCGGAGCATGGCTGGTAATGATCACCAGGCTCTCCCCCGACGCCGGAAGCAGCGGGACGATCTCCGAGGCGTAGTGGGCGTTGTCCACGATCAGGATCACTCGCGCATCGGAGGTCCTGCTCCAGTACTGCGTGCATCGCGCCTTGAAGGACGAGGCGACGAAGTCCGGTTCCACGTCGAGGGATTCGAGCAACTGCGCGAGGACGTCACCTGGGTCCATCCCGCCGCCCAGCCGGAAGTCGTCGAGGTCCACGCACAGGACCCCGTCGGGGAAACGGTCACGCAGAACGCGGGCGAGCAAGCGAGCCAGTTCCGTCTTCCCCATGCCCTGCGGCCCGCTCAAGGTCACGATCAGGGGCCTGGAGCGCCCTGTCCACTCCCCCACGGCCCGCAGCACGCGGTCCCGCTGCTCGTGGCGATCCACGAAGTACGCCGGTTCCGGCGGAAGTTCCACCCTCATGTATCCCGGTTCAGCCTTTCCCATCGCAGTTCCAGCAGTCCGAACGGCTAGAGCGGACAAGGCCTCCCGTGCCTCGCCGAACTCATGGATCACACAACGATCCACTCTAGCCGCGCAGTTGGCGCTCGACGTCTGGATCTGTGGCTGCCTCTCCGGGCTCCGGCAGTCGATGGACACGTGTTCGTCGGCGCACACGACCGGCGCGCTATCGTCTGGCGAGGTGACGGCGGGGTACAGCAAGGAGCGAGGCGTGCGCGGTGAAGGGCGGCTGCCGTTGCCGATGGCGGCGGACAGTGAGCGCTGGGTGAGCGTGGCGGCGGAGCGGACGGTTCTCGGCGTGGTCCACAACATCACCTCCGCGACTCGACTGCTCGACCTGCTCGCGGTGTTCGAGGGCGACCGGCGTATCCAGACCGTCTTCACCTGCACGGAGTCCTCGGCCTTGGACGGGGGAACGCTCGAGTTCTTCACTTCCCGGGGAATGGTGCACATACCCTGGCGGGAAGCGACGGCGCGCAAGTTCGATCTGGCGATCGCCACCAACCGCGGTGGTGACCTGCACGATCTGCAAGCACCGCTGATCGGTGCGCCGCATGGGGCGGGATACAATAAGCGATTGAGCCGGGAGCCGGGAGCCGGGAGCCGGGAGCCGGGAGCCGGGAGCCGGGAGCCGGGAGCCGGGAGCCGGGAGCCGGGAGCCGGGAGCCGGGAGCCGGGAGCCTTCGGCCTGACTTCTGAGTGGTTGATGCATGAGGGGCGGCTCGTCCCCTCGGCGATCGTCCTCTCTCATGACGAGCAGCGCGAGCGGCTGGCCCTCGGTTGCCCCGAAGCACTCCCGGTGAGCGTGGTGGCAGGGGATCCCTGCTTCGATCAACTGCGGATGAGCGCTCCGTTCCGTGCGGAATACCGACGCGCTCTGGGCGTCCGCCCGGACCAGAAGCTCCTTGTGGTCTCCTCCACTTGGGGGCGCGGATCGATCATCTCCTCGAACGAGAACGATACGGACGCTCTTCGACGCGCTCTCGCGGAACTGCCGGCGGACGAATATCGCATCCTGGCGGCGATTCACCCGAACTCCTGGTACGGCCACGGCGCTTGGCAACTGCAGAACTGGCTGGCACCGCTCACGGAACACGGACTGCTCCTCCCGATACCGGACACGGAGACCTGGAAGTCCGCGCTGCTGGCAGCGGACAGCGTCCTGGGCGATCACGGCTCCTTGACGATGTACGGAGTCGCCTTGGGGATTCCCACGGTGCTGGGGTCCTTCCGCGACGCGAAGGTCGCCCCTGGCTCGCCCATGGCGCGACTGGGCGCGCTGCTGCCCCGCTTGTCCCTTCGCCGCCCTCTCCTGCCGCAGCTCGAAGCGGCGACCGCGGCGCAGCGGCACAGCACCGAACTTCACGCCCTGCGCGCGACCGTGACCTCACGACCGGGGGAATCGGCAACGCTGCTGCGGCGCCTGTTCTACGCATGGCTCGAACTGCCCGAGCCCGCAACCCCCGCCCGCCCACGGCTGGTCCCGCTCCCCTCCGCCGTACCGGTCACCAGCGCGTCCCCCGTCCTGCGGCCTGTATACGTGTCAGCCGCCTCGGACGACGGTCGGATCACCGTGCGCCGGTACGCCGCACCCGTGCAGCGCCGTACCGTGGAAGGACATCTGGCCGGCACCCATCTGGTGGCCGACATCGACGACCCGGACGCCCGATGGCCCCGCTCGGCGGACGTCCTGCTGATGCCGCTCGGCCGACCGCCCCGCGAGGAGTCCACGGCGAACTGGGCAGACATCGCCGCCCGCTACCCGGGATGCGGCCTGCTCGCCAGGGAAGAACCGGAGGGCGGCTGCCTGGCGTTGCTGCGCGGCGGCGTACGGCTGCGCGCCCACTGGCACGGCAAGCGTCCCCCGTGGGCGTCGGCCGCCATCGCGGCATCGGTGGTCCACGACCACGCGCCGCCCACGGCCGACCGCCCTGGACCCGTACGGCTTCAGGTGACGATCGGACCGGACGCCGAGACCGGCCTACTCGACATCGCCCCCTGCTGACGCGCTGTCCACGAGCCGCTGGTCCGCCTCCCGCGCGCGAAGGCTGTTCGCTTCGAGGAACAGGTCGCGCGCCGCGGTCCAGTCCCGCCGCGCCGCGTGCCGCTCCCCCGACTCGCCCAGCAGATCGCCCCGGAGCAGATGGATCGAGGCGCGCTGATAGGGCGGACCGCTCTCGGCCATGATCTCGATCGCGTCATCGAGCGCCCGCACCGCCTCGTCCGGCAGCCCCGCGGCCCGGCGATCCTCCGCGTAACGGGTCAGGGCGCGGGCCTGGTTGTACGCATCCGGCACCGGCAGGGCCGCGAACTGATCGCGGGCGGAGAGCAGTTCACGCTTCGCCTCGTCATGGCGGCGCAGGTCCGTGCAGGCCGTCCCCCGGTGGAGTGCGAACAGGGCCCGCCCGCGCGGGTGGTCGATGCCCTCCAGGGCTGCCAGCCCCTGAGCGTAGTGCCGCAGGGCTCCGGCCGGGTCTCCCGCCTTGCGTTCCACCAGACCGAGGGCCTCCAGCACGCTGGACTCCGTACGCCGCTGCGCCTCGGTCGCGTTGCCGTCCTTCGGCCGTACGAGTTCCAGCGCGCGCTCGAAGTACCCACGGGCGGCCTCCGGGTCTCCCTGAAGGGTGCTCCACCGGTCCAGGTGAGCGAAGCCCAGCTCGAAGTACATCCGCGCGAGGGCCATCCGGTCGCGGCACTCCTCGGCCGACCTGACCGCCAGTTCGTGCGTCGTGATCCACGTACTGTGCAGGCCGCACTTGAGGCAGAACGTGTGCAGCCCCTGGGCCAGCCGCCAGGTCTGCTGATGCCTGCCGGTCTCATGGGCCAGGCGCACCACGTTCTCCAGGCTCTCCCGGCGCCGCTCCAGACTCGCGATCAGCGCCGGTGCGTCGACGGTGCCGGTCGGCCCGTAGGCCGGGTACACCCCCGCGGGATCGTGCCGGTGGCGGGAGGAGAGGGCCGCCTCCGTGCGTTCGGCGAACTCCAGACGATGCCCGATGATCCGGTCCTGGATCGCCTCTTGGACCGGCACCGGCTCATCGGCACGCGCGCAGGCGAGGGCGTGATCGTGGATCAGCCGGTGCCGCACCCGGTAGCCGCCGTCTCCGTCAGGGACGGGTTCGATCAGGTTCGCGGTGGTGAGCTGCTGGAGAGCCCTGCTCCGGGCCGCGGCGTCCAGGTCGGGGAGCATGGCCCGTACGAGATCCACCTCGAACTCCTCGGCGGGGTGGAGGCCGATGCAGCGATACAGGGCGGCGGCGTCGGGGGCCAGAGCGCGGTAGCCGGGGTCCAGGGCCGAGGACAGTTCTTCTTCCATGTCGAGTGCTCCCAACCTGGTGCGGTGATCGGACAGTTCGACGGCCAGCTCCCGCACCCGGCCGGCGGGCCCGACCGCGAGCTGGGCCCCGGCGATGCACAGCGCGAGGGGGTGTCCCCCGCACGCGTCGGTGATCAGGTCCAGTTCCTTCTCGTACCGGGCCTCGTCGCCGCCGATCCTGCCGACATCGACCAGCAGCCTGCGGCTGTGCTCCACACCGAGGGGGCCCATCTCGAAGGGTTCGGCGTTCAGGGTGCGTACGAGGCTGGGCAGGCGGGAGGTGCTGGTGATGAGGGCGACGCTGTCCGCAGTGTTCGGGAGCAGCGGTTCGATCTGGGAGGCGAGGACGACGTCCTCGAGCAGCAGGACGACGGGGGTCCGGGCGGCCAGGCGACGGAAGTACGCCGACCGGGCGCCCGGGTCGGCGGGAACGTCCTGTACCGGGACGCCCAGTTCCCCGAACCAGCGTTCCAGGACGGCTGCCGGTTCCGGCAGGTTGCCCCAGGTGTCCCTGCCGAGGGAGGCGGTGAGGTGAGGGCGGCCCGCCAGCTCGTCCCGGTGTCTGTGCAGCCACTCGCGCACGGTGGCGGACGTTCCCATGCCGGGCAGACCGTGAAGATACATCCTGGTGGGCGCGTTGGCGGCGCGGCAGCGCTCCCGGACGGTGTCCATCCGCAGCAGCAGCGCCTCGTTGTTCTGATAGTGAGGGACCGGACCCGGCGTGAGGTACGGCAGCGGCACCGGCAGCGCGGAGGCCGGAACCGGCTGCCGCGGGACCGCCGGTTCCTCACCGTGATAGTGGTGGTAGGTGTTCGACACATACACCTGGCGGCCCACCGCCATGGTGCCGTTGGTGACGGTGTTACCCGTCCCGGTGAGCAGATCCCGCAGATCGTCGGCCAAGTACGGCTGTTCGGTCAGGAGTCGGCGCACTCGGTCCCGTACGAGCCTCTCGGCGTCGGCCGCGAGGTCCCTCGCTCGCACGTCGTCGCCCCGGGCACGCGCCAGGCTCACATCACCGTCGAGTTCGTCGAGTTCGCGCAGGACGGACTCCTCGGGTTCCTGCCCGCCCCGCCTGAGCAGAGCACCCAACCGGTCCTTGAGCGCGGTATAGGCGTCGGTCGCGAACGCTCCCACCACCGTCGTCGCAACGGACGCGGCCAGCCGCATCAACTCCGCTTCCACGCAACCCCCTTGAACTCCGGCTCGTCCGGCTCGCCCCACCGTATCGGCTGTCCGGGCAGGGGGCTCGGTAGCATCTGGGCGGTCAGCGGGATGAGATGACGGTCGGTCAAGTCAGGCAGGGAACGGCGTAGCGGTGGCGGGTGAGGGTGTGCGGTTGCGGGTGCCGGTGGGGGCGGATGCTGGGCGGTGGGTCACGCGTGCGGGGTGTCGGCGAGTGTTGTTCGTCGTGCACAACGTGACGTCCGCGACCCGACTCCTGGACGTACTCCCGCTGTTCGACGGCGACATGCGGCTACAGCTCTTCGCCACCTGCACGGGGTCGTCCCCGTTCCTCGCCGGGGTACCGGAGTTGCTGGCGCGGGCGGGGCTGCCGGTGCTGCCCTGGGAGCAGGCGAAGGACACGGCCTTCGATCTGGTGGTGTCGGCCAGCTACGGTGGTGAACTCGGGTCAATACAAGGCAAATTGGCCGTATTGTCGCACGGGGTTGGCTACAATAAACGGTTGGCGACACCGGACACCGGACACCGGACACCGGACACCGGACACCGGACACCGGACACCAGACACCAGGCCCCGGTCTTCGGGATGGCGCCGGACTGGCTTCTGGAGGGCGGGCGGCCTCTCGCCAGTGCCACCGTGCTCTCCCATCCCGAGCAGTTGGACAGGCTCCGTGCCGCCTGTCCGGAGGCCGCGCCCACCGCGGTGCTCGCCGGAGACCCCTGCTACGACCGCATCCTCGCCGCTCTCCCCGAGCGTGACCGCTTCCGCCGGGCCCTGGGGGTGGCGCCGGGCCGGCGGCTGATCGTCGTCAGCTCGACCTGGTCGTCGCGTTCCCTCTTCGGGGGCGACGCGGCAGAGGCGGATGATCTGCTGCCCTGGCTGCTGTCCCGACTGGCCGCCGACCTGCCCGCCGACGAGTACCGCACCGTCGCCGTCCTGCACCCGAACATCTGGTACGGCCATGGCCCCGGCCAGGTACGCGCCTGGCTGGACCACGCCCGCCGAGCCGGGCTCGACGCGATCCACCCGCTCGAAGGGTGGCGGCAGGCCCTCATCGCCGCCGACTGCGTCCTGGGTGACCACTCCAGTGTCACCTACTACGCTGCGTCCATCGGCGTCCCGGTCCTCCTCGGGGCGTTCCCGCAGGAGAACCTCGACCCGCTCTCCCCCGTCGCCGCCCTCGGCCGTACGGCGCCCCACCTGTCCCGAGGGGGCGGTCTGCGCGACCAGATCGAGCGGGCGATCACCTCCCACGAGCCCGGCCGGTACAAGGACCTGGCGGAGCAGACCAGTTCGACCCCCGGCGAGTCGGCCGTCCTGCTGCGCCGCCTGTTCTACGGCCTCATGGACATCGCCGAACCCGAGGAACACCCGGCGCTGCTCGACCCGTTGCCGCTGCCGCCCTTCCAGCCCGCGCGCCCCACCGCGCCGATCCGCGTCCTCACCGGGGTCCTCGGCACGGATCCGCCGACCATCGAGGTCGTCCGGCACACCGTGACCGGCGACGAACCCGACCCGTCGCCGAGCCCCGCGTACCAGGTGGACTCCGTCCACACCGCGATCGACGAGGAGACACGGGAGACCGGCCGACTGCGGATCGCGGACGTCGTCGTACGGCACGCGGACGGGGACGACCCGCGCCTCGGTCCGCCCGCCGCCTGGACGTCCGAGGCGCTCACGCGGTACCCGTACTGCGGGCTCGTGGCGTACGTCGACGGGCCGGACCGCTGTGTCGTGCGCACCCACAAGGCGGGCCTGCTGCGGTTGTCCGCCGCGCCCGGCCCGGACGGACGGCCCGACCTGTGCGATCCCGCCGTCTACGCCTCCGCGCTCCACGCCTGGCTGGCGAGCGGGAGGCCACCGGCCGAGGCGCTCACGGTGCGCACGGGCGCGACGACACACCGCGTCGCCGTCGAACGCCTGGCCCTGTGACCGGGGCCCGTTCAGCCACCCGTGGCCCACTCCCGTAGCGCCGCCTTGGTGGAGAAGTTGGCGACGTCCTTGTCCAGCGGGTCGGAGGTGTACTGGTGGAACTTCCACTTCGCCTTGATGCGGGGCTTGCCCGCGGTGACGTAGTCGGCGATCCACAGGCCGTCACCGGCGTACGAGGTGGTGTCGACGGTGAGCCAGTAGTTGCGGTTGGTGTAGAGGATCACCCGGTAGCTCGGCCGGAGCTTCTTCACCGCGCGGATGAAGCTGTCCTTCTCCGCGTTGCTCGCGTGCGTGCCGTCGCCCGTGGTCTCCCAGTCCACTGCCAACAAGTCCCCTGCCTTCTCAGGGGCCTTGGAGACGAAGTGCTCGGCCTGGGCGGTGAGGTTGCCGGGCCACAGGAAGTGGTAGAAGCCGACCACACAGCCGGCGTCCCGGGCGGTCTTCACCTGGGCGGTGAGTTTGGGATTCACATACGAACTCCCCTCCGTCGCCTTGACGAAGACGAAGGAGAGGCCGTCCGTGTCGTAGGCCGACGACTGGTACGCGCTGACGTCGATGCCTCGCAGCATGGCGGTGCTCCCTGAAGTACTCGTGGGGGGTAGGGGGTCGAGGGTGGGGGTCGGCGCGTGAACGCCTTCTCCGGGTGATACCCCGTGCGGGCGAACGGCAGCCTCCATCAGCCGTCGAACTGAGAACCGAGGACGACTTCACGCCGCCCCGGTGACCGGCTGTTCCTTCCCGCCGTTCCTTCCCGCCGTTCCGCTCGCGCCGATACGCTTCGGGGAGCGGCGAGTTGGGGGAGTACACGGTGGAACCGTTGCTGAGCATGGTCATCTCGGCTGTCGGTACGGTCGCTTCGAGCGCCATGTCCGGAGCGGGCGGCGAGATGGGCCGTCGTACCTCCGAGCGGCTCTACGGACTGCTGAGCCGAACGCGAAGCGAGGACGGGGAAGCGGGCGCTGGGTGCGCGACCGACGGGCACCCTCCCACCCTGCCCGGCACCGAGCCCGAGCAGACGGCTGCCGCGCGACGGCTGATGGAAGCCGCCCGCAGATCACCGGAGTTCGCCCGCGAGGTCGCGGAGTGGGTCCGTGAGGCGTCGTGGCTCGCGCCGCGCGCGGTCCCGGCCGTGGCACAGGGCGCCTCCCGTCCGCAGATGCTGCCGCCCGCGACCGCCGCGTTCACCGACCGTGAGCACGTGCTCGCCGCGATCACGGCGCTGCTGGACGAGGAGGACCGCCCGCCGAGCGCGTCGACGGTGGTCGCCCTCATCGGGCCGGGTGGCATGGGCAAGACCGCCGCCGCCGTCCAGTGCGCGTACGAACTGCGCGACCGCTTCCCCGACGGGGTCCTGTTCGCGGACCTGAAGGGCGCGTCGGCCGGTACGGCGCTCGCGCCCTCCGACGTGCTCGCGCGGTTCCTGGAGCGGCTCGGTGTGCCGCCCACCATGGTGCCGGGCGACGAGGCGCGCCAGCGGGATCTGTACCGCGACTGCACGGCCGACCGGCGGTTGATCGTCGTCCTGGACAACGCCCATGACGACGCTCAGGTCGTCCCGTTGCTCCCGGCCTCGCCCGGCAGCCTCGTCCTGGTGACGAGCAGGCACCGGCCGGGCCGTCTCGTGGCCGAGTACGGAGCCCGCCCGCTGCCCCTCGGCCCGCTGTCGACCGCGGACTCCGTCCGGCTGCTCCGGCGCATCGCCGGGAACGAGCGGTCGGCGGCGCCGGACGAGGTCGTCCGGGCCGTGGCGGAGGGAACCGGCGGCATCCCTCTCGCCGTGTGCACCACGGGCGCCGGACTCGCCGTCCGGGAGCATCTGGGCTGGGAGCGCGTGGCGCGGCAGTTGTCCGAACGGATCCACGGCCGAGGCCGGGAAGGCGAAGTCATGCCGAACGCACGCCCTGACACCTCGAACGCCCCCGTCGACCCGGTGCGTCGCGCGCAGGATGTCTCGTACCGTGAACTGACCCCGGAGTGCGCCGCGTTCTACCGCGCGCTCGCGGTGTGGGCCTGGCCGACCGTGACCGTCCTGTGCGCCGCGCAGGCCGCGGGCGTCGGTGAGGGCGAAGCCCGGGAGCTGCTGGAGCAGTTGGCGCGGGTGCATCTGCTGGAGGAGGTCGAGGAGGAGCGTTACCGCTTCCACGACCTCGGGCGGGCGCACGCACGGGAGTTGGCGATCGCCGAGGACGGGCATGGTCGTATGGCCACCGCGGTCCGGCGGGTGGCCGTCGCGTATCTTCGGTTCGCGGCGGACGCGGACTTCCGTGTCCTGCCGCTGCGTTGGCGGCTCGGCCCCGCCTATACGGGACGTGTCCTGCCCGAGTCGTCCGATCCGGCGGACCGCAAGCGGGCGCTCGCGGAGCTGCGGCGGGAGCGGGAGAACCTGGCGGCCGTCATCAGGGCGGCCGACCACCATGGATTCGACGATCTCGTATGGCAGTTGTGCGAGGCCATGTGGGGCCTGCATCTGATGCTCGGCTTCCACGCGCAGTGGATCGAGACGCATCTGCTCGGGGTCGAGGCCGCCCGGCGGCGCGCGGCGGAGTTCGGTGACCCGCGCGCGGTGGGCCGGATGCTGGTGCAACTCGCCTTCGGATACATGGGAGTCGGCCGACCCGACGATGCCGAGGCCGCCCTCGCGGGGGCGGTGGCCGCGGACGGGGATTGCGGTCACCATCGCGGCCGGGCTAGCGCCGTCGAGGCGTTGGGGCTGCTCCGTCTCAAGCAGTGGCGGTATGCGGAGGCCCAGGACTGCTTCGAGGAGGCGCGGGAGGTCCTGCGCCGGATCCGGGAGGGCGAGGACGGGTGGCGGGACGTACCGCGTGCCGAGGCCCTTCTGGAGCACCACATCGGCCGCGCGCAGGCCCGGCAGCGGCACTTCTCCGCCGCGCTCGCGGGGCTCAACGGCGCGCTGGTGAAGTTCCGTGAGCTGTCCGGCGGTGGTGACTCCTACAACGAGGCGCGGGTCTACATGAGTCTGGGCGAGACGCACCTGGACGCGGGCGACGCCGACCTCGCGCGGGTGTGCCTGGACAAGGCGGTCGAGGCCATGAACGCGGCCGGGGCGGGACTCCAGCTCGCCGACGCCGCCGAGTTGAGGTCCCGCTGCCATCGCCTCGGCGACCGCCCGGCCGAGGAGGCGGCGGACCTGCGCACCGCGGAGAAGTGCTACGAGGACCACGAGGACCCGGCCGGTCTGGAGCGGGTACGGGCACGCCTGGCCGAACTGGGGGCGTGAGTCCCCGACTTACGATCGGCCTGTCATCGAAAGGGCAGTCGCACCGGAGAGGGGCTTCACAGCATGAGCGGGACGGTCGGAGCGGTCAGCAGCAACGGGGTGTACAGCTTCACCAAGCCGAACCGGGAGAGCATCCGGCTGCTCACGGGGCTCGGTGTGGAAGGGGATGTGCACGCCGGGGAGACGGTCAAGCACCGGTCCCGGGTGCGGCAGGACCCCACGCAGCCCAATCTGCGCCAAGTGCACCTCATCCACGGGGAGTTGTTCGACGAGGTGCGGATGGCCGGGTTCGAGGTGGCCGCCGGGCAGCTCGGGGAGAACGTCACCACGCGCGGGATCGATCTGCTCGGCCTGTCCCGGGGAACCCGGCTGCATCTCGGGGACGAGGCCGTCGTGGAGGTCACCGGGCTGCGCAACCCCTGTGCCCAGATCGACGGCTTCGCCAAGGGACTGCTCAAGCAGGTCATCGAGCGGGGCGAGGACGGGCGGCCCCGCTTCAAGGCCGGGATCATGGGCATCGTGGTGACGGGCGGTGTGGTGCGGCCGGGCGACCCGGTGGGCATAGAGCTGCCCGCCGGGCCGCACGTGCCTCTGGGGAGGGTCTGAACCACCCGCTGCGCCCGAGCCGTTACGCCCGTGCCCGCAGTGCCGCGAGCAACCAGGCGAAGTCCTCGGTGTGCGGAGGCGCGGGCTGGTCCTTCACGATGCACAGCAGTTCGCGGTAGCGGGCGAGCCGCTCGTCGAAGGCCGTCTCCAGGCGTTCCAGTACAGCGGCCGGGACGGCGTGGCTGAACAGTTCCCGCAGCACCGCGTCCGCCTCGGGGGCCTCGGGTGCGATGCCCTGCCCGCGGGCCCGGCCCGCCAGCTCGACGAGACGCCTGACGAGCCACAGGGACTCTCCGGAGGGAGCACCCGGCCCCCGGTCGGCCGCGTTGAACTCCGCCGCCTTGCGCATCTGCGCCCGGAACTCGGGGTCCTGCAACATCTCGGCCAACTGCACCCAGGCGTCGACCTGTTCGGGCGTCGGGTCCTCGGGCAGTTCGGCCGCCGAGCCACGCATCCGGTTCCGGATCTCCGGGTCGATGGTGTCGAGTCCGTGGAGTGTCTCCTCCACGAAGTCCTCCACCATCCGCTGCCGTTCGGCCGCCGACAGCCGTGCCAGCTTGTTCATCAGGGTCATCTCCTCCGCGTTCGAGCCACGTCGGGCCACGGTCGACAGCACCGCCCTGGTCACCTTCAGCGACCGGATCTGTACGTCCAGGGCCGCCACATGGGTGGCCGCCACCTCCGCGACCGAGGTCTCGCCCGCCAGCACCGCGCGTACGTCGTTCAGACCGAGGCCCAGTTCACGCAGAGTGCGGATCAGTTCCAGGCGGGCGACGGACGTGGCGTCGTACAGCCGGTAGCCGCCCGAGGAGCGGGCCACCGGGGGCAGGACATCCTCGTCCGACCAGTAGCGGATGGTGCGCACCGTCAGCCCGGTGGCGCGCGCCAGGTCGCCGATCGTGAACAGGTCGGTGCCGTCGTCGTTCATGTCTGCGAGTCTGGGGCTTCCAGCGGGTGGAGACTCAAGCGGAGACACGAGCGAAAGAGGGGGCAACCTCATGCCCGACAGCCTGCGGGAGATCCTGGACGCGGCGGCCCGCGGGGTCTTTCCTCCCGCCGACGGCGGCCTCACGGTCGTACGGCAGCACGCGCACCGCGACGCCGGGGTGCTCGCCCTCACCGCACACACGGTCGTCTTCACGGACGAGGACCCCCGATGGGTGCGCAAGTCGCTCGGCTCGCTCGACTGCGACGCGCTCGCGGCCTCGATGAACCCGCTGTTCCTGGCCGCGTTCATCGAGCGCACGGGCCGGGCGCACGACACCACCGACGTACTCACCGTCGCCGCCCCGCTGCCCGGCGAACCGCCTCTCGCCCTACGGGAGTTCGATGACCCCGAGCATCCCCGGGTCGTGCGGGCGCGCACCCGCCGGGACGACGTACGGGTATGGGCGGCGGACGGCGGTGTACTCGTCCTCGGGCGCGGGGTCGCCGGGCGGCTGGAGGCCGCGGTGGAGGTGGCGGAGGGGGCCCGGCACCGGGGGCTGGGGCGGGCGCTCGCCTCGGCGGCCCGGCAGTTGGCCACCGAGCCCGTGTGGGCCCAGATCGCCCCGGGGAACGCCCGCAGCCTGCGGGCGTTCCAGGCCGCCGGTTACCGGCCGGTGGGGGCGGAGGCCCTGCTCATGGCGCGTTGAACCTCAGTGCCAGGGCCGGTAGTTCGGGTTGCTCTGGCACTCGCTCATCTTCTCCGTCTTGGTGGCCTTGTCGACCGGACAGACCCCGATGACGTACTGGCGGGCGATACCGCCGGGGAAGGCGACCTCGACCTGGTCGGCCCACTTGTGGGTGTCGCCGATGGTCTTGTTGACGTCGATACCGGCGGGTGCGTCGATGTAGTAGTTGTAGCCCGACTTGTACCAGGTCTTGTACAGGTCGTGGTCGTAGGAGGTCGAGACGTACGGCGAGGGCTGGTTGACCAGGACGTACTTCTCCACGTCGTACTGGCCGTTCACGACGTCCCTGGGCTGGAAGCCCTCGGCGAAGATGGTCGACGGCGGGCGGCTGTCGCTGCGGTAGAGCGTGCCGCAGGTGGTGCGCCAGACCGGCCGCGGGGTGATGCGGTCGAGGTCCACCCGGTGGTCGGCGGCTGCCGTGAGCGGGTCGGCGAACCAGGGGCAGCCGATCTCGGCCTTCGCGGGGGCCGAGGCCTTTGCGGGGGCCGAAGGGGCGGCGGGAGCGGTGGCGGCGGTGGTCGCGAAGAGCGCCGCCAGGGACGCGGCGAGTACGACAGCCCGTCGGCGCAGGCGAGTTGTGGTCATGGCAACACCCTCGCGGCTGCGCGCCGACGGACCGCGGATCATCACTCGTTCGGCGGCGTGTTGGTCGTTCCCTTTACGTCAGCGGACACGTCAGTGGGTGCTCCGACGGACACGTCAGCGGAAGATGCCCGTGTGCCCCAGGGAGTAGCGGCCGGGCTGCGGGTAGACCGCGAGGCCGTGCGGGCCGCTGCCCACCTTGATCCGGGCGAGCTGCCTGCCGCTGGTGGTGTCGATCGCGTACACCTCGGAGTTGTAGCGGCCCGACAGCCACAGCACCTTGCCGTCCGAGGAGACACCGCCCATGTCGGGGCTGCCGCCGCCCGGCAGACGCCACTTCTTGACCAGCCGGTTCTTCGGGAAGTCGAAGACGGAGATGGTGCCCTCGCCACGGTTGGAGATGTACATCTCGCGCGAGTCACGGCTGACGTAGAGGCCGTGCGCCCCCTTGCCCGTGGGCAGGAAGGTGGGCTTGCCGAAGCTGTCGCCGTCCACGATCCACAGGCCGTGGGCCATCATGTCGGCGATGTAGAACTTCTTGCCGTCCGGGGCGACCTTCACGTCCTGCGGCATGGCGCCGTGGAACGGGAGCTTCTGCTTGCCGATCACCTTCATCTTCTCGGTGTCGACCTTGAGCAGTTCGCCGCTGAACTCACAGGAGACGATGAAGTAGCGGCCGTCGAGCGAGAAGTCGGCGTGGTTGACGCCGTAGCAGGTCGCGGGTTCGGACTTGGCGACCTTCATGGTGTGCGCGTCCCGGAAGACCAGTTGGCGGTCGAGCGAGGCCATGACGATCGCGTACCTGCCGTTCGGCGTGAAGTACAGGTTGTACGGGTCGTGCACGTCGACGGCCTTGCCCACCTTGCCGGTCTTCGGGTCGATGGGGGTGAGGCTGTTGCCCTTGTCGTTGTTGACCCACAGCGTCTTCAGGTCCCAGGAGGGGACGACGTGCTGCGGCTGGACGCCGACCGGGATCGTCCGGACGACCTTGTACGTCTTCGGGTCGATGACCGACACGGTGTTGGAGTTGGTGTTGGGGACGTAGACGAGGGACGGGAAGTCCTTGACCACCGGGGAGAGCCGGCCCGGACGGTCGGCCGCGTAGACGTCCTCGGGGTCGAGCACCGGGGGCATGCCCGTGAGGCCCTGGACGGTCTTCTGTTGCGAAGTCGCGGGGGCGCTGGGGGACTTGGAGGCGTGGCTCTTGGTGGGGCTTCCGCCGCTGCACGCGGCGAGCGCGGTGAGGGCGGCGCCGGCGATCAGTACGCGGGCGAGGGTGGTGGGGGGCATCAGCTCAGCAGCTCCGTGGTGGTCACCGCGGTGAAGCCGCGGCGGTCGAGTTCGTGCAGGAGGGTGGGGAAGGCGGCGACCGTGTCCGCGTACCCGAAGTGCAGGCTCACCACGGATCCGCCCCGGATCTCGCCGATGACCTTGCGGGTGATCGCGGGGGCGCCGGGCGAGGTGTAGTCGAGCGAGTCGACGTCGTACGACAGGACGTGCGGGTAGCCGACGCGGCGGGCCAGGCGTTCGACGCGCGGGGTGGCGCGCGGGGCGCGGGAGGGGCGGAACCAGGTGCCGATGGAACCGGTCAGCTTGTCCAGCTTGTCGGCGCAGCCCCGGATCTCGGCGAGGGCTTCCTTGTCGGGCAGGGTGTTGATGCCGATGTGGTGCTGGGTGTGGTTGCCGAGGTCATGGCCGCCGTCGAGAACGCGGCGGGCGAGGCCGGGGTGTGCGTCGAGCCAGGTGCCGACCGCGAGCACGGTGAGCTTCGCGCCCTTCTTCTCGGCCGTTTCGAGGATCGACCGGGCGTAGGAGGGGTCGCCCTGTCCGTGGAAGGTGAGGGCCACACGGGGGCGGTCGCGGGGGCCGTGGGTGATCTGCGTGGGCTGCCGCGGGAAGGCGCGGGGCGCGGGGGCGGCGGCCCGGGTGGACGGGGTGGCGGCGGACTGCGCGGGGCCGCTGGCGCGGGCGGCGGACTGGGCGTCGGAGTCACCGGAGGAGCAGGCGGTGACGAGGGCACCGGCGACGGCGAGCCCGGCGCCCGCGCGCAGCGCCGAGCGACGGTCGGGCATCGCGTACGGGCCCACATCGGCCGCGGGGCCTTGTTCGGGGGGAGGGGCGGGGGTGGTCACTCGCACTATTTAAGGACGCGCCGGGGTGAAATCCGGCGATTTGACCGTTAGTGGAGGGTAAGGGTCGCGGGCGGTACGGGCGCGGGGACCCGGGAGCCGCGGCCGGCGGGCGACTCGGAGGGCTGCCGCGGGGCCGGTTCACGCGACACGTTCACGCAACACATTCACGCGGCCGGTTCAGCGGTCGGCGACTCTCATCTCGAACCATGTCGTCTTGCCGCGGGGCCACAGATCGACGCCCCAGCGGTCGGCGAGCTTGTCGACGAGGAAGAGGCCGCGCCCGCCCAGGTCCGTCTCCTGGACCGGCATCAGACAGGGCAGCCCGCGGGAGGGGTCGCGCACCTCGATACGGATCCAGCCCCGGCGGCGGCGCATCCGCAGCCCGAACACCCGGGCGCCCGTGTGCCGTACGGCGTTGCCGACGAGTTCGGAGACGAGCAGGACGGCGTCCTCGGTCATTTTCGGGGAGAGGCCCCACTGGCGCAGGATCACGACCTGGGCGAGTCGGCGCGCGGTGGCCGCGGACTCCGGGCGGGACGGCAGGCGCACCTCCGCGTCGGCGGGGCTGCCGAGCAACTCCAGTGCTCTGAGCGCCTGTTCATCCTCCACCGCAGGTGACCAGCGTGCCGCGGTCGCACCCTTGTGCCGCCGCGGTTGTTCCACACCCTCCAGCCCCGCCATGCCCCCATGATGACCGGCTGGGGTGGCGCGTGGAGGCGTTACGGAAGAAAACTGCCCCTGGGGTGGCGTATTGCGTCGCGTCCGGTTGACATATGCCTACGGCAACCTTGTCGCGTCGGCGCCCCAACTGACCTGCGGAGACAGGTCAGTTGGCGACGCTCTTCGAACGGCCGCGACGCGACGGGGTCACGGGTGGCGCGACGCTTCCGCGAACCGCTCCTTCGGGGGACAGCGGGTGAGACATCGCGTCAACTGCAAGAGGGTCAAGGGGGCTTCGCGCACCGGTTCGCGCGTCCGTCGGCTCAGACGAACTTCGCCTTGCCGGGGCCCTCCTCCACGAAGCTGCGCATACCGCGCTCGCGGTCCTCGGTGGCGAACAGGCCCGCGAACCAGTTCCGTTCGATCGTGAGGCCGGTGTCGATGTCCGTCTCCAGCCCCGCGTCGATCGCCTCCTTGGCGGCGCGCAGCGCGATCGCCGGGCCCTGGGCGAGCTTCGCGGCCCAGGCGTGGGCCTCGGCGTACGTCTGCTCGGCCGGGACCACCCGGTCGACCAGCCCCAGCGCCAGCGCCTCGTCCGCCTTCACCATCCGGCCCGTGAAGATGAGGTCCTTGGCCTTGGAGGGGCCGATCAGCCGTGCCAGCCGCTGGGTGCCTCCCGCGCCCGGGATCAGACCGAGCAGGATCTCCGGCTGCCCCAGCTTCGCGTTCTCGGCGGCGATGCGGTAGTCGGCACACAGCGCCAACTCGCAGCCTCCGCCGAGGGCGTAGCCGGTGACGGCGGCGACGACCGGCTTGGGGATCCGGGCGACGGCGGTGAAGGAGTCCTGCAAGGCGCGGGAGCGCACGACCATCGCGGCGTGGTCCATGCCCTGCATCTCCTTGATGTCCGCGCCCGCCGCGAACACCTTCTCCCCGCCGTGGATGACCACGGCGCGCACGTCCTCGCGGCGCGTGACCTCCTCGGCGAGTTCCTTGAGGCGGTCCTGCGTGGCGACGTCCAGGGCGTTCATGGGCGGGCGGTCCAGCCGGATCACACCCACGCCTTCGGCGACTTCGAGATGCACAGTCATGCCAGGAAGGTTAACGGGGACTAACGGGATCGGGCCCGGTGTGCTCGCTCACAGCGGTGCGAGCGGAACACCGGGCCCGAGGGGCGAACCGTCACCGGTTCCTACTTGGTCCACTCCTCCCAGGACATGTTCCAGCCGTTCAGCCCGTTGCCGGGCGCGACCGTCTTGTCGTGGGAGTTCTTGACGATGACGACGTCGCCGGTGATCGAGTGGTTGAAGAACCAGGCGGCCGGGACGGACGAGCTGTAGCCGCCCTTCACGTCGCGCAGGCCGATGCAGCCGTGGCTCGAGTTGACGTTGCCGAAGGTGCCGCCGCCCCAGTAGTTGCCGTGGATGAAGGTGCCGGACTCGGTCAGGCGCATGGCGTGCGGCACGTCCTTGATGTCGTACTCACCGCCGTAGCCCACGGTCTCGCCGTTCATCCGGGTCACGGTGAGCCGCTCGCTGATGACCATCTGGCCGTTCCAGGTGTCGTAGCCCGGCTTGCCCGTGGTGATCGGGATGGTCTTGACGACCTTGCCGTCCTGCCGCACGACCATCTTGTGGGTCTTGGCGTCGACGGTGGAGACCTGGTTGCGGCCGATGGTGAAGCGCACCGTCTTGTTCTGCTCGCCGTAGACGTCGGGGCGGCCCTCGACGCCGTCGAGGTCGAGCTTCACGGTGACCTTGGTGCCGGGCTTCCAGTACTCCTTCGGCCGGAAGTCGAGGCGGTCGTTGCCGAACCAGTGGCCGCGGACCTCCACGGCCGGTTCGGTCTTGACGGTGATGGCCTTCTCGACGGCCTCGGGGTGGGTGATGCCCCGGGTGAAGCGGATCGAGACCGGCATGCCGACCCCCACCGTGGAGCCGTTCTCGGGGGTGTAGTGGCCGACGAACGTGTTCTTCGGGGTGAGCGTGGTGAAGGAGGACTCCGCGGTGGAGGTGAGCCCGGCGGCGTCCTTGGCGACGGCGTGGACCTTGTAGGTGGTGGCCGCGGCCAGATGGGTCGAGGGGGTCCAGGTGGCACCCCCGCCGGTGATGGCCCCGGCTATCTCGCGCCCCTTGGCGTCCTTGACCTCGACCTCGGTCAACTTGCCCTTGGCGGCGGTGACTTCGAGCGCACCGCTGGTGTTCACGGCGTCGGCGCCGTTCTTCGGAGCTATGGTGACGACGGCCTGCGACTGCTTGGACTCGGTCTTGCCCGAGCCCTTGTCCTCGCCGCCGGAGCCCGAACCCCCGCTTCCGCCGCACGCGGTGGCGGTGACCAGCACCGCGCCGAGTATCAGCGCCGACAGTCCGGTACGGCCGCGCCGGCCGCCGTGTCCCGTAGCCGCTCTCCCCCGCGCGTCAACCGACGCCCCCGATATCGGTCGCCCGTTCACGATTCTGTCTCCCCTCGCACGGCCTGATCAGGCCCGCACACCTGCGCGACTCGCGCGCGCATGAGGACAAATCAATCACACGCCCCGCCTTCAAGGATCCCCGTGATTGTCACAACTCAGTCCCGACTCGGGCCTCGTGGAGGAGTGCGCGGTGCCGCGCCGATGTGCGCCCCCGCGCATCCGTGTCGTACGTCCGCCGGGGACACTCGGTCGTACGGCCGCTGGGGACACTCGGTCGTACGTCCGCCGGGGACGCGCTCAGCCGAGGATCCCCCGGTCGTAGGCGACCGCGACCGCCGCCGCGCGGTCCTTGGCGCCGAGCTTGGCGTAGAGGTGGGTGAGGTGGGTCTTCACGGTGGCCTCGCTGATGAACAGCTCGCGCGCGATCTCGCGGTTGGAGGTGCCCTTGGCGACGAGCGCCAGGACCTCGCGCTCGCGCGCCGAGAGCGGTTCGTTGCCGCGGGCGGGCGCGCGGACCGCGGAGACCAGCCGGGAGGCCACGGCCGGGGAGAGGACCGTACGGCCCTCGGCGGCGGCGCGCACGGCGGTGAACAACTCCTCGCGCGGGGCGTCCTTGAGGAGATAGCCGGTCGCACCGGCCTCGATCGCGGGCAGCGTGTCGGAGTCGGTGTCGTACGTCGTCAGGACGAGCACCTTGGCGCGGACACCGCGCCGGGTCAGCTCCCGGATGGCGTCCACCCCGGAGCCGCCCGGCATCCGCAGGTCCATCAGGACCACGTCCGGGTCCAGCGCGGCGGCCTTGGCCACCCCCTCGACACCGCCCGCCGCCTCGCCGAGCACGGTGAATCCTGGCGCGGACTCGAACATGCCGCGCAGACCGTCCCGGACGACGGGGTGGTCGTCGACGATCAGCAGGGAGATCACGGTCGCGGCATCATGGGTCACGGCGTCGCCGGTCGTGGCGTCGTCGGTCGTGGCTTCATCGGTCATGGCGCACCAACGGTACGCGAGCCGAGATCGCCGTGCCGTGCCCCGGTTCGGACTCTATGGTGAAGGACCCCGCGATGCGTTCGGCGCGGGCGCGCATCCCGTCCAGGCCGAAGCCGCCCGCGCGGCTGCGGGCCGGAACGTCGAGGGGGTCGAAGCCGCGGCCGTCGTCGCGGATGTCGAGGGTGACCTCGTCGCCCATGAAGGACAGGGTGACACCGACGCGGGTGGCGCGGGCGTGACGGGCGGCGTTGGACAGGGCCTCCTGGACGATCCGCAGCAGGGTCGCCGAGACCTCGTCGTGCAGGTGCTCGGTGAGGCCCGTGACGGTGAAGTCGGCCCGGACACCGGTGCGTTCGCCCCATTCGGCCACCGTCTTCTTCAGCGCCTCGGGCAGACCGTCGGCGTCGAGAGCGACCGGCGCGAGGTTGTGCACGGAGCGGCGGGCCTCGCCGAGGCTGTGCCGGGCCAGTGTGGCGGCACGCTCCAAGTGGACGCGGGCCGTGGGCAGATCGGCCTCGTTCGCGACCACCTGGAGCTGGGCGATGATCCCGGTCAGGCCCTGGGCGAGGGTGTCGTGGATCTCGGCGGCCAGCCGCCTGCGCTCGTCGGCGACGCCCGCTTCCCGTGCCTGGACGAGGAGTTGGGCGTGCAGGGCGGCGTTCTCGTCGAGGGCCTGCTGCAAGGCCGTGTTGGTGCGCTCCAGTTCGGCGATGGTCTCGGCCTGGGCGGTGGCGCGGATCTGCTCCTGCTCGGCGAACCGGGTGAAGAGGGCGACGATGCCGATGTTGACGCCGAACACCACGACGAACCCGAACCACAGGACCAGCCCGTGGGGTGGCATGCCGCCGATCTCGCTGCCGGTCATGGTGACGGCCGTCAGGCACAGACCGGGCATCACCAGTCGGCGAGGCAACTGGTAGACGGCCGTGTAGTAGCCGGTGAGGGCGTAGAAGGCGAAGAACGGGTTGAGCCAGGTGAGAACGAACGAGATCGCCCACCGTCCGAAGTAGAAGAAGGTGTTCGCCCTGCCGTGCTGCGGTTGCCTCGGCATCACCCGTCCCCGGCCCAGTTCCAGGACCAGGGCGGCCACCACCAGGGCCGCGGACCCGTAGAGCGCGTCCCGGGACATGCCGACCAGCGTGGCCGAGCCGGCCGCCGTCAGGACACCCACGCCGAGGAAGGCGTACGGCCCCCAGTCGGCGAAGGTGGCCCGGCGCGGCTTCCATTCGGCGATCCTCATGGCCCCAGTGTCCGGCACGCCGGGCTCACTCCCAGCGGAACCGGCGCGCGGCCACGGTGGTGAGCAGCACCGTCCACCCGGCGAGCACGCCGAGGTGGGTCAGGGCCGGCCAGTGCCCGGCGGCGGCCTGGTCCAGGGCTTGGGCGGCGGCGCCGAAGGGGGTGTAGCCGACGATCCGGGCGAGGAGGTGGGGCATGGCCTGCACCGGCACCCACAACCCCGCGCAGAACATCATCGGGAAGAGCACCGCGCTCCCGAGCGCACCGGCGATCTTCGTGGTGCGGGACAGCGCGGAGATCACCGAGCCCAGCGAGAGGGCGACCAGTACGGCGAGCACCAGGGCGACCACGTACCCGAACGGCTGCTCGGGCAGGCGCACATGGAAGGCGAGCCGCCCGACGAGAAGGGAGAGCAGCGCCGAGGCCAGGGCCGCGCCCGCGAAGACCACCATGTGCGCCGCGAGCAGGGTGACGGGGCGGATCGGGGTGGTGGACATCCGGCGCAGGATGCCGCGTTCGCGGTAGCCGGTGAGGGTCTGCGGCATGGCCTGCACACCCCCGAGGATCAGGCCGAGCAGTACCGCGATCGGAACGTAGGTGTCGACGAGTCGCAGGCCGCCGAGCGAGTCGTCGTGCTCCCGGAAGGACGGGATGGAGCCGAGGATCACCAGCAGCAGGGTGGGGAACAGCAGGATCCAGAAGATCGCGCCCGGTTCACGGCGGAAGAGGCGCACCTCGGTGCGCAGTACGGCGGTGTCGAGGGCCGGGGAACTCATGCGGTTGCCTCCGTCAGATCCAGGAACGCGTCGTCCAACGTGGCGTCGGTGACACGGAGTTGGTGGGCGGTGATGTGGTGGCGGGCGAGGAGCGTGATGACGGCGTTGACGGTCGCGTCGGTGCCGGAGAGCGTGATGCGGCCGTCCTTCGCGGCGAGGGAGGCCAGTTCGGGCAGGGCGTCCAACTCCCGCTCGTCCAGCGGCGCGGACGGCAGGAAGCTGACGACGGTGGCGCCCGCCGAGCGCCGGATCAGTCCCTCAGGGGTGTCCAGAGCGGCGATACGGCCCCGGTCGATGACGGCGATCCGGTCGCACAGCCGCTGGGCCTCCTCCATGAAGTGCGTGACGAGCAGGACGGTGACCCCGCCCGCCCGGACGTCCTCGATGAGCTGCCAGGTGTCACGGCGGGCGCGCGGGTCGAGCCCGGTGGTCAGCTCGTCGAGCACGACGATGCGGGGGTTGCCGACGAGGGCGAGCGCGATGAACAGCCGCTGCTTCTGGCCGCCGGAGAGCTTGGCGAAGCGGGTGGTGAGCTTCTCGGTGAGACCGAGGCGTTCGGCCAGGGGCCGCCAGTCGGCCGGGCGTGGATAGAAGGTGGCGTACAGCTCGAGCGCCTCGCGCACGGTGAGCTTGGCCTGGAGTTCGCTCTGCTGGAGCTGGGCGCCGAGCACGCGGGTGACCTGCTCGTGGTCGGCGATCGGGTCGAGGCCGGTGACGCGGACCCGGCCCGCGTCGGGGACCCTGAGGCCCTCGACGCACTCGACGGTGGTGGTCTTGCCTGCGCCGTTCGGGCCGAGGATCCCGAAGATCTCGCCCTCCTCGACGGCGAAGGAGACGCCGTCGACGACGGCCCGGCCGCCGTAGGACTTGCGCAGTTCGCTGACTTCGATGACGGACATGGCAGCAGCGTCCCGCCGACCGCGGTCGGCGCACATCGCCCGAGGCGCTCGAAGCGGCATCGGCCGATCGGCTGATGCGACGCTACGACCCCGGGTGCGGGCACGGGCGTTCGGGCCGCCGAAGTCGCAGGTCGTAGGACCAGCGGTGGACGGGGATCCGGCCAAAACTCGGTGGGCGCGGTGCGTGTCAGTCCGTAGGCTCGCTGGTGATGCCCACGACACCTGCCTCCGCTGAAGCTCCTGCTGAACGGCCCCGTCCGGACGAGCGTTCGGCCGTCCGTACGCTGCTGCGCCTGTGGCCGTTCGTACGACCGGTGCGCGCGCGCCTGGTCACCGCCGCGCTCGTCGCGGTCGTCGCCTCCTGTATGGGGCTGGTGATCCCGCTCGTACTGAAGTGGATGGTGGACGGGCCCATCGCGGAGCGCGACTTTGCCGGTGTGTGGCGGGGCGCGCTGTATCTGCTGCTGCTCGGGGTCGCCGAGGCACTGCTGTTCGGGCTGCGGCGCTGGCTGGTGGCGCGTCCGCTGTCGCATGTCGAGGCGGAGATGCGGGCAGATCTGTACCGGCATCTGCAGCGGCTGCCGATCGCCTTCCACGACCGGTGGGCGTCCGGTCAGTTGCTCTCCCGGGGCACGACGGACCTGATGCTGCTGCGCATGTTCCTCGCCTTCCCGCTGACGTTCCTCTTCGTCAACGGTGTGACGATCCTGGTCGGCGTGGTCATCATGCTGCTCCAGGACTGGACGCTGGGGCTGGTGATGCTGGCGCCCGCCGTGCCGCTGATCGCCCTGAGCGCGGTCTTCGAGAAGCGGTACGCGCACGCGGCCCGGCAGGCGCAGGACCAGGTCGGGGATCTGACGACGGTGGTCGAGGAGAGTGTGCTCGGCATCCGCATCATCAAGGGGTTCGGCCGCCACCGCAGCCAGGCGCGGGCGTTTCGCGAGCTGTCCGGGAAGCTGCGCGGCACCGAGCTGCGCAAGGCCCGGCTGCTCGCGACCATCTGGGCGGTCATCATGGCTCTGCCGGAGGTGGCCATCGGGGCGACGCTCGTGGTGGGAGCCGTGCAGGTCTCGGACGGCTCGCTGTCGACGGGCACGCTGGTCGCCTTCCTCTCCACGGCGCTCGCCCTGCGCTGGCCGGTGGAGTCGATCGGCTTCCTGCTGGCGATGAGCCAGGAGGCGGCCACGGCGACGGAACGATACTTCGAGGTGATGGACGCGCGGCCGGAGACGGAGACGACCCCCGCCACACCCGCCGCCCCCGTCACATCCGCTGCCCTCGTCACACCCACCGCCTCTGTCACACCCGCCGCGCCCGCCGTCCCCACCGCCGGGCCCTCCGGTACGGGCCTGCGCTTCGAGAACGTCCGCTTCCGCTTCCCCGACGCCCCCGCCGACTCCACACCGCTCCTCGACGACATCGACCTGCACATCCGCCCCGGCGAGTCCATGGCGCTGGTCGGCGCGACCGGCAGCGGCAAGACGACGCTCACCGCGCTCATCCCCCGGCTGCACGAGGTGACCGAGGGCCGTATCACCCTCGACGGGCAGGACATCACCGAGCTGCGCCGCGAGGAGCTGCGGGCGATGGTCGCCGTCGCCTTCGAGGAGCCCACCCTGTTCTCCGCGAGCGTCGCCGACAACGTCCTCATGGGCGCGAGCACCGACGCGGGCACGGACGAGCTGCACCGCGCTCTCGCCGTGGCCCAGGCCGACTTCGTCCACGCCCTGCCCGACGGTCCCGCCACCCAGGTGGGCGAACAGGGGCTCAGCCTCTCCGGCGGCCAGCGGCAGCGCCTCGCGCTGGCCCGCGCC
The DNA here is from genome assembly GCF_023887685.1 of Streptomyces macrolidinus. Lineage (GTDB taxonomy): Bacteria > Actinomycetota > Actinomycetes > Streptomycetales > Streptomycetaceae > Streptomyces > Streptomyces macrolidinus. The sequence goes on along the minus strand of NZ_JAMWMR010000003.1, from coordinate 268,975 downwards.
GTCGTCGGCCGCCCCCGCTTCCTGGTCCTGGACGATCCGCTGTCCGCGCTGGACGTGCACACGGAGGCGGCCGTGGAGGCCGCGCTGCGCCAGGTGCTCCAGGGCACCACCGCCCTGATCGTGGCCCACCGCCCGTCCACGGTGCTGCTGGCCGACCGCGTCGCCCTGCTCTCCGGCGGGCGGATCGCCGCCGTCGGCACCCATCACGAACTGCTGCGCACCAACGCCGAGTACGCCCTCCTCATGTCGGGCCGGCCCACGGAGGAAGAAGAGGACGACGACCGATGACGGCTCCCACGACGTCCGCCCCCGCCACCGGGGACGCCCAGGACGCGCCGCGCCCCCGGGCTGCCGACGACCCCTTCGACCGGGACGTCCTGCCCTCCGCTCCGGGCGCCACGGCCGCCCTGCTGCGCTCGCTGCTCGCGCCCATGAAGGCGCGGGTGGCCGGCACCACGCTTCTGCTGCTGCTCCAGCAGGCGGCGGTGCAGGCGGGCCCGCTGCTGGTGGCGTACGCGATCGACACCGCCGTACCGGCGCTGCGCCGTGACGACCACGGGCCGCTGATCGCGGTGGCCGTCGGCTATCTGCTGTGCGCGCTGGCCTCCGGGGCGTTGCAGTGGGCGTTCATCGTCGCCGCGGCCCGGGTCGACCAGGACGTCCTGCTGGACCTGCGCGGCCGGATCTTCCGCCATGCGCAGGCGCTCAGCGTGGACTTCCACGAGCGGTACACCTCGGGCCGGCTCATCTCCCGCTCCACCACGGACGTGGAGTCGCTGCGCGAGCTGCTGGACGAGGGGCTCCAGGAGCTGGTCACGGTCATCCTGTCCTTCGTCTACATCGCGGCGATGCTGCTGTGGCTGGATCTGGGCATCGGCGTGGTCGCCGTGGCGTCCTTCGGGCCGCTGTATCTGCTGGTACGGCTCTACCAGCGGCGCGCCGGTCGGGTCTACCGGGAGCGGTCCACGGCGATCGCGGCGGTGATCGTGAAGTTCGTGGAGACCATGAACGGCATCCGTCCGGTGCGCGCCTTCCGCCAGGAGGCCGCGAACGACGCCGACTTCCGTACGCTCAACCGCTGTCACGAGACCACCAACGGCAACGCGCTGCTGGAGATGGCCCGTTATGTCACCGGCTCCCGGCTGGTGGCCAACACGGCGGTCGCGGGCATGGTGCTGTGGGGTGCCTACCGGGTGTCGGACGGCACGCTGGAACTGGGCGTGCTGGCGGCGGCGGTGCTGTATCTGCGGCGGCTGTACGACCCGATCGACCGGCTCGGCATGTTCCTCAACTCCTACCAGTCGGCGGCGGCTTCACTGGAGAAGATCGCCGGTCTGCTCGCCCAGAAGCCCTCGGTCCCCGAGCCCGCGGCGCCCCGGCAGCTTCCCGCGCGCCGTACGGAACTGCCGGGCCGCGAGGTCGTGTTCGACGACGTGAGCTTCGGCTATCGCACCGGGGGCGAGGTGCTGCCCCGCTTCGCGCTGACCCTCCCGGCCGGGCAGACCGTCGCCGTGGTCGGCTCCACGGGCGCGGGCAAGTCCACCCTCGCCAAGCTGCTGGCCCGCTTCTACGATCCCTCCCACGGCCGGGTGTTGCTGGACGGCGTCGACCTGCGTGACCTCTCCATGGCCGCGCTGCGCAGCGGGGTGGTGATGGTGACCCAGGAGGCGTTCCTGTTCTCGGGCACGGTCGCGGAGAACATCGCGATCGGCCGCCCGGACGCGACCCGCGAGGACATCGAGCGTGCGGCGAAGGCGATCGGCGCGCATGACTTCATCAGCGCTCTGCCGGACGGCTACGACACGGACGTCCGCAAGCGAGGCGGGCGCATCTCGGCGGGCCAGCGCCAACTGGTCTCTTTCGCACGGGCGTTGCTGGCCGACCCGGCGGTCCTCATCCTGGACGAGGCGACCAGCTCCCTGGACATCCCGGGCGAACAGGCGGTGCAGCGAGCGATGGTGACGGTGCTGCGCGGCCGTACGGCCGTGGTGATCGCCCACCGCCTGTCGACGGTGGAGATCGCCGACCGGGTCCTGGTCATGGAACACGGCCGCATCGTGGAGGACGGCAGCCCGGCCGAACTGATCGAGGACAAGGGGAGGTTCGCGGATCTGCACCGGGCGTGGCGGGACAGTCTGGCGTGAGCGGACGGGGTCCCGCACCTCTGGGACCTGTCGTCCGCACCACCTTGCCTCATTCCTCGGGCCCGCCGACGAACTCCGTCACGTCGCAGACCATGTCGCAGTACCCGTCGCCGTCCGCGACCCGGTGGCGCGTCAGGTCCCGGTCGTAGGCGAGGCTCGGCAGGTAGACGTCGAGCATCCCCACGTGCCGCTTCGGCGTCCCCGTACGGTCACGCAGCCGCACGTCGACGCCGACCATGATCTCTTCTGGCTTGATTTCGCCGGGGACACGGACGTAGTACCGGCCGGTCGCGTCGTCCGCCAGGACGAAGCCCCACAGAGCGCAGTCCTCCAGGTCCTGCACCTGCGCGGTCAGGGCGCGCAGGGGCAGGTCCAGGGCATCGCTGATCGTGGGGCGGCATGCTGCGGCGATCTCCGCGTACCGCTGCCGCATGTCGTGTACGGGGATGCCGAAGCCGTCCGTCCCGGCAGGTGCGGCGAGTCGGCCGGCGGCGTGGTCGGCCGCCAGGCGGCGCAGCGCGAGGATGTGCAGAAGGGGGTCCAGCAGGTCGCCTTCGGCATCGGTGAGGGCGATGTCGAAGGCGACCGACGAGGACAGGTCGCGCCCGTTCCACAGCGCCACTCGGGGGCCGCCGTCCGTGCCGCGGGGAGGCAGGACACCGCGCAACACCAGGGCGTCGCCGGTCAGCGGTACCGCGACGAAGCTGCGCAGCCAGTACAGCAAGCCCTCGTACTCGGGACCTGCCACGGTGATGTGGGGGTGCCACTCGTCGGGCGCTGTGGGGACGATCCTCATGCGCGGTTCACCGCATCCGGGCACTTGTTTCCTGGCCGCCCCGTGCAGTAGGCGGTGATGACGCCGACGATACCGCTGCCGTCCGTGACCGAGAATCGCCCGTCCTGCGTCTTCTTCGCGTTCTGCACCCAGGCCCGGAGCCGGGCGAGTACACGGCCGCGACCGTCGACCAACACCCCGCCGTACTTGAGGCGATGCGGATTGCCCCGCCTCTCCTCCGGGGTCTGCCGTTCCGGATGCTCGCTGGTGATCACTTTGATCACCTTCGTATTGGTGATGTTGTGCGGGCGCGAGAAGTGACTCCAGCCCAGTTCTCCGTTTCCGAAGCGGGTGGGAATCCTCAGGCCGTTCGCATCCTTGCTCCACACCTTCACGCGCTGGTTCCAATGGTTCGCCAGGGCCGATCGCGCCGCGGACGAGGGCCCGTCCGAAAGGCCCGAGGAGGCGGGCAGCGGCAGCGATCGCGAGGCGGACAGCGTGGCGAACTGCTCGTTGCTCAGGACATGCATGTCACTTGCCGGAACGGCGCCCCGGACATCTGCCGACGCCGTGGTGGAGGCGGCCATGGAGGACAACAAGAGAGAGCCGGACACGGCAGCGGCAGACAGAACACGACCGATCTTCATTTCATCTCCCCGTATTCTTATCAAGACTGACTGCGAGTGAATTCCGAAGTCACGCGCGCGGCGACGAGCCTTTCAGGCGCCTTCGGCACATGTCAACGGAGCGCAGGCGCACGCGAAACATGGAAGGGCCATTGCTCGAATACAGGGGCGGCAGTCGAATGCAGAGAAGGCCACCGAACACAGAGAAGGCCGTCGAATGCAGAGGCTGCATTCGAATGCAGAGTCGGCAGTCCAATACCGAACCGCGTCACCTCGCGACGCGCATCACCGTACGGGTCCCGCAACAGGCCGCCCGGCCGGTGCCGATGACGCGGGCGGTACGGGCACCGCGGACCGAAGCGGCAAGACCGGGCGCCTTCGGCGGACAGTCCGCATCGGGCGCCTTCGGTGAACAGTCCGTATAACGAACATGACCATCCGGGCAACGGAGCCTTTCCAGCCAATCTGTTGACGCAGACCTGACAATCACCCGGTTCTCCTGGCACGCTTCCCCACGGCCCGCTCCACAGCCACCCCACAGTGCCACGGCTGTGCCGTAGCAGGCCATGCTCGTGCTCCTGGTTCCGCGTTCCGCTTGTTCTGCCCGGACGGTCCACCTTCCGTCCGGTACCCCCCGGCCGCGCCAGTGCGCGGCCACGCAGAAGGAGTCAGTGTTGAGACGCAGTTCCTCTCGCAGACACACCTCCCACACTCCCTCCCGTCGCGCCGCCGCGGTCGCCCTCGTCGGCGTCTCCGCCCTGCTGGCCGCAGCCGTCCAGTCCGGCGCCGCGAGCGCCGCGCCGGCCGCGCCCACGGCCGGGAAGCTCAACTCCGCCCACGCCGCCGTGAAGCTGACTCCCTCGCAACGCACGGAGCTGATCCGCGACGCGGACGCGGCGAAGGCGGCCACCGCCCGGGACATCAGCCTCGGCTCCCAGGAGAAGCTGGTCGTCCGTGACGTCGTCAAGGACGCCGACGGAACGCTGCACACACGCTACGAGCGCACCTACGCCGGACTCCCCGTCCTCGGCGGTGACTTGATCGTCGACACGAACAAGGCCGGGAAGACCCAGCGGGTCATCAAGGCCGCCAAGGCGACCATCAAGGTCGACTCGCTCACCCCGAAGATCGCCGCCTCGAAGGCGGAGAGCCAGGCGCTGACCGCCGCCAAGGACGCGGGCTCCACCCGGACCGACGCGGACCAGGCCCCCCGCAAGGTGATCTGGGCGGCCAACGGCACCCCCGTGCTCGCGTACGAGACGGTGGTCGGCGGGCTCCAGGACGACGGCACGCCCAACCAGTTGCACGTCATCACCGACGCCGCCACCGGCAAGGAGCTGTACCGCTACCAGGGCGTCAAGACCGGTATCGGCAACACCCGCTACAGCGGCCAGGTCTCGCTGACGACCACGCAGTCGGGCTCGAACTACACGCTGACCGACGGCGCGCGCGGCGGGCACAAGACGTACAACCTCAACCACGGGTCGTCCGGCACGGGCACGCTGTTCTCGCAGACGAACGACACCTGGGGCGACGGCACCAACTCCAACGCCGCGACCGCGGGTGCCGACGCGCACTACGGCGCCGCCGAGACCTGGGACTTCTACAAGAACGTCTTCGGGCGCAACGGCATCGCGGACAACGGTGTGGGCGCCTACTCGCGCACCCACTACGGCAACTCGTACGTCAACGCGTTCTGGGACGACAGTTGCTTCTGCATGACGTACGGCGACGGCTCGGGCAACAACGACCCGCTGACCTCGCTGGACGTGGCCGGTCACGAGATGAGCCACGGCGTCACCTCCGCCACCGCCGACCTCAACTACTCCGGTGAGTCCGGTGGGTTGAACGAGGGCACGTCCGACATCTTCGCCACAGGCATGGAGTTCTACGCCAACAACCCGTCGGACCCCGGTGACTACCTCATCGGCGAGAAGATCGACATCAACGGCGACGGCACCCCGCTGCGCTACATGGACAAGCCCAGCAAGGACGGCGCCTCCCTGGACTACTGGTCCTCCAGCGCCGGCAACAAGGACGTGCACTACTCGTCCGGCATCGCCAACCACTTCTTCTACCTGCTAAGCGAGGGCAGCGGCGTCAAGGTCATCAACGGCGTCAGCTACAACTCGCCTACCTACGACGGGCTTCCGGTCACCGGCATCGGCCGGGACAAGGCGCTCCAGATCTGGTACCGGGCGCTGACCACCAAGTGGACGTCCACCACCAACTACGCGGCGGCCCGCACCGGCACGCTCGCGGCGGCGGGTGAGCTGTACGGCACCTCCAGCAACGAGTACAACGCGGTGGCGGACGCCTGGGCGGCCGTCGCGGTCGGCGCGCGCTCCGGTGGTGGCGGCACCCCCGGCGGCACCGTGTTCGAGAACTCGGCCAACGTCTCGATCCCGGACGGCGGTTCGGCGGTCACCTCGTCGATCAACGTCTCCGGCGTGACCGGCAACGCCCCGTCGAACCTCCAGGTCTCGGTCGACATCGTGCACACCTGGCGCGGTGACCTCCGGATCGACCTGGTCGCCCCGAACGGGACCACGTACCGGCTGAAGAACAACAACATCTCCGACTCCGCGGACGATGTGCACGAGACCTACACGGTCAACGCCTCCACCGCTCCCGCCAACGGCACCTGGCAGCTCAAGGTGCAGGACATGTACTCCGGTGACACCGGCTACATCGATGGCTGGAAGGTGACCTTCCCGTAAGACCTTCCGCTAGGCGGCTCGAACACGAGGACAGGGCGTCGTTCCGGGGGGCTTGGCCCCCGGAACGACGCCCGTTCACATGGCGGAAACACGAAGTGGACAGGCGAGTTTCAGCCAACATCACTTCAGGGTCCTGACATGTACGCGCCGTTAATGCCAGGCTTCCCCCGCACGACAACCCGCACCGCAAACTTCACCCTTCCCTCGGGCCCCCACGCCTGACGGACCCCCACAGAAGGAGCTTGCGTGACTCCCCCCAACGCGCGTCACCACCGCACCAGCCTGGCCATCGCCACCGCCGTCGCGGCCGGAGCCCTGCTCACCACCGGTCTGACCGCCGGTGCCGCCTCCGCCCAGACCACGGCGGCCCCGGCCGCCGCGGCGAAGCCCCTCGCCGCCGCCCCGACCGCGCTCTCCGCGTCGGCGCGCTCCTCCCTCATCGCCGACGCCCAGACCGCGGCGCCCGACACGGCCCACCGGATAGGCCTCGGCGCCAAGGAGAAGCTCGTCGTCAAGGACGTCGTCAAGGACGTCGACGGCACGGTCCACACGCGCTACGAGCGCACCTACGACGGCCTCCCGGTCCTCGGCGGCGACCTCGTCGTCCACGAGAAGGCCGACAAGACCGAGGGCGTGACCCGGGCGACGAAGGCCACCATCAAGGTCGCCTCGCTCACGCCGAAGGTCGCCGCCTCGAAGGCGGAGAACCAGGCGCTGACCGCCGCCAAGGACGCGGGCTCGACCCGTACCGACGCCGACAAGGCGCCCCGCAAGGTGATCTGGGCCGGCGACGGCACGCCCGTCCTCGCCTACGAGACCGTGGTCGGCGGCCTCCAGGAGGACGGCACCCCCAACGAGCTGCACGTCATCACCGACGCGGCCACCGGCAAGAAGCTCCACGAGTACCAGGCCATCGAGACCGGCACGGGCACCGGCAAGACCCTGTACTCCGGCACGGTCACCCTCGGCACCAACCTGTCGGGCTCGTCGTACCAGCTCTACGACACCTCGCGCGGCGGCCACAAGACGTACAACCTGGCGCGCGGCACCTCCGGCACCGGCACGCTGTTCACCAACACCACCAACGTGTTCGGCACCGGGTCGGCCTCCAGCTCCAGCTCGGACCAGACGGCCGCCGCCGACGCCGCCTACGGGGCGCAGGCCACCTGGGACTTCTACAAGAACACCTTCGGCCGCAACGGCATCAAGAACAACGGCACCGCGGCCTACTCCCGCGTCCACTACAGCAGCGGCTACGTCAACGCGTTCTGGGACGACAGCTGCTTCTGCATGACATACGGCGACGGCTCGGGCAACACCCACCCGCTGACCTCGCTGGACGTCGCCGGTCACGAGATGAGCCACGGCGTCACCTCCGCCACCGCCAACCTCAACTACTCCGGTGAGTCCGGCGGGTTGAACGAGGCGACCTCGGACATCTTCGGCACCGGCGTGGAGTTCGCCACCAACAACTCCTCCGACGTCGGCGACTACCTCATCGGCGAGAAGATCAACATCAACGGTGACGGCAGCCCTCTGCGCTACATGGACAAGCCCAGCAAGGACGGCGCGTCCCTGGACTACTGGTCCTCCAGCGCCGGCAACAAGGACGTGCACTACTCGTCCGGCATCGCCAACCACTTCTTCTACCTGCTGGCCGAGGGCAGCGGCGCCAAGACGATCAACGGGGTGTCGTACAACTCCCCGACGTACAACGGCTCCACGGTCACCGGCATCGGCCGGGCCAAGGCGCTGCAGATCTGGTACAAGGCGCTGACCACGTACATGACGTCGACCACGAACTACAAGGGCGCCCGTACGGCGACCCTGAGCGCGGCGTCGGCGCTGTACGGCTCCGGCAGCACCGAGTACAACGCGGTGGCCGCCGCCTGGACCGCGGTCAACGTGAGCTGAACCGTCGGCCAGTACGTCAACTGGCCGTAGCGACACAGTCCGTGCAGAGCGGACACGACGACCCCCGGCGGGCAAGCGCCCGCCGGGGGTCGCCTTACGCTGGGGCCCATGTCTTCGGCTGAGTTCACCTACAACGACGTCGGCGCCACCCGTGAGCCCGGCCACTGTCCCGAGGGGTTCCACCCGCTGCACGTGCGCGCACGGATCGGCGAGGGCGAGGCGGTGTTCCGGCGGGCGGCCGAGGCGCTGCTCACCTGGGAGCTGCACCGGGCGCTGGGCGTGGGCGTCCTGGCCGACAAGGACCGGGCGGCCCCCGGGGTCGAGGTCACGATCGTCCTCGCGGGCATGGTCAAGGCCCCCTGCCGCGTGGTCTGGACCGTGGAGGAACACCGCCGCGTCGGCTGGGCGTACGGCACGCTGAAGGGTCACCCGGAGTGCGGCGAGGAGGCGTTCCTCGTGGATCGTACGGGTGACGGCACGGTCTGGCTGACGATCAACGCCTTCAGCCGCCCGGCCAAGTGGTACGCCCGAGCGGGCGGCCCGGCGACCCGCGGCCTGCAGCACGCATACGCCCGACGCTGCGGCAACGTCCTGCGCAAGCTGTGCGAGGAGGCGGCGGACGACTCGCTCTGACCGCCGCGCCGCGCCCGCCCGCGGCCCGCCCCCGATCCGTCCGAAACTCCACGCAACCATTCCCGTGTTCCCCCTCGCCGATATGGCCGATTCCGCCCTCCTCGGTGGTCTTGTGGTGGTTCGGTCCGCACGAGAGGCTGCCAAGCGGCGTGCCGGTCGTGCGTGGGCCAGGGACGGTGAACCCCGGCCGGGATGCGCCGAGTCGAGGAGGGGGACTCCAGTCATGGCTTCGATGAGAAGCGCGTGTCTGCGCTGGGCGAGCGGCGTCACCGCGGCCTGTGCGGTCGTGGCACTCTCGGCCGTCGCCCAGCCCGCGCAAGCCGCCCCGGTCGGGACCGTTCTCGGCGCCGACGCTCCGGGCGCCGTCAGCGGGAGCTACATCGTGACACTCAAGGGGGAACCGAAGGACCCGGCGGCCACGGGTCGGGACCTCGCCGAGACGTACGGGGCGAGAATCAGCCACACCTATGGGAAGGTGCTCAACGGGTTCTCGGTGCGCGTCGGTCCACAGCAGGCCCGGCGTCTCGCGGCCGACCCCCGCGTGGCCTCGGTCGTCCAGGACACCACCGTCCGGCTCGACCACGTCCAGATGGCCCCGCCGTGGAACCTGGACCGCGTCGACCAGCCGAGACTCCCGCTGAACCACGGCTACGCCTGGCCCGAACCGGGGGGCGCGAAGGTCACGGCGTACGTCATCGACACCGGCATCCGGATCACCCACAAGGACTTCGGCGGGCGGGCCGCGTACGGCTGGGACTTCGTGGACAACGACAGAACCGCCGCCGACGGCAACGGGCACGGCACCCATGTGGCCGGAACCATCGCGGGCACCACCTACGGCATCGCCAAACAGGCGAAGGTCGTCGCCGTGCGCGTCCTGGACGACAAGGGGGCCGGAACCACCGCGCAGGTGATCGCGGGCATCGACTGGGTGACCCGACACGCGAAGAAGCCCGCCGTGGCGAACCTGAGCCTGGGCGGCCCTGCCAACGCGCAGTTGGACGCCGCCGTACGCAACTCCATAGCCTCCGGCGTCACTTACGGGGTGGCCGCAGGCAACGACGCTCTTCCGGCGAGCCGTTACTCCCCGGCCCGCGTCGACCAGGCCATCACCGTGGGCGCCGCCGACCGCAAGGACGCCCGCGCGCGCTTCTCCAACTGGGGCCCTGCAGTGGACCTGTTCGCCCCTGGTGCGGCCATCGTCTCCGACTCGTCGAGGAGCGACACGAGCACGGCCACCGCCTCCGGTACGTCGATGGCCACACCGCACGCCACGGGCGCGGCGGCGCTGTATCTCGCCGCTCACCCGGGGGCCACCCCGGCGCAGGTGCGCGGCGCCCTGGTCCGGCAGGCGGCCACCGTGAAGATCGCGGGGGCCGGCGCCGGTTCGCCGGACAAGCTGCTCCAGGTCCGGCGCCCCTGACCTCGGCCTCCGCCCACCGACCGGCCTCGCCGACGGGCGTGCGGGGCCGGTCGGTGGCGACCTCAGGGATGGCGACCTCAGGCGAGGGCGTCCGCCAGCGGCTTCGGCAGGTCGCCGGTGTACAGCACGCCCAGCCGCTGCGTGGCCCGGCTCAGCGCCACGTACAGGTCGCTCGTCCCGCACCGGCCGGGCTCGACCACCAGGACGGAGTCGAACTCCAGCCCCTTGGACTGGCGCGCGTCGAGCAGCACCACGCTCCGGGTCAGATCCGGTTCCGCGCCCGCCGTCACCCCGTCCAGTCGCGCGGCGAGCGAGCGGTGCAGTGCGCGCGGCGCGATCACCGCGAGCCGGCCCATGGGGGCACCTCCCTGCTCGAGCGAAGTCGAGAGCTTGGGGGACGGGGTCATCTCCTTCACCGCCTCGGCCACGGCCGCGGGCAGGTCGTCGGTGGCGCGCGCCCAGGGCCGTACGCCCGTGGACCGTACCGAACTCGGCGGCCGGAAGCCGGGGTTCACCGCGCGCACCACGCTCGCGGCGACGTCCATGATCTCGGCGGGGGTGCGGTAGTTGACGCCGAGACGGGTGTGCTCCCAGCGGTCCTCGACGTACGGCGCGAGGATCCGCTCCCATGAGCCGACCCCGGCGGCCTCGGCGGTCTGCGCCGGGTCACCGACCAGGGTCATCGAGCGGGTCGGGCAGCGCCGCATCAGCAACCGCCAGGCCATGGGCGACAGTTCCTGCGCCTCGTCGACGATGATGTGCCCGAACGCCCAGGTGCGGTCGGCCGCCGCGCGGTCGGCCGCGCTGCGGTGGTCGGCCTCCTCGTGCCGCTCGGCGAACCGCTCCGCGTCGATGATGTCGTGCGCGGACAGCACCTCCGAGGCGTCCGGGTCGCCGTCCTCCTTGTCCTCGAACTCGTAGGTCCGGGACGCGTACGACACATCCAGCACGCCCTGCGCATACAACACCTGTTCCGCGCGCTGCCGTTCGGCGGCGGCGCGTGCCGACCGGCCGTCCTCGCCGAGGAGTTCGGCCGCCTCGTCCAGGAGCGGCACGTCGGCCGTGGTCCAGGCGCGGGTGACCGGGCGGCGGATGGCGGCGGCGTCCTCGTCGGAGACATACCCCTCGGGGTCGGCGAGGAAGTCGGCGACCAGCCGCTGCGGGGTGATCCGGGGCCACAACTGGTCGATGGCGGACCAGACTTCGGGGTTCTCGGCGAGTTCGTCGCGGATCTGCGTGATGTCACTGGCGTCGAGGAGGTTGGTGCCGTCGTACGGGTCGGTGCCGATCCGCTCGGCGACCAGGTCGGTCAGCGTGTTGAGGACATGCCCCTCGAAGTGCTCGCGGGCCACGTTGTGCGGCAGCTTGGCCGCGCGGGTGCGCTCGCGGGCGACGTTCACGAGACCCTCGTCCAGCATCAGGACCTCGCGGTCGTGCTCGATCGCGATCACCGGGTCGGGCAGCGCCTGCCGGTCCCGTACGAGGGCGGCGAGCACGTCGGCCATGTCGGCGCGGCCCTTCACGGCGGCGGCCTCGGGGGTGTCGGTCGCGGTCGCCTTCACCCCGGGGAACAGTTCACCGACCGTGGACAGCAGGACGCCCGTCTCGCCGAGCGAGGGGAGCACCTCGCCGATGTAGCCGAGGAAGGCGGGGTTCGGCCCGACGATGAGGACGGCCCGGCGGGCGAGCAACTCCCGGTGTTCGTACAGCAGATAGGCCGCCCGGTGCAGCGCGACGGCTGTCTTGCCGGTGCCGGGACCGCCCTCCACCACCAGCACGCCTCGGTGGGGCGCGCGGATGATGCGGTCCTGGTCGGCCTGGATGGTCTGCACGATGTCGCTCATCCGGCCGGTGCGCGCCGAGTTGAGCGCGGCGAGCAGCACCGCGTCGCCGGAGGGGTCCTCGTGGCCGGTGCGCTCGCGGTCACCGAGGTCGAGGATCTCGTCGTGCAGGGACGTGACCCGGCGCCCCTCGGAGGCGATGTGCCGACGCCTGCGCAGGCCCATCGGGGTGTGCCCGGTGGCCAGGTAGAAGGGGCGGGCGACATCGGCGCGCCAGTCGATCAGGATCGGCGTGCGCTCCGTGTCGTCGGCGCGCAGCCCGATGCGGCCGATGTGGTGGCTCGCACCGGAGGTGAGATCGATACGGCCGAAGCAGAGCGAACCGTCGACGGCGTTCAGCGCGGCCAGCAGCCCCGAGCGCTCGGCGACGAGGATGTCCCGCTCCAGCCGGGCCTGCATGGGCGTGTCGCCCTGCGCCAGCGCGTCCGTGACGGAGTCCTCGGTGTCACCGCGCAGCGCGTCCACACGCGCGTACAGCCCGTCGATGAATTCCTGCTCCCGGCGCAATTCGTCGTCCTGGAATTCGGCGTTGTCGGCGTTTGACAATTCTGCTCCTGCGCGGATATACTGTGACTACTGAACTTCTCCGCGACGCATGCCATTCGAAGTCGCGAACTATCGAATATACGCAAAGAAATCCCCCGAGCGCAATTGCTCGGGGGATTTCTCGTGTACTGCTCGCGTCGTCTCAGAGCACGTCGGCGAGCCCCTCCAGCAGACGCCGCTTGGGCCGGGCGCCCACCATCGACCGCACGGGCTCACCGTCGCGGAACACCATGAGGGTGGGCGTGCCCAGTACGCCGTACTCGATCGTGGTCTTCGGATTCCGGTCCACATCCAACTGCACGATCTTCAGTCGACCGCCCTCCTCCGCGGCGATCTCACCCAGTACCGGGGCCAACTGCCGACACGGCCCGCACCACTCCGCCGTGAACTGCACCAGCACGGGCAGCTCCGCCCGCAGCACCTCCGCCTCGAAGTCCTCGTCCGTCACATCGCCCACACCAGCGATCTGCTTGATCACCGCTCATGCCCTCCCAGCTCGCACACGGGTTCCGGACCACCCGGAACCAGCGCCTCGGCGGCCAGCTCGTCCCGCGCGCTCTCGGCGCGCGCCAACTGAGCCCCGACCTGCTCCCGTACGGCCTGCAACTCGCCGATGAGCGCGTCGAGTTCGTCCAGCTTGCGCCGGTAGACCACGAGCGAGGCCGGGCACGAGTCACCCTGCGGATGCCCGGCCCGCAGACACTCCACGAAGGGCCGCGTCTCCTCCAGGTCGAACCCGAAGTCGCGCAGCGTACGGATCTGCCGCAGCAGCTTCAGGTCCCGCTCGTCGTACGTGCGGTGCCCTTGGGCGTCCCGCCGCGCGGGCAGCAGCCCCCGTGACTCGTAGTACCGCAGCGCCCGGGTCGTGGTCCCGGCCCGCGCGGCCAGCTCGCCGATTCGCATGGGTACGACCGTAGGCGTTGACGTCGGCGTCAAGGCAAGGCCGGCGGGAGCAGCGGCTTACGGGGCACCGGGGAGGACAGCACGATCGACGTGGTCGTACGGCCGAGCGCCGAGGTCTGCTCCAGGACGTCCTCCAGGTGGCCGGTGTCGGTGACGGCGACCTTGAGAATCCAGCAGTCCTCGCCGACCACGTGGTGGACCTCGATGATCTCGGGACGCTCCAGCAGCTCCAGAGTGCGGGGATGCTTGAGCGTGTAGCCGCCGTGCGGGTTGACCCGGATGAAGGCCTGGATGCCATAGCCGAGCCGGGCCGGGGTGACCTGCGCCCCGTACCCGGTGATCACACCCGCGGCCTCCAGCCGCCGTACCCGCTCGGTCACCGCCGCCGGACTGAGCCGCACCCGGCGCCCCAGCTCGCTCAGCTTGATCCGGCCCTCGGTCTGGAGGAGTTGGAGGATCTGCCGGTCCAACGCGTCGAAGGCCACCGATGTTTCGTCGGCGGCAGCGCGCAGATGCCGTGGTTCTTTCGGTGCCGCGGCCGGAACGCCCATGTCTTCCCCTTCAGCCCTGGCCGATACGCCAGGAGAATTGCGATCAACAGCCATCGCCCGCTCGCCTCGTACGACCGGCATCGGCTGTCGAGGACCGCGGCCGAAACGCCGGGAGAGGACATCTGACCATGCGCCACCGCACACTTGGCGACCTGCGCGTGAGCGCGATCGGGCTGGGCGCGATGCCGCTGTCCATCGAGGGCCGCCCCGACGAGCGGCGCGCCCTGGCCACGGTGCACGCCGCGCTGGACGCGGGCGTGACACTGCTGGACACCGCGGACTCCTACCACCTGCCCGGCGACGCACCCGGCCACAACGAACACCTGGTGGCCAAGGCGCTGGCGACCTACGGCGGCGACACCTCCGATGTGCTCGTGACGACGAAGGGCGGCCGGGGCCGACCGGCGGACGGCACGTGGACCATCACCGGCTCCCCGGCCCATCTCAAGGCGGCGGCGAAGGCCTCGCTGAAGCGGCTGGGCGTCGAGGCGATCGGCCTCTACCAGGTGCACAAGCCGGATCCCGAGGTGCCGTTCGAGGAGTCCGTCGGCGCGCTGCGCGAACTGCTGGACGAGGGCGTGATCCGCCTCGCGGGCCTGTCCAACACGGACACCGCGCAGATCCGTCAGGCCCGGGAGATCCTGGGCGACCGCCTGGTCTCGGTGCAGAACCAGTACTCCCCCGCGGTCCGCACCGCCGAGCCCGAGCTGCGGCTGTGCGCCGAACTGGGCCTGGCGTTCCTGCCGTGGAGCCCGCTCGGCGGTATCTCCCGCAGCTCGCTGGACGGTCCGTCGAGGCTGCGCGGCGAGGTGCGCTTCGGCGCGTTCCACGAGATCGCCCAGGACCGGGGCATCAGTCCCCAACAGCTCTGCCTGGCCTGGCTGTTGGCGCAGTCACCGACAGTGATCCCGATCCCGGGCGCGAGCCGCCCGGAGACGATCCTCGACTCGGCGAGGGCGGCGGACCTCGCACTGACCGAGGAGGAGAGGACACGTCTGGACGAGGCGGTCGCCGGGGCCTGACCAGGACCGGCCCTCTCCTCCTGCGGTGCGCGCGGGCGGCTGTCGGCGGGGAGCCGACGCGAGCGACACCGGCCCGCTGATCGGCTGGTTCAGCGGCGGAGCCGGGGTACGAGGGCCGTGCGCACGGCCTTGGTCAGCTTGTGAGCGGTGGACTCGTCCTCTTCTTCGGGTTCGGGCTCGGGTTCGAGCATGTCCCGTACCTGGGACAGCAGTTGGTTGGTCGACTGCCAGAGCGGGACGAACATGCCCGCGACCGGGCCGACGCCCTGGATCGGGCCGTCGGACAACTCGGTGACCTTCTTGGCGAGCGCGACCGTGGCCGGGTCCCGGAGGATCAGGTGCACCTCGTCGTCGACCAGCCGAAGGTCCATCTTGCGCGCGGCGGCTTCCTCCGGGTTGGCGTCGGCGGTCGCCTCCGGATCCAGTTCGTCGATCTTGGCGGCGACCGCGTCCGGGTCGACCCCGAGTTCGCGCAGCACCCTGGCCGCCATGCTGTTCTCCGTCCGCAGCATCGCCTCCAGCAGGTGATGGCTGCCGACCGGTGCGCCACCGGCCAGCGCGCCGGCCGTGGCCACGGTCTCCTCGGTGGCGGGTGTGCCGGTCGGCCAGGGACCCGCCGCGCCGTCCTGCGATCCCTCCAGCGCCGTCAGCACCGCGGCCCGGACCTTGCCGATCGGACGGATCCGCTCGGCGAGCACCTGCGCGCCGACGCCCGGAGCAAGGTCGCCGCGCTGCGACCCACCACCGACGCCCCGGCCCTGGAACCGCCCCCCACCCTGCTGTCGGCGATGCGAACGTTGATGTCCACCGAAGCCCGCAGCCTCTGCCGCGTCGGCGGGCCGCTCGACGGCCACGCGGAATGGATCGCCGCCTTCGAGCGGGCGGGCACCGCCCTCGCTCACCTCACCGCCCAGGGCGAGCTGACCCGTGGTCTGCGCGCCGTCATCGCCCACCACGTCATCTTCCACGCCAACCGCGCCGGTCTGCCTTCCGCGGACCAGCGCACCCTGTCTCACATCGCACGAGAGGTAGTCATGGGATCGAGTGGCAACACCGCGTCAACGGCCGCAGCCAGCTCCGGGATCGATAGCGTCAGCGCGGTGATCACCGACATGCACACGACGTACGAGACCGACGCCGAACGGCTCCGCAACGCCCTTGTAGACCAGATCCGGGCCAACGGCCACGCCCGCACCACCGCCGTCGAGACCGCTCTGCGCACGGTGCCCCGGCATCTGTTCGTCCCCGACGCGCCGCTCGAAGACGCCTACGCGGACGCACCGGTGCACATCAAGTACGACACCGACGGCACGTCGATCTCCTGCGCCTCCCAACCCGGCGTCGTCGCCCTCATGCTGGAACAGCTCCAGGCCCAGCCCGGCGAGCGCATCCTCGAACTCGGCGCCGGTACCGGATACAACGCCGCCCTGATCGCTCACCTCGTCGGCCCCGACGGGCACGTCACGACCATCGACGTCGATGACGACCTGGCCGAGGGCGCCCGCGCCCACCTCGCCGCCGCCGGCGTCACCAATGTCGAGGCGCTCACCCGTGACGGAGCCCTCGGCCACGGCGAGGGTGCGCCGTACGACCGGATCATCGCCACCGTCGGCGCGCACGGCATCCCGCACGCCTGGCTCGAACAACTCGCCCCCGGCGGCCGACTCGTCACCCCCCAGCGGCTCAAGGGCAGCGTCTCGCGTTCCGTCGTCTACGAGCAGCGCGACGGCCGGTGGACGTCGTCCGGCAGCGTGATGAACACGTTCATGCCGCTGCGGCGTGGCATCGCCGACGACGACCGGCGCGTCGTCCCGCTCAGCGCGGACGGCACCGTACGGCTCCAGGCTCCGGCCGGGCAGTACATCGACACCGACGCCCTCACCGGTGTCCTGGATCAGCCGCGGACCGAGGAATGGACCGGCATGAAGGTCCGCGCCATGGAGAGCCCGGAGTGGATGGAGCTGTTCGTCTCCTGCTCCCTGCCCTCCGGACTGATCCGGATGCTGTTCCCGCAGACCGCCAAGGGCACGGTGCTCACCGAGGACCCGTACCCGTCGTCCACGGCCGCCGTGGACAAGGGCGCGGTCACCTACCTCACCCGGCGTCTACTGGACGAGAAGACCCCCGAGGGGGGCAGGCTCTGGGAGTTCGGCGTCATCGGCCACGGCCCCGGCAGCGAGGAACTGGCCGCGAAGGTCGCCGACGCCATCCGCACTTGGGACCGCGACTTCCGCGGCCGTGAGGCAACGTTCGAGATCCTTCCGTCCGATGCACCCGCGGTCGAGAAGCGACCCGGAGTGTTCCTCCTCGACACACCGATGAACCGCGTCCGCGTCACCTGGCAGTAGCCCATGACCGTGGGGTGCCCGTCGCCCGACCGCGGGCGCCCCACGCCGTTCACCTCTGGGGAGATCTCATGGACCCGCATGGCCCCGCAGCCCAGCGCTTCCCCCTCGTTTCCCGCTTCCGGCCCACCTGCCTGCCCCTCGCGCGACGCGTCCATGCCTTGGCCGAACTCTCCGACACCGCAGCGGCCACAGCGGACCAGGGCCTGGCATCCGCGGTCTACAACCAGGCTGCGCTCATCGCCTCCGACCTCGGCCTCCCCGACCTCGCGCGGGAGTGGTGCCACCAACACGCCGCCGCCTACCTTCACGCCACGCCCCTCCCTGGCATGGCCGCGATCCGGGCACTCGAACCCGTGGTCAACCTTGCCCGCCTTCAGATTCGCGCGGGCAACACCGACGACGGTCGGCACCGTCTCCTCGCGCTCTACCACGCCATCAGCGACAGCACCGACGCCCGGTTCGAGGGCATCCGGATACCCGCGGACCTGACCATCAGCGACGCCGACCGTCACGAGGTGCGCGCGTGGCTGTGGCGGGTGATCCTGGCCGACGGCACCCGCACCCTGACCACCGCGGGCCGCTGGAACGACGCCTTGGCCCACATCGAGAAGCACAACGGCATCGGGCAACGGATGCTCGACGGCCGACAGGTCGCCGTAGTCGCCGCGCTCGGCCGTGACCCGGCCCACGCGGCAGACCTCGTGGCCCGGACGACACCCGGCGAGCCCTGGGAGAACGCCGTCACCTCCTGCCTGGCGGTGATGTGCCGTCGGATCATCCATCAGCCCGCCGACGACCTGCTCTCCGAACTGGTGGACACCTACGTCCAACGCCGGACCACCCCTGGCACGACCGTCTTCGACATCCGCCTCGGCCTGACCATCCTGGATCTCCTCGACCAGCCGGACGGCACCGCGGCACATCGCATCGCCCAAGAACTCCACCGCCGCACCATCACCGCGACCGACGGCTACGCCGCCCGCGAGTGCCTGGCCGACCCCCGCGTCACCGACCTGTTGGAGCCCAAGGAAGCTCAGGCCGCCCGCGACCTCCTCCGCACCTGCGCACTGCGGAGCGGCCACCTGCCCGCGCCGCAGTCCGCCCGCCTGCTCCGAGCCCTCCGGCTCAGTGACGAGGTGATTCGCGAGAGCGTGGCCATGCCTCGCCTCGTCGGAGAAGCACCCCGTTACCGCGGCAGCAGAGCCACATGAATGGCGAAGACGCCGAGCGCCTCCTTCTCCGGTGGGTAGATGTCGCGGCACACTGTCAGCAACTCCCCGCGGCTCAGGCCAGGTTCACCGATCGCCACGTTGTCCTCCGCAGCCAGCATCTCCTCGAAGGAGCCGTACTCCTTGATCTCGGTGATGCAGGTGTGCAGGGAGTCCGTGCCGGAGACGAAGCGCAGGCTGTCTCCGGCTGCCATGTGGCGGATCTTGGGGTAGCCGACGCGGATCTCGATCGTCTTGGTACCGGTCGCGATCAGGTCGAAGTAGGGCTTGCGGACGTTGAGCACGTGTTTGCCGGACGGCGGTCGGGGCTTGCGCATGGCGGGGATCACGGGCTCCTTCGTGCTCCTGAAGCGGACCGGGCAGGTTGCTCTCGGACCAGTACCCCGGCCGACTCCTCCACCTCCAGCAGCGACTCGCTGTGCCGCTCCTCCTCGAACGCCTTGCGCCCGCCGCGCAGGCCGAACAGCCGCTTGGTGAGGGCGATATAGAGGACCGCGATGATGTTGAGCGTCAGCGTGGTGATCTTCACGGCGCTGACGTGCTCGCTGAGTTCGTAGATCTCCAGCGGGAGGAACGCGGCCGTGGCGACCACCGTCAGGTACTCCGCCCAGCGCTTGGCGTACCAGAGGCCCACCGCCTCGATGATCTCGATCAGCGCGTACGCCAGCAGCAGGGTGGCCACCAGCAGCAGGGTGGAGTGCTTGTACCCGAAGGTCTTCTGGATGGTGCCGACCACCGGTGAATGGTCGAGGTCGTAGTGGAAGTGCCGGAAGACGGGGCGGAGGACGTCCAGGTACTCGTTGAACAGGCGGCGTACCGCGTCCTGGCTGTTGCTGAACTTCCACACCGCCACCGCGACCAGCACGATGAACACCCCGCGCAACGCCCGCTCGATCGCCAGGAAGCGCAGGACGAACAGGTCACGCAGCACCTTGCCGCGCGGTACCAGCGGCGCGTCCTCCGCCGGTCCCGCGCCGTGCGGCTCGCCGAGCGCGAAGTCGCCGCAGCGCAGGCAGCGCCACACCTCCCCGAGGGCGGTCGTGGCGTGCAGGCGGATGCGCAACCGAGGGTCGTCCGGTGCGTAGGTCACATGGCCCTTGCGTGCGCAGGTGCGCCGGTCCCAGTCGATCGCCATTCCCCCGTGCCTTCCTTCGTGCTTCATGTGACGGCCGTACGGCGGCCGTTGATCGGCGCCGCAGGGTAGTGCATCGGGGTAAGAGACGACCGACGACCGCAAGAAGGTTCGGGGGTTGGATGGCCGTGGCAGTCATCCCGGTTGTGGTGGTGCTTGTGGCAGTGCTCCTTCTTCTCCTTGGGGCGGTGTGTTGATAACCGGTGGACGACTCGCCTACGTCGACAGCGGCGACGCCCGGCTGATCTCCCTCGCCCCGGAGGACTGGACCGGCCGCGTGTGCGCTCTCGCGGGCCGCGAACTCACCGAGAAGGAGAAGGAGTCGATGCCATCGGGGAGCAGGGTGGACGAGCTCTGCGCGCACGCCCGCTGACCGGCCGCGCCAACTCCTCGAGCGGCGGCGCGGGGTAGCGCCGGCCGGGGGGTTTCGGCTGGTGGTCCGGGGTGTCGGCCCAGGGGTTGTGCGCGGGGTCGGTAGGAGAGGGGCGTGAGATTCACTTTCGATTCCCTGAGAACTCCGAGAACATCGAGAACTCCGAGAACATCCAGCGCACCGGGTACCGCAAGCACACCGGGTACGTCTGACGTCCCGCGCACACCGCGCACGCGGCCGGGAGGCCGTGCGCGCGGCGCACTGACGACGATGGTGGCCACGCTGGTCGCGGCGCTCTGCCTGACCGGGCTGGCCGCCCCGTCCGCAAGCGCGCAGCAGTCCCCGCCGGCCGACGTCGCTCTGGCCACGGGGTGGAACGTCTACGGCGAGTTGGGGGACGGCACCACCACCGCCACCACCACGCCCGTCGACGTGCACCTTCCCGCCGGTACGCAGCTCACCGACATCGCCGCCGGTGACTTCCACAGTCTGGCGGTGACCTCCGACGGCCGCGTCCTCGCCTGGGGATTCAACAACCACGGGCAGTTGGGGGACGGCACCACCGTCGACCGCAGCACGCCGGTCGAGGTGCACCTTCCCGCAGGCGTCCGGGCCACCGCGGTCGCGGGCGGCGAAGTGCACAGTATGGCGTTGACCTCCGACGGCCGCGTCTTCGCCTGGGGGGCGAACTTCTGGGGACAGTTGGGGAACGGCACCAACACCGACACCAGCACACCGGTCGAGGTGCACCTTCCCGCGGGCACCCGGGCCACGGCCATCTCCGTCGGCTTCGATCACAGTCTGGCGTTGACGTCCGACGGTCGCGTCCTCGCCTGGGGTCTCAATGACCGCGGGCAGGTGGGGGACGGCACCACCACCAACACGAACACACCGGTCGAGGTACACCTTCCGGCCGGTGTCCAGGTCACCGCCATCGCGGGCGGCGGCTATCACAGTCTGGCGTTGACGTCCGACGGCCGTATCTTCGGCTGGGGCCTGAACACCGAGGGTGAGTTGGGGGACGGTACCTTCACCACCCGCCTCACACCGGTCGAGACGCTCCTTCCCGCCGGCGTCCAGATCACCGCCATCGCGGGCGGCGGCCAGCACAGTCTGGCGTTGACGTCCGACGGTCGCGTCCTCGCCTGGGGCCTCAACATCAACGGGGCGCTGGGAGACGGCACCACCGTCAACAGCAGCACGCCGGTCGAGGTGCTCCTCCCCGCGGGCACGCGGGTCACCGCCGTCACCGGCGGTTCGTACCACAGTCTCGCGGTCACGTCCGACGGCCGCATCCTCGGCTGGGGGTACAACATCTTCGGGCAGTTGGGGGACGGTACCGCCGTCAACCGCCTCACGCCGGTCGAGATGCTCCTTCCCCCGGACGTCCGCGCCACCGCCGTCGCCGCAGGGTACGGGCACAGCCTGGCGCTCGCCGTACGGGCGGAGACCACCACCACGCTCACCGCCACCCCGACCACGGCCGCCCCCGGCGAGCCGGTCACCCTCACCGCGCACGTGACCTGCACCACCGGCACGCCCACGGGCACCGTCGAGTTCTTCGACGACGACACCCTCATCGGCACCGCCACGCTGGACGCGCAGGGCAACGCGAGGGTCACCACGACGGACCTGGGCCTGGGCACGCATCGGATCACCGCCCGGTACCAAGGGAACGCCGACTGCCCGGCCTCCGTGTCCGAAGTGGCCGTGGTGACCGTCGAGCAGGCCCCGTCGACCTCCCTCCGCCTGGACAAGCGGGTGGAGTCGTCCGGCCCGTTCCACGTCGGGGACACGGTCGCATACGTCTACCGGGTCACCAACACCGGTGATGTCCCGCTGATCAACGTCGCGGTCACGGACGACCTGGTCTCGGGCATCATCTGTGACGAGACCACCCTGCAGCCCGGCGTGAGCACCCTCTGCCACGGCAGCCAGAGGCTCACCCGGACCGGCCAGGTCACCAACACGGCGCTCGCTACGGCGAACACAGCGGCGGGCGCCAAGGTCACCAGCAACGAGGCCACCGCCACCATCACCGTCGAGGCGGCACCGGCGGCCGAACTCACCCTGACCAAGCGGGTCGTCTCGAAGGGCCCGTTCCGCGTCGGGCACAAGGTCGAGTACGCCTACACGGTCACCAACACCGGCAGCATCACGCTGAACGACGTGACGGTCACGGACGATCTGGTCGCGCGCGTGACCTGTGAGGCGACCTCCCTCGCGCCCGGTGAGAGCACCACGTGCACCGGCACGCACACGATCACCCGGTCCGATGTCACCCCGTGCAAGAAGGCCGAGGAGCGCGGCGGGGACCACGGCAAGGCCGAGCACCAGGTCATGCGCTGCGCGGTCACCAACACCGCGCACGCGACGGCGATCGAGCCGAACGGCAACCGGGTCACCAGCAACACGGCCACCGCCACCGTCACGGTCAAGGTGGAGAAGGCGAAGGAGAAGAAGGAGCACTGCCGCAAGCAGCACGGCGGCCACAAGAAGACGTACGGCGGACGTGACTGCGACGGTCACCACCGCCGGACGGCCCAACAGGCGTAAGCGGTAAGCCTCGTAGCACACATACGCGCGCCCCCGCCTCGGACCGGACCGTCCGAAGCGGGGGCGCGCGTGCGTCCGACGACGAGTCGTGGCTCAGCCCACGGTCGCCCGCTCGTTCGCCTTGTCCGTCTCCTTCGTCTCTTCCGTGACCAGCTCCGCCATGGCGTTGGCCTTGTTGCCACGGGGCAGCAGCAGGGCCACGACGAGCGTGCCCACGCCGAGGATCACGGCGCCGATCAGGCTGGTGTGGGCGACGGCGTCCGCGAAGGACGCGCCGACCGCGTCCTTCATCTGCTGGGCGCCCTGCGCGAGTTGACCCGCCTGCGCCTTGAGCTGCGCGGCCTGCTGGGGGTCGGTCGCCTGGGCGGCCTGCGTCGCGAGTTGCCGGGCCTTGTCCCCGATGCCCTGCGCGACGGCGTACCCGGCGCCGACCGAGTCCTGCGCGGTGGCCAGAGCGCTCGCCGGGAGCTTGCTTCCGGTGGTGGCGTCCGAGAGGTGGTCGGAGTACGAGGTGGCGAGCAGCGAACCGAGGATCGCGATGCCGAGCGAGCCGCCCAGCTCCAGCGAGGTGTCGTTCACGGCGCCGCCGACGCCGAGTTCGGACTCCGGGAAGGCGCCCATGATCGCGTCGGTGCAGGGCGAGAGGGCGAGCCCGATGGCCAGGCCGAGGATCACCAGGGGCGCCACGAGGTCGCCGTACGCGGACGAGGCGTCCACCTGGGTCAGCAGGGCGAGGGCGACGGTGCCGCCGACCATGCCAGCACTGACCGTCCACTTCATACCGACCCGCGGGGTGAGGTACCCGGTCAGCGCCGAGCCGACGAAGACCGCGCCGGCCAGCGGCAGCATGCGTACGCCGGTCGCCAGGGCGTCGTAGCCGAGGACGAACTGGAGGTGCTGCGTGAGGTAGTAGAAGGCGCCGAAGACGGCCAGGAAGAACAGCGCGACGGCGAGGTTGGCCCCGGCGAAGCGGCGGTTGGTGAAGCGGCGGACATCGAGAATGGGGCGCGGGTGGCGCAGCTCCCACAGGACGAAGGCCAGCAGGCCCGCGCCCGCGACGATCGCGGCGGTGATCGCCTTGGCGTCCCAGCCGAAGTGCGGACCCTCGATGATCATGAAGACCAGCGCGCCGACCCAGACCACGGAGAGCAGACCGCCGACGTAGTCGATGCGGTCGTGGTGACCGGCCTTGGACGGCGGGACCAGGACGAAGGCGGCGACCAGCGCGACAGTGGCGATCGGCACGTTGATCAGGAAGGTCGAGGCCCAGCCGTGGTCCTTCAGCAGCGCGCCCGCGACGACCGGACCGGCCGCGATCGCGAGTCCGGCGGTGGCGGTCCACAGGGTGATCGCCTTGGCGCGCTCGGCGCGCGGGAAGGTCGCGGCGAGCAGGGAGAGCGTGGCGGGCATGATCAGCGCGGCGCCCACGCCCATGACCGCACGCGCGGCGATGACGGTGTCGGAGCTGTCGGCGAGGTAGCCGAAGACGGAGCCGCCGGCGAACACCAGCAGACCGAGGACGAGCGCGCCACGGCGGCTGTACTTGTCGCCGATCGCGCCGAGCAGCAGCATCAGGGCGGCGTACGGGACGGTGTAGCCGTCGATGACCCACTGGAGGTCGGCGCTGGAGAGGCCGAGGTCGCGGGTCATGTCGGGCGCGGCGACGGTGAGGGCGGTGTTCGCCATCACGATGATCAGCAGGCTCAGGCACAGGACGAGCAGCGCCCACCAGCGCCGGGCGTAGGGCCGACCCGTCCTTTCGACCGGTTCCTTGATGACGAGACGCATGGGTGCGGGTCCCTTCCTCTTCTCTTCGCTAGTTCCGGCGTGCACGGGTGCGCGTTCCAGCAGATACGGGCTGCTCGTTCCGGCAGGTACGGGCCGCGCGGTCCGGCAGGTGCGGCGCTTCCCGGCAGGTACGTCGCTTCGACTTGCACAGCACCGTGCAATTGCACAACGATGTGCAATGTACGACGTTGCACAGTACTGTGCAAATCAAGGAAGTGGAGGTCCTGGGGAGGCATGGGGACGCGACGAGAGGGCGTGCACAATGGCAGCCATGACCACGGGTAACGCCAGCCGGGCCGGTGCCAACCACCGCCGCATCCTGGAGGTCGCGCTCGCCGAGCTGCTGCGCGACCCGGACGCGTCCATGGACCAGATCGCACGGGCCGCGGGCGTCGTACGCCGCACGGTGTACGGGCACTTCCCGAGCCGTGAGGCGCTGATCAGCACGCTTGTCGACGGCGCGGTGGAGGCCGTCGCGGCGGCGCACGCGGCGGGCCGCGAGGGGATCGAGGACCCGGCGGAGGCGGTCGCCCGCTCGACGCTCGGGGTGTGGGAGGTCGCCGACCGCTATCGGATCCTGGTCGCCCTCGCCCAGCGCAGCGTCACCGTACAGGGCATCAGCGAGCGGCTGGCGCCGGTCCGCGAGGCGTGTGCCGACGTCCTGACCCGTGGTCTGGAGCAGGGCGTGTTCGCGTCGCCGCTGCCGCCGCCCGCGCTGGCGTACGTGCACGAGCAGATGCTGTTCGCGCTGATGGAGGCGGTGAACGAGGGCCTGTTGAGCGCGCGTGAGGCGGGCCCCTCCGCCGCGGTCACACTGCTGACCACGGCGGGGGTGCCCGCCTCACGCGCCACCGAACTGGTGGCGAAGCTCAGCGACTTGCGTACGCGGTGACCGTGCCGCTCCCCAACTCCCTTGCTCAATAACGGAAAGACCCCTCCGGCGGCAGATGTCTCCGCCGCCGGAGGGGTCGAACGCGCAGGGAAGGCTCAGGCCTTGGCCAGCTCCTTCTCGGACGCCGCGTCGTGGTCGTCCTCGGAGTCGTCCAGCAGGGTCTTCTCGTCGAAGGGCAGTTCACCGGCGAGCACCCGGCGCACGCGCTCCTTGTCGACGCCGCCGGTCCAGGTGCCTATGAGCAGGGTGGCGACGGCGTTGCCCGCGAAGTTGGTGAGGGCGCGGGCCTCGCTCATGAAGCGGTCGATGCCGACGATCAGGCCGACGCCGTCGACCAGCGCGGGCTTGTGGGACTGCAGGGCACCGGCGAGGGTCGCGAGACCCGCGCCCGTGACACCGGCCGCACCCTTGGAGGCGATCATCATGAAGATCAGCAGTGTGATCTGCTGGCCGATGGAGAGCGGCTGGTCCATGGCGTCGGCGATGAACAGCGAGGCCATGGTCAGGTAGATCATCGTGCCGTCGAGGTTGAAGGAGTAGCCGGTCGGCACGGTGATACCGACGACCGGGCGGCTCACGCCGAGGTGCTCCATCTTCGCGATCAGCCGGGGCAGCGCGGACTCGGACGACGACGTCGACAGGATCAGCAGGAACTCGCGGCCCAGGTACTTCAGCAGATGGAAGATGTTGACGCCGGTGACCAGCCGGACCAGGGCGCCGAGCACCACGATCACGAACAGCAGACACGTGACGTAGAAGCCGAACATGATCGCGGCGAGCGCCTTCAGGGCGTCGAGGCCCGTCTCACCGACGACGGCGGCCATGGCGCCGAAGGCACCGATCGGGGCGACCCACATGATCATGGCGAGGACGCGGAAGACCAGCCGCTGGATGTGCTCCACCCCGCGCAGAATCGGTTCGCCCTTGCGGCCCATGGCCTGGAGCGCGAAGCCGACGAGCAGGGCGACCAGCAGGGTCTGCAGGACCTGGCCCTCGGTGAACGACGACACGAGCGTGGTCGGGATGATGCCGAGGACGAAGTCGACCGGGCCCTCCGACCCCGCCTCCGCCTGGGCCTGGCCCGCGCCCTTGACCGCCTCGGTGAGGTGCATGCTGCTGCCGGGGTGCACCAGGTTGCCGACGACCAGGCCGATGGCCAGCGCGACGAACGACATGGTGATGAAGTAGCCGAGGGCGAGCCCGCCCACCTTGCCGACCTGCGCGGCCTTGCGCACGGAACCGACGCCCAGCACGATCGTGCAGAAGATGATCGGCGAGATCATCATCTTGATCAGGTTCACGAATCCCGTGCCGACCGGCTTCAGCTCCTTGGCGAAGTCCGGCGTGAGAAGGCCCACGGCGATTCCGAGCACCACGGCGGCGATCACCGCGATGTAGAGATAGTGGGTGCGGTCCCGCTTGGCTGCGGGCGCGGCAGGTGCCGCCTGGGGTGTGCTGGACACGGCTGCCCTCCTCGACGTCGTCGTCGGATCGTCAGGCGTGCGGCTCACGCCCGGGGGAAACCGGGAGACATGCTCCCGGGGGGACCGGGAGGCGTACTCCCGGAAGACCGGAAGACGTGCCTCCCGATGACCAGAAGGCGCGTTCCCGGCAGACCAGAAGCGCGTTCCCGGCAGGCCGGGAAGCGGAGCGCTCCTGGGGGGATGGGGCGACTATCTCCCGCCATGTGAAGGCGGTCACGCTTCTGTTCATTTAGTTCACACCGACATAACCAGCCAGAACGGCGAGGCAGACTTGACTCATGCGTGTGCCCCACCCCCGAAGACCCCGCAGCCTGGCCGGCCAGCTCTTCGCGATGCAGGCCGTACTGATCGCGGTGCTGGTGGCCGGATACGCGCTCTTCACCTTCGTCAACGACCACAACCAGGCCCGCAGCGCGGCCGGGCGCCAGGCGATGGCGGTGGCCCGCTCGCTCGCCGACTCCCCTTCGGTACGGGCGGCGATCCGCACCCCCGACCCGACGCGCACGCTCCAGCCGTATGCGCTGCAGGTGCAGCGGAACACGGGCGTGGACTTCGTCACGATCATGAATCCGCAGGGCATCCGCTGGACCCATCCCAACCCCTCGCTGATCGGCGAGCGCTTCCTCGGTCACACCGCCGACGCGCTGAAGGGCGAGGCCTTCACCGAGACGTACACCGGGACGCTGGGCCCGTCCGTCCGGGCGGTCGCACCCATCCGGGACCACGGCCGGATCGTCGGCCTGGTGAGCGCGGGCATCACGGTGGAGGCGGTGTCGGCCCAGCTCCAGGAGCAGGTGACGACCCTGGTCGTGGTCGCGGGCGGCGCCCTGCTGCTGGGCGGCATCGGCACGTACGTGATCAACGCGCGGCTGCGCCGCTCCACGCACGGTATGAACGCGACCGAGCTGAGCCGTATGCACGACTACCACCAGGCCGCGCTGCACGCCGTGCACGAGGGGCTGCTGATGCTGGACGGCCGGTTCCAGGTGGCCCTGATCAACGACGGCGGCCGGGAGCTGCTCGGGGTGAGCGGTGAGGTGGTGGGCCGCTCGGTGGCGGACCTCGGCCTGCCGATGCCGCTGACGAGCGCGCTGCTGTCCTCCGCGCCACGGGCCGACGAGGTGCATCTGACGGCGACACGCGTCCTGATGGTCAGCACGTCCCCGGTCTCCGGCGGCGAGCAGCGCGGCACCGTCGTCACCCTGCGCGATGTGACCCGGCTGCAGTCGCTGATCGGCGAGCTGGACTCGGAGCGGGGCTTCACACAGGCGCTGCGCTCGCAGGCGCACGAGGCGGCGAACCGTCTGCACACGGTCGTCTCGCTGATCGAGCTGGGGCGTACGGAGGAGGCGATCGAGTTCGCCACCGCCGAGCTGGAGCTGGCGCAGGCCCTCACGGACCAGGTGGTCGCGGCCGTCGACGAGCCGGTCCTCGCGGCCCTGCTGCTGGGCAAGGCGGCGCAGGCGAACGAGCGGGGCGTGGAGTTGGTGGTGTCACCGGACAGCCGGATCGACGACGGGCTGCTGCCACAGTCGCTGCCCGCCCGCGACCTGGTCACGATCCTCGGCAACCTGATCGACAACGCGGTGGACGCGGCGCAGGGTTCGGTGGGCGCCCGGGTCACGGTGACGGCGTACTCGGCGGGGCCGGAGCTGGTGCTGCGGGTCGCGGACACGGGGGCCGGGGTGGACCCCGCGCACGCCGAGGCGGTGTTCGAGCGCGGCTGGTCGACGAAGGCGGCGAGCGGTCCCGGCGGCCGTGGCCTGGGCCTCGCCCTGGTCCGCCAGACCGTACTGCGGCACGAGGGCTCCCTCACGGTGGCGGAGGCGGCCGAAGGCGGGGCCGAGTTCGAGGCGCGGCTGCCGTTGCCTACGGTGGGGGCGGTCCCGGCGGCGGCGCCGGTGACCGGGGCTGCCCCGCACGGAGGTGACGTATGACCGAGCCCATCCGCGTCCTCGTCGTGGAGGACGACCCGGTCGCCGCCGACGCCCATGTGCTGTACGTCGGCCGGGTGCCGGGCTTCGTCGCGGTCGGCAAGGCGCACACGGGCGCGGAGGCGCGGCGCATGCTGGACCGGATCCAGGTGGACCTGCTGCTGCTCGATCTGCATCTGCCCGATGTGCACGGTCTGCATCTCGCGCGGACGCTGCGGGCGGCCGGGTATCACGCGGACGTCATCGCGGTGACCTCCGCGCGGGATCTGGCGATGGTGCGCGAGGGTGTCTCGCTGGGGGTCGTGCAGTACGTGCTGAAGCCGTTCACGTTCTCGACGCTGCGGGACCGGCTGGTGCGGTACGCGGCGTTCCGCGGGACGGCGGGCGAGGCGAGCGGCCAGGACGAGGTGGACCGGGCGCTGGCGACCCTGCGGGCGCCGGGTCCCTCGGCGCTTCCGAAGGGGCTGAGCGCGCCGACGCTGAAGCGGGTGACGGAGGCGCTGCGCGGTGCCGAGGAGGGGCTCACCGCCTCGGGGGTCGGCGAGAGCGTGGGCATCTCCCGGATCACGGCCCGGCGCTATCTGGAACACCTGGTGGAGACGGGGCGGGCCGGACGGAGTCCGTTGTACGGGCAGGTGGGGCGGCCTGAGCTGATGTACCGCTGGATCAGGAGCTGTTGATACGGGTGGGGCCCGAACCACCATGCGGAGCGACCTCCGTGCCCCCACAAGCCGCCGCACACACATTGACCTGACCAGAGCGCCCCTCTTACGTTCACCGAGCAGAGCAGCCATCCCGGCCACAACGACGTGAGCTCGTAGGAGGTCGTGCCCGTGCGCCCCACCGACGCCCGCTCCCGCTCCACCGCCGCCAACTCCCGCTCCCGCTACCGCTCCGCTCCGCTCACCGCGCTCGTCGCGCTCGCGCTCGCCGCCACCGCCCTCAGTGCCTGCGGCTCCGGTTCCGGCAGCGACGCGAACACGGTGAAGGTGTCCTTCAAGCAGTCCACGGACAACTCGATCCATGTCACGGACGACTATCTCGCCGCGGTGAAGAAGCAGTTCGAGAAGGCGAACCCCGGCAAGAAGGTCCGGCTGATCCCCATCAAGGCGCCGGACTCCGAGTACTACACCAAGGTCCAGCAGATGCTGCGGTCCCCGAAGACCGCCCCGGACCTGGTCTACGAGGACACCTTCCTCATCAACTCGGACATCACCAGCGGCTACTTGAGGCCTCTCGACCCCTATCTGGCCAAGTGGAAGGACTGGGACCAGTTCATCGACACCGCGAAGACGGCGGCGCGGGCCGAGGACGGGAAGACGTACGGCGTCCCGGACGGCACCGACACCCGCGGCCTCTGGTTCGACAAGGGCATCTTCGAGAAGGCCGGGCTGCCGGTGGACTGGCAGCCGAAGACATGGGACGACGTGCTGGCCGCGGCGCGCGCGATCAAGCGGAAGGTTCCCGGTGTCACGCCCCTGAACGTCTACACGGGCAAGCCCGCCGGTGAGGCCGCCGCCATGCAGGGCTTCGAGATGCTCCTGTACGGCACGGGCGACGGCACGTCCGACCCGCTCTACGACAGGACGAGCAAGAAGTGGCGCACCGCGGGCCAGGGCTTCAAGGACGCGCTCGCTTTCGTCCGCACCGTCTACCAGGAGAAGTTGGGCCCGGACGTCTCCCAGGCCCTCGACCCCAACATCCAGACGATCGTCCGCGGTGAGCTGCTCCCCAAGGGGAAGTTGGGCATCGCGCTGGACGGATCCTGGCTGCCGCAGGACTGGTTGCCGGGCAGCGGGCACGAATGGCCGGACTGGTCCGAGAAGTTGGGCCTCGCCGCCATGCCCACCCAGCACGGGCAGGCCCCCGGCAAGGTGAGCGTGTCCGGCGGCTGGACCTGGTCGATCCCCGCGAAGGCGGGCAACCCCGACCTGGCGTTCAGGTTCATCGAGCAGATGCAGACGGAGGCGAACGCCCGCGCGTGGTACATCGCCAGCTCCGGTATCGCCGTCCGCAAGGACGTGGCCGCGGACCCTTCGTACGCGAGCGCACAGCCCGGGATCAAGTTCTTCACGGACCTGGTGAGCACGACGCACTACCGGCCGGCGTACCCCGCCTATCCCAAGGTCTCCACGGCCATCCAGGAGGCCATGGAGGGGGTGACGACGGGTGACGCGTCGGTGGAGAAGGCGGCGCGTGACTACGACGAGGCGCTCAAGGCGGCCACCGGCGACCAGGTGACCGGCCCATGAGTACCGCCCGACGAGGCGTGCGCGCACGCTCGTTGACGCGCGCGCTGCCGGTCGCCCCGGCGGTGGTCCTGCTGTTCCTGTTCCTGGCGGGCCCGATCGCGTACTGCGCGTACATCGCCTTCACGGACCTGCAGTTGACCGGGCAGGCCCACTCCTCCTTCGTCGGCTTCGCGAACTTCCGTACCGCGTTCCGGGACGAGGCGTTCCTCAACGCCGTATGGCTGACCCTGGTGTTCACGGTCCTGTCCTCGCTGGTGGGCCAGAACACGCTGGGCCTGGCCCTCGCCTCGCTCATGCGGCGCGCCTCGAAGCCGGTGCGCACGCTGACGGGCGGCATCGTGATCACGGCGTGGGTGCTGCCCGAAGTGGTCGCGGGGTTCCTGCTCTACGCGTTCTTCCGCCGGGAGGGCACCTTGAACGCGATCCTGGACTGGCTCCATCTCCCGCGCCAGAACTGGCTGTTCACGCTGCCGATCCTGGCGGTCTCGTTCGCGAACGTCTGGCGCGGCACGGCGTTCTCGATGCTGGTCTACTCGGCGGCGCTCGACGACATCCCGAAGGAGATCACGGAGGCGGTCGAAGTCGACGGCGCGTCAGGTCCGCGTCGGTTGTGGCACATCACGCTGCCGATGATCCGCCGCTCGATCGGCACGAACCTGATGCTCAACACCTTGCAGACGCTCTCGGTCTTCGGGCTGATCTGGGTGATGACCCGCGGTGGTCCGGGCAACAAGAGCCAGACGCTGCCGCTGTTCATGTACGAACAGGCCTTCCAGAACAGCATGATCGGCTATGGCACGGCGGTGGCGCTGCTGCTTCTGCTCGTCGGTTCGCTGTTCGCGCTCGTGTATCTGCGGCTGCTGCGTACGGAGGTGTGAGATGGCCTCCCCGCTCGCGTCCCGCCGTACCGGTCGCCGGCTGGCGGCCGACGCCGGACTCCTCGTCGTGGCGGCGGCGTTCGTGCTGCCGCTGGCCTGGGTGATCCTGTCCTCGGTGGATCCGCACGCGGATCTGCGGGTGAAGGCCCCCGACGGGCTCACCCTCGGCAACTTCACCGCCGTGCTGAAGCCGGACATCACGTTCACCCCGCTGCTCAACAGCCTTCTCCTGTGCGGCGGGGGAACCCTGCTGACGGTGGTGTGCGCGGCGCTGGCCGCCTACCCGCTCTCCCGCTTCCCCTCCCGCCTGAACCGGCCGTTCCTGCTGACCATCCTGTTCGCCACGAGTCTGCCGATCACCGCGATCATGGTGCCGGTGTACGCCCTGTACGTCCGGGTGAACCTGATCGACACCTTGCAGGGGACCGTCCTCTTCTTCGCGGCCTCCCAACTCCCCTTCGCCATCTGGCTGATGAAGAACTTCATGGACAGCGTGCCGAAGGAGCTGGAGGAGGCGGCGTGGACGGACGGCGCGAACTCGGCGCAGTCGCTGGTACGGATCGTGCTGCCGTTGATGGCACCGGGCGCGGCGGTGGTGACCGTCTTCTCGTTCGTGATGATGTGGGGGAACTTCTTCGTCCCCTTCATGCTGCTGCTCACCCCGGACCAGATGCCCGCGTCGGTGAGCATCAACGAGTTCTTCGGCAACCGCGGCATGGTCGCCTACGGTCAACTGGCCGCGTTCTCGGTCATCTACTCGACCCCGGTGATCCTGCTGTACGTCCTCATCGCACGACGACTGGGCGGGGGGTTCGCGCTGGGCGGGGCCATGAAGGGATGAGGACAGGCCCCCGGAAGCCCGAGACGCTCCGGAATCTCAGAAGCTCCAGAAGCTCTAGAAGACCGACTCCGTCTCGTCCATCCGGTCCTTGGGGACCGTCTTCAGCACGGTCACCGCCTCCGCCAGCGGCACCATCTCCACGTCCGTGCCGCGCAGCGCGGTCATCTTGCCGAACTCGCCGCGGTGCGCCGCCTCGATCGCGTGCCAGCCGAAGCGCGTGGCCAGCACCCTGTCGTACGCGGTCGGTGTGCCACCGCGCTGGATGTGGCCGAGGATGACCGGCCGGGCCTCCTTGCCGAGCCGTCTCTCCAGCTCGTAGGCCAGCGCGGTGCCGATGCCCTGGAAGCGCTCGTGGCCGTACTGGTCGATCTCGCCCTTGCCGTAGTCCATCGTGCCGTCGGCCGGGTGCGCGCCCTCGGCGACGCAGACCACCGCGAACTTCTTGCCGCGGGCGAAGCGTTCCTCGACCATCTTGACGAGATCGGTGGGGTCGAAGGGGCGCTCGGGCAGGCAGATGCCATGGGCACCGGCGGCCATGCCGGACTCCAGGGCGATCCAGCCCGCGTGCCGCCCCATGACCTCGACGACCATCACGCGCTGGTGGGACTCCGCGGTGGTCTTCAGCCGGTCCATGGCCTCGGTGGCCACGGTCACCGCGGTGTCGAAGCCGAAGGTGCGGTCCGTGGACGAGATGTCGTTGTCGATCGTCTTGGGGACGCCGACCACGGGCAGGCCCGCGTCCGACAGCATCCGCGCCGCCGTGAGCGTGCCCTCGCCGCCGATCGGGATCAGCGCGTCGATACCGAAGTCGCGGATCATGTCCGAGGCGTTCTCACAGGCCTCGCGGAGACGGTCGCGCTCCAGGCGTGAGGAGCCGAGGATGGTGCCGCCGCGGGCCAGGATGCCGCTGACCGCGTCGAGGTCGAGGCTTCGGTAGTGGCCGTCGAGCAGTCCTCGGTAGCCGTCCTCGAAGCCGATCACCTCGTCGCGGTAATGCGTGACCGCACGGTGCACCACTGACCGGATCACTGCGTTCAGGCCCGGACAGTCGCCGCCTGCGGTGAGTACTCCGATGCGCATCGTGCTGTTTCTCCTGCTCGCTGTGGATTTCGGTGACCCAGTCCGATTGTTTCACGGCAAGCGGCAGGTGGCGTGGGCTGACAACAGCCGCCCTGACGGGCGCCCTAACCAGCGCCAAGGGTATTGTCAAGAGGGTCCCACTCACCCGTATGGGGAGAATTTCCACGGGACCCACAACCCCATATGCACCGCATATACGCATCACCCCATACATGCATCCGGAATCGGTTTCGTGGAGTGCCTCGGGGGCCCGCCCGAGGCCTGCCACCCCGAGCGACGAAACGGAGATCACGCGTGACGCGCAGCGTGTACGTGACCGGGATCGACCGCGGCGACGGCCGCCAGGTCGTGGAGCTGGGAGTCATGGAGCTCCTGACCCGACAGGTCGACCGCGTGGGGGTCTTCCGGCCTCTCGTCCACGACGACGGGCCGGACCGTCTCTTCGAACTGCTGCGCGCCCGCTATCGGCTCTCCCAGGACCCGGCGACCGTCTACGGCCTCGGATACGAGGAGGCGTCCTCGCTGCAGGCGGAGCGGGGCACGGACGAACTGGTCGCGACGCTGGTCGACCGGTTCCACCGGGTGGCCCGCGACTACGACGTCGTCCTCGTCCTCGGCACCGACTACGCCGACACCCAGCTCCCCGACGAACTGGCCCTCAACGCCCGGCTCGCCAACGAGTTCGGGGCGGCCGTCATACCCGTGGTGGGCGGGCGCGGCCAGAGCGCCGAGTCGGTGCGCGCCGAGACGCGCAACGCCTACCGCGCGTACGCGGGCCTGGGCTGCGACGTCCTCGCCATGATCGTCAACCGGGTCGCCGCCGAGGACCGGGACAAGATCGCCGAGCGTCTGGACTCCCGGCTCCCGGTGCCCTGCCACGTCCTGCCCGACGAGCCCGCCCTCTCGGCCCCCACGATCGCCCAGATCACCCACGCCCTGGAAGCCAGGGTCGTGCTCGGCGACGACGCGGGCCTCGCGCGGGACGTGCTCGACTTCGTCTTCGGCGGCGCGATGCTGCCCACCCTCCTCGCCGCCCTGACCCCGGGCTGTCTGGTCGTGACCCCGGGCGACCGCGCGGACCTGGTCATCGGCTCGCTCGCCGCGCACAGCGCGGGCAACCCGCCGATCGCCGGGGTGCTCCTCACCCTGGACGAGGTGCCCGGCGAGGAGATCCTCGCCCTCGCCTCCCGGCTCGCCCCCGGCACCCCGGTGCTCTCCGTCCCCGGCAACAGCTTCCCCACCGCCGCCCGGCTCTTCGCCCTGGAGGGGAAGCTGAACGCGGCCACCCCGCGCAAGGCGGAACGGGCGCTCGGGCTCTTCGAGCGGTACGTCGACACCGCCGATCTCCTCACACGGGTGTCCGCGCCGAGCAGCGACCGGGTCACCCCGATGATGTTCGAGCACAAGCTGCTGGAGCAGGCCCGCTCCGCGCGGCGCCGGGTCGTGCTCCCGGAGGGCACCGAGGAGCGCGTGCTGCACGCGGCCGAGGTGCTGCTGCGCCGCGGCGTCTGCGACCTCACGCTGCTCGGGCCCGCCGACCGGATCCGCAAGAAGGCCGCGGACCTCGGCGTCGACATCGGCGACGCGCAGCTCATCGACCCGGCCACCTCCGAACTCCGCGACACCTTCGCCGGGAAGTACGCCGCACTGCGCGCCCACAAGGGCGTCACGGTGGAGCTGGCGTACGACGTGGTCGCCGATGTGAACTACTTCGGCACCCTGATGGTCCAGGAGGGTCTCGCCGACGGCATGGTCTCGGGGTCCGTGCACTCCACGGCCGCCACCATCCGGCCCGCCTTCGAGATCATCAAGACCCGGCCCGACGCGAAGATCGTCAGCTCGGTCTTCTTCATGTGCCTGGCCGACAAGGTGCTCGTCTACGGCGACTGCGCCGTGAACCCCGACCCGGACGCCGAGCAGCTCGCCGACATCGCCATCCAGTCGGCCGCCACCGCCGAGCGGTTCGGTGTCGAGCCGCGCATCGCGATGCTGTCGTACTCCACCGGTACCTCCGGCTTCGGCGCCGACGTCGACAAGGTGCGCGAGGCGACGGAGCTGGTGCGCCGGCGCCGTGACGACCTGAAGATCGAGGGCCCGATCCAGTACGACGCCGCCGTGGAGCCCACCGTCGCGGCGACCAAGCTGCCCGGCTCCGCGGTCGCGGGACAGGCGTCCGTACTGATCTTCCCGGACCTCAACACCGGCAACAACACCTACAAGGCCGTGCAGCGCTCGGCCGGCGCCATCGCCGTCGGCCCGGTCCTCCAGGGCCTGCGCAAGCCCGTCAACGACCTGTCCCGGGGCGCCCTCGTCCAGGACATCGTCAACACCGTCGCCATCACGGCGATCCAGGCCCAGGCACCGCAAGGGAAGGCGACCGCCCAGTGAGCCCGTTCCGCGTCCTCGTCCTCAACTCCGGCTCCTCGTCGGTGAAGTACCAGCTCCTGGACATGCGGGACCGCAGCCGTCTCGCCGTGGGTCTCGTCGAGCGCATCGGCGAGCAGACGTCCCGGATCACGCACACGGTGCCCGCCACGGGCGAGACCCGTGAGCAGAACGGGCCGATCGCCGACCACGAGACCGCTCTGAAGACCGTCGCGGAGGAGCTGGACCGGGACGGGCTCGGGCTCGACTCACCGGACCTGGCCGCCATCGGCCACCGCGTGGTGCACGGCGGCATGTTCTTCACCGAGCCCACCCTCATCGACGACGCCGTCATCACCGAGATCGAGCGGCTCGTCCCCGTCGCACCGCTGCACAACCCGGCCAACCTCACCGGCATCCGTACGGCCATGGCGCTGCGCCCCGATCTGCCGCAGGTCGCCGTCTTCGACACGGCGTTCCACACGACCATGCCGGAGTCCGCGGCGCGCTACGCCATCGACGCGCGGATCGCGGACCGCTACCGGGTGCGGCGGTACGGGTTCCACGGCACCTCGCACGCCTATGTGTCCCGGGCGACCGCCGCGCTGCTGGGCAAGCGGCCCGAGGACGTCAACGTCATCGTGCTGCACCTGGGCAACGGGGCGTCCGCCTCCGCGGTCAGGGGCGGCCGGTGCGTGGACACCTCCATGGGGCTCACCCCGCTGGAAGGCCTGGTGATGGGCACGCGGTCCGGCGATCTGGACCCGGCCGTCATCTTCCATCTGCAACGTGTCGGCGGAATGTCCATGGACGAGGTCGACACTCTCCTCAACAAGACGAGCGGTCTGTTCGGGCTGTGCGGGGACAACGACATGCGGGAGATCCTGCGCAGGATCGACGAAGGCGACGAGGAAGCGCGGCTCGCCTTCGACATCTACATCCATCGGCTGAGGAAATACATAGGCGCCTACTACGCGGTACTCGGCCGGGTGGACGCGGTCGTCTTCACCGCCGGGGTGGGCGAGAACGCGGCGCCGGTACGGCAGGCCGCCATCGCGGGCCTGGAGGGGCTGGGCCTGGCGGTGGACGGCGATCTGAACGCCGTACGCAGCGACGAGCCGCGGCTGGTCTCGCCCGCGTCCGCGCGGGTGGCGGTCGCGGTGGTGCCCACGGACGAGGAATGGGAGATCGCCACACAGACCTATGCGCTGATCGGAGGCGAGGGAGCCGATGAGAAGCGGAAAGGAAGCTGATCCGCAAGCCGATCGGAAGCCGACCGGAAAGGGAACTGACGTCTGAGCGACCGTCCGCCCATTTGTATCGCTCTGTTTGGCCCGTCAGACGGAATATTCCGAAGCGAAACAAACCGATAGGATCGCGCCATGCGCCGTTCGAAAATCGTCTGTACTCTCGGCCCCGCGGTCGACTCCCACGAAATGCTCGTCGCGCTGATCGAAGCCGGCATGAATGTCGCCCGCTTCAACTTCAGCCACGGCTCGCACGAAGAGCACCAAGGACGGTACGACCGCGTCCGTGGCGCGTCGGCGGAGACCGGCAGGGCCGTCGGTGTCCTCGCCGACCTCCAGGGTCCGAAGATCCGTCTGGAGACCTTCGCCGAGGGCCCGGTGGAACTGGTGCGCGGTGACGAGTTCGTCATCACCACCGAGGACGTGCCGGGCGACAAGTCGATCTGCGGGACGACGTACAAGGGACTGCCGGGCGATGTCTCCAAGGGCGACCAGGTCCTGATCAACGACGGCAACGTCGAGTTGAAGGTGCTGGACGTCGACGGCCCCCGGGTCAGGACGACCGTCGTCGAGGGCGGCATCATCTCCGACCACAAGGGCATCAACCTGCCCGGCGCGGCGGTGAACGTCCCGGCGCTGTCCGAGAAGGACATCGACGACCTGCGGTTCGCGCTGCGCATGGGCTGCGACATGGTCGCGCTCTCCTTCGTCCGCAACGCCGACGACGTCAAGGACGTCCACCGCGTCATGGACGAGGAGGGGCGCCGCGTCCCGGTCATCGCCAAGGTGGAGAAGCCGCAGGCGGTGGCGAACATGCGGGACGTCGTGATGGCGTTCGACGGGGTGATGGTCGCCCGCGGTGACCTGGCCGTCGAATACCCGCTGGAGAAGGTGCCGATGGTGCAGAAGCGGCTCATCGAACTGTGCCGCCGCAACGCCAAGCCGGTGATCGTGGCGACCCAGATGATGGAGTCGATGATCACCAACTCCCGTCCCACGCGCGCCGAGGCGTCCGATGTCGCCAACGCGATCCTGGACGGCGCCGACGCGGTCATGCTCTCGGCCGAGTCCTCCGTGGGCGCGTACCCGGTCGAGACGGTCAGGACGATGTCGAAGATCGTCGCCGCGGCCGAGGAGGAGCTGCTCTCCAAGGGCCTCCAGCCCCTCGTGCCGGGCAAGAAGCCGCGGACGCAAGGCGGTTCGGTGGCCCGTGCCGCGTGCGAGATCGCGGACTTCCTCGGCGGCAAGGGCCTGGTGGCCTTCACCAAGTCCGGTGACACCGCGCGGCGGCTCTCCCGCTACCGGGCGACACAGCCGGTCCTCGCCTTCACCACGGACGAATCGACGCGCAACCAGCTCACGTTGAGCTGGGGCGTGGAGCCGCACCTGGTGCCGTTCGTGAAGAGCACCGACGAGATGGTCGACCAGGTCGACCAGGAGCTGGTGAAGCTCAAGCGGTTCAACTCCGGTGACATCGTGGTCATCACGGCCGGTTCCCCGCCCGGCGTACCGGGCACCACCAACATGGTCCGCGTCCACCACCTGGGCGGCGAACACCACTGACGTAGGACGACCGTCGAGGGCGCCCCCTGTACGCAGGGGGCGCCCTCGACGGTGTACGGCTCCCGAACGGGCCTTGTCGGCTGCTCAGTTGGCGCCGGTGACGTACTGATGCATGCCGGGCAGATGCAGCGTGCCGCCGAACTGACCGGCCTGGGTGATCTTCACCTTCGTGAAGTAGATCAGCGGGATGTTCAGCGGCGGCGGGTTGTCCGGGCTGAACGTGACCGGGATCAGGCCGAACAGATTGCCCGAGATGCTCTCCGTGTACATCACGGTGTCGCCGTCGCGGATGGTCGACGTCGTGCCCTTCCCGGCCTGGACGTGGTACTTCAGGCCGCCGGGACCGTCGACGATCTGGTGCAGGTCACCGATGTCGGTGCCGCCCGAGACGACGTACTTCAGGGCCTTCTTGACGGTCCCGTTCGCCGTGCGGACCTGGACGACACCCTGGTAGTCGGCGTCCTTCAGCAGCAGCGAACTGGCCTCCAGGTGCCAGGGGTCGTCGGGCAGCGCCACGGTGTCCTCGACACCGCCCTCGTCGTCCGTGGCCACGGGGCACTCGTCCGCCGAGGGGCTCGCACTGTCGGACGGGCTCCGGGTCGCGGACGGGTCCGGGGTCGCGGACGGATCCGGCTGCCCGGGGTCGGCCGTCGGGCCGGGGGTCGCCTCGGCGTCCGTTCCGGGCCGCGGGTCCGGCGTGCCCGCCGTGTCCTTCGCGGTGTCGTCGGCCGTACCGGTGACGGTCCTCTCGGCGGGGTCCGCGACGGCCTTCGCGCCGTCCTCGGTCGCGCCGTCCTCGGTCGCGGTGGCGGAGGGGGACGGCTCGGGGGAGGCACTCTCCGACGGGGCGCCGCCGGGGGTGAGGGCGTCCTTGAGCGCGTTGCCGATGTCGTCCAGCAGGTTGCCGCCGCTCGCCGACGCGGAAGGGGTCGGATCCGGAGTCGGAGTGGGGGCCGCGTCGGGGGTGGGCGCGGTCTTGGCGCGCGCGCCCGCCTCCGCCGAGGGGACCGTGTCCGTCGCCCTCTTCGACGCCGCGTCAGGAGTGGCCGGGGCCTGGCCCGTGGTCGACGGGGCCTGGTCCGCCGTACCGGCGGAGGCCGACGTCTCGGGCGAGGCGGACGGCGACGGGGTGGTGGACGGGTCCGGGGAGTCCTTCGAACCGGCCAGGGCCTCCACGCAGTC
Source organism: Streptomyces macrolidinus (assembly GCF_023887685.1). GTDB lineage: Bacteria > Actinomycetota > Actinomycetes > Streptomycetales > Streptomycetaceae > Streptomyces > Streptomyces macrolidinus. The sequence goes on along the minus strand of NZ_JAMWMR010000003.1, from coordinate 228,734 downwards.
CTGGTACTCGTCGGCGGTCAGGCTCCGGGCCGCCGGGTGGTCGTCGGCCGCGGCGAGCGTGGAGTTGAGTCCGAGGCCCATGAGGACCGCCGTCGGCATCGCGGCCAGGGCTATCGCCCGGCCCGCGGGCATATGGAATCTGGTGAACAGCGGCTTCCTCGGGGCCGCGTGGCGCGGCCCGGTTCTCACGCGGGACGTCTCCGCATCAGTCCCACGGGCCACCTCGTCAGCCGGCACTGTGCCTCCCGTTCGCCCCGTTCGCCGGGCTCGTTTCTGACAGATCGTTCGGCTCGCTCACCCCGTCCGCGGCTTCCTCGGGCGCGGTCCGGGGGGCTTCGCCCTGGGCGTCACCGGCCGACTCCACGGGCACGGCCGCGGGTCGGGCCTCGGGCTCGGGCTCGGGCTCGGGCTCGTACTTGGCTCCGCGCTCGTACTTGGCCTCGGGCTCGGGCTCGCCCGGTGCCCAGGCAACCGCCATCGCGCCGCCGATCAGGGCGAACAGGAAGCCGAACAGGAAGCCGCCGAAGTTGGAGACCGGGATGGACACCAACGCCAGGAGAATCGCCGCGACTCCCGCGAAGGTCCGTACATGCCGCTGGAACCAGAGGCTGATGCCCAGCACGATGAGCAGCACGCCGATGATGAGCGACCCTGCCCCCGCGGTGGTGGACATGGCGAGCGTGAGATGCCCGAACTGGAGGTTCGCATACGGGAAGTACATGATCGGGAAGCCGCCCAGCAGGACGAAGAGTCCGGCCCAGAACGGACGGGTGCCCCTCCAGTCACGGAACTTCCGCCGGATGACTCGGAGGTAGTGCTCGTTCTGCCCAGGCGACTCGGCGCTCATGGAAACAGCTCCCTGGAACGGTGTTGCTGTGAGACGTACTGGTGGTGCGAAAGGGGTGGGCGGGCGAGCCGGCCACAGGGCCGCTCACCCGCCCCGGGGTGCCTAGTAGCACTCCTTGGTGCCCGCGGACAGCGACATCTTCAGACCGCTGAGCTTGAAGGTGCCGGCGGTGGTCGCCCACGCCGTCTGCTTCACGTTCTTCAGCGTCGCCGACTCGGCCTGCTGGGCGAACCCGGCAGGGTTGGCCTGCTTGTTGTCGATCTCGCTCTGCTTCATCGCGGGGCCGGGGCCGTTCGCGAGTGCGCCGCCGGACACACCGATGTTGATGTTCTTGAACGTGGCGTCCGCGTTGAGGTCCTCGACATCGATGAAGAGATTCTCGGCCTTGACCGGCGTGCTGCCGCCGCCCGCCTTCAGCACCAGGCTCACCGAGCCGAGCACCGGGATGTTCGGCGTGACGACCGACTGGCACATGTTCTTGATCTTGGCCGTCTTGAACGCCGAGACCGCGACCGGGTGCAGGGCCTTCTCACCGGCGAGGGTGTACCCCTGGTCGATGGCCCCGTACTGCGAGAAGCCGTCACCGTCGAGCTGGTCAGCCGTCACCTTGAACGACTGGCCCGACACACTGAACGACGCGGCGAGAGCGCCCTGCGCGAGGGCGACACCTATCGCTGCCGTGGCGGCGACGCTGGGCACCATGACCACAGCGAACCGCTTCCATCTGGTCCCGCCACGCACCTGGGACTCCATATTTCCTCCTTCTCGGACGTACATCTCCTGACCCGGCTCGCTACCGGTCGGCGGCCCAGCCGGGCAGGGATGGGAGAAGTGCTACGTCCTCGGGAAGAAGAGCGCCGCGCTCGACGGCACGAACCGCGCCCGAATCACCGGCGATCACCCCCGAGCGACAACCACTGGTCGCGCCTGACACGCATCACGCACAACCTGTCGGACAGGCTCCGCCATGGCGGAGACCCCCCTGCCCAGGACCCGGTGTCACTGCCACCGGCTCCTGCTCGGTGGGGACCCACGACGTTCCGTCGACCCAACTGGCGGTCGGCGACGGTGATGGACCGAGCGTCGCCGATCGTGGTGCATTCTCGCCGCCCCCGCAAGGGGTCTCGTTACTCGCTAGTAACGGCCGGATAACCAAACAACGACTTGTCGGCATCGACCGACAACTCTTCGTAGCGGAACGGGAGATGACGTAACGGAAGAAGTGCGGACAGAAGCACGCAGGTCAACAGGCCCGAGTTACTACAAGTAACAGCGGCCGCGATTGCCAAGATTTGGCAAAGCGCGGCCGCGGTGTGCCTCCGTCGGCAATGCTCATACCCGGGCATCCCTCACCCGGGGGATGGTCGACGAGCCGGTCAGAACAAGGCCCTTGCGAGTGCGCGACGCGCCGCCGCCACCCGCGGGTCCTCGGCCCCGACCACCTCGAACAGCTCCAGCAGCCTCAGCCGTGCGGCGTTCCTGTCCTCGCCCGCCGTGCGCTGCACGGTCTCGATGAGCCGGCCGAACGCGTCCTCCACATGACCGCCCACCAGGTCCAGGTCCGCGGCGAGGATCTGCGCCGGTACGTCATCGGGCTTGTCCGCGGCGTCCTTGCGTACCTGCTGCGGGTCCATGCCCTGCACGCGCTTGAGCAACTCCGCCTGGGCCAGGCCCAGTTCGGCCTCCGTGTTGCCCGGGTCCTCGCTCAGTACGTTCTTGTACGCCTGGATCGCGCCGCCCAGGTCACCTGCGTCCAGAGCCCGTACGGCCGCTTCGAGCAGCGCGTCATGGGGACCCGCCGGGGGCTCGGGGGCCGCCTGGGCGCCGCCCGGCTCCGCGTCGGCGTCGACGGTCAGGCCGGTCAGACCGAAGCGCTGCTCGGCGACCTGGACGAGCTGGTCGAGGGTCTCGCGGACCTGCTGCTCGGGGGCGACCCCCTGGAAGAGCGGCAGTGCCTGCCCGGCGACGACGGCGAAGACGGCCGGGATCCCCTGGACCCCGAACTGCTGCATCAGCATCTGGTTGGCGTCGACGTCGATCTTGGCGAGCAGGAAGCGGCCGTTGTACTCGGTGGCCAGCCGCTCCAGGACCGGGCTCAGCTGCTTGCAGGGCTGACACCACTCGGCCCAGAAGTCGATGACGACGGGCACCTCGGTGGAGCGCTGGAGGACCTCACGCTCGAACCCCGCCTCATCGACGTCGATGACGAGATCGGCCGGGGAGACCGCTCCTCCCCCGCCCTGCCGGGCCGCTTCGGCGCGCGCCTGCTCCGCCTTCGCCTTGGCCTCTTGGGCGGCCTTCACCGCGGCGAGGTCGACGACTCCGCTCATGGACATGTTCCGTGGCTGCATGAGTACATCCTCCCCCTTCCGCGGGCCGCTGTGAAAAGCGCTGTGACGGCCGTGCCCGGCCGGTGCTCGGTCTGCGCCGGGTCCCCACCCGACGCGCGTGGCTGTCGCTCAGGCGTGCGTCAGTGTCGTCTTGACGCCACGCTTTCGCTACGGGTCGTAGCGTAACTCCCCTGAAGGGTCGCCGTACCCCCGCGGCCGGTGATCTCCCTCACCACTTCACACAACGCACAGATACGGCCCACCACACCGACGGATAAGGTCACCGCCATGCAGAGCCGCAGACCCGCCGCCCGAACGGGGCGCCCTCGCAGCGCCGCCGCGGACGCCGCGATCCTCGCGGCGACCCGGGAGGCGCTGGTCGAGCTGGGCTGGTCGAAGCTGACGCTGTCGGACGTGGCGACGCGTGCGGGGGTCGCGAAGACGACGCTCTACCGCCGCTGGGCGGGCAAGAACGAACTCGTGGTGGACGCGGTCGCGGAGCTGTTCGACGAACTGGAGCTGCCCGACCGGGGCAGCCTGGCCGCCGACATCGAGGGCGTGGTGCTGCAGTTCGCGGCGATCCTGGACCGCCCGGAGGCCAAGAGCGGACTGATGGCGGTGGTCGCCGAGTCGACCCGGGACGACGCCCTGCGCGCCCGTATCCGCACCTCGATCGTGGACCGGCAGAAGCGCCTGGTGATGGAGGGCAGGGTCCGCGCCCAGAAGCGTGGCGAACTCCCGGGAGACAACGACCCCGCGCAGGCGGCCCGCTCCGCGGACCTGATCTTTGACATGGTGGCGGGCGCGGTGGTGCACCGCACGCTGGTCAGCGCACGCCCGGCGGACGAGGCATGGGTACGCGACCTGACGCGGCTGCTGGTGCTGGGACTGGCAGGGGCGGCACGGGCCTCGTGACCGCGCCGCCCCAGCCGTTCGTGACGAGGGTCCAGAACCCGGCGGGAAGAGGTTCTAGAACCCGGCGGGCTCCGAGTACACCCCCCACTCGTCCCGCAGCGCCCCGCAGATCTCGCCGAGCGTCGCCTCCGCGCGGACCGCGTCCAGCATGGGCTCGATCATGTTCGAGCCGTCCCGCGCCGCGCTCAGCATCGCGTCCAGGGCCGCGCGCACGGCCGCGTCGTCGCGCGCCGCCCGCCGGTCCCCGAGCACCCGCACCTGCTCCCGCTCCACCTCATGACTGACCCGCAGGATCTCCAGATCGCCGGTGACCGACCCGGTGGCGACGTTGACGCCCACCACCCTCTTGTCGCCCTTCTCCAGCGCCTGCTGGTAGCGGAACGCGGACTCCGCTATCTCGCCCGTGAACCAGCCGTCCTCGATCCCGCGCAGGATGCCGGAGGTGATCGGCCCGATCGGATGCCGCCCGTCGGGGTGCGCCCGCAGACCGCGCTCCTTGATCTGCTCGAAGATCTTCTCGGCGTCGGCCTCGATCCGGTCCGTCAACTGCTCCACGTACCACGAACCGCCCAGCGGATCGGCCACGTTGGCAACGCCGGTCTCCTCCATGAGGACCTGCTGCGTGCGCAGCGCGATCTCCGCCGCCTGCTCGCTCGGCAGGGCCAGCGTCTCGTCGAGGGCGTTCGTGTGCAGGGAGTTCGTGCCGCCGAGCACCGCCGCCAGCGCCTCCACCGCCGTACGCACCACGTTGTTGTACGGCTGCTGCGCGGTCAGCGAGACCCCGGCGGTCTGCGTGTGGAAGCGCAGCCACTGCGCCTTCTCGCTCCGCGCGCCGTACACGTCCCGCATCCAGCGCGCCCAGATGCGGCGCGCGGCACGGAACTTGGCTATCTCCTCGAAGAAGTCGACGTGCGCGTCGAAGAAGAAGGACAGGCCGGGGGCGAAGACGTCCACGTCGAGACCGCGGCTGAGCCCCAGCTCCACGTATCCGAACCCGTCCGCCAGCGTGTACGCCAGCTCCTGCGCGGCCGTCGCGCCCGCCTCGCGGATGTGGTAGCCGGAGACGGACAGCGGCTTGTACGCGGGGATGCCGCTCGCGCAGTGCTCCATCAGGTCGCCGATGAGGCGCAGATGCGGCTCGGGCTGGAAGAGCCACTCCTTCTGGGCGATGTACTCCTTGAAGATGTCCGTCTGGAGCGTGCCGTTGAGGACGGCCGGGTCCACGCCCTGGCGCTCGGCGGCGACCAGGTACATGCAGAAGACGGGGACGGCGGGGCCACTGATCGTCATCGACGTCGTCACGTCGCCCAGCGGGATGTCCTTGAACAGGACCTCCATGTCGGCCGCCGAGTCGATCGCCACCCCGCAGTGCCCGACCTCGCCGAGCGAACGCGGGTCGTCGGAGTCACGGCCCATGAGGGTCGGCATGTCGAAGGCGACGCTCAGGCCGCCGCCGCCGGCCTCCAGGATCATCTTGTAGCGCTCGTTGGTCTGCTCGGCGTTGCCGAATCCGGCGAACTGCCGGATGGTCCACGTGCGCCCTCGGTAGCCGGTCGGATACAGACCGCGGGTGTAGGGGTACTCCCCCGGCCAGCCGATCCGCTCGAAGCCCTCGTACGTGTCCCCGGGCCGTGGTCCGTACACGGGCTCCACCGGGTCACCGGAGAGCGTCGTGAAGTCGGCCTCGCGCTTGCGCGAGGCGTCGTAACGGGCCTGCCAGCGACGGCGGCCCTCCTCGATGGCTTCAGCGTCCATACCCTCGAATTTACTAGGACGTCCAAGTAAATGTCGACGGGAGACCGCCGTACGCATGCCGTACGGCGGTGTGTTCCGGGTCTCACGCGCCGGGCCTCGCCCCTGCCACCTGAGGTTCCGGCCCTGCGACCGGGAGCGTCAGGCCTTGGCGGGCGCGGGCTCCGCCGTCGCGAAGGTCGCCTCCAGCTCCTTGCTGATCGCCCGCTCCACGAAGAACGCGGCCGTCGGGACCGTGCCCGCAAGCAGCACCCAGAGCTGCTTGCCGACCGGCCACTTCGCCTTGGCGCCCAGGTCGAAGGCGAAGACCAGGTAGAGGACGTAGAGCCAGCCGTGCGCGATGGCCACGACACGGGTGAGGTCGGCGGCGCCGCTCATGTCGAGGCCGTACTTGGCGACCATGCCGAGGCACAGCAGGACCAGCAGCACACCGGTGATGTAGGCCATGACGCGGTAGCGGGTCAGCACGCTTCGTTTCATGGGTACGAGCGTAACGGCCCGTTTCGGGCGATCTTCCGGCACCCCCGGCGGGGGTTCACCCGTCCTTCCCAGTGGGGTTCACGCGTCCTTGAAGTCCCCCGCGGCGACCCGGAGCGGGCGCAGCATCGCGAAGATCTCCCCGCACTCCTCCGCGTCGTACGCGCCGAGCCCGAAGTCCATCGCCATCAGCTCGCGGGTGGCCGCGTCGCACACCTCGCGGCCCTTGGCGGTGATGGAGGCGAGGATGCCGCGGCCGTCGTCGGGGTTGGGCCGCTTGGCGACGAGACCGGACTTCACCAGGCGGTCGACGGTGTTCGTCACGGACGTGGGGTGCACCATGAGCCGCTCGCCGATCGTGGACATCGGCAGCTCGCCCGCCTTGGAGAAGGTGAGCAGCACCAGCGCCTCGTAGCGCGCGAAGGTCAGTCCGTACGGCTTCACGACCGCGTCGACCTCGGCGAGCAGGATCTGCTGCGCCCGCATGATGGAGGTGATGGCGGCCATGGACGGCACGCTTCCCCATCGCTGCTTCCAGTGCTCGTCGGCGCGGGCGATGGGGTCGAAGGAGAGGCTGAGGGGCTTCGGCACGGCATCGACCTTACCGGCCGGTCACGGGGCGGTCAGCCCCGTTCCGTATGGCGGTCGCCCGGCCGGGAGCGGGCGCACACTGGAAGCGAAGGCCTGATGTCATGAACCGAGCGTGGGAGGTGGGCCATGAGCACCCTCGAAGAACACGTCGACATCAACGTACCGATCGACACCGCCTGGGACAGTCTTCATCAGGTGGAGAACTATCCGCGCTTCATGCAGGGCGTACGGGAGGCCCGTACGGAGACCGGCGGCCGGGCTCATCTGGACGTCGAGACGGGCGGCCCGACGCGGGAACTCGAGGCCGAGGTCTCCGACCGCGACCGGGACCGCGTGATGACGTGGCAGACCAAGGGCACCCCGCATCTGGAGGGCACCCTCTCGTTCCAGTCGATCGACCGGAACAACACCCGGGTCCAGGCGCGTGTCGAGTACGAACCCGACGCCGTACGGGAGTCGTTCGGCGGGCCGAAGGGCTTCGCCCAGGCGAACGCGATCGAACGGGTCGTCCGCGGTGATCTGGAGCAGTTCAAGGACTACGTCGAACGGGAGCGGTGAGCAGCGCAGGGCCCCGGTCCGCTTCCTGGGACCGGGGCCTTGCTGTCAGTTCTCCGGCTCACTCCGCGGAGAGGTACCGCTCCACCGTCTCCACCTTCGAGGTGAGGCCGTCCGTCACGGTCGGGCGGAGGTCCGCCTTCAGGACGAGCGAGACGCGCGGCGCGCGCGCCTCGACCGCCGCGACGGCGCGCTTCACCACGTCCATCACCTCGTCCCAGTCACCTTCGATCGAGGTGAACATCGCGTCGGTGCGGTTCGGCAGGCCCGATTCCCGGACGACGCGGACGGCGTCGGCGACGTACTCCCCCACGTCCTCGCCGACACCCAGGGGCGTCACGGAGAAGGCGACGATCACGCGGACACGACCCCTTCCTTGCGGGCCCGAGCGGCGATGACGGCGTCCTCGGCCTCACGACGCAGCTTGCGATCGGCGAAGAAGCCGCCGGTCGGCAGCACGGAGAGGACGAGGTAGAGGATGCCGGTCTTCGCGGACCACTTGGTGCGGTTCCAGGCATCCGCCCAGAAGACCAGGTACAGGATGAAGAGGATCCCGTGGATCGCGCCCATCACGGGCACCGCGTTGAAGTCCGTGGTGCGCTTGAGCACCGAGCAGACGAGCAGCAGCAGGAAGGAGACGGCCTCGGGGGCCGAGACCAGGCGGAGCCGTCGGAGGGCGGTGGCGGTCTTTATGTCCACGGGTCACCTTCGGTGGGAGAGTCGTCGGTTTGTGAACGCGCGCACAAGCGGCCCGCCCATTGTGACATCCGGAACCAAGCGAGCCGGACGCAGGGTGCGGGTATGGGCGGATATGGGCGGCCGGATCGGCGCGTATGCCTCTCAGGGCAGGATCAGGGTCCGAATCCCCCCATGGACTCTGTCCGCCCGGCCCGCCCGGCCGCTACCGTCACCCCGTGGCGATGTTCCGACTTCAGGACAGCAAGGTCCTGGCCGTCGACATGACCGGGGACGCCGTGAAGGCGAAGAACGGCTCCATGGTCGCGTACGACGGGCAGATGACGTTCAAGAAGCTCACCGGCGGCGGTGACGGGATACGGGGGATGGTGACCCGGCGGCTCACCGGCGAACGGATGGCCGTGATGGAGGTGAAGGGCCACGGGACGTGCTGGTTCGCGGACCGGGCCGCCGAGATCAACCTCGTGCAGCTCCAGGGGGAGAAGCTGTACGTCGAGTCGAGCAACCTCCTCGCGACGGACGCGGGTCTGCGGACGGGTACGACCTTCACCGGGCTGCGCGGTGCCTCGCAGGGCAACGGCCTGTTCACGACGACCGTCGAAGGCCACGGCCAGGCGGCGATCATGTCGGACGGCCGGGCGGTGGTGCTGCGGGTGAGCGCGCAGTACCCGCTGACCGTCGACCCGGGGGCGTACGTCGCGCACCAGGGGAACCTGCGGCAGACGCTCCAGTCCGGAGTGACGTTCCGTACATTCATGGGCGAGGGCGGCGGCGAGGCCTTCCAGATCCGTTTCGAGGGGGACGGACTGGTCTACGTCCAGCCCAGCGAGCGCGACACGATCGCGGGGGACCTCTGAGATGGGCTTCCGCGAAGTCAACGCGAAGATGATCGAGGCGACGGTCGTGCCGGGGCAGCGCCTGTACAGCCAGCGGGGCGCGATGCTCGCCTACCGGGGCGAGGTCTCCTTCACCCCGGACATCCAGGGCGGCCAGGGCGGGGTCATGTCGATGATCGGCCGCCGGATCGCCAACGAGGCGACGCCGCTGATGTCGGTCGAGGGCAACGGCACGGTGCTGTTCGGGCACGGCGGCCACCACGTCCATGTGATCGAGCTGACGGGCGACACGCTGTACGTCGAGGCGGACCGCCTGCTCGCCTTCGAGGGCACGCTGCGGCAGGGCACGATGTTCATGGGCTCGCAGGGCGGCGTGATGGGCATGGTGCGCGGCCAGGTCACGGGCCAGGGCCTGTTCACGACCACCCTCGCCGGGCACGGCGCGGTCGCGGTGATGGCGCACGGCGGCGTCTTCGAGGTGCCGATCACCCCGCAGCGCCCGGTCCATGTCGACCCCCAGGCGTATGTCGCGCACCACGGCGAGGTGCGCAACAAGCTCTCCACGGCGATCGGTTGGCGGGAGATGGTGGGCCGCGGCTCCGGCGAGGCGTTCCAGTTGGAGCTGAGCGGCAACGGTGTGGTGTACGTCCAGGCGTCGGAGGAGAAGCTGTGAGCGGCCACCCGGGCACCTGCCCCGTGATCTTCGACCCTATGACGCTGCCCGCCGACGACAACGTCAACGACTACACCTTCTGCGTGGAGTTGAAGGGGAGCCAGTGGTTCCTGCAGAAGGGCAAGATGATCGCCTACTACGGCGGGATCGAGTTCAACGGCATCGGGCACGGCCCGCTGGACCATCTGGTGCAGGCGTCGTTCCACTCGCCGCTGCACGCGAGCGACTGGGTGGTGGCGCAGGGCTCGGGCAAGATGCTGCTCGCCGACCGGGCCTTCGACGTGAACTCCTTCGACCTGGACGAGGGCAATCTGACCATCCGTTCGGGCAACCTGCTCGCGTTCCAGCCGAGTCTCTCGCTGAAGCAGTCGATCATTCCGGGATTCCTGACGCTGATCGGAACCGGCAAGTTCGTGGCCGCGTCGAACGGACCGGTGGTGTTCATGGAACCCCCGATCCGGGTGGATCCGCAGGCCCTGGTCGGCTGGGCCGACTGTCCGTCGCCGTGCCATCACTACGACCACGGGTATCTGCGGGGCGTATGGGGCGGTCTGCGCGGGCTGACGGGGATCGGCGGGGCCTCCGGGGAGGAGCATCAGTTCGAGTTCGTCGGGGCGGGCACGGTCCTGCTCCAGTCCACGGAGACACTCATGTCCGAGCAGGACAGGGGCGCGGTGCCGCACGAGCCCGGCGTGCCGGGCGGCGGGGCGTCGCACGGGCAGCAGCAGGGGGCGACGCGGCTTCCGGGGCAGCTCGGAGATCTCTCGCGCCGCTTCGGGCTGTGAGCGATAGTCTGCGGAGTGTGACGTCGTCGAACGCGTGCCCAGAACGTCACCACCCTCACTAGTTCATCTTTCAACCTCTTAGGTAGACTTCACTCATGGACACCGAGACGGCCACCCCCTGGCTGACCGAAGCGGAGCAGTGCGCCTGGCGCACCCACCTGGAGGTCAACAGGCTGTTGACCTACCAGCTCGAAAGGGATCTCCAGCCGTTCGGTCTGACCATGAACGACTACGAGATCCTGGTGAACCTCTCGGAGTCGGAGGGCCGGCGCATGCGCATGAGCGACCTCGCCGCCGCCACCCTCCAGTCCAAGAGCCGCCTCTCGCATCAGATCACCCGTATGGAGAACGCGGACCTGGTCCGCCGCGAGAACTGCGAGTCCGACCGCCGAGGCCTGTTCGCGGTGCTCACGGACCATGGCATGGAGACGATGGCGAAGGTCGCGCCCCACCATGTGGCCTCCGTACGACGCCACTTCATGGACCTGCTGTCCGCCGAGGACATGAAGCATCTGCACAGCTCGCTGCGCCCGATCGCCGACCACTTGCGCGGGCAACGCGGCAAACCGTGACGACCGGTTCCGGGCCGCCCTCACGGCGGCCCGGAACCCCGGCTACGGGCACCCTGTTTCGGGCAGCGGGATCCGCGCGTGGGTCCGGCCCGTGGACCCGAGGCACAGGCCCAGGGCGACGGATGCCAGGGCCACCGCCCCCGACAGCGCGAAGCACAGCCCCAGCGGCAGATGCGCCACCAGCGCCCCCACCGCCGCCGAACCGCCCGAACCGCCCGCGTTGACCGCCGTGTTGACCCACGCGCCCGCCTGCGTACGGAAGCCCGGCGGGGCGGACTCGTCCGCGACCAGGTACGCCGTCGTCAGGGCCGGGGCGACGAAGAACCCGGCGCAGGCCACGACCACCGTGAACACGCCGAGGCCGGGCGCGAGTCCCGCCAGGGCCAGTACCAGCCCCAGGGCCGCCGCCGACAGGGACAGCCGTACCCGCGCGGGGATGCCCGTGAGGGCGCCGTTGAGCAGACCGCCCACCGCGCTGCCCGCCGACAGGGCCGCGAGGACCCAGGCCACGACGCCGCCGCCGTGGTGCCGCTGGTCGGCGAAGGCCATGACCAGGAGTTCCACGGCACCGAGCGCCAGCCCGACCCCGGCCGCCACGGCCACCGGCTGCGCGATGGCCCGCCCGCCGCGCACGCGCCGCGCGTCACCGGGACCTTCCGCCCCGACCTCCGCGGGCCGCAAGCGGGCGACGGCCGGGGAGGCGACGAAGGCGGCGGTACCCGCCCCGACGAGCAGCGCGCTCAGCGCCACCCCGGCCGCGGGCGGCATGACCTGGACGAGCGCACCCACGACCAACGGCCCACAGACGAACAGGACTTCCTCGGCGACCCCGTCCAGGCTGTAGGCCCGCCGCAGCAACTCTCCGTCCCCCAGGAGTTCGCTCCACACGGCGCGCATCGTGGGCCCCAGCGGGGGCGTACAGGCGCCCGCAGCGACGGTGACCGCGCCCAGCACCGCCACGGGCGCGCCGGGGCGCCAGGCGAGCGCGGCGAGCAGGGTGAGCAGCGCCGCGTACAGACCGGCCAGGGGGACGAGGGCCCGGCGCGCTCCGCGCCGGTCGACCAGGGCCGCCCTGAGGGGCGACAGGAACACGCTCGCGGCCCCGAACAGGGCCATGAGCGTTCCGGCCACGGCGTACGACCCGGTCGCCCGGGTCACCGTGAGCATCACGGACAGTGAGACGGTCCCGTACGACAGCCGGGCGACGAGGGCGGCGCCGAAGGTGCGGCGGGCGTACGGGACACGGAGGACGGCGGCATACGAAGGCCGCCCTGAAGAAGGCGTGGACACGCGGGAGTTCCTCGGGAGAAGGCAACAGGGGACGCCGAACGGCCGCGACGACCACGGTCGTTCACCGTGCGTCGATCGCGGGCCGGGGCGGGCCCTAGGCCAAGAGGAGGAACATGCGGGTCAAGTTACCAACGCGGGCAGGGGGTTGGCCACACGCTTACGGTCGGCCGCTGCCCGGCGGCTCAGTTGTTCGTCAGGCCCGCGACCAGTTCGTCCGCCGCGCGGTAGGGGTCCAGGTCCCCCGCCACGATGCGTTCGGCCAGGGCGCCTAGGTGGCGGTCGCCGTGCAGGTCGCCGATGCGTTCGCGCAGGGCGGTCACCGCGATGGTCTCGACCTCGTGGGCGGCGCGGGCCAGGCGGCGTTCCGTGAGGACCCCGTGCTCCTCCATCCACGCCCGGTGCTTCTCCAGCGCCTCGACGACCTCCTCGACGCCCTCGCCGCGGGCGGCGACCGTCTTCACGATCGGCGGGCGCCAGTCGCCGGGGGACCGCGCCTCGCCGAGGCCCAGCATGTGGTTCAGCTCGCGGGCGGTCGCGTCCGCGCCGTCGCGGTCGGCCTTGTTGACGACGTAGACGTCGCCGATCTCCAGGATGCCCGCCTTCGCGGCCTGGATGCCGTCGCCCATCCCGGGGGCCAGCAGCACCACCGAGGTGTCGGCCTGGGAGGCGATCTCGACCTCGGACTGGCCGACGCCGACCGTCTCCACCAGGATCACGTCGCAGCCCGCCGCGTCCAGGACGCGGATGGCCTGCGGGGCGGCCCAGGCCAGGCCGCCCAGATGTCCGCGGGTGGCCATCGAGCGGATGTAGACGCCGGGGTCCGAGGCGTGCTCCGACATCCGGACGCGGTCGCCGAGGAGCGCGCCGCCCGAGAAGGGCGAGGAGGGGTCGACCGCCAGGACGCCGACCCGCTTGCCCTGCTTGCGGTACGCGGTCACGAGCGCGGACGTGGACGTGGACTTGCCGACGCCCGGGGACCCGGTGAGGCCGACGACGTAGGCGTTGCCCGTCAGCGGCGCGAGGGCCGCCATGACCTCCCTGAGCTGTGGGGACGCCCCCTCCACCAGGGAGATCAGCCGGGCCACGGCCCGCGGCCTGCCTTCCCTGGCCTGGGCCACCAGTGAGGAGACGTCCTGCATCACAGCTCCGTTCGACTCGTTACGTACTGACTGTTCAGGCCTTGGGAACGCGCACGATCAGCGCGTCGCCCTGGCCGCCGCCGCCGCACAGCGCCGCCGCGCCGACCCCGCCGCCGCGCCGCCTCAGCTCCAGGGCGAGGTGGAGGACAAGCCGGGCGCCGGACATGCCGATCGGGTGGCCGAGGGCGATGGCACCGCCGTGCACATTCACCTGTTCGGTGGAAACTCCCAGGTCCTTCATTGACTGCACGGTGACGGCCGCGAACGCCTCGTTGATCTCGATCAGGTCGAGATCCGAGACCTCCAGGCCCTCCTTCTTCAGCGCGTGCAGGATCGCGTTCGACGGCTGCGACTGCAAAGAGTTGTCCGGTCCCGCGACGTTCCCGTGGGCGCCGATCTCGGCGATCCACTCCAGGCCCAGCTCCTGCGCCTTGGTCTTGCTCATCACGACGACGGCCGCGGCGCCGTCCGAGATCTGCGAGGAGGTCCCGGCCGTGATCGTGCCGTCCTTGGTGAACGCCGGGCGCAGCTTCGCCAGCGACTCCACCGTCGTGTCGGCGCGGATGCCCTCGTCCTTGCTGAAGACGACCGGCTCGCCCTTGCGCTGCGGCACCTCGACCGGGGTGATCTCCGCCTCGAAGACGCCGTTCTTCTGCGCGGCGGCGGCCCGCTGGTGGGACAGGGCGGCGATCTCGTCCTGCTCCTTGCGGCCGATGCCGAGGCGCGCGTTGTGCTTCTCGGTGGACTCGCCCATGGCGATGCCCTCGAAGGAGTCGGTCAGGCCGTCGTGCGCCATCGCGTCGAGCATCTGCACCGCGCCGTACTTGTAGCCCTCGCGGGACTTCGGCAGCAGATGCGGGGCGTTGGTCATGGACTCCTGGCCGCCCGCGACGACCACGTCGAACTCACCGGCGCGGATGAGCTGGTCCGCGAGCGCGATCGCGTCGAGGCCCGACAGACAGACCTTGTTGATGGTCAGGGCCGGGACACTCATCGGGATGCCGGCCTTGACCGCGGCCTGGCGCGCCGGGATCTGCCCTGCCCCGGCCTGGAGCACCTGCCCCATGATCACGTACTGCACCTGGTCGCCGCCGATGCCCGCGCGGTCCAGAGCGGCCTTGATCGCGAAGCCGCCGAGATCGGCTCCGGAGAAGGACTTGAGCGAGCCGAGCAACCGCCCCATCGGCGTACGGGCGCCGGCGACGATCACCGAGGTCGTGCTGTTCGTTCCTGACATGAGCTGCGATCCCCTTCCGGCCTGCACAGCCGAGGAGTGAACGAGGGTTTACATCGAATGTACTGAGCGGTACCGCACCACGTCATCGGGCCGTCAGTGTGATCGCGCGCACGTTGCGTAACCGGCGCCGGAGCGCTGCACTGACACCATGCTGACGCGAATCGACCACATCGGGATCGCCTGTTTCGACCTGGAGAAGACCGTCGAGTTCTACACCTCGACGTACGGCTTCACGGTGTTCCACACCGAGGTGAACGAGGAACAGGGGGTGCGCGAAGCCATGTTGAAGATCAACAACACCGACGACGGCGGCGCCTCCTACCTCCAACTGCTCGAACCGGTCCGCGAGGACTCCACCGTCGCCAAGTGGCTGGCGAAGAACGGCGAGGGCGTGCATCACATCGCCTTCGGCACGGCGGACGTCGACACCGACGCCGCGGACATCCGCGACAAGGGTGTGCGGGTGCTCTACGAGGAGCCACGGCGCGGCTCCATGGGGTCGCGGATCACCTTCCTGCACCCCAAGGACTGCCACGGTGTCCTCACAGAACTGGTCACTTCGGCGGCCGTTGAGTCACCTGAGCACTGACTACCGCACATCAGGGCTTGTAGGGTTGGGGCGGTCGCCGCTCCCACCAGGGCGACACGTCCCGTCGTGGTGGCGGGACGCGAGTCCGGGGTCCGGGTTTCGGGGGACGAGCGTCAGGGGCGGCAGCCCATGCTCCGCCGTTGATCTGACACCATTCCCCGGGGGTCCCGTTCGGCGGATGGACGGGACTCGTTTGGAGAGACTTGCGACCAGGGGACGGATGGGACCGCGCAGTGCGGGGCTACGAACGCCAGGAGCGAGAGCCGGCGGCTGACGTCGACCACCTCTCTCGGTTCGAGGCCGAGATGGAGCGGCTGAAGACCGAGCGGGAGAAGGCGATCCAGCACGCCGAGGACCTCGGCTACCAGGTCGAGGTGCTGCGCGCCAAGCTGCACGAGGCGCGGCGCACGCTCATGTCCCGTCCCGCCTACGACGGGTCCGACATCGGCTATCAGGCCGAACAGATGCTGCGCACCGCGCAGATGCAGGCCGACCAGATGCGGGCGGACGCCGAGCGCGAGCTGAGCGAGGCGCGCGCGCAGACGCAGCGCATCCTTCAGGAGCACGCGGAGCAGACCGCCCGTCTCCAGGCCGAGCTGCACACGGAGGCGGTCACCCGCCGCCAGCAGCTCGACCAGGAGCTGGCCGAGCGCCGCCGCACGGTCGAGTCGCACGTCAACGAGAACGTGGCGTGGGCCGAGCAGTTGCGCGCCCGCTCCGAGTCCCAGGCCCGGCGGCTGGTCGACGAGTCGCGGGCCGAGGCCGAGCAGGCCCTGGCCGCCGCGCGCGCCGAGGCCGAGCGGATCACCGCCGAGGCCCGGCAGCGGCTGCACAACGACGCCGAGGCCGCCCGCGCGGAGGCCGACCAGATCCTGCGCCGGGCCCGCGCGGACGCCGAGCGGCTGCTGAACGCCGCCTCCGCGCAGGCCCAGGAGGCCACCGACCACGCCGAGCAGGTGCGCTCCGCCACCGCGAGCGAGTCGGAGGCGGCGCGGCGGCAGGCGGCCGAGCTGAGCCGGTCCGCCGAGCAGCGGATGTCCGAGGCCGAGTCGGCGCTGCGCGAGGCGCGCGCCGAGGCCGACAAGGTCGTCGCCGAGGCGAAGGAGGCCGCCGCCAAGGCCCTCACCACCGCCGAGGCGACCAACGAGCAGCGCACGCGCACGGCCAAGGAGCAGGTCGCCCGCCTGGTCACGGAGGCCACGAAGGACGCCGAGGCCACCAGGGCCGAGGCCGAGCAGGTCGTCGCGGACGCCAGGGCCGAGGCCGAGAAGCTGGTCGCGGAGGCCGCCGAGAAGGCGCGCACCATCACGGCCGAGGAGTCCGCCTCCCAGCTCGCCAAGACGGCCCGTACGGCCGAGGACGTACTGAACAAGGCGTCCGCGGACGCCAAGGCGACCACCAAGGCCGCCGCCGAGGAGGCCGAGCGGATCCGCGCGGAGGCCGAGGCCGAGGCGGACCGGCTGCGCGCCGAGGCGCACGAGATCGCCGAGCAGCTCAGGGGCGCGGCGAAGGACGACATCGAGGAGTACCGCGCCAAGACGGTCGAGCTGCAGGAGGAGGCGCGCCGACTGCGCGGCGAGGCCGAGCAGTTGCGCTCCGACGCGGTCGCCGAGGGCGAGCGGATCCGCTCCGAGGCGCGCCGTGAGGCGGTCCAGCAGATCGAGGCGGCGGCCAAGACCGCCGAGGAGCTGCTCACCAAGGCGAAGGCCGACGCGGACGAGCTGCGGTCGACGGCGACCGCCGACAGCGAGAAGGTGCGTACGGAGGCCGCCGAGCGCGCCTCGGTGATGCGCCGCCAGGCCGAGGAGGCGCTGGAGCAGGCCCGCGAGGAGGCCGAGCGGCTGCGCACCGAGGCCGCCGAGCAGTCCGCGGCGGTCAAGGAGGAGGCCGAGCGGGCCGCGCACGAGCTGCGCGAGGAGACCGAGCGGGGCGTGGAGACCCGCCGCGCCGAGGCCGCACAGGAGTTGACGCGTCTTCAGTCGGAGGCCGAGCAGCGGCTCGCCGACGCCGAACAGGCGCTCCGCGAGGCCCGCGAGGAGACCGAGCGGCTCCGCCAGGAGGCCGTCGAGGAGACCGAGCGGCTGCGGGCCGAGGCCGCCGAGCGGGTGCGTACGCTCCAGGCGCAGGCCGAGGCCGAGGCCGAGCGGCTGCGCACGGAGGCCGCGGCCGACGCGTCCGCCTCCCGCGCGGAGGGCGAGGCCGTCGCCGTTCGGCTGCGCACGGAGGCCGCGGCCGAGGCCGAGCGGCTGAAGACGGAGGCGCAGGAGACCGCGGACCGCGTGCGGGCCGAGGCGCAGGCCGCGGCCGAGCGGCTGGGCGCCGAGGCCACGGAGACGCTGGCCGCCGCACAGGAGGAGGCCGACCGGCGCCGCCGCGAGGCGGAGGAAGTCCTCGGTACGGCGCGCGAGGAGGCCGACCGCGAGCGCGAGCGGGCCCGCGAGCAGAGCGAGGACCTGCTCGCCGTGGCACGCGCCCGGGTCGAGGAGGCCCAGGCGGAGGCCGTCCGGCTGGTCGAGGAGGCCGACCGGCGCGCGACCGAGATGGTGGCGGCGGCCGAGCAACACGCCGAGCAGGTACGGGAGTCCGTGGCCGGGCTCCAGGAGCAGGCGCAGGAGGAGATCAGCGGTCTGCGCTCCGCCGCCGAGCACGCCGCGGAGCGTACGCGCACCGAGGCGCAGGAGGAGGCGGACCGGCTGCGGGCCGACGCCCACGCCGAGCGCGAGCGGGCCGGTGAGGACGCGAACCGTGTCCGGCAGGAGGCCGCCGAGGCGTCGGAGGCCGCCAAGTCCCTTGCGGAGCGCCTGGTTTCGGAGGCCACCGCCGAGGCCGAGCGGGTCCGTTCGGATGCCGCCGAGCACGCCCAGCGGGTGCGTACGGAGGCGTCGGACACCATCGCCTCGGCCGAGCAGAACGCGGCGCGTACGCGGGCCGACGCCCGGGAGGACGCGAACCGGATCCGGTCGGACGCGGCCACCCAGGCCGACACCCTCATCACGGAGGCCGCATCGGAGGCCGAGCGGCTGACCACCGAGACGGCCGCCGAGACCGAGCGGGTCCGGGCCGAGTCCGTGGCCCAGGCCGAGAAGCTGCTCGCGGACGCCGCCGGTGAGGCGGAGCGGCTGCGCGCGGAGGCCGCCGAGACGGTCGGGTCCGCACAGCAGCACGCGGAGCGGATCCGCAGCGAGTCGGAGCGGCTCAAGGCGGCGGCGGAGGCCGAGGCCGAGCGGCTCACCGCGGCGGCGCGCGAGGAGGCCGAGCACACGCTGGACGAGGCCCGCAAGGACGCCAACAAGCGGCGTTCGGAGGCGGCCGAGCAGGTCGACACGCTCATCACGGAGACCGCCGCCGAGGCGGACAAGCTGCTCGCGGAGGCGCAGCAGGCCGCGCTCAAGACGACGGCGGACGCCGAGGCGCAGGCCGACACGATGGTGGGCGCCGCCCGTACGGAGGCCGAGCGGCTGCTCGCCGAGGCGACGGTCGAGGGCAACGGCCTGGTGGAGCGGGCCCGTTCGGACGCGGACGAACTCCTCGCCGGGACGCGCCGGGACGCGACCGCGATCCGGGAGCGCGCGGAGGAGATGCGCGAGCGGCTCACGACCGAGATCGAGGAGCTGCACGAGCGGGCGCGTCGCGAGTCGGCCGAGACGATGAAGACGGCGGGCGAGCGGTGCGACGCGCTGGTGAAGGCCGCCGAGGAGCAGTTGGCGAAGGCCGAGGAGCAGGCCAAGGAGACGGTCTCGGAGGCCAAGTCCGAGGCGAGCAAGGTGCGGATCGCCGCGGTCAAGAAGGCCGAGGGGCTGCTGAAGGAGGCCGAGCAGAAGAAGGCCAAGCTCGTCGCCGAGGCGGAGAAGATCAAGGCGGAGGCCATCCGCGAGGCCCGCGAGGCGGTCGAGGAGGGCAAGCGGGAGCTGGCGGTCCTGGTGCGCCGCCGCGAGGACATCAACGCGGAGATCTCCCGTGTCCAGGACGTCCTGGAGGCGTTGGAGTCCTTCGAGACCCCGTCCGGCAAGGACGGGGGCCGGGACTCCGGTGTCAAGGCGGGTGCCGGCGCGGGCGGGACACGTTCGGGTGGCAAGGGATCAGACAGCTAGCGCTGAACGACAGTTGTGTGCTTGACGGTGCGTTTCCCTCGGGTTCTGGCAAGACCCCGGGGGGTCCACCACCCAAAAGAGGTGTCATTCTCCAGATCAAACGTGCATCCGCTCGATGACACGCCGCTAAGAGGCCTAGGATTTCCTCTATCACCTCACCGGTCTCATTCGACAGGAACCCCATGAGCGACACTTCCCCCTACGGCTTCGAGCTTGTGCGGCGTGGGTACGACCGCGCTCAGGTGGACGAACGGATCTCCAAGCTCGTCTCCGACCGTGACAGCGCTCTCACCCGCATCACCGCCCTGGAGAAGCGGATCGAGGAACTCCACCTCGAGACGCAGAACGCCCAGGCGGCCGTCACCGACGCCGAGCCGTCCTACGCGGGTCTCGGCGCGCGCGTCGAGAAGATCCTTCGCCTCGCCGAGGAAGAGGCCAAGGACCTGCGCGAGGAGGCCCGTCGCGCTGCCGAACAGCACCGTGAGCTGGCCGAGTCCGCCGCCCAGCAGGTGCGCAACGACGCCGAGTCGTTCGCCGAGGAGCGCAAGGCCAAGGCCGAGGACGAGGGCGTCCGGATCGTCGACAAGGCCAAGAGCGACGCCGCGCAGTTGCGTTCGGAGGCGCAGAAGGACGCGCAGTCCAAGCGCGAGGAGGCGGACGCCCTCTTCGAGGAGACCCGTGCCAAGGCCGCGCAGGCCGCCGCCGACTTCGAGACGAACCTCGCCAAGCGCCGCGAGCAGTCCGAGCGCGACCTGGCGTCCCGTCAGGCCAAGGCCGAGAAGCGGCTGGCCGAGATCGAGCACCGCGCGGAGCAGCTCCGCCTGGAGGCCGAGAAGCTGCGTACGGACGCCGAGCGCCGCGCCCGTCAGACGGTCGAGACGGCCCAGCGCCAGGCCGAGGACATCGTGGCCGACGCCAACGCCAAGGCGGACCGCATCCGTTCGGAATCCGAGCGCGAGCTGGCGGCCCTCACCAACCGCCGCGACTCGATCAACGCCCAGCTCACCAACGTCCGCGAGATGCTGGCGACGCTCACGGGCGCGGCGGTGGCCGCGGCCGGTGCGCCGGCCACGGACGACGAGCCGGTCTCCCGTGGGGTCCCGGCCCAGCAGTCCCGGTAGGTCGAAGCGCCGGCGCGCTGACCTCCGCGAAGCCCTCCGTCACCTCGTGCCGGAGGGCTTCGCGCTGCTCAGGGCAGCACCCACGACGGATCTCAGCGAGCTGACCTGGGAGGTTTTACTCTCTCTTGGGCGGAACCGTCAGCGCCCCGTTATGCTCCTAACTCTTACGGGGGCAGCACGCGCCCCGACGTCCTGAACCTTCCGATGGGTGCGGAGCATGATCGAGGCAGTCGGCCTGACGAAGCGCTACGGCGCCAAGACGGCCGTGTACAACCTTTCCTTCCAGGTGCGGCCGGGTGCCGTCACCGGCTTCCTCGGGCCGAACGGCTCGGGCAAGTCGACGACCATGCGCATGATCCTCGGCCTGGACAACCCCACCTCGGGGCAGGTGACGATCGGCGGCTATCCCTACCGCAAGCTGCCGAACGCCTCGCGCCAGGTCGGCGCCCTGCTCGACGCCAAGGCCGTGCACGGCGGCCGGACGGCCCGCAACCATCTGCTGAGCCTGGCCCAGCTCTCCGGCATCCCGGCCCGCCGGGTCGACGAGGTGCTCGGTGTCGTCGGCCTCCAGGACGTGGCGGGCAAGCGCTCCAAGGGGTTCTCGCTCGGCATGGGCCAGCGGCTCGGCATCGCCGCCGCGCTCCTCGGCGACCCCCAGGTGCTCCTCTTCGACGAGCCGGTCAACGGCCTCGACCCCGAGGGCATCCTGTGGGTGCGCAACCTCATGAAGTCCCTTGCGGCGGAAGGCCGTACGGTCTTCGTCTCCTCCCATCTGATGAGCGAGATGGCGCTCACCGCCGATCACCTGATCGTGATCGGGCGCGGCCAGTTGCTGGCCGACATGAGCGTCACGGACTTCATCTCCGCCAACTCCGCCGACTTCGCGCGCGTCCGTACGCCGGGCAGCGAGCCGGAGCAGCGCGAGAAGCTGACGACCGCGCTGACCGAGGCGGGCGGCCAGGTGCTGCCCGAGCAGGACGGCGCGCTGCGCGTCATGGGCCTGCCGCTGCCGCGTATCAGCGACATCGCGCACGAGACCGACGTCCGCCTGTGGGAGCTGTCGCCCCATCAGGCGTCGCTGGAGGAGGCGTACATGCGGATGACGCAGGGCGCCGTGGACTACCGCTCGACGACCGACCAGCGGGCCGGGCTCCAGCAGCCGCTGCCGCCCGGGGTCCAGCCCCCGATGCCGGTGCCGGGACAGGGTCAGCCGGACTGGTACGCCCCGCCGCCGCCCCAGCAGGGCGGACAGCCCTTCGCGATGCCGGGACAGATGCCGGGGCAGATGCCGGGACAGCCGCCCGCGAGCCCCTACGGCGCCCCCGCGGCGCCCGCCGCCCCGACCGGGCAGCCGAACCCCTACGCCCAGCCCGCCGCAGCACCCGCGGCCCAGCCCGCTCCGACCAAGTCCGAGGACGCCCGATGAGTACGCCCCAGCCTCCGCTGCCGCAGGCCGCGCCCGCCTGGCAGGCGGCCCCGGCCCCCGGTTCCGACCTGCCCGCCTACACGTCCCCGATCCCGATCGTGCGGACCACCTTCCTGCACGCCGTCTCCTCGGAGTGGACGAAGATCAAGTCGCTGCGCTCCACGGTGTGGACGCTCGGGGTCTTCGTCCTGCTGGTGGTCGGCATCGGGCTCGCCACGGGCGCGCTGGTGGCGAACTCGTCGGCGAGCCTGCACGACGACAGCCCGCTGCCGCTCGGCTTCTTCGGCCTGCTCCTCGGCAGCATGTGCATCATCACGCTGGGCGTGCTCACCACGGCGTCGGAGTACGGCACCGGCATGATCCGCACCACGATGACGGTGTGCCCCAGCCGCGGCAGGGTGCTGGCGGCGAAGGCGGCCGTGTTCTTCCTCATCGCCTTCGTGATCACCCTGGTGACCACCGCGTTCGTCGCCTTCGTGCAGGTGGCGATGGTGAAGGACAGCGGCGCCGGGGACCCGACCGGCGAGCAGTGGCTGAAGGCCACGGTCGGCGTCAGCCTCTACATCGCGCTGCTCGGGCTGCTCTCGCTCGCGATCGGTTCGATCGTGCGGCACTCCGCGGGCGCCATCGCCACCATGATCGGCGCGGTGCTCGCCCCGCTCGTCATCGCGCTGTTCATGATGGCGGAGTCCCTGGAGCGCGTGCGCAACGCCCTGTTCGAGTACTCGATCCCGAGCCAGCTCAGCGTCTTCTACGCCAACTCCCTGACGGATTCCGGCCCTTCGGGCTGGGACCCGCTGTGGATCATCCTGGGCGTGACGGCCGCCGCCATCGTGGGCGCCTGGCTGCTGCTGGAGCAGCGCGACGTGTAGGAGGTCCGGTACCTCGGCTCAGTTCAGTACCTCGGCGCGTTACGAGACCGCTGCACCCGTGTGGTGCGGCGGTCTCTGGCGTTCCAGCAGGCCTTGTGCCAGTGCCGCCGGTCGTCCACGCCCGCGTGCTCGGGCCAGGCCACCACATGCGGGACGCCGGAGGGGATCACCTGGTCGCAGCCGGGGCAGCGGTAGGTCTTGCCCTGGACGGCGGCGCCCGCGACATGGCGCACGCTCCACTCCTCGCCCTGCCAGTGCTCGGTGGCCTGACGGCCGCCGTAGCGCGAGATCGCGTCGTCCTCGCTCCGGCCGAACGAGCCGGCGCCCTTGGGTCGGTTGCGACGCGGGGACACTGAACACCTCACAGGCTGTACGGGGATGGGAGCCGCATCCAGCGTACGACGCACCCGCGCCGAGGGGCGCACATCACCCATCCCGGCGGATCACCCACCCATCCGCACATTCTCCAGACAATCCGCAAATCCCGCCGTCCCGCCGTGACTTGGGCACATGTCAGGCAGTTATGCCGGGCAGGGGAGCTCCGCGTCGGAGCCAGGAAAGCAGGAAGTGCGATGCGCGTGGGAAGTTTTGTACTGGCGGCCCAGTTCCCGGGGCAGGGCCAGGGGGAGGCGCTGCACCGCGCGGTGCGGTCGGCCGAGGTCGCCGAGGAAGCGGGGCTGGACACGGTGTGGCTGGCCGAGCACCACTTCGTGCCGTACGGCACGTGCCCGTCGGCGATCACCCTGGCGGCGCTGCTGCTGGGCCGCACCCGCCGGATCAGGGTCGGTACGGCGGTGAGCGTCCTGCCCACCGCCCATCCGGTGGCGCTCGGCGAGCAGGCCGCCCTGCTGCATCTCACCTCGGGCGGGCGCTTCTCGCTCGGGGTGGGCCGCGGCGGGCCGTGGGTGGATCTGGAGGTCTTCGGCTCGGGGCTCGGGGCGTACGAGACGGGGTTCCCGGAATCACTCGATCTGCTGGTGCGCTGGTTGCGCGAACCGTCCGTGGCAGCCGAGGGGGAACGATTCACCTTCCGTGAGGTCCCGGTGGTCCCGCGGCCCTCGGAGTCCCTCACCGAGACCGCGGGGCCCGAGGTCGTCGTCGCCTGCACCTCGCCGACGAGCGTACGGCTGGCGGCCGAGCGCGGGTTGCCGATACTGCTCGGCATGCACACGGGGGACGAGGAGAAGGCCGAGATGATCGCCCTGTGGCGGCGGACCGCACAGGCGGCCGGGATCGACGCGCGGGTGATCGCGGAGGCCGGTCATGTCTCGGCCGGTGTCTGCCAGATCGCGGACCGGCGCACGGACGCCGCCGAGGCACTGACGAAGGCGATGCCGGGTTGGCTGAAACAGGGTCTCGACGCGCATGTGACGGTCGACGGACGGACCCGTTCCATGCGGGATCCGCTCGCCTACACCGAACTGCTCTGCGGGCTGCACCCGGTGGGCACGCCCCGGCTGTGCGCCGACCGGCTCGCGGCGACCGCGGAGCGCACCGGCATCTCCCGCTTCGCGCTGCTCGTCGAGGGCTCCGGCGACCTCGCGGCGACGGAGGAGAACGTACGACGGCTGGGCGCCGAGGTACTCCCCCAGCTCCGCTGAGCCGGACGGAGAGCGGCTTGCCGCTCCGGGGAACGGGTACGGCACACCCGTAGCCGGAGCGGCAGGCCCAGGGCCTGTTGCGGTCGTTCCCGCGTCAGCAGTCGCGCAGTTCCGGCGATTGGTTGAGCAACTGATTGCGGACCGAGGTGAAGCGAGCCAGCGTGTCGTCCACCGAGGAGTCCAGCGGGAACACGGCCACCCGGTGGCAGTTCTGGAAGGCCAGGCGCACTCCGAAGTGCCGCTGCAAGGCGCCTCGTATCGCGTCACTCGCAAGCGCACGCAGCAGTTGTCCACGTGCCTGCTCGTCCGGCGGGGGCGTCTGGTTGTCGGCGAACGGTCCGCCGTCGACCTTCAGCTGGGCCACCAGGGAGCTGATCATCTCCCATGCGTAAGGCAGGGAAGTCCGGACGCAGTCGACGAAATCGGCTTCGTCGACCTCGCCTCGCTCGGCCTGCTCCAGGAGGGCCGGTGAGACGTCGAGCGACATGGGTTCTCCTCTCGCACCCCTGAGGACCAGGGGCTGATGGACAGGGCAGGGAGTTCGCACGCGCTGTCGAACACGCTGTGTACACGCCGCACGACCTCCCGGTTACTACCGTAAGCACCGGCCGGGGGCCGCACCAGGAGAATGCGCACACAGGGCACTTCCACTACGTACACAACCGGCCAGTAACGAAACGGCACAAGACGGGAGATACGGGGGGCGCGACGGGGACCGACGAGGGTCGAGGGGCGCTCGGTGCGGGCGGAGGAGACGGGGACGCGGGCGGTCCGGAGGGACCCCTGGGGGTGGGTCGCGGGCCGGGCGGACGTCGGCTCCCCGGGGCGAATCGCGTCGGGGCGGGGGCGTCGAGTAGCGTTGCCGACCATGCGTCTCGTCATTGCCCGGTGTTCCGTCGACTACGCGGGCCGGCTCACCGCCCACCTTCCCTCCGCGCCCCGTCTGATCCTGGTCAAGGCGGACGGCAGCGTCTCCATCCACGCGGACGACCGGGCCTACAAGCCCCTCAACTGGATGTCGCCGCCCTGCACGCTCAAGCAGGGCTCGGGCGACGACGAGGGTGTCTGGACCGTCATCAACAAGGCGGGCGAGAAGCTGATCATCACCATGGAGGAGGTCCTCCACGACTCCTCGCACGAACTCGGCGTGGACCCCGGCCTGATCAAGGACGGCGTGGAAGCGCACCTCCAGGAACTGCTCGCCGACCGCATCGAGACCCTCGGCGAGGGCTACACGCTCATCCGCCGCGAGTACATGACGGCGATCGGCCCCGTGGACATCCTGTGCCGGGACGCCGAGGGGCAGACCGTCGCGGTGGAGATCAAGCGGCGCGGCGAGATCGACGGCGTGGAACAGCTCACGCGCTACCTCGACCTCCTCAACCGCGACCCCCATCTCGCCCCGGTCCGCGGCATCTTCGCGGCCCAGGAGATCAAGCCCCAGGCCCGCGTCCTCGCCACGGACCGCGGCATCGGCTGCACGATCCTGGACTACGACGCCCTACGAGGCATCGAGGACGACAAGCTGCGCCTGTTCTGAGCGACGCCACGCCTACGACGAGGGCCGGATCCGCGCCCTGCGAACCCGGCCCTCCGTCATGACGGAAGCCCGGTCAAGTCTCGGAACCCGACGCACTCGGCCGCGCCCCCAGAAGGCCGGGACCGCGCGCTGCGGAACCGGCCCCCCCTCGTGGCGCGAGTGTGGTCAGATCACCGGGCCCGACGCGCTCGGTGAGCCCGTGTCGTTGCTCGGCGGTGTGCTCGCGGAGCGGGTCGTCGGGGCCGGGCCGCTGGCCGAGTTGGAGGCGGGGGGTGTGAGGGACTCCGGGGGTGACTGCGGGGTGCCGGTCTCCGTCGGGGTCAGCGTGCTCGGCGGGGTCGGCGGGGTCTTCGACGGCGCCGGGGACGTCGGCTTGTCCGTCGGCTTGTCTGTGGGCTTGTCCGTGGGGCGCTCGGAGTCGGGCGGTGTGGACGCGGGCGTCGACTCCGGTTCCGACGACGGGGCCGACGGCTCCCCCGAGCCCGTAGGGCCGTCCGACGGGTCGCTGTCCGTGCTGCTCGGCGACGGCGAGCCCGAGGGGCTGCTCGTGCCGTCCGGGCCGGAACCCGTCGAGACGGGGGCGTCGTTCACCGCCGAACCGCCTGAGCCGCCGCCCGACTGGTCCGACTGGTCCGCGTCGAGGCCGTCGTCCCCCGCGTCCTGGCTCACGGACGGGCCCCCGCCGACCTTCTCGTTCGGGAGGTCGTCACCGTTGCCCGACGTCACGCCGAGCGTGACGACCGTGCCGAGCACGGCCACCAGCACCGCCCCGGCGCCCGCCGCCACCAGATTCCGCCGGGTGCCCTTCACCATCCCGCGCACGCGCCCCCGCACGCGCCCGGCCTTCGGCGCCGGCTTCGGCGTGGCCTGCTGCGCGGGCGGCGTGGTGATGCCGATGAGTTCGGTGGTCGCGAAGCCCGCCGGTACCGGCGGGCCCGGCTCCTCGGGCCGCGCGAGGGGCAGTTCCTCGGTGGGCCCGCCGGACGGTACGGCCCCGGTGCGGTCCGTGACCAGCGCGAGGGCGCGCCGCCCGGCGACCGTGCCGCGCTTGTCGGCGAGGGCGCCGCGCAGCCCGATGGACGCCTCCAACTCGGCGCGCGCCCGCTCCAGTTGGCCGGAGCACAGCGCGAGGATGCCCAACTCGTGGTGGAAGTAGGCCTGATCGCTCACCTCTCCGGCGAGCCGGGACGCCTCCACACCGAAGCGCAGCGCCCGCTCCCAGGCGCCCCACTGCAACCCCGCGGCGAACGCGGGCGCGGCCTGCCGGGCCAGGCGTACGGCAGCGCTCTCCTCGCCCTCGGCGGGGGGTCGCGTGCCGGGGACGAGGAGGGCCAGCGCGGCCAGCAGGGCGTCCGCCTCCGCCGAGACCCGCTCCGGGGTGACCGAGGGGTGCCCGGCCCACCAGGCGTAGTGCTGGGCGGCCTTGAGCCCGTACTCCTCGGCCCCGGTCCCGTACCCCGCGGCCTCCAACTGCGTCTGCACCCCGGCGGCGAGCCGGTAGCGGGAGCCGACCGGGGAGACCAGCGCGCAGTCGACGAGTTCGGCGAGGGCCGCGTCCGCGTGGTTCTCGTCGGCGAGCGCCGGAAGGTGGGTCTGGTGGGGCACCTCGCCGCCGAGCGCGACCGCGAACTTGAGGGCCTCGCGCGCCGAGGGGCTCAGCCGGGAGGCGAGCAGCGGGGCGGGCGCGGCGGCCTCGGCGAGCGAGGGCAGCGGCTCCTCGGGCGCGACCCGGTCGTCGGCGGGGGCATCGGCAGGGGCGTCGGCGGAGGCGTCCGCGGCGGCGTCCTCGTACGCGCCGAACGCCTCCAGCAGGTCACCGGCCCCGCGCCGCCCGTCACGCTGGCGCAGCAGCGCCCCGGCCTGGAGGAAGCGCAGCGGCAGCCCTTCGGACTCGAACCACAGGTCACCGGCCCACTGCGCCTCCTCCTCGCTGAGGACACGGCCGATCGCGCGCTCGACGAGTTCGAGGCCGCCCGCGCGGTCGAGCCCGCCGAGGGCGACCTCCTCGATCTGCGCGTCGGCGGAGGGCGGCGGTACGTCGGGCGTGGCCGCCAGCAGGAAGGCGCACTCGGGGGTCGCGTCGAGCAGCTCGTCCAGCGCGCCGCCGCCGAACTCCAGGTCGTCGAGGACGACGACGGCGCCGATCTCCCGTACGTACGCGAGCAGTTGGTCCCGGTCGGGCCGGTACAGCGGCGCCTTGTGGACGGCGGCGAAGAGGTCGTCCAGGAGGTCGCTCGTGGTGCGCCGGTAGCCGCTGAGGCGGACCACGCCGTCGGGCGCGAGGTCCGCGCAGTCCTCGGCGACGACGTCCAGGAGCGCACTGCGGCCGGAGCCCGAAGGCCCGGTGAGGCGGATCGACTGGCCGCGCGCGAGCAGCCGTACGAGCCGTGCACGGTCGTCCTGGCGCTCAAGCAGCGGCAGTCGGGGCCGCGTGGCCCCGGGCGGCATGGGCGGGCGCGCGGCACGCGCGAGTTCGGCCCGCTCGGCGGCGGTGTGCTTGCCGGGCCGGGCAGGCCGCTCGCCGGGCCGTACGGCCTCTATCTCGCTGCCGTCGACGGGGTTGATCGTGACCAGGAAGTCACCCGCCACGAGCTGGACGGTGCGGGCGAGCGCCGGCGCGGGCTGGACGAAGTCCGGTGCGGCGGGGTCCCGCGGCGGGCGCTGGCGTGGCGTGTCACGGTCATCGTCATGGCCGTACGCGTCGGGTTCCCGGGTGTTCGGGTCCATGTAAAGGTCCTTGCCCCCAAAGCAGTGAGAGGGTGTCGGGCGGCGGGCAGCCGAACCCTAAACCTTCGCACAGTATCTCCGACAAGCCGGGGTGCCGGTCCGCCCGAGAGGTCACAGCCTCGTGAGGATTGCACCCGACGCGCGTTTCGTAGGCGTTCGCTCCTGCGACGCGCGCCCCGCAATGCCTCCTGATCCCCAGGTGACCCGTCACACGCGGGGCAGCGACTCCACCCCGATACCGCCTTCGATGGCCAGGATCCGGTGCAACCGGGTGGCGACCAGCAGGCGTTGCATCTGCGGTGGCACGTGCCGCAGCACCAGCCGTCGGCCACAGCGCCCGGCCCGCCGGTGGACCCCCATGATCACGCCGAGCCCGGTGGCGTCCCAGGACTCGAGTTCGGACAGATCGAGCACCAGGTCGCCGGATCCGTCGTCGACGGCCGAGTGCAGGACCGTACGGGCGTCCGCCGCGCTGTGGACGTCGAGGCGGCCCCCGACGACCAGCCCGGCGTGGTCGCCCCTGATGTACATATGCGCTCCCCGTGAGTGCGTTGAGTGCGTGGTCGTCGTACTCCGCGTTCTGGTTGTGCAACATCTGACTGCGTTCAGGGCAATCAGGTTGCCGTCCGTGAGCGAATCGATACCGAATTCACCCCCTGAGGTGACACCTCAGGGGGGTGTGCGGTGGCGGAACGGTCAGATCCGTACGTTCGGTACGCGGCCGGTGGTGCTCGGTACGACGCGCGCGCTCAGTACGAGTAGAAGCCCTGCCCGCTCTTGCGGCCGATGTCACCGGCGTCCACCATCCGGCGCATCAGCTCCGGCGGGGCGAACTTCTCGTCCTGGGACTCGGTGTAGATGTTGCCGGTGGCGTGCAGCAGGATGTCGACGCCGGTGAGGTCGGCGGTGGCCAGCGGGCCCATCGCGTGGCCGAAGCCCAGCTTGCAGGCGAGGTCGATGTCCTCGGCGGTGGCCACGCCCGACTCGTACAGCTTGGTGGCCTCCACGACGAGCGCGGAGATGAGGCGGGTCGTCACGAACCCGGCCACGTCGCGGTTGACGACGATGCAGGTCTTGCCGACTGACTCGGCGAACTCCCGCGCGGTGGCGAGGGCTTCGTCGCTCGTCTTGTAGCCGCGGACCAGCTCGACGAGCTTCATCATCGGGACGGGCGAGAAGAAGTGCACGCCGACGACGCGCTCGGGGTGCGCGGTGGCCGCCGCGATCTTGGTGATCGGGATGGCGGAGGTGTTGGACGCGAGCACGGCGTCCTCGCGGACGATCTTGTCGAGCGACCGGAAGATCTCGTGCTTGACCTCGAGCTTCTCGAAGACGGCCTCGACCACGATGTCCGCGTCGGCGACGGCGTCGAGGTCGGTGGTGGCCGCGATGCGCGCGATCGCCTCGTCGGCGTCGTGGGCCTCCATCTTGCCCTTGCTCACGAACTTCTCGTACGAGGCCTTGATGGCGTCCGTGCCGCGCGTCAGCGCCTCGTCCGTGACGTCACGCAGGACGACGTCCCAGCCGGCCTGAGCGGATACCTGGGCGATGCCGGAACCCATGAGTCCGGCCCCGATGACGGCAAGCTTCCGTGCCACTGTGCGACTCCCCTGACGCGCTGTCGATGTATGCCTCTCCGGCGGACCTTAGCGCTCATACGGGGGCTTGTGACCGGTAAGTAACGCGCGTCACGGTCTCACATGACGGACATCACATCGTCCCGGCTCATGAGACCGCGCGGACGGCGTAGTCGAGCACCTTCTCGCTCAGCAACTCCTCGATGTCGTCGAGGAGGACGAGCACTTCCCGCGAGACTTCGGCCGGTTCACGCCCGACGAGCATCTCGCGGCCGATGTGGACGAAGACCGCCTGATGGACCCAGCAGATCTGACCGGCCATCAGATCCGGCAGCGGGTCCCCCTCCTCGGCCCCGGTCTCCTCCCGCAGGGCCACCACCACGTTGTCGTGGATCTCCTGTTGCAGGCTCCACAGCCGGGAGCGCAGCGGCGGCGCGTCCTGGATGACCCGCATGAACCGGTCGTATCCAGCCATGAGGCCTATACGAGGCGAGACGGCCTCGACCTCGCCGCGCAGCTCCCGCAGCACGGCGCGCGCGGCGGACTCCCCCGCGCCCCGGGCGCGGATCCAGCGGGCGAGCCGGTCGGCCACGCCGGCGGAGCGATCGAAGAAGAGGTCTTCTTTGGCCGGAAAGTAGTTGTAGACGGTGTTCACGGAGACGTTCGCCGCCTCGGCGATCTCCGCGACGGTCACGGCGTCGAAGCCGCGCTCGATGAACAGATGCGTGGCGACATCCGAGATGTACTGCCGGGTCTGCCGCTTCTTCCGCTCCCTGAGCCCCTCAGCCATACCCGCATCCTAGCCATGCCTGGAGTTCCTGAAACTTTGGAGTCATTGCAAAATTTCAGTGACTCTGATTCTCTGGGGCCATGCCACCAGTCATCAGCACGGCGGGCCTGGCCCGCACCTTCCGTACGAAGACCGGCCCCGTCGAGGCCGTGCGGGGCATCGACCTCACCGTCCGCGAGGGCGAGATCCTCGGCTTCCTCGGACCCAACGGCGCGGGCAAGACGACCACCCTGCGCATGCTCACCACCCTGCTGAAGCCCACCGGCGGCACGGCCACGGTCGCGGGCTGCGACCTCGCGGCCGACCCGGTGGGGGTGCGGCGGGCCTGCGGTTACGTCGCGCAGTCGGGCGGGGTGGACGGACAGATCAGCGTCCGGGAGGAGTTGGTCACGCAGGGCCGGATGTACCGGCTGCCGAAGGCCGAGGCGCGCGCCCGCGCCGAGGAACTCGCCCACGAGTTGGACCTCACCGACCTGCTCGACCGGAAGACGGGCGCGCTGTCCGGCGGGCAGCGGCGGCGCCTCGACATCGCGATGGCGCTCACGCACCGCCCGAAGGTGCTGTTCCTGGACGAGCCGACGACCGGTCTCGACCCCGGCAGCCGCGCCGACCTGTGGGCGCTGGTGCGCCGCCTGCGCGACGAGCGGGGCACGACGGTCTTCCTGACCACGCACTACCTGGACGAGGCGGACGCACTAGCCGACCGGCTGGTCATCGTGGACGAGGGCGTGGTCGTGGCGGAGGGGACCCCGAGCGCGCTCAAGCTGGAGCACGCCGGCTCGATCGACGCCACGCTCCAGGACACGTTCCTCGCCATCACGGGCCGGGGTCCGGCCCCGGCCGACATCACCCCCGTAGCCGTATAGCAGTTGAGGACGATCGAGATGCTTCTCCAGGACACGGCCCTGATCTACGGCCGCTATCTGCGCCAGTCCCTGCGCTCCCGCTTCGCGTTGCTCTTCGGGGTGTTGATGCCCCTGCTGTACCTGCTCTTCTTCGGTCCGCTGCTGACCCATCTGCCCCTGGGTGTGCGCGGCAGCTCCTGGCAGGTCCTCGTGCCCGGCCTACTGCTCCAACTCGGCTTGTTCGGCGCGTCGTTCGCGGGCTTCATGATCATCGTCGAGAAGGGTCAGGGCGTGGTGGAGCGCATGCGGGTCACCCCCGTGAGCCGACTCGCGCTGCTGCTCGGCCGGGTACTGCGGGACGCGACGGTGTTCGTCTTCCAGGCAGTGCTGCTGGTGCTGGCGGCGGTGGCGATGGGCCTGCGGGCCCCGTTGCCCGGCGTGTTGATCGGCTTCGCGTTCGTGGCGCTGCTGACGATCTCGCTGGCCTCGCTGTCGTACGCGCTCGCGATGAACGTCCGTACGCCGCAGGAGTTCGGCCCGGTGATCAACGCCCTGACCATGCCGTCCATGCTGCTGTCGGGCCTGATGCTGCCGATGACCCTCGGCCCGAAGTGGCTCGACGTACTCTCCCACTTCACCCCGTTCCGCTATCTCGTGGACGCGGTACGGGACGCGTACGTGGGTTCCTACGGCACTGCGCACATGCTGTACGGCGCGCTCGTGGCGGTGGGCTTCACCGCGCTGTCCGTACTGGTGGGCACGCGGGTGTTCCGTACGGCCGGGGCGTGATCGCTGCGCGCTGTCACGAAGTCCCGTACTGCTCCCGCGCGTCGAGCAGCTCGTCCCAGTGCTCCGCCACCCACGCGTATACGGCGGCCATCGGCTCCAGCAGGCTGCGGCCCAGTGGCGTCAACGCGTACTCGACTCCCGGTTTCGGGTCGGTGTGCACCGTGCGCGAGACGAGCCCGTCTCGCTCCAGGCGACGGAGCGACTGCGTGAGCACCTTCGGTGTGACGCGGTGAAGTGGCACACGGAGTTCGGAGAACCGGCGCGGACCGCCTTCCAGACAGCGAATGACCAGCGCCGCCCACTTGTCGCCGAAGCGGAAGGGCACCATCGAGGACGGGCACAGTTCCTCGAACATGTCGGGAGGCAGTGGCTGACGAGACGTCATGTTCTCTCTCCAGCCTATGAGTTGATCCACGCTCGGGTGGCCGGGCTCGGTATCCAGGAGGTAACCACCCGTGTGGATACCTTCCGGAGCATCGAGCCAACGGGAGGTATTCCGACGATGGGCAAGTTCGTGATCTTCGGGGCCGGCGGTCGGGCCGGTCGGCAGGCCGTAGCGGAAGCACGTCGGCGTGGACACGAGGTCACCGCGGTGGTCCGCGACCCGTCCCGCTACGGCGAGTTGGCGCAGGACGGCGTACGGATCGTCGCCGGGGACGTCACCGACGCGGCGGACGTCGCGGCCCTCGCGGTCGGGCATGACGCCGCGATCAACACGGCGGCGGTGTACGGCGAGGGCACCGACCCGGAGGCCTTCTTCACCGACGCCGCACACGCGCTGGTGAAGGGATTGCGGCAGGCCGGGGTGGACAGGCTCGTCACGGTCGGGCTATCGGTACTGCTGCCTGGCCCCGAGGGAACCCGGCTGCTGGACGCCCCTGAATTCCCCACGGAATTCCGCCCGTTCGGCCTGGCGCACGCCGCCGGTCTGGAGGTGCTCCGTGGCGAGGGCGGCGCGCTGGACTGGGTGTACGTCAGCCCGGTCGGCAACGTGGACGAGGGCGAGCGCACGGGGACGTACGACATCCGCGAACACGGCGACATGGGGGCCCGGATCTCGTACGCGGACTTCGCCCTGGCACTGCTGGACGAGGCCGAGACCCCGCGGCACCGCCACGGCCATCTGGCCGTGTCGTGACGACATGGCGACGCCG
This sequence comes from Streptomyces macrolidinus, assembly GCF_023887685.1. Classification (GTDB taxonomy): domain Bacteria; phylum Actinomycetota; class Actinomycetes; order Streptomycetales; family Streptomycetaceae; genus Streptomyces; species Streptomyces macrolidinus. The sequence goes on along the minus strand of NZ_JAMWMR010000003.1, from coordinate 194,917 downwards.
TCTGGTGCGCGTCTAGGGTGATCCGATGGACGTCGGGGCGGCGCTGATCGCAGTGGTTGGGGTAGCGGGCACGCTAGGGGGTGCGGTGCTCACCCAGCGGGGCGCCGACCGGGCCAAGAGGCGCGAGTTGGAGATGGCCCAGGCCATCCAGGAGGCCCGCGAGAACCGTGAGCTACGGCGGCGGTGCTACTCGGAACTGCACCGGGACGCACGGCAGTTCGCCACGGCGCTCAGTCGCCACCTGTACGTCTTGCGGGACCAGGCACCCGGGGACGAGGACATCCGGGTGCTGGAGGAGATCAAGGGCGCGTACCGCGACCGGTGGTCCGAGGCGCTGATGATCGCGCCCGACGCCGTGGTCGTTCCGGCTCTCGCGGTGAACGAGACGCTGACCCGGGTCCACGGACAGATCAAGCGCCTGGAACAAGGGAATCCCCGGCCGGGCGAGAACCTGCGATCAGCCGCCGCGGCGCAACACGCGCTGTGGCCCCTGATAGACGCCATGAGAGAGGCGATGCGCCGTGATCTGGGCGTCACCGGGGAGGCCGAGGGCGCACCCGCCCCTCGGTCTTCCCTGCCGTCCCCTTCCAGCAACTACCCAGACTTGGTCAGGGACTTCACGGAACCAGGTGATGGCCCCAACTCCTGAGAAGGGGCTGTCGACTACTCCGGCTGCCCGGCCGACTCCAGGAACGCCGACCAGGCGGCGGGCGCGACGGTGACGTGGGGGCCGGTGGGGTTCTTGGAGTCGCGGAGGTGGATGGCGGTGGGGTGGACGGCGACTTCGAGGCAGTTGCCGCCTTCCTCACTGCTGTAGCTGGACTTGAACCAGGTGTAGGCGACTTCGAGACACTGGCCACCCTCATCGCCGCTGTAGCTGGACTTGAACCACTCAAGTGCGGTGCCGCTCATGCTTCTCCCAGAAGACGGTCTAGCAGGTCCCTGGTGTCCTCGACGGTGAGGGCCTGCGTTCGCAGCATCGCATACTTCTGGTTGAGGATCGCCACCTCACCAGGATCCGCGACCAGTTGACTCCCACGCTGCGTCTCGACGTACACAAGGCGTTGATGTTCCGGAGTCTCCAACAGGACGAACGGGCCGGCGAGTCCGGCGTGCGAGGTCCGCCCCAGTGGCAGAACTTGGAGCATGAGTCCGGGCAGCTCGGAGTACTCACGTAGGTGCCGCACCTGCTCGACGTACACCTCCTTCCCACCCAGGTGGTCTCGCAGCATCGCCTCCCAGATCACGAAGCTCGTGATCGGCGGCACCTTGCGGTGCAGGATCTCCTGACGGGCCAATCGCTTCGCGACAAGCTGCTCGATCTCGTCCTCGTCGTAGACCGGTACCCGGCTCCGGAAGAGCGCTCGCGCGTACTCCTCGGTCTGAAGCAGACCAGGCACGAGCAGACTCTCGTACGACGAGATCGTGATCGCTTCCCGCTCCTGATCGAGGAACTCCTCCGCCCACATCGGCACGAGGTCCACCTCCGGCAGGTACTTCAACGCCTCGCTCAACGCCCCCTTCGTATCGAGGAATTCGTCAAGCTGCTCGGCTAGATCCGGCTTCAGTGGCCGTCGCCCCTGCTCGATCGAGGCGATCTGCTGTTCACTGATGAAGAACCGCTCGGCCAGCGCGCGCTGGGTGAGCCCGGCGGCTTCGCGGAAGACGGCGAGCAGTGCGCCCACCATCCTCATCGCCGAGGCGTTCTTGCGTGTCCGAGACCGTGTCGTGGTTGCCATGCGGCCGAACTCCCCACCAGCGTGCGTACGTTCACTGGCGCGCGAGCGTACGGAACGGCCGTACGCAGAAGCGCGCTGTTCCATGATGGGCACACGGTGTGAACCTCGTCACGTGAACAGCGAAACTTCACTCCCGACCGCACGTGAACGCTTCTACCGGCGGGAACGCCAGTCCGTACCTGCCACACGTGCCTTCACTCGTCTCGCGCTCATGGACTGGGAGATGACCGCCCGCGCGGACGATGTCCTGCTGTGCGTCAGCGAACTCGCGACCAACGCCCTGGTGCACGGCGTACCGCCGGGTCGCGGCTTCCTGCTACGGCTGCTGCCGCAGGACGGTGGCGGTCTGCGCGTCGAGGTGCACGACAGCGGGGACGGCGTACCGGCGATCCCGCAGTCTGAGACAGAACAACCGGGCGAGGGCGGACGCGGCCTGTTCCTGGTGGCGGAACTGGCGGACAAGTGGGGTGTGGGTGAACGCAGCCCCGGCAAGGTGGTGTGGTGCGAGTTCGCGGCACTGTGGCGGGACGAGCCTGAGGCCCCCACGGAGGAGCGCGAGATCAACCGGATCATCGATGAGCGCATGGCGAACCCGGCGGTCGGCGTCCCCATCGAGGACGTGCTGAGGGAGACGCCGGCCCCTGACGGGTACGGACCGTCTTGACCGTGAGGACAGGGGCGTGCCGCATGGCCGTGCGGTGACTACGCTGGCCGCATGGTCAATCTGACACGTATCTACACGCGCACCGGCGACAAGGGCACGACGCATCTCGGGGACATGAGCCGGGTGGCGAAGACCGACCTGCGGATCGCCGCGTACGCGGACTCCAACGAGGCGAACGCGGTGATCGGTACCGCGATCGCGCTGGGCGGTCTGGAGGAGGAGGTCGTCAAGGTCCTCACTCGCGTGCAGAACGACCTGTTCGACGTGGGTGCGGACCTGTCGACGCCGGTGGTGGAGAACCCTGAGTACCCGCCGCTTCGGGTCGAGCAGTTCTACGTGGACCGGCTGGAGGCGGACTGCGACCGCTTCCTGGAGGAGCTGGAGAAGCTGCGCTCGTTCATCCTGCCCGGCGGCACGCCCGGCGCGGCCCTGCTGCACCAGGCGTGCACGGTCGTACGGCGCGCCGAGCGCTCGACGTGGGCCGCGCTGGAGGTCCACGGAGAGGTGATGAACCCGCTCACCGCGACCTACCTCAACCGCCTGTCGGACCTGCTGTTCATCCTGGCCCGCTACGCGAACAAGGAGACGGGCGACGTGCTGTGGGTGCCGGGGGGCGAGCGGGAGTAACCGGACACGGGACCCGGCGCAGGGCCGCGGGCTCAGCGCCTGACCGCCGTCCGGCCTTCCGCAGCATCCTTCGCGGACCCCTTGGGACCCTTCTTCGGGAAGAGCAAGTACGTCAGCGCGATCACCCCGTGGATCGATGCTATGCGCAGCGACGTCGCCTGCCAGGACTTCAGCGGGTCCGTGCCCGAGCCGTCGCCCACGTACCAGATCGCGCACTGGAGCAGGGTCAGGGTCACGGCCGTGGCGAGGGCCGTGCGGAGCCAGAGGCGGCCCTCGTGGGCCGCGCGGGGCATGCCGTACTTCGAGGGCTTCGGTGGGGGCGGGGCGCCGGCCAGGCGGTGGGCGGCGTGGCCGTCGAGCCAGCGGATCGTGTAGTGGCCGTAGGCGACGGTGAAGCCGATGTACAGCGCCGCAAGGCCGTGCTCCCAGCTCGGCTTGGCGCCGTTCTTCAGGTCGATGGCGGTGACCACGAACAGGACCACTTCCAGCAGCGGTTCACCCAGCAGCAGCGCCACGCTCGTACGGCGCAGCTTCAGCAGATAGCGCACGGCCAGGCCCGCGGCCAGCAGCACCCAGAAGCCGACCTCGCAGGCCACGATCAACCCGACGATCACACCTTGCCCCTTTCGCTCCCCTCCAGCCTCCCCGCGAACGGGGTTCGTCTCGTCGTCGGCGGTGAGGAACCATGACTGCATCCTTCGATGTAGTCGAGGCGGTCGCGGACCGTACCGCGGTATCGGCTCCGGGCCCGGAACACCCTGTTGGATAGGACCATGGCCGCATCCCTCCCCCGTCCGCACCGCGACGACGTCCTGATCGCCGCGGGCGGACTCCTCGGCGGGCTCTTCCTGGTGAGCGTCGGCCTGCACAGCCGGACCCGCCACGACCCGGTGAGCGTCCTCGACCAGGACTGGGCCACGCTGATCCCGTTGCTCGTGACGACGGGCTGCGAGCTGCTGCGTCGTACGCGGCCGAGACCGGCCCTGGTCATCGGGACCCTCGCGATCGTCATGGACCTGTTCACTCGGGGCAATCTCGCGACCGTGGTGATGTTCACCGACCTGGTGTACGCGGCGGTCGTGTACGGCAGCGCCGCCTCGGCCCGCCGACTCCCCTGGACCATGGGAGCGCTCACGGTACTGGGCAGCGTCGTCCCGTTCGCGATCTGGCGCGTTCCGGAGGCTCTGCTCATCGGGGTGGCCATCGGGGCGGTCACCCTGGTGCCCGCGTCCACCGGCTGGGTGGTGCGCAACCACCGTGTCGCCGCCGACGCCGAACGGCTGCGCGCCGAACAGACCGCCCTGCTCGCCGAGATGGACCGCACCCAGGCCGTCACCGCCGAACGCGCGCGGATGGCACGGGAGTTGCACGACATGGTCGCCAATCACCTGTCCGCGATCGCCATTCACTCCACGGCCGCGCTCTCCATCGGTGATCCGAAGACCTCCCAGGACGCCCTGACCGTCATCCGCGAGAACAGTGTGGAGGGGTTGGCCGAGATGCGACGGCTGATCGGCATCCTCCGGGAGGGGCCCGCCGAGAGCGAACCGGCCGCGACGCCCACGCTCGACGGACTCGGCACCCTGGTCGACAGCGCGCGGACCAACGGGCTGGACGTCACGCTCGACACGGCGTACGACAGCGTGCCCGCGCCGGTGGAACTGGCCGCGTACCGGATCGTGCAGGAGTCCCTGACCAACGCCCTCAAGCACGCCTGCGCCGGGCGGGTCACCGTACGGCTCGTACAGCGGGACGATGCCCTGGAGGTGCGGGTCACCAGCCCGTACGGCGAGCGGGGCGGGCCGCGCGCACCGGGCTCCGGCGCCGGGCTCGTCGGGATGCGCGAGCGGGCGGCCCTGCTCGGCGGCGACTTCGAGGCCGGTCCCGAGGGGGCGCTGTGGACCGTACGCGCCGTGCTTCCCCTCAACGATGTCGGCGAAGCCCGCAGAGTCCGCACCACCCAAGCCGTCCACGCCACCCAAGCCGCCCGCGACGGCCGGCAGGACGCCCGGCAAGGAGAACCCGCATGATCCGTGTACTCGTCGCCGAGGACCAGTCCGCCGTCCGGGCCGGGCTGGTCCTCATCCTCGGCAGCGCGCCCGACATCGAAGTGGTCGGGGAGGCGGCGGACGGCGAGCAGGCGGTGGCGCTCGCGCGTGAACTTCGGCCGGATGTCGTCCTGATGGACGTGCAGATGCCCCGACTTGACGGGGTGTCAGCTACGCGGCAGGTGGTGGCGGAGCGGCTCGCCGACGTGCTCGTGCTCACGACCTTCGATCTCGACGCGTACGTGTTCGGCGCGCTCCGCGCGGGCGCCGCCGGGTTCCTGCTGAAGAACGCGGAGGCGAAGGACCTCATCGCCGCCGTACGGACGGTCGCGCGGGGCGAGGGCATGATCGCCCCCGCCGTGACCCGGCGCCTGATCGCTCAGTTCGCCGCCGCGCCCGCGCCGGAACCAGCCGCCGACCCCTCGGTACTGGAGGGGCTCACCCGGCGCGAACGCGAGGTGCTGTCCTGTCTCGGCCAGGGGCTCTCCAACGCCGAGATCGCCGCCCGGCTGGACATGGCGGAGGCCACGGTCAAGACGCATGTCAGCCGCATTCTCAGCAAGCTGGAGCTACGCAGTCGGGTTCAAGCCGCCGTACTGGCACAGGAGTTGGGGGTTTAGCGGCGGTCGGGCGAGCCACCGGAGAGCGGCACTGGTCCAGACCTATTGACCTCTGGTCCAGACCTTTCTATTCTCCCGGCACAGCGCTCAGTCATGCCCCCGACAACCGAGGAGGCGCACCATGCGCTTCAGACACCGGGTCGCAGCAGGCTTCGCGACTCTCCTGCTCCCGCTCGCCGGCCTCGTCGGCCTCGCGGACTCCGCCCACGCCGCTTCGTCGGCCACCGCCACGTATGCCAAGACCCAGGACTGGGGCAACGGCTTCGCAGGCGCGTGGACGGTCACCAACTCCGGTACCAGTGCGATCAGTTCCTGGACGATCGAGTGGGACTTCCCCTCCGGCACGTCCGTCACCTCCGCCTGGGACGCCGATGTGACGAACTCCGGCAACCACTGGACGGCCAAGAACAAGTCCTACAACGGCAGCCTCGCCCCCGGCGCCTCCGTCACCTTCGGCTTCAACGGCACCGGTACCGGATCGCCCACCAACTGCACGCTGAACGGCGGCAGTTGCGACGGCGGTCCGAGCGTCCCCGGCGACGAGCCGCCCTCCGCACCGGGCACCCCGACCGCGTCCGGCATCACCGACACCTCGGTGAAGCTGTCCTGGACCGCGGCCACGGACGACAAGGGGATCAAGAACTACGACGTCCTGCGGGACGGTGCCAAGGTCGCCACCGTGACCGCCACCTCGTACACCGACTCCGGTCTGACCGCCGGGACCGACTACTCGTACACCGTCCAGGCCCGTGACACCGCCGACCAGACCGGTCCGGCCAGCGGCGCCGTCGCAGTGCACACCACCGGCGGCGGCTCCACTCCCCCACCCACCGGTGACAAGGTCAAGATGGGCTACTTCACCGACTGGGGCATCTACCAGCGCAACTACAACGTCAAGAACCTGGTGACGTCCGGCTCGGCCGCGAAGATCACGCACATCAACTACGCCTTCGGCAACGTCACGAACGGCAAGTGCGCGATCGGTGACGAATACGCCGACTACGACAAGGCGTTCACCGCCGACCAGTCCGTCAGCGGCGTCGCCGACACCTGGGACCAGCCGCTGCGCGGCAACTTCAACCAGTTGCGCCAGCTCAAGGCCAAGTACCCGCACATCAAGGTGCTGTGGTCCTTCGGCGGCTGGACCTGGTCCGGCGGCTTCGGCGACGCGGCCAAGAACCCCACCGCCTTCGCGCAGTCCTGCTACGACCTGGTGCACGACCCGCGCTGGGCCGATGTCTTCGACGGCATCGACATCGACTGGGAGTACCCGAACGCCTGTGGCCTCACCTGTGACACCAGCGGGTCCGCGGCCCTGAAGAACATCCTGGCCGCGCTGCGCGCCAAGTTCGGCAACAACGCCCTGGTCACCGCGGCCACCACCGCGGACGCCTCCTCGGGCGGCAAGGTCGACGCGGCCGACTACGGCGGCGCCGCCCAGTACGTCAACTGGTACAACGTGATGACGTACGACTTCTTCGGCGCCTGGGACGCCCAGGGCCCCACCGCCCCGCACTCCCCGCTCACCTCGTACGACGGCATCCCGCAGGACGGGTTCAACTCGGCCGACGCGATCGCCAAGTACAAGGCCGCCGGGGTCCCCGCGAACAAGCTCCTGCTCGGCATCGGCTTCTACGGCCGCGGCTGGACCGGAGTCACCCAGGACGCCCCGGGCGGCACGGCCACGGGCCCGGCGCACGGGACGTACGAGCAGGGCATCGAGGACTACCGGATCCTCAAGGCGTCCTGTCCGGCCACGGGCACCGTCGCGGGCACGGCGTACGCGCGCTGCGGCAGCGACTGGTGGTCCTACGACACCCCGGCCACCATCAACTCCAAGATGGCGTGGGCCAAGTCGCAGGGTCTGGGCGGCGCGTTCTTCTGGGAGTTCAGCGGTGACACCGACAACGGCGAACTGGTCGGCGCACTGAGCAACGGCCTGTCGTAACGTCGTCCGGACACCCCCCCCCACCGGCGGGTGGACGTCGCTCTACGCGACGTTCACCCTCCCCCAACAGCTCCGCTGCCGGGGGTACCCCCACCCAGCGGGGCCCCGAACGTCGCCCTACGCGACGTTCACCCTCCCCCAACAGCTCCGCTGCCGGGGGTACCCCCACCCAGCGGGGCCCCGAACGTCGCTCTACGCGACGTTCACCCTCTGTCCTGGTGGTGCGGCCTCCAGCCACGCCAGGAACCCGGTCAGCGCGTCCTCGCTCATCGCCAACTCCAGGCGCGTACCCCGGTGATGGCAGGCGAGGATCACCGCGTCGGAGAGCAGCGCCAGCTCCTCCTCGCCCTCCGGGCCGCGACGCCCGGCCACCTCGATCGCCGAGCGTTCGAGGACCCGGCGCGGGCGCGGGGCGTAGGAGAAGACCCGGAACCACTCGATGCGGTCGCCGTTGTAGCGGGCGACCCCGTAACTCCAGCCCTTGCCGCTGGTGTCGGGCTCCTCCGCGACGTCCCAGCGCAGGCTGCAGTCGAAGGTGCCGCCGGAGCGCTGGATGAGGCGCCGCCTGAGCCCGAAGACGAACAGCCCCACTACTACGAGTGCCAGGACCGCTCCGATCACACTCAGGGCGAGGACCATCGACACCGACCTCCTCGTCTCCTAGGTAACGGAACGGAAAAAACACCCGGATTCACCTCAGCCGCGGCCGGCACCGGATTGCTCCGGGCCGGCCGCGGCTGAGTCACATCATGCGGCGCGCTGGGTTCAGTGCGCGTTCACCGCGCGCAGTCGGACCTCCGCGCGACGCTCGGCCGAGGCATCGGCCTTCGACTTCGCGCGCTCGAGAGCCCGCTCCGCGCGCTGGACATCGATCTCTTCCGACAGCTCGGCGATCTCTGCCAGCAGGGACAGCTTGTCGTCCGCGAACGAGATGAAACCGCCGTGCACCGCGGCGATGACGGTCGCACCATCACTCGTACGGATGGTCACCGGGCCCGACTCCAGCACACCGAGCAGCGGCTGGTGACCGGGCATGACACCGATGTCGCCGGACGTGGTGCGCGCGACGACCAGGGTGGCCTCGCCGGACCAGACCTTGCGGTCGGCGGCGACCAGCTCGACGTGCAGCTCAGCAGCCAAGGGTGGCTCCTCGGGTCACCACCCGGCGGTGATGCCGGGTGTTGGTTCGTAAGTCTAGTAGGGCGTAAGGCACCGAAGTGCCCCGGGCCCGCCCCGCCGGGTGGCGAGGGGTGCGGGGGCCGTGCGGTCCCCGCGTGCTGCGGTGGCGTGGAGAGGGGGACGGGACGCGGGCCGTGGCCGGCGCCGGTCTCGTCCCCCACCTACCAAGAGCCCGACGTCAGGAGACGCCCAGCTCCTTCGCGTTCTTCTTCAGGTCCTCGATACCACCGCACATGAAGAACGCCTGCTCCGGGAAGTGGTCGTACTCACCGTCGATGATCGCGTTGAAGGCCGCGATCGACTCGTCCAGCGGGACGTCCGACCCGTCGACGCCGGTGAACTGCTTGGCGACGTGGGTGTTCTGGGACAGGAAGCGCTCCACACGACGGGCACGGTGGACGACGAGCTTGTCCTCCTCGCCGAGTTCGTCGATACCGAGGATCGCGATGATGTCCTGGAGGTCCTTGTACTTCTGCAGGATCGTCTTGACGCGCATGGCGGCGTTGTAGTGATCCTGCGCGATGTAGCGCGGGTCCAGGATGCGGGACGTGGAGTCCAGCGGGTCCACGGCCGGGTAGATGCCCTTCTCCGAGATCGGACGGGAGAGCACCGTCGTCGCGTCGAGGTGGGCGAACGTGGTGGCCGGGGCCGGGTCGGTCAGGTCGTCCGCGGGGACGTAGATCGCCTGCATCGAGGTGATCGAGTGACCACGGGTCGAGGTGATGCGCTCCTGGAGGAGACCCATCTCGTCGGCCAGGTTCGGCTGGTAGCCCACCGCGGAGGGCATACGGCCGAGCAGGGTCGACACCTCGGAACCGGCCTGCGTGAAGCGGAAGATGTTGTCGATGAAGAACAGCACGTCCTGCTTCTGGACGTCACGGAAGTACTCGGCCATGGTCAGGCCGGCCAGCGCGACGCGCAGACGGGTGCCCGGCGGCTCGTCCATCTGACCGAAGACCAGCGCGGTCTTGTCGATGACGCCCGAGTCGGACATCTCCTCGATCAGGTCGTTGCCCTCACGGGTGCGCTCACCGACACCGGCGAACACGGAGACACCGTCGTGGTTGTTGGCGACGCGGTAGATCATCTCCTGGATGAGCACCGTCTTGCCGACACCGGCACCACCGAACAGACCGATCTTGCCGCCCTTGACGTACGGGGTCAGCAGGTCGATGACCTTGACGCCGGTCTCGAACATCTCGGTCTTCGACTCGAGCTCGTCGAAGTTCGGCGCCTTGCGGTGGATCGGCCAGCGCTCGCCGTCGTACTGCTCGTCGACGTTCAGCACCTCACCGAGGGTGTTGAACACCTTGCCCTTGGTGAAGTCGCCGACGGGGACGGAGATGGCCGCACCCGTGTCGGTCACCGCGGCCTGGCGGACCAGACCGTCGGTGGGCTGCATCGAGATCGTACGGACCAGGCCCTCGCCCAGGTGCTGGGCGACCTCGAGGGTCAGGGTCTTCAGCTCGCCCTCGTTCGCCGGGTCGGCGACCTGGACGTGCAGCGCGTTGTAGATGTCCGGCATCGCGTCGACGGGGAACTCCACGTCGACGACCGGGCCGATGACCCGCGCGACGCGGCCCGTCGCCGTGGCCGTCTCAACAGTGGTGGTCATTACTTGTCACTCCCCGCGGTCGCGTCGGCCAGGGCGCTCGCGCCACCGACGATCTCGCTGATTTCCTGGGTGATTTCGGCCTGGCGGGCCGCGTTGGCAAGACGGGAGAGCGTGTTGATCAGCTCGCCCGCGTTGTCGGTGGCCGACTTCATCGCGCGCCGCGTGGCGGCGTGCTTCGAAGCGGCCGACTGGAGCAGCGCGTTGTAGATCCGGCTCTCCACGTAGCGCGGCAGCAGGGCGTCGAGGACGTCCTCTGCCGACGGCTCGAAGTCGTACAGCGGAAGGATCTCGTCCTTCTTCTGCTCCGACTTCTCACCGACCTCTTCGAGGCGCAGCGGAAGCAGCCGGGAGTCGATCGCCGTCTGCGTCATCATCGAGACGAACTCGGTGTAGACGATGTGGAGTTCGTCCACGCCGCCGTCCGCGGTCGGCTTCTCGATGGCCTCGATCAGCGGGGCCGCGACCTGCTTGGCGTCCGCGTACGTCGGCTCGTCGGTGAAGCCGCTCCACGACTCCGCGATCTTGCGCTCACGGAAGTTGTAGTGCGCGACACCGCGGCGGCCGACGATGTACGTGTCGACCTGCTTGCCCTCGCGCTCCAGGCGCTCGGTGAGCTGCTCCGCCGCCTTGATGGAGTTGGAGTTGAACGCGCCGGCCAGACCGCGGTCGCTCGTGAGGAGCAGAACCGCGGCGCGGGTCGGGTTGTCCGACTCCGTCGTCAGCGAGTGCTTGGTGTTCGAACCCGTGCCGACCGCCGTGACCGCGCGAGTCAGTTCCTCCGCGTACGGCGAGGAGGCCGACACCTTGCGCATCGCCTTGACGACGCGCGAGGCGGCGATCATCTCCATCGCCTTGGTGATCTTCTTGGTCGCGGTGACGGATCGGATGCGACGCTTGTAGACCCGGAGCTGGGCTCCCATGAGTCAGGTCCCTTCCTTTACGTCACTTGGCCGCTGCGGCCGGGGCGTCCTCGCCGAGCAGCTTGCCGTCCGAGGTCTCGAACTGCTTCTTGAACTCGGAGACGGCGTCGTCGATCGCCTGGATCGTGTCGTTCGACATCTTGGCGCCCTCCTTGATGGAGGTCATGAGGCCCTGCTCCTTGCGGTGCAGGTACTCCAGCAGCTCCTTCTCGAAGCGGCGGATGTCGGCGACCGGCACATCGTCCATACGGCCGTTGGTACCGGCCCACACGGAGACGACCTGGTCCTCGGTGGCCATCGGCTGGTACTGGTTCTGCTTCAGCAGCTCGACCATCCGCTGACCGCGCTCGAGCTGCGCCTTCGACGCGGCGTCCAGGTCGGAACCGAAGGCGGCGAACGCCTCCAGCTCACGGAACTGGGCGAGGTCGACACGCAGTCGGCCGGAGACCTGGCGCATGGCCTTGTGCTGGGCCGAACCACCGACACGCGAGACCGAGATACCGACGTTCAGGGCCGGACGCTGACCGGCGTTGAACAGGTCGGACTCCAGGAAGCACTGGCCGTCGGTGATGGAGATGACGTTGGTCGGGATGAACGCCGAGACGTCGTTGGCCTTGGTCTCGACGATCGGCAGACCGGTCATCGAACCGGCACCCATGTCGTCGGAGAGCTTGGCGCAGCGCTCCAGCAGACGGGAGTGCAGGTAGAAGACGTCACCCGGGTAGGCCTCACGGCCCGGCGGGCGGCGCAGCAGCAGGGACACGGCGCGGTAGGCGTCGGCCTGCTTCGACAGGTCGTCGAAGATGATCAGGACGTGCTTGCCCTGGTACATCCAGTGCTGACCGATGGCCGAACCGGTGTACGGCGCCAGGTACTTGAAGCCGGCCGGGTCGGACGCCGGGGCGGCGACGATGGTCGTGTACTCCAGCGCGCCGTTCTCCTCCAGCGCGCGGCGGACCGACGCGATGGTGGAGCCCTTCTGGCCGATGGCGACGTAGATGCAGCGGACCTGCTTCTTCGGGTCGCCGGTACGCCAGTTGTCACGCTGGTTGATGATCGTGTCGACGGCCAGCGCGGTCTTACCCGTCTGACGGTCGCCGATGATGAGCTGACGCTGGCCACGACCGATCGGGGTCATGGCGTCGACGGCCTTGTAGCCCGTCTCCATCGGCTCGTGCACCGACTTGCGCTGCATGACCGTGGGGGCCTGCAGTTCGAGGGCGCGGCGGCCCTCGGTCTCGATCTCGCCGAGGCCGTCGATGGGGTTGCCGAGCGGGTCGACGACGCGGCCGAGGTAGCCCTCGCCGACGGCCACGGAGAGCACCTCACCGGTGCGCTGCACCGGCTGGCCCTCCTCGATGCCGCTGAACTCACCGAGGACGATGGCACCGATCTCGCGCTCCTCGAGGTTGAGGGCGAGGCCGAGGGTGCCGTCCTCGAACTTCAGCAGTTCGTTGGCCATGGCCGAGGGAAGACCCTCGACCTTCGCGATGCCGTCGCCGGCAAGGGTGACCGTACCGACCTCCTCGCGCGAGGCCGCGTCCGGCTTGTACGACTGGACAAAGTTCTCCAGCGCGTCCCGGATCTCCTCCGGCCGGATCGTGAGCTCCGCCATCTGGGTTCCCTGCTCTCCTTGTTGGGCCCGAAGTTTCTTTGGGGGTCTGGGGGCGGCCCCCAGGAATCCTCTGCACGGCCCAACGCGGGCCGTAGTACTGCGTATGGAGTTGCGCTTAGCTCGCCATGCGGCGGGCGGCGTCCTCGAGTCGGTCCCCGACGGAACCGTTGATGACCTCGTCTCCGACCTGCACCCGCATCCCGCCGAGGACCGCGGGGTCCACGTCGAGGTTGAGGTGCATGGGGCGGCCGTACACCTTGGCCAGCGCGGCACCGAGGCGCCGCTTCTGGGTGTCGCTGAGCGGCACCGCCGAGGTGACGACAGCGACCAGGCGGTCACGGCGCGCGGCGGCGAGCTTGGACAGGGACTCGATTCCCGCTTCCAGGCTACGTCCACGCGGCGCGGTCACAAGACGCGTCACCAGACGTTCCGTGGTCACGTGGGCCCGGCCACCGAGGAGCCGGCGCACCAGCTCGCCCTTCGCCGAGGCGGTCGCGGCACGGTCGGTCAGCGCGGAGCGCAGCTCGGTGTTCGAGGTGGCGATACGGCCGAACCGGAACAGTTCGTCCTCGACGTCGTCGAGGCCGTTCGCCTTCTCGGCGGCGGTGAGGTCGGCGATGTTCGCCAGCTCCTCCACCGCGTCCACCAGGTCGCGCGGCTGCGACCAGCGCGTACGCACCATGCCGGCCACCAGGTCCGCGGTCGCCCCGCTGACCTGGCCGTCCAGCAGGCGCTGGGCCAGCTCGGCCTTGGCCTCGCCGGGCTGCGCCGGGTCGGTGAGGACCCGACGCAGCGACGCCTCGCGGTCGAGCAGCGCGGTGACGGCGGCCAGCTCGTCGGCGAGCTGCGCCGCGTCCACGGACGTGGAGTCCGTCAGCGCGTCGAGACGCTCGCGTGCGGCTGCCAGGGCCTCGCGGCTCGCTCCGTTCATCGCGCGGCCTCGGCCTTCTCCTCGAGCTCGTCGAGGAAGCGGTCGATCACGCGGCTCTGCCGGGCGTGGTCCTCGAGGGACTCACCGACCAGCTTGCCCGCCAGGTCGGTGGCCAGACGGCCGACGTCCTGACGCAGGTGCTGGGCGGCGGCGCTGCGGTCGGCCTCGATCTGCGCGTGACCGGCGGCGACGATCTCCTCGCGCTGCCGCTGGCCCTCCTCGCGCATCTCGGCGATGAGCTGGGCACCCTGCTCCTGCGCCTCCTGGCGCAGCCGCGCGGCCTCGTGCCGGGCTTCGGCGAGCTGAGCCTTGTACTGCTCGAGCACGCTCTGGGCCTCGACCTTCATGGCCTCGGCCTCTTCGATCCCGCCTTCGATCGCCTTGTGCCGCTCGTCCAGAACCTTGTTGATGTTCGGGAGCAGCTTCTTCCAGAAGAAGAAGAACACGATGGCGAAGGCGATGGTGCCGACGAGCAGCTCGGGGCCGGCCGGGAGGAGCGGGTTCTGCTCCGTCTCCTCGGCCGCGAGCTGCACCAGGTTGGCGATCACATCAGTGCCTTTCGTCGATACGTGTCGGTCAGGAGTTGCTTACCGACCGAACACGAACGGCATAACGATGCCGATGAGGGCGAGCGCCTCACAGAAGGCGAAGCCCAGGATCTGGTTGGCGCGGATCAGACCGGCAGCCTCGGGCTGGCGGGCCAGGGCCTGGGTGCCGTTGCCGAAGATGATGCCGACGCCGATGCCGGGGCCGATCGCGGCGAGGCCGTAGCCGATGGAGCCGACGGAGCCGGAGACAGCGGCGAGGGTCTCAGTGGCAGCCATGCTGAATCTTCCTTCTCTTAACGAACCGGTGGGGGTTGGCCACCGGACGAGGGGTGGGGTGGGGGCTCAGTGGTGCTCGGCGAGAGCGCCCTGAATGTAGGAGCAGGCGAGGAGTACGAAGACGTACGCCTGGACGGCCTGCACGAAGAGTTCGAAGCAGATCATGGCCATGGTCATCACGAACGAGACACCGGCGGCCGGGATCATGTAGCTGTTCATCAGGTACCAGGAGGCGACGGTGAACATCACCAGCATCAGGTGACCCGCGAACATGTTGGCGAACAGTCGCACCGCGTGCGTGAACGGGCGGACGAGCAGGTTCGAGAAGAACTCGATGACCATGACGAGCGGCAGCACGGCGCCGAGCGACTTGTCATAGCCCGTGACGTTCTTGAAGAAGCCGACGAAGCCGTGCTTCTTGAAGGTCAGCGCGACCCAGGTGACGTAGACGATCAGCGCGAGCACCATCGGGAAGGCGATCAGCGACGAGACCGGGAACTGGGCCAGCGGGATCACGGACCAGATGTTCATGATCCAGATGAAGAAGAACAGCGAGACCATGAGCGGGACGTACTTCTCGCCCTCGCGCTTGCCGAGCGTCTCGTAGACGATGCCGCGGCGCACGAAGTCGTAGCCGGCCTCGGCGATCAACTGCATCTTGCCCGGGACGACCTTGGCCTTGCCGAAGGCCAGTGCGAAGAACGTCACGACCAGGGCGGTGGTGACGAGCGCGAGCAGCATCACCTTGTTGAACTCGAAGCCGCCCACGGTGAACAGGGGCTTGAAGAGGAAGGAGTTCAGGCCCGGTGCCGGAAAGCCACAACCGTTGTCGGACAGGATGCGGCAGCTCCAGTCAAAGGCGAGCTGGGTCTGGTCAGCACTCACCGCGGGCTCCTTCGGCGTGACGCATGGGTTGGGCAACCTCGTTGTGTCGGTGCGGCGCGCAGCCGCGGAACGGCACCGGACTGGTGTTACGGATGTGGGGGCGGCAGTGGGGCATCAAGCCTCGCGATTGAGCAGGCGTCAGCTCAGATGCCCTCGCCCGCGATGCCGCAGTTGGCACCGGACGATAGCAGGATCTCGCACACGTCTTTATCCCGGCCCTACCCCTCACGACGAGGAGCCCGTCTTCTGAGGCTTCTCGTGCTTCTCGGAGTCAGGGTCGACGTAGAAGATCTTGGCCTTCATGTGCGCACGTGCCTGCGCCGCCATCCACACGACCGTCGCCACGACGAGCCCGGCCGCGAACGTCTTCGGATTGAACAGGGAAGTGTCCTTGAAGACGCCCGCGAAGATCAGGAGCAGCAGGAGCTGGGCGACATAGAGCATCAGCCCCATGGCCTGGAACAGATGCGGAAGCGACTTCGCCGTCCACTGAAGGACGTAGAGGCCGATCCCCATGAAGAGGACGGCGAGCACCGTACCGACGGCCGCGCCGAGCGCACCCTTGCCCCCAGCGACCGCACCACTGACGGCGACGGCGATCACGCCGACAGCCGCTGTGGGTACAGCGATCTGGAGAAGGTTCCGGGCGTCGGAAGACGGCATGGCGGCAACTCCGCTGAGTGAAAGGGGCAGGGTGTCGTCATGGACGAGCGTAGTCCCGGGCCGAGTGGAGACCTCGCGCCGAGGGACCCAGCACATTGGGACCCTTTGGCTCTACCCCGGGGTTCTCGTGAACGGTATCACAAACTATTTGATGCGGTCTTTACCTACTGGGTGTGCGTGCTGTCACACATGAGTGTGACCCTGCGCTATTGCGCAAATACGAGAGGGAATTGTCTGGTATTGGGGCGCTTTGCACCCCCATGACTCGGCAACGCACTCGTCAGATTCTTACCTTGTCGCTCGGCGCCCGACGGTCTGCGCCCGTGGCCTCCGTCAGCGCGGGGACTCGGCCTTACGGCGGTCCAGCCGCGCCCGGGAACCGATCGCCGTGGCCCCGTTGACCCCGGAGACGCCCGCGACGACCGGGGTCCGGCAGCCCTCGGCCTCCGGCCCCTCCCCTGCCTCGTACGCGGCGGACAGCGGCTTCGCGGCGGCACGGCGGTAGCGCGGCGGCACGACGGCCTCGGCCCAGCGCGGGGCGCGCGGCCGGAACCGCGGCAGCAGAAGCAGCACCAGACCGACCGCGCTCAGTGCCACGATGCCGAGCACGATCCACATGGACGCCGACTTGACGGAGTACGCGAGCGTCCCGAAGGCGATGAGCGCCGACCAGAAGTACATGATCAGCACGGCCCGGCTGTGCGAGTGGCCGATCTCCAGGAGCCGATGGTGCAGATGCCCGCGGTCCGCGGCGAACGGCGACTGCCCGCGCCAGGTACGGCGCACGATCGCGAGGACGAGGTCCGCGGCCGGGACCGCGATGATCGTCAGCGGCAGCAGCAACGGGATGTAGACCGGGACGGTCTGATGGACCGTGGCGCGCTCGGACCCGGAGAAGAGGTTCATCGCGTCCGGGTCGACCTGCCCGGTGATCGAGATGGCCCCGGCGGCGAGCACGAGCCCGATCAGCATCGACCCCGAATCGCCCATGAAGATCCGCGCCGGATGCATGTTGTGCGGCAGGAAGCCGAGACACATGCCCATGAGGATCGCCGCGAACAGCGTCGCGGGGGCGGCGGCCTCCAGGCCGTAGCCGTACCAGATCCGGTACGCGTACATGAAGAACGCGGCCGACGCGATGCACACCATGCCCGCGGCGAGACCGTCGAGACCGTCGACGAAGTTGACCGCGTTGATCGTGATGACCACCAGGGCCACCGTCAACAGCGTGCCCTGCCACTGGGTGAGCGCGACCGAGCCGACGCCTGGCACCGGCAGCCACAGGATCGTCAGACCCTGCATCACCATCACGCCCGCGGCGATCATCTGGCCGCCGAGCTTGATCAGGGCGTCGATCTCGAACTTGTCGTCCAGCACACCGATGAGCCAGATCAGCGCGGCACCGGAGAGCAGCGCCCGCGGCTCGTTCGACTTGGCGAAGACCTCGTTGAGGTTCTCCAGATGCGAGGCGACCAGCAGACCCGCGCACAGACCGAAGAACATCGCGATACCGCCGAGCCGGGGTGTCGGTTCCCGGTGCACGTCCCGGGCCCGGATCTCCGGCATGGCCCCCGCCACGATCGCGAACTTGCGTACCGGCCCTGTCAGCAGATACGTCACCGCGGCCGTGATGCAGAGCGTCAGCAGGTATTCACGCACAGGCTTCCCCACAGGTCTCGCGGACGTCCTCAGCCCCACACCTTAGCTTCGCGTGCATATGGTTGAGGACCGGCGGGTAGCGAAGATGGTTGCATGTGCGGCGGCGCACATCGTCGAGCCTGCGCTCACCGGCCGGGTCACAGGCCGGGATAGGGCGGGAATCTCCCGGTCATCTCGCGTACCTCGGCGCGCACCTGGGTGCCGTCCGTCTCCTCGCGCAGCACGGCCGCGAACAGCGCGGCGATGCGCTCCATCTCCGGCTCGCCCATGCCCTGGGTGGTCACCGCGGCGGTGCCCAGGCGCAGTCCGCGGGCCTCGCTGTGCGGCAGCGGGCAGGTGTCCATGACCAGTCCGGCCGCCATCAGCCGCCCGCGCGCGGTGCGGCCGTCGACGCCCAGGGGCGCGGGGTCGACGATCAGCATGTGGGTGTCGGTGCCGCCGGTGACGAGCATCAGCCCCTCGTCGGCCAGACGCTCCGCCAGCGTCCGGGCGTTGGCGACGACCTGGTGGGCGTAGACCGCGAAGGCCGGCCGCGCCGCCTCGCCGAACGCGACGGCCTTGGCGGCGACGGCGTGCATCTGGGCGCCGCCCTGGGTGAACGGGAAGACGGCCCGGTCCACCCGCCCGGCCAGCTCGCGCCCGCACAGGATCATGCCGCCGCGCGGGCCGCGCAGCACCTTGTGCGTGGTGGCGCAGACGACGTCGGCGTACGGCACCGGACTGGGCGCCGCTCCCCCGGCGACGAGCCCGATGGGATGGGCGGCGTCGGCGATGAGATACGCGCCCACCTCGTCGGCGACCTCGCGGAAGAACGCGTAGTCGATATGGCGGGGCGCGGCGATGGACCCGCACACGACGGCCTTGGGCCGGTGCGCGCGGGCCAGGACGCGCACCTCCTCGCGGTCGACGAGCCCGGTCTCCGCCTCGACGCCGTAGCCGACGAAGTCGAACCAGCGGCCGGAGAAGTTGGCGGGCGAGCCGTGCGTGAGGTGGCCGCCGTAGGGCAGCCCCAGGGCGAGGACGGTGTCGCCGGGCCGCAGCAGGGCGGCGTACGCGGCGAGCACCGCGGAGGAGCCCGAGTGCGGCTGCACATTGGCGTGTTCGGCCCCGAACAGTGCCTTCGCGCGGTCCACGGCGAGGCGTTCGGCCACGTCGACGACCTCGCATCCGCCGTGGTAGCGGGCGCCGGGATAGCCCTCCGCGTACTTGTTGGCGAGCGGGGAGCCGAGGGCGGTCAGCACGGCGGGCGAGGTGAAGTTCTCGGCGGCGATGAGCTGGAGCGTCGTCGACTGCCGGAAGAGTTCCCCGAGGAGGATGTCGGCCATCTCGGGGTCCTGTCGACGCAGGACGTCGGCCTCGAGGGTGGGGGTGAGCGCCATGGTGCACTCCGGGCGTCGGGGACGTACGTCCAACTGTAGGCCCGGGGCCCCTGGGGCGCCCGGTCGTCGCGGTCCCCGCAGGTACGCCTGTGCGGGCCCGTGACGAGGGTGGTGGACCGGGAACCCCGGCGGGGCGGCACGGAGCCGTCAGCGCGGCGTCCGGGCCCCGGGAAGAGGCCCCCGAAGAGCCCCGGAACGCGCCGTCCGGGCTCAGGCTCGGGCGGGTACGCCCGTCAGCGCGGTCACCACCGGGTCCAGCGCCTGCTGGATCTCGCAGCCGATCGACCGGAAGAACGGCAGCGGCGCCCCGTACGGGTCGTGCACCTCGTCCGCGTCCGCCGTCGGCGCCAGCAGCCAGCCGCGCAGCGCCGCGGCGGCACCGACCAGCGCGCGGGCGCGCGCGACCACGCCGTCCTCCAGTGGAGGCAGCGTCGCCGGGTCTATCGCCCGCACCAGGCGGGTGAACTCCTTCAGCGTGAACGTGCGCAGCCCCGCCGAGTGGCCCATGGAGATGACCTGGGCGCGGTGGTCGCGGGTCGCCGTCAGGACCAGGTCGGCCCGGATGACGTGCTCGTCCAGGAGCTCCCGGCCGACGAACCCGGAGGCGTCCGCGCCGAAGTCCGCGAGGACCGCCTCGGCGTTCGCCTCCATGGGCGCGCCCTCATGGCCCCAGGTGCCCGCGCTCTCCACGATCAGACCGCCGCCGAGCGCGTCGCCGAGCCGGTCCGCCAGGGCATGCCGGGTCAGCCGCTCGGTGATCGGCGAGCGGCACACGTTGCCCGTGCTGACGTGGAGGATGCGAAAGGTGTCGCCGGGGAGCCCTGGTTCCGCCAGGCTCCCCGTCGTCCCGTAGCCGTACCCGTTGCCTATGCCGCGCATGGGGGTCCCCCCTGCTCGGGGGTGTGGGGGGCGGTCAATTCGCCACCTCGAGGTCGGGTACCACCTTGCGCAGTTCCTCGGCCGAGATCGCGCCCTCGCGCAGCAGCAGGGGCACCGAGCCCGAGACGTCGACGATCGAGGAGGGCACGATGCCGGGGGTCGGGCCGCCGTCCAGGTAGACGGAGATCGAGTCGCCGAGCATCTCCTGCGCGGCGTCGCAGTTCTCCGGCGCCGGGTGGCCGGTCAGGTTCGCGGAGGACACGGCCATCGGGCCGACGTCCGTCAGCAGTTCGATGGCGACCGGGTGCAGCGGCATCCGGACGGCGACCGTGCCCCGGGTGTCCCCGAGGTCCCACTTGAGGGACGGCTGGTGCTTGGCGACGAGCGTGAGGGCGCCCGGCCAGAACGCGTCGACCAGTTCCCAGGCCAGCTCGGAGAAGTCCGTGACGAGGCCGTGCAGGGTGTTCGGGGAGCCGATGAGGACGGGCGTGGGCATGCCTCGGCCCCGGCCCTTGGCCTGGAGCAGATCGGCCACGGCCTCCGCGGAGAACGCGTCGGCGCCCACGCCGTACACGGTGTCGGTGGGCAGCACCACGAGTTCGCCACGGCGGACGGCGGACGCGGCCTCGCGCAGACCGGTCGCTCGGTCGGTCGCGTCGTTGGTGTCGTATCGCCGTGCCATGTCTAGAGGGCCTCCTCGTACACGTACTGCTGGATCACGTTCACGTACTGCTGGATCACGTTCGGGATCTCGTACTGGATCTCGTACTGGCTTGAAGTCTTCGCACGGGGCGTGCACCACGCCCCGAGGCGGGCCGGGCTCACGGCAGGGCCTTGCGGGCGGTGGCGAAGCGCGGCCGGTTGTTGAGGTCGGGGTGGTCGGCCGCGTCGGCCCAGCCCCGCTCCTCGGTGAAGATCCACGGCACCTGGCCGCCCTGGGTGTCGGCGTGCTCGATGACGACGAGACCGCCGGGGCGCAGCAGCCGGTGCGCGGTGCGCTCCAGGCCGCGGATCAGGTCGAGGCCGTCCTCGCCGGAGAACAGGGCCAGTTCGGGGTCGTAGTCCCGGGCCTCCGGAGAGACGTACTCCCATTCGGTGAGCGGGACGTACGGCGGGTTGGAGATCACGAGGTCGACCTGGCCGTCGAGGTCCGGGAAGGCCGTCAGGGCGTTCCCCTGGCGCAGGTCGACCCTGGACCCCTCCATGTTCTTCCGGGTCCACTGCAGGGCGTCCTCGGACAGCTCCACCGCGTGCACGCGCGAGCGCGGCACCTCCTGGGCCAGCGCGAGCGCGATGGCGCCCGAGCCGGTGCACAGGTCCACGATCAGCGGCTCGACGACGTCCATCGCGCGCACCGCGTCTATGGCCCAGCCGACCACCGACTCGGTCTCCGGCCGGGGCACGAACACCCCGGGCCCGACCTGGAGTTCCAGATACCGGAAGAAGGCGCGCCCGGTGATGTGCTGGAGCGGCTCGCGCGCCTCGCGGCGGGCGATGACCTCCCAGTAGCGGGCGTCGAAGTCGGCGTCCTTGACGGTGTGCAGCTCGCCCCGCCGGACACCGTGCACGAAGGCGGCGAGCTCCTCCGCGTCGTTGCGCGGCGAGGGCACGCCGGCGTCGGCCAGCCGCTGGGTGGCCTGGGCCACCTCCGCGAGCAGCAGGTTCACGCTCGTCCTCCGGTCCGTGTGCGGTGCCTTGGGTCTGATGGATGGTCGTGGGGGTGGTCGTGCCGGGGTCGCGGGCCCCGGCACTCGGCGCGTCGGGCCTCGGCGTCACGCAGCCGCGAGCTTGGCGGCCGAGTCGGCGTCGACGCAGGCCTGGATCACCGCGACGAGGTCGCCGTCGAGCACCTGGTCCAGGTTGTACGCCTTGAATCCGACGCGGTGGTCCGAGAGGCGGTTCTCCGGGAAGTTGTACGTACGGATCTTCTCGGAGCGGTCGACCGTGCGGACCTGGCTGCGGCGGGCGTCGGCGGCCTCCCGCTCCGCCTCCTCCTGCGCGGCGGCGAGCAGCCTGGAGCGCAGGATACGCATCGCCTGCTGCTTGTTCTGCAACTGGCTCTTCTCGTTTTGGCAGGAGGCGACGACGCCGGTCGGAAGGTGCGTGATCCGCACCGCGGAGTCGGTCGTGTTGACGGACTGGCCGCCGGGCCCGGAGGAGCGGTAGACGTCGATGCGCAGGTCGTTCGGGTTGATCTCGATGTCGACCTCCTCCGCCTCGGGCGTGACGAGCACACCGGCCGCGGAGGTGTGGATACGGCCCTGCGACTCGGTGGCCGGCACGCGCTGCACGCGGTGCACACCGCCCTCGTACTTCAGCCGGGCCCACACGCCCTGGCCGGGCTCGATCTGCCCGCGGGCCTTCACCGCGACCTGGACGTCCTTGTAGCCGCCCAGCTCGGACTCGGTGGAGTCGATGATCTCGGTCTTCCAGCCGACGCGCTCGGCGTAGCGCAGATACATCCGCAGCAGATCACCGGCGAACAGGGCCGACTCGTCGCCGCCCGCGCCCGCCTTGATCTCGAGGATGACGTCCTTGTCGTCGTTGGGGTCACGCGGGATGAGCAGGAAGCGCAGCTTCTCGGTCAGTTCCTCGCGCTGCTTCTCCAGGTCCTTGACCTCGGCGGCGAAGTCCGGGTCGTCCGCGGCCAGTTCGCGCGCGGTCTCGATGTCGTCGCCGGACTGCTTCCAGGAGCGGTACGTGGCGATGATCGGGGTCAGCTCCGCGTAGCGCTTGTTCAGCTTGCGCGCGTTGGCCTGATCGGCGTGGACCGATGGATCGGCGAGCTTCTTCTCCAGATCGGCGTGTTCACCGACCAGTTCCTCGACCGCCTCGAACATCTCCGGCTCCCATGGGGTGTCCCCCGCCCGGCCGGGGCGTGGGGGACGTAGGTACGACTGACAGGGGCTGCACCGCAAAGCGCCGGTCCCGACGCCCCCGGTACGGGAGCACCGGAGACCGGCGCGATGGGCTCGCTACTTCTTGGCAGCGGCAGCCTTGCCGAAGCGGGCCTCGAAGCGGGCCACACGGCCACCGGTGTCGAGGATCTTCTGCTTGCCCGTGTAGAACGGGTGGCACTCGGAGCAGACCTCGGCACGGATGGTGCCGGAGTCGATGGTGCTACGAGTGGTGAACGACGCGCCGCAGGTGCAGCTGACCTGCGTCTCGACGTACGCGGGGTGAATGTCGCGCTTCAAGGTGTCTCCTAGGTTCCGGGAGGGCGCCGGGTCGCAGCCGCGGGATGCGGGTGCGTGAACCGGAGCCGACGTACCAGTCTGCCAGGACTGGCCGCATCACCCAAAACCGGGGGATCAAGCGATCTATTCCGCCAGGTCCCCTGCCAGGTCCCCGAAGGCC
The DNA here is from genome assembly GCF_023887685.1 of Streptomyces macrolidinus. GTDB lineage: Bacteria > Actinomycetota > Actinomycetes > Streptomycetales > Streptomycetaceae > Streptomyces > Streptomyces macrolidinus. Next base: position 171,365 of record NZ_JAMWMR010000003.1, on the reverse strand, counting down.
CCGGATCGGCACCGGATCGGCTCCAGGAAGGCCCTGACCGGCCCCGGCCGGGCCGCTCAGGGGCTCAAGGGGTTCCGGGGATCAACCGGTGACCACGCCGTCGGCCTGGCCCGTGTCGGCGCCCTCGGTCGCGCTCGCCGGGATCGGCCGGTCGTTCTTCAGGGCGTCCCACACGAGCTGCGCCTTGTCCTTCTCCAGCAGGACCCGGTTGGGGTTCGACGGGTCGTAGCGGACCGGCATCGTCACCATGTTCATCCGGGAGGAGTCGATCCCCTTGAGCCCGCCGGCGAAGGAGACGAGCTTCTTCACGGAGGCCAGGTCGGAGTCGGTCGTGACGGCCTTGGTCCCGGTGTCGGCGAGGTCGTACAGCTTGCTCGGGCTGGTCAGCACGCCGACCTGCCCCACCTGGTCGACCAGGGCCTTCATGAAGGCCTGTTGGAGCTGGATACGGCCGAGGTCTGAGCCGTCGCCGACGCCGTGCCGGGTGCGGACCAGGCCGAGCGCCTGCTCGCCGTCGAGGGTGTGGGCCCCGGCCTTCAGATCGAGATGGCTGTCGGGGTCGTGGATGTCCCTGGTGGTGGTCACCCGGACGCCGCCGAGGTCGTCGATCAGCTTCTGGAAGCCCGTGAAGTCGACCTCCACGAAGTGGTCCATACGGATACCGGTGATCGACTCGACGGTCTTCACGGCGCAGGCCGCGCCCCCGGTCGCATACGCGGAGTTGAACATCACGCCGGAGGCCGCGGGCTGCGCGGTGCCCTTGCTGTCGGTGCACTCGGGGCGGTCGACGAGGGTGTCACGCGGGATCGAGACGACACTGGCCCGCTTGTGGCCCTTGTAGACGTGGACGATCATCGCGGTGTCGGAGCGGGCCGTGCCGTCGTCGGCGCCGCCGCCCAGCTTGTCGTTGCCGCCCGAGCGGCTGTCCGAGCCCAGGACCAGGATGTTCTGGGAGCCGTCGTCGACCTTCGCGGGCCGGTGGCCGCCGAGCATCTGGTTGAGGTCGACGCTGTGGATGTTGCCGTTGAGCTTGAAGTACACGACGCCGAGGCCGGTACCGCCGAGCAGCAGGACGCCCGCGGCCGTCCAGGCGGTGACGAGGAGAGCCCTGCGGCGTCTGCCGCCGCGGTGCCGGTGCCGATGGCCCTTCGCGCGGTGGCGCGGGCCGCTGGTCGTGGCCTTGTCGGCTATGCCGGGGTTCGGCTCGCGCTCGGCAGGCATGTGCTCCTCGGTCCTTGTGGCCCCCGCTGTTCCATCGTCACCCCGTACGGTCAGACGGAGTAACCGGAGCAAGGGTTGCACAGCAACCAAGACCACCGCTTATGAGATAGATCTCGGACATGCCCGGACAACGGCATCCCGGACAAGGCCCCGGACAACGCACAGGGCCGCCCCGCCGGCCGGTGCTGGGCACCGGCCGAGGGAGCGGCCCCGCAGTCGAACGTGATCGGTCGGACGCGATCGGTCGCCGTCGACTCGGTCGCTGTCGACTCAGTCGCCGTTGCCGGGCGAAGGCGTCGTCTTCTGGATCTGCATCAGGAACTCGACGTTCGACTTGGTCTGCTTCATCTTGTCGAGGAGCAGCTCGATCGCCTGCTGCTGGTCGAGCGCGTGCAGCACCCGGCGCAGCTTCCAGACGACGTTCAACTCCTCGGCGCCGAGCAGGATTTCCTCCTTACGCGTGCCGGACGCGTCCACGTCCACCGCGGGGAAGATGCGCTTGTCGGCGAGCTTCCGGTCGAGCTTGAGCTCCATGTTGCCGGTGCCCTTGAACTCCTCGAAGATGACCTCGTCCATGCGCGAGCCGGTGTCGACCAGCGCGGTGGCGAGGATCGTGAGGGAGCCGCCGTCCTCGATGTTGCGCGCGGCACCGAAGAAGCGCTTCGGCGGGTAGAGCGCGGTCGAGTCGACACCACCGGACAGGATGCGGCCGGAGGCGGGCGCGGCGAGGTTGTACGCACGGCCCAGACGCGTGATCGAGTCGAGCAGCACGACGACGTCGTGGCCCAGCTCCACCAGGCGCTTGGCGCGCTCGATGGCCAGCTCGGCGACCGTGGTGTGGTCCTCGGCCGGGCGGTCGAAGGTCGAGGAGATGACCTCGCCCTTGACCGACCGCTGCATGTCGGTGACCTCTTCCGGACGCTCGTCGACCAGGACGACCATCAGGTGGCACTCGGGGTTGTTGTGCGTGATCGCGTTGGCGACCGCCTGCATGATCATGGTCTTGCCGGTCTTCGGCGGGGCCACGATCAGACCACGCTGGCCCTTGCCGATCGGCGACACCAGGTCGATGATGCGGGTGGTCAGCACGCCCGGGTCGGTCTCCAGGCGCAGCCGGTCCTGCGGGTACAGCGGCGTCAGCTTGTTGAACTCCGGGCGGCCACGGCCGTGTTCGGGCGCCATGCCGTTGACGGAGTCGAGGCGGACCAGCGCGTTGAACTTCTCGCGGCGCTCGCCGTCACGGGGCTGACGGACCGCACCCGTGATGTGGTCGCCCTTGCGCAGGCCGTTCTTGCGGACCTGGGCGAGGGAGACGTACACGTCGTTCGGACCGGGCAGGTAGCCCGAGGTGCGAATGAAGGCGTAGTTGTCGAGGATGTCCAGGATGCCCGCGACGGGGATCAGGACGTCGTCCTCGGCGACCTGCGGCTCGGCGATCTCGTCGCGGCCCCGACGGCCCCGGCGGTCGCGGTAGCGCCCGCGACGGCCCCGGCGGCCACCGTCGTCGTCGAAGCCGTCGTCCTGACGGTCCTGCCGACCGCCGCCGCCCTGCTGCTGACGCTGCTGGCCCTGCTGCTGGTCGTCACCCTTGCCACGACGGTCGCGGTCGCGATCCCGATCGCGGTCGCGGTCGCGGTCGCGCCCACGGTCGCGGCGGTCACGGCGGCGGCCCTCGCCGCCCTCACCGGCTTCGCCACGGCTCTCGCCCTGCGACTGCGTCTGCGCCTGGGCGGGTGCCTCGGCCTTCGGCTCGCTCTTCGCCTCGGCGGTGGCCGTCTCGGGGCTGCCGGCCTCGGCGGTGGCACGGCGCCGACGGCGCTCGGCCGGAGTGTCGTCCCCGGCGCCCTGGCCGGGGATCTCGATCTGCTTCGGAGCCTCGGCCGACTTCTCGGCCTTGGCCTCCGCGTCACCGGTACGCGTCCGGGAGGTGGCCCGGCGCTTCGGCTTGGTCTCGGTGGCGTCCCCGGTGGAAGCGGCGGTCTTGGCCCCGGCGCCCGAAGCCGCCTGGGAGCCACCCCCGGCCTGCGCCTCCTTGATGACCTCGATCAACTGGCTCTTGCGCATGCGCGCCGTGCCCCTGATACCGAGGCCGGATGCGACCTGCTGAAGCTCGGCCAGCACCATGCCCTCGAGGCCGGTACCGCGGCGCCGCCGGGAGCCGGCACCGGTGGCAGGCGCGGAGGCGTCCGTGGCGGGCGCGGCAGCGGTCTCCTCGACACGTGCGCCCATCAGATCGGTGGTGTCGCTCACGAAGGGTCCTTCCCTGGAGCGGACGTCGGCCTGTCTGGCTCGGCGACCGGTTGTGCTGTCCGGCTTCGGTCCTCGTCTGTATGGACCGTGCCGGGGCGGTGGTCCGCCATAAGCGGCGGAAGAAACATCTGGTGACTGGCGCTTCCCGGAGCCGTGACACCCGGGTCTGTGTCGCGCGGCTCGGTCACACCGATTCCGGAGCATGCTCGGCAATTCGCCCAGTCCCGTATACGACGTACCGCTCACGTACGGAATACGGAACACAATGCGACTTGGGAGGCTCCCGGAAGAAGGGTTGTCCCGGACGGGGACACGAAGCACCACGCCATGGCTGGGTCGGGTGCTGACTTGAGATTAACACTACCGGATCCAACAAACATTCCCCCTCTCGAAACCGGCAACCGTGTGTCAGGGCGCGAGCGGCAGTACGCACGCTCCCTGACTGTCCAGGTCAAGCCGGTTGGCGGCCCATCCCTCACCTGCCAGGTCGGCCACCTTGTCGGCGCTGTCGCCGTCGGCCAGCGCCAGGACCGTGGGTCCGGCGCCGGAGATCACTGCGGGGATGCCGTCCGCCCGCAGCCGTTCCACCAGCGCGGCGCTCTCCGGCATGGCCGGAGCCCGGTATTCCTGGTGGAGGCGGTCCTCGGTGGCGGGCAGCAGCAGCTCGGGGCGCCGGGTCAGGGCCTCGACGAGCAGTGCGGCGCGGCCCGCGTTGACGGCAGCGTCGACGTGCGGCACGGCGCGCGGGAGCAGTCCGCGCGCGGTCTCGGTCAGCACGGGCTTCCCGGGCACGAAAACCACCGGAACGATGGAACGGGCGGGGTCCAGGCGGATCGCGCGCGCGGCGCCGCGGTCCATCCAGGAGAGCGTGAACCCGCCGAGCAGACAGGCCGCGACGTTGTCGGGGTGGCCCTCGATCTCGGTGGCGAGTTCGAGCAGCGCGGCGTCGTCGAGCCGACTGTCGCCGCCTATCGTCACGGCGCGGGCGGCGACTATGCCGGCGCAGATGGCGGCGGAGGAGGAGCCGAGGCCGCGGCCGTGCGGAATGCGGTTGGCGCAGACGATCTCCAGGCCGCGCGGCTGCCCGCCGAGGGCGGCGAAGGCGGCGCGCAGGGATCGTACGAGGAGGTGGCTCTCGTCGCGCGGCAGCGTCCGGCTGCCCTCACCCGCGATGTCGATGTGCAGCCCGGAGTCGGCCACCCGGACGACCACGTCGTCGTAGAGCCCCAGCGCGAGGCCGAGGGCGTCGAAGCCCGGCCCGAGGTTGGCGCTGGTGGCGGGGACGCGCACCCGGACGGCGGCGGCGCGGAACGCTGGACCGGCCATCGCTCGTTGACTCTCCTTGAGCTGCGTGATGGTCGAATGACACTCGATGCGTACGGAAGACCCGAAGGCCGCAGGGACGGCGCGGCACCGCGGCATATGCGGCGGGCGGGTTGAGTACAGCCTATCGAAGGAAGGTTCTGTGGCGACATAGGGCGCACAGGAGGCGCACGATGCGTGTCGTAAGCCCCCTGTGCATCCGCTGTCGGGCGGCGTGCGGGGTCGTCCCCCGCAAGCGCCCCGATTACGCCAGTCCGAGCCGCTCGGCCGCGGTTGCCGCGTCGACCGGGACCGTGACCGGCTGCGGGGCGCCCGCGACGGCCCAGTCGGGGTCCTTGAGCCCGTTGCCGGTGACCGTACACACGATCCGCTGGCCCGGGTCGACCTTGCCCTGCTCGGCCGCCTTCAGCAGACCGGCGACGGACGCGGCGGACGCGGGCTCGACGAAGACGCCCTCCTGGGAGGCCAACAGCCGGTAGGCGCGCAGGATCTCACGGTCCGTCACCTCGTCGATGAGGCCGCCCGACTCGTCCCGGGCCGCCAGCGCGAACTTCCAGGAGGCGGGGTTGCCGATCCGGATCGCGGTGGCGATGGTCGAGGGGTCCTTGACGACCTCGCCGCGCACGATGGGCGCCGAACCGGAGGCCTGGAAGCCCCACATCCGCGGAGTGTGCCGCGCGATGCCGTCGGCGGCGTACTCCTTGTAGCCCTTCCAGTAAGCGGTGATGTTGCCCGCATTGCCGACCGGGAGGACATGGATGTCGGGCGCGTCGCCGAGCATGTCGACGATCTCGAAGGCCGCGGTCTTCTGGCCCTCGATGCGCACCGGGTTGACCGAATTGACCAGCGCCACCGGGTAGTTGTCGGACAGCGCGCGGGCGAGGTCCAGACAGTCGTCGAAGTTGCCGTCGACCTGGAGGATCTTGGCGCCGTGCACGAGGGCCTGGCCCATCTTGCCGAGCGCGATCTTGCCCTGCGGCACGAGCACCGCCGAGACCATGCCCGCGCGTACGGCGTAGGCGGCGGCCGACGCGGAGGTGTTGCCGGTGGAGGCGCAGATGACCGCCTTGGCGCCCTCCTCCTTGGCCTTGGAGATGGCCATGGTCATGCCGCGGTCCTTGAAGGACCCGGTGGGGTTGGCTCCCTCCACCTTGAGGTGGACCTCGCAGCCCGTGCGCTCGGAGAGCACCTGCGCGGGCACGAGCGGCGTACCGCCCTCGCGGAGCGTCACGACGGGCGTGCTGTCGGACACCGGAAGCCGGTCCCGGTACTCCTCGATGATTCCGCGCCACTGGTGAGTCATTGCTGGTTACTCTCCTTCAACCCGCATGGTGCTGGCGACACCCCGCACGGTGTCGAGCTTGCGCAGCGCCTCGACGGTCCCGCGCAGCGCGGCGTCGGACGCACGATGGGTGACGACGACGAGGGAGGCCTCTCCCTCCCGTCGCCCGCCACCACCCTGATCGACGGCGACTTCGTCGCCGCTGCCCTGATTCCTGCCCTTCTGCCGCACCGTGTCGATCGAGACGTCGTGCTCGGCGAAGACGGTGGCGACCTGGGCGAGGACACCCGGCTTGTCGGCGACGTCGAGGCTGATGTGGTAGCGCGTGACGACGTCGCCCATGGGCGAGACGGGCAGGGCCGCGTACGCGGACTCGCCGGGTCCGGTGGTGTTGCCGAGCCGGTTGCGGCAGACGGCCACGAGATCGCCGAGGACGGCGGACGCGGTCGGCGAACCGCCCGCGCCGGGCCCGTAGAACATGAGCTGGCCCGCGGCGTCCGACTCCACGAAGACCGCGTTGTACGCGCCCCGTACGGAGGCGAGCGGGTGGGTCAGCGGAATCATGGCGGGGTGCACGCGGGCGGTGACCGAGCCCCCGTCGGCGGCGCGCTCGCAGATGGCGAGCAGCTTGATCGTGCAGCCCATCTGTTTGGCGGAGGCGAAGTCGGCGGCGGTGACCTCGGTCATCCCCTCGCGGTAGACGTCGTCGAGACGTACGCGCGTGTGGAAGGCGATACCGGCGAGGATGGCGGCCTTGGCTGCGGCGTCGAACCCCTCGACGTCGGCGGTGGGGTCGGCCTCCGCGTACCCGAGAGCGGTGGCCTCGTCCAGGGCCTCCTGGTAGCCGGCGCCCGTGGTGTCCATCTTGTCGAGGATGAAGTTGGTCGTGCCGTTGACGATCCCGAGGACGCGGTTGACCTTGTCCCCGGCGAGGGACTCGCGCAGCGGCCGGATCAGCGGGATGGCACCGGCGACGGCGGCCTCGTAGTACAGGTCCTTGCCGTGCTCCTCGGCGGCGGCATGGAGGGCGGCGCCGTCCTGGGCCAGGAGGGCCTTGTTGGCAGAGACCACCGACGCGCCGTGTTCGAAGGCGGTGGTGATGAGGGTCCGCGCGGGCTCGATACCGCCGATGACCTCGACCACCACGTCGATGTCGCCGCGTTTGACGAGGGCGGTGGCGTCGGTGGTGACGAGGGCGGGGTCGATGCCCTCACGCACCTTGGAGGGCCGCCGGACCGCGACACCCGCGAGCTCGACGGGGGCGCCGATGCGGGCCGTGAGGTCGTCGGCGTGCGTCGTCATGATGCGCGCCACCTCTGAGCCGACAACCCCACAGCCCAGCAGCGCCACCTTCAGCGGACGCGTACGCATCATCCGACCTCGTTTCCTCATGCGGTCCGGTTCCTTGACCAGTGTTTTGACCAGTCTCACTCACCGGACGACACTTTCCGCCCCTGGTCCGGATCGTGAGACATTTCTTTCGTTTTCCGACACCCGCCGAGCGGAGATCTTCCGGAGCCGGGGGGCGGGGGGCGCTCCGACAGCTTCCGGATGCCTGGAGCATCGGAGCCCGTGGCGCGGGGAGCCTGGAGGCCTCCGGAGGCCGGGGGCCCAGAGCCCGTGCGCGGGGCTCCGCAGCCGCCGGACGCCTGGAGACCCGGATCCCGTGTCGCGAGGGCTTCCGACAGCCACCGGACGCCAGAAGGCCCGGAGCCCACTGTGCGGGGGCTCCGGTTGTCGCCGCGGCGCCACGCCGCTCACCCGGACGTCCGGGACACCCGGGGTGGGGACGGACGCGCGGAGGCGTGAGGGCTCCGCGCGTCACCCGACGTCGAGACGCAGCAGGTCCTCCTCGGTCTCGCGGCGGACGATCACCCGGGCCTCGCCCTCGCTCACGGCGACGACGGGCGGGCGGAGCGCGTGGTTGTAGTTGCTGGCCATGGAGCGGCAGTACGCACCCGTGGCGGGCACGGCGAGCAGGTCGCCGGGGGCCAGGTCGGCGGGCAGGAAGGCGTCCCGCACCACGATGTCCCCGCTCTCGCAGTGCTTGCCGACGACCCGGACCAGCATGGGCTCGGCGTCGGAGGCGCGGGAGGCGAGCGCGACGCTGTACTCGGCGTCGTACAGCGCGGTGCGGATGTTGTCGGACATGCCGCCGTCGACGGAGACGTACGTACGCAGCCGCTCCAGCGGCTTGATGGTGCCGACCTCGTACAGCGTGAACGCGGTGGGGCCGACGATGGCGCGCCCGGGTTCGACGGAGATGCGGGGGGTGCTCAGGCGGGCGGCCTCGCACTCGCGGGTGACGATCTCGGTCAGCGCCTTGGCGATCTCGTGGGGTTCGCGCGGGTCGTCGTCGCTGGTGTAGGCGATGCCGAGGCCACCGCCGAGGTCGATCTCGGGAAGCTCGACGCCGTGCTCGTCGCGCAGGTCCCTGAGCAGCCCCACGACGCGGTGGGCGGCCACCTCGAAGCCCGACATGTCGAAGATCTGCGAGCCGATGTGGCTGTGGATACCGATGAGTTCGAGCCCGTCGAGCCGCAGGGTGCGGCGTACGGCCTCGGCGGCCTGTCCGTCGGCGAGCGGGATCCCGAACTTCTGGTCCTCGTGCGCGGTGGCGATGAACTCGTGGGTGTGGGCCTCGACGCCGACGGTGATACGGATCAGCACGCGCTGCCGCTTGCCGAGCGAGGAGGCGATGTGTGCGACCCGCGCGATCTCCTGGAAGGAGTCGAGGACGATCCGCCCGACGCCGCTCTCGACGGCCTTGGTGATCTCCTCGGTGGACTTGTTGTTGCCGTGGAAGGCGATGCGGTCGGCGGGCATGCCCGCGAGGAGGGCGGTGGTGAGTTCGCCGCCGGAGCAGACGTCGAGGTTGAGCCCCTCCTCGTACAGCCAGCGCACGACGGCGCGGGAGAGGAACGCCTTGCCCGCGTAGAACACGTCGGCGGCGGGCCCGAAGGCGGTGCGCCAGGCCCGCGCCCGCGCCCGGAAGTCGGCCTCGTCGATGAAGTAGGCGGGGGTGCCGAACCGCTCGGCGAGCGTCTTGACGTCGACACCGCCGACGGTCATGACGCCGTCGGCGTCACGGCGTACGGTCCGGGCCCACACCTTGGGGTCGAGGGCGTTGAGGTCGGCGGGCGGGGCGGAGTAGTGGCCCTCGGGGAGGACGTCGGCGTGGCGGGGCCCGGCGGGATGTGCGGAACGGCTCATGTCGATCTGGGGCTTTCTCGCAGGTCAGAGGTAGTCAGGGGCGCTGATGCCGAGCAGGGACAGGCCGCCGGCGAGCACCGTCCCGGCGGCTTCGGCGAGCGCGAGCCGGGCCCGGTGGGCGGCCGAGGGTTTCTCGTCGCCGAGCGGAAGCACGGTGTGCTGGAAGGCGAGCAGGGCATCGGCGACGGCGACCAGATGCCGGGCGAGCCGATCGGGCGCGCGGTGGGCTGCCGCCTGGGTCAGGGCGTTGGGGTACTCGGCGAGGGTGCGGACGAGCGGCCCGGCCTCGGGTACATCACCCACCTCACCGGGAACGCTGTCGAATCCCAGCCGCTCGGCGTTGCGGACGAGCGCACGGGCGCGGGAGTGGGCGTAGCGCACACGGAAGAGAGGGTTGCTCTCGCGCTGCACCAGATGCTCACCGCCGATCCGGGGCCGGTCGTGCGCGGCGGGATACAGCAGCGCCCAGCGAGCGGCGTCGGGACCGAGAGGGGTGGGGTCCCCGGCGGCGGGAACGGGCCGCACCTCGCACGGCTCACCGGGACGCGCGTACCGGACATCGGCGCGGCTGCCCTGCGTGGCGAGGATACGGACGAGGGCGTCGGCGACGGCGAGGGCGCGGGGGTCGTGGGGGATGCGGAGGGTGAGGGAGTCGTCGCCGCTGGTCGGTGTGGCCGGTGAGCGGCGGTGGAGAATCTCGCGGACGAGGGCGGCGGTCGCGGTGGCGGGTTCCAGATGGATGTTGAGGAACCCGGGCCCGGTGATCTCGACGTCGGCGATACCGGGGGCACTGCTGATACGGGACCGCAGGATCTCGGCGACCCGAAGCGGCGGCTGCCCGGCGGGCCGGGCGAGCTGGAGGGCGATGTTGGTGGCGTAGTCACCACGCCCACCGGGCCGGGGCGGAGCGACAACGACCCGCGGGGGCACGGCCACCCGCAGCTCCCCCGCGTCCACAGCACAACGCACCGCGCACAGCACGGTACGGGAGAGCTCGACGGGGGTCACGGGACAAGGGTAGGGGAGGAGAGGGGTGGGTTTGCGAGTCGGTTCGGGCGGGGCAGAGGGGGAGGCCTGCAGTCGACCGAGGCTGGGCAGGGGACGCAGACCAGCAGGCGGCCAAGGCGACCAAGGCGACCAAGGCACCCACCCACTCAACCGCTCACATGCCCCGTATGCCCGGCACCACCAGGGAGCCCGGGACGCTTGACGTGCTTGACGTACTCAGAGCGTTCGGCATGTTGGGCGGACTCGAAACGCGGCTGGTCCCATTGAACATCCCGACGACGATGACGCCCCATCAACTCCCGTACGACTTGAACAAGTTCGGCCGGATCGAAGGGCTTGGCGAGGAAGGCGTCCACGCCGACACCGAGACCGCCGGCGACTTCGTGCTGCGTACAGGCGCTGACGATGACGAGGGGCAGCTCGCGCGTACGGGGATCGGAACGGAGCCGCGCGGCGGCCCGCAGCCCGTCCAGCCGGGGCATGACCACGTCGAGGGTGACGACATCGGGCCGCACCTGATGGACGACGTCCAGACACTCGGCGCCGTCAGCCGCGGTCACGACCTCAAGCCCCTCCAGCTCGAGGTTGACCCTGATCAGTTGCCGGATGACCTTGTTGTCGTCCACAACAAGAACCCGGCCGGACGCGCCTGACACAACTCGAGAGTAGGTCGACCGACGGCACCGCGTCCGGGTTTTCCCCACTTCCACCCCGTCCGGGGCCCTCCCCACGCAACCGCCCGACAACCCGTTCCTGACGACCCGGAAAGAGCTGGTAGGGTTCTACCCGTCGCCGCAGAAAGCAGCAGACACGCCCCCGTAGCTCAGGGGATAGAGCAACGGCCTCCGGAGCCGTGTGCGCAGGTTCGAATCCTGCCGGGGGCACCCTTCATGAGGTGCCCAAAGACCCCGTCACCAGCGGAAACGCTGAGGCCGGGGTCTTCGCGTATGTGCAGACGTGCTCTGACCAGGCGAATGCCGGGGTCCGTGGGCCATTCATGAACAGGCATGCGCCGCGCTCTGCGCGTCCACGAGGCATCGTTGCACCTCAGACACCAAGATCCGAAGTCACCCGCCTGCACGCCCTCGCACTACATCCACTCATCGAAGCGAGGACGCAGACACCGCACCATGCCCGACCCGTGGCGACCCAGCCCTGAGCGGCTGATCGAGATCTCCTCTTGGGCTTCCTGACGAAGATCACGTTCCAGCTCTGTTCCTCCCAGAGGAGCTTTGCGGGCGGTCCCGGCTCCATCGAGGGACAAACAGCAAGCCCATAAGGCCTCCGAAGATCACAGGGCGCTGCCGAACTGGTACGCGCTCGATCGGAGACAGGCGCCCAAGCAGAAGCGACCCTCCCTCAGGACGGCCAGGCCTCAGCCACGACGAACGAGACCACCGTTCCACCAAAGCGACTGGGCCCGGAGTGCCAGGAGTCGGCGATGGAGCCGACCAGGAGCAGTCCTCGCCCGTGAGCGTCGTTCGCCTCCGGGTGCCGCATACGTACGCTCGCGGGGAACCCGGGATTGTGCACCTCGACCCGCAACGAGGTTCCGTCTCGGTACCATTCCACGCGCACCAGCCAAGCTTCGTCCGACCGCCCGTACAGGATGGCGTTCGTCACCAGCTCCGAGATCATCAACGCGCAATCATCCACCGAGCAGGACGGGTTGTGGGGAGCGATGAACCTCCGGAACCAGCGCCGAGCCCGGGGTACGGACTCTGGCGCCGGTTGCAAGGTCATCGCTCCGAGCCGTGCTGAACTTTGGCCGTTGTAGTGGTCGATGGTGTAGGTCATCCGCGCTCACTCCTTGCCGCTGCCGCCGCCGTCGAGGCGGCGTCGCTTCGACGGGGCACGGCGTCGCCGTCGGCCGCGAAGAGCGCCAGCACCGTGCAGGAACCGAAGCACTCTTCCAATCGCGCCTCGACACTTCCCGGCATAAGCGAGCCCCCGATCCGACCACCGATTCGTTGCGACGTGCCCGTTCCGCTCAAGTGGCATTAGCCACTTGCTGGATAGTGGCATTAGCCACTCGGCCTTCGCAAGCGCTTCAACGGAACTGTCGCCCTGTCAGGTGAGGGGATAGCCCTGCTCGAAGGCCCAGCGATGCGGGGGATAGGTCGCTTCGGCGAACTCGAGCGGCCGGTCCTGAAGGTCGAAAACGACGTGATGAACGATCAGGACTGCAGAACCAGGTTCCAGGCAGAGATCGGCCACTTCTTCATCTGTGGCGACCCGAGCGCACATGCGGTCCTCCGCATAGCCCCCTTGACGCCCAGTCATCGTCTCGACGTACATCAGAGTCCCCTCCTGAATCCGCTCAGGGTCCATCAGCCGCGGAGCACGCTGACCGACGTCCGGAGCAAACCATGAGATGGACAGGGCGATCGGGCCGTTCTGGTTGTTCGTCACGCGCCGGCGGTGCACAGCTCGACGGTCCTTGGCCAGCCCCAGCGCCTCAGCCACATGATCCGGCGCTTCCAGCCAACCGGCGGAAGTGATCACCGCATACTCGCCGGGCGCGTAGATCTTCCCGGTCTGCCGTGCCCGTCCGTACAGCTCACGTGCACGCCGGTTTACCTCCAGACTCCGCACATACGTGCCCGAACCCTGCCGCTTCTCGACCAGGCCCTGATGACTCAACGCCTCGAGCGACCGCGCGGCCGTGGGCCGGGAGACCTTCCAGTCTGCGGCGAGTTGCCGTTCCGAGGGGACTTCGTCTCCCGGTCGCAGGTCGCCTCGAAGGATCTGATCACGGATGTAGTGCGCGATCTGGAGGTACTTCGGCTGAGTCTCCGCAATCTGAGGCATCCGCCCTCCCAGTCCAAGTGGCTATGGCCTCTGGCCACTATAGAGTGAACGACCAATCCGCAAACCCCTACCCTGAGCGCATGAAGCGGTTGATCGTCGCAGCGGGCGGAGGGGGCGACGCGGTCGCTTGCGCGATGCTCCACGCCGCCCTGTACGGCAACGAGGGCCAGGCGGTGATCCTCACGTACGCGTGGGAGCGTCTTGTCGTGGACCCGGTACCGGGCCCACGGGGAGCAGCCGACTTCACCGGCCTTGAACAGATCACCCCGGCGGTACGAGCAGTACCACCGGGTGCCAGCCCCCTCGCTCCCGCAGGCTCCACCCTTCCCCGACTGGCCGCGGAACTCCCGCACTCCTTTGCGTTGATCGACCCCTACCAGGGTGCCAGGGGCATCACGCGTCAACTTGAGGAACTGGTCGACCACTTGGCGCCCGAGTCGATCGATCTCCTCGATGTGGGCGGGGACATCCTCGCTCGCGGCGATGAGCCGACTCTCAAGAGTCCTCTCGCCGACGCCCTCACGCTCGCCGCGTGCTGCCAGGTGGGCTCCCCCATCCGGCTCCTGGTGGCGGGCCCGGGTTTGGACGGCGAGCTGCCCTTCGACGACTTGCGTGGCATGCTCGGCCCCATCGTCCACACCTTCACCCCGACCGACGTGCAGCCGATCAGCTCTGTCCTCGAGTGGCACCCGTCAGAGGCGACCGGGATGCTCGCGGCCACGGCACGGGGCGTACGCGGCACCTGCGAGATCCGTGACTCGGGACTTCTCGTGCCGCTCACGGATGAGAGCCCGAGGGTCCATGAAGTCGACCTGGACGACGCCGTCAGCCGCAACCAGCTCGCCCGCGCCGTCATGGCGAGCGAAAGCCTCGACCAGGTCGAGCAGCACAGCCGCGAAGTCTGTGGCTACTCGGAGATCGACTACGAGCGCAACAAGGCGGCCTGGCTGAAGGAACAGCCTCACGCGGTGCCGAACCGGGCAACAATCCTGGCCAAGCTCGACCAGTTCCAGGCCGAAGCACGCAAGCGAGGAGTCAGCCACACGACATTCCGCCGCATCGCGGAGGCCCTGAACCTCAACAACTCACAACTCGACGCGCTTCGCCAACTACTCCTCGACAGCCGCCCGAAGCAATGCGCCGCACCCTTATGGCACATCCCTGCGGAAGCCTGAGCAACAACTATCTCTGCTGCTTCAAGGCAGCTCGTCACGCCCCCCGCACGCCCCAGGCAGGCCTAATCTCCCGGCTTTGACAGCCACTCTCGAAGCGCCTACTCGGGCTCGACCAGTAGGCCCGTCTTCTGATCGATACTCCAGCCGTCACCCAGCAACGTTGCCGTCGCCGTCTGCAAGTTGAGGTCCGCAACGCTCCACCCCTCCCGAAGCGCGCGGCGGAGAAGCTCGAGATACAGGTGGCTCGGAGAGGCAGGGCCGGCAGCACCAGCCAGCTCGCGCGTCGCCGCAGCAACCGCCTCAGCCGTCGGCTGCTTGAACGAAGCCTCGGCATTGGCCTGCGGAACCATCGTCAGGACAAGGTCGAGCGTGGCCACGTGCTCGAAGCCCGAGGCCAGCCCCTTCACGGAGCGCTGCCCCTTGTTCAGGATGGTGATCTTCTCCGGCTCGATGCGCAGACCGGCCGCTGCAACTGCTCGCTGAACTACTGCCCAGATCTTGCCTGAGGAGTTGCCGAAGACCATCGAGATGCGCCCGCCAGGCTTCAGGATGCGACGGCACTGCTTGAGCGACTCCGTCAGCAGCGTCTCGTAGCGGTCCGCCGTGCGCTTCGTGCCAGTGGAGCGATCGATCACCGCCTCCTTGCCGACGTCTGTGAAACCATCCAGCCAACCCTCCTGGAACAGGGCCATATCCGCATAGAAGAGGTTCGAACCGAACGGCGGGTCCGTGAACACGTAGTCCACGCTCGCGTCCGGCAGAGACAGCTCCGCAGCGCTCTCCGTGACGTACTCTGCGGGCACCGTGTCCGCGTCCACGTTGTGCGCGAACGCCTGCGTCCGGATCCAGTCATCGGCCTTTAGCACGGCGGTCGTCTTGCGCTCAAAGAGCTCGAAGACGTTCCACTCATAGAAGACCGGCGCGATGTAGTAGTTCTGGTTCGCGGCGTTCAGCGGGCGTTTGTGCGACCACTGGTACCGCTTGCTCGCCCGAGTCAACGTCGCAGTGAACGCAAACAGTAGCTTTTGACTCAGGGCGCGGTCCTCAAGCCCGCGGATCTCATCGCGCAGGGCCACCAGAGTTCGCAGGTTACGCGGCGAATAGAACGAGGCCACGGTCGTGTAGCCGCTCTTGCCCAGCGCAGACGCCCGGTACATCTCCCGGTCAGGCGTAATCTCAACGTGGGGGAAGCCCAAGCCGTCGACATCGATGCTCGGCGTGACGGCCGCTGGCTGCTCACGCTGCCTCGGCGAGCAAGCGCAGTTGACGTAGTCGACCACGGGCTGCTCACCCACCCGCTCGAGCTTGCTCGAAATGTGAGCCGAACAATCGGGACAGACCATCTCCGGCTTCGACCACTCCGCGGCCTCGAGCGAGTGGTAGTAGTTCACGGGCTTCTCACAGCCCGCGCACCTCACCAGTACACTCCAGACGGTCTTCGCAAGCTGGCCGGTTCCACCACACCCACTGCAGGGGACCTCGTAGATCTTGCCGACAGCATCCTTGGCCCGCTTGATGACCGCCTGCGTGACCCGACTGAACTCGTCCCCGTCGACCATATTCAGGTAGTTGGATCCGATGTGACGCCCCAGAACCGAGATGTCCGACAGACGCGCCTGACGCCCGGTGATCCGCGCCGCGACCCCCGTCATGCCAGACCCGGCGAACGGGTCGACCACGGAGCCGTCGGGCGGACAGTAAGCCTCAATGAACGGCGTGATCGCGGGCACGGGGACCTTCGTCAGGTAGGCATGCGCGAGATAGACAGGGTCACCACGACCCACCACGATCTCCTCAGCCATGCCGCCAATGTTACTCATAGTCTGTAGACCCATCGTCTGCACCGTCCTAGCGTCCTTAGGCATCATGACGCAAGCCTCCGACAAGCTCCGCATCCAGCGGCAACGTGAGGCGTTCGGCCACCGTGTGCGGGAACACCGTCTCTCAGCAGGCCTCTCGCAAGAAGAGCTCGCGGAAGCTGCGGGGATCCACCGCACCTACGTCTCTTCGTTGGAACGAGGTCAGCGCAACGTAAGCCTTGACAACATCATTGCCCTCGCGCGTGCGCTCAAGGTCGATGCTGCACAACTATTCGAAGGTATTTGATGGGTTTCAAAGAAGACGCTGATTTTGCTCGGTTCCTGAGCATGGGAGTCTACGCCGCCGACGCGATTACCCAAGACCTCGAGCACAATCATGGGCACCGCATTATCGAGCTCGAGCGGTACGCCAAGGCCAACAAGGTGTGGCAGACGAAGGTCAAGCGTATGCGCTTACCCGACCTCATGTGTGTTAGCTGTGGGCGCCGCTTCGAGTCCAAGGGCAAAACGAAGCTTGAGATCAAGCTGTCCGACTCCACGTTGCCCGGCCGCGCCTGGCGCGACGGAGGCATGCGCCTGAACGACGTCTTCGCCTTCGCGCGTGTCGACATGAAGACGAGCCCCGTGAGCGTGTCCAATCTTGTCTACGTCACTCGGCAGAGCTTGGAGGATGCTCTGGAGTCCTCCAAGGAGGGCAATCGAAAGTCCGTGTCCGAAGGATCGGAAATGGACCGTCGATGGCCGATGTGGGCCCCGAGCTATGCCGGTGAGGTCGTCACCGTCGACGATGACCTCAAAAAGGTTCGCGTCACGAAGGGCGCCAGCACGTATCTCTACGGGAGCGGTAACCGTTGGGGTACGTTCCACACGCTGGCAGCAGGAACGGCATTCCAGGCCGGCCAGCCGGTCGCGTTCTGCTTCCGCATGGCTGACTCGGTCGCCTGCGCTGGCGAGGGGTCCTGGAGCTGGCAGGAGGACCTCCTGTCGACCGACGAAGACATTCAATTCCCGGCAGTCAAGGCGGCCCGGTTCCTCGACGCTAAGCAAGTCGAGGACGTCCTCATCGGCATAGCGGACAGCGAGGCCAATGACTGGCGCCTACGCCTCGAAGCACACGCTAGCCTCGCCCCCACGCGCCCAGCGTCCGTCGCTGCGCTACTCGTTCTCGCTGAAGGCGCTGACTCGACCAGCGAGGTGCGCATGGAGGCGGTGTTCTCCTTGTCGGAGATAGACACCCAGGAAGCCATGGAGGCGCTGTACTCGGTCGCCAGCAGCACCGAGCCAGCGATTCCGGAAGAAGTGCGTGCATCTGCCGCCTGGGGGCTCGGGACTGGGGCTCGCAAGGCACCCGCCAAGCTGATGCACCTCGTCAACGATCCCAGCACGCTTGTCGCGACGCACGCAGCCGCGGTCATGCCATCGGACCTGCCCCACGAGTGTCTGGAGGAGCTCCTCGACTGGCTTCGTACTGATGACCTGCGCCGGGCCGCTACGGCTGCGCACCTGCTGGCTAAGCGCGGTCTCGTCGTCGAGCTCATAAATGCCCTCCAGACAGCGCCGGAGGCCATTCGTAAGCTGATCGTCCTGGCGCTCGGCGATACCTCACGTAAGGCTGTTTCTGACCTACTGGGCGGGCTCGATGAGCAGAGCCGTGCCAGCATCGCCACCCTGTGGGCGAAGGATGACGACTGGCTCCGTCAGCCGGACACGGACGGCATTCTCGACGCCCTAAAGCTGCAGACGCTTCGCCGGTAGCATCGCTCGAACACTCCTCTTCCCAGCATCCGCTGCGGCTGACGGCGTTCTGGTGCGAGGTGTTGGGCTTCGTCGAACTCAGTGCCGACGACAGCGCGGTGGAGATCGGACCGCAGGAAGGTTCGGGCGGCTGCAACGGACCCTGGCCTCCCACGGCTGAACTGAACACCGGCCCGCGTCGGCGGACACTGATTGTGCATCAGACCAACGCCCGCCCCCGCACCAGAAGCAGAGACACCGCCGTCACCGCCAGCGCGAGGGTGGTGAGGAACGGGATGCGGCCTCGGGGGCCCTTGTCGGGGAGCAGGGCCGTGGTGACGGCCAGGGCGCCGGTTACCGTCAGTGTCGCCGTGTTGGAGATGGCCGATCGTTCCGGGGGGCCGAACACCAGTACCGTCGAGGCGGCGAACAGGGGTACGGGGGCGAGGTAGCGCGTTCTGCAGCGGCCCAGGCGTTGCGGCAGGCCGCGGACGCCCGCCGCCAAGTCCGCGTCGATGTCCGGCAGTACGTTGGTGAGGTGGGCGCCCACTCCGAGCAGGGCGCCCGCGGTGACGGCCCAGACCGGTGGCCACGGTCGGCCGGGCAGCCCCAGCGTGACGAACGCGGGCAGCAGTCCGAAGGCCACGGCGTACGGCAGCCAGGACAGTACGGTCCGTTTGACGCCGAGGTTGTAGGCCCAGGCGGCGGCCACACAGGTCAGATGCGCGGCTCCGGCCGCCGGTCCGCTCGCCAGCGAGAGGGGGACACAGAGGCCGAGCGCCCAGCCCGCCGCCACCGCCACCGCCCTCGGCCGCGACGCACCCGCCACCAGGGGCTTGTCCCGGCGGTCCGCTGCGGCGTCCCGTGCGCGGTCGATCCAGTCGTTGCTCCAGCCCACCGACAACTGACCGGTCAGCACCGCGGCGGCCACCAGCGCACAGCCCGTCGGGCCGCGCCCCGACGTCGCCGCCAGCGCGGTCGCCAGTGCCGTGACCGTCACGGCGGGTTCGGGGTGGCTCGCCCGTGCCAGACCGGCCGTCGAGGAGGCGGACCGGCGCGGCTCCGCTTCCTCGGGAGGGGGGACGGGGACGTCATGGCGTCCGGCCGCGGGGGCTCCGGTACCAGGCACGCGCCGATGCTAGTGCCCCGGCATGCGACGTTCGCCTCGTCGCGCCGCCCGACACGCCCGTATAGACACTTTCGTCCCGGTGTGAACCTATGCTGCGGCGATGACGCGAATCGCTGCCGTGCGCGCGGTGCTGCCTCCGTACCGCTACGAGCAGGACGAGATCCGGGACGCGCTCGTGGCCATGGGGGTCGCGGGAGAGAGGGAGGTCGCGGTGCACGAGCGGCTGCATGCCGCGTCGACGGTGCGTACGCGTTCCCTTGTCCTGCCGCTGGACCGCTACGCCGCCCTGAACGGCCTCGGTGCGGCCAACGACGCGTTCATCGAGGGGGCCATGGAGCTGGGCGAGCGGGCGATCACGTCGGCGCTGGACGAGGCGGGGCTCGGCCCGCAGGACGTGGACCTGATCGTCTCCACCTCGGTGACCGGTCTCGCGGTGCCCTCGATCGAGGCCCGGCTGGCATGGCGGCTCGGTATGCGCCGCGACGTCAAGCGGGTGCCGATGTTCGGTCTGGGCTGTGCGGCGGGGGCCGCGGGGCTGTCCCGGCTGCATGACTATCTGGAGGGCCGACCCGAGGGCGTGGCCGTTCTGCTGTCGGTCGAGCTGTGCTCGCTGACCCTGCAGCGGACGGACGGCTCCGCCGCGAACCTGGTCGCCGGGTCGCTGTTCGGCGACGGGGCCGCCGCGGTCGTCGCCGTCGGCCGCGACCACCCGGCGGGGTCGGACGAGGCGCCCACCGTCGAGGCGGGCCGCAGCCATCTCTACCCGGACACCGAGGAACTCCTCGGCTGGCACATCAGGGACCAGGGGTTCCGGATCGTACTGAGCGGTGACCTGCCCGACCTGGTACGCAGCCAACTGGGCCGCCAGGTACGGGAGTTCCTTGACGAACATGGTGTGAAGCCGCAGGAGGTGGCGGCCTGGGTCTGCCATCCCGGCGGGCCCCGGGTGATCGAGGCCGTACAGGAGTCCCTCGAACTTCCCGCGCGCGCCCTGGAATCGACGTGGCGCTCGCTCGCCGCCGTGGGCAACCTCTCCTCCGCCTCGGTCCTGCACATCCTGAGCGACACCCTGCGCTCGCGGCGCCCGCTGGCCGGGACACCGGGAGTGGTGCTCGCGATGGGGCCGGGCTTCAGCTCCGAACTCGTCCTGCTGCGCTGGTAGGCCGCCCATGTCCCAGCGCATGATCGACCTCCTGGTCGCGGGCGGCGGCCCGGCGGGGCTGGCCACCGCCGTCAACGCCGCGCTGGCCGGTCTGGACGTGGTGATCGTCGAACCGCGGCCGGGGCCGGTCGACAAGGCCTGCGGTGAGGGGCTCATGCCCACGGCCGCGCGGGCGCTCGCCGAACTCGGCGTCACCGCGGACGGCCGTCCCCTGCGTGGCATTCGCTATCTCGACGCCGGTCACAGTGTCGAGGCGCCCTTCCCCACTGCCCCCGGCCAGGGGGTACGGCGCACCGAACTCCACCGCGCGCTGTCCCGTCGCGCCGCCGACCTCGGCATCCCGGTGGTCACCGCCCGGGTCGACGGGCTGCGTCAGGACGGCCGGAGCGTCACCGCGGCCGGGATCACCGCGCGTTACCTCGCCGCGGCGGACGGCCTGCACTCGCGGATCCGGCGCGAACTCGGCCTCGGGCTGCACCCCGGCGGCCGGGCGGCACGGTACGGGCAGCGCCGTCACTTCGCCGTGGCGCCCTGGACGGACTACGTCGAGGTGCACTGGACGGCGCGGGCGGAGGCGTACGTCACCCCGGTCGGCGCGAACCTCGTCGGCATCTCCGTCCTCACCGAGGACCGCGCCCCCTTCGAGACGCTGCTGGCCCCGTTCCGGGAACTGGCCGCCCGCCTTCCCGTGGCCGCGGCGACCGGCGCTCGTGGGGCGGGGCCCCTGCGTCAGCGGGTCCGTACCCCGGTCGCGGGCCGTGTTCTGCTGGTCGGTGACGCCGCCGGGTACACCGACGCCCTGACCGGCGAGGGCCTGGCGATCGCGTTCCACGCCGCGGCCGAACTCGTACGGTGTCTACGCCAGGACCGGCCGCAGGACTACGACCTGGCCTGGCGCAGGGTCTCCCGGCGCTACCGTCTGCTGACGGCGTCGCTGCTGTGGCTGCGTACGCACCGGCCGCTCGGGCAGCACATCGTTCCCGTCGCCGCCCGCTTCCCGGCGCTCTTCACCGCCGCCGTCCACCGCCTCGCGTGAATCAGGTGCGCGCGGGCCGCGCCACCGGGGGCTGGTCCGGCATCGGGAACGCATAGCGGGGGTCGCCGCCGCGGCTCAGACGTACGAAGCGCAGGAGTTCGCGGACGATGCCCGCGTTGCCCATGCCCCAGCCGACGCACGGTTCGAGGTCGGTCGGGTCGGCCCGGTACTCGACGTTGGACCAGCGCGCGCCGTCGGTGTCCCGGATCGCGCGGGCGACGAGGTCCGCTACGAGGACGTGGGCGAAGTCGTACGGGTCCTGCTGCTCGGCGATGCGGTCGCAGGCCAGGGCGAGGACGCCCGCGGTGCCGCAGCAGCGGCCGTTGTTGTCCCAGAAGCCGGGGCGCAGCCGCTGGGGCAGGCCGGAGTGGGTGACCGTGTGCCAGCAGCGGTCGGCGAGGGCGGACCAGGCGGGGTCGCCCGTGACGTCCCGCAGCGTCCGGAAGACCTGGGCGTCGCCGGTCGGCCCGTGGCACCAGCCGTAGTTGACGGGCTCGATCAGATCCGGGAAGTACTGCGGGGTGGAGTGGCGCACCAGGAAGCCTTCCGGCCCCCCTTCGTCCCGCGCCAGGACGTCCGCGGCACCGGCCAGTCCCAGCTCGACCAGGTCCGTACGGCCGGTGGCGCGGCCGACCCGCGCGAGCGCCAGGACGATGCCGAGCGTGCCGTGCGAGATGTGGTGCATACGGGCCTCGCCGACGTCCGTGCGATGGGGCCAGTGGACACCCGCCGGGGTCCGCTCCGCCGTGCGCAGATACGGCTCCATGGCGAGGACGGCCAGACCCGGGTCGCCGATCAGGAGTGCCCCGAGGCCGATCCCCGCGTTGCCGCCCAGCAGTTCGAACAGTTCGCCCCAGCGGGTGCCGTCGAAGTGTGACCGTACGAGGTCCAGCGCGCGGTCGGCGGCGGCGCCCGCGGCCTCGTCGCCGAGTTCTTCGCGCAGGGTCCGCAGGACGAGCGCCATGCCGGTGCGGCCGAAGTAGAGGGAGTCGTCCTCGGTGCTGTCGACGGCGTCCACGAGGCTGCGGCCCGCGCGCAGGGCCGCGTCGGCGTACGTGTCGTCGCCGAAGTGACGCCAGGCCTCCAGGAGTACGGGAACGACTCCGGCCGTGCCGCTGTAGAGCATGGGCTCCGACTCGTCGTCCGAGAGTCTGGCCGGCCAGGCGAGCCCTCCGCCCGGAGTGTCCCGCGCCGCCGCGGTCAGCCACCGCAGTCCGTCCAGCGCGAGTTGCTCGACCTCCTCAAGGGCCACGACCGTGGCTTCTGGCACCGTCATGGGCCCACTCTCGCATGCCGTCGCAGGTCGCGGAGTCCGGGATGTCGGAGCCGTGGCGTTCCAAGTCGCCTTGGACAGACAGGAGTTCGAGCCTCATCGGCCGTCATGGATGTTCGGCGAAGGGCCGCTCACGCCACCGCGCGCATGAAGCCGCCGTGCGCGACGCCCGACGTCAACAGGGCAGACCAGTCGAGGGACTTGGGCAGTCGGTCGACGGACAGGACCACGGCTCCACCGGCCTGCTCGGCCGCCGTGCACCAGTCGGCCATGTCGGCCGATGTCGTACCGCCGTCGTCCGATGCCGCGGCGCCGAGCACGGGCGCGGCCAACGCCGGTACCACGACGCCCTGTTCGCCCGGCCCGTCCACGACGCACAGGGTGAGCCGGGGCACGACGCTCCACCCCTCGCACAACGGCACCGCACCGTCGGGCGCGATCAGGGGCGGCAGGACGGCATGGACGGGCGCGTCGGCCAGCAGGAGTACGGGCGTGGCACCGCAGACGAACAGAGTGTTCTCGGGAGCTAGCAGCATGGGGCCATGCTTGCAGGCCAGGGGCTTCAATCCGTTGGCAGGGAAGGGAGGTTGGACGACAGCCCGCCGCTCACGCCGTGCGCTTGCGTGCCGCTGTCTTCTTCCCGTTCGACGACGCCGTCTTCTTGGTCCCCGACTTCCCCGCCGTGGACCCCGACTTCGCTGCCGTCTTCTTCGACGCGGTCTTCTTGGCCGTGGACTTCCGCCCGGCCGGCGCCGTCTTCCGGCCCTCGCCCTCCTTCGGCGCCCGCCGGGTGCTCTTCTTACGGGTCGGCAGCCGTCTGACCTCGGCCTCCGCACCCTTCTCCCCTTCCTCGGCGGCTTCCTCGCCCCTCGACTCCTTCGCCGCGCGCACGCTGTTCTCCAGGGCGGCCATCAGGTCGAGGACCCTGCCGCCCTTGGCCGGTTCGGGAGCCTCGGGGGGTGCCTCGCCTGCGGCCTTCGCGGCGATCAACTCCTCGACGGCCGCGCGGTATTCGTCGTGCAGGTCGTCGAGGTCGACCTCGCCGAGCGTGTCCATGAGGGTGTGCGCCAGGTCGAGTTCCTTGTCGTTCACCGTGACCTTGGTGTCCGGGGCGACGCCCTCGGGGGCGCGGACCTCGTCGGGCCACAGCAGCCCGTGCAGGACGATGGCGTCCTCCATCACCCGCAGCATGCCCAGCCGTTCACGGCCGCGCAGCGCGAACTTCGCGATGGCGACCTTGTTGCTGCGCTTGAGGGCCTCGCGCAGCAGGGTGTACGGCTTGGCGGCCGGGGCGCCGCTCGCCGCCAGGTAGTAGGCGCTCTCCATATGGAGCGGGTCGATCCGGTCGGCCGGTACGAAGGCCACGATCTCGATCGTGCGGGCCGTCGGGATCGGCAGATGGGACAGCTCCTCGTCGGTGATCGGGATGATCGAGCCGTCCGCGTCCTCGTACCCCTTGCCGATCTCCTCGTACGCGACCTCGCGGTCCTCCAGCTCGCAGTACTTGTGGTAGCGGATCCGGCCGCCGTCCTCCAGATGGATCTGCCGGAAGGAGATCGAGTGGCTCTCGGTCGCGTTCACCAACTTGATCGGGATGCTGACCAGGCCGAACGAGATGGTGCCGTTCCAGATGGATCGCACGTGCCGCCCCTTTCAGACCGGTTTCGACCAGTACCCACTGATACCTACGCGTTTCGTGGGATTCTCATCGTATGACGCCGATCACAGAGGTGGAGGGGCGACGGCTCGCGCTCAGCAACCTGGAGAAGGTCGTCCATCCCGCGACCGGCTTCACCAAGGGCGAGCTGCTGCACTACTACGCGACCACCGCGGACGCCCTGCTGCCCCACCTCCACGACCGCCCGCTGTCCTTCCTGCGGTATCCGGACGGCCCGGACCGCCAGGTCTTCTTCGCCAAGAACGTGCCGCCGGGTACGCCCACCTGGGTCACCACGGCGCATGTGCCGCGCTCGGAGGGCACCGCGCGCATGGTGGTGATCCAGGATCTGGCGAGCCTGATGTGGGCGGCCAACCTCGTCACCGAGTTCCACACCCCGCAGTGGCGCGTCGACGCGCCCGACGAGGCCGACCGGCTGGTCTTCGATCTCGACCCTGGCCCGCCCGCCACGGTCGTCGAGTGCTGCAAGGTCGCGGTGTGGCTGCGCGAGCGGCTGGCCGCCGACGGCATCGAGGCGTACACGAAGACGTCCGGCTCGAAGGGGCTGCATCTGCTGGCCGCGGTGGAGCGGACGCCCGCGCGGCGGACCACGGAGTACGCCAAGCTCCTGGCCGTGGAGGCGGAGAAGGCGCTGCCCCGGCTCGTCGTCCATCGCATGACCCGCAGCCTGCGCCCCGGGAAGGTCTTCGTGGACTGGAGCCAGAACGCCGCCCGCAAGACGACCGCGGCGCCCTACACGCTGCGGGCCCGCACCGAACCCACCGTGTCGACACCGGTGACCTGGGAGGAGGTCGCCGACTGCGCCTCACCCGACGCGCTCGTCTTCCGCGCCCCGGACCTCGCGCCCCGCCTGGAGGCGTACGGCGATCTCCTGGCCCCGCTCCTCGACCCCGCCCACGCCGGGTCGCTGCCCTGACCACCGAGGCCGTCGTCCGGCATCCGTAGGGCGGGGTCCGGGGTCACATAGGGCGGGTCCGGGATCACATAGGCGGGGGCGGGGTCACATAGGGCGGGGGCGGACGTCACGTAGTGCGAGGCCCGGAGTCACACCCTCGCCCACGTATGCCGATCCCGTGCCATCGCGTGCAGCGCCTCCACGTCCGCCGGTTTGAGCACGCCACCCAGGCGGGCGAGGTCCGCGAGGTCCGTGACGGTGTGGACGCGGACCTCGCGGGGCGCGGTCGTGGTCTCCACGCGGGCGGGGTCCACCAGGACCAGCACCGGGTGGATCTCGGCCGTCAGCGCGTACGAGGCCCGGCCCGCGTCGGCCCGTACCCGGCGCAGCAGCGGTTGCGGCTCCTGGCGGCCCACCCGCACCATCGGGTCGGCGAGCACGACCCGCTGTCCGCGCGCGGGCAGCGAGCGCACCGCGAACAGGCCGCCGGGGCCGATCACCAGGTGGTGGACGCGGTCCCCGCCGGGCAGCGGCACCGAGTGCAGGGTGTGCCAGCCCGCGCCCTCCAGCCGGTCCAGCGCCTCGCCGACCGCCTGCTCGGCGGCGAGCGCGCGGCGGCGCGGGTCGGGGCGCAGCCGGTGGGCGGGCGCCGGGGCGCGGTCCAGGGCGATCAGCAGGGCCTCGCCGGGCCGGTTCGGCGCCAGGTCGTCGTCCGGGTGCAGGGAGAGCCGCGCCAGCTCGGCCGGGGTGGGGACGGGCGGCGGGCCCACCGCCACCGGGCCGGTCAGGAACGGCTGGAGCGCGTCGAGCACCTCCTGCCGCCGGTCCTCGCGGATCAGGTTGACCCGGCCCGCCTCGCGGTCGTACCAGGCGACGGTGGATCCGTCGGTGCCGCACACGTACAGGTGTTCCTGTCCCTGCCGCCGGGTCGGTACGACGCGCAGTGCGCTCATTCCGCTCATATGGCAATACCCCCTCGACCATGGGAACAGGGAGGGTGCTGTACGGGCAAGAACCCGGTTACCTTGGTGAGCGCCTGGGACGTCAGTGGGAGGCCTCGTTGCGAACCCGCGGAACACCACCCGATGTGCCCGCTCCGGACAGTCCGTGGAGCGAGATCGTGCCCGGCCTGTGGATGGGCGGCCATGAGTTCGTGCGGCATGCCGGAGAGCCGGAATTCGCCGTCGTACGACGTGAGTTCGACCTGGTGCTGACACTGTTGCGGCTGCCGGGGCACGGGCCGGACGACGGCGTCGAGCACCATGTGTGGCCGATACCCGACGGGCCGCTCGACGGCACGCAGCTCGCCGGGGTGATGCGGCTCGCGCAGGCCGCCGACGACGCTCTGGAGGAGGGTCGCCGGGTCCTCGTGCGCTGCTTCCACGGCTACAACCGCTCGGGCCTGGTCGTCGCCCACGCGCTGATCCGGGCCGGTCACACCGCCGACGAGGCGATCGGGATGATCCGCTCCCGGCGCGGGCCCTGGGCGCTGCACAACGAGTTGTTCGTGGAGTATCTGCGGGCCGGTCTGGACACGGCCCGGCTGCTGGAGGAACTCGCGGAGTGACCGTCCGCCGCCCGGCCCCGCCTCGTCACCTGGCCTCGTGTCGCCACCCACCTCGCGTCGCCGCCCGGCCCCGCGTCACCGTCCGTGTGCCTCATCTGCCCGGAAGCGAACAACAGCGAACAACTCGGTCACCTCGGTCATAGAGTGAGCAACCTGCCCTCAGGTGACCCCAAGGACGTGGCCGTGTTCCCCAGCCGCCGTGCGCGCGCAACCCTCGCCCTCGCCGCCACCGCCTTGCTGCTGACGGGCTGCGGTGACTCCGGTGCCCTGCGCAGCGCGGGTCCGACCGCCACCGCCGTCGGCCCGGTGAAGCTGTGGCCCCAACTGCCGCCCGCCGCCACCCCCGCACTCGACTTCGGCATGGCGGCCCACGAGACCGTCAAGGGCATCACCGCCGAGGACGACGACATCCACCGCGTGGACCCGCTGGATGTCGTACGGGCCGAGGTCGCCGCTCACCCGGACGTGTACTCGGACCCGCACGCGGTGTACGGGCAGACGCACGATCAGCTCGCGGACTGCGGCAGGCGGGGGGCGCGCGGCGCGAAGTGCCCGCTGCTGCGGGCGTACTACCGGGACCTCACCGGCGACGGCAAGGACGACATGGTGCTCGGCATGCGCTTCCCCGGCAACCAACTCGCGGTCCGCGTCTACACGTTCGAGGCTCATCGGCTGGTGCAGGTCATGGGCACCGCGGACAGTGTGATCAGTGTGGAGCTGGCGGGCCGGGACGTGATCATCCGCTCGCCGTCGACGCTTCCCGGCTACGAGTTCCGCACGGTGTGGACCTGGGACGCGCACCAGCACGCGATACTGGCCGGCCGGGAGGAGATCCTGCGGGTGCGCACCGCGCTCCGCGGGCGCCCGGACTCGCCCGCGCCCGCCCCCGAGGAGCGTCCTCGGTGACCCCGCCGTGGCAGACGCTGGGGCGGCTGTCCCGCTGGACCGCCACGCTCACCTGGAAGGCGGCGGCCTTCATCACCGTGATGTGCTGCGGCCTGGCCGCGGTGCTCGGCATGCTCGTCCATGTCCAGGTCACCGACCAGACCGTCGGCGCGGCCCGCAGCCGTGCGCTCGCCCGGCTCACCCAGGCGACCCGGGCGTACGAGGCGGGTGCGCGGCTGCCGCGGCGTACGGGGGTGGATCTGCCGGGGCTGCCGGAGCGGCTGCGGGAGCTGGCCGAGGACGGGCAGCGCGGCACGATGGTCGGCACCGCCGGCCCGCGGCCCGCGATGTGGGCGGCGGGCCCCGCCGACGGCGGACGGGCGCTGGCCGCGCAGGTCGACTACGCCCAGGGGGCCGACATCATCGCCGGGCTCGACCGGGCGATCCTGTGGTCCTCGGCCCTGGCGATCGGCGCGACCCTGTTCGTCGGGACGTTCGCGGTGACCCGGGTGACCCGGCGGCTGCAGGACACCGCGCAGGTGGCCCGGCGGATCAGCGCGGGCGACCTGGACGCGCGTGTGGCGGACCCGCGCGCGGCGGACCGGGCGCGCCCGCAGGACGAGGTGGCGGCGGTCGCCGGTGCCCTGGACACGATGGCGGCGACCTTGCAGGGCAAGCTGCTGACCGAACAGCGGTTCACGGCGGACGTGGCGCACGAGCTGCGCACCCCGCTGACCGGGCTGCACGCGGCGGCCGAACTGCTGCCGCCCGGACGCCCGACCGAGCTGGTGCGCGACCGCGTGGCCGCGCTGCGCACGCTCACCGAGGACCTGCTGGAGATCTCCCGGCTGGACACCCGGCGGGAGCGGCTGGAGCTGGGCAGTGAGCGGCTGGTGCCGCTGGCCGAGCGGGTGGTGCGGGCCTGCGGCGCGCGGACCGAGGTGCGGGTCGTGCGCGACACCCGCGTGGAGACCGACCGGCGGCGCCTGGAGCGCGTGCTCGGCAATCTCGTGGCGAACGCGCACCGGCACGGGCGCGGCCCGGTGATGCTGACGGTCGACGGTCCGCGGGTGACCGTACGGGATCACGGGGACGGCTACCCGGACTACCTGCTGGCGCACGGGCCGCAGCGCTTCCGTACCGAGAGCGGCGGGAAGGGGCACGGGCTCGGCCTGACGATCGCGCTCGGCCAGTCGGAGGTGCTGGGCGCCCGGCTGGAGTTCGCCAACGCACCGGGCGGTGGCGCGGTGGCCGTGCTGACGCTCCCCGAGCGCGTACGGTCCGCGGCCGACGACGGCTCCGAGGTCCCTCGCCCGCGGCCTCGGGCGAGCCCTCGCCCGCGACCCGATTGTCGCTCATAACGGGGCATCACGGTCGGGCGCTTGTTACGTTCCGCACATGATCCAGCCCGGAACGCCAGGGACGAGCACGGCGGCGGAGACCCCCGCTCCCGCCCCGCGGCTGCCCCGGCGCCGTGGCATCGAGTTCACGCTCATCCTGCTCGCCGTGCTGATCTCCGTGTACGGCTACTGCGCGGTCGGCCTCGCCCAGCACGGCACCCTGCCGCCCGGTGCCGTCCACTACGGCGCCGGGCTCGGCCTGCTCGCGCTGCTGGCGCACGGCGCGGTGCGGCTGCGCGCCCCGTACGCGGACCCGCTGCTGCTGCCGATCGCCGTGCTGCTCAACGGCGTGGGCCTGGTGCTGATCTACCGCCTGGACCTGGAGACCCCCGGCGAGAGGGAGGCCCCGGCCCAGCTCTACTGGTCCACGGTCGGGGTGGCGCTCTTCGTCGCCGTCGTGGTGCTGCTGCGCGCCCCTCGGCTGCTCCAGCGCTACACCTACGTCTGCGGGGTCGCGGCCCTGGTCCTGCTCGTCCTGCCGATCTTCTTCCCGCCGCTGAACGGGGCCCGGCTCTGGCTGAGGATCGGTGACTTCTCCATCCAGCCGGGCGAGTTCGCGAAGGTGCTCCTCGCCGTCTTCTACGCCGGGTATCTGGCCGCCAACCGCCATGCGCTGGCGTTCTCGGGCCGCCGGATCGGGCCGCTGCAACTGCCCGCGGGGCGCGTCCTCGGCCCGGTCGTCGCGATCTGGCTGCTGAGCGTCGCCGTGCTGGTGCTGGAGCGGGACCTCGGCACCTCGCTGCTGTTCTTCGGCCTGTTCATCGTGTTGCTGTACATCGCCACGGGCCGCACCGGCTGGATCGCGGTCGGGCTGCTGCTCGCGTCCCTCGGCGCGCTCGCCGTCGCCCGGCTGGAACCGCATGTGCACAGCCGGGTCCATGAGTGGCTGCACCCCTTCGCCTCGATCGACGCGGGCCAGGGGGCGGGCCAGATCGCCCAGTCCCTCTTCGCGTTCGCCGCCGGGGGCGCCCTCGGCACCGGGCTCGGCCTCGGGCACTCGATCCTCATCGGGTTCGCCGCCAAGTCGGACTTCATCCTGGCGACGGCGGGCGAGGAGCTGGGCCTGGCGGGGCTGTCCGCGCTCTTCCTGGTGTACGCCCTGCTGGTGGAGCGCGGCTACCGGGCGGGCCTCGCGCTGCGCGACCCGTTCGGGCGGCTGCTGGCCATCGGGCTGGCGTCGATCGTCGCGCTGCAGGTGTTCGTGATCGCGGGCGGGGTGACGGGCCTGATCCCGATGACGGGCCTCGCGATGCCGTTCCTCGCGCAGGGCGGCTCCTCGCTCGTCACCAACTGGATCATCGTGGCGCTGCTGATCCGGATCAGCGACGTCGCGCGCAGCCAGTACGACGGGAGCGCGGCCCCATGAGCCTGCCCCGCGACCTCGGCTTCGCCCGGCGCAAGGGGACCCGCGCCATCCGCCGGGCGGCGGCCCTGTACGCCCTGCTGCTGATCGCCCTGCTGGTGAACGCGGCGCGGGTGCAGATCGTCGAGTCCTCGCGCTACGGGGACAATCCCGCCAACCGCCGCCCGATGATCGCCCGGTACGGCCAGCCGCGCGGTGACATCCTCGTCGACGGCCGGGCGGTGACCGGCTCCCGGGACACCGGTGGGCTGCTGCGCTACGAACGCACGTACCGCGACGGCCCGTTGTACGCGCCCGTCACCGGCTTCGCCTCGCAGGTGTACGGGACGACGCTGCTGGAGGCGGCGCAGGACGGCGTGCTCGCGGGCACCGCCCCGCAGCTCGCGCCCATGCCCGCGTGGAACGACGCCGTACGGGGGCGCAGTCCCGGCGGCGCTGTCGTCACCACCCTCGACGGGGCGGCGCAGCGGGCGGCCTACCAGGGCCTGGCGGGGCGCACGGGCGCAGTCGCCGCGATCGAGCCTGCCACGGGGCGGATCCTGGCGCTGGTGTCCGCGCCGTCGTACGACCCCGGGGAGCTGTCCGGCACGAGCGCGTCCGTGACCCGGGCCTGGGCCCGGCTGAACGCGGACGCCGCGCGGCCGATGCTCAACCGGGCGATCCGGGAGACGTATCCGCCCGGTTCGACGTTCAAGGTGGTGACGGCCGCGGCGGCGCTGGACTCGGGGGTGGTGACGGATCCCGACGACGCGACGTCGTCCGCGGACCCCTATCTGCTGCCGGGCACGCGGACCCGGCTGACGAACGAGGCCTCCGGCTGCGCGGACGCGTCCTTGCGCTATGCCTTCACCTGGTCGTGCAACACGGTGTTCGCGAAGCTCGGCGTGGACATCGGGCTGCGGAACATGAGGGTCGCGGCGACGGCCTTCGGCTTCGACGACCCGGCGCTGCGCATCCCGTTCGCGGTGGCGCCGAGCACCTTCGCCCGGAAGCCGGACGCGTCCCAGCTCGCGCTGTCCTCCATCGGGCAGTTCGACACGCGGGCGACACCGCTGCAGATGGCGATGGTCGCGTCGGCGGTGGCGGGCGACGGCACGATCATGGCGCCGTACCTCGTGGAGCGGACGACGACCCGGAGCGGCCGGACGGTCTCGACGGCCGAACCCCGCGCCCTGCACCGGGCGATGAGCGCGGGGACCGCGGCCCGGCTGCGGGAGCTGATGCGGAACGTGGTGGAGGAGGGCACGGGCCGCAACGCGGCGATCGACGGCGCCACGGTGGGCGGCAAGACGGGCACGGCCCAGCACGGGGTCGGCAACTCCGGGAAGCCGTACGCCTGGTTCGTCTCCTGGGCACAGGCGGACGACGCGCCGCAGCCCGCGGTGGCGGTCGCGGTGGTGGTGGAGGACGCGGCGGGCGAGCGCGGCGAGATCAGCGGGGGCGGGAACGCGGCGCCGATCGCGCGGGCAGTGATGGAGGCGGTCCTGAACTCCCGGCCCCATCCGCTCAATTCACCCCAGCACCCGCGCCACTGCTCCGAACCCGCCTGCTGGGGCGGCGCGTTCGCCCGCTGAGCCGGCGCCTCCTGCGGCCCTCAGCCCGCTCCCCCGGCCTCGATCGCCTCGGTCACCTCCGCGACGCGCGCCCTCTCCTCCGCGGCGAAGCGCTCCGCGTCCAGCGTCTCGGCCAGCTCCTCGTCCTGGGCCATCAGCAGGTCCAGGTTCGAGTCGCCCAACTCGAAGACGCCCATGTCGACGTACGCCCGCTGCAGGCGCTCGCCCCACAGGCCGATGTCCTTCACGCACGGGACGATGCGGCTGAACAGCAACTGCCGGAACAGCCGGAGGAAGGGCGAGCGTTCGCACAGCTCCTCGGCCTCCGCCCGGGGGATGCCGAAGTTCTCCAGCACCGCCTCCCCGCGCAGCCGGTCCCGCATCAGATAGCAGCCCTCGATCACGAACTCCTCGCGTTCGCGCAGTTCCGCGTCCGTGAGCTGCCGGTAGTGGTCGCGCAGGGCCATGCGGCCGAACGCCACGTGCCGGGCCTCGTCCTGCATGACGTACGCCAGGATCTGCTTCGGCAGCGGCTTGTCCGTGGTGTCGCGGATCATGCCGAACGCCGCCAGCGCCAGGCCCTCGATGAGCACCTGCATCCCGAGGTAGGGCATGTCCCAGCGGCTGTCGCGGAGGGTGTCGCCGAGGAGCGCGCTCAGGTTGTCGTCGATCGGGTAGAGCATCCCGACCTTGTCGTGCAGGAAGCGGGCGTAGATCTCCGCGTGCCGCGCCTCGTCCATGGTCTGGGTCGCGGAGTAGAACTTCGCGTCCAGGTCGGGGACGGACTCCACGATCCGCGCCGCGCACACCATCGCGCCCTGCTCGCCGTGCAGGAACTGGCTGAACTGCCAGGAGGCGAAGTGGCGGCGCAGCTCGCCCTTGTCGCGGTCGGTCATCTTCGCCCAGTACGGGGTGTCGTGGAGGGCCAGCGACTCGTCCGGGGTGCCGAGGGGGTCGTACGGATCGACCTCCAGGTCCCAGTCGATCCGCTTCTGTCCGTCCCACTGCTTGTCCTTGCCCTTCTGGTAGAGGGCGAGCAGTCGGTCGCGTCCGTCGTCGTACTCCCAGCTCAACCGTGCCGCACCGGTCGCGGGCACCTGCCAGCCGGGGCTTCCCGGGTCATCGGCATACAGCTCGTAGCTCGGCATACAGCCACGCTCACACGAGGTAGACGCCCCGTCAACAAGTCGCGCAGGGGCTCTTGACGCGCTTACTGACAGGCAGTCTCATAACGGGTGACCGCCGGTGACCGGCGTCCCGTTCGACAAGGTGGGGACAGCGATGACGACCGTGACGGAAGCCGATGTGCTGCGCGACGCGCTCGGTCTGCTCAAGGACCGGGAGCAGGTGGCCGAGCGACTGCTCGACGCTTCCGCCAAGCACTCCTTCGACCCGGACAAGGAGCTGGACTGGGAGGCGCCGTACGAGGACGGCAAGTGGTTCTGGCCGCCGGAGCTGGTGTCGCTCTACGACACCCCGCTGTGGCGGCGGATGAGCGAGGAACAGCGCATCCTGCTCTCCCGGCACGAGGCCGCGGCGCTCGCCTCGCTCGGCATCTGGTTCGAGCTGATCCTGATGCAACTGCTGGTCCGGCACGTGTACGACAAGGCGGCGACGAGCGCGCACGTGCGGTACGCGCTGACCGAGATCGAGGACGAGTGCCGCCACTCGAAGATGTTCGCGCGGCTGATCGCGCACGGCGGGACGCCCTGGTACCCGGTGAGCCGGACCCATCAGCACCTGGGCCGCCTCTTCAAGACGATCTCGACCACGCCCGGTTCCTTCACGGCCACGCTCCTCGGCGAGGAGGTGCTGGACTGGATGCAGCGGTTGACGTTCCCCGACGAGCGCGTGCAGCCGCTGATCCGCGGGGTCACCCGGATCCATGTGATCGAGGAGTCCCGCCATGTCCGGTACGCCCGCGAGGAGTTGCGCCGCCAGATGCTGACCGCGCCGCGCTGGTCGCGGGAGTTCACGCGCATCACCTCCGGCGAGTTCGCCCGGGTCTTCTCGGTCGCCTTCGTGAGCCCCGAGGTCTACGCGCACGTGGGCCTGGACAAGCGGGAGGCCATGGCGCAGGTGAAGGCGAGCGGCCACCGCCGGGAGGTCATGCAGTCGGGCGCGAAGAAGCTGACGGACTTCCTGGACGACATAGGGGTGCTCAGGGGTGCCGGCCGCCGGCTGTGGCAGTCGTCGGGGTTGCTGGCGTGAGCTAGGGCCTTTCGTTTGGATCAGGCCGGATCAGGGAGCGGGGTCTGGTGCCGTGGATCGCAAGGCGGAGGAGGGCGGCAGGGCGGAGCCCTGCCAACCGACGACAACGCGGCGAGGCACGGTGCCAGACCCCGCGAGCCCGGCATGATCCAAACGAAAGGCCCTAGGGGCCCCGGCGCCGGGTGCCCGTGTCCGCGGCGGCGCGATTACGCTGCGGAGCATGACCCCCGAGGCGCCCACCCGCTCGTACCGCAGGCTCAGTGTCGAGGAGCGGCGCCGCCAGCTCCTCGACACCGCCCTGTCCCTCTTCGCGCACCGCGCCCCGGAGGAGGTCTCGCTGGACGACGTGGCCGAGACGGCCGGGGTCTCCCGACCGCTGGTGTACCGCTACTTCCCGGGCGGCAAGCAGCAGTTGTACGAGGCCGCGCTGCGCTCCGCCGCCGACGAGCTGCGGCAGTGCTTCGCCGAACCCGCGCGCGGGCCGCTCGCCGGGCGGCTGAGCCGGGCCCTGGACCGCTATCTCGCCTTCGTCGCCCGGCACGATGCCGGCTTCAGCGCGCTGCTGCGGGGCGGCAGCGTGGTCGAGACGTCCCGCACCACGGCCATCGTGGACGGGGTGCGCCGGGCCGCCGCCGCGCACATCCTCGGCCATCTCGGCGTCGAGGAGCCGGGCCCGCGGCTGCGGATGACCGTGCGGACCTGGATCACCGCTGTCGAGGCCGCCTCCCTGATCTGGCTCGACGAGGACAAGCAGCCGCCGGTGGACGACCTGCGGGACTGGCTCGTGGACCAGTTCACGGCCGGTCTGGTGGCCACCGCCGGGCGCGACCCGCAGACCGCCGCGGTGGTCCGCGACGCGCTGGGCCTGGAGAGCGGCGAGGCGTTCGGCGCGCTGCTGGCGCGCGTCCTGCCGGTGCCCGGCGCGCACGACCGGCTGCCACTCCCCGACGCCGCCGAGCCGGTGCGGGAGACACTGCTGCCGTGAAGAGCGAAGACACCCCGTTCGTCGGCGGGCCCCTGGACGGGCGGGTGCTGCCGGTCCTGGTCGGCCCGACCGGCCACCCGCCGAAGACCTACCGCGTCCCGGTCCCCGACGCGGCCGGCGGCCCGCCCACCGTCCTCGTCTACCGGCGCGTCGAGGCGGGCCGGAGCAGGCGGCTCGGCCTCCATCTGGGCTGGCGGTACGAGTACGACCCCGAGGGGGACAGCGGCGGCCCGCGGTGGCCGTGGTCCAAGCCGCGCCGGACGCCAGGCGCCACGCCGGGGGGCGCGCAGGACTCCGCCGACGAGTGAGGTCCTTGGGCCGACCCGACCACTCGGCGAGGCGTCGGGGCTCGGTCCGTTCATCATTCCGGTGCGAGGTGGACGGACCACCCGCCGCACGGAGGTGATGTATGTCGGACGTGCTGCTCCGCCTGGTCTGCACGGCGGCGGTGACCGCCTCGGCCGTCCTCGTCCCCGCCCCCGCCGTCGCCGCCACGGCCCCGAGCAGCGCCTCGGCGAAGCCGGTGGACACCCGCTCGGTCCCCCAGTTGCTGCGGGACCTCCAGACCCTGTACCGGCAGGCGGAGCAGGCCACCGAGGCCTACAACGGCACCGCCGAGAAGCTGAAGCGGCAGCGCGCCGAGGTCGCCCGGCTCGACCGGCAGCTCGTACGGGCCCGGCGCGCCCTGGCCGGCAGCCGCAGCGCGGTCGGGCGGCTGGCCCGGCAGCAGTACCAGGGCAGCACGGAGCTGTCCCCGTACGTCCGCCTGCTGCTCTCCCCCGATCCGGAGCACGCGCTCGACCAGAGCCAGGTCATCGAGCAGCTCGCGCGTGAGCGGGCCGAGAGCGTGGCCCGGCTGACCGGCGCCGAGCGGCGCGCGGACACGCTGGCCCGTACGGCGCGCCGGGCCCTCGCCGAGCAGATCGCTCTCACCGGGCGGCAGAAGCGGCAGCGGGACGACGTCCAGCGGCGGCTGAAGGACGTGGAGGCGCTGCTCGCCTCGCTCAGTGCCGGGCGGCGCGCCGAGCTGGCCGAGCTGGAACGCGACGGCGTCGCCGCGGCGCAGAAGAGGTTCCTGGCGTCCGGCGCCCTCAGCGACACCCGTCCCCCCACCGAGCGCGGCGACCGGGCCGTGCGCTATGCCGTCGATCAGATCGGCAAGCCGTACCAGTGGGGCGGCGCGGGCCCGAGGTCGTACGACTGTTCGGGGCTGACCTCGCAGGCCTGGGTGCACGCGGGCCGGGCCATCCCGCGCACCAGCCAGGAGCAGTGGGCCCGCCTGCCGCACGTCCCGCTGCGGCAGCTCCGCCCCGGCGACCTCGTCATCTACTTCCCCGAGGCCACCCATGTCGCCCTCTACCTGGGCGACGGCATGGTCGTCCAGGCCCCCCGCCCCGGCACCCGTATCAAGGTCTCCCCGATCGCGGCCAACCCCGTCCTCGGCGCCGTACGCCCGGACCCCGGCGGCCGGCCCCTGCGCTCCTACGCGCCGCCGCCGCTCCCTCACGGGGCCTCGCAGGGCTCGGACACGGGCTACTCCGCCGCCGCGCCCGCGGGCGGCGCCTGACAGGCCCGTCGACATACGCTCCGCGCGCGTGACCTGCGGCCACCCGCCAGGTAACAAGCGACCGGCAACCAGGTAAAGTCCGACCACTGCATCATGAGAGAACATCTGTACGCTCCGGCTTCGGCCCGCGGCTTCTGACCGCGACCGTCAGCACGGCCGTACCCGAGATGTTTGAGTTGCCTGGAGCCCGCGAAGTGTCAGCATCGCCCCTGCCCGCTCGGTTGCGTACCGCCGCGGCACGTCTCCTGCTACCCACGGTGATCGTCCTGTCGTTCGCCGGTCAGGCGGTAGGCGCCTTCCTCCCCAGCGTCCCGCTGCTGGTGGCCGCCACCGCCGTCGGGCTGGCGGCGGACATCGCCCTGCACCGCTGGCAGCGGAAGACGGTCGCCAAATTCGGGAGACTGCACGCGACCGTGACGGTCCGTCAGGTCGTCCGGGACCTGTTGCTGGTGATCGGTCTGGTCCGCCTCGAGGACAAGAGCCACGAGACGAGGTATCTGGCCTTCGTCTGCGGCCTGTTGGTCTTCTACGGCCTGCACTTCGCATGCCGGGCGGTCGCCATCCTCGTGCGCCGCACCCGCACCCTGCCCGTGCTCACCCGGAACATCGACGCCTCCGCGCTGCGGCTGAGCCCCGCGCTCCCCGCGCTGCTGACGCATCGCACCGGGCAGCGGCTCCTGGTCTTCAGCCTGCCCTCGACGGCCGGTCTGCTGGCCACCGCGGTGACCGGCTCGGCCTGGTGGGCCGTCGCGGGGATCGCCCTGTCCGCCGCCCTCGCGGTCGTGTCCGTCGCCATGCTGCTGCTGCGGCTGCTGCCCGGCCGCCGGCCGGTCACGAGCGAGCAGGCGCTGGAGTGGTTCGAGGAGTGGCTCACGGAGTACCGGCCGACGGTCGGCATGTACTTCTCCGGCGGCACCTCCTCCGCCTACCAGGCGAACATGTGGCTGGAGCCGCTGGCGAAGCTGGAGGGCCGCCCGCTGATCGTGCTGCGCGAGCGCTTCATGGTGAAGCACATCACGTCCACCGACATCCCGATCGTGTGCCTGCCCAAGGTCGCCGATCTGATGCGTCTCGAGCACTCCACGCTGAAGATGCTGATCCACCCCTCGAACTCGGGCAAGACCTCGCAGGTGCTGCGGATCCCCACCATCAAGCACGCGTTCGTCAACCACGGCGAGAGCGACAAGCTGTCGAGCTGCAACCCGTACGCGAAGGCGTACGACGAGGTGTGGGTGGCCGGGCCCGCGGCGCGTGAGCGCTACGCCCTGGCGGACGTCGGCATCGAGGACAAGGACATCGTGGAGATCGGGCGCCCGCAGCTCGACGCCATCACGCCGTACGCCGGCGCGCCCGCGGGCCCGTACACCACGGTGCTCTACGCCCCCACCTGGGAGGGCTGGGACGGCAACCCGGGCAACACCTCGATCATCGAGGCGGGCGAGAACATCGTCCGTACCCTGCTGGCCGATCCGTTGGTCCGGCTGCTGTACAAGCCGCACCCGCTGACCGGCTCGGTCGTGCCCCAGGCGGGCGCCGCGAACCTCCGGATCCAGGAGATGATCCGCGCCGCGAACGCCGCCCGTGCCGCGGAGCGCACCGACGGACGGCCCGCGCCCGCCGCCGCGGCGGAGCTGGCCCGCACGACCGCCGAACTCGAGCGGCTCACCACGTCCTCGTTCCGGGCGAACGCGGACGACACGGAGCGGATGCTGCTCCAGACGACCCCGGAGCCCGGCCGTGCCGAGGCCGTGGCCGCCGCGACCGCCGCCTGGGAGAGTGCGTACTGGGCCTCGTTCCCCGCGTGGGAGCACCAGATCGTCACCGGGGCCCGGCCGAACGTCTACGCCTGCTTCAACGCCGCCGACCTGCTGCTCAGCGACGTCTCCAGCGTCATCTCGGACTACCTGGCGAGCGAGAAGCCCTACGCCGTCACCAACACCAGCGGCCTGCTGGAGCAGGACTTCCGCGAGGCCTTCCCCACGGTCCGCGCGGGCGCCGTGCTCACTCCGGACGCCTCCGGCATCCCGGCCCTGCTGGAGTCGGTGCGCGACCCCGCGAAGGACACCTACGTCGAGGCGCGCGCCGAGCTGAAGCGCCATCTGCTGGGCCCCTCCGACCCGCCGTCCGTCGTCCGCTTCAACGAGGCGGCCCGCGCGCTGTGCACGAAGGCCGACGCGCACCGGGCGGCCATGGCCGTCCGCACGCTCTCGGCGATCCCGACGCAGCCGGACGTCAGGTCGGCGCTGGACGACCGGCAGCTCAAGAGCTGAGCCCGCGGGGCCTGCCCCGCGGCAGGAACGCGATCCGCCCCGGACGCGCCGTGCTCGGCTCGTCCGGGGCGGATCGTCTCGGGCGGTGGACCGCCCGGTCAGAGGCGGGTCACCGCGCGGCGACCGCCGCCAGATACGCCTCGGTCTTCTCGGGCTCGTAGAAGAAGTTCTCGAAGTCGGACGGGTCGTCGAAGCCGTTGGCGAAGCGGTCGGCGACCGGCTGGTAGGCGCCGCCCGAGCCGATCAGCTTCAGCACGTGGTCCGGCGGCACGTCGAGCATCGCGTTCGTCCACTTGGTGACGTGCCGGGCCGTGTCCCAGTAGCGGTCGAAGGTCTGCCGCATCCAGGCCTCGTCGAACTCCTTCTCACCGTGTTCGAGGATCGAGGCGAGGTACGAAGCGGCGCACTTGGACGCCGAGTTGGAGCCCTGGCCGGTGATCGGGTCGTTGGTGACGACGACGTCGGCCACGCCCAGCACCAGTCCCCCGCCGGGCAGCCGCCCGATCGGCTGACGGACGGTGGGCGCGTACCGCCCCGAGAGCGTGCCGCCCGCGTCGGTCAGCTCCACCTCGGATGCGCGCGCGTGCTCCCACGGCGTGTACCGCTCCATGAGCGCGAGCGTCAGCGCCAGGTGCTCCTCGGGGTCCCTGATCCCCCGGAAGGCGTCGACCGGGCCGCCGGGCACGCCCTCCCAGAACAGGATGTCCGCGCGCCCCGAGAGGGTCAGCGTCGGCATGACGAACAGCTCGCCGACGCCCGGGACGAGGTTGCAGCGCACGGCGTCGAAGTCCGGGTGCTCCGGGCGGGGGCCGAGGCCGTGGACGTAGGCGACCGCGAGGGCGCGCTGCGGCTCGCGGTACGGGGAGCGCGCGGCGTCACGGGCGAACATCGACACCAGCTCGCCCTTGCCCGCCGACACCAGCACCAGATCGTAGGCGCGGGAGAAGTAGTCGAGGTCGGAGACCGCCGCGCCGTGGATGACCAACTGGCCGCCGCGCTGGGTGAACGTCTCCAGCCAGCCGGCCATCTTCACGCGCTGGTCCACGGACTGCGCGTACCCGCCCTCGAACATGCCCACCCAGTCGACGGCGCGCCGCGACTCCGGTCCCGTGACGGACACGCCGAGCCCCTCGATCCTCGGGGCCTGCGACTCCCAGAAGTTCAGCCGGAGGTCACGCTCGTGCTGGAGGGCGGTGTGGAACATAACCTGCGTCGACATGACCCGGCCGGTGCGGACCTCGTCCGCGGTCCGGTTGGACATCAATGTGACCTCGTACCCGTGCGACTGGAGGCCGAGGGCGAGCTGGAGTCCGGACTGACCGGCTCCGACGACGAGTATCTTCCGCATGGGGGGGTGGTGCTCCTAACAGGGCGAGGTGCGGGCCCATGGTTGCGCGCGGACATCACGGGCGTGCTTCGAGAGTCCCGCCTGCCCCGTACGCGCCCCCTTCACTCGGGGGTGACGTCGAGTGCGTGGCCGACGAGGGCCAGCAGCGTCTCGACCGCCGACATCCGGCGGCGCGCGTCCATGATCATGACAGGTATGTCCTCGGATATCGTGAGCGCGTCGCGCACGTCCTCGGGCTCGAACCGCTCGGTGCCGTCGAAGTGGTTGACCGCGACCACGTACGGCATCCCGCTGCTCTCGAAGTAGTCGAGCGCCGGGAAGCAGTCCTCAAGCCGCCGGGTGTCGGCCAGCACGATCGCGCCGATCGCGCCGCGGACCAGGTCGTCCCACATGAACCAGAACCGCTGCTGGCCCGGCGTGCCGAACAGATAGAGCACCAGGTCGTTGTCGAGCGTGATGCGGCCGAAGTCCATGGCCACGGTCGTGGTGAGCTTGTCCGGCGTCTCGGTGAGGTCGTCGGTGCCCTCGCTGGCCGCGGTCATCATCGCCTCCGTCTGGAGAGGCTTGATCTCCGAGACGGCGCTCACCAGGGTGGTCTTGCCGACGCCGAAGCCGCCGGCCACGACGATCTTCGTCGCGATCGGGGGGCGGGTGCGGTCCGTCTCCCAGGCCCGCAGGTCCTCCTGCTGTTCCGGGTCGACGGCAAGCGGGGAGACGTCCCGGGAGACGTCAGAGACGGCGGAGTCCACTCAGCACCCTTTCCAGCAGAGCGCGGTCCGGCTGTCCGGGGCCGTGCCCGGTTCCGTACACACGGATCTTTCCTTGGTCCGCGAGGTCGCTCAGGAGGACGCGGACCACCCCGAGCGGCATACGCAGCAGTCCGGCGATCTCCGCCACCGTGCGCATACGGCGGCAGAGTTCGACAATGGCCTGCGCCTCGGGCATGACCCGGGCGCCGGACGGGCGGTTCGTCAGTTCGCGGCGTTCCTCCGGGGCCTCCAGGGCCGCCACGAAGGTCTCGACGAGGAGGACATGGCCGAAGCGGGTGCGCCCGCCGGTGAGGGAGTAGGGGCGCACTCGGGCCGGTTTGCGGTCACTGCCGCGCACCGGAAGCTTCTTCGGCGTTCCGCTCATCGCGCGCTCCCCGCTGCCTCTGTCTCCAGGGACCGGCGTAGCTCGCTGCGCAGTTCGGGGGTCAGGACGTGTCCGGCGCGGCCGACGAAGAGCGCCATGTGGTACGCCACCACGCTCATGTCGCAGTCCGCGGAGCCGTGCACGCCCAGCAGTGAGCCGTCGCTGATGGACATGACGAACAGGCTGCCCTCGTCCATCGCGACCATCGTGTGCTTGACCCCGCCGAACTCCATCAGCTTCGCGGCGCCGACGGTGAGGCTGCCGATGCCGGAGACGATGGTGGCGAGGTCGGCCGAGGACCCCTTGGGGCCGCGCGGTCCGCGCTGACCGGAGCGGGCCTCGGCGTTGCGGCCAGGGTCGGACGACAGCAGGAGCAGGCCGTCGGAGGAGACCACCGCGACCGACAGCAGTCCCGGCACCTCCTCGACGAGGTTGGTCAGCAGCCAGTGCAGGTTGCGTGCCTCACTGCTCAGTCCATAGGTACTGGGCGCGGTCAACTGCTTGCCTCCTCGACGGTGCCCCCCGATGCTTCTGCGTCTGCTGGGGTCCCTGGTGCGGCGGTGGACGGTGGGGTCGTGGACCGGGGCGGGACTGCCTCCGTCTCCCCCGTCCTCTCGGCGTTCTCCGCCTCGACGTGGCGGTAGCCCTCCGTGGCGCCCCGGTGGAACCCGCCGAGCCTGCGGCGCAGTGCCTCGGCGTCCACGCCGCCGGCGCGGGGCCGGGGGGTCTGCGTGGGCGCGGAGATCCTGGGGGTGCGCTTGGGGAGACCCTTGGCGGTGCGCCGGGGGGTCTCGGGCTGCTGGGAGGTCGGGGGCTCCTCGGGGCGAAGGTCCGGTGCGGTGGGCCGCGACGCGCTCTCGTCGGGGGTGC
Organism: Streptomyces macrolidinus; assembly: GCF_023887685.1. Classification (GTDB taxonomy): domain Bacteria; phylum Actinomycetota; class Actinomycetes; order Streptomycetales; family Streptomycetaceae; genus Streptomyces; species Streptomyces macrolidinus. Next base: position 129,202 of record NZ_JAMWMR010000003.1, on the reverse strand, counting down.
GTTCGTGCGTGTCGGGGCCGATCGCGTACGGGTCGGGGTCGGTGGTGCTCTGGGCGGGGATACGGGCGGCGGGGGCCTCGTCCTCGGTCAGGGGGGCGTGGTCCGTGTCCGTGTCCGCGTGTGCGGCGGGGTTCTTGTCCTCGGAGTCCTTGTCCTCGGAGTCATTGCCCTCGGAGTCATTGCCCTCGGAGTCCTTGTCCTCGGTGGCGGGCGCGGGGTCCGCGTCCAGTACCGGGGCGAAGAGCTCCATGGTGGTCTCGGGGGACACCTCGGGCTCCGCGGGAGCCTCCTCGGGGGCCTCGGTGCCGGTCTCCGGCGCCTCGGTGCCGGTCTCCGGCGCCTCGGTGCCGGTCTCCGGCGCGTCCGGGCCGTCCTCGGAGTCCGCGGTGGCCGCGTGCTCCCGCAGCGCCTGTTCCGCCGCCGCGATCAACGGGTCCTCGTCGCCGCGCGGTTCCTGGATGGTGATCCGGGTGCGGGCCTTGAGGACGTTCGAGTTGACCTCGGCGTCGGCGCCGGGCAGGGACGGCGAACCCCCGCTCGGGGCGGCCGACTTCGGGGCGGCGGCGAGCAGCGACTTCGTCAGGGTGACGACCGCCGCGACACCGCCCTCCTTCTGCTTGCGCAACTGGACGCGGATGCCGTGCCGGTGGGCGAGGCGGGCGACCACGTACAGGCCGAGCCCGAGCCCCTCGCCGCCGTCCTGGTCGTACGGCGCGCTCGGATCGAAGTCGGCGAGGCGGGCGTTGAGCCGGCTCATCCGCTTCCCGGACATGCCGATGCCCTCGTCGTGGACGGAGAGCATCAGCTCGCCGTTCTCCCGGAGCCAGCCGGAGATCTCGACGGCGGACTCCGGCGGCGAGAACGACGTGGCGTTCTCCAGGAGTTCGGCCAGCAGATGCGAGAGGTCGTCGGCGGCGAAGCCCACCACCTGCGCGTGCGGCGGCAGCGCGCCGACGCGCACGCGCTCGTACCGCTCGATCTCGCTGACCGCGGCGCGCACGACGTCGACGAGCGGTACGGGCCCCGCGTGCTGCTGCACATGCTCGGCACCGGCCAGGACGAGGAGGTTCTCGCTGTGGCGGCGCATGACCGTGGCGAAGTGGTCGAGGCGGAAGAGCGTGGAGAGTCGCTCGGGGTCCTGCTCGCGCTCCTCCAGGCCTTCGATGAGGGCCAGTTGGCGGTCGACCAGGCCCACGGTGCGCAGGGCGAGGTTGACGAAGGTGGCGTGGATGCTGTGCTGGACCTGCCCCAGGTTGGCGGAGGCGTCGGCCAGTTCGGTGCGCAGCTTCTCGCGCTCGTCGGCCATGGTCTGACGCTGGCCGACGAGATGCTTGCGGTCGGACTCCAGGGTGGACAGCCGCTCCTGGAGCGCGACGGCGTGCGCGTGCAGGGCGTTGACGGAGCGGACGACCTGGGCGAACTCGTCGTTGCGGCCGGTGAACTTCACCGGTTCCTCGGTGGCCGGGGAGGCGGCCACGCGGGCCGAGCCGAGGCGCAGGACGGCGAGCGGACGGGTGAGGCTGCGGGCCATCGCCGTGGCGATGCCGAGGGCGACGAGCAGGAGGACGCCGAGGGCGGCGACCCGGATCTCCAGCGCGGTGACGTCGTCGTCGCGGAGCTGCGCGAGCTGCTTGCTGCGGGCCTCGTAGAGCGAGGACTCGGCGCCGCGCATCTGGTCGACGCGGGCGGACAGGGCCGCCCCCACCTTCTCGGTGCTGTAGCCGAGTTCGGCGTCGGAGAGCGTGGGCTGGTCGGTGAGGTCCGCGAGGTACTTCTCGGCGGAGGTGACCTCGGGGCCGGTGACCGTGGAGTCGTAGGAGTTCCGGGCGGCCGTGGGCGCGGTCTCGCGGAAGGCGGCGATCGCCGCGTCGGAGCGGACGGCGGCCTGCTGGGCGGCGGCGGTGAGGGCGTCGCGGCGCTTGGCGTCGGCCTCCGAGGCGCTGTTGGTGGTGGTCGGCAGGCCGGTGACCGGGTCGTAGGTGGTCTGGGTGACGCGCGGGACGTTCAGGGCGGCGAGGAGCAGTCCGCGGGCGGCGGCCGACTGCTGGACGGCGCTGTCGAGTTCGGCGAGGGCATGGGCGCCCGCGCCCGCGCGGGGCGGCATCTGCTCGGCCAGGTCCACGGCGACGGCGTGGAGTTCGGCGATGGCGGAGGAGTACTCGCGATGAGCCTCCAGAGCGGTGCTCTTCCCGGTGAGCGCCGCTCTGCGGGCGGTGGCCACGTCCTCAAGTCCCTTGCGCAGCCCGGCGGGCAGGTCCGTACGGGCGCGCAGGTCCTCGATCTGCCGGTCGACCCGGGCGCTCTGCTGCTCGGCGGGTGCCTTGGACTTGGGGCGCCCGGCGGCCACGTACGAGGTGACCCCGTCGCGTTCGTCGGCCAGCGCGTGGGCGAGCACCAGCGCGTCACGGGTCTGCTCGGCGAGCGTCACGAGGTTCTGGGAGTCGTTGAGCTGCCCCGAGGCGGCGATGACGGTCGGCGCCCCGGCCCCGGCGACCGCGGCGGCGACCACGGCCACCGCGACGATCAGACGGTTGCGGACATGGGCGGTCCGGCCGCTGCCCGTGGACTTCGACGGGGCGCCCTGTGCGGGAGCCGTCTTCCTGTCTGCGCGCCGAGGCCGCATCTTCTGCACCGGTGCTCGCCATCCTGACTCGTGTACCCATGGGCCGGGGTGAGGGGCCGTCAACTGGGCCGCCTCCCCGGTACGACGGTTTCCGACCCTCCCAGTGCCGGTGGGCGGCGATCCCGCTTCCCCTGTCCCGCCACCCGAAGGAGTGAACCTCGGCGGGGAGTTGGCGGGCAAGTCCCTGTGGCCCATGCCAGGGCCTTGCGCGGCGGGCCGGTTGGACGTCGGCGGCACACTTTGGCAGGATTCGCCGCCACGCTTCCCTGGAATTGATCATTCCGTCCCAAATCAGTCACCTGACCTGCCCGGTCGCGCTGTGGCGGCGATCGATGCAGGCCGTTGTGGGCCGGTGAAGAGGTCGTGCAGACTGGCCGGATGCGTACGGAACTCATCTCCGAGCCCGGCGACCCGGCGCGCCCCGACGAGGACTTCGCCGCACTCGCGCTTCCGGCCTCAGGACAGGGCGGAGCGCTGGTGGTCCTGGACGGGGTGACGCCCCCCGAGGACAACGGCGGCTGTGTGCACTCCGTCCCCTGGTTCTGTGCACGCCTCGGCGGCGCGCTGACCGAACTGTCCGGTTCCCGCAGGGATCTGACGCTTCGAGAGGTCCTTTCCCACGCCATCCTCCGTACCGCCGACTCCCACGCGTTCACCTGTGACCTTTCTCACCCGCGAACCCCTCAGGCGACAGTGGCCCTCGCCCGCTGGTCCGCGACCGTGGTGGAGTACCTGGTCCTCGCCGACTCGGCCCTGCTCTGCGAGGCTCCGGACGGCACGGTCACGGCCTTCGTGGACGACCGGCTGGCCCGCCTGCCGCGCGCGAGCCTGGCGACGGACGCGCTCGTCGACGCCACGGTGCGCAACAAGGAGGGCGGCTTCTTCACGGCCGCCGCGGACCCCGCCGTGGCGGACCGCGCGGTGGCGGGCGAGGTGCCGCGCGCCGCGGTGCGCTCGCTCGCGGCGCTGACGGACGGCGCGGCCCGCTGGACGGAGAAGTTCCGCGCGGGCGACTGGGGGGATCTGCTCCGCGTCGTCCGCGCGGAGGGCGCGGCGGCACTGGTGGCGCGCGTCCGCGCGCTGGAGACGGCCGACCGTACGGCGCGGGTCCATCTGGGCCGCAGCAAGACGCACGACGACGCGACAGTGGTGTACGTGGAGCCCTGAGCGGCGGACCGCGCCGCCTGCCCTACTTCTCCATGACGAGGTTCAACTGGCGGATCAGGCGCGCCAGTTCGGCCACCTCGTGCCGGTCCCAGTCGGAGAGCTGGCGCACGTACCGCGCGCGGCGCGCCTCGCGCACGCTTCCCACGCGGTCGCTGCCCTCCTCGGTGAGGTGGACCAGCCAGGCCCGGCCGTCCGCCGGGTCGGGTTCGCGGGCCACGAGGCCCAGCTCCTCCAGGGCGCGCAGTTGGCGGGACATGGTCGCCTTGCCGACGCCGACATAGGCCGCGAGGTCGGTCGCGCGCTGCCCGCCGCACTCGTCGAGGCGGACCAGGAGTCCGTAGGCGGCCGACTCCAGATCGGGGTGGACCTCGCGGGCCATCTCGCCCTGGCTGGCCCGCGCCCGGCGCAGGAACACCGTCAACTCGCGCTCCAGGGACAGGAATTCCTGGTCGGCGACGCCGTGGCCGACACCGTGACCGCTGTCGCGACCGCAGCCGTGACCACTGCCGTCGCCGGGCTCGCCGGAGGGCACCGGACGCTCCTCGCCGTTTCCGTCCTCGCGCACGTCAGCACCCCTGCCCTGGTTTCCCGATCCTGAAAGTTTCCGCCGGGCATCGCCGTTGCCGCAGCTAGGCCAGTATTTCGCAGGATTAGACCAACGGCAGACCCCGGCCCCTCTTCTCAAGCCCGCGCTCCACGTGTCAGCTTCCTTGTCAGACACTGGCATGCCCACGCCATCACGGAGCGCGGAGGACCCCGACCCTCCCCGCGTCCGGCGCGGGTGTGCCGCCGCACCGAGCATTCCCCCCACCGAGCTCCACCGAGCTCCCACCGAGCGACTCGGAGGCACGTCATGCCCGTGCACAGACCCGGACCGGTCCGGCGCCCGCGCTTGTTCGCGGCCGGAACCCTGCTCGCAGCGTTCTCCCTCCTGTTCTCCCTGCCGGCCCACGCCGCCGACACGCCCGCGCGCGGCTCCGCCACCATGGGGATGGGCGTCCTGGCGCACGACGGCCAGGACGGCAGGCCCAGCGGCGCCGACGCCACCCAGACCGAAGGCGTCGACGTCGCGGGCTACCAGGGCAACGTGGCCTGGTCGACCCTGTGGGGCAGCGGGGTCAAGTGGGCCTACACCAAGGCCAGCGAGGGGACGTACTACACGAACCCCTACTTCGCCCAGCAGTACAACGGCTCCTACAACGTCGGGATGATCCGCGGCTCGTACCACTTCGCGACCCCGGACACCACCAGCGGCGCCACCCAGGCCAACTACTTCGTGGACCACGGGGGCGGCTGGTCCAAGGACGGCAAGACCCTGCCCGGCGTGCTCGACATCGAGTGGAACCCGTACGGCGACGCCTGCTACGGCAAGTCGGCGAGCGCGATGGTCAGTTGGATCACCGACTTCCTGAACACCTACAAGGCGCGCACCAGTCGGGACGCCGTGATCTACACGGCCACGAGCTGGTGGACCCAGTGCACCGGCAACTACAGCGGCTTCGCCGCCAAGAACCCGCTGTGGATCGCCCGTTACGCCTCCGACCCGGGCACGCTCCCGGCCGGGTGGTCGTACTACACGATGTGGCAGTACACGTCGTCCGGCCCGACGGTCGGTGACCACGACAAGTTCAACGGCGCGCTGGACCGGGTCCAGGCCCTGGCGAACGGCTGACCCACGACAGACGGCGAAGGCCCGGGGCTCCCTCGCGGAGCCCCGGGCCTTCCCCCTGCGGTGGTCCCGTCGCGTCCCGCTTGACCACAATGGGACCCATGCCTCATCCGGACCACACCTACGACGCCCCCCGGATCCTGGACCGCCGCGAGGGCCCGCACGGCGAAGTCGTGCTGCGCCGCCACGGCGAACTGCTCCAGATCATCGCGAACGGCTGCTTCCTGATGGACACGTCCGACGGACGCTCGGAGCGGCTGCTCGTCGACCTCGCCTGCGACGCCCTCGCCGGGCGCCCGCGGCCCCACGTGCTGATCGGCGGCCTCGGAGTCGGGTTCTCGCTCGCACACGCCGCCGCCGACCCGCGCTGGGGCCGGATCACCGTGGTCGAACGCGAGCGCGCCATCATCGACTGGCACCTCGACGGACCGCTGTCCGCGCTCTCCGCCGAGGCCCTCGCCGACCCCCGTACGGACATCCTCGAAGCCGATCTCGTCCGCCATCTCCATGAGACTTCGGACACGTACGACGCCCTGTGCCTCGACATCGACAACGGGCCCGACTGGACGGTCACCCAGGACAACGACAGCCTGTACTCGGGGACCGGACTGGCAAGCTGTGCAAGGGTGTTGAGGCCTGGTGGCGTCCTCGCGGTGTGGTCCGCGCAGCCCTCTCCGGAATTCGAAGGAACCCTACGGAATGCCGGGTTCCAGCAGGTGCGTACCGAAGAGGTCCGCGTTGCCCGGGGCGTTCCCGACGTCGTGCACCTGGCGGTCAGACCTGGATAGCCGACTCGCGGTGACTCCCCGTACGCTGCTTCCCTGACGCGGATCACTCATGCGTCAGGCGCAGTCATGGGATCACCCCACGGATTCCGGAAAGCACACTCAGGGGCGGGCGATGGAGCAGACACACACCTCGCACAACGGCACGACGGCGACCCCGGGCGCCCAACGGCGGGTCCTCGTGGTCGAGGACGACCCGACGATCGTCGACGCCATCGCCGCCCGCCTGCGCGCGGAGGGATTCCTCGTGCAAACGGCGGGGGACGGTCCGGCGGCCGTGGACACGGCCGAGGCCTGGCAGCCCGACCTGCTGATCCTCGACATCATGCTGCCGGGCTTCGACGGCCTGGAGGTCTGCCGCCGGGTGCAGGCGCAGCGCCCGGTACCGGTGCTGATGCTCACCGCGCGCGACGACGAGACGGACATGCTGGTCGGGCTCGGCGTCGGCGCCGACGACTACATGACCAAGCCGTTCTCCATGCGGGAGTTGGCGGCGCGGGTGCATGTGCTGCTGCGCCGGATGGAGCGGGCCGCGCTGGCCGCCGCGACGCCGCGCAGCGGCATGCTGCGCCTCGGCGAGCTGGAGATCGACCACGCGCAGCGCCGGGTCCGGGTGCGCAGCGAGGACGTCCATCTGACGCCCACCGAGTTCGATCTGCTGGTGTGCCTGGCCAACACCCCGCGCGCCGTGCTCTCGCGCGAGCAGCTCCTCGCGGAGGTGTGGGACTGGGCGGACGCCTCCGGCACCCGCACCGTGGACAGCCATATCAAGGCCCTGCGGCGGAAGATCGGCGCGGAGCGCATCCGTACCGTGCACGGCGTCGGCTACGCGCTGGAGACACCGACGCCATGAGCGGCGGGCCGGACCGACGCAAGAGCCCCGAGGACTCCTGGGGCCGTGTCCGCCCGTTCTCGATCAAGACCAAGCTGGGTGCGCTGGTCGTCATCTCGGTGCTGATCACCACGGGTCTGCTGCTGATCGCGGTGCGCACGGCGACCGAGCTGCGCTTCATCACGGTGTTCTCGATGATCGCGACCCTGCTGATCACGCAGTTCGTGGCGCACTCGCTGACCGCGCCGCTGGACGAGATGAACGCCGTGGCGCGCTCCATCTCGCACGGCGACTACTCGCGCCGGGTCCGTGACCACCGCCGGGACGAGCTGGGCGATCTGGCCCACACGATCAACCTCATGGCCGACGAGCTGGAGGCCCAGGACCGCCAGCGCAAGGAGCTGGTGGCCAACGTCTCGCACGAGCTGCGCACGCCCACCGCGGCTCTGCGCGCGGTGCTGGAGAACATCGTGGACGGGGTCACGCAGGCCGACCCCGAGACCATGCGCACGGCGCTGAAGCAGACGGAGCGCCTCGGGCGCTTGGTGGAGACGCTGCTGGACCTCTCCCGGCTGGACAACGGCGTGGTCCCGCTGACCAGGCGCCGTTTCGAGGTGTGGCCGTATCTCTCGGGCGTGCTCAAGGAGGCCCAGATGGTGTCCTCCGCGCGCGCGGGCCTCGCCTCCGGCTCCGGCAGTCACACACGTACGGACGTCCATCTGCGCCTCGACGTCTCCCCGCCGGAGCTGACGGCGCGCGCGGACCCCGAACGTCTGCACCAGGTCGTCGCCAATCTGGTGGACAACGCGGTCAAGCACAGCCCCCCGCACGGCCGGGTGACCGTGAAGGCCCGGAGCGGCCCCGCCAAGGAGTCGCTGGTGCTGGAGGTCGTGGACGAGGGCCCCGGCATCCCGCAGTCGGAGTGGCACCGGGTCTTCGAGCGTTTCAACCGCGGCGCGGTGAGCCGGCCGCACGGGCCGGGCAGCGACGGCGGTACGGGTCTCGGCCTCGCGATCGCCCGCTGGGCGGTGGACCTGCACGGTGGCCGGATCGGCGTGGCCGAATCCGCACGCGGATGCCGGATTCGGGTCACCCTTCCGGGAGAGCCTTCCGTCCCAAGTTGACGTAAAGTTCGAAAGGGAAGAACAAGATCCTTGTCCGCCCCGGGGACGGACACCCTGGTTGATCAGGCAGTGGCCCGCGCACTCTGCGCGTCGGGTCGGCGTCGCCGTACCCGTCACAGACCGGAACCTCGCTTGTTTCCCGCCATTTACACCCCCGAAACGCGCTCTCCGATGTGACATACACGACGATGACACGGTCCGGCCTGACCTTCCCGGTCAGGGAGGCGTAGCCTTAATCCCCGCTGTCCATCACCTTGCGAAGAAGCGGAAGAGGGCGGTTGCCGCCGTGTCGCCACAGTCCCCCAGTAACTCGAGCGTCTCGACCGACGACCAAACCGGGAAGAACCCGGCAGCCGCGTTCGGTCCGAACGAGTGGCTCGTCGACGAGATCTATCAGCAGTACCTCCAGGACCCGAATTCGGTAGACCGTGCCTGGTGGGACTTCTTCGCCGACTACAAGCCGGGAGCGGCTGCCGCCGCCTCCGCGGCTCCGGCGAGCACTGCCACCACGACGGCCCCGGCCGCGTCCACCGCGGCGGCCCCCGCCGCCCCTGCGACCCCCGCAGTGCCGCAGGCCCCGGCCGCCCCGGCGCCGGCTGCCCCGCAGCCCGCCGCGCCTGCGCCCGTCAAGCCCGTCGCCGCGCAGCCCGCGGCACCCGCCAAGCCGAAGAAGGACGAGTCCGTGGCCGAGGCCCCCGCTGGCCCCGAACTGCTGACGCTGCGCGGCCCCGCCGCCGCCGTCGCGAAGAACATGAACGCCTCCCTGGAGCTGCCCACGGCCACGTCCGTGCGCGCGGTCCCGGTGAAGCTGCTCTTCGACAACCGCATCGTCATCAACAACCACCTCAAGCGCGCCCGGGGCGGGAAGATCTCCTTCACGCACCTGATCGGCTACGCGATGGTGCAGGCCATCAAGGCCATGCCGTCGATGAACTGGTCGTTCGCGCAGAAGGACGGCAAGCCGACCCTGGTCAAGCCGGAGCACATCAACCTCGGCCTCGCCATCGACCTGGTGAAGCCGAACGGTGACCGGCAGCTCGTCGTCGCGGCGATCAAGAAGGCCGAGAGCCTGAACTTCTTCGAGTTCTGGCAGGCCTACGAGGACATCGTCCGCCGTGCCCGCGACGGCAAGCTGACGATGGACGACTTCACCGGCGTGACGGTCTCCCTCACCAACCCCGGCGGCCTCGGCACCGTCCACTCCGTGCCGCGCCTGATGCCCGGCCAGTCCGTGATCATGGGCGTCGGCTCCATGGACTACCCGGCGGAGTTCCAGGGCACCTCCCAGGACACCCTGAACAAGCTCGGCATCTCGAAGGTCATGACGCTCACGTCGACCTACGACCACCGGGTGATCCAGGGCGCCGCCTCCGGCGAGTTCCTGCGCGTCGTCGCGAACCTCCTCCTCGGTGAGAAGGGCTTCTACGACGAGATCTTCAAGGCCCTGCGCATCCCCTACGAGCCGGTCCGCTGGCTCAAGGACATCGACGCCTCGCACGACGACGACGTCACCAAGGCCGCGCGGGTCTTCGAGCTGATCCACTCCTACCGGGTCCGCGGCCATGTCATGGCCGACACCGACCCGCTGGAGTACCAGCAGCGCAAGCACCCCGACCTGGACATCACCGAGCACGGCCTCACCCTGTGGGACCTGGAGCGCGAGTTCGCCGTCGGCGGCTTCGCCGGCAAGTCGATGATGAAGCTGCGCGACATCCTCGGTGTGCTGCGCGACTCGTACTGCCGCACCACCGGCATCGAGTACATGCACATCCAGGACCCCAAGCAGCGCAAGTGGATCCAGGACCGGGTGGAGCGCCCGCACTCCAAGCCGGAGCGCGAGGAGCAGCTCCGCATCCTGCGCCGCCTGAACGCCGCCGAGGCCTTCGAGACGTTCCTGCAGACCAAGTACGTCGGCCAGAAGCGCTTCTCCCTGGAGGGCGGCGAGTCCGTCATCCCGCTGCTGGACGCGGTGATCGACAGCGCTGCCGAGTCGCGTCTGGACGAGGTCGTCATCGGCATGGCCCACCGCGGCCGGCTGAACGTGCTGGCCAACATCGTCGGCAAGTCGTACGCGCAGATCTTCCGTGAGTTCGAGGGCAACCTCGACCCGAAGTCGATGCACGGCTCCGGCGACGTCAAGTACCACCTGGGCGCCGAGGGCACCTTCACGGGCCTGGACGGCGAGCAGATCAAGGTCTCCCTGGTCGCGAACCCCTCGCACCTGGAGGCGGTGGACCCGGTCCTCGAGGGTGTCTCCCGCGCCAAGCAGGACATCATCAACAAGGGCGGCACGGACTTCACGGTCATGCCGGTGGCGATCCACGGCGACGCGGCCTTCGCGGGCCAGGGCGTGGTGGCCGAGACCCTGAACATGTCGCAGCTCCGCGGTTACCGCACGGGCGGCACGGTCCACATCGTCATCAACAACCAGGTCGGCTTCACGGCGGCCCCGGAGTCGTCCCGCTCCTCGATGTACGCCACGGACGTGGCCCGCATGATCGAGGCCCCGATCTTCCACGTGAACGGCGACGACCCGGAGGCGGTCGTGCGCGTCGCGCGCCTGGCCTTCGAGTTCCGCCAGGCGTTCAACAAGGACGTGGTGATCGACCTCATCTGCTACCGCCGCCGCGGTCACAACGAGTCGGACAACCCGGCCTTCACGCAGCCGCTGATGTACGACCTGATCGACAAGAAGCGCTCGGTACGCAAGCTGTACACCGAGTCGCTGATCGGCCGGGGCGACATCACCCTGGAAGAGGCCGAGCAGGCCCTCCAGGACTACCAGGGCCAGCTCGAGAAGGTCTTCACGGAGGTCCGCGAGGCCACCTCGCAGCCCGCCGAGGCCGCCGCGCCCGGCCCGCTGGACGGCTTCCCGGTGGCGGTCGACACGGCCGTGTCCGCCGAGGTCGTCAAGCGGATCGCCGAGTCCCAGGTCAACATCCCCGACCACATCACCGTCCACCCGCGTCTGCTGCCGCAGCTCCAGCGCCGTGCGGTGATGGTCGAGGACGGCACGATCGACTGGGGCATGGGCGAGACCCTCGCCATCGGCTCGCTGCTCCTCGAGGGCGTCCCGGTCCGGCTGTCCGGCCAGGACTCCCAGCGCGGCACCTTCGGCCAGCGCCACGCGGTCATCATCGACCGCGAGTCCGGCGAGGAGTACACGCCGCTGCAGTACCTGGCCGAGGACCAGGCGCGGCTGAACGTCTACAACTCGCTGCTGTCCGAGTACGCGGCGATGGGCTTCGAGTACGGCTACTCGCTGGCCCGCTCGAACGCGCTCGTGATGTGGGAGGCGCAGTTCGGTGACTTCGTCAACGGTGCGCAGACCGTCGTGGACGAGTTCATCTCCTCGGCCGAGCAGAAGTGGGGCCAGACGTCCGGCGTCACGCTCCTGCTCCCGCACGGCTACGAGGGCCAGGGCCCGGACCACTCCTCGGCCCGCCCGGAGCGGTTCCTCCAGCTCTGCGCCCAGAACAACATGACGGTGGCCATGCCCACGCTCCCGTCGAACTACTTCCACCTCCTGCGGTGGCAGGTGCACAACCCGCACCACAAGCCGCTGGTGGTCTTCACGCCGAAGTCGATGCTGCGCCTCAAGGCCGCCGCGTCCAAGGCGGAGGAGTTCACCACGGGCCAGTTCCGTCCGGTCATCGGGGACGCCTCGGTGGACCCGGCCGCCGTCCGCAAGGTCGTCTTCACGGCGGGCAAGGTCTACTACGACCTCGACGCCGAGCGCCGCAAGCGCGGTGTGACGGACACGGCGATCATCCGGCTCGAGCGCCTGTACCCGCTGCCGGGTGCCGAGCTCCAGGCGGAGATCGCGAAGTACCCGAACGCCGAGAAATACCTGTGGGCCCAGGAAGAGCCGGCGAACCAGGGCGCATGGCCGTTCATCGCCCTGAACCTCATCGACCACCTGGACCTGGCGGTCGGCGCCGACATCCCGGCGGGCGAGCGGCTGCGCCGTATCTCCCGTCCGCACGGCTCCTCCCCGGCCGTCGGTTCCGCGAAGCGGCACCAGGCGGAGCAGGAGCAGCTCGTGCGCGAGGTGTTCGAGGCCTGAGCCACTGAGCACGGCTGACGACAGGGCCCGGTCCCGGGAGTTCTTCCCGGGACCGGGCCCTTCGGCATGTTCGACCGTTCGGCGTGCTCGGCGTGCTCGGCGGCCGTCGCCGCTCAGATCGGCTGGGGCTCGAAGTCCCAGTGCGGGCGGTGGCGTTCGAGGATGCGGCGGATGTGCGGGTGATCGGCGCCGAGGAGCCAGGTGAGCCGGGTGGCCGCGTCCCGGCGCAGCGCCTCGGCCTCCGCGTGCTCACCCAGCCCGGCCAGGTCGACCGCGAGTCCGGCCCGCAGGCTGATGGTGAGGATGTGCGCGTCGGTCAGGGTGCGCGCGGCCCGCTCGGCGGTCTCGCGGCCCAGGGCGACCGCGGCCTCGGTGTCGCCGTCGGCGGCGAGCGCGGCGACCTGGTTCTTGGCGCAGCCGATGGCCCAGGGATGGTCGGCGCCCACCGCCCGCTCCATCCGGGCGCGGACATCGCGGGACAGTTCGAGCGCCTCCTGGCTCTCACCCGCCTCGCGCAGCAGGACGGCGACGTTGTCCCGCGCCCCGATCGCGTACGGATGATGGTCGCCGAGCTGGGCCGCGTACTGGCCGGCGCTGAACTCGGCCAGTTCCCGGGCCTCTTCGATACGGCCCAGGTCGCGCAGCAGCATCGCGTAGTCGCAGGTGACCATCAGGGACTCGGGGTGCTGGGGGCCGCGGCGGCCCAGCAGCCTGCGCCGGGCCGCGCCCATCATGGCCTCCGCGAACTGGAGGTCGCCGACGCGGCGGGCGCACAGGGCGAGGTTGTGCTCGGCGAGCAGGGTCTGGCTGTGGTTGCGGCCCAACGCCTGGCTGTGGGCGCGGGAGTTGTGGCCCTGGATGGCCAGTGCCTCGCGGTAGTCGCCGAGCAGCCGCAGCATCCAGGCCGTGCCCAGCGCGGAGTTGAGGGTGAGCGGATGCTTGCCGCCGAGGACCTCCACACGGGCCTCGAAGACCTTCAGATGCAGGGAGAGCGAGTCGGCGTAGTGGCCCTGGAGGCCGAGGGCGACCGCGAGGTTGCTGCGGAGGGCGAGGGTGCGCGGCACCTGCTCGTCGCCGAGTTCGGCGGCGGCGATCGCGGCGGCCTCCTCGAACAGGGCGCCCGCCTCGTCGTACCGGGCGAGCGCCATGAGCGTGCCGCCGAGGCCGTCCTTGGCGCGGATCAGCTCGATGGGGCGGGTGTTCCCGGCGGTCTCCAGCCGCCCGAGGATGTCGCGGCCGACGCTCTCGGCCTCCGCGTACTTCCCCAGTCTGCGGAGCATGTTGGCGAGTTGGTGGACGGCGACGAGGACGTGGCGGTCGGTGGGCGCGGCGGTGGCGCTCCAGTTCTCCACGGCCATGCGGCTCAGCCACCAGCCGTCGTGGTACTCGCCCCGCATCCGCAGGTGTTCGATGCAGTTGAGGACGAGTTCGCGGAGGTCGTCGTCGGTCGACTCCAGGGCCCGGGACGGTTCCAGATGCGGGATGAGCGCCGCGTACCGGGCCCCGTTGGCGGCCGAGGCGGGGTCGCGCGGGTCGGCGGAGACCAGGACCCTGCGGGCGGCGGCCGAGTAGCGCGCGACGTCGTCGGGCGACTGGATGGAGCGCACGAACCGGTGGAAGAGGCGGTGCATGCGCAGCGTGCCGACGGTCTGCGTGTCCATCCGAGGGTTCTGCTCGTACTCGATGCGCATGGAGGTGATCTCGGACAGCTTGCGCAGGGCGGTGTTCCAGCTACTGGGCTCGGCGACCAACTCGGCCAGTTCGGGCGGCAGATCGCCGTGCCGGGCCGTCTGCAGCAGCCGCACGGGGACGACGTCCGGGGAGAAGCAGACCAGCAGGTTGAGCAACTGCCAGGCGGATTCGGCCCCTTCGCGCAGGCTGTTGACCAGCTTGGCCCAGGCGACCTCGAAGCTCTGCGGGTACTGGCCGGAGGCCATGACCCCGAACCGGTCGGGTCGGCCGTCCCGGATGTCCCGGAGATACGCGTCCACGGGCACGGCGGGGTTCAGGTCCAGCCAGGTGGCGGTCTGGTCGAGCAGCAGCGGCATGTCCTCGACGGCCTCGGCGAGCCGCTCGGCCTGCTCGTCGGTCAGCCGCGCGGTGCGACGCCCCACGAACGCGACGCTCTCCTGGCGCTCGAACACCGGGATGGTGACGGTCTCGGCGTGGGCGCCCCAGTCGGTGCGGTACGTGGTGATCAGCACGTGCCCGCGCCCCTCCGGGAGGAGATCGAGCAGCCGGTCGGGGTCCTCGGCCCCGTCCAGGACCATCAGCCAGGGCCGGAGCGTGCGGTCCAGTTCACGTCGTACGGCCTTGATGGTGGCCGTGAGGTCCCCGGCGTCCGGCAGTCCCAGCCGGGGCGCCAGCTCGGCGAACTGCTCGCGGGCGGTGACCCGTTGGGCGGCGTTGACCCACCACACGATGTCGTACTCACCGGCGAACCGGTGGACGTACTCCAGCGCGAGCTGTGTCTTGCCGAAGCCGCCCGGACCGAGCAGCACCACGGCGGCGCCCTCGGTACGCCCGGCGGAGAAGGCCCCGTACATCTTCTCCAGCAGTTCGGTCCGCCCGATGAAGCGGCGGTTGCGGCGCGGGGCCTGCCACACCTCCGGCGGGTCGTCCGGGAAGCGGGGGCCGCGGCGCAGGTCGACCAGGATGCCGGGAGCCGGGACGCCCGCGCACTCCAGGACGCGGCTGCGCGCCACTTCCGGGCGCAGGCCCCGCAGTTCGACGGGTGCGAGGGCGATGACCTCCTCGGGCATGGGCCGGGCGGTGACGCTCACGGCGGCGAGCCGGTCGCGGTATGCCGGGAGTCCCTGTCGCAGGACGTCCGCCCATGCCGTGAACCGCTCGCGGCCGAGCCGCTCGTACCAGTCGTCGAGGAGGAGCAGCACCCGCCCCGGCGCGCTCAGCAGGTCGGCGAGCGCCTCCACGGTCGGTGGCCGGCGCAGCGGGTTCCATCGGATGAGCGTCGTGGCCCGGCCCGCGGCCTGGATCTGGTGGTCGATCCACCGGGCCCAGGACTCACTCTGCCCGGCGAAGACCACCGTGACGTGTTCCAGCTCCGCCGTCATCTCGCCGTCCCCTCGGTTGAACCCGGTCACGACTGTCCACACGTCCGTCAATTGTGCGTCAAAGCAGTTGTGTCACAGGTGAGTTGTCGTCAGCTTCCGCTTCGGCCCGTCGTACGGGCGGTGTGTTCCAGCCGATGCGCGATGTGCCGTATGAGTCGTTCCAGGTCGGCGCAGTAGACGCTGGGGTGGTGGAAGCCGGTGCCGGGCGCGTACCGGTGGACGTAGTTGCCGCCTCCGCACACCTTCCCCACCGGGCAGTCCAGGCACTCCTTCGCGAGCGCGCGCTCGCCCAACTGCCGTGCGGCGATGCCGGGATGGCGCAGTGCGGCGTCGAAGGTGTGCCGGAAGACGTCGAGTCCGGTCTCCGCCGCGCCCGGATAGGCCGACCGCAGCGAGTCGACCTGCTCGATCGCGCCGTCCGTCTCGATCACGACGGCGGCCATCGGCGAGAGCCCCACCGCCTCGGCCGAACTGGGCGCGCCGAGCAGCAGCGCGGCGATCTCCTGGAAGAGCCGCACCCGCGTCGGGGGCCGCCGCTCGTCCCACCAGGCGTCGAAGACGGCGGCCAGCCAGTCGCCGTACGGGGTGGGCCGCGGCCGGTGGCGTCCGGGGCTGCCGGGGCTCGAACCGGGCGGCGGATGGGCCCAGTTGGCGTGCGGGAGCAGGAAGTCCACGCCGGGCGGGTCCAGTACGCGCAGGGAGCGGTAGACGTCCAGCGGATCGGTGTCCGGGTCGATGGTGCACAGGACTCCGGCGTACGTGGCCGGGCGCGCCGCGAGCCGGAGGGCGGCGGCGCGCGCGGCGGACCAGGCGGGGCGCCCGGCGTGGTCGACGCGGCGGGCGTTGTGGGCGGCGCGTCCGCCGTCGAGGCTGAGCCCGACCCGGACACCGGCCCGCGCGAGCCGGTCGAGGACGGCGTCGGTGAGGCGGGTGCCGTTGGTCTGCACGGTGGCGGTGACCGCGCAGTGCGCGGGGACGGCCTCGCGGACGGCACGGGCGTAGGCGAGGACGGGCGCGGGACCGGCGAGCAGGGGCTCGCCGCCGTGGAGTTCTATCCGGATGTGGTCGAGGCCGTGGGTGCGTACGTGCTCGGCGACGCGGGCGGCGGTGCGGTGCATCGTACGGGGGTCGGTACGGGGCGGGCGGTCACGCCAGCCGTGGTCCTGGCCCCGGTAGAGGTAGCAGTAGGCGCAGTCGAGGTTGCAGCGGCTGTGCAGCTTCAGCACGAACTGCCGGAAGGGGGTGGGTCGGTGGGCCCCGGTGTCGAGGAGGGCATGCGGCCAGCGCGGGTGGGGGTGCGGGTGGACGGTCACGGGGCGTCTTCGTAGTGGGCGACGACGGTGGACTCCCCGTTCCGGGCGCGGACTTCGGCAAGGACGGCGGCCAGTACGGGGTGATCGGTGTGTTCGGGAGGGGTGATCTCCTGGAGGGGTCTGGGGGTGTCGTCGGGGGTGGTCACTCTTCGGGCGCTTCCGGGGCCAGGCGGGAGATGTGGGTGCGGAGGGCGTCGATGGTGTCGGGGTTCCCGGTGAGGTCGAGTGCGGTGCGGAATTCGGTCAACGCGGCTTCGGGCTCGCCCAGTTGCTCCCGGACGCGACCTCGCGCCTCATGGGCGTCGGCGAGCAGTTCCTCGTCCCCGGCTGCGCGGGCGTGGACGGCGGCCCGGGAGAAGCAGTCGAGCGCCTCGTTCTGGCGCGGACGCGCGTCCGCGTGAGCGGCCAGCAGGACGAGCGCCGCCCCCCGGCTCATCCACGCCTTGGCCAGGAACGCCTGGTCGTCCGAACCGCGGATGGCCTCGCCGAACAGCCACTCTGCCTCGTACAGGTCGGACTGGACGAGCTGTGCTCCGTACCGCAGGACATGGGCGTACGCCAGGGTTCCTCTCCGTCGTGGCAGCTCCGGATCGTCCGGTGGGGACTCGTCGACCGCGCGCCGTAGCAGGTCGATGGCCTTGGCGACGTCCTGGGACCGCGCGGGTGTCCCCGACCGGTGGATCAGGGCCGCGCCGAAGTCGGCCAGCACGGCGGGCCGCCGGGGATCGTCCTCGCTCAGCAGCCATTCGGCGTCCGTCCAGGCCGCGATCGCGCTGTCCAGCTCGGCCGGGTCCTTGGTCCTCCTGAACCGGGCGCGATGGATCCGGGCGGCCCGCATATGGCATTCGAGCCTCAGCTCGGGATCGCCGCCCGCCGTGATCAGCGCGTGTTCCAGTACATGGGCGAGCCGCTCGGGCTCCCGCCGGTCGGCGATCTCCTCGGCGGAGGCCAGGTCCAGCCAGGCCCGGCAGTGCTCGGCGGCGGACAGCCCGCTGCCGTCGTCGGCCGCCACCAGGAGGTCGCCCGCGGCACGCGAGGCCAGGTCCGCCGCCCGCTCGGTATCGGGAGCCACCCCCTCGATCGGCCCCTTCCCCTGGTAGTGCCGGGCCAGGTCGAGCCAGATGCGTCCCCGTACGAGATGGGCGGGCTCCGAGAGGCCGAGGTCGATGCGTACTCCTGCGGCTACGGCCGCCCGGAGCAGATGCAGCACGTACCACTCCTCGGGCCCGAGGTCTTCCCCGGTGCCGGGACCCGCTTCCGCCAGGGCCCGGCGTACCTCCGCCAGCGTTCCCCCTGCGGTCGACAGCCGCTCGGGCATCCCCCCGTCGCTCAGCACCGACGTGAGATCCCGGTCCGCCACGTACAGCAGCAGGGCGTACGCGTGGTCCTCGGCGCTCCCCGATACCGTCCCCGCCCACTCGCGCAGGCTGTCCGGGATGCCCGGGAAGCCGATCCCCCGAGTCCGTACCTTCCGCGCCTGGGCCCAGCAGACCAGCCCTCGTACGAGCCTTCCGTCGGGGGACAGCGGCCTTCGGCCGTCGAGCGACTCCCAGGCTTCCCGAAGGTCCTCCCCCACACCCCGTACCTGCCAGCGGGCCAACAGCCCCTGGGCCAGGGCTTCATGGGCGGCCCCTTGGCCCGCTTGCGTCCGCGCGACCCCGGTGGCCCGTCGCAAGTACTCCACCGCGGCGTCGAGTTCGCGGGTGAGGCCCTCACGTCCGAACCGCGCGAGCGCCGCGCGCCCCCTCTCCAGCAGTTCCCTGTCGCTGAGTTCGGGACGGACCGGCACCACCGGCATCCGGGCGCCGAGGTCCCGCAGCACCTCCGCCGACACCTCGGCGAACGCCCGCAGGCCGACCGGCTCGTCCTCACCCGGTCCACCCGTGGGCGACAGGAGCTGCTCGCGGAGCACCGCGCCGTGCAGGAACGCCCCTGCCAGCGCGGGGAAGTTGCGCACGCTGCGGCCGAACTTCCGTCCCACGTACTCGGAGCAGTGCTTGAACAGCAGCTCGGCGTCCTCGACAGTCAGGCGCGTGCGCAGCTCCGTGGCGACCCCGGGCAGGAACTCGTAGCGCACGCCGTCGGGTCGGCCGGTGTCCTCGCGGCGCCGGACGAGTCCACTGAGCAGCACCTCGGAGAGCACATCGGGTCCGCTGCGCGCGAGCATCGCGTGCTGGACCAGTTGCATCACGGGCAGATGGAGCGGCACCGCGGTCAGATACACGGCCAGTCGGCGCGCCTCCGAGGAGGCGGGGCGCCAGAAGGCGCGCACCCGCTCCGCTCCGCTGAGGTCCGCCGCGGCCCGTACCGGCGCCGCGGACGGCGCGTGGTCGGCCCGTACCCACCCGGCCGCCGCGTCCAGGGACTGTCCCGTGGCCCCGGACACCAACCGCGCCCAGCCCTCCACCGACGCGCGCCGCAGCGCGAGCACGGGCACGGGCAGCGCCCCACGCTCCGTACGTCCCCGCTCGGGCCGGAACTCCAGGGCGCCCGCGGGCCCTTCGCGGCGGTGCAACAGCCCGCGTCGGGCGGGCAGATGGGTGCGCAGCCACATGCGCTGCGGCAGTGGTTGTACGACGGCGACGGGTGCCGTCGCGGCCCAGCGGTGCAGCAGCCGTTGCATGGCGCCGCCGCGCCACATCGGCCCGGCGCAGTCGCTGAGCACCAGGGTGACGCGCCGTCCCGTCGGGTCGCTGAGCTGCTCGGGAGCGTGCAGCGGGCCGGTGGGCTCAGGGGTGGCGGAGCAGCCGGGCAGGCCGCCCGGTGCCTCGTGCAGATACTGGACCTGCACCTCGCGGAAGGCTCCGGCGCGCGCGCAGACCTGCTGCAGTTCGTCGAGGGCCTGCTGCCACACCACCGTGGAGGTGGAGACGTCCATCACGAGCAGCATCCGGGCCTCGCGGCGCCGGTCGGTGCGCAGGACGGGCAGCACGAGCCCGGACTCGGCGGCCCGTTCGGCCGTGGCGGTCTCGTCCAGGACGCGCGGGACGGGCCGTACGGGCGCGCGGTAGCGCTGGAGGGGGCGTAACCCCCGTTGCAGGGCGAGGGGTTCGGGGAGGGCGGGCGCGGTCGGGACGCCTATCGGCGCCAAGGGGACGGCGGTACCGGTCTCTCCTGGTTCGGGTGCGAACAGCCGGGCCGCGTCGGGTGGTTGCGGCTCGGTGTGCTCGGCCGGGAGCCGGGGGAGCCGCGCACTCGGGGGCAACGGGCCGGTGTCGTCCGGCCGTTGGGAGCTTCCGCCCGGTACGACCTCCTCGGCCGGGTCGGACCGCTCCGTCGTGGCGGGCAGCCAATGGGCCAGCCACAGCGCGTCGGCGAGTTCCTCGACGCCCGGTACGATCCCCGCGTCCCGCAGGCGCGCCACCAGCGCCGTGAGCGCGGGGCTCACGGCGTCGGCGAGGGGACCGGGCGCCCGGGAGGTCATGGCGGCTACCGCGGCCCGCGGTCGAGCGGCTGCATCAGCAGCTCCGAGAGTTCCTCGCGACGCTCGGAAGCATCCCGCGCGGCGTGCTGGGCGAGGAAGATCGCGTTGAGCAGTTGGTCGGTGGGGCGCAGCGCCCCGTCCGCCCCGGCGCGGGTGAACCGTTCGACGATGTCGCGGTTGTCGTCGTACCCCAGCGACCCGAAGTGCGCCTGGACCAGGGCGGCGAGGCGTTCGTCGCGCGGAGCCTTGAGGTCGAGCGGGATACAGCGGCGCAGCAGCGGGGTGGGGAACTCCCGCTCGCGGTTGCTGGTCAGGACGACGAACGGGAAGGTACGGCAGCGTACATGGCCGCCTGTCACGGCCACCCGGCGGCCGTCGTCCGTGAGGACCTCGACCACCGGGGTCCGGTCGGCGATCCGCTCCAACTCGGGGATGGCGAAGCGGCCTTCCTCCAGGACGTTCAACAGGTCGTTGGGCAGGTCGATGTCGCTCTTGTCCAGCTCGTCGATGAGCAGCACGCGGGGCCGGTCGGCGGCGAGCAGCGCGGTGCCGAGCGGGCCGAGCTTGATGTACCGGCCGATGTCCTGTGCCGAGGCGTCGCCGGGCAGTTGGGCGTCCTGGAGGCGGCCGATGGCGTCGTAGGTGTAGAGCCCGTCGCGCAGTTCGCTGCGGCTGACGACCGGCCACTCCAGGACGCGGCCGAGGCCGAGTTCATGGGCGACGGAGTGCGCGAGGGTCGACTTGCCGACGCCGGGTTCGCCGGTGACGAGCAGGGGGCGCCGCAAGTACAGTGCGGCGTTGATGAGTTCGAGGGTCTCGGCGTCCTGGACTGGCAGCGGGACGGGCTTGCCGAGCCTGCGGCCGGTGGCGGAGTCGAGGTCCGGCACCTCGTACGCCACGGGCGGGGCGTCGAAGGCCCGCCACGGCGGTGGCGGCGGCAGCCCCTCGATCCTGCTCGGATCGGGATGCCCGGTGCCCCGGTAGATGAACCACTCGCTCATGCTGCGCTCCTCGCCGACGGTCGGTGGTGATCCACGTCCTGGCCGACGGGGGCGTTGTGCGCCCGCAACGGGCCCCTGAAACCGTACCCGTGATCAGCCGGTCGCAGAAGCTGTTTCGGCCATGCGCGGCGCGCGCTCGACGCGGCGCTCACAGCGGTGTTCGCAGCGGCGCTCACAGTGGCATTCACAGCGGCGCGTCCAAGGTCTCGGCCTCCTCAGGAGGCAAGGGGCGGCGTGGATCGTCGTACAGAAGCGCCATCGGCTCGGCCCAGGCGCGGTCGGCCCGGCGCTCGCTGACGTCCTGGCGTACCTGCCGTAAGCGGTCGGGGAGTTCGGCGAGCGCTCCCATGGTGCCGAGCAGCTCCTCCACGCGCGCGTAGAGCGTGTCGCACGCTTCCGGGCAGGCGCGCGAGGCGTGTCCGTCGATGTGCCAGAGCGCGACGCCGTGGCCGTTCTCCAGCGCGAGCCGCATGGAGGTGCGCCCGGGTTCGCGCCCGGCGGGCCGGCACATCACCGGGATACGGTCGAAGGCGGCCTCGCGGTAGCCACGGGCGCTCGGGACGTCGTGCCGCGCGGGGGTGCGCCAGGCGCGGAAGCGGCGTCGGCCGAGCATCGCCTGCCAGCGCTCCGTCCACAACTTGTCCGGATCCCCACGGCGTTCGAGCGCGCGCAGCACCACACGGCGGCGAACCGCGAGATGCCCGGTGTCATGGAGTTCCGCGATGTCGTCGAACCGCCAGCGGTGCACCGCGGTGTCGAAGTGACCTGCGGGCAGGGCGACTTCGAGGGGCACGGGGCTGCCGTCGCGGTCCTTGGCGCGCAGCAGCCTGCCGAGGGGCTCGCGCAGCGCCCGGACGAGGTCCTCGGGCGCGCAGCCGTGGACGGAGGCGTCCGCCTCGTACATCTCGGGGTCGCCCTCGCCGTCGTCGTACCAGATCTGCCAGAAGAAGCGGGCCGGGTCCGCTCCGATCACCGGGTCGAGCAGGACGGCGACGGTGGGGCCCTCGCCGGGCCCGGGGTAGGGGATGACGACCTGGTCCGGCAGGTCCTCGGGGGCGGGCCTGAGCGCCGCGGGGAGGCTGACCTCGCGGACGAAGTCGTGCATGGGCTTGCGTGGTTCCCTGCGCAGCCGCCGGTCGATCCATCTGCCGAGCGCGGCGCAGTCCCCGCGCCGGGAGTCCGTGTACGTCTCGACGTGCTTCAGGTAGCGCAGGAAGGTGAGCGCGTCGAGCGGCTGGACGCCCTCGTAGAGCAGCCCGTAGCCGTCCCTCCAGGTCAGCAACTCGGGTGTGCCGCCGGGCCACTTGTTGCCGCTGCGGGCCTTGGCCGCCAGGAGTTCGACGGTGGGCGCGTCGGGCGGTGCGGGCAGGTCGGCGAGCAGCCGCAGGGCCTCGCGGCGGTCGGCGGGGGTCCACCGCTCGCCACCGCCGTCCGACGGGCCGCCCTGGAGGTCGATCCAGTTGTCCCCGGCGGCGGATTGCGGCTCGTCGCCGTGCCAGCGGTCATGGGCGGCCATGACCGTGCGGTAGGTGTCGCCGAAGCGGCGCAGCGCGGAGATCGCCACCGCCTTGCCGCCGTCCTGCTGTCTGCGGCGCGACTTGATCAGCCCGACGACGGCTCCGGTGCCGGGGTCGAGCAGCGGGCCGCCCGAGACACCGGCCGGGAGTTCGATGTCCGGCTTGATGATCAGCCCGTAGGTGTCCTCGTGGCCGTTGATCTCGGCGTCCACGCTCCGGAAGTGCGTCTCGGGCGGGCCGGGGTAGTAGCCGCACGCCTTGAGGGCGCCGGAGTGCCGTACGGCGCGGTCGGCGAGCCACACGCATTCGTGCGGATGCTCGTCGGGGTCGCCCGCCAGCCGCACCAGGGCCAGGTCCTCCTCCAGCGGGACGGTGGGGATGCGCGGGTCGGTGAGCAGCCACTGTGCGAGGTGGGCCTCGGCGTCGATGCCCTCGCCGCGCACCCGGAAGCCGAGGGTGCGGTCGGCCGCCAGATGGGGGCGCAGGACATGGGCCGCAGTCAGCACCCACCCGGGCGCGACGAAGAAGCCGCTGCCCCACAGCGGCCGGTCGTCGCCGTCGGCGGCCAGCAGATGGACGGTGGCGGCGCGGGTGAGGTCGCAGAGTCTGTCGTTGCGCTCAGTCATGCGCCGCCGGGTCCCCGTCGCCGGATGTCGCGGGCTGGGCGTCGAACTGCCAGGTGAGAGTGACCTGCAGGGAGGCCTTGGCCTCGCCCCGGGCGAGCACGGCGACGGCCAGCCCCTCCTTCGCGGCGAGTTCCACCCCGAAGGTGATGGACGCCTCACTGGGCTTCGCCGCGCGGGCGGCGTCGAGAACGCTGCCGCCCACGCCCCTGATCAGGTCCTGCAACTGGTCCATCTTGGCCAGGGCCGCGTCCGTGAAGCCGACGTCCTCCTGCTCCCCGTACGCCTCCCCCGCACCGATCCGGGCGGTGATCACCGTGCCGTCCGGCAGCCGGACGCCCTGGATGTGGCTCATGCCGCTCCCCCGTCGAGTCCTTGCGTCGGTACGACCGACTGCGATCGGCCGTCACGTGAACTGCGACGAGGCTAGTGGCCGTCGCGGTTGCGGGCGAGAGCATTGCGGTGGGCATTGCGGTCGGCGGGCGAGAGCATCGCGGTCGGCATGCGACCGACAAGCGAGAGCAACGCGCTCGGCATGCGACCGACAAGCGAGAGCAACGCGCTCGGCATGCGACCGACAAGCGATCGCGCTGAGCGGCAGTGCCCGGACACAAGCACCCGAAAGGGCGGGACACCCCCGTCGGGGCGCCCCGCCCTGAGGCAAGACCTGGATCCGAGCCTGCTCCTGGATATGAGCCCTACTCGTCGTCCTCGTCATCCAGCCGCGCCAGCCACGTGGCCAGCCGCTCCACCGGCACCTCGAAGTCCGGGTTGAGGTCGACGAACGTACGAAGCTGCTCGGCGAGCCATTCGAAGGTGACCTCTTCCTCGCCGCGCCGCTTCTCCAGCTCCTCGATGCCTCGGTCGGTGAAATACAACTCTTGCTCCAGTTGCGAACGAAGTTCCAGACGGACCCACAGACCCACAGGCCCTGGGCCTCCCCATCAGAGTAGGCCGTGGGTCGTCCCGCCCGCGTTCGGATGCGCGCCGCGACGGTCTCCCCTGCCGACCGCGACGGGTGGTCACCGGAACGAGTGTCTTGACTCCGCTGCACCGCGATATATCGTGTTCTTACGAGGACGCGATATGGCGTGTCGTGTCCCGTCCCGTCGAGTCATCCGGCTCCGGCCCTGTTCCGCCGCGCGGTCCGGCCCGTTCCAGGAGGTCAGCACATGTCCGAGTGGTCCATCGCAGAGCCGAGGAGGCTCACCTTCGACACCCCGGTGACGGCGCTGCACGTCCGCATCGTCAACGGCACGGTGAACGTGGTGGGCAGCGACGAGGGTTCCGCCCGCCTGGAGGTGTCGGAGGTGGAGGGCCCGCCCCTCGTGGTGACGCAGAAGGACGGCACGCTGACCGTGGCGTACGACGACCTCCCCTGGAAGGGCTTCCTCAAGTGGCTCGACCCCAGGGGCCGACGCCGTAGCGCGGTGGTCTCCCTGACAGTCCCGGCGTCCACGCGCGTGGAGGTCGGCGTGGTCGGGGCCAACGCCGTGATCTCCGGGGTCGACGGCGGCGCCGAGGTGAAGGGCGTGACAGGGGATGCCACGTTGGTCGGCCTGAGCGGCCCGGTCCATGCCGCGACGGTGTCGGGAAGCGTGGAGATCCAGGGCGTCTCGGGCGAGTTGCAGCTCAATTCCGTCAACGGCGATCTGACCGTCATCGAGGGCGCCTGCCCCCGGGTGAAGGCGGACTCGGTGAGCGGCTCGATCATCCTGGACCTGGCCCCCACGGGCGGCCCCACCGACGCCCGGCTGACGAGCGTCTCGGGTGAGATCGCCATCCGGCTCCCCCACGCGGTGGACACGGCGATCGATGCGAACACCACGGGCGGCGCCGTGTCGAACGCCTTCGACGAACTGCGCGTGAGCGGCGAGTGGGGCGCGAAGCGGGTCACGGGCCGCCTGGGCCGAGGCAACGGCACACTGAAGGCGACCACGGTCTCCGGCGCCATCGCCCTCCTGCGCCGCCCGCCCTCGGAGGACGAACCGGGGGACGAGCCCTGGGACAAGGAGCCGCGGCTCCAGCACGCGATACCCGAGCCGCGTGAGGCGTCCGACACTTCCTCCGACGGCACGACGACCGGTCCGACCGAGCGGAAGGGGCTCTGACATGCCTCCTGTCTTCGCCCATGGCCGACTGCGGCTCTACCTCCTGAAGCTGCTCGACGAGGCGCCGCGCCATGGATACGAGGTGATACGGCTGCTGGAGGAGCGCTTCCAGGGGCTGTACGCCCCCTCCGCGGGCACGGTCTACCCGCGACTGGCCAAGCTGGAAGCCGAGGGCCTGGTCACGCACACCACCGAGGGCGGCCGGAAGGTGTACGCGATCACGGACGCGGGCCGCGCCGAACTGGCCGATCGCAGCGGCGAGTTGGCGGACCTGGAGCTGGAGATCCGTGAGTCGGTCGCCGAACTGGCCGCCGAGATCCGGGCGGACGTCCGGGGCGCGGCAGGCGATCTGCGCCGCGAGATGCGGGCCGCGGCCACCGAGGCCCGGCAAGGCGCCCAGCAGCATCGCGGCTGGCACGGGGAGTACGGGGACCTGACCGACAAGGAGTCCTGGCGTGCCGCCAAGGAGGAGATGCGCCGCGCCAAGCAGGAGTGGAAGGAGCAGGCCCGGCGCGCCAAGGACGAGAGCAGGCGCGCCCGCGACGAGGCCCAGCGGGCGCGGCGCCAGGCCGACGAGGCCGAGGAGCGGGCGCGCGCCAAGGCACAGGAGGAGCTGCAGCGCATGGCGCGGCGGGTCCAGGAGCAGGTCCAGGACCACTTCGCGCGAGGCGACTGGCCGACGGGCGTACGCGAGGGACTGACCGAACTGGCCAAGGAATTCGGCGAGTTCGGAAAGGCCTTCGGGAGCGAGTTCGGGAAGGACTTCGGAAAGGACTTCGGCACCGGACGCAAGGGGGCGCCGGGCAGGTCGGGCGCGCCAGGTACGGCGGGTACGCCAGGTACGGGCACGTCGGGCATGCCAAGTACATCGGGTGCGTCGAAGACGCAGGAGGAACCGGAGTACTCGACGACCCCGGAGGAATTCCCCGGAACCTACGAACCCTCCTGGGCGCACGAGGACTTCTCGGGTGACCCGGCCCGCGCGCTCGACCGGCTGCTGGACCGCTTCCGTGACGACATCCGCGACATGGCCCGGGACCACGGCGTGAGCGAGGATCAACTACGCGAGGCGCGCCGCCATCTGTCGACCGCGGCGGCACACATCGGTGCGACGCTGCGGGCGCCGAAGGGGTGAGGACGCGGCGGCCTCGACGTCACGCCCCTCGGGGCGGCGGCGTCCGGTCACAGGCACTGCCAGAGGAAGCGGCCCTCCTTGGCGTCCGGTGCGGTGAAGGCGTAGCCGACTCCGGAGTCGCCGAAGTCGACGGTGAAGGGCAGGCGGCCGGAGTCGAGCTGCACCAGGAGGCGCCAGCCCTCGCCGGGGGTCTCCTCGCCCTGGAGCCAGCGCGGTTCGATCCCGGGTCCGCCGAGGAACTGCCAGGCGTGCCCGTCCGGATCGGTGCCGCCCGCCCCGGCCGGACGCGGCAGGTGGTCGGCGCCCACCGTCGGCCCCTCGGCCTGGGCTCGTACGGAGACGAAATCCGGGGTCCGGCCGCCGGGCTGAATGAGGAGGGCGTTCTCGCCGCCTTCCGGTTCGAAGGTGCCCTCGGCATCGCCGTCCGCCATGAAGAGATAGCCCAGCGCGCCGCCGTCCAGGGTGAACTGCCCGAGGAACTGCAGGGGTTCGCCGGTCCGGCGTGACAGCGGCCACTGCGGCTCCTCCAGCCACACGGGCTGGCCGCCGAGCTTGGTCACCGCCTCCCGGACGGGCGCCGCCGCGAGGGCGAACTCCACGGGCAGGGGCTCGGAGACGGGCGACGACAGGCGCTCGGACACGAGTTCTCCAAAGGCTCGGACGACCTGGACAAACCCCACCCTAGGTTCCTCGTCACCGTCCAAGCCCGACCGCCACGGCTCACCCGTCGAGGTCAGTTCACGGTCAGGACGATCTTGCCGAACTGGTCGCCCGTCTCCATGCGTTCGAAGCCCTCGCGGGCCCGGTCGAGCGGCAGTACCTGGTCGATGACGGGTCGCACGCCGGTGGTGGCGCAGAAGGAGAGCAGGTCCTCCAGCTCGTCCTTGGAGCCCATGGTGGAGCCGACGACCTTCAGCTCCAGGAAGAAGATACGGGTGAGTTCGGCGTGGGAGGGGCGGTCGCCGCTGGTGGCGCCCGAGATGACGAGCGTGCCGCCGGGCCGCAGGGACTTCACGGAGTGGGACCAGGTGGCGGCGCCGACGGTCTCGATGACGGCGTCCACCCGCTGCGGCAGCCGCGCCCCGGACTCCAGGGCCTCCACGGCGCCCAGTTCCAGCGCCCGCTTGCGCTTGGCCTCGTCGCGGCTGGTGGCGAAGACCCGCAGCCCGGCGGCCTTGCCGAGGGCGATCGCGGCCGTGGCGACACCGCCGCCCGCGCCCTGGACGAGGACGGAGTCACCGGGGCGCACACCGGCGTTGGTGAAGAGCATCCGGTAGGCGGTCAGCCAGGCGGTGGGGAGGCAGGCGGCCTCCTCGAAGGAGAGTTCCCGGGGCTTGGGCAGGACGTTCCACGTGGGTACGGAGACCTGCTCGGCGAAGGTGCCCTGATAGCGCTCGGTGAGGATCGAACGGGGCTCGTTCGGCCCGACCCCGTAGCCGCTCTGGCCGATGACGGAGTGCAGGACGACCTCGTTGCCGTCCTCGTCGACACCGGCCGCGTCGCAGCCGAGGATCATCGGGAGCCTGTCCTCGGTCAGACCGACACCCCGGAGGGACCAGAGGTCATGGTGGTTGAGGGAGGCGGCCTTGACCGTCACGGTCGTCCAGCCGGGCCTCCGTTCGGGAGCCGGGCGCTCTCCCAGCTCAAGGCCGGTGAGGGGGTGGTCGCGGTCGATGCGGGCAGCGTAGGCGGCGAACATGACCCTGACGATAGGCTCCGCCGCCGGACGACGGAACCAGGGCCGCTTGTGACACACGTCCCCGGGACAGGCCCCTTGACGACGATGGGCGGGGACGTACGTCCCCGCCCATCACCACACAGGCGACAGCAACGGCTAGCGCCGCGCGACTCCCTCGGCCCGCGCCGCGGCGGCCACCGCGGCCTTCACCGCCGGGGCCACCCGCTCGTCGAAGGGCGACGGGATCACGTAGTCGGCCGCCAGGTCGTCCCCGACGACCGCCGCCAGCGCCTCGGCCGCCGCGAGCTTCATGCCCTGGGTGATCCGGGACGCCCGCACCTGCAGCGCGCCCGCGAAGATCCCGGGGAAGGCCAGCACGTTGTTGATCTGGTTCGGGAAGTCGGACCGCCCGGTCGCCACCACGGCCGCGTACTTGCTCGCGACGTCCGGGTGCACCTCGGGGTTCGGGTTGGCCATCGCGAAGACGAAGGCACCCTCGGCCATCGAGGCCACGGCGGCCTCCGGGACCGTACCGCCGGAGACGCCGATGAAGACGTCGGCGCCCGCGAGGGCGTGCTCCAGCGAGCCGCTCAGCCCCGCCTTGTTCGTGAACTGCGCGAGCTCCCGCTTGACCGGCGTCAGATCCTCCCGGTCGCGCGAGACGACGCCCTTGCGGTCGGCGACGGCCACATCGCCGATGCCCGCCTCGACCAGCATCCGCGCGATGGCGATCCCGGCCGCGCCCGCGCCCGAGATGACGGCCCGCAGATCGCCGAGCCCGCGCCCGGTCAGCCGCGCGGCGTTGCGCAGGGCCGCCAGCGAGACCACGGCCGTGCCGTGCTGGTCGTCGTGGAACACCGGGATGTCCAGCCGCTCCTGGAGCCGGCGCTCGATCTCGAAGCACCGCGGCGCCGAGATGTCCTCCAGGTTCACGCCCCCGAAGGAAGGCGCGAGCCGGACCACGGTCTCGACGATCTCGTCCACGTCCGTGCAGTCGAGCGCGAGCGGGACCGCGTCCACTCCGCCGAACTGCTTGAACAGGATCGCCTTGCCCTCCATCACGGGGAGGGAGGCCTCGGGGCCGATGTCACCGAGCCCCAGCACCGCGGTGCCGTCCGTCACGACGGCGACCACGGAGGACTTCCATGTGTAGTCGTGGACCAGCTCCGGCTGCTCCGCGATGGCCGTGCACACCCGGGCGACGCCGGGCGTGTACGCGAGGGACAGGTCGTCCTTGTCGCGGACCGGCACGGTGGCCTGCACAGCCATCTTGCCGCCGCGGTGCAGCGCGAACGCCGGGTCGAAGGAATCGTGGGGCTCGACCCCGCCGTCCTGATCCGTACTGTTGTCGCTGCGAGGATTGACGATCTCCGCTGCCACTGTCTCGTACCCCTTAGATGTTCATGGTTTGAGGGTGTCCACTCCTGGTTGAGGGGTGGGCGGGCACCGCGTATGGCCCACATCAGTGATACGCACGAGCGCATACGCGACGGGCGCGCCGCACACGCGCCCTGAGCCCCGGATTCGGGGTGTAAGGAACCTTCTTACCGGACGGATGCTGTTCGGGACGAGTCCATAACACTAAGGTCACGCCGGTGAGATGACTCATGCCCGGAAAGCTGGACAAGACGGCGACACATCCCCACACGGCCACGCATACGGCGCGCGAGTGACCACATCGTGAGATGGGCCGTAGATCTTCCGGTCGGAAAGGGGGAATTCCGAACAAGGTCATGCCTCGTTCGGCCTTCCATGAGCGGCTCGGGGGTCACCCGTTATCCGATTTTGACATAGCGGGTCACCTGAATGCTGGAGTCCGAATGGCAAGATGCCTCAACCACGCGAGGTCGCGACACCCAATGGTGTGTGTTCTCGTCGACCCATCGGCTATCCCATCCCGCCGGAGGAACCACCATGACCGCACGATCCACCCGCCGCTCGGCCACCACGCGCTCCCGGATAGCCGCGGTCGGTGCCATCGCGGTCGCGGGCACTCTGCTGCTCACCGGCTGCGGCGACCAGACGAAGAACAAGGACCGGGGCTCGGGCGACACGTCGGCGCCGCTGGCCGACTCGCTCCCGGACGAGATCCGCCAGGCCGGTGTCATCAAGGTCGGTTCGGACATCGCGTACGCACCGGTCGAGTTCAAGGACAAGTCCGGCAAGACGACCGGTATCGACCCGGACCTGGCCGACGCCATGGGCAAGCAGCTCGGCGTGCGGTTCGAGTTCGAGAACGGCACCTTCGACGCCCTCCTCACGGGCATCCGTTCCAAGCGCTACGACGTCGCCATGTCGGCGATGACCGACAACAAGAGCCGCCAGCAGGGCGTCGACCCGCACACCGGCAAGAAGGTCGGCGAGGGCGTCGACTTCGTCGACTACCTGACCGCGGGTGTCTCCATCTACACGCGCAAGGGCCAGACCGGCGGGATCACGGGCTGGCCGGACCTGTGCGGCAAGAAGGTCGCGGTGGAGCGCGGCACGGTCTCCGAGGACCTGGCCAAGATCGAGGCCAAGAAGTGTCCGAGCGGCAAGAAGCTCACCATCGAGGCCTTCGACGACGACCAGCAGGCCCAGACGCGGCTGCGCTCCGGCGGTGTCGACGCCGTGTCCTCCGACTTCCCGGTCGCCGCGTACGCGGTGAAGACCTCGGGCGGTGGCAAGGACTTCGAGATCGTCGGCGACCAGGTCGAGGCCGCCCCGTACGGCATCGCGGTCGCCAAGGGGAACGAACAGCTCCGCAACGCCCTCCAGGCGGCGATGACCGCGATCATCAAGAGCGGCGAGTACCAGAAGATCCTCGACAAGTGGGGTGCCGGGGACGGCGCCGTGAAGGAGTCCGTCATCAACGGCGGCAAGTGACCGCGCCGCAGCGGCCACTGAAAGGTATGACCCGTGACTGTTGACATCGACAAGACGGCGGGCCGGGAGACTCCCCCGGACGGACCGCGGGCCATCAGGGCCATCCCGGTCCGGCACTACGGACGGTACGTCTCCGCGGTCATCGCGATCGCGGTGCTCGTCGCGATCGTCTACGCGTTCGGCCAGGGCAAGATCAACTGGCAGGCCGTGCCGGACTACTTCTTCGACGACCGCATCCTGACGGGTGTGAGCAAGACCCTTCTGCTGACGGCCCTGTCCATGGTGATCGGCATCGTCGGCGGCATCGTGCTCGCCGTGATGCGGCTGTCGAAGAACCCGGTGACCTCGTCGATCGCCTGGTTCTACATCTGGTTCTTCCGCGGCACGCCGGTGCTGGTCCAGCTCTTCGTGTGGTTCAACCTCGGCCTGGTCTTCGAGTACATCAACCTCGGTCCGATCTACAAGGACTACTGGTCGTCGTTCATGACGCCGCTGCTGACGGCGCTGCTCGGACTCGGTCTGAACGAGGCCGCGTACATGGCGGAGATCTGCCGGGCCGGTCTGCTCGCCGTCGACGAGGGCCAGACCGAGGCGGCCCACGCGCTGGGCATGAGCCACAGCAAGACGCTGCGCCGGATCGTGATCCCGCAGGCGATGCGCGTCATCGTGCCGCCGACGGGCAACGAAGTGATCAACATGCTGAAGACGACCTCGCTCGTGGCAGCCGTCCAGTTCCAGGAACTCTTCCGCTTCGCCCAGGACATCGGCCAGACCTCAGGCTCCCCGGTGGAGATGTACTTCTGCGCCGCCGCCTGGTACCTGATCATGACCTCGATCCTCAGCGTCGGCCAGTACTACGTCGAGCGCTACTACGCGCGCGGCTCCAGCCGGCAGCTACCGCCCACCCCGTTGCAGAAGGTGAAGGCCCATCTGACGTCCTTCTCGAGCAGGAAGGTCGCGGCATGACCGAGAAGACCGTCAAGAAGACCACCGCCGAGCCGAGCGACGCCGGCGTGCCCATGGTGAAGGCGGAGGGCGTCCACAAGTCCTTCGGCCCGGTCGAGGTCCTCAAGGGGATCGATCTGGAGGTGAAGCCCGGTGAGGTGTTCTGCCTGATCGGACCCTCCGGCTCCGGCAAGTCGACCTTCCTGCGGTGCATCAACCACCTGGAGAAGATCAACGCCGGACGGCTGTACGTGGACGGCGAGCTGGTCGGCTATCGCCAACAGGGCGACAAGCTCTACGAGTTGCGGGACCGCGAGGTCGCGCAGAAGCGCCGGGACATCGGCATGGTCTTCCAGCGCTTCAACCTGTTCCCGCACATGACGGCCGCCGAGAACGTCATCGAGGCGCCGGTCCAGGTCAAGGGCGTGGCCAAGAGCCAGGCCAGGGAACGGGCCATGCAGTTGCTGGAGCGCGTGGGCCTGGCCGACAAGGCGGGCAACTACCCCTCGCAGCTCTCCGGCGGCCAGCAGCAGCGCGTCGCCATCGCGCGGGCGCTCGCGATGGACCCGAAGCTGATGCTGTTCGACGAGCCGACCTCGGCGCTCGACCCAGAGCTGGTCGGCGACGTCCTCGACGTCATGCGCGACCTCGCCGAGTCGGGCATGACGATGGTCGTCGTCACCCATGAGATGGGCTTCGCCCGCGAGGTGGGTGACTCGCTCGTCTTCATGGACGGCGGTGTGGTGGTCGAGTCCGGGCACCCACGGGACGTCCTGACGAACCCTCAGCACGAACGGACCCAGTCGTTCCTGTCCAAGGTGCTCTAGGCTCCGCTGTGCTGGTGAGGGGGCGGTACGGGGGTCCCCGTACCGCCCCCTCACCGCATGCCCTCACCTCATGCCCTGGCCGCATGCCCTCACTTGAGCGCGAGCAACAGCGTGTCCGAGGGCGAGCACCATACCGGGCGGGCCTCGGCGAAGCCCTTCTCGCGCAGCACGCGCGCGTGCCACGC
Source organism: Streptomyces macrolidinus (assembly GCF_023887685.1). Taxonomy (GTDB): domain Bacteria; phylum Actinomycetota; class Actinomycetes; order Streptomycetales; family Streptomycetaceae; genus Streptomyces; species Streptomyces macrolidinus. The sequence continues at coordinate 96,238 of NZ_JAMWMR010000003.1, read as the reverse complement.
GGCCGAGGGCATCTCCCCGTCGGCGTGGGAGCCGTAGATCTCGAAGCGGCGGGCGGTCGGCGCGGCGAGCACCGGGTCCTCGGCGGCCCGCTGCCACCACTCGGCCCAGTCGAGCGCGCCACCGCGCTGGGTCCGGTCCATGCGGGTGTGGCGCAGGATGCTCTCGGCCGCGTTGATCCGGGGCGTCGTGTCGTCGATCATGTGATCGGCGTTCATGAACACGCCGCCGTGGCGGACGAGTTCGGCGAGCTGCCCGTAGAGGATCCCGAGGGGTTCGTTCCGCAGCCAGTGGAGGGCCGTGGCGGTGAGGACCGCGTCGTACACACCGTGCGGCAGACGCGCGGGCCAGTCCGGGTCCTTGAGATCGGCCTCGACGAACGTGACCCGCTCGTCGCCCGCGAACGTGCCGCGGGCGATGGTGAGCAGCGCGGGGTCGAGGTCGACACCGGTACTAATGGCGTCGGGGAAGCGGTCGAGCAGCCGGGCCGTGATGCTGCCCGTGCCGCAGGCGAGGTCGAGGACGCGCGGTTCGGTGCCGACGCAGGCCTCCACCATGTCGAGCATGATCCGGAAGCGTTCCTCGCGGTCGGGCATGTACCACTCCTGCTGGCGGTCCCAGCTCTCCTGCCAGGCCTGCCAGTCGGTGGCCGCCGTGGTGTTGGTGTCCGTCATCGTCGCCCCTCCGTAGTGTCCCGCCACGTAATACCCTGGACGCACGACCGTCTGTTACCCGACCGCATCACGACCTTAGAGTGCCTGCGTAAGGACTACAAGTGGAACTGGCCTATTACTCCGACTACGCCGTGCGTCTCGTGAACAGCGAGGAACCGGACCGGGGCAAGGACGCTCTGACCACGGTGGAGGCCGTCCGCGGCCTCTTCGGGGCCAACCAGGCGGCGGCGCGGCGCGCGACCGACGCCGACGTGACCCGGTTCCGCTCCGTGCGGGCCAGGCTGCGCTCGGTGTTCGAGGCGGCGGACCAGGGCGACGAGACGCTCGCGGTGGATCTGCTGAACTCGCTCCTCCTGGAGTTCCCGGTGAGCCCGCAGATCTCCGGACACGACCAGCGGGGCGACAACGGCCGCCCCTTGTGGCATCTGCACCTCGCGGACCACCCGTCGAACGCGACGGCGGGATTCGCGGCGATCGCCGCGATGGGCCTGGCGTTCCATCTCACGGAGTACGGGGTGGACCGCCTGGGCGTGTGCGAGGCGGCCCCCTGCCGCAACGCCTACCTCGACACCTCGACCAACCGCTCCCGGCGGTACTGCTCGGACCGCTGCGCCACGCGCGCGAACGTGGCCGCCTACCGCGCCCGCAAGCGCCTGGAGGCCGACCGGTCGCCGAGCACGGGGCGGACGGCGAACAGCGCCCAGACCGCCCGCGCGAACAGCGAGCGCTGACCCGCCTTGAGCGGCCGGTAGCGCCAGCGCACCTTCCCGAGGACGAGTTCCTCGGGAACGGCGCCGTAGTCCGTGCTGTCCCCGCCCGCGTACGCGTTGTCGCCGAGCACCCACCAGCCACCCTCGCGCAGCTCCACGGCGCGCTTGACCACCAGCAGATCCTGCTGGAAGGGGTGGCGCAACACGATCACGTCCCCCGGCCGGACCCGCGCCCCGTACCGTACGAGGAGCCGGTCCCCGTGCTGCAACGTGGGCACCATGGACGGCCCCGTCACCTCCGCCGCCCCGAACGGCAGCAGAGCCTTCGTACGCTCGGTCTCCTGTGACAGCTCGGGCATCACTGGCACCTCCCCGGTCCGATCCTCCACCAGCACCAGTCTCACCCTGGACTTTTGTCGTAAGCCCATGGGGGCACTCGCGAAAACCCGTCACCTACGGAGTAATGTCCCACCAAGAGACGACGATCACGAGGAAGGACAGCTTCATGCTCTCCCGCCTGTTTGCCCCCAAGGTCAAGGTCAGCGCCCACTGCGACCTGCCCTGCGGCGTGTACGACCCGGCCCAGGCCCGCATCGAGGCGGAGTCGGTGAAGGCCGTTCAGGAGAAGATGGCCGCGAACGACGACCCGCACTTCCAGGCGCGCGCCATTGTCATCAAGGAGCAGCGCGCCGAGCTCGCCAAGCACCACGTCTCGGTGCTGTGGAGCGACTACTTCAAGGCCCCGCACTTCGAGAAGTACCCCGAGCTGCACCAGTTGGTCAACGACACCCTGAAGGCCCTCTCGGCCGCCAAGGCGTCCACGGACCCGGCCACGGGCCAGAAGGCGCTGGACTACATCGCCCAGATCGACAAGATCTTCTGGGAGACGAAGAAGGCCTGATCTTGGATCATGCCGCTTGACCTGCGATTCCTTTGATCGCCTGGTCTACCTTTCCGCACCCGGTCCGCGGGCCGCCGAGCACGGCGTCCATGACGGTCCGGGTGCGGTCTTCTTCGGCGGGCCGATCTTCCCGGACTGAAGCCGCTGCCCCTCGACGCGGACGGAGTCGGCCTTGAAGTCGACATCCGACGCCTTCAGGCCGAGCAACTCGCCTGTACGCAAGCCTGATCCGGCAAGCGTGACGATGGCCGCACGGACAGTTCACCCTCGCCGCCCACGCGGCAGCGACTCGGCACAGCACCTCGAGTGCACGCGTCCGTCACTTGGAAGAGCGATAGGCCACGGGACCCCGGACGGATGCCCTGCGTCTTGCAGCTGCCCTGGTGGTGTCATGCGTCCCAACAGGATCCCGAGCCCCCTCGCGCCAGCAACTCCCCCTGCAGGACGCGTACGACTACTCATCCCTATAGGGAAGTTGGCGGAGGACGGTCGTCGGTCTCTCCGTTCTGCCGCGTGGGGGGTGCCTCGTGCTCCTGTGGCGTGTTCCGTGGGCATTCCGGGTTGCGGCAAGGGCCGGGGCGCCATACGGGGACGTAGGCGCCCAGGGTCTTGCGGCGGCCTACGGCTCTGGCGACGGGCTGCCCGCACGCGGGGCAGACGTAGTCGTTCCTGCCCATGGAGTCAGGGTAGGACCGTGCGGCGGCCGTGGTCGAGGGGAGAGCCCGAGAGCCCCGCGCATCGGTGGGGGTGCGCGGGGGCTCCGGGTCAGGTGCTGCGTCGGGTCACGAACTCGGCCAGGGCCAGCAGGCCGCCCGCCGCCTCCGGATCGGGGATCGCCCGGGACAGCTCCTGCATCGCCCGCGCCATCCGGTCGGCCGCCTGCTGCTGCGCCCAGTCACGGCCGCCCGCCCGCTCGACGGCGAGCACCGTTCGTTCCAACTCGCCGTCTTCGTACGGTCCTTGGTACAGCTTGGCCAGTTCGGTGGCGGCCTCCGTGCCGGAGGTGAGCGCGGCGACCACGGGGAGTGACTTCTTGCGGGCCATGAGGTCGGCGCCGGCCGGCTTGCCGGTGCGGCTCGGGTCCCCCCAGATCCCGATCACGTCGTCGATGAGCTGGAAGGCGAGCCCGGCCTCGCGGCCGAACGCGTCCAGCGCCTCGACATCCGCGTCGTCCGCGCCCGCGTACAGCCCGCCGAGGGCGCAGGCACAGCCGAGGAGCGCGCCCGTCTTCGCCTCGGCCATGGCGAGCACCTCGTCGAGGGTGACCTCATGGGGGCCGCGCCGTTCCATGGCCGTGTCCGCGTGCTGCCCGGCGCACAGTTCGAGCACGCAGGACGCGAGGCGGGCGGCGGCTGCCCCGGACGCCGGGTGCGTGTCCTCGGCGAGCAGCCGCAGGGCCAGCGCCTGGAGGGCGTCCCCGGCGAGGATCGCGTCGGCGTCACCGAACACGGTCCAGGCGGTGGGGCGGTGACGACGGGTGGTGTCCCGGTCCATCACGTCGTCGTGCAGCAGCGTGAAGTTGTGGACCAGCTCCACGGCCGCGGCGGCCCGTACGGCGGCGGACCGGTGTCCACCGAGCGCACCGGCCGCGGTCAGGACGAGCGCGGGCCGTATCGCCTTGCCCGCGTTGCCCGCCGCCGGAGTACCGTCCGCCTGCTCCCAGCCGAAGTGGTAGAGCGCGATCCTGCGCATCGAGCCGGGCAGCGAGTCGAGCGCCCGGCGCAGCTCCGGGTCGACCACGGCGCGGGCGCGCTCCAGGATCGCCGGGGCCTCATGGCCGTCGAGCGGTCCCGCGGGCCCCGGGAGCGGGGCGCGCAGCCCCCGGGAAGGGGCGGGGCCCCGCCGCACGAGGCTCTGCTCCGTCAACTCGCCCATGGCACCGCCTCGAAGCGCCCGCGGAGGGTGCCGTGTTCACCGCCGGGCGGGCGCCCGGAGGGTGGCCTAGTCCCGTCCGGCGGGAACACGGCGTGCCACTGGTGGGGCCGGGTCACCCCCAGCGGCCGATCTCGACGTTCTCCAGGACGCCCAGCGCGTCCGGCACCATGACGGCCGCCGAGTAGTAGGACGTCACCAGGTACTTGATGATCGCCTGGTCGTTGATGCCCATGAAGCGCACGGACAGGCTGGGCTCGATCTCGTCCGGGATGCCCGACTGCCGCAGCCCGACGACGCCTTGTTCGTCCTCGCCCGTACGCATGCAGATGATGGAGGTCGTACGGGCGTTGCTGACCGGGATCTTGTTGCACGGGAAGATCGGCACCCCGCGCCAGGTGGGGATGCGGTTGCCCCCGATGTCGATGCTCTCCGGGACGAGTCCGCGCTTGTTGCACTCGCGGCCGAAGGCGGAGATCGCGCGCGGATGGGCGAGGAACAGCTTGGATCCCCGCCTGCGGCTGAGCAGTTCGTCCATGTCGTCGGGGCTGGGCACGCCGTCGTGGGGCTGCAGCCGCTGGTCGTACTCGCAGTTGTGGAGCAGGCCGAAGTCCTGGTTGTTGATCAGCTCATGCTCCTGGCGTTCCTTCAACGCCTCGACCGTGAGCCGCAGTTGCTGCTCGGTCTGGTTCATCGGCTGGTTGTAGAGGTCGGCCACGCGCGAGTGGATGCGCAGGACCGTCTGCGCGATGCTCAGTTCGTATTCGCGGGGCGCGACCTCGTAGTCCACGAAGGTCTGCGGGATGTCCGGCTCTCCGCTGTGGCCGGCGGCGAGGTCGATCTCCTTCTCTCCGTACCGGTTGGAGCTGTGCTCCGGGACCGTGCGCTGCTGATGGAGGTGTTCGCGCAGTGACGTGGCGCGTTCCGCGATCTGGTCGACGTCCCGGCGGGGCAGGGCGAGCACCGTGCACGTGGTGACCGCGCGGGCGGTGTACTCCCAGATGGCGTCCGGGTCGAGCAGGGCCTGCTCGCCGAAGTAGGCGCCGTCGGCGAGGACTCCGAGCACCGCGTCGTCCCCGTAGGGACCCGTGCCGATCTTCTGGACCTTGCCGTGGGCCAGCAGCAGCACCTCGTCGGCCTGGCTGCCGAACTCGGCGATCACATCGCCGGGCGCGAACCTGCGCTGCTGGCAGCGCTGGGCCAGCTCGCCCAGCACGTCCAGGTCGTCGTACGTACGCAGGGCCGGCAACTCGCCCAGTTCCGCGGGGATGACCGAGACCTGGTCGCCGGTCTTCACGAACGTCACACGACCGTCGCCCACGGTGTAGGTGAGGCGGCGGTTCACCCGGTACGTGCCGCCCTGCACATTCACCCACGGCAGCATGCGCAGCAGCCACCGTGAGCTGATCTCCTGCATCTGCGGTACGGACTTGGTCGTGGTGGCCAGGTTCCGTGCGGCCGCTGTGCCGAGACTCTGCTGCGGCCGGTCCTGCTCCGCGCGGACCTCTTCGCCTACCGACATGTGGTTTTGCCCTCCCGATCATGCATGGATCTGCGGGGAAGAGCCTTCCAGTACGGAGCGTGTCGATGCTATTACCCGAAAGAGCGGGAATGGATCAACGCGCGCCTGGGCACAATTGATCACTTCTTCACGTCGGCTCACGTCGGCTCTCGTCGCGTCACGTCGCGAGCTGGGTGCGGGACGACGGCGAAGTGGCGTGCCGCGTACGGGAACTCCTTGATCGGCCCGGCCGTTCCAGCCAGTGACGGACGACGAGGGGAGACGGGGATGACAGGCTTCCTGGACCGGGCGAAGGAGCAGGCGCAGCGCGGACTGGCGCAGGGGCGGCAGAAGTTCGACGAGGTGCAGGCGCAGCGGGCGGGCAACGAACTGCTGCGGAAGCTGGGTGCGGCGTACTACGCGGAGCGTCGCGGCAGCGGCACCCCCGACGCGACCCAGCGGGCGCTCCAGGCGATAGAGAGCCACATCGCGACCCATGGGGACGGCTTCCTGCACTCCTGACGCCCGGAGCCGCCAGGGCCGCCGCCCGGTCCGGCGCGCCCCGGACGGGTGTCCGACAATGGTGGGGTGACCAGCCCTGATGTGCCTGTGCCGCGCCCGCCGAAGGCGCCCGACCCCGCCGTGCTGCGTCCGCGTCTGCCGTCGCCGTTGCGGGAGGTCGCGGACGAACGCTTCGCGCGGCGGGGTGTCCGGCTGCTGCTCAAGCGAGACGATCTGATCCACCCGGACCTGATCGGCAACAAGTGGCGCAAGCTCGCCCCGAACCTGCGGGCGGCGGGCGGCCGTCCGGTGCTCACGTTCGGCGGTGCGTACTCCAACCACCTGCGGGCCACGGCCGCCGCGGGCCGGCTGCTGGGGCTGGAGACGATCGGCGTGGTCCGCGGCGACGAGCTGGCCGACCGTCCGCTCAACCCTTCCCTCGCCCGGTGCGTGGGCGACGGCATGCGGCTGCACTTCGTCGCCCGGTCGACCTACCGCCGCAAGTCCGAGCCGGAGACCCTGGCCGGGATCCTGCGCGCGGCGGACGCCGGGCAGGCGTACGTGGTGCCGGAGGGCGGCAGCAACGCCCTGGCCGTACGCGGCTGTCAGGCGCTCGGTGAGGAGTTGCGCGGCCGGGCGGATGTCGTCGCGGTGGCCTGCGGCACCGGCGGCACCCTGGCGGGTCTGGCCGCGGGCCTGTCCCCGGACCAGCGGGCGCTGGGGATCCCCGTCCTCAAGGGGGACTTCCTGGCCGCCGACACGGCCGCCCTCCAGACCCGGGCCTTCGGTGGCCGCCGGGGCGACTGGTCCCTGGACACCCGCTTCCACTTCGGTGGCTATGCCCGCGTCTCCGACGAACTCGAGGATTTCGCGGCCGACTTCGAGGCCCGCCACGGCCTCCTGGTGGAACGTCTCTATGTCGCCAAGCTGCTCTATGGACTTGTCGCTCTGGCCGAGGAGGGCGCCTTCCGCCGGGGGACGACCCTGGCCGCGGTGATCACCGGGTTGCCCTTCGGCGAGGGCCGGACCGACACCCCGGCAAGGCTCACGTCGTCTCCCGATAGGCTGCCGCTTCCTCCAGGTCCAGCCGTCTGAGCAGGATGCGGAGCATCTCGTCGTCGATGGCGCGCTGGTCGCGGAGGTGCACGAAGACCTCGCGTTCCGCGCCGATCACCTCGCGGGAGAGCCGGCGGTAGGTGTCGTCGTGCGACTCACCGGTCACCGGGTTCACCGAACCCAGCCGCTCCCACACGGCGTTGCGCCGGTGTTCGAGGACCGTGCGGAGGCGGTCCACCAACGGCGGCGGCAGGGCGTTGCGTTCGTCGGTGAGGAGTTCGTCGAGGCGCTGTTCGGCGGCCCGGGATGCCTGTGCCTGGGCGTTGGCCTCCGCGAGGGTCTCGGCCTGGGCGTCGCGCCCCGGCAGGCGCAGCATCCGGATCAGCAGGGGCAGGGTCAGCCCCTGCACCACGAGCGTGCCGATCACCGTCGTGAAGGTCAGGAAGAGGATCAGATTGCGGTGCGGGAACGCGCCGCCGCCGTGCACCGTGAGGGGGATCGAGAACGCGATCGCGAGCGAGACCACACCTCGCATCCCGGCCCAGGCGATGACGAACGGCGCCTTCCAGGTGGGGTTCTCCTCGCGCCTGCGGATGTGCGCGAACAGCACGCGTGGCAGGAAGGTCGCCGGATACACCCACACGAACCGCGCGACGGCGACCACGAGGAAGAGGGCCACCGCGTACCCGGCCGCGCTCAGGCCCTCGTAGCGGCCGACGCCCCGCAGGACGAACGGCAACTGCAGGCCGATGAGCGCGAACACCGCCGACTCCAGGAGGAACGCGGCCATCCTCCACACCGCCTCCTCCTGGAGCCGGGTGGCGAAGTCGACCTGCCAGTTGCGGTGGCCGAGGTAGAGGCCGACGACGACCACGGCGAGCACCCCGGAGGCGTGCGCCCACTCCGCGACCCCGTAGGCGACGAACGGGATCAGCAGGGAGAGGGTGTTCTGCAGCAGCGCCTCCGTCAGACGGGTGCGCAGCCAGTGGATCGGCACCATCAGCGCCAGCCCGACCAGGACCCCGCCGACCGCCGCGATCAGGAACTCCCGCAGGCCGCCCGCCCAGGTGGCGCCCTCCCCGATCGCCGCCGCCAGCGCCACCTTGTACGCGGTGATCGCCGTCGCGTCGTTCACCAGCGACTCGCCCTGCAGGATCGTGGTGATCCGCGACGGCAGCCCCACCCGCCGGGCGACCGCCGTGGCCGCGACCGCGTCCGGCGGCGCGACCACCGCGCCCAGCACCAGCGCCGCGGTCAGCGGCAGATGCGGGACGATCAGATACGCCGCCCCGCCCACGACCACGGTCGCGAAGAGCACGTACCCGACGGACAGCAGCGCCACCGGCCGCATCTGGGCGCGCAGGCCCAGATAGGAGCTGTCGGTGGCCGCCGCGTACAGCAGCGGCGGCAGCACCAGCGGCAGGACGACGCCGGGGTCGAGGGTGTACACGGGCACCCCGGGCACGTACGAGACCGCGAGACCCACCGCGACGAGCAGCAGCGGTGCCGGTACGGGGGTGCGGCGCGCGAGACCGGCGACGGCGGCACTGCCCGCGATCAGTAACAGCAGCGGCAATACGTCCATCGGCTTCCCGTCCGCTCTCGTTCCGGTCCGGCCGGTCCGGTTCGCTCTCGTTCCGGTCCGCTCTCGAATTCGCTCCGCTTCCCGCGGACCCGTCGTAACCTGGCCACCATGAAACAGTGCACGCACATCGATGCGCTGCCGCGACCCGAGCCCGCCCCCCGGAGCGAGACGTGCCTGGAGTGCCTCGCCGCCGGCACGGATCCGGTGCAACTGCGGCTGTGTCTGGAGTGCGGACACGTGGCCTGCTGCGACTCCTCTCCGCTGCGTCATGCGACGGCGCACTACGAGGATTCCGGCCATCCGGTGATGCGTACCTTCGAACCGGGCGAGAGCTGGCGTTGGTGCTTCGTCGACCATGGACTCGTGTGACCCTGGTGGCGAACGGTTCGGGGCTCCGACGCCGGGGTACGTCAATCCGGCGCGCGCTCTTCCGAATTGGGCCCGCACACCCCTAGCCACTGTACGTATACATAGGTTTACTATGAGTGATGGCGAGGGGTCGGGGTCCCAGGGACAGGAAATCGAGAGCGCGATAACGTCACCGCTGAACCAGTAGGGCGTTACCCCGGGGGGCGACCCTCGGCCCCCGAAAGAGCATGTATCACCTTGGAGGTGAGGGTGTCCCAGATCGCAGGCGAGCCCGCGACCCAGGACTTCGTGGAAGTCCGGCTGCCGGCAGCGGGTGCCTACCTGTCGGTGCTGCGCACGGCCACAGCCGGTCTCGCGGCCCGTTTGGACTTCACCCTCGACGAGATCGAGGACCTGCGCATCGCGGTCGACGAGGCCTGCGCGATCCTGCTTCAGCAGGCCGTGCCCGGCTCGGTGCTCAGTTGTGTCTTCCGGCTCATCGACGACTCTTTGGAGGTCACGGTCTCGGCCCCGACGACGGACGGTCACGCTCCGTCGCGGGACACGTTCGCGTGGACCGTCCTGTCGGCCCTGGCCGGCAAGGTCTCCTCGGCGGTCGCCGATGACAAGACCGTGTCCATCAGCCTCTACAAACAGCGCGGCGCGGGACCCGGGCCGACGTGACGAACGGGGACGGGCCGGTGCGGGACGAAGAGCGCGGCACACGGGAACTTTCCAGCGGGAACGCCGGCAGCCCGAGCGAGCCGCCGCGTGCGGCAGGCGGCGTGGACGGCATTCCCGAGCAGGCCCGCCCACACCCGGAGGACGACGCTTCGGCGGTCGTTCCCGAGGGTCCTCCCCCGCGAGCGACGTCGAGAGCGCGCAAGGAGCCGGGAGCCGGGGGAAGGGTGACGGGCGGGACGATGAGCGAGCACGAGCGAAACGCCGAGCAGGGCACACCGGCCGGCGCACGGCACGACCCGCAGGACCGCAGCGGAGCGCGGGCCATGTTCGTGGAGCTGCGCGGGCTGAAGAAGGACAGCCAGGAGTACGCGGAGCTGCGCAATCGGCTGGTCCGTATGCATCTGCCGCTCGTGGAGCACCTCGCGCGCCGCTTCCGCAATCGCGGTGAGCCGCTGGACGACCTCACGCAGGTCGCCACCATCGGCCTGATCAAGTCGGTCGACCGCTTCGACCCGGAGCGCGGGGTCGAGTTCTCGACGTATGCGACCCCGACGGTCGTCGGCGAGATCAAGCGTCACTTCCGTGACAAGGGCTGGGCGGTGCGGGTGCCGCGGCGGCTGCAGGAGCTGCGCCTGGCCCTCACGACGGCCACGGCCGAGCTGTCCCAGCAGCACGGCCGCTCCCCGACGGTCCACGAGCTGGCCCAGAAGCTGGCCATCTCGGAGGAGGAGGTCCTGGAGGGCCTGGAGTCGGCCAACGCGTATTCGACGCTGTCCCTGGACGTTCCCGACACCGATGACGAGTCACCGGCGGTCGCGGACACCCTGGGCGCGGAGGACGAGGCGCTGGAGGGCGTCGAGTACCGCGAGTCGCTGAAGCCGCTGCTGGAGGATCTGCCGCCCCGGGAAAAGCGGATCCTGCTGCTCCGCTTCTTCGGCAACATGACGCAGTCGCAGATCGCGCAGGAGGTCGGCATCTCGCAGATGCACGTCTCGCGGCTGCTGGCCCGGACCCTGGCGCAGCTACGGGAGAAGTTGCTGGTCGAGGAGTGACCGAGGGCGACCGGGACACCGGTCGCCCTCCGGCTACTTCTGGTCCGGTGCACCCCCGGGGCCCCGGATGCCCAGCGCCCGCGTGGTCTCCGAGTTCACCAGGAGCACCAGCGCCGTGACCGCCACCACCGCGAGCACGATCCCGGCCGGGATCGCGACGCTGTCGGCCTGGAGCAGGTTGTAGGCCACCGGCAGCGCGAGGATCTGCGTGATCACGGCGGGCCCCCGGCTCCAGCGGCGGCACAGCAGCAGCCCCCGCGCGGCCAGCAGGGGCAGCAGCGCGAGCACGATCAGGGTGATGCCGCCGGTGACGGCCTGCTGACGGTCGTCCGAGCCCGTGAGGCCGAGGACGAGCATCCAGACACCGCCCACGGTCAGGGCGAGCCCCTCCAGCCCGGCCAGCGCGGCGGCGACGGTCAGCCGCCCGGGACGGGGCTCGGCGGCGGGGGTCGAGGAGGTGGGGTTCTGCTCAGCGCTCACCCCAGAAGGGTAGCCGTCGCCCCCGAGGGACCCGGCCTCGGCGCCCGTCTCGGCGAAGCCCTCGGCGCCCGTCCCGGCGCAGCCGCGGCTCCCTCCTCTCTTACGGAATTCCCACCTCGGTCCCGGTCGGTACCCCTCAGTAGGTACGCTGCACCCCATGCGTGCACTTCTCGTGGTCAACCCGGCGGCAACCACCACAAGCGCACGAACGCGTGACGTTCTCATCCACGCGCTGGCGAGTGAGATGAAGCTCGACGTGGTGACCACCGAGTACCGCGGGCATGCCCGGGACCTCGGTCGGCAGGCGGCGGAGAGCAATGACGTCGAGCTGGTCGTGGCGCTCGGCGGTGACGGCACCGTCAACGAGGTCGTCAACGGCCTGCTGTACCGCGGCCCCGACCCGGATCATCTCCCCGGTCTCGCCGTCGTCCCCGGCGGTTCGACGAACGTCTTCGCCCGCGCGCTCGGCCTGCCCAACGAGCCGGTGGAGGCCACGGGCGCGCTCCTCGACGCGCTGCGCGAGCGCCGCGAGTACACGGTGGGCCTCGGGGTCGCCGCGGGCACCCCGGGGACCGAGGACGAGGCGGCGCCCGCGCGCTGGTTCACCTTCAATGCCGGACTCGGCTTCGACGCGGGTGTCGTCGGCCGGGTCGAACAGCATCGGGAACAGGGCAAGCGTTCCACCCATGCGTTGTATCTGCGCCAAGCGATGCGTCAGTTTCTGGACGATCCGCATCGCAGGCACGGAATGATCACGTTGGAACGCGCCGGCGAAGAGCCGATCACCGATCTCGTCATGTCCATAATCTGCAACACCGCGCCCTGGACGTTTCTCGGCAATCGTCCGGTGTACGCGTCACCTAAGGCCTCGTTCGATACCGGGCTCGACATACTCGCCCTCCGTCGCATGTCGACGGCTTCGGTTGCCCGGTATGCGACCCAGTTGCTCACTTCGTCCCCCGACCGCGGGCCGCACGGCAAGAACGCGGTCTCTCTTCATGATCTGACCGAGTTCACCTTGCATTCGAAGGCGCCACTCCCCCTCCAGATGGACGGTGATCACCTGGGCGTCCGTACGAGCGTGACGTTCACAGGCGTACGCCGTGCACTGCGTGTGATTGTGTGAGCAGAAGAGCCCAAAGTCCTTTCACTCGAACGTTTAGGCCAGGGTCCACCCCTTGGAAGTACGGCTGTGACCTAGTCGACACCAAGGAATCAAAAAAAACTTTCCGGAAGGGGTTGTATCCGCCGCTGAGGTTTGCGAGTCTCTACGTGGCGCTCGGGACGGCTCGCACCATCGACCCCCACAGAGAGCCCGAACCCCTCCTCAATCCAAAGGACCACGTCAGCACGTCTGACGCTCGGCCCTTCACTTGTCGAGGGATTCGTGAAAGCGTTCACATTCACAAGCATCCCTGCACGTAATACCAAGGAGAGGTAGCAGCCATGGACTGGCGTCACAACGCCGTTTGCCGCGAGGAAGACCCCGAGCTCTTCTTCCCCATCGGCAACACCGGTCCCGCGCTGCTGCAGATCGAGGAAGCCAAGGCCGTCTGCCGCCGCTGCCCGGTGATCGAGCAGTGCCTGCAGTGGGCGCTCGAGTCCGGTCAGGACTCCGGCGTCTGGGGTGGTCTCAGCGAGGACGAGCGCCGCGCCATGAAGCGCCGCGCCGCTCGCAACCGGGCCCGTCAGGCCTCCGCCTGACACACCCACCCCGCGAGCCTGAGCCTGGCGGCATCCGTGCCTCACGGCACGACGTCGTAGACAGCGAGAGCGTCTCCCGCCCCCCGAGCCGCAGCGCGCAGTAGCCGGCATCAGCCGGACATCAGCTTTCAGCCCCGGACCCTTCGTGGTCCGGGGCTCATTGCTGTGGTCGGCCCGCTCACTTGTGCGTCCGCACCGGGATGTCCAGGATGACCCGCGTCCCGCCCTCGGGGCCGGAGACCATGTCGAAGTCGCCGCCCAACTCGCCCTCCACCAGGGTCCGTACGATCTGCAGGCCGAGGTTGCCCGCCCGGTGCGCGTCGAAGCCCTCGGGCAGGCCGATCCCGTCGTCCTTGACGGTGACCAGCAGGCGGCCCTCCTTCGTGGTCCCGCCCCGCACCGCCGAGACCTCGACCGTGCCGGTCCGGTCCTGCTGGAAGCCGTGCTCGAGGGCGTTCTGCAGCACCTCGGTCAGCACCATGGAGAGCGGGGTGGCGACCTCGGCGTCCAGGATGCCGAAGCGTCCGGTGCGCCGGCCGGTGACCTTGCCGGGCGAGATCTCGGTGACCATCGCCAGCACCCGGTCGGCGATCTCGTCGAACTCCACGCGCTCGTCCAGGTTCTGAGACAGCGTCTCATGCACGATCGCGATCGAGCCCACGCGCCGTACGGCCTCCTCGAGCGCCTCCCGTCCCTGCGCGGAACCGATCCTCCGGGCCTGCAGCCGCAGCAGGGCGGCGACCGTCTGGAGGTTGTTCTTCACCCGGTGGTGGATCTCCCGGATGGTCGCGTCCTTCGTTATCAACTCGCGCTCGCGCCTGCGCAGTTCCGTGACATCCCGGCACAGGACCAGCGAACCGATCCGGGTGCCCTTGGGCTTGAGGGGGATCGTCCGGAACTGGATCACCCCGTCATGGGCCTCGATCTCGAACTCCCGCGGTGCCCAGCCACTGGCCACCTTGGCGAGCGCCTCGTCCACCGGACCCCGGGACGGGGCGAGTTCGGCGGTGGTCCGGCCGAGGTGGTGTCCGACGAGATCGGCGGCCAGGCCCAGCCGGTGGTAGGCGGAGAGGGCGTTGGGCGAGGCGTACTGGACGATGCCGTCCGCGTCCAGCCGGATCAGTCCGTCGCCGACGCGCGGCGAGGCGTCCATGTCGACCTGCTGGCCGGGGAGCGGGAAGGCCCCGGCGGCGATCATCTGGGCGAGGTCGGAGGCGCTCTGGAGGTAGGTCAGCTCCAGGCGGCTCGGGGTCCGTACGGTCAGCAGGTTGGTGTTGCGCGCGATGACGCCGAGGATGTGCCCCTCCCGCCGGACGGGAATGGACTCGACCCGGACCGGGACCTCCTCGCGCCACTCGGGGTCGCCCTCGCGCACGATCCGGCCCTCGTCCAGGGCGGCGTCCAGCATGGGGCGACGGCCGCGCGGGACGAGATGGCCGACCATGTCGTTCTGGTACGAGGTGGGGCCGGTGTTGGGGCGCATCTGGGCCACCGAGACATAGCGCGTGCCGTCACGCGTGGGCACCCACAGCACCAGGTCGGCGAAGGAGAGGTCGGCGAGAAGCTGCCACTCCGACACCAGCAGATGCAGCCACTCCAGGTCGGAGTCGCTCAGGGTGGTGTGCTGGCGGACCAGCTCGTTCATGGAGGGCACAGTTGCGAGCGTACCTGGGGCCTGGGACATCGCTCGAAATCAGCTCGGGGCGCCTCCCGGGACACCCGCGGGCCGCGGCGCCTGGGAGGGACCCTCAACCCTCCCGGCACCGCAGCCCGGAGCAGCAACGGCCGTGGGTGTGCGGTCCCGGTCGGCCGAAGGTCGAGGAGCCGGAGCGGTCAGGGCAGAGAGCGCCGGTTCCTCGGTCCGTCTTCCTGTGCGGGGAAGACGGAGGTTCATGTGTGCCACGCACCTCGCACGCACCTCAACCACGGCACCATGCGCGCGCTTTACTTACTTTACTTACGTTTTGTGGTGTAGACCATGCGTCATAGACCATGTTCCTGTGTCCCCCGGCGCGTGTCCATGCGTCGGCAACGGTTTGTTGTGGTCTCTTTACCAGCCACCCCACCAGCTACCCACCCGGCCGCCCGCCCACGCATCCGCGGGCGACATGACGCGTCACCTCACGCGTCGGCCCCCATCTCAACCCTCCCGCCGAAGACGGCACTTCTGTTAGATTGGTCTAAACCACATAGATCCCAACAGCATCTCAACCGCATAGTCCACACAGTCCCTCCGGGTCCCAGTTGAGTCCCTCTTCAGATCGGCAGGCCCCCTGTGGAAGTTGTCATCGTCCCGGACCCCCGGGCGGGCGGCGAACTGATCGCCGAGGCCATGGCGCGGCTGCTCGGCCGCAAGCCCGACGCCCTGCTCGGTGTGGCCACCGGCTCCACCCCGCTGCCCGTGTACGAGGCGCTGACGGCCAAGGTGCGCTCCGGTGCCGTGGACGTCTCGCGGGCGCGGATCGCCCAGCTCGACGAGTACGTGGGGCTGCCGGCCGAGCATCCGGAGTCGTACCGCTCCGTCCTGCGGCGAGAGGTCCTGGAGCCGCTCGGGATCGGCATGGACGCGTTCATGGGGCCCGACGGCACCGCCGAGGACATCCCGGGCGCGTGCGCGGCGTACGACAGCGCGCTGGCCGCGGCCGGTGGCGTGGACCTCCAGTTGCTCGGGATCGGAACCGACGGGCACATCGGGTTCAACGAGCCGTGCTCCTCGCTCGCCTCGCGCACACGCATCAAGACGCTGACCGAGCAGACCCGTATCGACAACGCGCGCTTCTTCGACGGCGAC
Source organism: Streptomyces macrolidinus (assembly GCF_023887685.1). Lineage (GTDB taxonomy): Bacteria > Actinomycetota > Actinomycetes > Streptomycetales > Streptomycetaceae > Streptomyces > Streptomyces macrolidinus. Next base: position 80,381 of record NZ_JAMWMR010000003.1, on the reverse strand, counting down.
ATCGATCAGGTGCCGCACCATGTGATCACCCAGGGCATAGGGACCATCCTGGAGGCGCGGCATCTCGTGCTCCTCGCGACCGGTGAGGGCAAGGCGGACGCGGTCGCCGCGACCGTCGAGGGCCCGGTCGCCGCGGTCTGCCCGGCCTCCGCGCTCCAGCTCCATCCGCATGCGACGGTCGTCGTCGACGAGGCCGCCGCGTCCAAGCTGAAGCTCGCCGCCTACTTCCGGCACACGTACGCCGACAAGCCGGACTGGCAGGGCCTGTAGCGCCCCCAGGCAGGGAGAAGGGGCGGTCAGGGCAGGGAGTCCAAGGACTCCCTGGGATGACCGCCCCTTCCGCCGCCGGGCTACGCGCCCGCGATGACCTCCGCCGCCGCCCGGCCGCAGACACGGGCCGCGCCGTAGGTGGCGATGTGCAGGGCGCCGCGGGGAGCGGCCTGGGGGACGCCCATCTCGACCACGATCGTGTCGGGGCGCCGCGCGAGGAGCGTGTCGAGGGCCCGGGTCATCCACGGGTGGCGGTGTTCGTCGCGGACCACGGCCACGATCCGCCGCTCTCCGGCGACCGCCAAAGCCGCCTTCCCCGCCTCGTCGCCCGCGAAGGTGCCCGTCTCCGTGCCGGGCAGCAGCCGCAGCAGTTCCGCAGCCACGCCCCAGGGGGTCTCGTCGCCCACGGCGATGTTCGCGACGGGGGTGAACGCGGCAACGTAGGGCGGCACGATGAGCGGGGCGAAGTCCTGCGCCCCGGTGACCGTGAGGGCGCGCCGGGCCGCCAGCAGGCCGACGTCGCTGCCGGTCGTCTCCCGCCCGGCGGCGGCGCTCCGCGCCGCGGACGCCGTCCAGCGGGCCAGTGCACGTACGCGTTCCGCCGCCTCGACGAGCCGCTCCTCGGGCAGTTCGCCCGAGCGTACGGCCGTGACGAGCGCGTCCCGCAGGCCGCGTACCGTCGCGTCGTCCGCGAGGCCGCCACCCACGCAGATCGCGTCGGCGCCGGCCGCGATGGCGAGGACGCTGCCGCGTTCGATGCCGTAGGTCCCGGCGATCGCCCGCATCTCCATGCCGTCGGTGACGATCAGGCCGTCGTAGCCGAGGTCGCCGCGCAGCAGCTCGGTCAGGATGCGCGGGGACAGGGTCGCGGGGCGGTTCGGGTCGAGGGCCGGGACCAGGATGTGCGCGCTCATCACCGCGCGGGTGCCCGCGGCGATCGCGGCGCGGAACGGGGCGAGTTCGCGTTCCTGGAGCACGGCGGGCTCCGCGTCGATACGGGGCAGCGCGTGGTGCGAGTCCACGGCCGTGTCGCCGTGTCCGGGGAAGTGCTTGGTGCAGGCGGCGACTCCGGCGGACTGGAGGCCCGTGACGTACGCGGCGGTGTGCCGGGCCACCAGATGGGTGTCGGCGCCGAAGGACCGTACGCCGATCACCGGGTTCGCGGGGTTGGAGTTCACGTCGGCGGACGGCGCCCAGTTGAGGTTCACGCCGCAGGCGGCGAGGCGGCGGCCGAGTTCGTGCGCCACCTGGCGGGTCAGCTCCACGTCGTCCACCGCGCCGAGCGCGTGGTTGCCCGGGAAGGAGGATCCCGTGCCCACTTCGAGGCGGGTGACGTCGCCTCCCTCCTCGTCGATGGCGACGAGGACGTCGTCGCGCTCGGCGCGCAACTGGGCGGTCAGGGAGGACAGTTGGTCGGGCGAGGTGATGTTGCGGCCGAACAGGCCCACGGACGCGAGGCCTTCGCCGAGCCGGCGCAGCAGCCAGTCGGGGGCCGTGGTGCCGGTGAAGCCGGGCTGGAGGACGGTCAGGGCGTCACGGGTGAGGGTGTCGGTACCGCGGGCGTAGGTCGTCATCGGTGGCGTTATCCCTTCACGGCGCCCGCGGTGAGGCCCGCGGCCATCTTGCGCTGGACGAGGAGGAAGAGCACGACGATCGGCACCGCCATCATCGTGGAGCCGGCCATCATCGGGGCGTACTCGGTGCCGTGCTTGGTGGTGAAATTGCCGAGCCAGACGGTCGCGGTCTGGTTCTGCTGGCTCATCAGCATCAGGGCGTACAGATACTCGTTCCAGGCCTGGATGAAGCCGTAGACCGAGGTGGCGACCAGGCCGGGGGCGAGCAGCGGGAAGACCACGCGGAGGAAGGCGCCGGTGCGGGAGCAGCCGTCGACCATGGCCGCCTCCTCCAGCTCGCGCGGGATGTTGACGATGAAGCCGCGCAGCGTCCACACCGTGAACGGGAGGATGAAGGTCAGATACGTGACGATCAGGCCGGAGAGCTTGTCGTACTGACCGAGGTCGTTGAGGAGCAGGAAGACCGGGATGATCATGGCGACGAGGGGGACCATCTGGACCGCGAGGATGCCCACGATCACGACCTTCCGGCCGCGGAAGGCGAAGCGGGAGATGGCGAGCGCCGCCAGCAGGCCGACGAAGATGCCGATGACGACCACCGTCAGCGACACGACGAGGCTGCGGCCCACCGGCCCCCAGAAGTCGGCGATGTCCAGCGCCCGGCGGAAGTTGGTGAGCGTGAGGCCGGTCGGCAGCAGGCTCGGGTCCGGGTCGATGGCGTCCTTCGCCGGTTTGAAGGCCGTGTTGAGCATCCAGTAGACGGGGAAGCCCGCGGTGACGAAGACGAGCAGTCCGAGGAGGTTCCAGCCGAGCCTGGACTTCCCCCCTCGGCGCCCGGACGCGGCGATCGCGCTCATTCCACCTCTCCGATCTTGAGCATCTGGCGCATGTAGACGGCGACGACGCCGAGCAGCAGCACCACGGTGATCAAGGCGATCGCGGAGCCCTGGCCGTAGTCGTTGCGCATGAACGCCTGGTCGTACGAATAGGTCGTCAGCAGTTGGAACTCGGACTCGGGATGGCCGTTGCGCATCACGAAGACCTGGGGGAAGACGCCCATGTCCCAGATGACCGAGAGCGTCGTGAGCATCACGATGATCGGCTTGAGGATCGGCAGGGTCACATGGCGGAAGACGCCCCAGGCGCCCGCGCCGTCGAGCCGGGCCGCCTCCTCCAGTTCCTTGGGCACCTGGGTGAGGCCCGCCCCGAGGGTGATGACCACGAACGGGACGGCGCCCCAGACCACCAGGAGCATGATCACCAACAGGCCCTCGGGTCCGCTCGCGAACCAGTTGTGGCCGATCATGTCGACGCCGGGCAGCTTGCTGAGGAGCGCGTTGAAGACGCCGTAGTCCGAGTCGAAGAGCCACTTGAAGACCGTGGTCGCGACGATGATCGGCATGCCCCAACTGGCCACGAGGGCGATGTTGACGAGGGTCTTCACCCAGCCGGAGACCCGCTGCAGCAGCAGCGCGATCAGCATGCCGACGACCATCGTGAAGATCACCGAACCGGCGGCGAAGACGATCGTGCGCAGGACGACCGCCCAGAACCCGCTGTCGCCCAGCACCTTGGTGAAGTTGGCGAAGCCGGCCGACTCGGCGGGCTTGAAGCCCCAGAGTTGGGACTGGCCGAACGTCTGGAAGGACAGGGTGACCAGCCGGACCAGCGGATAGCCCATCACCAGGACGAGGATCAGCAGACAGGGCGCGAGCAGCGCCCAGGGGGCCGCGGCGATCGCCGATGGCCGCTTCTGGCGCGGCTGTTCGGGGACGTCCGGTGGCGGCGCGGGCCGCGGCGGCGGCACCTTGGCAGGGGTGGTGGTGTCTGCGGCACTCATGGTGCGCTCCTCAGCGTCCCTCAGGTCGTACGACGGCAGAGCCCCGCACGACCGCCTCGGGCGGGGCCGCCCGGCGCGGTCGTGCGGGAGGCGGGGCCCCGACCGGGAGATGCCGGACGGAGCCCCGCGCGGGTCACTTGGTGTTGATGACCTTGTCGATCGCGGTGTCCGCGTCCTTCGCGGCGGCCTCGACCGACTTCTTGCCGGTGCCGATCTCCTGCAGCATGGTCTGGAGGATCTGCGCCTTCTCGACCTGGCCCCAGCCCGGGGCCATCGGGACGAACCAGTTGGACTCGGCCGCGGTGGCCGGGACCTCCGTCGCCGGGTCCTTCTTCAGCGTGGCGAGGTCGGTCTTGTTGTTGGGCAGGTTGCCCTTGGCCATCAGGCCCTTCTGGCCCTGGGGGCCGGTGAGGGCGTTGATCCACTCGGCGGCCAGGTCCTGCTTCGTGGACTTCACCGGGATCGCGAGGTCCGAACCGCCCAGGAACACGGGGATGTTCTTGCCGGACGGGCCGGGCATCACGAAGCTCTCGAGGTTGTCCTTGAGCTTGCCCGTCTTGTCGTTCTTCGGGTCGGCCGAGGTCGCGCCTTCCCAGGCGGCACCGAAGATCATGCCGGACTTGCCCTGACCGTAGACGATGTAGCGGTCGGACTCGTCCTTGGTCTTGTCACCGTGCATGTAGTCGTCGACGACCTTCTTGTACGCGGTGAGACCCTTGAGGGACTCGGCCGAGGAGAGGTTGGCCTTCCACTGGCCGCCCTCCTCCTTGGCTATGGAGCCGCCCGCGTCGTACACGAAGGACATGGCGGCGTACCAGTCGCGCGTCGGCTGGTACCAGGCGTTGAACTTGTCGCCTTCCTTCTTCTGGATCTTGTCCAGGGCGGCGGTCAGTTCCTTGTACGTCTTCGGGGTCGCCTTGACGCCGGCCGCCTCGGCCACGTCCTTGCGCCAGGTGGCGACGCGGCCACCGGCGTAGTACGGCACACCGTAGGTCTTGCCCTCGTAGGTCACCGAGGTCTTGAGGCCGTCCAGCCACTGGGCGGAGTTGTCGAACTTCGCCGTGTCGACGGGGGCGAAGGCGCCCTTGACCATGTAGCCGAGCATCTCGCTGTTGCCCATCTCGACCACGTCGGGCGCCTTGTCGGTGGCGAGGACCGCGTCGAGCTTGGTGTTCTTGTCCGGCCAGCCGTAGTACTCGTGCTTGATCTTGAGGCCGGGGTGCTTCTTGATCACCGCGTCGTCGGCGGCCTTGACCAGCGCGGGCCAGTTGTTCTGGGCGTCGACCGTCAGCCAGACGGTGAGTTCCTTGGCGTCCGAGCCCCCGGACTTGCCGTCGCTGTCCCCGCATGCCGCGATGGAGACCATCATGCCCGCGATACCGATCGCGGCTACCAGCTTGCGCTTCACGCCACCCTCCTCAGGGATGCCACAAACCCCCCTGCCTCCCCGCGGTTGAGCGACGGTCGAAGTGTCAGCGCACACCGCCCATGGGGCCGGGACTGGACCAATGGTGTAGACCAGTACGGGGAGCTTGGCCCAGACCAATAGGCGTGTCAAGGGCGTTCAGGGTGCTCCTGAGGTCCGTTATGGGACCTACATATGCAAGGACCTTTAAGCAGGAATCCTGATATGCGATGACCTTCGAGGACGAATCCAGCGAAACCGGCGGGCTCGCCGACCACTGCTCGGCAGGCACACCCGCCGATGTTCAACAGGTCCACCGGCTGCTGCCCGAGCGGCCCACCGGTCACGGTCCGACCGGCCCCCTTCGGGCGCTGTGGACTAGACCAGCAAGAGCGCCGACGGTATACAGAGGGAATCCCCGGCCGCGTGGCCGGGAGCGCGGACCATGCGAGCGGATCCTCGGCGGATCGCTCCCCCATGAAGCCGTGCCACGATGGAGCCGTGGCCGACGGCCGGTCGGCCGCTTCGGCGTACGGAGCCGGGAAGGCAGAGCATGACCACCGACGTCAGCGGTGCGGAGAGCGGGGGCGGGCCGACCGTCCGCACCGCGCGCGTACCCAAGTACTACCGCCTGAAGAAGCATCTGCTCGACATGACGGAGACGCTGCCGCCCGGCACCCCGGTACCTCCCGAGCGCACTCTGGCCGCCGAGTTCGACACCTCGCGCACGACCGTGCGCCAGGCCCTCCAGGAACTGGTGGTGGAGGGACGCCTGGAGCGCATCCAGGGCAAGGGCACGTTCGTCGCCAAGCCGAAGGTCTCGCAGGCGCTCCAACTGACCTCCTACACCGAGGACATGCGCGCCCAGGGCCTCGAACCGACCTCGCAACTGCTGGACATCGGCTATGTCACCGCCGACGACAGCCTCGCCGGGCTCCTCGACATCTCGGCCGGCGGCCGGGTGCTGCGGATCGAGCGGCTGCGGCTGGCGAGTGGCGAGCCGATGGCCATAGAGACCACGCATCTGTCCGCCAAGCGCTTCCCGGCGCTGCGCCGCTCGCTGGTCAAGTACACCTCCCTGTACACGGCGCTCGCGGAGGTCTACGGCGTCCGGCTCGCGGAGGCCGAGGAGACCATCGAGACCTCGCTGGCCACCCCGCGCGAGGCGGGCCTGCTCGGCACGGACGTGGGCCTGCCGATGCTGATGCTCTCCCGGCACTCGCTGGACCAGGAGGGCAAGCCGGTGGAGTGGGTGCGCTCCGTGTACCGCGGGGACCGCTACAAGTTCGTCGCACGGCTCAAGCGACCCCAGGACTGACACACAGGGACTGGCAGGCCGGCAGACAAGGACCGACACACAGGGACAGGTACTGACACCAGGACCGACACACGGACTGACAACCACGGGCGGCCGACCGTTGCCGAACCGGTATACGCGGGACCGAACTGCGGACAAGGTCTTCCCCTCCGCCACCCCGTCACCTACATTTCCTGCCCATCACACAGGTGATCAGTAGGAAGTGGAGCCCCCGCATGTCGGATCAGTCGGATGGGAGCAGAGAGGCGATGGTGACGCCCCTGCGCGTCGTCATCGCACTCTGTCTCGTAGCGCCCTTCGTGGCGATGTTGTGGGTGGGCTCCTACGCCAAGACGGACCCCACGTTGATCGGCATCCCCTTCTTCTACTGGTACCAGATGGCGTGGGTACTGATCTCCACCGCCCTGACGGTGCTCGCGTACCAGCTCTGGCAGCGTGACCAGCGCGCCCGCGCCTCCCGGAAGGGGGGTGTGTCGCAGTGAAGGACGGCGTGAACGGCGTCGCTCTCGGCGTCTTCATCTTCTTCTTCCTGGCCGTCACGGTCATGGGCTTCCTCGCGGCGCGCTGGCGCAAGGCCGAGAACGAGCACAGCCTGGACGAATGGGGCCTGGGCGGACGGTCGTTCGGCACCTGGGTCACGTGGTTCCTGCTCGGCGGCGACCTCTACACGGCGTACACGTTCGTGGCCGTCCCGGCGGCGATCTACGCGGCCGGTGCCGCGGGCTTCTTCGCGGTCCCGTACACCATCCTGGTCTATCCGCTGATCTTCACCTTCCTGCCCCGGCTGTGGTCGGTCTCGCACCGGCACGGCTATGTGACGACCTCGGACTTCGTCCGCGGCCGGTTCGGCTCGAAGGGCCTGTCACTGGCGGTGGCGATCACCGGCATCCTGGCGACGATGCCCTACATCGCCCTCCAACTGGTCGGTATCCAGGCCGTGCTGGACGTGATGGGCGTGGGCGGCGGCGAGAACGCGAACTGGTTCGTGAAGGACCTCCCGCTGCTGCTCGCCTTCGGTGTGCTCGCCGCGTACACCTACTCCTCGGGGCTGCGGGCCCCCGCCCTGATCGCGTTCGTGAAGGACACGCTGATCTACATCGTGATCGCGGTGGCGATCATCTACATCCCGATCAAGCTGGGCGGCTTCGACGACATCTTCGCGAAGGCGGGCGAGAAGTTCACGACGCAGGGCGCGGGCGGTGTGGTCCCGGCCGCGGGCGGTCAGTGGACGTACGCCACGCTGGCGCTCGGCTCCGCGCTCGCGCTGTTCATGTACCCGCACTCGATCACGGCGACGCTGTCCTCGCGCAGCCGCAATGTGATCCGTCGCAACACCACGATCCTGCCGCTGTACTCGCTGATGCTGGGGCTGCTGGGGCTGCTCGGGTTCATGGCGATCGCCGCCGGGATCAAGGTGGACAACGGGCAGTTGGCGATTCCGCAGCTCTTCGAGGACATGTTCCCGGACTGGTTCGCGGGCGTGGCGTTCGCGGCGATCGGCATCGGCGCGCTGGTTCCGGCGGCGATCATGTCGATCGCGGCGGCGAACCTGTTCACCCGCAACATCTACAAGGACTTCATCAAGCCGGACGCCACGGCCGCGCAGGAGACGAAGGTCTCCAAGCTCGTGTCCCTGCTGGTGAAGGTGGGCGCCCTGGTCTTCGTCCTGACGATGGACAAGACCGTGGCGATCAACTTCCAGTTGCTGGGCGGCATCTGGATCCTGCAGACCTTCCCGGCGCTGGTCGGCGGCCTGTTCACCCGCTGGTTCCACCGCTGGGCGCTGCTGGCGGGCTGGGCGGTCGGCATGGTGTACGGCACGGTCGCCGCGTACGGCGTCGCCTCCCCGACCCAGAAGCACTTCGGCGGCTCGGCGAAGGAGATCCCGGGGATCGGCGAGATCGGCTACATCGGCCTGACGGCCTTCGTGCTGAACGTTCTGGTCACGGTGGTCGTGACGGTCGTCCTGCGGGCGCTGAAGGCCCCGGAAGGGGTCGACGAGACCAAGCCGGAGGACTACACCGCGGACGCCGGGGACCCGGGCGTCCAGGTCGAGTTGACCGAGGCGGCGCACTGAGCGCGGGCCGAGCACGCGGTGAGTGCACAGTAAGTAGGCAGTGAGTACGCACTGAGCAGGACCCGATCGCGGGCCGTCGGACGGAAATCCGGCGGCCCGTTGTCGTACCCCTCCCGCACACTTGCCCCCATGGACATCTTGATCCGGCAAGCACAGTCCGCCGAGTACGGCCTCCTCGGGGAGATCACCGCCCAGGCCTATCTCCAGGACGGGCTGCTCGACTTCGGCGGGAGTGACCCCTATCTCGGGGTGCTGCGGGACGTGGCCGCGCGGGCCGCCGCCGCCGAGGTGCTGGTGGCCGTCGAGCGCGACCGGGTGCTCGGCGGCGTGACCTTCGTCCCGTCCGGCGGCCCCATGGCCGATATCGCCGAGCCCGGGGAGGCCGAGATACGCATGCTCGCGGTCGCCCATGACGCGCGCGGCCGGGGCGTCGGCGAGGCTCTCGTACGCGCCTGTGTCGACCGCGCGCGGGCCGTCCCGGGCTGTGCGCGCCTCGTCCTGTCGACCCAACGCACCATGCACACCGCCCACCGTATCTACACGCGCCTGGGCTTCACCCGCACCCCCGACCGCGACTGGAACCCGCTCCCCGAGCTCGACGACATCACCCTTCTCACCTATGCGCTGACGCTCTGACATGCCCCGAGGTCATGGGGAGTTCGGCCCACCATGACACAACATGTGGGGGTGGCATGGCGCCCCGGCACAAGATGTATGCTCGTGCTCGCTGTCGCCGCAGGGGAATCCGGTGCGAATCCGGAACTGTCCCGCAACGGTGTACTTGTACGCCTCCGTCCCTGGACGGGGTGGTGTACGAGGTCCAGTCCGAGGACCTGCCGACAGCGGCGCCCGACCGTCCGGTCCGGGCGCCCTGACGTCCGGGCCTCGTGGAATGGGCCGGTGGACGCGACGCGCCCCTGCGCTCGTGAGCCCGCCTCCGCCCTCTGCCAGGCCCCGTGCCGAGCGAGGGAGAGCCCTACGTGACCATCGCGCCAGCCGAACCGGCTTCAGCGACACTCGCGGCGACCGACGGGACCGACGGTCCCGGTGCCGCCCTGCTGCGGACCCTGACCGAGCTGACCGCCGACCTCCCCGACGCCGACCCCGGCCGGGTGGCCGCCGCCGCGCTGCGGGGCCGCTCCGCGCGGGCGGACGAGGCGGAGCTGCGCGAGCTGGCCACGGAGGCCGCGGCCGGGCTCATCTCCGAGGACCCCGCCTACTCCCGGCTCGCCGCCCGCCTGTTGACGCTCTCCATCGCCGCCGAGGCGGCCTCGCAGCAGGTCACGTCCTTCACGGAGTCCATCGCGGTCGGGCACCGGGAAGGGCTCATCGCGGACCGCACGGCCACGTTCGTCGGCCACCACGCCGACCGCCTCGACGCGCTCGTGGACCCGGCCGCCGACGACCGCTTCGGGTACTTCGGCCTGCGTACCCTCCACAGCCGCTATCTGCTGCGCCACCCGATCACCCGCAAGGTCATCGAGACCCCGCAGCACTTCCTGCTGCGCGTCGCCTCCGGTCTCGCCGAGGACGACACCGCCCACGCCATGGACGAGGTCGCGGCGCTGTACGCGCTCATGAGCCGGCTGGAGTACCTGCCCTCCTCCCCCACGCTCTTCAACTCCGGTACCCGGCACCCCCAGATGTCGTCCTGCTACCTCCTCGACTCCCCCAAGGACGAGCTGGACTCCCTCTACGACCGCTACCACCAGGTCGCCCGCCTCTCCAAGCACGCCGGCGGCATCGGCCTCTCGTACTCCCGTATCCGCGCGCGGGGTTCGCTGATCCGCGGCACCAACGGGCACTCCAACGGCATCGTCCCGTTCCTGAAGACGCTCGACGCCTCGGTCGCCGCCGTGAACCAGGGCGGCCGGCGCAAGGGCGCGGCGGCGGTCTATCTGGAGACCTGGCACCTGGACATCGAGGAGTTCCTGGAGCTGCGCGACAACACCGGCGAGGACGCGCGGCGCACCCACAACCTCAACCTCGCGCACTGGGTGCCGGACGAGTTCATGCGCCGGGTCGCCGCCGACGAGCCGTGGTCGCTGTTCTCGCCCTCCGACGTGCCCGAGCTGGTCGACCTGTGGGGCGAGGAGTTCGACGCCGCCTACCGCGCGGCCGAGGCGAAGGGCCTCGCCCGCAAGACGATGCCCGCCCGTGAGCTGTACGGCCGGATGATGCGGACCCTCGCGCAGACCGGCCAGGGCTGGATGACGTTCAAGGACGCCGCCAACCGCACCGCCAACCAGACGGCCGAGCCGGGCCATGTCGTCCACTCCTCCAATCTCTGCACGGAGATCCTGGAGGTCACGGACGACGGCGAGACTGCGGTCTGCAACCTGGGCTCCGTCAACCTGGGCGCGTTCGTCGACACCGTGGCGGGTGAACTCGACTGGGAGCGGCTGGACTCCGCCGTCCGTACCGCCGTCACCTTCCTCGACCGGGTCGTCGACATCAACTTCTACCCGACCGAGGAGGCGGCCCGCTCCAACGCCCGGTGGCGCCCGGTCGGCCTCGGCGCCATGGGGCTGCAGGACGTCTTCTTCCAACTGCGCCTGCCCTTCGACTCGCCGGAGGCCAAGGCCCTGTCCACGCGGATCGCCGAGCGCGTCATGCTCGCCGCGTACGAGGCCTCCGCCGACCTCGCCGAGCGCCCCCAAGCGCCTGCGACAAGCTCCGGTGCAGGGGGGACCCCCATCGGTCCGCTGCCCGCCTGGGAGAAGACCCGTACCGCGCGGGGTGTGCTGCACCCCGACCACTACGGCGTCACGCCCACCTGGCCCGAGCGCTGGGCGGCCCTGCGCGAGCGCATCGCCGCCGTCGGCATGCGCAACTCGCTGCTGCTGGCCATCGCGCCGACCGCGACCATCGCCTCGATCGCGGGTGCGTACGAATGCATCGAGCCGCAGGTCTCCAACCTGTTCAAGCGCGAGACCCTCTCCGGCGAGTTCCTCCAGGTCAACTCGTATCTGGTGCAGGACCTCAAGAACCTCGGCGTCTGGGACGCCAGGACCCGTGAGGCGCTGCGCGACGCGAACGGATCGGTGCAGGACTTCGCCTGGATCCCCGAGGACGTACGGACGCTGTACCGCACGGCGTGGGAGATCTCGCAGCGTGGTCTGATCGACATGGCCGCCGCCCGCACCCCGTATCTGGACCAGGCCCAGTCGCTGAACCTCTTCATGGAGACGCCGACCATCGGCAAGCTCTCCTCGATGTACGCCTACGCCTGGAAGCAGGGCCTGAAGACGACGTACTACCTGCGCTCGCGCCCGGCGACCCGGATCGCCCGCGCGGCCCGCGCGGCCCGCGCCCAAGCCACCGTCCCCGCCCAGCAGATCGCCGACCCCGACGCCGTCGCCTGCTCCCTTGAGAACCCCGAGTCCTGCGAGGCCTGCCAGTAATGCCCACCCATAGCGCCCAGAACCTGCTCGACCCCGGCTTCGAGCTGACGCTCCGCCCGATGCGCTACCCCGACTTCTACGAGCGCTACCGGGACGCCATCAAGAACACCTGGACCGTCGAGGAGGTCGACCTCCACTCGGACGTCGCCGACCTGGCGAAGCTCACGCCCGGTGAGCAGCATCTGATCGGCCGGCTGGTCGCGTTCTTCGCGACGGGCGACTCGATCGTGGCGAACAACCTCGTGCTGACGCTGTACAAGCACATCAACTCCCCCGAGGCACGGCTGTATCTGTCGCGGCAGCTCTTCGAGGAGGCGGTCCATGTCCAGTTCTATCTGACCCTCCTCGACACGTATCTGCCCGACCCGGAGGACCGCGCGGCGGCCTTCGCGGCGGTCGAGAACATCCCCTCCATCCGCGAGAAGGCCGAGTTCTGCTTCAAGTGGATCGACTCGGTGGAGAAGATCGACCGGTTGGAGACGAAGGCCGACCGCCGTCGCTTCCTGCTCAACCTCATCTGCTTCGCCGCGTGCATCGAGGGCCTGTTCTTCTACGGCGCGTTCGCCTACGTCTACTGGTTCCGCAGCCGGGGTCTGCTGCACGGCCTGGCCACCGGCACCAACTGGGTGTTCCGTGACGAGACGATGCACATGAGCTTCGCCTTCGACGTCGTGGACACCGTCCGCAAGGAGGAGCCGGACCTCTTCGACGACGAGCTGCGCGGGCAGGTCACGGACATGCTCCGGGAGGCCGTCGAGGCCGAGCTGCAGTTCGCGCGCGACCTGTGCGGTGACGGCCTGCCGGGCATGAACACCGAATCGATGCGGCAGTACCTGGAGTGTGTCGCCGACCAGCGCCTCACGCGTCTCGGCTTCGCCCCGGTGTACGGCTCCGAGAACCCCTTCTCCTTCATGGAGTTGCAGGGTGTCCAGGAGCTGACCAACTTCTTCGAGCGGCGCCCCTCGGCGTACCAGGTCGCGGTGGAGGGGACCGTCGACCTCGACGAGGACTTCTGAGCGACCGGTGCTACCGGTGCCCCGGTAGCACCACCGACATCGGCGCACGGCCAGGGGTTTGCGGGTCTCCTGGCAGTGCGCCGTTGTCAGTTCACCGGTCCGTCCGTACGTCAGCCCGTCCGTTCGTCAGTTCTCCGGATCACTCACCGGGCACGGCCCGCAGTCGCAGCTTGCGCGGGCGCAGCGTGATGCCGATACGGGGCCGGTCATCGGACCCGGGCGCCTGCTCGAAGCGGAAGGCGGACGCCACCACCGCGGTGACGAGCGTGAGTTCGGCCATCGAGAAGTGATCGCCCGGGCACTTGCGGTTGCCCACGCCGAACGGGCTCATCGCGTACTTGGGGACGTCCTTGGCACGCTCCGGGAGCCAGCGGTCGGGGTCGAACTCCGTGGGCCGGTCGTAGGAGCGGGGGTCGTGCTGGATCGCGTACGGGCTGTAGACGACGTCCGCCCCGGCAGGGATGCGGTAGCCGCCGAGTTCGGCGTCGGTCACCGCGCGGCGGGTCAATATCCATACGGCAGGGCGCACGCGCATTGACTCCACGATGACATTCACGGTGTGCGTCAGCTTTCGGACATCGTCGAATGCGACCGGCCGGTCACCGACGACGGTCTTCACCTCGGCGCGGATGCGGTCCGTTTGCTCGGGGTGGTCGGTGAGGACCTGGAGGAGGGACATCACCATCGATCCGACCGTTTCACTTCCGGCGGTGACGATGGCGACGACCTGATCGTGAATCTCCTGTTCCCCAATGGGCGCGCCGTTCTCGTCCTTCGCCTCCAGCAAAGCGGCCAGCAAATCGTCCGACTTCTGACCGGAAGCCCGGCGGGCGGCGATGATCTCGTCCACCAGGAGATGCAAATCGGCCAGGGCGCGGTCGAATTCGCGGTTGGCCGGAATGGGCAGGCGATACAGCGGTCCGAGCGGCAGCACCATGCGCTGGTACATGCTGCTGAAGAGCGTGGCGAGCGCGGCGCAGATCCGGTCGGAGCGTTCGTCCATGTAGCTGCCGCGCATCAGACAGCGGGCCACGACCCGGACGGCCACCCGGAACGACTCGGCGGTGACATCGATGAGCGGGTCGGCTCGCCACCGCTCCACCAGCGCATATGCCTCCTCTTCCATGATCGGCCCGTAGGCGGGGATGGCCTCCTTGCGGAAGGCGGGCTGGATCGCCCTGCGCTGGCGCCGGTGCAGCGGCCCGTTCGTGGTCGCCACCCCCTGCTTGCCGAGCAGCCCTTCCAGGGACTCCCACAGGGCGCCGCCGATCTGGTAGTCGGTGCTGAGCGCGAGGGCACCGGTCAGTTCCGGGGTGGTGACGGCGTAGACCGTCTTCGGGCCGAGCCTGAGCCGTACGACGTCGCCGTGGTCCCGCAGCCCGCACAGGAGGCCCAGCGGGTCGCGGGCCAGCTTCCAGCCATGGCCGAGCAGCGGGAGGCCGCCACCGGCGAGCGGCGGGACACGCAAGGACGCGCCCCGCGCGGAGGCGGCGGCCGGGGCGCCGGCCGAGGATTCGAGGGTCATTTCTCACCTCCCGCTTCGTTGTCGACATAAGGGGGTGTCGAGCGGTCGTCCCAACTGTCGACCCGATAGCGGCCGGATTCATGATGGAACCAGTACACGGCGCTGAACCAGTTCCGCATATTGGCGACGATCGTCTTCACCGCGAAGCTCAATTCCCGGCCCGCCGCGCTTCCGTCCGCGAGCGTGTCGGCGAACCGTAACAACTCCCGTTCGGCTACCAGGAATTCGGATATGCATTCCTCCACTCGGCGCCGTACGTCCTTGATGGCCTCTTCGATGGTCAACCCCTGATGATGGATAAGGCTGATCCCGAGATTGTGGACCTCGTCCCCCGCGATCTCCTTGGGGAGCGAGCACAGATCGTTGTACCAGGCGGCGAATTCCTGACTCAGCAACGCCGCCCGCCGGTACGCGGGGTGTTTCCGTACCGCGTCGGGCAGTTCGCACCCCGCGCTCGGCTCCAGCAGATCGGTCCAGATGTGGTGCGCGAAGGTGAGCCGCCGCAGTTCGAGGTAGTCCTCGACGGTCGGGACGACGCCCTGCGCGCGGTTGCGGAACTCCTGGTCGTACGCCTCGATCACCGCGTGGAAGTGCCGCTCGAAGCGCGCGTTCCACCGTGGGCCGAGGAACGCGTACAGCCGCAGCACACTGTCCGCGAACGCCGCGACCAGCGGATCCGGGTGCCGGAGTTGCTCCTTCGGCGCGCCTACCGCCCGGTGGAGGCGGAACCTGAGCCGCCGCCAGGCGGCCGGCCGATGGTGCACGATGTCACGGTCGTGGCGGTCGTCCCAGATGAAGAACCACGCGCTGTAGTCGGCTATCGCCTGGAGGACCTCCTCGGACGCCCCGATGTAGTAGCCCGCCATGAGGTCGGTGTAGCAGAGCCCGTCGGCGTGCTCCGCGACCTTGTCCGCCGACATGAGCCGCTGACGCAGCAGCCAGGAGCGCGTGTTCTCCTGGAGGCGGGGCCAATACGGGTGCAGTTGCCGGGGAAACCCGGTTTCGATCACCGGCAGGGACAGTGCCGGTGGAACCGCGATCGCGGTCGTGGTCGATGAAGTGCTGTGCGGGAAAGCTGGCACGGACAAACCCCTCTCAGCCGCCGATAACGCACGCCCCCTGCCGTGCCGGGCGCACGCCGTTGCGCATCCCCGTGTCGTTTCCATTCAGCACTACAACTGACCGACACGGGAATGGATTTGCCCATTCACTACCCCCGAGGTGCCAAGAATGCGCCTCTGCGACTGCTGAGAGATCAGTGAGGCGTACAAGGGTCGGGATGTCTCGCACATACGAGCGAAAGAGCGACGCCCGGCCGGGGAGGAATCCCGGCCGGGCGCCGTCATCGAGGGCTTGCTCGCCCCAACTGCCGTTGTTCCCAAGGCCGTTCAGCGCGTGCGCCGACGGTTCGCCCCGGGGGATCGGAAGGCTCGCTCAGTCGTTGGCCACCACGGGGTAGCGGGGCTCGTTCTCGGCCATCTGCCGCAGCGCGTCCTTGCGTTCACGCTTGGAGAGGCGGTCGATGTAGAGGTAGCCGTACAGGTGGTCCGTCTCGTGCTGGAGGCAGCGGGCGAAGTAGCCGGTGCCCCGCACCTTGATCGCGTTGCCCTTCTCGTCCTGCCCGGTGACCTCGGCGTAGTCGGGGCGGGCGAGCGGCGCGTACGCGGTCGGTACGGACAGGCAGCCCTCGTTGTTGTCGTCCAGGCGGCGCTTGTCCGCGGGCAGGTCGACCAGACGGGGGTTGCAGACGACGCCCACGTGCCGCCGGCCCTCGTCGTCCTGGCAGTCGTAGACGAAGACCTTCAGGTCGACGCCGATCTGGTTGGCGGCCAGGCCCACGCCCTCGGCGGTGCGCTGGCTGGCGAACATGTCCGCGACGAGCTGCTGAAGGTCGTCACCGAAGTCGGTGACGTCCCGGCACTCCTTGTGCAGCACGGGGTTGCCGACGACCGTGATCGGCCGCGACGTCCCGCGCTCGCGCCAGGCCGTCTCGCGCTCCTCGCAGTCCTCGGTGTCGATGACGAAACCCTCGTCGTCCACGGGGAGCACGCCCGTGTGCTGCTGATCGGTGTCCTGCTGCGCCATGACCGACGTACGCCTTCCTGCGACCTCTGCGAATCCTGCGAGTACAGCCTACGGGGCGCGAGGGCGTCTCCTCCCCGGGATCCCGGAGGCGGTACGGGATCGGCGGGCCTGCGGGTACGGGATCGGCGGGCCTGCGGTACGGGATCTGCGGGTCTTCTGCTCGGCAGACGCTCAGCAGACCTCTTCCAGGTCCCGCCAGTCCCGGGAGTCCGGGCTGTCGGCGACCCAGCCGTCCAGCAGCCCGCGGACCAGCGCGGCGGGCGCCGCGATGCCGCACTCCCGCTCGGGCACCCACAGCCGCCCGGCCGTGCGGTGCCCCAGCGGTCCCGGATGTCCGGGCTCGCTGTGGTCGTGCGGGTCCAGATGCTCGCCGTCGCCCTCGTCGGAGGGCATCCGGGACTCGGAGCACATCCGGCACAGCAGCCGCACGGACGAGGACCAGTCCTCGGCGGCGAACCCGGCGTCGGCGGCGAGCTGCTCCAGCGCGTCCCGGTCGTCCTCGGTCGCGGCCTCCAGCAGCACGACCCAGGTGGGCACCGGCGAGGGCGCCCACAGCTCGATCTCGTCGAAGACGGGGTACGCGTGCCCCGTGGCCGTCGTGCGCTCGCCGTGCGGCACGCCGTCGTGCAGGACGACCTCGCCCCAGCGGCGCCCGGAGGACGGCAGCGGGATGGAGAGCACCTCGATACGGGCGGGGTCCAGCCTGCGCCCCCAGACGACCTCGGCCTCGCCCTCCGGCGACAGCCGCACGGCCGCGCTGCCCAGCGCCATCCCCGTCGGCTCCCCGGAGACGGTGGCGCCGCCCGGCACCTTCAGCCCGTACGCCTGCCAGGCACGGCGGGCGAGCGGCCAGTCCTGCAAGGCGGTGGCGGCGATGCCCACGTTCCACCAGT
Organism: Streptomyces macrolidinus; assembly: GCF_023887685.1. Taxonomy (GTDB): domain Bacteria; phylum Actinomycetota; class Actinomycetes; order Streptomycetales; family Streptomycetaceae; genus Streptomyces; species Streptomyces macrolidinus. The sequence goes on along the minus strand of NZ_JAMWMR010000003.1, from coordinate 62,974 downwards.
CGGGCGCCCCCGCCTCCTTCTCCAGCAGGGCCACGGCACGCAGCCCGGCGGCGCGGGCCTGCTCCCAGTCATGGCGGAACTTGTGCAGCAGGGCGAGGTTGAACCAGGACTCCGACAGCCAGGGCTCCAGGTCCGCGGCGCGGGTCAGCAGCGCTCCCGCGTCCTCGTACCGGCCATCACCGATCAGGGTGAACGCGCGGTCGGTCGCCTGCCGCCAGGAGGCGGAGGGCCGGTGCCGTCCCTTCCCGAAGATCCTCACGATTCCCGCCTGCCAGTCCCTCGCGTGTCCCGCCTGCCGGTCCCTTGACGCGTGCGGGGCCGCGGGCCGATGTGCCCCCGAACGCCCTCTCCTCGCATCCAACCACGGAGGGCCGGACGGGCGCTCATTACCCATCGGTCACCCGGCGCCCGCGCGGACATGACCGCTCCGCGCGAGACGTCGGAACGGGTCGCGCGCGGAAGGCCAAGGGGCTTGCCTCACGCGGGAGTTCAGGACTCCTGCGGGGTCACCGTCACATCGTGGTCGGGCACCGTCTCGCCCGAGCGGATCAGCTCGATCCGGCCCATGACCTTGGCCCGCAGATCGCTCGGCACGTCGTCATGGCCGCAGCACCGCTTGACCAGCTTCTTCACGGCCCGCTCCAGGCCGTACTTCTCCAGGCACGGTGAGCATTCCTCGAAGTGGTGCTGGATCTTGCTGCGGTCGACATCCGGCATCTCGCTGTCGAGGAACTCGTAGAGATGGTCCAGGACCTCACTGCAGTCCGTCTCGTGCGGCTCTCCGCAGCTCATGAGCCCGAGCCTTTCGCTTCGTTCGACTCCCCGGCGCCGGCCGGGACCAGTCCGCGCTCTCGGGCGTAGTCCTCGAGCATGCCGCGCAGTTGACGCCGACCTCGGTGCAGCCGGGACATCACCGTACCGATGGGTGTCCCCATGATGTCCGCGATCTCCTTGTACGCAAAGCCCTCGACGTCCGCGAGATAGACGGCGATGCGGAACTCCTCGGGGATCGCCTGCAGCGCTTCCTTCACGTCCGAGTCGGGCAGGTGGTCGAGCGCCTGCGACTCGGCGGAGCGCAGGCCGGTCGACATGTGCGACTCGGCGCGCGCGAGCTGCCAGTCCTCGATCTCCTCGGCCGCGCTGCGCTGGGGTTCGCGCTGCTTCTTGCGGTACGAGTTGATGAACGTGTTCGTGAGGATCCGGTACAGCCAGGCCTTGAGGTTGGTGCCCTCACGGAACTGGTGGAAGGACGCGTACGCCTTCGCGTACGTCTCCTGCACCAGGTCCTCGGCGTCGGCCGGGTTGCGCGTCATGCGCAGCGCGGCCGAGTACATCTGGTCGAGGAATTCGAGCGCGTCCCGCTCGAAGCGCGCGCTGCGCGCGGCGGACGACTCCCTGCCCGTGCCCTGGCCCTCGGGCTGCCCCGGCCGGCCGTGCTCGGCCCCCGCGTCGGTCCCAGCGACCGGACCCACCTCCTCCAGCGACGTGGCAGGACCGAATGCGGTCCCACTGGAATCGGAGGATAGACGAACATCCTTACCCGCCGCCGCTCGAATCGGGGCGGCCTTGGTCGCGTGCAGCACCGTCCAGTCCAGGGCGGGAGGGCAGATGGTCGAACCCATGCGGCGAACTTCCTCTCGTACGGACGGTGCAGCGCGGAAGGTGCTGTCTGACCCCCACAACAGCGGCCCGCCCCGCAACATTCCCGGGCGTCACTTCCGTGCCGCGGCGAAGGCCACCACGGCGTCGGTGAGGGTCGCGAGGGCCTGCTCCTGGGTGATGTCCGCGCGCTTCGGCACGGCGAAGCCGTGATCGCCGTACGGGACTTCGACCAGCTCGAACGGGCCGTCGGGGAACTCCTCCGGCTTCCCGAAGGGGTCCTTGCCGCCCTGGACGACGAGGGTGGGCACGCCCGCGCCGAGCAGTTCGTCGGCCCGGGACTTCTCGGGCCTGCCCGGCGGATGGAGTGGGAAGGCGAGCGCGAGCACCGCGGCGGCGCCGAGTCCGGTGGCGGTGCGGCAGGCGACCCGGGCGCCGGCGCTGCGCCCACCCGCGATCACGGGCAGCCCCGGCTTCTCCAGGGCGGGCCACAGCCCGCGCCACCCCGTGTCCAGCGTCTTCGGCGCCGGGGCCACCTTCTTGCCCGCCACGCGCCAGGGCTGTTCGACGAGCGCGACGCTCACGCCGTGCGCGGGCAGCACCCGGGCCAGCGCCTGCAGGTCCCGCGCCTCGATGCCGCCGCCCGCGCCGTGGCCGAGGGCGAGAACGAGCCGCGCGCGGGCGGCCCGGTGCCAGGTGAGGCGGGCCGTACCGGCCCCGGTCTCGATGTGCTCAGTGTGCTCGGTGTTCTCGGTGTTCTCGGTGTTCTCCGCCACAAGCGCCACGTCCGTCATGTCAGGGTCCGTCATGTCAGGGTCTGTCACGTCGGGGTCCGTCACGTCAGAAGAGTGTGCCTTCTTCGGGGCCGTCCAGCTCCTTCAGCAGCTCCGGGCCGTTGTTGCGGACGTTGCTGACCGCAGTGGAGACCGGGTACGCGCGCATGCGTCCGGCGGGCGGGGGCGTGAGCAGCGCGCGCAGCTCGCCGGGGTCCGTGCGGGCCGGGTCGAGCCAGGCGTCCCAGCGGTCCGGGGTGAGCATCAGGGGCATCCGGGGGTGGATCTCGGCCAGGGAGCGCGGGCCGTCGGGCGGGGCCGCGGCCAGCGGGGTCGTCTCCGCCTCCGTCGTGATCACCGAGCAGGTCGTCCACCAGGCCTGCGGATGGTCGTCCGGGAGCGTCCGGTCGCGCCAGAACTCGTAGAGACCGGCCATCGCGAAGACCGAGCCGTCGGCGGGCAGGACGAAGTACGGCTGCTTGCGCGGTCGCTTCTTCTTCCCCTCGACCTCCAGGTCGCGCTCCTGCTTCCCGGTGACCCACTCGTAGTAGCCGTCCGCGGGGACGATGCACCGGCGGGCGGCGAAGGGACGGCGGAAGGACGGCTTCTCGTGGACGGTCTCCGCGCGGGCGTTGATCATCCGGGCACCGCCCTCGGGTGATTTGGCCCAGGACGGGACGAGTCCCCACTTCAGTCTGCGCAACTGGCGAACCGGACGCCGGTCCGCGGCGTCCTTCACAGGACGGTCCAGGACCACGTAGACCTCCTTGGTCGGAGCCACGTTGTAGTCGGGCGCCGGGGACTCGGCACCCTCGGGGGGAACCCCCAGCTCGATCTCGAAGATCCCCGCGAGGTCCTCGGGCCTGCGACTCGCTGCATACCGTCCGCACATACGTGCCACACTGCCAGATCCGCCGCGACCGATCCCGGGAGTCACCACCACCGATGGACAGCCTCGCCCTGACCTCGCTGCCCGGTCTCTGGGACCGGGCGCTCGCCAGCCAGCCCGCCCCGGAGCGATGGGTCGTATTCGCCACCCTCGTCGCCGCGCTCGCCGTGGTCGTGCCGCGCGGTGTGTGGCGGACCGCGCGCAACGCCATCACCATCGCGCACGAGGGCGGTCACGGACTGGTGGCGCTGCTCACCGGTCGTACCCTCACCGGCATCCGGCTGCACTCCGACACCAGCGGCCTGACCGTCAGCCGCGGCAAGCCGTACGGCCTCGGCATGATCCTCACGGCCGCCGCCGGGTACACCGCTCCCCCGCTCCTCGGCCTCGGCGGCGCGGCCCTGCTCGCCGCCGGGCACGTCACCCTGCTGCTGTGGCTGGCCACGGCGCTGCTCGTGGCGATGCTGCTGATGATCCGCAACGCGTACGGGGTGCTGACCGTCGTGGTCACCGGCGGCCTGTTCCTGCTGGTGTCCTGGCTGGCCGGGCCGCAGGTGCAGGGCGCGTTCGGCTACGCGGTGGTGTGGTTCCTGCTGGTCGGCGGCGTACGACCGGCCTTCGAGCTCCAGGCGAAGCGGCGGCGCGAAGGCGTCGGGGACTCGGACGCGGACCAGTTGTCCCAGCTCACGCAGGTACCGGCGGCCCTGTGGCTCTTCCTGTTCCACACGGTGTCGCTGTGCGCGCTGATGGGCGGCGGCCGGTGGCTGCTGGAGACCTGACAAGCCCAGGTCCGCCCACGGTTCTGGGTCCTGTCCTGCTACTAAAGTGGGGCGCATGACCCTGAACCCCGCACCCACCGCCCTCTGGCCCGCCCCGCACGCGAGCGGAGCCGTCGACGCGACGGTCCACGTGCCGGGGTCCAAGTCGGTCACCAACCGCGCTCTGGTCCTCGCGGCCCTGGCCTCCGAGCCCGGCTGGCTGCGCCGCCCCCTGCGCTCCCGCGACACGCTGCTGATGGCCGCCGCGCTGCGCGCGATGGGCGTCGGCATCGAGGAGGGTGTGGGTCACGACGGTTCCGGCGAGGCCTGGCGCGTGATCCCGGCCGCGCTGCGGGGCCCGGCCACGGTCGACGTCGGCAACGCGGGCACCGTGATGCGCTTCCTGCCCCCGGTGGCCGCGCTCGCCGACGGCCCCGTCCGCTTCGACGGCGACGCCCGCTCCCACGAGCGCCCCCTGAACGGCGTGATCGACGCGCTGCGCGTCCTCGGCGCCCGGATCGACGACGACGGCCGCGGCGCGCTGCCGCTGACCGTGCACGGCAACGGCGCGCTGGACGGCGGCCCGGTGGCGGTCGACGCGTCCTCCTCCTCGCAGTTCGTGAGCGCCCTGCTGCTGTCCGCCCCGCGCTTCAACCAGGGTGTCGAGGTCCGCCACACGGGCTCGACCCTGCCCTCCCTGCCGCACATCCGGATGACGGTCGACATGCTGCGCGCGGTCGGCGCCCAGGTGGACACCCCGGAGTCGGGCGGCGAGCCCGACGTCTGGCGGGTCACGCCGGGCGCCCTGCTCGGCCGTGACCTCACGATCGAGCCCGACCTGTCCAACGCCCAGCCGTTCCTCGCCGCCGCCCTGGTGACCGGCGGCACGGTCGTGATCCCCGACTGGCCCGCGCACACGACCCAGCCCGGCGACCGGCTGCGCGAGGTCTTCACCGAGATGGGAGGTTCCTGCGTCCTGACCGAGCGCGGCCTGGAGTTCACCGGTTCGGGTGCCCTCCACGGCATCGACGTGGACCTCGGCGAGGTCGGCGAGCTGACGCCCGGTATCGCGGCGGTCGCGGCCCTCGCGGACTCCCCCTCCACCCTGCGCGGCGTGGCCCATCTGCGGCTGCACGAGACGGACCGCCTGGCCGCGCTCACCAAGGAGATCAACGAACTGGGCGGCGACGTCACGGAGACCGCCGACGGCCTCCACATCCGCCCGCGCCCGCTGCACGGCGGCGTCTTCCACACGTACGACGACCACCGCATGGCCACCGCGGGTGCGGTCATCGGCCTCGCGGTCGAGGGCGTGGAGATCGAGAACGTGGCGACCACCGCCAAGACACTGCCGGACTTCCCCGAGCTGTGGACCGGGATGCTCGGGAACTGACGGGCGGACTGGAATCATGCGCCGCTACGGCAAGCACACCGACGAGGACGACATCCGGACCCGCCCCAACCGCAAGGGCAACCGGCCGCGGACGAACATCCGGCCCAAGCACGAGGACGCGGCCGAGGGCATGGTCCTCACCGTCGACCGCGGGCGGCTGACCTGCCTCGTCGACGGGCGGACGGTCATGGCGATGAAGGCCCGCGAACTGGGCCGCAAGGCCGCGGTGGTCGGCGACCGCGTCGCCCTCGTCGGCGATCTGTCCGGCACGAAGGACACCCTCGCCCGGATCGTCCGGATCGAGGAGCGCGCGTCCCTCCTGCGCCGCACCGCCGACGACGACGATCCCTACGAGCGCGTGGTCGTCGCCAACGCCGACCAGCTCGCCATCGTCACCGCCCTCGCCGACCCCGAGCCGCGCCCGCGGCTGATCGACCGCTGTCTGGTCGCGGCCTACGACGGCGGTCTGGAACCGCTGCTGGTGATGACCAAGTCGGACCTCGCCCCGCCCGACAAGCTCCTGGAGCTGTACGGCGACCTGGACATCCCGTACGTCGTCACCAGCCGCGAGGAGCTGGAGAGCGGCGACGCGGCGGACCGGGTGCGCGAGCATCTGGACGGCAGGATAACGGCGTTCGTCGGGCACTCCGGCGTGGGCAAGACGACGCTCGTCAACGCGCTGGTACCGGAGGACCGACGGCGTACGACGGGCCATGTGAACGCCGTGACCGGCCGCGGACGGCACACCACCACCTCGGCGCTCGCGCTGCCGCTCGGGCAAGCGGCGGGCTGGGTGGTCGACACCCCGGGCGTACGGTCCTTCGGGCTCGCGCACATCGACCCCTCGCGCGTGATCCACGCCTTCCCGGACCTGGAGTCCGGCACGGAGGGCTGTCCGCGGGCGTGCAGCCACGACGAGCAGGACTGCGCGCTGGACGCCTGGGTCGCCGAGGGCCACGCGGACCCGGCGCGGCTGTACTCCCTGCGCCGACTGCTGGCCACGCGCGAGCGGAAGGACGGAGACTGATCTCCGTGGTGTGCTCGGCCTCCAGGGTGCGACCGGCCTGCACGGCGTGACGGAGACCGGCCTTCGGGTGTTTGGACACACGCACGGCGGGTGAATGCTTACTCGCACCGGCCGATCCGACCAGACGGAGCAGTCGACGTGGGGACACGGGGACGCGGGGAGGACGAAACATGGCGTGGCTGCTGGTCATCGTGGCCGGGCTGCTGGAGACCGGGTTCGCCGTCTGTCTCAAGCTCTCCCACGGCTTCACCCGGCTGTGGCCCACGGTCGCGTTCTGCGTCTTCGCGCTGGGCAGCTTCGGGCTGCTGACCCTCTCCCTGAAGAGGATCGACGTGGGCCCGGCGTACGCGGTGTGGACGGGCATCGGCGCCGCCGGGACGGCGATCTACGGCATGGTCTTCCTCGGTGACCTGGTCTCCACGCTGAAGATCATCTCGATCGGGCTGGTGATCGCGGGCGTGATCGGCCTGCAGCTCTCGGGGGCCGCGCGCTGACGGGTCACCCCGGTCACCGGAGCTGCCGCGGCAGCGCCTGCCGCACCAGCTCCGCCACCCCGCCCTCGCCCGGCGGAGCGGCGACGCACGACACCGACAGCCGGACGATCAGCTCGCACGCCCGCGCCAGCTCCGCGACCTCCGCCTTGCTCATCCCGGGCGCGGCCACCGCGGCGACGGCGCGATCGCGCACCAGGGCCACGAGGTCCGCCGGGGACGGCAGCGGCCCGTCGGCCCGGCGCTGCGCGGGCACCGCGGAGGTGATGGAGGGCACGGGCGCGAGCGAGGGCGCGGGCAGCCGTTCGCTCCAGCAGCCCGTGAGCATGGCGCGGACCAGGGCGTTGCCCCGGGCCGTCGCGGCCGTCCACTCGGCCGCCGCGGCAAGCCGTTCGCGGGCCTCCCGCGGAGTGGCGAGCGCGCGCTCCACACCGGCGAGATAGCCGTCGGCCTCCCGGCGCACCAGCGCACGGGCGAGCCCTTCCTTGCTGCCGAACTCGTTGTACAGCGTCTGCCGGGACACGGCGGCGACGGCGGCCACGTCCACCATGCGCACGGCGGACCACGGGCGGCGCGCGAGTTCCGTACAGGCGGCGTTCAGCAGGGATTCCCGTGCTCCGGGCATCATCGCCTCCCTCGGGAACGGCGGCTGTGTCGCACAGGTTTGACGCGCCCGTGGGCACTGTCAAGGGTTCTCGGCAGCGCCATGGGGCGCGTATCGGCCATCGCGCACCGCGGTCGCACGACAGCCGCTGATCACTCGCGCGGCAGGAACCGCCGGGCCGTGTGGCCCTTCGCGTCGAGGGCCGGATACCGTTCGTGTCATGCCCGACTATCTCGATGACCTGCGTCTCGCCCATGTGCTCGCGGACGCGGCCGACGCCGCGACCATGGCCCGGTTCAAGGCCCTCGATCTCAAGGTCGAGACCAAACCGGACATGACGCCGGTGAGCGAGGCCGACAAGGCCGCCGAGGAGCTGATCCGCGGCCAGTTGCAGCGTGCCCGGCCGCGCGACGCGATCCTCGGGGAGGAGTACGGCATCGAGGGCACGGGGCCGCGCCGCTGGGTGATCGACCCCATCGACGGCACCAAGAACTACGTACGCGGCGTGCCCGTGTGGGCCACGCTGATCTCCCTGATGGAGGCGGGCGAGGGGGGCTATCAGCCCGTCGTCGGCGTCGTCTCCGCCCCCGCGCTGGGCCGCCGCTGGTGGGCCGCCCAGGGGCACGGCGCGTTCACCGGGCGCAGTCTGTCCTCGGCGTCCCGGCTGCGGGTCTCGCAGGTCTCGAAGCTGTCGGACGCGTCGTTCGCGTACTCCTCCCTCTCCGGCTGGGAGGAGCAGGGCCGGCTCGACGGCTTCCTCGACCTCACGCGCGCGGTGTGGCGCACACGCGGCTACGGCGACTTCTGGCCGTACATGATGGTCGCCGAGGGCTCGATCGACCTGTGCGCCGAGCCCGAGCTGTCCCTGTGGGACATGGCGGCGAACGCGATCGTCGTGACCGAGGCGGGGGGCACCTTCACGGGTCTCGACGGGCGTCCGGGCCCGCACAGCGGCAATGCCGCCGCCTCCAACGGACTCCTGCACGACGTCCTGCTCGACCATTTGAACGGCCGGTACTGAGTCAGTCGGTACCGAGCCGCCTCAGTACCGGCTGCCAGGTACCGGGGATCGGCATCCGAGGCCAGGGGTGCTCCTGTGCCTCGCGAGCGCCCCTGAACTCACCACGTGCGCCCCCTTGTTGACCCGCGCTTTGCCTGGGACTCTGAGGTTCCCCCACTTGTGAACTTGTGAAGCACGGGGGAGGGCCTCCGGCGGGCACGTACCGGGTCCGTCCGGGACCGAGCCCGTGCGTCCTCAGGGAGGTGGCTCCGCCCCATGCTGGTCCGCGACGCCATGAGCACGGTGGTCCTCACCATCGGCCCCGCACACACCCTGCGCCAGGCAGCAACGCTGATGTCCGCCCGTCGGGTGGGCGCGGCCGTGGTCCTCGACCCGGACGCCGGCGGCCTCGGCATCCTCACCGAGCGCGACATCCTCAACTCCCTCGGGCTGGGCCAGAGCCCGGACACCGAGCGAGCCCATGCCCACACCACCACGGACGTCGTGTTCGCCGCGCCGTCCTGGACCCTCGAAGAGGCCGCCCGCGCCATGACCGACGGAGGGTTCCGCCATCTGATCGTCCTCGACCGCCATGAACCCGTCGGCGTCGTCTCGGTCCGCGACATCATCCGCTGCTGGACACCGGCCCGGCAGCCCGCGCGGGCCATGACCCGCTGAAGGAACGCGAACGGGCCGGAACCCCGAGGGAGTTCCGGCCCGTCCCCTTCGACAGGCGGTCCAGTCCGGATCAGCCGCGCAGGGCCTGGACGGCGGCCTCCAGACGCTTGCCGAAGTCTCCGTCGGCCTGACGGAAGTTGTTGACCGCGCGCTCGACGATGTCGTCGCGCGAGACCTGCGAGATGGCGCCCGCCAGGTTGGCGATCAGGCGCTCCCGCTCCTCCTCCGACATCAGCCGGTAGAGGTTGCCCGCCTGGACGAAGTCGTTGTCCTCGGCGTGGTTCGGCGCCTCGTGATTGCCCGTGCCCCCCGTGAAGTTCGAGGTCGACTGCCACAGCGGCCGGTCCGTCTGGTACGGGCCGCCGAAGCTGTTCGGCTCGTAGTTCTTCGCGCCCTTGTGGCGGCCGTCGTACAGATAGCCGTCACGGGAGTTGGTGCGCGCCTCGGTGGCGTGCGGGCGGTTCACCGGCAGATGGTCGGCGTTGACGCCGACCCGGTAGCGGTGCGCGTCGCCGTACGCGAAGAGACGGCCCTGGAGCATCTTGTCCGGGGAGGGACCGATGCCCGGCACGAAGTGGGCGGGGCTGAAGATCGACTGCTCGACCTCCGCGAAGATGTTCTCCGGGTTGCGGTTCAGCTCCAGCTTGCCTATCTCGATCGGCGGGTAGTCCTCGTGCGGCCACACCTTCGTGAGGTCGAACGGGTTGAAGCGGTAGGACGCCGCCTCGGCCGCGGGCATGATCTGGACCTGCACGGTCCAGGTCGGGAACTCACCGCGCTCGATGGCCTCGCGCAGATCGCGCTGGTGGGAGTCGGGGTCCGAACCGGCGAGCCGCTCGGCCTCCTCCTGGGTGAGGCACTTGATGCCCTGGTCGGTCTTGAAGTGGTACTTGACCCAGAAGACCTCGCCCGCCTCGTTGTTCCACTGGTAGGTGTGCGAGCCGTAGCCGTTCATGTGGCGGTACGAGGCCGGGATGCCGCGGTCGCCGAACAGCCAGGTCACCTGGTGCGTGGACTCGGGCGACAGACCCCAGAAGTCCCAGACGTTGTCCGGCTCCTGCGAGCCCGTGTACGGGTCGCGCTTCTGGGTGTGGATGAAGTCGGGGAACTTGATGGCGTCCTTGACGAAGAACACCGGGGTGTTGTTGCCGACGAGGTCGTAGTTGCCCTCTTCGGTGTAGAACTTCAGCGCGAAGCCGCGCGGGTCGCGCACGGCGTCGGCGGCCCCGAGGTTGCCGGCGACGGTCGAGAAGCGCAGGAACGTCTCGGTCTGCTTGCCGACCTGCGAGAGGAACGCGGCACGCGTGTACGGGGTGACATCGGCGGTGACCGTGAAGGTGCCGTAGGCACCCGCGCCCCGGGCGTGCACGACACGCTCGGGAATGCGCTCACGGTTGAAATGGGCGAGCTTCTCCAGCAGGAGTTGGTCCTGGACGAGAACCGGGCCGCCGACGCCCGCGGTCTCGCTGTTCTGGTTGTCGGCAACCGGAGCACCGGCCTCCGTCGTGAGCGGTCCCTGCGTCACGTGCGCCTCCTTCGTTGTGCCTGACCAACTCTGCCCCTTGGCCAAAGTCGAGTCCGATCCTACAATGGACCTTGTCTAAGTCAAGCCATACTCCAAAGTCACACCCGTTCGGGACCTGGTCCCCTTGCTGTTAGGCTGGTCTGTATGAGTGACCTGTTGGGACGGCTGCGCGGACGCGGATGGCGTATGACCGCGCAGCGGCGCGTAGTGGCCGAGGTCCTCGATGGCGAACACGTCCATCTGACGGCCGACGAGGTGCATGCCCGCGCCGTCGCCAAGCTGCCCGAGATCTCCCGGGCGACGGTCTACAACACGCTGGGCGAGCTGGTCTCGCTGGGCGAGGTGCTCGAAGTGAGCACGGACAAACGGGCCAAGCGGTACGACCCGAACGCGCACCGGCCGCATCATCACCTGGTGTGCGCCCAGTGCGGCGCGATCCGCGACGTCCACCCGACGGGCAACCCACTGGCCGACCTCCCCGACTCGGAGCGCTTCGGCTTCACGGTCTCGGACGTCGAGATGACGTACCGCGGCCTGTGCCCGAACTGCTCCACCGCGTAACCACGTTCCCTGAGTCCCGGTACCTGTGAGGTGCCGGGGCTCCGTGTTGCGTACGGTTCCTCCGGGCGTCTACCTCTCCGCGTGATCCCGCAAACCTGACGGGGCGTCAACTCGTTGATCTCGCCCGGAACTTCGCCTCGCGGTGGACCGAACTTCGCCTCGCGGTGAGCCGAACTTCACCTCACGGTGGACCGAACTCCGGCTCGCGGTAGGCGGCGCCGGGAAGCAGTGGCCGTAAAACGCCTCAGGGCCGGAACCCTTTCGGATCCCGGCCCCAGGCCTTCAGTAGCGGGGACAGGATTTGAACCTGCGACCTCTGGGTTATGAGCCCAGCGAGCTACCGAGCTGCTCCACCCCGCGTCGGTGAACGCAACATTACGTCAAGGACGCGGACCGAGGCAAATCGCTTCCTGCCATGCTTCTCGGCACGGCCTTCGTCACGCTCTCCGTCATGCTCTCCGTCACGCCGACAGCTCCTGGCGCAGCGCGTCCCGCAGCCGGGCCGCGCGCTCGGCGACCTCCACGGGCCCGAGCGACACCGCCCGGTCCGCCCAGCGCTGCCCGTCCGCCAGCTCTCCCCGGCGCGCGTAGACAAGGGCGAGCCGCAGGGCGGCCCGACCGTGCCCGGCGTCCGCCGCGCGCGTCCACCACAGGGCGGCCTCCGGCTCGCTGCCCTCCCGCGCGAGCAGCAGCCCGAGGTTGAACGCGCCGTTGCGCGACCCGGCCTCGGCCGCCTGCCGGTACCACCGCGCCGCCTCCACGACGTCACCCCGCGCGGCGGCCAGCATCCCGACCCGCACCTGGGCCCGCCGATGGCCTTGCGACGCCGCCCGCTCGTACCACTCCTCGCACTCGTTCCGCTCCTGCGACGGCTCGCCCAGCTCATGCGCGGGCTGCGGCGGACGGCGCGCGTCCAGCAGCATGGCCAGGCGGTAGGCGGCCTCCGCGCTGCCGCCCCCCGCCGCGCAGCGCAGATGCCGCTCGGCCGTGCGCTCGTCCCCCTCGCGCAGGCGCGCGATGCCGACCTGGAGTGCCGCCTCGGTGTGCCCGGCCGCCGCCGCCCGCTCGTACCACCTGAGGGCCGGGCCGTCCTCGCCCCGGCCGGCGTACAGGATCCCGAGGTTGAACGCGGCGTCCACGCTGCCCGCCTCGGCGGCCTTGGAGAACCACGGCTCGGCGCCGGTCGCGTCGCCGCCCCGCAGCAGCAGGATCGCGAGCGCGTTGGCGGCCTCGCGGTGCCCTGCGTAGGCCGCCCGCCGGTACCACTGGTCGGCCTGTGCGATCCGGCCCTGCTCGGCGCAGAGCAGCCCGAGGTTGTAGGCGCCGTTGACATCACCGGCGTCCGTCGCCGCGCGGTACCACCGCTCGGCGGTCTGTGTCTCGCCGCGCTCGGCATGCAGCGCGCCCAGCGCGTTCGCGGCGTTGCCGTCTCCCTGTCGGGCGGCCCGCAGCCACCAGTCGGCGGCGCTCTCCTGGTCGCCCGCGTCGCGCAGCAGGAAGCCGAGCGCGCAGGCGGCGCGCGCCTCCCCGTCCTTGGCGCTGGTCAGGTACCAGCGTCCGGCCTCCTTGATGTCGCCGCGCCGCTCCAGGATCGCCCCGAGATGCAGCGCGGCCCGGCGGTGCCCGCGCGCCGCGGCCTGCCGGTACCACTGCTCGGCCTCGGCGAGCACGGACGACTTGACACCGTTGTCACCACTGAGCCTGCGCTCGCGCTGGGCCTTGCGGTCGAGCGCTCGCGCCAGCCGGTAGGCGGCCTCGCGGTGCCCGCGCTCGGCGGCGGCGCGCATCCAGCGCTCGGCGCCGTCCTCGCCGCGGTGCTCCAGCAGATCGGCGAGCGCGTACGCGCCGAGGGTGTGCCCCTGCTCGGCGGACTGGCGCAGCCAGTACTCGGCGGCGGGCTCGTCCCCGCGCTCGCGGTGGTGTCGTCCGAGCGCGTGCGCCGCGGCGGCGGATCCGGCGACGGCGGCGACCCGCCACCAGCCGGCGGCCTCCTCGGCGTATCCGCGCTGATGCAGCAGCACCCCCAGGTTGTTGGCGGCGGCACGGTCACCCGCGGCGGTGGCGGCACGCAACTGGGGCTCGGCTCCGTCGAGATCGCCACGGCGCAGCAGCATGGCCCCGAGGACGCTCATCGCCTCGACGTCGCCCGCTTCCGCGGCGATACGTCGGCGCAGTTCCTCGACAGCCTCGCCGGTCTCGTCCCGTTCGGCGGTCTGCACAAATCGCCCTACCTCGTACAGAGTTGCCTTGTCCCCCATAACGTCCATCGTCGCACCACCCGCACCCTGGGTACAGCCGCTACACCGCAGTCAGTGAGGTCACTTCAGCGTTTTGTCGACATGCCCACAGAGAGACAAGTCAAACACAGAGTGGCCAACTCCCCTTGCAGGCAGCCGCACTTCACGCGACGTACCAGGTCACGGCGCATGCCCCGTGTGTCGTCACCGCACACGCCAAGGGCCCGGATCCATGATCAGGATCCGGGCCCTCGACTTCAGTAGCGGGGACAGGATTTGAACCTGCGACCTCTGGGTTATGAGCCCAGCGAGCTACCGAGCTGCTCCACCCCGCGCCGTTGTGGAACAACCGTACCACGGCGCGGGGCGGGCTGATCGATCAGCCGCTGTCGGTGGTCTTGCCGTCAGCGTTCTTGCCGTCCGGGCTCTTGCTGTCGCTGCTCTTGCTGTCGGCGTTCTTGCCGCCGCCCGACTTGTCGGCCGCGGCCTGCGCCTCCTCGGCCCGCTTCAGCGCGTCCGCGAGGTCCTTCTGGGCCTTGTCGTACGCCGTGAAGTCGGGCTTCTTCAGGGCCTCCTGGCCCGCTTCGAAGGCCTTCTTGGCATCGCTCAGCGCCTGTTGGAGCTTCGGGTCGCCCGACGTCGGCTTGCTGTTCCCCCCGCCGTCGTCCTTCGGCGGCGAGGTCGAGGCCTCCGCGCCGAAGACCTTGGTGAGCGCCTGGTCGAGCGTGTCCTCGAAGGCGGTGTGGCCGCCGTAGGTCACCAACACCTTGCGCAGCAAGGGGAGCTTGAGCTGACCGCCGCGTACGTACACCGGCTCCACGTACAGCAGTCCGCCTTCGAGCGGGACGGTGAGCAGGTTGCCGTACTCGACCTGCGAGTCGCCGCCCTTCAGCAGCCTGATCGACTCGGCGATGCTCTGTTCGGAGTTGAACTGGCTCTGGACCTGTTTCGGCCCGTCGACCGTTCTGCTCGTCGGTAGCTTCAGGATCCTGATCTTGCCGTAGTCACTGGTCCCCGCCTCGGCGTTGACCGCCATGAACGCGCCCAGGTTGTCACGGCCGTTCGGGGTGAACGTCGTCGTCAGGGAGAACGCCTGCGCCTGCTGGTCGGGCATCTTCATGCTCAGGTAGTACGGCGGCACCGCGTTGTTCGACTCGTTCGTCGGGTCGTCCGGGACCTGCCACACCTCGCTGCCGCTCAGGAACGTCGGAGCGTCCTTGACGTGGTAGCGGGTCAGCAGTTCGCGCTGCACCTTGAACAGGTCCTGCGGGTAACGCAGATGGGACATCAGCGGCTGCGAGATCTCGCTCTTGTCCTTGACCGTGCCCGGGAACGCCTTCATCCAGGTCTTCAGGACCGGGTCCTTGGTGTCCCACTGGTAGAGCTTGACCTCGCCGGTGTACGCGTCGACGGTCGCCTTCACCGAGTTGCGGATGTAGTTGACCTGGTTCTGCTGGGCCACCACCGCGCGCTGGGTGTTGGCCGCGGTCAGCGAGTCGGCCGTCGTGTCACCGAGGGTCGTACGGGAGGCGTACGGGTATCCGTTCGTCGTCGTGTAGGCGTCGACGATCCACTGTATGCGGCCGCTCACGACCGCCGGATAGGCGTCGCCGTCGATGGTCAGCCACGGCGCGACCGCCTCGACGCGCTCCTTGGGCGTGCGGTTGTACAGGATCCGCGAGCCGTCGCCGATGGCGCCGGAGTAGAGGATCTGCGGCTCGCCGAACGCCACCGCGTACGCGGCCCGGTTCACCGGGTTGGAGAGGCTGACCCCACTCTTGCCCTGGTAGCTGGTGGTCTTCTCGCCGTCGTCGTCGGGGTAGTCGATCTCCTTCTGGGGACCGCCGACGATCGAGTACGTGGTGGTCTTCTCGCCGTAGTAGACCCGCTGCTCGTACGAGGGCAGGTCACCGGACGTCGGGAGGTTGGACTCCGTGAAGACCGGCTGGCCGTTCCCACCGGCGTCGGTGCCCTTGGCGGCGACCATGCCGAAGCCGTGCGTGTAGCGGAAGTGGTCGTTGATCCAGTTCCGCTTGGAGGCCGGGATGCCCTCGAGGTTCAGCTCACGCAGACCGACGACCGTGTCCTGGTCCTTGCCGTCCTTGGTGTAGCGGTCGACGTCCAGGTTGGTCGGGAACGCGTAGTAGTTCTTCATCTGCTGGAGCTGGGTGAACGTCGGGGAGACGACGTTCGGGTCCAGCAGGCGGATGCTCGCCGTGGCGTCGGCCACCTCGCGCAGCTTGCCCTGGTTCTTGTTGTCGCTCTTGCCCGCGTACTCCGTGACCTGGGCGCCGTCGATGCCGTAGGCCTCGCGGGTCGCCTCGATGTTCTTCTCGACGTACGGCGCTTCCTTGGCCTGCTCGTTCGGCTGGACCTGGAACTTCTGGACGATCGCCGGATACAGCCCGCCGATGAGGATCGCGGAGAGAACCATCAGGCCGAAGCCGATGACGGGAAGCTGCCAGGTCCGCCGCCACAGGGTGGCGAAGAACAGCACCGCGCAGATGGCCGCGATGCAGAACAGGATCGTCTTGGCCGGCAGATAGGCGTTGGCGTCGACGTACCGAAGGCCCGTCCAGTCGCCGGTCGCCTTGAAGTCGCTGGACTTGACCGCGAGGCCGTACCGGTCGAGCCAGTACGCCACGGCCTTCAGCGTGACGAAGACGCCCAGCAGCACCGACAGATGTCCGGTCGCCGCGGCCGTGGCGCGCGAGCCCGGGGAGGTGAGCCTGAGACCGCCGTACAGGTAGTGGGTGAGCGCGGCGGCGATCAGCGCCAGCACCGTGGCGGCGAAGCCGAAGCCGAGCAGGAAGCGGTACCAGGGCAGGTCGAAGGCGTAGAAGGAGACGTCCAGATGGAACTGGGGGTCCTTCTGGTGGAAGGGCACGCCGTTCACCCACAGCAGCCACGTACGCCACTGGCCCGCCGCGGACGCTCCCGAGATCAGGCCCACCAGCGCGGTGATCCCGAGCAGCAGCCACTTCTTGTAGGGTGCGATCCCCATGCGGTAGCGGTCGAGGCTCTGCTGCTCCGCGGACATGGCGCTCAGCGGGGGGCGCATACGGTGCGCGAGCCAGATGTTGAGCCCGACCGCGCCCGCCATCAGCAGTCCGAAGACGAAGAAGAGTCCGGCCTTCGTCCACAGAGTGGTCGTGAAGACGGACGAATACCTCACCGATCGGTACCAGAGCCAGTCCGTCCAGAAGCCGGCGAACATGATGAACGCCATGCCGAGGACGGCGAGGACCCCCACTGTCATGAGCAGGGTCCGGGCTCGCCGGGACGGGCGGCCCACTCTGATCCGTGGCCCCGTCGGGCCTCCGCCGCGGTCCGGCATCTGGAAAGCCAAGGTGCGCACCTCGAAGTTCGCTGTTGAATACGTCAGGCCCTCGCGAACGCGGACCGTGGACGAGGCTCCACGATCGAGGAGCCTCACCTATGCAACTTACTGGCGCTTTACTCGGTTCCCGCTTCCGGGCAAGAACGAGGCAGGATTGTGACCATGTCCAACACTCCCATGGCAGCGAGCCCCCTCACCCGGGCCGTACTCGAGATCGACGAGTACGTCTCCGGCTTCGGCTGGGACCAGGCCGCTCGCCTCTTCGCCCTCGTAGACACCGCGCGGCTGCGGACCCAGGAACCCGCGCTCGCGGCCCAGCTCGGCCTGGCGGACGCGCCCGAGGCCACCTCCGGTCTCACCCCCATCGAGCAGGAGGAGATCCCCGCCGACCGGCCGCTGGACGAGTTCCTCGGCACCATCGCCTGGCCCGACGCCGTGGCCGGCTGCGCGCTCACGGTGGAGCGGCTGATGCTGCCGCCGTCCGCGGAGACCCAGGTTCCGCAGGGGCTGACCGGGAAGAAGCTGACGCGATGGGTCGCCGAGCACCCGGACCGCCAGGAGGTGCGCATGACGGTGGCGGTCCTGCGCGACGGCACACGCGAGTCGGCAGTGCGGCTGCGCGAGAAGGACTCGCCGACGGAGGTGCTGACGGGTCCTGAGCTGGTGCCGGGCCTCGCGGAGGCGCTGTCGGCGACGTTCGCGGACTGACCGCGTCCTGGGTACGTGCTTCTGGGCATGCGCTCATAGGTGCGTGCTCATAGGTGCGTAAGGGGGCGCCCGGAATCTCCGGGCGCCCCCTCTCACGTACACGCGCCGTACGTCAGCTCCGGGTGGTGCACTTCGGCAGGTCGGCGGTCTTCCCGGTGCGGATGTCGTCCAGGGCGTTCAGCGCGTCCTTGATCGTGCCGACCTTGACGAGCGTCAGCCCCTTGGGGACGTCCTTCGCGGCTGCCGAGCAGTTGTCCTTGGGCGTCAGGAAGTACTGCGCGCCCTTGTTGCGCGCGCCGAGCGTCTTCATCTCGATGCCGCCGATCGGACCGACCCGGCCGTCGTCGTCGATGGTCCCGGTGCCGGCCACGAACTTGCCGCCGGTGAGGTCGCCCGGGGTGAGCTTGTCGATGATGCCGAGGGCGAACATCAGACCGGCGCTGGGGCCGCCGACGTCGGCGAGCTTGATGTCGATGGTGAACGGGAAGGTGTTGTCGGTCCCCGCGGAGATCCCGACGATGGCCCGCTCCTGGCCGCCGTCCTGGGACTCCTTCGTGGTGATCGTCACATCCCGCGTCGTGGTGGCCTTCTTGTGCGCCTTCACGGCGGCGGCCTGCTCCTTGGCGGGCACGATCGTGAACACGACGTCCTGGCCGGGCTTGTGCCGGGTCACCAGCTTGGAGACGTCCGCGGGCTCCTTCACGGCGGTCCCGTCGACGGCCTTGATGACATCGCCCGCGTGCAGCTTGCCCTCGGCGGGCGACCCCTTGAGCACGGTGGAGACGATCACCCAGGACGTCACGGGGATGTGGAGCTGCTTCAGCGCGGCGACCTTGGCGCTCTGCTGGGACTGGCTGAACTCCTCGGCGTTCTCCTGGCTCGACTGTTCCTCGGTCTTGCCGTCCGGGTAGAGCGTGTCGTGCCGGACGACCAGGCTGTCGTGCGCGAGCCAGCCGTAGATGGCCTCGACCAGGTTCATGTTGTAGTCGGCGCTGGTGACCCGGACCGTGGTCATGTTCAGATGACCGCTCGCCGGATAGGTCTTGTGCCCGGTGATCTGCAGCACCGGCTCGCCACCGTGCTCGGCCAGCGTGTTCACCGTCGGACCCGGAGAGATCTCCGAGTACGGCACGTTGATGAACACTCCCGCGCACAGGAGCGCGATCAGCATCAGGGTGGAGGCGAGCATCGTCGCGGTGCGGCGTGGCATGGAACGACAGTACGGGACGGTGCTCTGCGCACACCTCCGGGGCCGTACGCGCGTGAGGGCGGCCCCGAGGTACGAGGGCCCTCAACTGCCGGAGTGGGACTTCTCCATGGCCTCGCGGAAGCGTGCGTAGCCGGCGAGTTCGGAGCCGTCGCCCGCGCCCGTACGGTTGCGGCCGGCCCAACCACCCCACAGTCCGGCGCCGATCCCAGCGACAAGCGGAATCAGCAGCCACGCGAGCGCCGCCATGCCGACCTCCCAAACCATGAGTGTCCGCCGCTGACTGATCAGCAGACTAATCATCCGCACTGACAACGCTCACGGGAGGGGTGCGGTTACGCAAGCTGAGTCCGATGAGTACTCGGTTAACCCTATGAGACGTATGGCGACGCACACGCATGAGCCGTGCGTCGCGGGCCGGGCGGCGGGATCAGCAGGCCCCCACCCACTCCTCCGTCCCGTCGGAGAACCTCTGGTGCTTCCAGATGGGCACCTCGTGCTTGAGGTCGTCGATCAGCTTGCGGCAGGCCTCGAAGGCCTCGGCCCGGTGGGGACACGACACGGCGACGACGACGGCGAGATCACCGACCCGCAGCTCCCCGACCCGGTGCACCGCCGCGAGAGCCCGCACCGGGTAGTCGGCGACGACCTTGTCCGCGACGCGCCGCAACTCGGCCTCGGCATGGGGATGGCACGAGTACCCGAGCGCATCGACGTCGGCCCCGCCGTCGTGGTTGCGTACGGTCCCGACGAACAGCGCGGTCCCGCCGGCGGCGTCGTCCCCGACCGCCCGGAAGACCTCGTCGAGGGAGAGCGGGGTCTCGCGGATCGCGAGCAGTTTGACGGGCTCGTCCGCTGCCTGTTCACCGAGGTGATCACTCTGAGGTGCCATGTCCCCATCGTGCCGTACGCCGTCGGTGCCGGGGACGGACACCGCGGAAGAGACCACGGCACACACACGCGTGTGTGTGCTGATGTGTGACGTGTGAGGCCTACAGGCGCCGTCGGGCCTTCCGCGCCCGGCGTACCACCGCCGCCGCGCCCAGCAGCGCGACCGTCGCCCCGGCCGCGCCCGCGGCCGTCGCGTCCTTGCGGCCCAGGCGTCGGCCCACCACGGTGTGCCGCCCGGCGACCTCCTCCAGCAGCTCCGCGAGGACCTCCTCGTTCGTCCACTGCGGACGCCACCCGGCCTCGTGCAGTCGGCTTCCGCTGACCACCCAGGGGTACATCGTGTACGCGAGGTCCCCGGCGGGCGAGGGCGTGAGTCCGATCCGGTGCAGCCGGGCCGCCGCGCCGAGGGCGACCGCGGAGGGCAGTTCCATCCGCCGGATCCCGCTCAGCTCCTCGACCTCCTCCTGCTCCAGCCATCCGTCGCACCCCACGGCCAGTTCCCCGTCGACCTTCTCCAGGGCGGCGTACTCCAGGGCACTGCACAGATCCTCGACGTGGCAGAACTGCCAGGCCGGCCGCGACCCGGCCACCACCAGCAGCCGCGGCGACTCGAAGTACCTGGTCAGCGCCGTGTCCGTGCCCCCGATGAGGACCGCGGGGCGCACGACGGTGACATTGAGCCCCGGATGGGCGCGCGGCGCCCGCCGGCCGAGCCGCTCGATCTCCAGCAGGTCCCCGACGCCGGTCGCCTCCGCCGTCGCCCGCAGCTCGGCGTCCTCGGAGAGCGGCAGTTCGTTGTCCGGGAGCGCCCCGTAGACCATCGCGGACGTGCACAGCACCACCCGGTGCACCCCGGCCGCCGCGGCGGCCGTCAGCACCGTCTGCGTGCCCCGGACGTTGTACGCCGTACGCGCCGCCGCGTCCGTCTCCAGATCGAGGTCGAGGGCCAGGTGCACCACGACGTCGGCGCCCCGCAGCTTCTCCGCGATCGCCGGGTCCCGCACGTCCAGGATGTGCCACTGGGCCGCCGCGCACTCCCCGCGCCGCTCGTCGATGGCGACGACCTGTTTGACCTCGTCGCACGCGGCGAGCCTCTCGGTGAGCAGCGCGCCGATGCCGCTCGCCGCGCCCGTGACCGCGACGACGGGCCCGCGGGCGGAGGACTCGCCGACGCGCTGCGCCGACGCCCGGGGGCTGTCGTCGGCCGACGGACGGGCTGATCGGTTTCGCGCTGCGCGAACCTGCGGATCTGGGGAACTCACCAGGCGTCTCCAGCGGTTGTCTTCAGTACGGACGCGACGTACGCGTGTGTACCAGGTGGCATCCATCCTGCCGCAGGCCAGGAGTAGGCGAAGCACTCAGGCTCGATCCGGCCGGGGTGTCTACGCTGGTGGTGTTGTCGGGCAGCCAGCCGCCGGAAGGAACCGGTGGCCTTACCAGCCGAGGAATCCCGTGAGTGACACCCCATTCGGATTCGGCCTTCCGCCGGAGGAGCCGGAGAACGGCGACGAGGGCAAGAAGAAGGACCAGCAGAGCGGCGGTGGTCAGGGACCGGCCAACCCGTTCGGTTTCGGGCTGCCCGGAGCCGGCGGCGCCGGCGCCGACAACCCGCTCGCCGCGATGTTCGGTTCCCTGAACCCCACCGACCTGGGCGCCGCCTTCCAGCAGCTCGGCCAGATGCTCTCGTACGAGGGCGGCCCGGTGAACTGGGACATGGCCAAGCAGATCGCCCGCCAGACCGTCTCCCAGGGCACCGCGGACGGTACGAAGGACACGAGCGTGAGTCCTGGCGAGCGCTCCGCCGTCGAGGAGGCCGTCCGCCTCGCCGACCTGTGGCTCGACGACGCGACGTCGCTCCCGTCCGGCGCCGGTTCCGCCGTGGCCTGGAGCCGCGCGGAGTGGGTCGAGGCGACCCTGCCGGTGTGGAAGGACCTGGTCGACCCGGTCGCGGAGCGTGTCGGCGCGGCCATGGGCGATGTCCTGCCGGAGGAGATGCAGGCCATGGCGGGCCCGCTGATCGGCATGATGCGCTCCATGGGCGGCGCCATGTTCGGGACGCAGATCGGGCAGGCCGTCGGCGTGCTCGCCGGTGAGGTCGTCGGTTCGACCGACATCGGCCTGCCGCTCGGCCCGGCCGGCAAGGCCGCGCTGCTGCCTTTGAACATCGAGGCGTTCGGCAAGGACCTCGGTGTGCCCAAGGAGGAGGTGCGGCTGTATCTCGCGCTGCGCGAGGCCGCCCACCAGCGCCTGTTCGCGCACGTCCCGTGGCTGCGCTCGCATCTTTTCGGCGCGGTCGAGGGCTACGCGCGCGGCATCAAAGTCGACACGGCCAAGCTGGAGGACGTGGTCGGTCAGTTCGACCCGCAGAACCCCGAGGAGCTTCAGCAGGCGCTCCAGCAGGGCATGTTCCAGCCGCAGGACACACCCGAGCAGAAGGCGGCCCTGGCCAGGCTGGAGACGGCCCTGGCGCTCGTCGAAGGCTGGGTGGACGCGGTGGTGCACGCGGCGGCCAAGCCGCGCCTGGCCTCCGCGGACGCCCTGCGCGAGACCCTGCGCCGCCGCCGCGCCTCGGGCGGTCCGGCCGAGCAGACGTTCGCGACGCTGATCGGCCTGGAGCTGCGCCCGCGCCGGCTGCGGGACGCCTCACGCCTGTGGGCCTCGCTCACGGACGCGCGCGGGGTCGACGGCCGCGACGGCCTGTGGGCCCACCCGGACATGCTGCCGACGGCGTCCGACCTGGACGACCCGGACGGCTTCGTGCACCGCGAGCAGCTCGACTTCTCCGAGCTGGACAAGATGCTCGGCGAGGCGGCGGGCGGCGGCATCGCCCCGAAGCCTGACCTCGAGAAGCCCGAACCCGAGAAGGGCGAGGACTCCGGGGAGGACGGCAAGGGCGACGGCCGCGAGTGAGCCTCCATGACGACGCGGTCCTCGTGGTGAAGGGCTACGAGGACCAGCAGGAGCTGCGCCAGGTCTATCTGGATCACTTGGCGGCGCATCCGGACGGCATGTGGAAGTCCTGCGCGGACGGGCACATCACGGCGAGTGCGCTGGTGATCGACCCCGAGCACGGCCGTGTTCTGCTGACCCTGCACAAGAAGCTGCGGATGTGGCTTCAGATGGGCGGCCACTGCGAGCCGGTGGACACAACGCTGGCAGCCGCCGCGCTGCGCGAGGCCACCGAGGAGTCGGGCATCGAGGGTATGACCCTGTTGTCCGGCGGCCCGGTGCGCCTGGACCGCCATTCCACGCCGTGCGCCTGGCATCTCGACGTCCAGTACGCGGCGCTCGCCCCGGCCGGAGCCGTCGAGGCGATCAGCGACGAGTCGCTGGACCTGCGCTGGTTCGCGTACGACGACGTCGCGGGCGTGGCGGACACATCGGTCGTACGACTGCTGGAGGCGACGCGCGCGCGTCTCTGAGCGCCCGCCTCCGAGAGACGGCGAGAGGTAAGAGGTGACCGCAATGGCGGTCACCCCTTACTCGTGCTCAGCCCTTATGCCTGCTCAGTTCCAGACGTTGCCCTGGTTCTGTCCTCGCGCCCCCTGCTGGCCCATGCCGTACTGGGCCCGCAGCCCCTGTCCGATCGCCGCGTTCTGCGGGGGCAGCAGCTCGCTCGGCTGGATCAGCGCGTATCCGTTGCCCATGAAGCTGAGCTCCCAGCCCTCACCGGTGTTGCCGCGGCGGCGCCACACCCCGGAGGAATGCGTCTGGGCCTGCATCTGGACGCGCAGGCCGGTGGACCAGGCGACGATCGCGTCGGCGTCGCAGTTGACGTAGGTGTCCGGCCTGACCTGCATCACCAGGGGCGCGCCGGACGTCATCAGCGCGACCTTGCCGCGGCCGGTGATGTTGAGCTGGTACTTGCCGGAGCCCGAGATGCCGTACAGGCTGTCGACGGCGATGACCTCGTAGTGCAGCGCGGAGTCCATCGCGAGGACGTAGTCGCTGTCGACGGTGAGCCCGTCCTGCTCGACGTCCATGATGTGCACGTGCTGGGCGAGGTTCGCGAGGTAGACGGTGCCCTGCCCGTGGCAGCGCATCAGGTCCAGGCCCTCGCCCGTGTACGCACGCGCGTGCTGCTGGTTGTTGCTCTGGTACTCGGCGTCGAACTCGACGAGCCCCTGGTAGGCGACCATGGTGCCCTTGCGCGCCAGGATGTCGTCGTGGCCCTCCAGCAGGACGCGCAGCATCTGCGGGTTCTGCAGGCCGTAGCGCTCCTGGGTCTGCTGCTCGTTGTAGGCGAAGAGCGTGCTCTGCATGGTGTGCGGTTCCCCCTCAGCCCCGGATCCGGAGACGGTCGGTGCTGTCCTCGCTGGGCTGGACGACCACGATGCCCTGTCCGGAGAACGCCATCTGGTACGCCTCGCCGCTGCCGCGTCCGATGAGCGACTGCGCCTTGAAGCTGCGCTTGCCCTTCACCTTCAGGTTCGGGGACCAGGCGACGAGGGCGTCCGGGTCGACGTAGGTCTCGTCCTCGCCCCTGCCGCAGTCGACGACGATCGGCTTGCCGCGCGAGGTCAGCGCGACCCAGCCCTGACCGGAGATCGTGGTGTTCCACAGCCCTTGCCCGGTGAACTTCGCGAGGCCCTTGACGCGTTCGACACCCCACTGGAGATGCGCGTCCAGGGCGAGCAGGTTCGTGGCGTTGACGGAGATCGCGTCCCCATTGAGGTTGATGACGACGACGTTCGCCCCGTAGTCGGCGAGGTAGAGCAGGCCGTCACCGGAGCACTTCATGAGGGGCGCGCCCTCCCCGGTGATCCAGTCCCGTGCGATCTGGCGCACGGCGGACGGGTTGGGCTCGTACTGGATGAACCCTTCGTAGGCGACCATGGACCCCACGCGCGCGAGGAGGTCGTTTCCGGTCTGCATGGCCACCTTCAGCATCTGGCTGCCGTGGTTCTCCATGCGGGCGGTGACGGGTGCGGGGGCGAAGCCCGCGAGTGGCTGGTTCATGACGGGCTCCCTCAGACCTCGTAGGGCTGGACGACGACGAAGTTGCCGGGCGCGGCGCGGAATTGGAGGTTCACGCTCTCGCCGGTGTCCCCGGGGTAGGCGTTGTGACGCATCCGTACCTGGCTGGAGACGATCACCTGCGCCGCGGCGGACCAGGCGACGACCGCGTTGCAGTCGGCGAACGTCGTCGGGGTGACGGGCAGCACCACGGGCGCGCCGTGGGTCTTCACGACGACCGTGCCGGTCCCCTGGAACTGGAGGGTGAACAGGGCGCCGCCGGGGATGCCGTGTCCCTCGATGCGCCGGACCTCGTACTGGAGGGACTCGTCGAAGGCGAGGACGTTCTGCGCGGAGACGCAGATGGCCTCCCCCTGCAGCTCGATGGGGTGCAGATAGGTGGCGTCATCGGCGAGGAACACCTGTCCCTGGCCCGTGCAGCGCATCAGCTGCATCTCCTGGCCGGTCGCGTTGCCCGTGATCCGTCCGACGAAGCCCGCGCCCTTGTAGCCGAAGTCGACCTTGCCCTGGTAGAGCACCATGCTGCCCTGCTGGGCCAGCACGGGCTGACCGCCGATGCCGAGGTCGACGCGGACGAGCTTCTTGTTCTGCTGCGTCCACCGCTGCCCGGTGGGCGTCTCCTTGAATGCCTGGAGCGCGGCGGCCACACCGGCACCGCCCTCCGGGGCGCCCTGGGGGACGCCGTACGGAGAGGGCGCCTGTCCCGGGGGCTGGCCGTACGGGGCCGGGTGCCCGTAGCCGGGAGGCGGGGTCGGCTGTCCGTATGCGGCGGACTGCGGGGGCTGCTGCCCGTGCCCCGGAGGCGTCGTGGCCGGTGGCTGCGCGCCGTATCCGGGCGGCGGGCCGAGGGGCTGCTGGTACGGCGCGGGGTGTTGGGGTGGGGGCGGTGGCGGCACGGTCCCGCCCGGCGGGGTGGTCAGCGGCGCGACGATGGTGGCCGCGGCGTGCACGGACGGCGCGGGCGCCGGAGTGTGCGGTGCGGCGTCCAGCGGCGGGGCGGGCTGCGGCTGCGGCGGTACGGGGGCAGGCGCGGGCTGCTGCGGGGCCGGGGCGGGAGCGGGCTGCTGCGGGGCGGGCGCGGACGGTGCGGCGAACGCGGGGGGCGCGGCGGCCTGGGCGGGCGGCGCGAACCCCGGTGCGGTGTTCTGCGGTTGCTGCGGGGCGGGCGTCTCCTCCTCGAGGACCTCACCGCCGAAGTTCCTCAGCAGCGCGTCGAGTCCGCCGTCGAAGCCCTGGCCGACCGCGGCGAACCGCCAGACGTCCTTCAGATAGAAGTCGCCCAGCATGACGGCGCGTTCGGTGGTGAACTCCGAGCCGTTGAACGGGTAGCGGGCGACCTCCTCGCCGCCCGCGACGATCCGTAGGTATCCGGGCCCGATCTGCGACATCTGCCCGCCGCCGTCGAGCGTCGCCGTGAACGACAACTTCTGGATCTGCGGCGGGATCCTGTCGAGCGTGACACGGAAGGACTCCGTGTCACCCGCCTGCGGACCGAGCAGTTGAATGGACTCCTCAGGCGTCTTCGGCTGGTTGAAGAAGACGAAGTACCGGTCGTCCGAGAGCCGTTCGGCCGCGTCCAGGCCGAAGCAACTGATGTCGAAGGTCAGTCCGGGCCCTGAGATCTGCACACCTACGTACAGATCCGTCCCCGCGGTGAGGTCGCTGATCCTGGCCTTGTGGCCGCGCTGGAATTCCCTGGCCATGCGTAACGAACGTCCCCCATCACGAATATGAGTGCGTCGCGCCAGGCTAACGGCAAAACCCCGACGGGGGCGGAGCGGGTACAGAGCCGGTACACAACCGTCTCTCGCGCGTCTCTCTCCGCTGCTCGGCGCTACTCGGTGCGCGACGGGGGCTGATGGGGCAACCGGCCCGCCGCGACGACCCCTTCGAGATAGCCGCGGGCGCGCTCCGTGCGGGGATACGCCTCCAGCAACCGCCAGAAGCTCGGCCCGTGTCCCGGTACGAGCAGATGCGCGAGTTCGTGCAGGAGGACGTAGTCGACGACGTACTCGGGCATGCCCTGCAACCGGTGCGACAGCCGGATGCTGCCCTCGGACGGCGTGCACGAGCCCCAGCGTGTGTTCTGGTTGGTGACCCAGCGGACGGAGGCCGGCCGCGCCCGCCCGTCGAAGTACTGGTCCGACAACCGCCCGGCGCGCTCGGCCAGTTCGGCGTCACCGAGGGACCGCTTGCTCTCCTGGGCGGCCAGCTTGTCGAGCATGACGGTCACCCAGCGCTGCTCCTCCGCCTCGGACATGCGGGCGGGGATGAGGACGACGGTGCGACCGCCCTCGCGGTAGGCGGAGACCGTGCTGCGGCGGCGCGTGCTCCTGCGCACCTCGACCGGGCTCACCTCGGCGTCGCTCGGCGGTCGGCTCGTCGTGCTGCGCAGTCGCTGTCCGGCGTGGTGCAGTGGGTCGGCGGGCACACTCCGACGTTACCCGCTGGGCACGGGGGAAGTCCCGCCTCCGAACAGTTCCGTGCCGATCGACACCCCGGGTGCTTGATTCGTACGACGAATCCCGGCACCTGTGGACAACTTTCGGCACGCACCTCCCCGGCACCGGCATGCTGGCAGACGTCGAAGGAGCGGAACATCCTCCGACGAACGGGGACATACGTCTGACTACGGGAGCCGGTCATGCATCCGATGGTGAAGCCCGCGCTGCGGCGCGGCTGGCGGGATCTGAACACCGTGCAGTTCGGCATGGCACCCGCGCACGCGATGGTGCTGGGCCCCGTGGACACGGCGACGGGCAGCTTCCTCACGCTGCTCGACGGCACCCGTGGTCTGCCGCTGCTGCGCGAGGAGGCCCGAAGCATGGGGCTGCCCGACGGGCATGTCGACACGCTGGTGGAGAACCTGTCCGACGCGGGCTTGCTGGACGACGCGACGGGCGGTGGCGCTCAGGCCGCTGCCCTCCGTGCCAAGGCGGCCGTCCTGGACCGCCTCCGCCCCGACCTCGCATCGCTGTCCCTGATCACGCGCGCGCCGGGCGAACCCGCCCGGCGCCTGGCCGCCCGGCGCTCCCTGCGGGTCCAGGTGCGGGGCGCGGGCCGGGTGGGGGTCGTCCTCGCCTCGCTGCTGGTCGGCGCGGGCGTCGGCGAGGTGGATGTCCGCGACACGGGCCGCGTCGAGCCCTGGGACGTGGCGCCGGGCGGTCTGCCGGCCGACTCGATCGGCCGACGCAGGGAGGAGGCGGCCCGCCGCGCGGTACGAGCAGCGGCCCCGGACCGGCCACCGCGCCGCGAACGCGCCGCCCAGCGCTCTCCCGGCGGCGGCCCCGACCCCGGCTACTCCCTGGTGATCCTCGCACCGCGCGACGGACTCCAGGTCCACGCGCCCGACCCCCTGACCGGCGAGTCGCTGATCTCCTCCGGAACTCCACATCTGTACGCGGGTGTCGTGGAGGGCACGGGGGTCGTGGGCCCGCTCGTCCTGCCGGGCGAGACAGGCTGCGCGGGCTGCCTCGACCAGGCGCGCGCCGACCGGGACCACACCTGGCCACGGCTGGTCGCCCAGTGGCGCTCCGGGCACCCGCGGCCGGTCCAGGCCTGCGATCTCGCCCTGGCGACCGCCGTGGCGGGAGTCGCGGCCGGGCACGCGCTCGCCTTCCTCGACGGCGAGACACCCTCCAGCGCGGGGACACGCTGGGAGGCGTCCGTGCCCCGACTCGACTGGCACGCGCGACCGGTGTGGGCGCACGCCGGATGCGGGTGCGGCGCGGCAAAGAGCGAGGCGGCGGAGAAAGGTAAGGAAGAACACACCCCGGATATCGAGGAGACGCACGAGACAATGGCCGGGCAACGGCCGCCGAGGAACCTGGTCCGCAGGACACACGCGGCACGGCCGTCAGGGACTTGGAGGGCGCATGTCTGATCTTCCCCGGAAGGCGGTCACCCGAACCGCCAAGCTCGCCGCGCTCCCGCTCGGCATCGCCGGGCGGGCGACCTGGGGACTCGGCAAACGGATCGTCGGCGAGCCCGCGGAGATCGTCGGCCGCGAACTCCAACAGCGCACGGCCGACCAGCTCTTCAAGGTGTTGGGCGAGTTGAAGGGGGGTGCGATGAAACTCGGGCAGGCCCTGTCCGTCTTCGAATCGGCGCTTCCCGAGGAGGTCGCCGGGCCGTACCGCGCCGCCCTGACGAAGCTTCAGGAGGCGGCCCCGCCGATGCCGACACGCGCGGTGCATGCCGTGCTGGAGGAGCGCCTCGGCGCGGAGTGGCAGACGCTGTTCCTGGAGTTCGAGGACAAGCCGTCGGCAGCCGCCTCGATCGGCCAGGTCCACCGAGGGGTGTGGCACGACGGCCGGGAGGTCGCGGTCAAGGTGCAGTACCCGGGTGCGGGCGAGGCCCTGCTCTCGGACCTGAGCCAACTCAGCCGGTTCGCCCGGCTGCTGGGCCCCCTGGTCCCGGGCCTGAACATCAAGCCGCTGATCACGGAGCTGCGCGACCGGGTCTCCGAGGAGCTGGACTACGGGCTGGAGGCGCAGGCGCAGCAGGCACACGCGGAGGAGTTCGCGAACGACCCGGACGTGATGGTGCCGGCGGTGGTGCACCAGTGCGAGCAGATCCTGGTGACCGAGTGGATCGACGGCATACCGCTGTCGGAGGTGATCGCCGAGGGATCCCAGGAACAGCGGGACCGCGCCGGCCAGTTGCTGGCCCGTTTCCTCTTCTCGGGCCCGGCCCGCACGGGCCTCCTGCACGCCGACCCGCATCCGGGCAACTTCCGCCTGCTGCCCGGCCCGGACGGCGCATCCCACATGGAGAGCTGGCGCCTGGGCGTCCTGGACTTCGGCACGGTCGACCGCCTGCCCGGTGGTCTGCCCGCCCCGATCGGCCATTCGCTGCGCATGGCCCTGGAGGGCGACGCCGGGGCGGTGTACGAACTCCTCTGCGAGGAGGGCTTCGTCAAGGACTCCATCGAGCTGGACCCGGATGCGGTGCTCGACTATCTCCTGCCGATCATCGAACCGGCCCAGGCCGACGAGTTCACCTTCACCCGGGGCTGGATGCGCAGCCAGGCGGCCCGGATCGGTGACCCGCGCTCCCCCGCGTACCAACTGGGCAAGCGGTTGAACCTGCCGGCCTCGTACCTCCTGATACACCGCGTGACCCTGAGCACGATCGGCGTCCTGTGCCAACTGGGCGCCACCGTCCGCCTGCGCGACGAACTGGAGGAGTGGCTGCCGGGCTTCCTCGCGGCGAAGGAACAGGCCGAGGGGCAAGCGGAGGAGCCGGCAGAAGAGCAGGTGGAGGTGCCGGAGCAGGAACCAGCGAAGGGCCCGGTGAAGAGCCCGACGGTGGAACGCGCGGAGGAACCTGCGGTGGAGGCCTGAGGCGCCCAGGGCCTTACGAGGGGCCCTGGGCGCCGGCGGCCACAACGCACCGCGGGGGCCGGTCCGTGCGGACCGGCCCCCGCGAGGGGTTTCTGCTGCCGACGCGTCGGCTACTACATGACGGCCATTACTGCATGACGGCCATGGCGAGCGCGCGACGGGCGCGCAGCGACGCGCGTTCGGCGCGGCGCTGCATCCGGCGGGCGACCGCCAGGTGCACGGCCTGTCGCTCCTGCTCTGCGTCGCACAAGCGCTCACGCATATGCGCGCGCGCCAAGGCTTCTGGGATGAGTTGCATGTCTCGGGTCCTGTTCTGGCGCGAGGCGTTCGCGCCGGAGGTGGTGAAGTCTGGGGTCGCTGAACCGGTGGGCTCGCTGAGGGACGGCTTCATCGGGGCCTGCTTCTCGGGGTCGTGCGTCAGGGGGCGGTCGATCGTTCCCGCGGCGTTCATGCCGTGACCGAGTTCTTGCGCGGGCGACCACGCGGCCGCTTGCGGGCGACGACGACGCCCTGGACGAAGAGCTCTCCGCCCCAGACGCCCCAGGGCTCACGCCGCTCCTTGGCGCCGGCGAGGCAGGCCTCCATCAGCGGGCAGGTGCGGCAGAGGGACTTGGCGTACTCGACGTCGGCCGGGGACTCGGCGAAGAAGACCTCCGGGTCGTACGAGCGGCAGGGGACGGGCACGCCGAGGTTCTCGATGGCGTCATCGAGCGCGGTGAGCGCGGTGAGCGGGGTCAAGGTGGGGTCCTCCGTGAGGCCGGGCGGGGGGATCGTTTCGGAAGGCGGTACGGACGGGGCGTGCGCTTCGAGTTGCACGGTTCGTCTTCCTCGTCTGGTCGTTCCGGTCAGGTGGGACCGGGTGGCGGCTTGGTACCGGGTTCTTTTCTTGTCCCGAGGCTCCTTCGTTCTGCTGTCCCGGTTCGGGGAAAACAGAAGGGCCGCGGATCCCGGATGGGGTTCCGCGGCCCTGAAGGCGCCGACCTGATCGGAGATCAGGCTGGATCGCTCCAGGGTTTTGGCCCACGGAAGGCCCACATCAGGTGGTGCTGCGTCGTCTGCTTCCGGAATCCGGCACCGGCTGCCGCAAAGGCATAGGCCTTGGCCTGTGCCGCTACTGCTTCCAGTGCCTTGGTCGGTCGCTCATTGCGCTCAACGGGAAGATCCGCGAGAGACAGGGAGGACGCCGGACGCTCGACACGAATGCCGGACACACCGGTGCCCAGGTTGGAGACGCCGAGCATGCACGGGGAGACGACCGAGCGACCGATCATTTCGATGGTGCTGATGGAGCTGCTGTTGATGCTGATCACTGGAATCGCCTCCTCTCGGCGTCTTGGGGGACCGGGGTGAGCCAGTCCGACGGATAGGTAAGTACAGCACGGAATCAGGGCCTTCGAGAAGGCCCCTGTTCCCGTGGCTAAGAACCTATGGGGATTGCTGGGGCATGCGCAAACTATTTTTTCGACGAGTTCGTATCAGCCATCCTCGTCCTCTCCCGCACCGGGCCCGCCTGCGCAGATGGCCAGAACGTCGGTGCCGTAGCGCCTGAGCTTGCGGACGCCGACTCCTGGGATGCGGGCCAGTTCCCCCGGGTCGCCGGGAACCGTCTCGGCGATCGCGATCAGCGTTCGGTCGGTGAAGACGCAGAACGCCGGCTGTCCGCTGCGGTCCGCCTGCACCGCCCGCCAGTCGCGCAGCCGCTCGTAGAGGCCCTCGTCCATGTCGGAGGGGCAACTGTCGCAGCGCATCAGCTTCATCTCGCCCGGGTCGGACAGCGTGTGCCCGCAGACCCGGCAGCGGGCCGGGGTCCGGTCCGTGCGGCGCGGGCGGACGGCCGGGACGGCCGTGCTGAAGCCGCGGACGACCCCTCCGGCTCCGGCCGCGGCCGCGCGGCCCGGAGCGGCGGAGGAGCCGGGGCGCAGCCCGTCCAGGAAGCGGCTGGCCTTCCGGCTGGGGCGACCGCCGGGCGAGCGGGACAGGGCCCAGGAGAGATGGAGGTGTTCCCTCGCGCGGGTGACGCCGACATACAGGAGGCGGCGCTCCTCCTCGATCTGTTCCTCGGTCTTCGCGTAGGTGATCGGCATCATGCCCTCGGCGACTCCCACGAGGAAGACGACGTCCCACTCCAGGCCCTTGGCCGAGTGCAGCGAGGCGAGGGTGACACCCTGCACGGTCGGCGCGTGCTGGGCGTTCGCCCGCTCGTCGAGTTCGGCCACGAGGTCGGCGAGGGTGGCGCCGGGTGCGGCGGCGGCGAAGTCCTGGGCGAGATTCACCAGCGCGGCCAGGGACTCCCAGCGCTCTCGGACAGCTCCGGAGCCCGCGGGCGGTGTGGTGGTCCAGCCTTCGCCCGAGAGCACGGCGCGCACCTGGGAGGGCAGGTCCACGGCGTCGTCGAGGAGGGAGTCGTTGGCGCCGAAGCGGGCCGCGCCGCGCAGAGCGATACCCGCCTTGCGGACCTCGGGGCGGTCGAAGAACCGCTCCGCGCCAC
Source organism: Streptomyces macrolidinus (assembly GCF_023887685.1). Taxonomy (GTDB): domain Bacteria; phylum Actinomycetota; class Actinomycetes; order Streptomycetales; family Streptomycetaceae; genus Streptomyces; species Streptomyces macrolidinus. Next base: position 30,483 of record NZ_JAMWMR010000003.1, on the reverse strand, counting down.
GCAACTGGTAGGGGACCCCGGCGTCCGCGAGGGCCTGTTCGTAGATCTCGGACTGGGAGTTGGTGCGGAACAGGATCGCGATCTCGGCGGCGGGCACCCCCGAGGCGAGCAGGTCGCGGATGCGGCGGGCGGCGCCTTCGGCTTCGGCGGGCTCGTCGGCGTATTCGGCGTAACTGGGGTCGGGGCCGGGGGCGCGCTGGGAGACCAATTCAAGACGGTGTTCGGCGGCGCGGCCACGCGCTTGGGCGAGGAGGCCGTTGGCCAGGCGGACGACCTGGGGCGAGGAGCGGTAGTCGCGCACCAGCTTGACGACCGTGGCCGAGGGGTGACGGAGGCGGAAGTCGAGGAGGTGGTCGGGGGTGGCGCCGGTGAAGGAGTAGATCGTCTGGCTGGCGTCGCCGACGACGCACAGGCTGTCCCGGTCGCCGAGCCACAGCTCCAGCAGGCGCTGTTGGAGGGGGCTGACGTCCTGGTACTCGTCGACGACGAAGTGCTGGTACTGGGCGCGGATCTCCTCCGCGATGTCGTGCCGGTCCTGGAGGATGCCGACGGTGAGGAGGAGGACGTCCTCGAAGTCGATGACGGCGCGGTCGCGCTTGAGGTCTTCGTAGGTGGCGTAGAGCTGGGCGATCTCGGCGGTGTCGCGGGGGGCGTCGCGGCCCGCCTTGGCGGCTGCGGCGGCGTAGTCGGCGGGGACGGTCTGGGTGACCTTGGACCATTCGATCTCGGCGGTCACGTCCCGCAGCTCATTGCGGTCGAGGCCGATACCGCAGGCCGCGGCGGCGTCCGCGACGAGCTGGACCTTGCGGTCGATGATCCTCGGGATGCCGCCCCCCACGGCTTTCGGCCAGAAGTACTGGAGCTGACGCAGGGCGGCGGAGTGGAACGTGCGCGCCTGGACGCCGGAGGCGCCGAGCTGGCGGAGCCGGCCGCGCATCTCGCCCGCGGCGCGGTTGGTGAAGGTGACAGCGAGCACGCTGGCCGGCTGGAGGATGCCGGCGCGGACTCCGTAGGCGATGCGATGGGTGATGGCGCGGGTCTTGCCCGTACCGGCGCCCGCCAGCACGCACACCGGGCCGTGCAGGGCGGTCGCCACCTCGCGCTGCTCGGGGTCGAGCCCTTCGAGCACCGCGTCGGCCGAGTCCGGGACCCGCGGGAAGAGGGTGGAGTGCGTTGCTGCTGTCACCCCGCCATGCTGCCAGGTCGGCCGGGACGGGTGCGCCGGTTGTCCACAGGGAGGCCCACGCGGTCGTACTGATGCGACAAGCGTCACTCGTGACCTGGCGGATCCGCCGGGGTCGGGTACGGGAATAGTGGAACATTCACCTACGTTGGGCTTCATCAGCGAGCACGCACCCCCCAAGCCGTGAAGGAGCGCAATCGACATGCCGGGCACTGTGACGATGTACAGCACGACGTGGTGTGGCTACTGCCGTCGGCTCAAGAGCCAGCTCGACCGCGAGGGCATCACGTACAACGAGATCAACATCGAGCACGACCCGGACTCCGCCGCGTTCGTGGAGAAGGCGAACGGCGGAAACCAGACGGTTCCCACGGTTCGGGTCATTCCCTCCCAGGGCGGCTCCGAGGTCGTCATGACCAACCCGAGCCTCGCCCAGGTGAAGCAGGCGCTCGGCGCCTGACCCGCGCGCCTCGCGCAAGAAGCCCTCGCTCCCTACGGGAACGAGGGCTTCCGCTGTTCACCAGGTCTCAGGTGCTCACCAGGTCTCAGGTGCTCACCAGGTCTCAGACGCTTCTCGTCGGCAGTGGCTTGCCGTACCACAGCTCGATCAGCCGGGCGGCGATGGAGATGCCGTACGGCGGCAGCACCTCGCCGGACTCGAAGGCCGCGTGCAGTTCCGCGCGGGAGAACCAGCGGGCCTCGTTGATCTCGTCGCCGTCGACGTCGATCTCGGTGGAGGTGGCGCGGGCGAGGAAGCCGAGCATCAGGCTGGAGGGGAAAGGCCAGGGCTGGCTCGCGATGTACTCGACCTCGCCGACGGTGATGCCCACCTCCTCGAAGACCTCGCGGCGCACCGACTCCTCGATGGCCTCGCCGGGCTCTACGAAGCCCGCGAGGGTCGAGAAGCGGCCTTCGGGCCAGTGCATCTGGCGGCCCAGCAGGATGCGGTCCTCGTCGTCGGTGACGGCCATGATCACCGCGGGGTCGGTGCGCGGGTAGTGCTCGGCGCCGCACGCCGGGCAGCGGCGGATGTGACCGGCCGCCGCGATGACGGTGCGTTCGCCGCAGCGCGAGCAGAAGCGGTGCATGCGCTGCCAGTTCTCCAGGGCGACCGCGTGCACCATCAGGCCCGCGTCGCGCGGGGACAGCAGCAGTCCGGCCTCGCGCAGGCCCGCCGCGCGCGCCGACTGGTCCATACGGCCCGGCAGGACGTCCTTCTGGAGCGCGAAGTAGCTGACGCCGTCCTCGTCGGTGCCCAGGAAGTAGCGGTGCGACTCCGTGACGGGCGCCTCGAAGGACGGGGTCATGACGAGTTCGGTGCGGCCGTCGGCCGTCTCGTCGATGAGGGCCTGACCGCCGGAGACCACGAAGCAGCGGGTGGAGGGATGACTCCACGCCGCGGCGAGCCAGGGCTCGTCGAGCCGGCGGTAAGCGGTCCGGTCGATGCCGGTCGGCGCGGTGAGTGAGATGGGCCGGTCGGCGCTGTGGTCGGTCCAGGTGGTCACGGGTGCTTCCAACTCCCCCGGTGCGGCGGGTATTTCGTGGCGGCTCAGCGGGACGGGCAGGAGCCGTACAGGGCGGTCGTGGTGTGCCGCGCCGCACGGCCTGCCCGCGGGGCCGTGCGACCCGCGCGTGTGTCAGTCGGCACGGCGCCAGTTCTCCCCCAGGTCGCCCCACAGGTAGGCGGTGGTCTCGACGCCCTTGAGGAGGAGGTCGAGTTCGACCTTCTCGTTCGGGGCGTGCCAGCCGTCGGACGGCACGGAGATGCCGAGGAAGAGGACGGGGGCGCCGAGGACTTCCTGAAGGTCCGCGGCCGGTCCGGAGCCTCCCTCGCGGGTGAAGCGGATCGGCTGCTGGAAGGCGCGGCCCATGGCGCGGACGACCGACTGCAACGCGGGGTGGTCGAGCGGCGTCAGGCAGGGACGGGTGGCGCTGCCGAACACGATCTCGTACCGGATCCCGGCGGGCAGTCGGTCGGCGGCCCACGCGCGGACGGCCTTCTCGATGTGGTCGGGGTCCTGTCCCGCGACGAGCCGGAAGGACAGTTTGACCACCGCCGAGGACGGGATGATCGTCTTGCTGCCGGGGCCCTGGTAGCCGCCGCCGATGCCGTTGACCTCGGCGGTGGGGCGCGCCCAGATGCGCTCCAGGGTGGTGTGTCCGGCCTCTCCGTGCGTGGCGGTCGACTTGGCGGTGCTCAGCCACCGCTCTTCGTCGAAGGGAAGCTCGGCGAAGAGCGCCCGCTCGCGGTCGGTGAGGTCGATGACGCCGTCGTAGAAGCCGGGTATCGCCACGCGCGCGTGCTCGTCGTGCAGGGCGGCGACCAGGCGGGCGGCGGCGGTGGCCGGGTTGGGCACGGCGCCACCGAAGGAGCCGGAGTGGATGTCCTGCTCGGGCCCGCGCAGGGTGATCTCGCACTCGGCGAGGCCGCGCATGCCCGTGCACACCGTGGGGGTGTCCTCGGACCACATGCCCGTGTCGGAGACGATCACGGCGTCGGCGGTGAGCCGGTCCGCGTGCTCCTCGACGAGCGCGCGGAAGTGCGGGGAGCCGGACTCCTCCTCGCCCTCGATCAGCAGCTTCAGATGGACGGCGGGGGCGCTGCGGCCGGTGGCCGCGAGATGGGCGCGGACGCCGAGGGTGTGGAAGAACACCTGGCCCTTGTCGTCGGCGGCCCCGCGCGCGTGGAGACGGCCCTCGCGGATCACCGGCTCGAAGGGGTCGTCGGCCCAGCCGTCCTCGCGGGCGGCGGGCTGGACGTCGTGGTGACCGTAGACGAGGACGGTGGGGGCCTGCGCGTCCTCGGAGGGCCACTCAGCGAAGACCGCCGGGGCGCCGTCGGTCGGCCAGACCTCGACCGTGGGGAAGCCGGTCTCCCTGAGCTTGTCGGCGAGCCAGTCGGCGCTGCGCCGTACGTCCGCCGCGTGCTCGGGCTGGGCGGACACCGACGGGATGCGCAGCCACTCCGCGAGGTCGTCGAGGAAGGCGGCGCGATGGTCGTCGATGTACGTGAGGACGGCACTGTCCGGGGTCTCGCTCATGGCCCCGAGCCTATCGGCCCACACCGGCGGCCCGGTCCGCCGGTTCCCCGCCCCGGGCCCCGTCCAGCAGCAGCCGCTCCAGCGCGGCCCGGTCCGGCAGGCCCTCGGGGCGTACGACCTCACCGCTGCGGACGTACAGGAACGCGGCGCTGACGGCTTCCAGGGGCACGCCCTGCTGTTCGGCCCAGGCGAGCCGGTACAGGGCGAGCTGGAGCGGGTCTCCGGGCGTGCGGCCGGTCTTCCAGTCGACGATCTCGTACAGCGTCCCGTCCGTCCTGTCCGTCCCGTCGCCGTCGTCAACGGCCGTCCCGTCGCCGCCCGTCCCGTGGCCGCCCGTCCCATCGCCGTCGTCCACGCGGTACACGGCGTCCATGCGACCACGTACGACCCGTCCCGCGAGGGCGAGCTGGAAGGGGACCTCGACGCGGTACGGGGTGCGGTGCGCGTAGGGGGAGCGCTCGAAGGCGTCCTTGAGGGCCTCCAAGTCGTGCTCGTCGGCGATCTCGGCGTCCGTCCCGGGCAGCTCCTCCGGCTCCAGCATGGGCAGCCGCAGCTCCTCGAAGCGCGCCTCGACCCACGCGTGGAAGCGGGTGCCCCGGCGCGCGGCGGGCTGCGGGGGGCGCGGCATGGGGCGCGCGAGTTCCTGCGCGAGCCCGTCGGGGTCGGCGGCCAGGCGCAGCACCTGGGACGCGGTCAGGGACGGCGGCAGGGGTACGTCGGTGACGCTCGCGCGGGCGCGCAGCAGCTCCCCGGCGAGGGCGTCGAGGTCGCGGTCCCAGGAGGCGATCGTCTGGGCCTCCTCCGGGGTGAGGGCGTGGTCCGCCTCGGGGCGCCGGGCGCGGGGAACGACCGGGGCGGCGCCGTCGTCGCCGGGTACGCGCGCGTGCTCCGCCGGGCGGTCGGACGTCCAGGAGTCCCAGTCGAGGGCGTCCTCCTCGGGCAGCTCGTCGTACCCGTGCTCGCCGTGAGGGCCGTCCCCTACGTAGGGTTCGCCGCCCTCGGGGAAGCCACCCTCCTCGTAGAGGTCGTCGTCCGGCGGGGGCGGCCACTCCGGGTCGTCGTACGCGGCCGGGTCGTGGACGGCCTCGGGGCCGTCGCCGTCCCGCGTGCTCATCCGCTCCAGGTGGGCCAGTACGGTCTCGGCGGCGGCCCGGCGGCGGGCGAGGGCCGCCTCGTCCAGCGGGAGCGGCCAGGCGTGGTCGGCGGCGTCCTCGCGCAGCGCCGGGTTCTCCTCGTCCTCGGCCGGCTCCTCGGCCCAGGCCTCGATCTCGCCGTACCCGGCGGCGCAGTGGTCGTACAGGGCCTGAAGGAAGTCCGAGGGCCCCCGGGGGCGCTTCTGGGTGGGCCCCCACCAGTGACCGGAGCCGAGCAGCAGGGAGCGGGGGCGGGTGAAGGTGACGTAGCCGAGGCGGAGTTCCTCGGTGAGCTGGTGCTCCTTCATGGCGTCGTGGAAGGCCTTCAGGCCCCGGGAGTCCCAGGCCTCGACGTCGGGCAGGGTGTCGGCGTCGCCGCGCAGGGCGTGCGGCAGCACCTTGCCCTGGGCGGTCCACTTCTCCCGGCCCTGGGTGCTCGGGAAGGTGCCGGTGACCAGTCCCGGGACGGCGACGACGTCCCACTCGAGCCCCTTGGACTTGTGCGCGGTGAGGACCTTGACGGTGTTCTCGCCGCCGGGCAGGGCGTTGTCGAGGCCCTTCTCGTACTGGGCGGCGGTGCGCAGGAAGCCGAGGAACGCCAGCAGGCTGGCTCCCGGTTCATTGGCGGCGAAGGTCGCGGCGATGTCCAGGAAGTTGGAGAGGGTCTCGCGGCGGCGGGCGGCCAGCGCGTGCGGGGACGCGGACAGCTCCACCTCCAGGCCGGTGACGGCGAGCACCCGGTGCAGGACGTCCATCAGCGGGTCGGCGAGGGAGCGGCGCAGGTCGCGCAGTTCGGCGGCGAGGCGGGCGAACCGCACTCGCGCGTCGGGCGAGAAGGGCAGCCCGTCGTCCTCCCGCCCGGCCCGCATCGGCAGTTCGAGGAACGTGTCGAGGGCGTCGGCGAGCGACATCACCTCGGACGGGTCGACCCCCTCGACGGCCGCGGCGAGCCGACGGTCCGGGTCCTCGTCGGCGTCCACGCGCGCGTGCGACACGAGCAGCCGGGCGCGCCGCCCGAGGAGAGCGAGGTCGCGGGCACCGATGCGCCAGCGCGGCCCGGTGAGCAGGCGGACCAGGGAGGCGTTGGCGCCGGGATCCTGGAGGACCTCGCAGACGGCGACGAGGTCGGCGACCTCGGGCAGATGCAGCAGCCCCGACAGTCCGACGACCTCCACCGGGATGTCGCGGGCCACCAGGGCGCCCTGGATCTCCGCGAAGTCGCCCGCGGTGCGACACAGGACCGCGATCTCGCCGGAGGGCGTGCCGGTGCGCACGAGGTGGGCGATGGAGTCGGCGATCCAGTCGATCTCCTCGGCGTGGGTGCGCAGCAGCGCGCAGCGGACCTGCCCGTCGTGTTCGGCGCCGGGGGCGGGGCGCAGCGCCTCCACGCCCGCGTGCATCGCGCGCAGCGGCTCGGCGAGGCCGTTGGCGAGGTCGAGGAGGCGGCCACCGCTGCGGCGGTTCTCGCTGAGCGCCTGACGGGTGGCGGGGCGGCCGTCGGCTTGCGGGAAGTGCTCGGGGAAGTCGTCGAGGTTGGCGACGGAGGCGCCGCGCCAGCCGTAGATCGCCTGGCACGGGTCGCCCACGGCGGTCACGGGGTGGCCGGTGCCCGCGCCGAACAGTCCGGCGAGCAGGACCCGCTGCGCCACCGAGGTGTCCTGGTACTCGTCGAGCAGGACCACGCGGAACTCGTCCCGCAGCAGGCGGCCCACCTCGGGGAGGCCCGCGAGGGACGCGGAGAGGGCGATCTGGTCGCCGAAGTCGAGCAGGTCCCGGTCCCGCTTCGCCGCGCGGTAGCGGCCGACCAGCTCGGTCAGTTCACGGCGGGCCGCGGCGGTCTCGGGGACCTTGCGCAGATCGGCGTTGCTGAGCTTGACGCCCTCCAGGGTGCGCAGCAGCTCGGCGTCGTGGGCGCGCAGGTCCTCGGGGCGGACGAGGTGCTCGGCCAGCTCGGCGTCGAGGGCGAGCAGGTCGCTGACGAGGTCCGGGAAGGAGCGGGTCAGCGCCGGGTAGGGGCCGGGGGCCTCGCGCAGGACGCGCGCGGCGAGCTGGTAGCGGGTGGCGTCGGCGAGCAGGCGGGAGGTCGGTTCGAGCCCGATGCGCAGCCCGTGGTCGGTCAGCAGTCGGCCCGCGAAGGCGTGGTACGTGGAGATGACCGGCTCGCCCGGCGGCTGGTCCGGGTCGATCACGTCCGGATCGGTGACGCCTGCCCGGACGAGCGCCTTGCGGACACGCTCGGCGAGCTCACCGGCCGCCTTGTTGGTGAACGTCAGGCCGAGGACCTGCTCGGGGGCGACCTGTCCGGTGCCCACCAGCCACACCACGCGGGCCGCCATCACCGTGGTCTTGCCCGACCCGGCTCCGGCCACGATCACCTGCGGGGCGGGCGGCGCGATGATGCAGGCCATCTGCTCCGGGGTGAACGGAATGCCGAGCAGCTCCTTGAGCTGCTCGGGGTCGGTGATACGGGCGGGCGCGTCTGGCACGTCGAAGAGGCTAGCGGCGGCCACCGACAGCCGGGCCCGCGTGCGCCGGCGGACCGGCGGAAGCGCTGGTCAGCGCGTGCGGTGGGGTACGTCACACCCGTACGCACGTCACTCTGTCCGTACGTCACACCCGTACATCGCACCGATACGTCGCACCGCCGCTCTCACTCCACGACGTGGCGGCCTTCGGGCCGCGCGCTGCACGAGGCCCGGAACGCGCAGTGCGTGCAGTGCTGGCCCGTCGTCGGGGAGAAGCGCTCGTCGAGGACCTTGCCCGCGGCGGTGGCCAGCAGCTCGCCTATCCACTCCCCTTCCAGCGGCTCCTGGGCCTGCACCTTGGGCAGCGCCTCGCCGCCGTTCTTCTTCGCGGCGCCCTGGCGCAACTGGACGAGTTCGGCACCGCCCAGCTCGGGGCGCACGCCGTCGAAGGCCTCGTCGACGGCGCCCTCGCACACGGCGAGCTGGTAGACGGCGAGCTGCGGGTGGCGGGAGACCTCGGCGGCGCTGGGCCCCTGCTTGCCGGTCTTGAAGTCGACCACGTAGGCGCGGCCGTCGTGGTCGGCTTCCACACGGTCCATGGAGCCGCGGATGCGTACCGCGTAGTCGCCCGCTTCGAGGGTGACGTCGAAGTCGTGCTCGCTCGCCACCGGGGTGCGCCCGGCGCGGTCCATCACATGCCACTTCAGGAAGCGTTCGAGCGCCACGCGTGCGTTGTCCTTCTCCTGCGCGGACTTCCACGGCGCGTCGAAGGCCAGCGCGTTCCATACGGAGTCGAGGCGCTCCATGAGGACGGCGAGGTCGGCGGGGGTGTGTCCGGAGGCGACCTCGTCGGCGAGGACGTGCACCACGTTGCCGAAGCCCTGGGCGGCGGTCGTCGGCGTGTCCGCCTTCACCTCGCGGCCCAGGAACCACTGCAGCGCGCAGGTGTCGGCGAGCTGTTCCAGGGCGCTTCCGGAGAGCGCGACGGGCCGGTCACGGTCGCGCAGCGGCACCTTGCTCTCGGTGGCGTCCCACATGCCCCACCAGCGGTAGGGGTGCGCGGCCGGCACCAGGGGCCGGCCGTCCTCGTCGGCGAGCGCGGCGAGCCGGGCGAGGCGGCGGGCCGCGGCCTCCCGGAGCGCGTCGGACACGCGCGGATCGACGGTCGTGGCGCGCAGCTCGGCGACGAGCGCGGCGACGGCCAGCGGACGGCGCGGGCGGCCGGTGACGTCCTTGGGTTCGACGCCGAGTTCGGCCAGGAAGCGGGAGGGCTGGTCGCCGTCGTCGGCGGGGGCCTTCACGGCGGTGACGACGAGGCGCTCACGCGCGCGTGTGCAGGCCACGTAGAACAGCCGTCGCTCCTCGGCCAGCAGGGCGCCGGGGGGCAGGGGTTCGGCGAGGCCGTCGCGGCCGATGCGGTCGGCTTCCAGCAGGGAGCCGCGGCGGCGCAGGTCGGGCCACAGCCCCTCCTGGACGCCCGCGACGACGACCAGGCGCCACTGCAGGCCCTTGGAGCGGTGCGCGGTCATCAGGCGCACCGCGTCGGGGCGCACCGCCCGGCGGCCGAGCGTGTCCGCGGCGATGTCCTGGGCCTCGATCTCCTCCAGGAAGTTGAGGGCGCCCCGGCCGCCGGTGCGCTCCTCCGCGCGCGCGGCCGTCGCGAACAGGGCGCACACGGCGTCGAGATCACGGTCGGCGTTGCGTCCCGCGGCGCCGCCGCGCCGGGAGGCCGCCTCCAGCCGCTTGGGCCACGGAGTGCCGTCCCACAGGTCCCACAGGGCCTCCTCGGCCGTGCCCCCGCCCGCGAGCCGTTCGCGGGCCTTGCGGAGCAGCTCACCGAGGCGCTGGGCGCCGCGTGTGTACGCCGGGTCGTGCACCACCAGGCGCTCGGGCTCGGCGAGCGCTCGCGCGAGCAGCTCGCCGGAGGGCGGCGGTGCGGGGTCGCCCGCGGCCCGCTCCTCCTCGCGCAGGGCGCGGCCGAGGCGGCGTACGTCGGCCGCGTCCAGCCCCGCGAGCGGGGAGGCGAGGAGGTCGAGCGCGGTCTCGGTGTCGAGCCAGGGGCCCGCTTGCGCCGCGTGGTCGGTGTCCGGGCCGGACGCCGCTCCCCTCGCCACCGCCCGCAGCGCCGTCAGCAGCGGGGTCACCGCCGGTTCGTGGCGCAGCGGCAGGTCGTCGCCGTCGATGTCCAGCGGGACCCCGGCGGCCGTCAGGGCGCGGCGGGCCACCGGGATCGTCCGGGCGCCCGCGCGTACGAGCACGGCCATCTCGCCCCAGGGAACGCCGTCCTCCAGATGAGCGCGGCGCAGGATGTCGGCGATGTTGTCCAGTTCCGTACCGGGCGTCGGATACGTGTAGACCTCGACGCGGCCCCCGACCCGCACCGCGGCCAGCTCCCGGTGTTCCCGCGCCTTCCGCGCCGGAAGGCGGGTCAGCGGCATGCGCCGGGTCAGCAGCCGGGTGGCGGCCAGGAGGGCGGCGCCGGAGCGGCGGGACGTGCCGAGGACCTCGACGGGCGCCGGTGTGCCGTCCACGCGCGGGAAGGCGTGGGGGAAGTCCAGGATGCCGCCCACGTCGGCGCCCCGGAAGGCGTAGATCGACTGGTCGGGGTCGCCGAAGGCCACCAGGGTCCGGCCGCCGCCCGCCAAGGCGTGCAGGAGTCGTACCTGCGCGGGGTCGGTGTCCTGGTACTCGTCGACGTAGACCGCGTCGTACCGGGCGGCCAGTCGTTCGGCGACCTGGGGGCGGTGGGCCAGCAGGACCGCGCGGTGGACGAGTTCCGCGTAGTCGATCGCTCCCTGGAGGTCCAGGACGTCCAGGTACTCGGCGAGGAAGGCGGACGCGGCCTGCCAGTCGGGGCGGCCGATGCGCTCGGCGAAGCGGCGCAGGGCCTCGGGTCCGAGGCCCAGTTCACGGCTGCGGGCGAGCACGGCGCGGACCTCGTCGGCGAAGCCACGCGTGGTCAGGCAGGCGCGCAGCTCGTCCGGCCAGTGCACATGCGCGAGGCCCAGTCGCTCCAGCTCGGGCTGCCCGGCCAGCAGCTCGCGCACGGCGACGTCCTGTTCGGGGCCGGACAGCAGCCGCAGGGGCTCGACGAAGAGGTCGCTGTCCTGGTGGGCGCGGACCAGGGCGTAGCAGAACGAGTGGAACGTGGTGGCTCGCGGGGCGTGGGCCGTGCCGGTGCGCAGCGCCATCCGGTCGCGCAGGTCGACGGCGGCCCGGCGGCTGAACGTCAGCACCAGGATGCGCTCGGGGTCGTCCCCGCGGGCGATCCGGGCGGCCACGGACTCGACGAGCGTGGTCGTCTTGCCCGTGCCGGGGCCCGCGAGCACGAGCAGCGGGCCGGCCTCGTGATGAACCACCGCGCGCTGTCCTGCGTCCAGACGAGGGGGGTCCACTCGGCCCGGTGGGGTACGCACCAAACGGTAAGCGCCATGGCTCCCCTGCCGCAGCTCGCTGTGCGGCGGGCGCCTGGTGGAGGAAGAGGAGCTCACGTGGTTCGCCGGTCCTGGTGGTCGTGCCGTTGGTCACTGCCGGCGCAGAGCGCCGTCGTCGAAGGGTGGTCGTCGGGCGACGGACGCGTGGGCCGTCGCACGGGGCGGGCGGTGACCTCGGGATGAGGGCTGTGCGCGCCGTCGACGCTACGCCCGGACTCGGCGCGGAAGCAGGGCTTCTCCCCGTTCCACCGTTCCCGTCGGACCGCTCAGGTCCCCTGCCGCACGAACATACGGCATGCCGCGGGCGGGCCCCGCTTCTCCCGTACAGGACCCGGCGCAGGGCCCGACACAGGGCCCGGATCCGGCGCCGTGAGCCGTCACGGGTGACCGTCCGCGCGATCGTCGCCGCCGTCCCAGCGCGCCCGCTTCATGTCGAGGCGCTGCATATGCCCCTCGGCGGCGCGGCCGGCCCCGCGCAGCGGGGTGCCCTCCTCACGGTAGTGGCCCAGCGCGTCCAGCTCATGGCCCGGGAGCAGCACGCCGTCCGCGCGGACGACACGCCACCACGGGACCGCCCCTCCGTAGCGGGCCATCACGCTGCCCACCTGGCGCGGGCCGCCCTCCTCCAGCCACTCGGCCACGTCCCCGTACGTCATGACACGCCCCGGCGGGATGCGCTCGGCCACGTCAAGCACCCGCTCCGCGTACTCCGGCAGGACGTCCACCGCACGGCTCTGCTCGCTCATTCGCCCCATACTGCCCGACCCCACCGACAATGGAACGGTCAGCGGCCGAACACGGCCCTCGCCCCGGCGCAGCGCTTCGGGCAGACTGTGCGCCCCCGCATTTGCACCCTGATGCCCCCGTGTGTCGGGTCGACATGCCACCATCGTGCGGGCGGTGATTGGTGATTCGAGATCAAGAAGAGGCGATGAAGCAGCAGGGCGTGCACCCCGATGGCGCGGAGGGCACCTCTGGGGCTTCGTCGCGCCCGGACACCACCGCGAACCCGGCCCGGAACACCGCTGAGGGCAAGGCCCACCGGGCGGCGCGCACCGAACGGCGTACCGCACCCGACGAGGACTGCGACCGACCCCACGACGACGGGCCGCGCAACGACGAGGTGGAGGGCGACGAGCCGCTGCTCCCCGCGCGCGTGCACCGGCCCTCCGATCTGATGCGCCTCCTGGTGGGCGTCCTCGGGATCGTCGTCGTGCTCGCCGTCGCGGCCTTCGCGCACGGCACCACCTCCGGGCTCGAACAGGACATCAACAAGGGCACGGGTCAGGCGCCCGATCTGCTGATCAAGCTCGCGGGGCTCGCGTCGAGCATCGCGATCCTCCTGGTCCCGGTCGCCTTCGCGATCGAACGGATGATCAAGCGGGACGGGCTGCGCATCGCCGACGGCGTCCTCGCGGCGGTCCTCGCGCACGGCGTGACCCTCGCCACGGACCTGTGGGTCGCGCGGGCCGCCCCGCGCTCCATCCAGGAGGCGCTCACCCAGCCCTCCCCCTCCGACATCCACGCCCTGACCGACCCGGTGCACGGATACCTCGCGCCCGTCATCGCCTACATGACGGCCGTGGGCATGTCCCGCAGACCCCGCTGGCGAGCCGTGCTGTGGGTGGTGCTGCTGCTCGACGCCTTCTCGATGCTGGTCACCGGCTACACCACACCGTTCTCGATCATCCTCACGGTGCTGATCGGCTGGAGCGTCGCGGCGGGCACGCTGTACGCGGTCGGCTCGCCGAACGTACGGCCCACCGGCCGGACCCTGATGGCGGGCCTGCGCACCGTGGGCTTCCGCCCGGTGAGCGCGGCCCGCAAGGAAGCCCACGACACGCCGGACAACGGCGACCGCGGGCGCCGCTACTTCGTCACCCTGGAGGACGGCCCACCCCTCGACGTCACGGTCGTGGACCGGGAGCAGCAGGCCCAGGGCTTCTTCTACCGGCTGTGGCAACGGCTGACCCTGCGCGGCATCACCACCCCCCGCCGCAGCCTCCAGTCGCTGCGCCAGGCGCTGGAGCAGGAGGCACTCCTCGCCTACGCGGCCATCGCGGCGGGCGCCAACGCGCCCAAGCTGATCGCGACCTCCGAGCTGGGTCCGGACGCCGTGATGCTCGTCTACGAGCACACGGGCGGCCGGACGCTCGACCAGCTCGCCGACGACGAGATCACCGACGAGCTGCTGCACGACACCTGGCAGCAGGTACGGGCGCTGCAGTCACGGCGTATCGCGCACCGTCGGCTCGCCGGTGACGCCCTCGTGGTGGACTCCTCCGGTGCCGTCGTCCTGACGGATCTGCGGGGCGGTGAGATCGCCGCCGGTGACCTGGTGCTGCGGATGGACATCGCGCAGTTGCTGACCACCCTCGGGCTGCGGGTCGGTGCCGAGCGGGCGGTGGCCTCCGCGGTCGGCGTCTTCGGCCCGGACGCGATCGCCGGATGCCTGCCCCTGCTCCAGCCGATCGCGCTGACACGCGCCACGCGCGCGACGCTCAGGAGGCTCGCGCGGGAGCGGGCGCACCGGGAGCGGGAAGCGGTCCTGGAGGCCTCCCGGCAGGCCAAGCAGGCCAGGCTGGAGGAGGCCCCCGAGAGCGGCGGCGGGGTCACCCTCGACAAGGCGGACAAGAAGCCGGACAAGCCCGACAAGAAGGCCCTGCGTGCCGAGCAGCGGGCCGAGAAGCGGGCGATCGACGAGGCCCTCGAAGGCGCGCGCGAGGAGGATCTGCTCACCCAGATCCGCCACCAGGTGCTCCGGATCCGGCCGCAGGCGCCGGTCCAGCCGGCCCGCCTGGAGCGGGTGCGGCCCCGCACGCTGATCAGCTTCATCGCCGGTGCCATCGGCGCGTACTTCCTGCTGACGCAGCTCACCCATATCGAGTTCGGCACGCTCTTCGCCCATGCCCAGTGGGGCTGGGTGGCGGCGGCCGTGTTCTTCGCCGCGCTCAGCTATGTCGCGGCGGCGATGCAGCTCGTGGGGTTCGTCCCCGAGCGGGTGTCGTTCCCGCGGACCGTGGCCGCGCAGGTCGCCGGGTCGTTCGTGAAGATCGTGGCGCCCGCGGCGGTCGGCGGTGTCGCCCTGAACACGCGCTTCCTCCAGCGCGCGGGCGTGCGACCGGGGCTCGCGGTGGCGAGTGTCGGCGCGTCGCAGTTGGCCGGGCTCGGCTTCCACATCCTGATGCTGCTGTCGTTCGGCTATCTCACGGGCACCGAGAAGACGCCGTCCCTGTCGCCGTCCCGTACGGTCATCGCCGGGCTGCTCACGGTCGCGGTGCTGGTCCTGGTGGTCACCTCCGTGCCGTTCCTGCGCAAGTTCGTCGTCACGCGCGTGCGGTCGCTGTTCGCCGGTGTCGTGCCGCGCATGCTCGACGTCCTGCAACGGCCGCAGAAGCTGATCACCGGCATCGGCGGCATCCTGCTGCTGACCGCGTGCTTCGTGATGTGCCTGGACGCCTCGATCCGGGCGTTCGGGTACGAGGAGCACGTCACGCTGAGCCTGGCCAGCGTCGCGGTCGTCTTCCTCGCGGGCAACGCGCTGGGTTCGGCGGCGCCGACCCCGGGTGGCGTGGGCGCGGTCGAGGCCACCTTGACCGTCGGCCTCATCGCCGTCGGACTGCCGAAGGAGGTCGCGGCGCCCGCGGTGCTCATGTACCGGCTTCTGACGCTGTGGCTGCCGGTGCTGCCGGGGTGGCTGTTCTTCAACCATCTGACGCGCAAGGGCGCGCTGTAGGAGGCGTCGACCGACAGGAGGCGTCGACCAAGCAGCGGTCTCACGCGAACGGGCGTGTGCGCGCCGGGGAATCGGATCTCACCCGCACGGCTCGCGCCCCGAGCGCCCCACGTGGTGCGGCTCCACGATGAGACCATGCCGAAGCCTTCGCGGACCCGCGCCGCCGCCCTGACCGCCGCCGCCCTGCTGCCCGCCCTCGTCGCCGGCTGCGCCCGTGGCCCCGTACCGGAGGGGCAGGTGGGTCCCGTACAGCCGGGCCCTGTCCAAGGGGGCCTGTCGGGGCAGAAGTTGGCCTGGGAGAACTGCCCGCCGCCGTCCGAGGCGGAGGGCGGCGGCAGCGCGCCCGCGCCGCTGCCGGACGGCACCCGATGGCAGTGCGCGACCATGAAGGCGCCCCTGAACTGGAACGACCCCAGCAACGGCACCATCGACATCGCGCTGATCCGGGCGAAGGCCGGCGGCGCCCCGAGTCAGCGGATCGGCTCGCTCGTCTTCAACTTCGGTGGGCCCGGCGGCTCCGGCGTCTCCTCGCTGCCCGCCTTCGCACCGGACTACGCGACCCTGCGCACCCGGTACGACCTGGTGAGCTTCGACCCGCGCGGGGTCGGGCGCAGCGCGGGCGTGAAGTGCAAGACCGACCAACAGCTCGACAAGTTCTTCCAGCAGGACGCGACGCCCACGACACCGGCCGAGCAGCGCACGTTCCTGAACAACATCAAGCAGTTCAACAGCGGCTGCGAGCAGCACTCCGGAAGGCTGCTGCCGTATCTGCGGACGACCGACACGGCGCGCGACATGGACCTGATGCGCCAACTGCTCGGCGACCGCAAGCTGTACTACTTCGGCATCTCGTACGGCACCGAACTGGGCGGCGTCTACGCGCACTTGTTCCCCACGCATGTCGGGCGGGCCGTGTTCGACGCGGTGGTCGATCCGACGCAGACACCGGATCAGCTCTCGCTCGGCCAGGCCAGGGGCTTCCAATTGGCGTTCGACAACTACGCGCGGGACTGCGTCGCGCGGAGCGCGGGATGCCCGGTCGGCAGGACCGTGCAGGACGTCCAGAACCGGATCACCGCCCTGCTGAAGGAACTCGACCGCAAGCCCCTTCCCGGCGCGCCCTCCCGCCAGTTGACCCGGACCGCCGCGACCAACGGCATCGTGCAGGCGCTGTACTCCAAGAACTTCTGGCCGTACCTGACCGAGGGTCTCGAGCTGGCGTACATGGGTGACGGCAGGTTGCTGATGCTGCTGTCGGACACGCTGAACGGGCGCAACGAGGACGGCCGTTACAGCAACCTCACCGCCGCGAACGTCGCGATCAACTGCGCGGACGAGAAGCCGCGGTACACCACCGCCGAGGTGCGGGCGAAGCTGCCGGGGTTCCGGGCCGTCTCCCCGCTGTTCGGCGACCTCCTGGCCTGGTCCCTGCTGAGCTGCGCCAACTGGCCGGTGCAGGGCGCCGCTTACCACCCGGACGTGAGCGCGCCCGGCGCCCCGCCGATCCTCGTCGTCGGCAACACCGGTGACCCCGCGACCCCGTACGAGGGTGCGCGCAGGATGGCGATCGCGCTGGGCAAGGGTGTCGGCGTCCAACTGACGTACAAGGGCCAGGGACATGGCGCGTACAACAGCAAGAACGTATGCGTCCAGAACACGGTGAACCGCTATCTGCTGGACGGCAAGGTCCCGCCGAACGGCACGGTCTGCTCCTAGTGCCGTCTCAGGCACTGGTCGCGAAAGAAGCCCACAGCCGCTGAACTGGTCAGCGGCTGTGGGCTTCTTCGGGTTCGACGGGGGTGTCGTCGGTCGTGTCGGTCGTGTCGGTCAGTAGACCGGCTTGTGCGGTTCGATCTGGTTCACCCAGCCGATCACGCCGCCGCCCACGTGGACCGCGTCCGCGAAGCCCGCGGACTTCAGGACCGCGAGGACTTCCGCACTGCGGACACCCGTCTTGCAATGCAAGACGATCTTCTTGTCCTGCGGAAGGCTGCCCAGGGCCGTGCCCATGAGGAACTCGTTCTTCGGGATCAGCCGGGCGCCCGGGATGGAGACGATCTCGTACTCGTTCGGCTCGCGGACGTCGATGATCTCGATGTTCTCGCCGTCGTCCATCCACTCCTTGAGCTGCTTGGGAGTGATCGTGGAGTCGGCGGCGGCTGCCTGCGCCTCCTCGGAGACGACGCCGCAGAAGGCCTCGTAGTCGATGAGTTCGGTGACGGTCGGGTTCTCGCCGCACACCGCGCAGTTCGGGTCCTTGCGGACCTTGACCTGGCGGTACTGCATCTCCAGGGCGTCGTAGATCATCAGTCGGCCGACCAGCGGCTCGCCCGTGCCGGTGAGGACCTTGATCGCCTCGGTGACCTGGATGGACCCGATGGACGCGCACAGCACGCCCAGCACACCGCCCTCGGCGCAGGACGGGACCATGCCCGGCGGCGGGGGCTCGGGGTACAGGCAGCGGTAGCAGGGGCCGTGCTCGGACCAGAAGACGGAGGCCTGGCCGTCGAAGCGGTAGATCGAACCCCACACGTACGGCTTGTTGAGCAGCACGCACGCGTCGTTGACCAGGTAGCGGGTCGCGAAGTTGTCCGTGCCGTCGACGATCAGGTCGTACTGGCTGAAGATGTCCATCACGTTGTCGGCCTCGAGCCGCTCCTCGTGAAGGATCACGTCCACATACGGGTTGATGCCCTTGACGCTGTCCCGCGCGGACTCGGCCTTGGAGCGGCCGATGTCGGACTGGCTGTGGATGATCTGCCGTTGCAGGTTCGACTCGTCGACCTCGTCGAACTCCACGATGCCGAGGGTGCCCACACCGGCCGCGGCCAGGTACATGAGCGCGGGCGAGCCCAGACCGCCGGCGCCCACACACAGCACCTTGGCGTTCTTCAGCCGCTTCTGCCCGTCCATCCCGACATCCGGGATGATCAGGTGGCGGGAGTACCTGCGGACCTCGTCTACGGTGAGCTCGGCGGCGGGCTCGACCAGGGGTGGCAGCGACACGGGGACTCCGTTGGTCGATCGATCACGACAGTGGTTCTCCCGTCAACACTGCCACGCCCTTCTTCATTCCGAGACACCCCTTCCGATCCGCGAGACGATCTCGTCCCAGTAGCCGGGCATGGCCTTCCAGGGATCGGCGTGACCGCCGCGCGCCGTACGGTCCGTGAACCAGATCGTCGCGGCGCCCTGCCAGCGGGCGATGCGCAACGCCTCGTCGAGATGGCCGCGGGGCACGCCGTGCACGAGATGGCAGAACCGCTCGGGCGGATGGTCGGCGGTCCACTCCGCCACCTGTGACCAGCGGTAGTCGCTCCAGGGGCCGCGGAAGGTGACCAGTTGGTCGGCGATCTCCGCGTATCCGGGATACGGGTGCGTGCCGTGGCCGAGGACGACATGCCCCGGGTCGAGCAGGGAGCGCAGCCTGGTGATCGCGCGGCGGACCTCGGGGAGCGCGGCGCGCTCCGCGGGGCAGCGGTCCAGCAGGAAGCCGTCGACCCGGTACCAGTCGAGATACCGGTGCGCCTCGGAGAACAGCTCGGCGAGACCGCGCGCGCCTTGGGCGAGGTCGAGATGCCCGAGCACGCGCGCGCCCGTGGTGTGCAGCCGTCCCGCCGCGTCCTCGCAGTGCGGGTCGGGCCGGGTGCCGGGGCCCTCGTTCACGTTGAGGACGACCCAGTGGAGCGGGACGCCCGGCCGGGTGAGCGCGTCCCACTCCTCGGGCGCGACGAGGGGATGCGCGTAGCCGGGGATGCCGAGCCCGGGGCCCAGGTCGGTGCGGGTGGCGCCCGTCGTCGTACGGATCAGATGCGGCATGCCGCCTCCATCCAGATGTCGGCGAGGGACTCTTCCAGGCTGATCCTCGGCCGCCAGCCGAGCCGGTCGCGTGCCGTGCGTACGTCGGCCTGCTGCCAGCTTCCGCAGCCGTCCGGGTAGGGGTACGCGACCGGGGGCGTCTGCTCCTGTTCGCCGCGGGGGTGGGCTTCGGCGCGGGGGTGGGCGAGGACGGGCCGTGCCGGGCCGGGGGGTCCGTCGACCTCGTTCAGGGCGCCTCCGTAGCCGGCGACGCGCGTGAGGACGGCGGCTGCGTCACGCAGGCGTACGGCGCGCCCCGAGCCGATGTTGATCACGCCTTGGGCGGCGGAGAGGGAGGCCGCGTGGACGGCACGCGCGACATCGCGCACGTCGACGAAGTCACGCTGGACGCCGAGGCCGCCGAGCTTGAGTTCGCTGTCACCGGCCTGCATGGCGCGGCGCATGGCCTCGGCGAGGCGGCCGAGCGGGGATCCGGCGGGCGTGCCGGGTCCGGCGGGCGAGAAGACGCGGAGCACGACCGCGTCGAGCCCCGAGCCGAGGACGAGTTCGGTGGCGGCGAGCTTGCTGACGCCGTACGGGCCTCCGGGGCGCGGGACCGCGTCCTCGGCCGTGGAGGAGCCGGGCTGGCTCGGGCCGTACTCGGCGCTGCAGCCGAGCTGCACCAGGCGGGCCCCGCACCCGCTGCGGCGCAGGGCCTCGCAGACCGTGGCGACGGCGACGGTGTTGTGCCGGGTGAGCTCGCGGGCGCCGCCGCGGATCGCCCCCGCGCAGTTGACGACGACCCCGGGGTGCACGGCGTCCAGGAAGCGGGTGAGCGCGCCGGGGCTGCCGGACGCGAGGTCGAACCGTACGTCGGCGTCGTCGCCGCGGCCGAGCGCGGTGAGCTGCACGGCGGGATCGGCGAGCAGGCGGTCGGCGACGAAGCGACCGAGATAGCCGTTGGCTCCGATCAGCAGGACCCTCATCGGGCGGCTCCCGGGGCGGACTCTCCGGTTCGGGAGGTGATCATCTGGCGTTCTCCTTCAAGGGTGGTGCCGAGGGACGAGAGGGGCCCGCGGTGTCGGTCCCGCGGGAGGCGCGTGCCCGGGGCGCGGACCGGGTCCCGGGCGACGGCTGCGGCTCATGGCGCGCCGATGGGGCGGCCCGAGCCGCGGGCTCAGGGTGATCCGGACGGCTGGGCGTGGGCCGAGGCCCGGGTGAGGGTTCGGGTCGCGTGGATCAGCAGGATCAGGGCGGTCAGCGCGCAGACGACGAGGGGGACGGCGTCCGCGCCCCAGGTGTCGGCGAGCACGTGGACCGGGGTGGCCAGGAACGAGCAGCCGGGGAGGCGCCCGGCGAAGACCGAACTCAGGGCCGTGCACTCGGCGGCGGCTGCGGTGGCGAGGGCGACCGCCGGAGCCTGCCCGAAGCCGTGTGAGGTGAGCAGCCGGGCGATCAGCAGGAGCGCGCCGAGGGCGCCCGCGCCTGCGTACGCTCCCGTGCCCCCGTACGCGCCGAGCACCAGCCCGCACAGCACGAGCAGCGCGCCCAGGGCGCACAGGAAGAGCGCGACCACGCCCAGCAGCAGCGGGGTGATCGAGGAGGCGAACTCCTCCAGGCCGCGGCTGGCGGCGAGTCGGCGGCGCGCGCGTACGGCGAGGAGGCGGGCGCACCAGGTGGCCGGGGCGAAGGCCAGGGCGAGAGCCAGGACGGGCACGGGGGCCGGGGGCCAGGCGCCGTCGGGGCCGCCTTCCAGCGCGGTGCGCAGCAGTCCGTCGCCGAGGAGGGCGTACGCGAGCAGCCACCATGTGGCCGCGCGGCCGGTGTTCGGCCCGGTGCCGGACGGGGCGCGCAACGGGCCTCGGCGCAGGGCCGCGCGCAGGCCCAGGGCGACGGCGAGAACGCCGAGCGCGACGACGGTGACGCGGACGCGGCCCTCGGTGAGCCGCTGCCCGACGAGGGTGGCCGCGCACAGCGCGCCGGGCAGCAGCGCGAGGAGGGCCCACGGCCCTCGCTCCTGGGCGACGTCCAACAGGTCGTACGACGGCGGGAGTTGATCACCTGAGCGTGGCACGCGCGCGTACATCTCCTCGGCGAGCGAGAACACGTCGCGGTGGCGGAAGCGCGCGGCGGCCCGGTCGGTCAGGCCGTGCGCCTCCAGTCCGGCCGCGATCTCCAGTGGGTCGACGGCCCGTTCGCACAGGTCGTGGTGGCGTCGCATCAGCGCCTTGACGGGGTCGACGCCGACGCGGCGGGCCGGGGACGGCTTGCGGGCCGTGTCGAGGTCGTCCGTGGACGCGAGGCGGTCCAGTTCTCCCAGGTCGCTCATCGCACGCCCTCCGCCGCCGGGACGGGCGCGTGGTGCGCCGCCGTGTCGGGCTCGGGGGTGCCGTGTCCGGGCAGGTCCTGTTCGGGCATGTCGTATCCGGGCAAGTCCTGTCTGGCCGTGTCGTGTTCGGGCGGCAACGCCCAGCGCGGTCTCCTGAGTGGACGGCGTCGCCCGGTCCAGCGGCCGGGCAGGTGCGCCTCCGTGGGCGCGCCGAAGGGGCGCGGTTCGCCCGCCCCGTCGACGAGCACGCGCCGTACCGGCTCGTGGGAGACGATCTCCAGGTACAGCTCGTGGAACGCCGCGATGTTCTGCTCGATGGTGAAGAGTTCGAGGGCTCGCGCGCGGGCGGCTGCGCCGAGGCGCTCACGGCGCGCGGGGTCGCGCAGCAGTGCCACGCACGCCTCCGCGAGCGCCCGCGGGTTGCGCGGCGGGACCGCGAGCCCCGTACCCCCTATGACCTCGACCACCGCGCCGACGTCCGTGGACACGGTGGCCCGCCCGCAGAGCATCGCCTCCACCAGGCTGATCGGGAAGCCCTCGATGACGCTCGACAGGACGACGACCGCCCCGGCCCCGTAGACCTCCGCCAGGTCGGGCGCCTGAGGACCGCCGATGTCCTCGAAGGACACCGGATTGTCACCGACGGCGTACGCGCCTTCGGCCTCGTCGGGGAAGAGATGCTCGGCCAGGGCCTTGCAGTGCCCGAGGTAGGCGGCGCCCTCGGGATCGGGGACGGCCCCCACGATCCGCAGCCGTGCCGTCGGCTCCGCCGCGCGGATGCGCGCGAAGGCGTGAAGCAGGGAGACCAGGTCCTTGGCGGGCTCGACGCGCCCGACCCAGACCAGCGTGGCCGGATCCGCGCCGTCGGGCGACTCGCCCACCGCCGTGAAGCGGGACGCGTCCATGCCGGGGTAGACCGTGCGCAGCTTGGCGCGGTCGGCGCCGCAGCGTTCCTGCCACCGGCGCGCGTGGGCGTTGCCGGGCGTGATGCACGTGGCGCGCCGGTACACCTCGGCGGCCAGCCTGCGATGGAAGGCGGCGAGCACCGCGCGTACCGCGGAGGGTGCCTCGCCCGGCGCCCCCAGGTAGTGGGCGCGCAACCGGACGCCGTACTCGGTGACGAGCAGCGGGACCCCGGCGAAGTGCCGCGCGAGCAGCCCGGTAAGGGCCGCGGCACCGCCCGTCGTGGCATGGCAGAGGTCGACCGCGCCGAGTCCGTCGTCCGCGTACCAGTCGAGCGAGAGGGGGCGCAGGGCACGTTCGACCTGCGCGGCCACTTCGAGCAGATCGGGCACGCGCGCCGTGCGCGCCGCGCGCAGGGCGCCCGGCGCGTGACAGGCGCTCTCCAGCGCGCGGACGGCGGTCTCGGACCGCAGCGCGCCGCTCAGTCCGCCTTCGTCGCGGGCGAGTTCGGCGAGGGCGTAGAGAGCGCTGCCGAAACGGTCCGCCTCGGGCTCGACGACTGCGGAGTCGAGGGCTACGGAGTCGACGGCTGCCGAGTCGACGACTTCGGACGCGCTCGGCGACGCGACCGGCTCCGAAGCCGAGCACAGCGCGCCGACCAGGTCCCCGTACGCCTCGGCGAACCGCCGTCGCGCGCGGCGTCCATGGACCACGCCGTCGTCCTCCGCGGCCCACAGCGGTGCCGTCCGTACCCGGCTGACCTGCGGCGGCAGCGGGACCCAGCCCTCGACCTCCTCCCGCTCGCCGCGGCTGAGCGCATAGACGTCGAACTCGTGCTGCGCGAGCCCGTGTACCAGGCGCTCGCACCAGAGCCTGGCCTCACCGCCCACATACGGATAGCCACCCTCCGTCAGCAGTCCGATACGCACGAACGCACCCCCGATCTCCCGTCCGAGGAGCCGCCGTTGCCCCGGCGGCTCGCAGCGGGACGAACGTATGCGGACACGACGGTGGCGCGACGGACGGTTGTCCATCGCGCCACCAAAAGGGGTGAACGGTCGTAACTTTCCCGTACGGACCGCGTTCTAGCGCGCTACGACATCAGGCAGCCACTGGCGGACGCGTCGGACGGCCGCCCTTGACGCGTTGGCGAGGCACCATCGACGCGCCGTCAACTCCTGGGATACGGCCAGGGGTTGGGCAGACAGTGGATGCCGTCGTGGTCGAGGAACTTGGTCTGCTGCTGCATGACCGGGGCCAACTGGCCGTCCTTCTGGCAGGTCACGTGGTTGTTGCCGAGTCGGTGACCGACCTCGTGGTTGATCAGCATCTGGCGGTACGGGTAGATCTTGTCGCCGTAGGTCGTCGAACCCTGCGCCCAGCGATAGGCGTTGATCATCACGCGCTCGGTGGACGCCGAGTCGCAGGAGACGTTGTCCTGCGTCGTGTCCAGGCCCGACTTGGCGCACCAGGCGGCGGTGGTGCCGGGACTGGCCAGGGTGACCACGAAGTCGGGCTTGCCGGAGGAGACGCGCTCGAAGACATGCGTCTCGTCGTGGGCCCAACTGCGGTTGTCGTTGAGGGTGCGCTGCACGGCCTGCGCGAAGAGTTCGCCGTCCAGGCCGAGCCCCTTCTCCACGTCCACGCGGTAGGTGTACTTCCCCTTGCCGGACACCTTGTCGGTGCCGGGGACCGTGTCGAAGGCGCCGGGCCCCTTCAGGGTGGCGCTGAGCGGGTACGTGCGGTGCATCGCCTGCTCGTACGTCAGCGGGGTCGCGCTCGGCGAGGCGGAGGGGGTCGTGCCGTCGTCGTCGGAGGAGGAGCCGTAGGAGTCGCCGCCCTGTTCGGTGGCGGACTGCGACGACCCGGCCGTGCCGCTGTGCTCGTCCGCGACCTGGCCCGCCACGACGACCGCGAGCGCCGTGGCGACGGCCGCCGCCGCGATCCCGGTGAACGTGCGCCCCTTGCCGCCCTCCTTGGGACGCCCGCCGCCCGCCTCGGCCGGTGGCGGACCGTCGGACGCGTTCCCGCCGCCGCTGCTGCCGGTGCGAGGGGTGCGGGGGCGCCGGGGCGCGAAGACGTCGTCGTCCTCGTCGAAGGCGTCGAGATACTCCTGGCGCGGGCCGCCCTGCGTCCGCTGGCCCGGGATGCCGGGTCCACGGCGTCCGGGCGGCGCGCTCTGCCGTACCCCCGCGGGCGCGGCACCCTGCCCGAACTCGCCCCAGCCGCCGCCCGGTTCACGCTGCTCGGGATGGCCGCCCCGGCTCTCGTGGACCGGTGCGCCCTGCGCCCCCCGGGCATGCGTCCCGACGTTGTCGTACCGGGCGTTGTCGTACCGGGCGTTGTCGTACTGCGGGAACCGCGGGATGCTTCGCGCGTGCGTCGCCTCGGTCGCGGACGCGCGCGTGTCCCCGGCCGACGGGTCCGTCCCCGGTATACCGGAGGCGGCGACCGTGTTCCCGCGCGTGCCGTTGTCCCGCCCCTTGCGGCTGTGTCGTCCCACGCCGCGCCTCAACTCCCCGCGCCGGCACGGTCGGACCCACCCGCGACCACGGCCCCCGGCCCGGCGGGCGGCCCCGCGGCGGCGAGGAGTTCACGGAACGCCGCCGCCACCTGCTCGGGATACTCCATCATCGCGACATGCCCCGCGTCCGGCAGGGTCAGCAGCCGGGAGTCGCGGAAGGAGCGCGCCGCGCGCCGGGCCATCCGGAACGACACCAGTTGGTCCCGGCCGCCGTACACGAGCAGCGTCGGCGCGAGCACCCGCTCCGCCTGACGCCACAGCCCGTGCTGCCCGCCGAGCGTGTACGCGTTCACGATCCCGCGCGCGGAACGCGCCATCGCGTCCCAGAAGTACGGCAGTCGCAGCCGCCGCTCCATCTCCTCGACCGCGTTGCGGAAGCCCTCGGGGGAGACCCGTCCGGGATCGCCGTAACACAGCGCCATGACCCCGCGCACGCGTTCCTCGGGCGTCCATTCCTTGGTACACCGGGTGAACAGGGAGGCCATGCCGGGCAGTGCGAGCAGCCCCGTCGGGATCGCGCCGCGCTGGATGAAGACCTCCGGGAGCGCGGGCGAGACGAGGGAGAGCGTACGGACGAGATCGGGCCGTACGGCCGCCACGCGCGTGGCGACGGCGCCGCCCAGCGAGTTGCCGAACAGGTGCACGGGGCCGCGCTCGGCCGCGTCGAGATAGCGGATGACCGCACGCGCGTGCCCGGTGACCGAGTAGTCGCCGTCGTCCGGGGGCGGCGAGTCGCCGAAGCCCGGCAGATCGACCGCCTCGCCGTCGACGAGCCCGTCGAGCAGCGGCATCAGCGCCGACCAGTTCTGGGAGGAGCCGCCGAGTCCGTGCACATAGAGCGCGGGCGGCAGGCCCTTGTTCCCCGACGACCCCGACCGCACCGCGAGCGTGGCCCCCGGCAGCCTCACCGACCTGAGCCGCTCGCCGCCCTCGGCCTCGACGGGCGACACCTTCGGGAGCGCGTTGACGGCCGGGACAGGCGGTAGCTCGGTCGAAGACATGCGGCAATGTTACGAGACGATCACGCGCCCATTCCTGTGTGAGCCATCACATACGACAAGCACACACGGCACGCACCGCACATAGCGTCCCGATCGGGTGTCTCCTAGGCTCGAAGCAGGGTACCCGCCTGTGGCCCCTGCCTCTTTCAGGAGCGCTCCAGAACCTGGGAAGGGAGCCCACCATGACCGTAGACCCCACGGATCCCGAGACGTTCGAGGAGGACGAGACCGAGACCGTCGAGCTCGACGTGGAGGCCTCGGAGCACGACGCGGCGGAGCAGCACGCGGAGCTGTCCCAGGAGCGGGAGGAACCCGTGACCGAGGAGGAGCGGCTGCGCGCCAACGAGGCGGACCTCGTGGAGCAGAAGCGCGTCATCCACCTCGACGAGGACGACTACCGGTGACGCCCCTGCGCGCCCCGCACCTTCCGAAAATCCCTGCGCGGCTTTCGCCGCTGGTCGGTCCGTGAAATTCTGCGCTCGCACCGCGCACACCACGGTTACCGAAAAGTACGATGGCCGGGCGGCGCACACCGCATATGGACGAATTTGGGAGGCGGCGTGACAGCCATCGAGCAGACAGAGGCGGCACGCCCGCGAGGCACGCGCCTGCCGCGCCGTGCCCGACGGAACCAGTTGCTGGGCGCCGCACAGGAAGTCTTCGTGGCGCAGGGCTACCACGCCGCCGCGATGGACGACATCGCCGAGCGCGCGGGCGTCAGCAAGCCGGTGCTCTACCAGCACTTCCCGGGCAAGCTCGACCTGTATCTGGCCCTGCTGGACCAGCACTGCGAGGCCCTGCTGCAGGCCGTACGGACCGCGCTCGCGTCGACGACCGACAACAAGCAGCGCGTACGGGCCACGATGGACGCGTACTTCGTGTACGTGGAGGACGACGGCGGCGCCTTCCGACTGGTGTTCGAGTCCGACCTGACGAACGAGCCCGCCGTGCGCGAGCGCGTCGACAAGGTCACGCACGAGTGCGCCGAGGCCATCTGCGACGTCATCGCCGAGGACACCGGTCTCTCGCGGGCCGAGTCGATGCTGCTGGCCTCCGGGCTCGGCGGCCTCGCCCAGGTCGTGGCGCGCTCCTGGCTGCACAGCGACCGCAGTGTCCCGCGCGACCAGGCGGTGCAGTTGCTGACCTCGCTGGCCTGGCGGGGCATCGCGGGCTTCCCGCTGCACGGTAGCGAACAGCAGAGCTGACGCACCCCCGCCGACCCCGCGCGGGGCGCGGCCGGGCATTGTTCCCGTCCGCTGTTCGCTCCTGGCGTGCGGGGACCGAGCGTACGTATCCCCTCACCGGGCTAATGTGTGCTGGTACGGCGCGGACGGCCGCGCACATCACTGACCGTCGGAGGGAAAGCCGTGGAGGTCAAGATCGGCGTGCAGCACGCGCCCCGCGAGATCGTGCTGGAGAGCGGTCAGAGCGCCGAAGAGGTCGAGCAGGTCGTGGCCGAGGCGCTGGCCGGCAAGGCGCAGCTCCTGAGCCTCGTGGACGAGCACGGCCGCAAGCTTCTGGTACCGGCCGACCGTCTCGCCTATGTGGAGATCGGCGAGCCGGCTCCGCGCAAGGTGGGCTTCGGAACGCTGTAAGCACGGATCCGGCAGTCCGGATCACACGCGAGGGGCCCGGTGGCAGATGCCACCGGGCCCCTCGCGTGGTCACCGGCCCCTCGCGTCGTCCCCCGGGGGATTGTGGTCCGCGCGCCACGGGTAGGACCGGGCTACGACCGCTTTGCCCTGGCAGCAGCCGTGCGGGAGGGGAATTGCCATGCTCGTGGAAGCGCTCGGCTCCGCCGTCCTCGGACTCGTCCTGGCCTGGGCGGCGGCGCACCGCCTGCCCCATCGGCTTCCGGCCCGCGCGATGGTGCTGTCGACCGGCGCCGCGGGGGCTCTGTTCGGCGCGTTGGTCACCCGCAGCGCGCTGGGCTCGACCGGACATCTGGTGACCCTCGTCGGGGCGCTGACCGTCTGCGCGGCCTCGCTGTCCTTGCTGCTGCGGCCCGCGGAAAGACTCCGCCGCCGGTCGGCGACGGCCTGAGGCCGAGCGCCGGGCCCGGCGGCAACGCCGGGCCGGACGGCCGAGGGGACGACCCCGGTGATCAGGCGGCCAGGCCCAGCGCCGCCATCCGCTTCGTGTGCGCCTCGGTGATCCGGGAGAACATCCGGCCGACCTCGGCGAGGTCGAAGCCGTCGGCGACACCGCCGACGAGCATGGTCGACAGGGCGTCCCGCTCGGCCACCACACGCTGCGACTGCGACAGGGCCTCGCCCATCAGCCGCCGCGCCCACAGCGCGAGCCGTCCGCCCACGCGCGGGTCGGCGTCGATCGCGGCGCGCACCTTCTCGACGGCGAAGCTGGCATGCCCCGTGTCGTCGAGGACGGCGAGCACGAGCCCGCGCGTATCGCTGTCGAGCCGGACGGCGACCTCGCGGTAGAAGTCGCTGGCGATCGAGTCGCCCACGTACGCCTTGACGAGCCCCTCCAGCCAGTCCGCGGGCGCGGTCTGCCGGTGGAAGCTGTCGTACGCCGCGACGAACGGCTCCATCGCCTCCGTCGGCCCCGTACCGATCTCGGTGAGCCGGTCCCTGAGCCGCTCGAAGTGGTGGAACTCGGCGGACGCCATCTTCGCCAGCTCCGCCTTGTCCGTGAGCGTCGGTGCGAGCTTCGCGTCCTCCGCGAGCCGCTCGAACGCCGCGAGTTCCCCGTAGGCGAGGGCGCCGAGCAGGTCCACGACGGCAGCGCGGTACTGGGGATCGACGGAGGCCTTCGCCCAGTCCTGGGCGGCGATTCCGGTGGCTTCGGCGGGTGCGTCGGGGGCGTGGTCAGGCGTCGTCATGAAGCGCACAATAGCCCGCGCGCCGTGTCATCGAGGCTCACGGTCGATCAGTGTGACGACGACTACGTGACGGAATCGCCCGACGCGCGTGCGCGATTCCGGGGTATGGTGGTAATGCGCCTGCCGAGGTCTCGACGGGCCGCACGTATGAGGATGCCCGGTCGGTGGCCCGATCGGCTCCGACCCGACAGCCCTCCTCGTCAGTACGGCCCTGGGGCCTACGACAGCCGGAGGGACCCTCAGCGGTACGAGCGCTGGAGCGTCGGCGTGGTCCCGTGCCACAGGCCGCCCCTGGCAGGCCGACGTGATTCCGGCACGGTCACGACCCCCGCGCTCGCCTCGCACCGCGTTCACAGAAGAGGCAGCACCCTGACTACCACCTTCCGAGAACTCGGGATCCTTCCCGAGACGGCCGAGGCTCTGGAAGCCGTCGGCATCACGCATCCCTTTCCCATCCAGGAGATGACGCTCCCCGTAGCCCTCTCCGGCACCGACGTCATCGGCCAAGCCAAGACCGGCACCGGCAAGACGCTGGGCTTCGGTCTTCCGCTCCTCGAGCGCGTCACGGTCCCCGCCGACGTCGAGGCGGGCCGCGCGAAGCCGGAGGCGCTCACCGACGCCCCGCAGGCGCTCGTCGTCGTCCCCACGCGCGAGCTGTGCACGCAGGTCACCAACGACCTCCTGACCGCGGGCAAGGTGCGCAACGTCCGCGTCACCGCGATCTACGGCGGCCGGGCGTACGAACCCCAGGTGGAGGCCCTCAAGAACGGCGTCGATGTCGTCATCGGCACCCCGGGCCGTCTGCTGGACCTCGCCGGCCAGGGCAAGCTCGACCTGAAGCACGTGAAGTGCCTGGTGCTCGACGAGGCCGACGAGATGCTCGACCTGGGCTTCCTGCCCGACGTCGAGAAGATCATCAACATGCTTCCGGCCGGCCGCCAGACCATGCTGTTCTCGGCGACCATGCCGGGCGCGGTCATCGGCCTGGCCCGCCGCTACATGTCGCGGCCCACGCACATCCGCGCCACCGCGCCGGACGACGAGGGCGCGACCGTCGCGAACATCGCGCAGTTCGTCTACCGCGCGCACTCCATGGACAAGCCGGAGATGGTCGCGCGCATACTGCAGGCCGACGGCCGCGGTCTCGCGATGATCTTCTGCCGTACGAAGCGGACGGCGGCCGACATCGCCGAGCAACTCCAGCGGCGCGGCTTCGCCTCGGGCGCGGTCCACGGCGACCTGGGCCAGGGCGCCCGCGAACAGGCGCTGCGCGCCTTCCGCAACGGCAAGGTGGACGTGCTCGTCTGCACGGACGTGGCCGCGCGCGGCATCGACGTCGAAGGCGTCACGCACGTCATCAACTACCAGTCCCCCGAGGACGAGAAGACGTATCTGCACCGCATCGGCCGTACCGGCCGCGCGGGCGCGTCGGGTACGGCGATCACGCTCGTCGACTGGGACGACATCCCGCGCTGGCAGCTCATCAACAAGGCGCTGGAGCTGGACTTCAACGACCCGCCGGAGACGTACTCCTCGTCGCCGCATCTCTTCACCGACCTCGGCATCCCCGAGGGCACCAAGGGCGTGCTGCCGCGCTCGGAGCGCACGCGCGCCGGGCTCGCGGCGGAGAAGCTGGAGGACCTGGGCGAGACGGGCGGCCGCAAGCCGCGCGGACGCCATTCCTCCGCCCCGTCCACCGAGCAGGAGCGCCCGGCGCGCACGCCGCGCCGTCGGCGTCGTACGCGGGGCGGCGCGGCGGTGGACGCCCCCGCCCCGGACGCCACCGCCACGGCCGCCGTGGAGACGGCCGAGGCCGTGGAGCCGCGTACGCCGCGTCGGCGCCGCCGTACGCGCGGCGGGATGTCGGCGGAGCCGGTCGCCGTCGCCACGGTGACGGAGACCGAACAGCCCGAGGCCGCCGAGGTCGCCGTCGACACGGCGGAGGCCGCCGAGCCGGTGGAGAAGCCGCGCCGTCGTCGGACGCGCAAGGCCGTAGAGGCGGAGGCTCCCGCCGCCGTCGAGACCCCCGAGGTCGCGGCGGAGGTCGCGGAGGTCGCGGAGACCAAGCCCCGTCGTCGTACGCGCAAGGCCGCG
>NZ_JAMWMR010000029.1 GCF_023887685.1 Streptomyces macrolidinus | reverse complement strand
ATGCGTACAGGCGGAGTTGGCGCAGGCGTTGGCAGAGGTGGCGCCGCGCGCGGCGGAGGTGCCGTTCTACTCGACGGTGACCGGCGGACTGCTGGACACTGCTGCTCTGGACGGCGAGTACTGGTACCGCAACCTCCGTCAGACGGTGGAGTTCGAGCAGGCCACCCAAGCTCTACTGGCCGATGGTTACCGGGTGTTCATCGAGTCCAGCCCGCACCCCGTACTCACCATGGCGGTGGCGGAGTCCATCGAGGCCGCCTCGGCCGACGCAACCGCCCTGGGCACGCTGCGCCGCGACGAGGGCGGCATGGGGCGCTTCCTGCTGTCCCTCGGCGAGTTGCATCTGCGCGGCGTGGACGTCGACTGGGCGGCAGCCTTCGCCGGACACCGGCCCAGCCGGGTCGACCTCCCCACCTACCCCTTCCAACGCCAACGCTACTGGCTTGAGGAGACCGGGAGTTCGGACGGCGACGCGGCTGCCATGGGCCTGGTTCCGGCCGGGCACCCGCTGCTCGGGGCCGTCATCACCCTCGCCGACTCCGACGGGCTGCTCTTCAGCGGTCGACTGTCCCTGCGTACGCATCCCTGGCTCGCCGACCACGCGGTACGAGGCGGCGTCCTGCTGCCGGGCACGGCCTTCCTGGAGTTGGCCGTCCTCGCCGGAGACCGGACCGGCTGCGGGCATCTTGAGGAACTCAACCTGGAAGCACCACTGGTCCTGCCCGAACAGGACGGTGTTCTGCTGCGGTTGACCGTCGGCACCCCCGACGCCCAGGGCCGCCGCGCCCTGACTCTCCACGCACGCCCCGACCATCCCGACGCGGAGGAGGAGTGGACCCGGCACGCCTCCGGTGTACTCGCCCCCGCGGCCCTCCAGCCGTCCGCGACAGCCCGGCCGTCCGAGGCCCTGCCCGCCGCCTGGCCGCCGCCCGGTGCCGAACCCATCCCGCTGGACGGCATCTACCAGCGCTACGCCGAGGGCGGCTTCGCCTACGGCCCCGCCTTCCAGGGGCTCACGAGCGCCTGGCGGCTGGGCGACGAGGTCTGCGCCGAGGTCGCGCTGCCGCAGGAACAGCGCTCCCAAGCAGACCAGTTCGGCCTTCACCCCGCTCTGCTCGACGCGGCGCTGCACGCCACTGGGCTGACCGAGGAAGCCCGGGAGGCCGAAGAGGGCCGGATGCCGTTCTCCTGGTCCGGGGTGACCCTGCACGCCTCCGGCGCGGACACCCTGCGGGTCCGGCTGACGCCCGTCGGACGGGACACCATGGCTCTCGAAGCCGTCGACCCCCGCGGCAGGCCGGTGGTCTCGGTGGAGGCGCTCGTCCTGCGCCCGGTGGTCGCGGACGCGCTCCCCGACGCGGGTACCTACCACGACTCGCTCTTCCAGGTGGAGTGGACCGCCGTACCCCGCCCCCCGGCCCCCGCGCCGGGCCACTGGGCCGTGTTGGCTTCCGACGACGACGCACCGTTCGAAGCCGCCGCCGACTACGCGGACGTTGCGCATCTCATCGAGGCGGTGGACGCCGGGGCCCAGGTACCCGAACTCACTGTGCTGCCCATGCTCGCGGACCCGACCGCGCAGGACCCGCACACGGCCGTACACCAGGCCCTGGACGCCCTGCGGAACTGGCTCGCCGACGAACGGCTGTCCCGGACCTGCCTGGCCTTCGTCACCCGTGGCGCGGTGTCCGCGCAACCCGGCGAGGGCATCTCGGACCTGGCGCGCAGCGCCGTGTGGGGACTGGTGCGCTCGGCCCAGTCCGAACACCCGGGCCGATTCCGCCTGTTGGACCTCGACGACCAGGCACAACCCGCCGACGTCGCCGCCGCACTGGCCTCCGAAGAGCTCCAACTCTCCCTACGACACGGCGCGTTGTACGCCCCCAGGCTGGCCAGGGTCGCCCGCTCCGACCGGGAGGACACCGGCACACTCGACCCTTCCGGTACCGTCCTGATCACCGGCGGCACCGGACTGCTCGGCTCCAGGGTCGCCCGCCATCTCGTCACCGAACACGGCGTGCGCCACCTGCTGTTGACCAGCCGCACCGGCTCCGATGCCCCAGGGGCGCAGGAACTCGCTCACGAATTACGGGAGTCGGGCGCCCAGGTGACCGTAGCCGCCTGCGACGTCGCCGACCGGGACGCCCTGTCCCGACTGCTGGCCACGGTGGACCCCGAGCACCCGCTGACCGCGGTGGTCCACGCCGCCGGCGCGCTGGACGACGGAGTCATCACCACGCTCACCCCCGAGCGGGTGGACACTGTGCTGCGCCCCAAGGCCGACGCCGCGCTCCACCTGCACGAACTCACCCGCGACCAGGGCCTGTCGGCGTTCATCCTCTTCTCCTCCGCCTCGGGCACCTTCGGCGGCCCCGGCCAGGGGAACTACGCGGCGGCCAACGCCTTCCTGGACGCGCTGGCCCATCAGCGCAGGGCCCAGGGCCTGCCCGCACAGTCCCTTGCCTGGACCCTGTGGGACCAGCGCTCCGCCCTCACCGAGCACCTGGACGACGCCGACGTACGGCGCCTGGCCCGCTCCGGCATGCCCCCGCTCTCCATCGAGCAGGGGCTCACCCTCTTCGACGCCGCGCTCGAAGCCGCACTGCCCGTCCTGCTCCCCATGCGGCTGGACACCCGCGCTGCAGCGGCTCGGGCCGCCACCGAACCGGTCTCCCCACTGCTGCGCGGACTGGTGCGTATGCCCCTTCGGCGCTCCGCCGCGACCGGGGGCACCCTTGCCGACGAAGGAGACCTCGCCCGCCGTCTGGCCGGACGCTCCCCGAGCGAACGCACCCGTGTCCTGGTCGAGTTGGTGTGCACCCAGGCGGCGGTCGTGCTCGGCTACACCTCCGCCGACGCCGTGGGCGCCGAACGTGCCTTCCGTGACCTCGGCTTCGACTCGCTGGCCGCGGTGGAGCTCCGCAACCGCCTGGCCGAAGCCACCGGCCTGCGCCTCCCCGCCACCCTGGTCTTCGACTACCCGACGCCGACCGCGCTCGCCGTATACGTCGGCGAGCGCCTACCGGTGGACGGGGAACGGACAGCGCGGCCCATCACTCCGGCCGCCACCGTGAAGAGCGGCGAGGACGCGGTGGCCGTGGTGGCGATGGGCTGCCGCTTCCCCGGCGGCGTCCAGTCCCCCGAAGACCTCTGGAACCTGGTCGCCTCCGGCACCGACGGCATCTCACGCTTCCCGACCGATCGAGGCTGGGACGAGGACGCCCTCTACCACCCGGACCCCGGGCACATCGGCACCTCCTACGTACGCGAGGGCGGATTCCTCACCGGAGCCGCGGACTTCGACGCCGAGTTCTTCGGCATCTCGCCGCGCGAGGCCCTGGCCATGGACCCGCAGCAGCGGTTGCTCCTGGAAGTCACCTGGGAGACGTTCGAACGCGCCGGCACCGACCCCGCCTCGCTGCGGGGCGCCGCGGCGGGCGTGTTCGTCGGACTGATGCAGCAGGACTACGCGGTCCGGTTGCTGCCACACATCCCCGAAGACGTCGAGGGCTTCCTCGGCACCGGGAACTCCGGCAGCGTGGTCTCCGGCCGCCTGGCCTATGCCTTCGGCCTTGAGGGGCCCGCGGTCACGGTGGACACGGCCTGCTCGTCCTCCCTGGTCGCCCTCCACATGGCCGCCCAGTCGCTGCGCAACGGCGAATGCTCGCTGGCGCTGGCCGGTGGCGTCACCGTGATGTCCAGCCCCGAACTGTTCGTGGAGTTCAGCAGGCAGGGCGGACTGGCCCCC
The DNA here is from genome assembly GCF_023887685.1 of Streptomyces macrolidinus. Lineage (GTDB taxonomy): Bacteria > Actinomycetota > Actinomycetes > Streptomycetales > Streptomycetaceae > Streptomyces > Streptomyces macrolidinus. The sequence goes on along the minus strand of NZ_JAMWMR010000029.1, from coordinate 64,434 downwards.
GACGGCCGCTGCAAGTCCTTCGCGAACGCGGCCGATGGCACCGGCTTCGGCGAAGGCGCCGGAATCGTGCTGCTGGAGCGGCTCTCGGATGCGCGGCGGCTTGGGCATCCGGTGTTGGCCGTGGTGCGGGGCAGCGCGGTGAATCAGGACGGTGCGTCGAACGGGCTGACGGCGCCGAATGGTCCGTCGCAGCAGCGGGTGATCCGGCAGGCGTTGGCGAACGCGGGGTTGGCGCCCGGCGAGGTGGACGCGGTGGAGGCGCATGGCACGGGTACCACGCTCGGTGACCCCATCGAGGCGCAGGCGTTGCTGGCCACGTACGGTCAGGACCGGCCTGCCGAACGTCCGTTGTGGCTGGGCTCGTTGAAGTCCAACATCGGCCACACCTCGGCCGCCGCGGGCGTTGCCGGGGTCATCAAGATGGTCCTGGCGATGAACCACGGCGTACTGCCGCAGACCCTTCACGTCGACCAGCCCACCCATCAAGTGGACTGGAACGAGGGCCGGATACGACTCCTGACCGAACCACGCTCCTGGGACAACACCGATCGCCCGCGTCGGGTGGGTGTGTCGGCGTTCGGTGTGAGTGGCACGAACGCGCATGTGGTGTTGGAGGAGGCGCCGGGGTCGGAGTCGGTGGGGGAGCGGGTCGATGATCCAGGTGTTCCCGTGCCTTGGCTGTTGTCGGCGAAGAGTGCGGATGCGTTGCGGGAGCAGGCGCGGCGTCTGCTGGATGCGGGTGTTGAGCGGGCGCGTGCGGTTGATGTGGGGTACTCGCTTGCTGTGACCCGGGCCCGGCATGCCCATCGCGCGGTGGTGGTGGGCACGCGGCCTCAACTGCTGGCCGGGGTGGAGGCGTTGGCGTCCGGTACGGGGGTGACGGGCACTGCTGTGGGGGACGCGCGGACGGTGTTCGTGTTCCCTGGGCAGGGGTCGCAGTGGGTGGGGATGGCACGGGAGTTGCTGGAGTCCTCGCAGGTGTTCCGGGACCGGATGCGCGCCTGCGCCGATGCGTTGGCGCCTCATGTGGAGTGGTCGTTGCTGGATGTGGTGCGCAACGACTCCGCGGACGTGGATCTTGACCGGGTGGATGTGGTGCAGCCGGTGCTGTTCTCGGTGATGGTGTCGTTGGCGGAGGTGTGGCGGTCGTTCGGTGTGGTGCCGGATGCGGTGGTGGGTCATAGCCAGGGTGAGATCGCTGCTGCTGTGGTGGCGGGCGGTCTGTCGCTGGAGGACGGGGCGCGTGTGGTGGCTCTGCGTTCCCAGGTGTTGGGTGCTCTGGCGGGGCGTGGGGGCATGGTGTCGGTGGCCTTGCCTGCGGCAGAGATGCGTGAGCGTCTGACGGCTGGACTCTCGCTCGCAGCGGTCAACGGCCCGTCCTCGGTGGTGGTCTCCGGTGACACCGAGTCCCTGGACGAGTTGATGACGTGGTGCGCGTCCGAAGGCGTACGTGCGCGCCGGATCCCCGTCGACTACGCCTCCCATGGGCCCCAAATAGAGCAAATTCAGGAAGAGTTGGCGCAGGCGTTGGCCGGTCTGACACCGCAGGCTGCGGAGGTGCCGTTCTACTCGACGGTGACGGGCGGGCTGCTGGACACCTCTGGCCTGGACGGCGAGTACTGGTACCGCAACCTCCGTCAGACGGTGGAGTTCGAGCAGGCCACCCAAGCTCTACTGGCCGACGGCTACCGGGTGTTCATCGAGTCCAGCCCCCACCCCGTACTCACCATGGCGGTGGCGGAGTCCATCGAGGCCACCGAGTCGAACGCGACCGCCCTGGGCACGCTGCGCCGCGACGAGGGCGGCATGGAGCGGTACTTGCTGTCCCTGGGCGAGGCATGGACCCACGGCGTGAACGTCGACTGGGCACCCGCCTTCGAAGGGACGGGCGCCCGCCGCGTCGAGTTGCCCACCTACGCCTTCCAACGCAGGCGTTACTGGCTGGATGTGCCCACCACCAGTCGGGATGTGGCCTCCGCGGGTCTCGGAACGACCGGGCATCCATTGCTCGGGGCGGCAGTGGAGGTCGCCGACAGTGGCGAACTGCTGCTCACCGGCCGCCTGTCGGTGCGTACGCATCCCTGGCTGGCCGAGCACGCCGTCGGAGACGTGATCCTGCTGCCCGGCACGGCCTTCGTGGAGCTGGCGTTGCGGGCGGCGGACGAGGCCGGGTGCGCCGTCGTAGAGGAACTCACCCTCCAGGCACCCCTCGTCCTGCCCCCTCAGGGCGCGGTCCGGATCCAGGTACGGCTGGCCGTCGCCGACGAATCCGGCCGCCGTGCCCTTGGTGTGTACTCCCACGCCGAAGGGGACGCCGACGCCGAGCAGCCCTGGACCGAGCACGCCACCGGTACCGTCCCACCGGCTTCGGACGGGGGCGCCCGAGGCGCGGCGCTGCTGAGTTGGCCGCCCGCCGGGGCGAGCCCGGTGGACGTCACGGACCTCTATGAGCGGTTCGACGCGGCGGGGTATCACTACGGCCCGGCCTTCCAAGGCATCCGTGCCGCCTGGCAGCGCGAGGGCGAGGTGTTCGCCGAACTGGTGCTGCCACAGAGCCAGCATGCGGACGCCGCCGCGTACACCGTGCACCCGGCGTTGCTGGACGCGGCCCTGCAGACCGCGGCGTTGCTGCCCGGCCAGGACGGTGGGGCCCGGTTGCCGTTCAGTTGGACCGATGTCCGCGCGTACGGCCATGGCGCCACCACCTTGAGGGCCCGGCTCACCACCGCCGGCCCGGACGCCGTGACCTGCGCGGTGTACGACCTGGCCGGACAGGAAGTGCTGTCGGTGGGCGACTTGGCGCTGCGCCCGCTGTCGGCGGACGGGCTGTCGCCGGTACTGCGGGACGGGCAAGGCCTGCTCCACCTGGAGTGGGTGCCCGCTTCCGCGACAGGTACGGCGGCGTCCGGGGAGTGGGGTCAGCTCGGCAACTCCCTTGAGTTGTCCGGACCTTCCTGGTCAGGCCTCGATGCGCTGCGTACCGCACTGGAGCAACCTGACGCCCGCATACCGGAGTTGGTGCTGGCGCCCTGCCCGGAGGCTGACGAGGAAGCCCCCGGCAGCCGGTTGACCGCCACCACGGCCGCCTGCCTGACCCTGGTGCGGGAGTGGCTGGCCGATGAACGGCTGGCCGCCTCGACGCTGGTGCTGCTCACGCGGGGCGCGGTATGCGCCGGGTCGGGGGACCGGAACACCGACCCGGTGGCGGCCGGTGTCTGGGGGCTGGTGCGCGGTGCTCAGGCCGAGCACCCCGGCCGCCTGATGCTGGCCGACCTCGACGACCGGCCCGAGTCCCGGGACGCGCTGATCGCCGGGCTCCCCGGAGTGCTGGCCGGAGGTGACCATCAACTCGCGGTCCGGCAAGGCGAGATGATGGTGCCCCGCCTGTCGCGGGCGCTGCGTGAGGGCGCCCTGGTGCCACCTCCCGGCGAGGCCGCCTGGAAGGTCGACCTGGTTCGACCGGGCAGCCTGGACGGGCTGGCCCTGGTGCCCGCGCCCGCCGCCCTGGCCCCGCTGGGCGAGGGAGAGGTACGGATCGCGGTACGGGCCGCCGGGTTGAACTTCCACGATGTGGTCGTCTGCCTGGGCCTGGACCCGAACCAGCCGGTGCTGGGCAGCGAGGGTGCGGGCGTCGTCCTGGAGACCGGCCCCGGAGTCGACGACCTGGCGCCCGGCGACCGGGTGATGGGTGTCTTCGGCGGAGCGTTCGGCCCGACGGCCGTGGCCGACCGGCGCACCGTCGCGCGGATCCCGGACGGCTGGAGCTTCGCCCAGGCCGCATCGGTGCCCATCGTCTTCCTCACCGCCTACTACGGGCTGTTCGACCTGGGCGGGCTGCGCAGCGGTCAGTCCGTGCTGGTGCACTCCGCCGCAGGGGGTGTCGGCATGGCCGCGGTGCAGCTCGCCCGGCACGCCGGGGCCGAGGTCTACGGCACGGCCGGCCCGGGGAAGTGGGAGGTGCTGCGGAGTGCCGGTCTGGACGAGGAACACATCGCCTCCACGCGGACCCTGGACTTCGCCGACCGGTTCCGGGAGACCACCCAGGGGCGCGGCGTCGATGTCGTACTGGACTGCCTGGCCCGGGAGTTCGTCGACGCCTCGCTGACCTTGCTGCCGCGCGGCGGGCGCTTCGTGGAGATGGGCAAGACCGACATCCGGGACGCCGACGAGGTGGCCCGCGACCATCCGGGCGTCCATTACCGCGCCTTCGACCTGATGGAAGCGGGCGCGGACCGAGTGGGCGAGATGCTCACCGAAGTGCTCTCCCTGTTCGAGCGCGGGGTGCTCACCCCGCTGCCGGTCACCTGCTGGGACGTACGCCGGGCGCCGGAGGCGTTCCGCTATCTCGGCCAGGCGCGGCACATCGGCAAGAACGTCCTCACCGTGCCCGCCCCGCTGAACCCCGAAGGCACCGTACTGATCACCGGCGGCACCGGCACCCTGGGGAGGCTGGTCGCCTGCCACCTGGCCGCCGAACACGGCGTACGCCACCTGCTGTTGACCGGACGTCGCGGACCCGGCGCACCCGAGGCCGCCGAACTCCTCGCTGAACTCAGGGCATTGGGCGCCGACGCCGAGATCGTGGCCTGCGACGCGGGTGATCGCACGGCCCTGTCGGGCCTGCTGGCGGGCATCGCGAAGGAGCACCCGCTCACCGGGGTCGTGCACGCCGCCGGGGTCCTGGACGACGGTCTGGTGGACACCCTCACCCCCGAGCGACTGGAGCGGGTGCTGCGCCCCAAGGCCGAGGCCGCGCTCCATCTGCACGAACTCACCCGCGATTCGGACCTGGCGGCGTTCGTCCTGTTCTCCTCCGGCGCCGGTCTGCTCGGTGCGGCGGGCCAGGCCAACTACGCCGCCGCCAACGCCGTCCTCGACGCCCTGGCCGCCCGGCGCAGGGCGGAGGGACTGCCCGCGGTGTCCATCGGCTGGGGCCTGTGGGAGCAGCGCAGCGCGATGACCGCGCAGGTCACCGAGGGCGATGCGCGCCGCCGCGGCAAGAGCGGGCTGGGGGCGCTCACGTCGGCCGAGGGGCTCGCCCTGTTCGACGCCGCGCTGCGCCTGGAGCACCCCTACGCGCTGGCCGCCAAGCTCGACCCGGCGGCCCTGCGCACCGGCCCGGCGGAGGTACCGGCGCTGCTGAGCCGACTCGTGCGAACTCCTCGCCGTACGACCGCCGTCGCCGCCCCGGCCGCCTCCGGGTCCTCGTACGCCGAGCAACTGGCCGCGCTGGACCCGGCCGAGGCGCGGCGGGCCCTGCTCGACCTGGTCTGCGGCAACGCCGCCGCCGTACTCGGCCACTCCTCGCCCGAACTGGTGCGTCCGGACCGGCCGTTCAAGGAGCTGGGCTTCGACTCGCTCACCGGGGTGGAGCTGCGCAACCGACTCGCCGCGCTGCTCGGCGTACGGCTGCCCGCCGCGCTGGTCTTCGACCACCCCACGCCCAAGGCGCTGGCCCGCCACCTCGCCGAGCGGACCGCCGCGGAGGGCGGGGCCGCCGAACCGGCCGTGCTGACCGAAATGGGCAAGCTGGAAGCGCTGTTGGAGGCCGTGTCCACGGACGGTGCCGCGGACGAGTCGCTGCGGCTGGAGCTGTCCCGACGGCTGCGGGGCGCGCTGTCCCGCCTGGAGGCGACCGGGGACACGGACGACGCGGGACAAGAGACCGCCGCGGCCGACCACATCGAGTCCGCGACCAACGACGAGATCTTCGACCTCATCGACAAGCTGGGCATCTCGTGAATCCCGTGCGGATCTCCAGGAACGTTCCGGCGCCACACACCTGCGGAGGAGCACGGTGAGCGAGCAGAAGCTGCGCGACTACCTCAATCGCGTCACCATCGACCTGCAGAACACCCGTCGGCGGTTGCGGGAGGCCGAGGCCAGGAACCGCGAGCCCATCGCCATCGTCGGGATGAGCTGCCGCTTCCCCGGCGGGGTGCGCACCCCGGAGGACCTGTGGGAGCTGGTGTCCGCGGGCCGGGACACGGTGGGTGCCCTCCCTGCCGACCGGGGCTGGGACCTGGCCCGGCTGAGCGCGGGCAACGTCCCCTGCCAGGGCGCGTTCATCGACCGGGCCGGCGACTTCGACCCGGAGTTCTTCGCCATCTCCCCGCACGAGGCGCTGGCCATGGACCCGCAGCAGCGGCTGCTCCTGGAGACCGCCTGGGAGGCCATCGAACGGGCCGGTATCGACCCGGCCGCGCTGCGCGCCACGCCGACCGGGGTGTTCACGGCCGCGATCGACCAGGGCTACGCCCAACTCGCGGGCAAGGCACCGGAGATCGTCCAGGGCTTCCTGATGACCGGCAACTCGATGAGTGTGATGTCCGGCCGGGTGTCCTACACGCTGGGCCTGGAAGGCCCGGCCGTCACCGTGGACACCGCCTGCTCCTCCTCGCTCGTCGCCCTGCACCAAGCGGTCCAGGCGCTGCGCAACCGGGAGTGCTCCCTCGCCCTGAGCGGCGGGGTCACCGTGATGTCCCGGCCCTCCGTGTTCACCGAGTTCAGCCGGCAGGGCGCGATGAGCCCCGACGGCCGGTGCAAGCCCTTCTCGGCCTCCGCCGACGGTACCGGCTGGGGCGAGGGCGTCGGCATGCTGCTGCTGGAGCGGCTGTCCGACGCCCGCCGCAACGGCCACCCGGTGCTGGCCGTGCTGCGCGGCTCCGCCGTCAACCAGGACGGCGCCAGCAACGGCCTGACCGCGCCCAACGGCCCCTCGCAGCAGCGGGTCATCCAGGCCGCCCTGGCCGACGCGGGTCTGTCCACCGCGGACGTCGACGTCGTGGAGGCCCATGGCACCGGCACCACACTCGGCGACCCGATCGAGGCCGACGCGCTGCTGGCCACCTACGGCCGGGAACGGGACGCCGAACGGCCGCTGTGGCTGGGGTCGTTGAAGTCCAACATCGGACACACCCAGGCGGCTGCCGGTGTGGCGGGTGTGATCAAGATGGTGCTGGCGCTGCGTGCGGGCACCCTGCCGCGCACCCTGCATGTGACCAGGCCGACGCCGCACGCCGACTGGGCGGCGGGCTCGGTGCAACTGCTCACCGAGGCCAGGGAGTGGCCGGACGTGAACCGGCCGCGCCGGGCGGGCATCTCCTCGTTCGGCATGAGCGGGACCAACGCCCACGTCATCATCGAGCAGGACACCCTCGAAGAGCCGTCCGAGCGGCCGGGCGCGGTCACAGGCCCGGAACCGGCCGTCGTCCCCTGCGCGGTGTCCGGGCACACCGCCGCCGCCCTGCGCGAACAGGCTGCGCGGCTGAGCGCCCACGTGGCGGCGGACCCCTCCGTACGCCCCCTGGACCTCGCCCATGCGCTGGCCACCACCCGTACGGCGCTGGACCACCGAGCCGTGCTGATGGCCCGCGAGCCCGCCGAACTGGCCGCGTCCCTGGCCGCGTTGGGCCGCGACGAACCCACCCCCGGGACGGTGACCGGCGGCACGGAGCCCACCGTGGGCAAGACCGTGCTGGTCTTCCCCGGCCAGGGCGCCCAATGGCAGGGAATGGCCCGCGAACTGCTGGAGCAGGCACCCGAGTTCGCCCGCTCCATGGCCGACTGCGACCGCGCGCTGGCCGAGTGGGTGGACTGGTCGCTGCTGTCCGTGGTGCGCGGGCAGCCGGACGCGCCCTCGCTGGAGCGCGTGGACGTGGTGCAGCCCGCGCTGTTCGCGGTGATGGTGTCGCTGGCCGCGCTCTGGCGCTCCTGGGGAGTGGAACCTGACGCCGTGGTCGGACACAGCCAGGGGGAGATCGCCGCCGCGGTGGTCGCGGAAGGACTCTCGCTCTCCGACGGGGCCAAGGTGGTGGCCCTGCGCAGCCGGGCCCTCGGCGCACTGGCCGGTCAGGGCGGCATGGTGTCACTGGCACTGCCCCGCGAGACGGCGGAGACGGAGATCGCCCCCTGGGGCGAACGGCTCTCGATCGCCGCGCTCAACGGCCCCGCCGCCGTGGTGGTCTCCGGCGAACCGCAGGCGCTCGCAGAGTTGGTGAACCGCTGCGCCGAGCGTGGCATCCGGGCCAGGACCGTGCCCGTCGACTACGCCTCCCACTCGGCACAGGTCGAGCGGATCGAGACGGAACTGCTGACCGCCCTGGACGGCCTCACGCCCAGGACCGGCCGCGTCCCGGTGTTCTCCACCGTCACCGGCGACTGGCTCGACACCGCCACGATGGACGCCGCGTACTGGTACCGCAACCTGCGGCACACGGTGCGCTTCGACACCGCCGTACGTGCCCTGGCCGAGCAGGGCCACGACGTGTTCGTCGAGGCATCGCCCCATCCGGTGCTCACCATGGCGGTCCAGGACAGCGCCGAGGCCGCGGGCGCGCAGGACGCCGTGGTCATCGGCACCCTGCGCCGCGACGAGGGCGGTCTGGACCGGGTGCTGACCGCTGCGGCCCACCTGTGGGTCCGGGGCGTACGGGTGGACTGGCGCGCGGTGTTCGACGGCTCCGGCGCCCGCCGGATCGACCTGCCGACGTACCCGTTCCAGCGCCGACGCTTCTGGTTCGACGCGACCGGCGACGCGGATGCCGTGGCCGCCGAGGACGGCGAGTTCTGGGACCTGGTGGAGCGCGGCGACGCGGCCGAGGCGGCCGGTGTCCTGGCCGTCGACCCGGAACCGCTCGCCCGGGTACTGCCCGCCCTCGACTCCTGGCGCCGACAGCGACGACAGTCCTCGGTCCTGGACTCCTGGCGCTACCGCGTCCAGTGGCAGCCGGTCGCCGAACCACCGGCCGTGACCCTGTCCGGCCGCTGGCTGGTCGTCCTCCCCGAGGAGCAGCGCACCAGCCCCCAAGTCACCAGCGTCATCGAGGCGTTGACCGAACTCGGCGCGAACGTCACCCCGATCGGGCTGACCGAAGCCGACACCGACCGGACCCGGATGGCAGCCACCCTCGCCTCCCATCCGTCCGGCGACCTGTCCGGCGTACTGTCCCTGCTGGCCCTGGCCGAGCGACCGCACCCCGCGCACCCGTCCCTGCCCACAGGCAGCGCGCTCACCCTCGCCCTCGTCCAGGCCCTGGGCGACCTCGGCAGCCGTGTCCCGCTCTGGTGCGCCACCACCGGCGCGGTGACCACCGGGGACACCGACCCGCTCACCGCCCCCCGACAGGCGCTCGTCTGGGGCACGGGCCTGGTGGCCGCCCTGGAACAACCGCACCGCTGGGGCGGGTTGATCGATCTGCCCGTGGACCTCGACGCCTCCGCCCGGCTGCGACTGGGCGCGGCACTGTCCCGGACGGCGGGCTCCTCCGACGAGGACCAGCTCGCGGTCCGCCCGTCCGGCCTGTACGCGCGCCGCCTGGTACGCGCCCCGCGCACCGCCACCCCCGACCGGCCCTGGAAGCCCCGTGGCACCGTCCTGGTCACCGGCGGCACCGGCGCGGTCGGCCCGCATCTGGCCCGCTGGCTGGCCCGCGGCGGAGCCGAGCACCTGGTCCTGCCCGGCCGCCGCGGCGCGGACACCCCCGGAGCGGCCGAACTGACCGACGAGATCGAAGCACTTGGTGCCCGGCTCACCCTGGTGTCCTGCGATGTCACCGACCGCGGCCAACTGGAGCGGTTGCTGGACGAGTTGGACCGACAGGGCACCCCGGTGACCGCGGTGGTGCACGCCGCGGCCTTCATCGCCCTCGCCTCACTGGACACCATGCCCCTGGAGGCGTTCGAGCGGATCGTCGCCGCCAAGGCGGCCGGTGCCCTGCACCTGGACGCCCTGCTCGACCGTGAACTGGACGCGTTCGTCCTGTTCTCCTCGATCGCCGGTCTCTGGGGCAGCGGCGCACACGGCGCCTACTCCGCAGCGAACGCCCTGCTGGACGCGGTGGCCCACCACCGACGCGGCCGAGGACTGCGGGCCACCACCATCGACTGGGGCGTCTGGCAGGCCGACAACCCCTGGCTGCGGCCGGACGCCGCGGACGACACAGGTGTCCTCACCCTGGAGGACCCCTTCAAGCTCGCCGAACAGGGCCTGCCGAGGATGGACCCCGAACTCGCGGTCGCCGCCCTGCAACAGGTCCTCGACGACGACGAGACCGCGGTATGTGTGGCCGATGTCGACTGGGAGCGGTTCGCCCCCGTCTTCACCTCCGCCCGGCCCAGCCCGCTGATCGCCTCCGTACCGCAGGCACGCCAGGCCCTGGAACAGACCGACACCGCACCGCCGGAGTCGTCCCATGCGGCCTCCCGACTGCGCGACAGCCTCACCGGGTTGCCGTCGGCCCAGCAGACCCGCCTGATACTGGACCTCGTCACCCGGCACGCCGCGGCGGTACTGGGCCATGACTCGCCCGAGGCCATCCGCCCCGGCAAGGCCTTCCAGGAACTCGGCTTCGCCTCACTGACCGCGGTGGAACTGCGCAACCGGCTGAACACCGCCACCGGCCTCCGGCTGCCCTCCACCCTGATCTTCGACCACCCCTCCGCCCACGTACTCGCCGAGCACATCCGCACCCAACTCCTCGGCCACACGGAGGAAGTTGCCACCACACCTCGCCCCGCCCAGGCCGCCGACAGCGGTGAACCCATCGCCGTCGTGGCCATGGCCTGCCGCTTCCCCGGCAACATCAGCACGCCCGAACACCTGTGGCGGCTGCTCGTCGAACGCGGCGACGTGGTCTCGGACTTCCCCACGGACCGCGGCTGGGACCTGGAGACGCTCTACGACCCGGACCCCGACCGGCCCGGCACCGTGACCACCCGAGGCGGCGGCTTCCTGCACAACGCGGGCGAGTTCGACGCCGACTTCTTCGGCATCTCACCGCGCGAAGCGATGGCCATGGACCCGCAGCAGCGGCTGCTCCTCGAAACCACCTGGGAGGCCCTGGAACGGGCCGGACTCGACCCGGAAGCGCTGCGCGGGAGCCGGACCGGGGTGTTCACCGGGGTCAACTACGGGGACTACGCCTCGGCGGTGGCCGGTTCGGCGGAGGCCGAGGGCCACCTGCTCACCGGCAGCGCCCCCAGTATCGTCTCCGGGCGGGTCGCCTACACCCTGGGCCTGGAAGGCCCGGCCGTCACCGTGGACACCGCCTGCTCCTCCTCACTGGTCGCCCTGCACCTCGCCGCCCAGGCGCTCCGGGCCGGGGACTGCTCGCTGGCGCTGGCCGGCGGTGTCGCCGTGATGTCCACCCCCGGTGCCCTCGTCAGCTTCTCCCGGCAGCGGGGACTGGCGGCCGACGGGCGCTGCAAGACGTTTGCCGAGGCCGCCGACGGCATGGGCATGGGCGAGGGCGTCGGCGTGCTCCTCGTCGAACGGCTCTCGGACGCCCAGCGCCACGGCCACCCGGTACTGGCCGTGATCCGAGGCTCGGCCATCAACCAGGACGGCGCCAGCAACGGCCTGTCCGCACCCAACGGACCCGCCCAACAACGGGTCATCCGCGCCGCGTTGGCCAACTCCGGGCTGTCGGCCGCCGACGTGGACGTGGTCGAGGCCCATGGCACCGGCACCACGCTCGGCGACCCCATCGAAGCACAGGCACTGCTGGCCACCTACGGTCAGGACCGGCCCGCGGAGCGTCCGCTGCTGATCGGCTCCCTGAAGTCCAACATCGGCCACACACAGGCCACTTCGGGCGTGGCCGGAATGATGAAGATGGTGCTGGCCCTGCGCCACCGGCAGGTGCCGCCGACCCTGCACGTCGACCGGCCCACCACCCATGTCGACTGGAACCAGGGCGCGGTGGCGGTCAACACCGACCTGGTGCCCTGGCCGGAGGGCGGGCATCCGCCCCGCGCCGGAGTGTCCTCCTTCGGACTGAGCGGCACCAACGTCCATGTGATCCTGGAACAAGCCCCCGAGCCGGAGCCCGTGAGGCGTCCGGTGCCGTCGGGGGCGCGGGCCGCGCTGCCCTGGCCGCTGTCCGCCAGGACCGCACCGGCACTGCGTGACCAGGCCGGGCGACTCCGGGCACACCTGACCACGGACCACGGCGCGGACCCGGCGGACATCGCCCTGTCCCTGACCGGCCGCACCGCCTTCGAGCACCGCACGGTCATCGTCGCCGACCCGAGCCTGCTCCCCGCCGAACTGGACCAGGCCACGGCCGGAATCCCGACCTCCCACTCGGTCACGGGTACCGCGGTGGCGGATGCGCGGACGGTGTTCGTGTTCCCTGGGCAGGGGTCGCAGTGGGTGGGGATGGCGCGGGAGTTGCTGGAGTCCTCGGAGGTGTTCCGGCAGCGGATGGTCGAGTGCGCCGATGCGCTCGAGCCTTATGTGGAGTGGTCGCTGCTGGATGTGGTGCGCGACGACTCCACGGATCTCAGCCCGGTGGATGTGGTGCAGCCGGTTCTGTTCGCGGTGATGGTGTCGTTGGCGGAGGTGTGGCGGTCGTTCGGTGTGGTGCCGGATGCGGTGGTGGGTCACAGTCAGGGTGAGATCGCTGCTGCTGTGGTGGCGGGCGGTCTGTCGCTGGAGGACGGCGCGCGTGTGGTGGCTCTGCGTTCCCAGGTATTGGGTGCCCTGGCGGGGCGTGGAGGCATGGTGTCGGTGGCCTTGCCTGCGGCAGAGATGCGTGAACATCTGACGGCTGGACTCTCGCTCGCAGCGGTCAACGGCCCGTCCTCGGTGGTGGTCTCCGGTGACACCGACTCCCTGGACGAGTTGATGATGTGGTGCGCGTCGGAGGGCGTACGTGCGCGCCGGATCCCCGTCGACTACGCCTCCCATGGGCCCCAAGTGGAGCGAATTCAGGAAGAGTTGGCGCAGGCGTTGGCCGGTCTGACACCGCAGGCTGCGGAGGTGCCGTTCTACTCGACGGTGACGGGTGGACTGCTGGACACCTCTGGCTTGGACGGCGAGTACTGGTACCGCAACCTCCGTCAGACGGTGGAGTTCGAGCAGGCCACCCAAGCACTACTGGCCGACGGTTACCGGGTGTTCATCGAGTCCAGCCCGCACCCCGTACTCACCATGGCGGTAGGGGAGACCGACGCGGACGCGGTAGCGGTGGGCACGTTGCGCCGTGACGACGGGGGCATGGAACGCTTCCTGCTGTCCCTGGGCGAGGCATGGACCCATGGCGTGAACGTGGACTGGGCGCCCGCCTTCGACGGCGTCGACGCCCGCCGCGTCGAGTTGCCCACCTACCCCTTCCAACACCAGCGCTACTGGATGGATGCGCCCACCACCAGCGGGGATGTGACTTCCGCAGGTCTCGGAACGATCGGACATCCGCTACTCGCGGCGGCGGTGGAGGTCGCCGACACGGGTGAACTGCTGCTCACCGGTCGCCTGTCGGTGCGTACGCATCCCTGGCTGGCCGAGCACGCCGTCGGAGACGTGATCCTGCTGCCCGGCACGGGCTTCGTGGAGCTGGCGTTGCGGGCGGCGGACGAGGCCGGGTGCGCCGCCGTAGAGGAACTCACCCTCCAGGCACCCCTCGTCCTGCCGAAGTCCGATGCCGTGCAGGTCCAGTTGCGCATCGGTGCTCCGGACGACTCCGGCCGTCGCGCTCTCGACGTGTTCTCCCGGCTCCAGGACGCCACCGACCCGAGCTGGACCGCTCATGCCACCGGGGTGCTGGTCACGGACGACCCCGAGCCGGAGCCGCCCGCGCACGACGACGCCTGGCCGCCTGCCGGCGCGGTCCCGATCGGCGTCGAGGACCTCTACGACCGCTTCGCCACCGCCGGTTACGGCTACGGGCCGCTGTTCCAGGGCCTGTGCTCGGCCTGGCGGCGCGACGGCGAGGTCTTCACCGAGGTACGGCTGCCGCAGCAACGGTCCACGGACGCGGGCGCGTTCGGACTCCACCCCGCGTTGTTGGACGCCGCGCTGCAGGGGCTGTGGCTGGGCGGCTCGGACGGTGCCGGAACGGAACTGCCGTCAGGCACCGCCAGGTTGCCGTTCTCCTGGTCCGGGGTCACCCTCTACGCGTCGGGCGCCACCGCCCTGCGCGTGCGGCTCGCCTTCCACGGCGACGGCTCGGTGTCGCTCACCGCGGACGACCCGGCCGGTCGGCCGGTGGTCAAGGTCGACTCCCTGGTGGTCCGGCCGGTCGCCCGGGACGCGCTGCGCGCCCCGGCCGACCCGGCCGCCGACTCCCTGTTCCGGGTGGAATGGACGGTTGTCCCCGCGGCCTCCCGGGCGCCCGACACCGAGCAGTGGGCCGAACTCGGCCCTGTCGGACTGCTGCCCCGGTCCTACCCCGGCCTCGCCGAACTGACGGCAGCCGTGGCCGACGGCATGGCCGTACCCGAAGCGGTCGTGGTGACCGGCCGGCCGGGCGGAGACGACGCACCGGCAGTGCACCAGGCGGTGGCCGAGGCGCTGCGGCTGCTGCAGGACTGGTTGGCCGACGACCGTTACGCCGACGCCCGGCTGGTGTTCGTCACGCAGGGCGCCGTCAGCACGGCGGAGGACGAGACGGTCACCGACCTCGCGGGCGCGGCCGTCCGCGGGCTGATGCGTGCCGCTCAGTCCGAACACCCCGGCCGAATCGTCCTGTTGGACGCGGAACCCGCCGATGACCCGGCCGTGCTCCTCGCCCTGCTGCCCGCCGTACTGGCCTCCGACGAGCCTCAACTCGCCGTACGCAAGGGCACCTTGCTGGCCGCCAGGCTGACCCGTGCGGTCGCCGCCGATGCCGTACGTTCCACGCCGCTGGACCCGTCCGGCACCGTACTGATCACCGGGGCCACGGGTGTGCTGGGCCGACTGGTCGCCCGGCACCTGGCGGCCGAATACGGGGTACGTCGGCTGTCGTTGGTCAGCCGCCGAGGAGACCAGGCCCCGCAAGCCAAGCAACTCGTCGACGAACTCGCAGAGTTGGGGGTCGAGGCGGAGATCTCCGCTTGTGACACCAGCGACCGGGACGCGCTGTCCGCACTGTTGACGCGGATACCGGAGGAACATCCGCTCACCGCCGTGGTGCACGCCGCCGGAGTGCTGGACGACGCCACCGTCGAATCGCTGACCCCCGAGCGAGTGGAGCGGGTGCTGCGTCCCAAGGTCGACGCGGCGTGGCACCTGCATGAGCTGACCCGCGATCTGCCGCTGTCCGCCTTCGTCCTCTTCTCCTCGGCGTCCGCCACCATCGGAAACGCGGGCCAGGGCAACTACACCGCTGCCAACGCCTACTTGGACGCCTTGGCCTGCCGTCGCCGGGCCGAAGGGCTCCCGGCCCGATCGCTGGCCTGGGGGCTGTGGGAACAGCGCAGCGAGATGACCGGCTCCCTGGACGAGACCGACCGGCGGCGGATGACCCGCGGCGGTGTCGCGGCCCTCTCCGACCGGGAGGGACTGGCCCTGTTCGACGCCGCGCTGCGCTCACCCGAGGCGCTGCTGGTCCCCGTACGGCTGGACCTCGCCCGGCTGCGGTCGGCCGACCCGGCGACCGTACCGCCGCTGCTCCGCGGCCTGGTGCGCACCGTCCGCCGTACCGCCTCCGGAGCCGACATCGCCGAGGCCGACTCGCTGCGTCGCAGGCTGGCCGCGCTGGGTGGTGACGAACGCCTCGACGCGCTCGCCGAGTTGGTGTGCGCGAGGGTCGCCGATGTCCTCGGCCACACCGGTGCCGGTGCCGTCGACCCCGAACGGCCCTTCAAGGACCTCGGGTTCGACTCGCTGACCTCGGTGGAACTGCGCAACCGGCTGGCCGCGACGGCCGGACTCCGGCTGCCCGCGACGCTGGTCTTCGACCATCCCACCCCGCTCGCGGTCGCCGCGTATCTCGACGGGCGGTTGCTGCCCTCGGCACCGGCCGCCGTACAGGCAGGCGTCCGGACGGCCCCGGCGGCGCGGGAGGAACGGGAACAGGAACAGCAACAGGAACAGCAACAGGAACAGCAACAGATCGACGCGATCAGGGAGATGGACGTGACCGACCTCGTGCGGATGGCGCTGGGCGGCGAGCGTGACTGAGAACACCGCACCGGAAGAAGGGACGAGCATGCCCGCGGACCAAGTGGTCGAGGCGCTGCGCACCTCCTTGCTCGACAACCAGCGACTGCGCGCCGAGAACCGCAGGCTCACCGGACGGATGCGGGAACCCGTGGCCGTCGTGGCCATGGCCTGCCGCTACCCCGGCGGAGTGCGCTCTCCCGAAGAGCTGTGGGAGCTGCTGGTCAAGGAGCGGGACGCGGTCGGTGCCTTCCCCACCGACCGCGGCTGGGACGGCGAGGGCCTCTACCACGAGGACCCCGACGCACCCGGCTCCACCTACACCACGCAGGGCGGATTCCTCGACGGCGCCTGCGAGTTCGACGCCGCCTTCTTCGGGATCTCCCCCCGCGAGGCCCTGGCGATGGACCCCCAGCAGCGGCTGATCCTGGAGACCTCGTGGGAGGCCGTCGAACGCGCGGGCATCGACCCGCTGTCGCTGCGCGGCAGCCGCACCGGGGTCTACACCGGCGTCCTCAACACCGACTACGGCTCCCGGCTCGGCCAAGTGCCCCGGGAACTCGAAGGGTTCCTGGGCACAGGCAGCATCCCCAGCGTGGTCTCCGGCCGGGTCGCCTACCTCCTGGGCCTGGAAGGACCCGCCGTCACCCTGGACACCGCCTGCTCCTCCTCGCTGGTCGCCATCCACCTGGCATGCCAGGCGCTGCGCGCCGAGGACGCCGATCTGGCGCTGGCCGGCGGGGTCACCGTCATGTCCACCCCGGGCCTGTTCGTGGGCTTCAGCCGTCAGCGCGGACTGGCAGCCGACGGGCGGTGCAAGTCCTTCTCCGCCGACGCCGACGGCACCGGATTCGGTGAGGGCGTGGGAGTGGTCGTGCTGGAGCGGCTCTCCGACGCCCGCCGCAACGGCCACCCGGTGCTGGCCGTGATCCGCGGCTCCGCCGTCAACCAGGACGGCGCCAGCAACGGCATGACCGCACCCAACGGACCGGCCCAACAGCGGCTGATCGCCCAGGCGTTGGACAACGCAGGCCTGACCGCCGCCGAGATCGACGCGCTGGAGGCCCATGGCACCGGCACCGTGCTGGGCGACCCCATCGAGGCCCAGGCGGTACTGGAGGTCTACGGCCGTCACCGGCCCGCGGACCGGCCGCTGTTGATGGGCTCGCTCAAGTCCAACCTCACCCACACCCAGGCAGCCGCGGGAGTCGGCGGCGTCATCAAGACCGTACTGGCCATGCGGCACGGGCTGTTGCCCCGCTCGCTCCACCTCGACCGGCCCAGCACCCAGGTCGACTGGACCGAGGGCGCGGTCCGCCTCCTCACCGCGGCGACCCCCTGGCCGCACACCGGCGAGCCGCGGCGGGCCGCGGTGTCCTCCTTCGGCGCCAGCGGCACCAACGCCCACCTCGTCCTGGAAGCGGCCCCGGCACATCCGCAGGCGGACACTCCTGACGAGGTCCCGGCCGGACCCGTCGCCTGGATCCTCTCGGCCAAGGGCGCCGCCGCCCTGCGCGGCCAAGCAGCCGCACTCCACGCCCGGTTGACAGCCGACCCGGCGATCCGCCCTGTGGACATCAGCCGCTCGCTGGCCCTGGGCAGGTCCCGCTTCGCCGACCGCGCCGTCCTGGTCGGCGAGAACCCCACCGAGCTGCTCGACGCCCTCGCCGCCCTCGCCCGCGGCGAGACGGCCGCCGACACCGCCGTGGGCACCGCCCCGCGCGGTGGGCGCAAGGCCGTGTTCGTCTTCCCCGGCCTGGGCGCCCAGTGGCCCGGCATGGCCGCCCGACTGCTGGATGACTGCGAGCCGTTCGCCCGGCGGATGGCCGACTGCGAACGCGCCCTGGCCGCGCACCTGGACTGGTCGCCGACCGCCGTCCTGCGCGGCGCACCCGGCGCACCCTCCCTGGAGTCCGTCGAGGTGCTCCAGCCGGTCCTGTTCGCCGTCCTCGTGTCGCTGGCCGCCGTATGGCGCTCCTACGGAGTGGAGCCCGCCGCGGTGGTCGGGCACAGCCAGGGCGAGGTGGCCGCCGCCTGTGTGTCGGGAGCGCTGTCCCTCGAAGACGCGGCCCGGGTCGCGGCGGTGCGCGGGCGCGCGCTGGGCGCCGTCGGCGGCGAGGGCGCCATGGCCACCCTGATGCTCTCGCCGCAGGAGGTCAACGACCGATTGGCCGGGCGCGAGGGCGAGTTGTCCATCGCCGCGGTCAACGGGCCGCGCGTGGTGGCGGTCGCGGGCGAGGCCAAGGCGGTCAGCGCCCTCCTCGACGACCTCCGCGAAGAGGGCGTGATGGCCTGGCCGATGCCGGTGGACTACGCCTCGCACTCGGCCGGTGTCGACGCGGTACGCGACGACCTGATCGCGGGCCTCGCCGGGATCACCCCGCATACCCCCGACGTCCCCTGGCTGTCGACCGTGGACGTCGACTGGGTCGGCCCCCACACCCTGACCCCCGAGTACTGGTACCGCAACCTACGCCAGGGAGTCCGGTTCGCCGACGCCGTACGGCAGTTGCTGGACGCGGGCCACCGGTCCTTCATCGAGGTCAGCCCGCACCCCACCCTGGCCTACGGGATCCAGGACACCGCAGCGGACGCCGACGCCGACGACGTCGACGTACTCGGGACACTGCGCCGCGACGAGGGAGACCTGCGCCGACTGCTGCTGTCCCTGGGCGAGGCCCATGTGGCGGGTCTGCCCGTCGACTGGGCGCGGGTCACCGAGCACTCCGGGGGCCGCCGGGTCCCCCTGCCGACGTATGCCTTCCAGCGGCAGCGGTACTGGCTCGACGCCCGCCCGCCCGGCGGCGATCCCGCCTCGGCCGGACAGCGCGACGGCGGGCACCCCCTGCTCGGCGCCGCGGTCGACCTGCCCGACGCGGGCGGCGTGGTGTTCACCGGGCGGCTGTCGGTCGCCGACCACCCCTGGCTGGCCGACCACGCCGTGGGCGGCACCGTCCTGCTCCCCGGCGTCGCCTACCTGGAGATGGCCGCCCACGCGGGCCACCGACTCGGCAGCGACATGATCGAGGAGCTGACCCTCGCCGCGCCCCTGACCCTGCCCGCCGAGCCCCGTGACGCGATGCAGCTCCGGCTCACCGTGGGACCGGCCGACGAAGACGGCCGACGCACCGTGGAGTTCCACTCCCGCCCCCAGGACGCCGAACCCGGCGAACCTTGGACCCGGAACGCCGACGGCCTGCTCGCGGCGGCCACGGAGCCGCCCGCGCCCGACCCGGCCCCCTGGCCACCGGCCGACGCGCGGGAGTTGGACCTCGACCGGCTCTACGACACCCTGGAGGACGGCGGCGTCTTCTACGGCCCCGCCTTCCGCGGGCTGCGCCGCGCCTGGAGCCGCGACGCCGAGGTGTTCGCCGAAGTGACCCTGCCCGACGGCGTGTCCGACGGGCATCCGGACGCCTTCGCGGTGCACCCCGCACTGCTGGACGCGGCCGTGCAGACCGTCAGTCTGCAACGGGCGGGCCTGGAGCGAAGCGGGCCCACGGACGGCGTACCGCTGCCGTTCTCCTGGCACCGGGTGACCATCGGCGGCGGAGCCGAACGCGCCCTGCGGGTCACCCTGCGGCCCGACGGACCCGACGCCCTCTCCCTGCGGATCAGCGACCCCGAGGGCCGCCAGGTCGCCGCCGTCGGATCGCTGGCCCTGCGCACCGCCTCCTTCGCGGCGCTGCGCACCCCCACCCGCTCGCTGTACCGGGTGGAGTGGACCCCGGCGCCACAGCCCAACACCCCACTCCCCGACAGTCGTTGGGCGCTGCTCGGCGCCCCCGATGCCCGACTGCTGCCGGAGGACATCGGCACCGTACCCGAGGACGCCCCCGCCGACGCCGTCCTGCTGCCCTGCCCGCCACGGGGAGCGGACGGACCGGAGACCGTGCACCGCACCACTGCCGAGGTGCTCGACGCCCTGCACACATGGCTGGCCGAACCGGGCCGGGACACCACACCGTTGGTGGTCCTGACCCGCGGAGCGGCCGACACGGGCGGCGAGCCGGTGGACCCGGCCGGTGCCGCCGTATGGGGCCTGCTGCGCTCCGCCCAACTCGAACACCCCGGCCGCTTCCTGCTGCTGGACACCGACGACGCACAGGCCACCGCCCGGCTCCTGCCCGCCGTACTCGCCTCCGGCGAACCGCAGTCGGCGATACGCGACGGAGCGCTGTACGCACCCCGGCTGGCCCGCGCCCACGCGATCACGCCGGAGACAGGCCCCTTCGACCCGGACGGCGCGGTCCTGCTGACCGGCGGCGGAGGCACCCTCGCCGGAATCCTCGCCCGCCACCTCGTCACCCGGCACGGCGTACGACACCTGGTACTGCTCGGGCGGCGCGGAACCGACGGACCGGGGATGCCCGAACTGGTCACGGAACTCACCACGGCGGGCGCCCAAGTCACCGTGCACGCCTGCGATGTGGCCGACCGGCAGGCACTCGCGGCGGTGCTCGCCACCGTCCCCGAACGGCACCCGCTGCGCGCCGTCGTGCATACCGCGGGCGTCCTCGACGACGGCCTGCTGGAAGCGCTGACACCGCAGCGGCTGAGCGGCGTACTGCGCCCCAAGGTGGACGGCGCCTGGCATCTGCACGAGCTGACCCGGGACAGCGAACTGTCCGCCTTCGTCACCTTCTCCTCCGCCGCCGGTGTGTTCGGCAGCCCCGGCCAGTCCGCCTACGCGGCGGCCAACGCCTGCACCGACGCCCTGATGACCGCTCGCCACCGGGCGGGGCTGCCCGCCACCTCCCTGGCCTGGGGCCTGTGGGAGCAGCGCAGCGAACTGACCGCGGAACTCTCCGACACCGACCTGCGGCGCATGGCCCGCAGCGGAGTGCGCGGACTGACCGCCGACGAGGGCACCGCACTGTTCGACGCGGCACTGGCCACCGGGGAGGCGGCGCTGGTGCCCGTCCACCTCGACCTCGCCGCCTACCGCGACCAGCCGGTGCCCCACCTGCTGCGCTCCCTGGTGCGGCCCACCGCCCGCACCCGGCCGACGACCACCGAAGGCACACTACGGGCACACCTGGCCGGGGCCGACGCCGCCGAGCGGGTCCGGCTGCTGCTCGACCTGGTCCGCACCCAGGCCGCCGAGGTGCTCGGCCACACCGAGACCGACGCGATCGGCGCCGAAGACCCCTTCCTCTCGGTCGGCTTCGACTCACTGACCGCCGTCGAACTGCGCAACCGGCTCGCCGACCGCACCGGACTGCGCCTGCGGCCCACCGTGGTCCTGGACAGCGGCACCCCGGGCCGTCTCGCCGAACTCCTCGGCGGACAACTGGAGTCGGCCCCGGCCGACGACGCGTCCCCGACGCGGCACGCACCCGAGCCCGCGCCGCCCGCCGAGGACCCGGTCAGCACCCTGTTCCGGCAGGCCTTCGAGGCGGGCAGGATCGACGAGGGCCTGGCCCTGCTGAAGAACGCCGCCGCACTCCGCCCCGAGTTCCACACCGGCGCCGAACTCCTGGCCGCCGGCACCGGACCGCGACTGCTGCGCCTGTGCGAACAGGACGGCAACGTACCGGAGTTGGTGTGCTTCGGCTCCATCGTCGCCTTGGGCGGGGCCGTGCAGTACGCCCGCTTCGCCGCACGGTTCCGAGGCCGCTACGGGGTCAGCGCCCTGGCCGCCCCCGGCTTCGCCGAAGGGGAACCGGTACCCGCCGACCTGTCCGCGCTCTTCGACTTCCAGGCCGAGACCCTGCTGCGCGACCTGGGCGACCGTCCGCTGGTGCTCATGGGCTCCTCCTCGGGCGGAACCGTGGCCCACGGTGTGGCGGCCACCCTGGAGCGACGAGGCGTACGACCGGCTGCCGTGGTGCTGCTCGACACCTACCTCTCGGACAACAAGGGCATGACCCAGTTCAACGACACCCTCGTCGGCGGGATGTTCGCCCGCGAGAACAGGGGCGCACCCATGGACGGCACCCGACTGACCGCGATGGGCCGCTACTTCCGGCTCCTGGACGACTGGCAGCCACCGGCCGTCCAGGCCCCCGTCCTGCTCGTCCGCGCCTCCACCCCCCTCGGTGAACCCGCCCCCGACGCCCCGGACTGGCGCGCCACCTGGCCCACCGCACAGCAGGTGGTGGACGTGCCCGGAGACCACTTCTCCCTCATGGAGCAACACGTGGCCACCACCGGGCAAGCGGTCTCCCGCTGGCTGGAGACCGTCCTCGGCCCCCCTCCCGCCGCAGACCCCAACTCCCCTTCCACAGAGACCAGTAATGAATGAGAGTCACATACATGAGGAGCGCCGCATGACCACAGGTGCGCACCGGCTTGCCGTGCTGGGAGCCGGAGTGATGGGCGTGGGGATCACCGCCTTGGCCCTCGCGCAGGGCCTGCCCGTTCTGCTGATCGACATCGACGGCGCCCAACTCGACCGGGCCCGCCGCAGGATCGACGACGAGCTGCGAATGGCCCAACTGATGGGCAGGATCCCGGCCGAGCGGATCCTCGGCGAGCTGGCGACGGCGACCTCGCCCGAGGGCGTGGCCGAGGCCACCGCCGTGATCGAGGCCATCACGGAGAACACCGAGCTGAAGGCCAAGGCCCTGGCCGACGTCTCGGCACGGGTGGCCCCCGGCACCCCGCTGATCACCAACACCTCGTCCATCCCCGTCGACGAACTGGCCGAGTTCGTCGACCGACCGGCGGAGCTGGTCGGCACCCACTTCATGAACCCCCCGTATCTGATCCGCACGGTCGAGGTCATCCGGGGCACCGGAACCGGCGAGGAGACCATGACCCGGATCGGCTCCCTGCTCACCGTGCTCGACCGGCAGCCCGTGGTGGTCCGCGACGCCCCCGGCTTCGTCACCAGCCGGGTACTGCACCCGATGATCAACGACGCGGTCCGGGTGGTGCAGGAAGGCACCGCCGGTGTGGAGGCGGTCGACGCCCTCATGGAGGGCTGCCTGGGACACCCCACGGGCCCGCTGCGCACCGCCGACCTGATCGGCATCGACAACCTGGCGGACTCGCTCCAGGTGCTCTACGAGCGCACCGGGGACGAGGGCTGCCGCCCCTGCGAGCTGCTGCTGGAGAAGGTCCGGCGCGGCGAACTCGGCCGCAAGACCGGCCGGGGCTTCTACGACTACCAGGAGGAGAACTGATGGACGCCACCCACCGCACCGCGGCCCCGGACGCCGACGCCGTGGCGAAGGAGGTGCTGCGCTTCCTGGAGACGAAGACCAAGCGTTCCTGGGAACCGGAGCAGGACCTGTTCGCCTCCGGCGGCCTGTCCTCCCTGTTCGCCATGGAGCTGGTCGTGCACCTGGAGAAGTCCTTCGGCGTGGCCATCCGCGGCGCCGACCTCAGGCTCGACAACTTCCGTACCGTGCAGGCGATGACGGCCCTGGTGCTCCGCCTCACGGACGCGGCCACCGGGAGCGGCGGTGAGTGACATGACCGAGCACGCGTGGGACACCGTCACCGGGCTCATCGACGGCCAGGCCGACGACTGGGACCGGGCGGGCCTGCTGCCGGTGGACCTGCTGCGCAAGCTGGGCGCCGACGGCAGGCTGTGCGCCCAAG
This sequence comes from Streptomyces macrolidinus, assembly GCF_023887685.1. Taxonomy (GTDB): domain Bacteria; phylum Actinomycetota; class Actinomycetes; order Streptomycetales; family Streptomycetaceae; genus Streptomyces; species Streptomyces macrolidinus. The sequence continues at coordinate 41,018 of NZ_JAMWMR010000029.1, read as the reverse complement.
TGCCCGCCGAGTACGGCGGCCGGGGACTGAGCAGCCTGGAGAACGGCGAGTTCACGGCCCGGGTCGGCAGCCTGTGCAGCTCTGTGCGGAGCGTGATGACCTCCCAGGGCATGGCCGCCTGGACCATCGAACGGCTGGGCACCGCCGAGCAGCGCGCGGCCTGGCTGCCCCGGCTCACCGGCGGCGAGCTGGCGGCTGCCGGTTTCAGCGAACCGGGCGCGGGCAGCGATCTGTCCGCGATCGCCACCAGCATCCGCCGCGACGGCGACTCGGTCGTCATCGACGGGCGCAAGGTCTGGGTGACCGCCGCCCACTACGCCGACCTGCTGGTGGTGTTCGGCCGGTACGAGGACGGGGCCGCAGCCGTGGTGGTCCCCAGCGACGCCCCCGGGGTGCGCGTCGAGCGGGTCGCCGATCCGCTGGGCTGCCGCGCCGCGGGGCACGCGGGCATCACCCTGGACTCCGTACGGCTGCCGGCCGACGCCGTCCTCGGCGGTGTCGGCCTGTCGCTGCCACTGCTGGTGACCACGGCCCTGGCCTACGGACGGATCTCGGTGGCCTGGGGATGCGTGGGCATCCTGCGCGGCTGCCGGACCGCCGCCGCTCAACACGCCTCCACACGCGAGCAGTTCGGCAAGCCGCTGGCGGAACACCAGTTGGTCGCCCGCCACCTCGCCGAGCTGCTGGTGGCCGAGCAGCTCGCCACCCGGGTGTCCGAACACGCCAGCCGATGCTGGGACAGCGGCTCGCCCGAGCAGGTCATGGCGACCGTCCTGGCCAAGCATGTCAGCGCCGACCAGGCGACACGCGGTGCCGAAACGGCGCTCCAGGTGCTCGCCTCGGCCGGGGCCCGGGACGGACACCTGGTGGCACGCGCCTACCGGGACGCCAAGCTGATGAAGATCATCGAAGGCAGCCATGAGATGTGCCAGTTGATGCTGGCCGAGCACGCGGTGAACGGATCGATATGACAGTGACCGTCAAGTGCCTGGTCTGGGACCTGGACAACACCCTGTGGCAGGGCACCCTGCTGGAGGACCCCGAAGTCCGGATCGGCGACGAGGTGCGCCGGGTGGTGACCGAGCTGGACGCGCGGGGCATCCTGCAAGCCGTCTCCAGCAAGAACGACCACGACCTGGCCTGGGCCCGGCTCGAAGAACTCGGCATCGCCGACTACTTCATCCTCCCGCACATCAACTGGGGCCCGAAATCGGACGCGGTGCGCGCCATCGCCGAGCGGTTGAACTTCGCCCGGTCCGCCATCGCCTTCATCGACGACCAGCCCGCCGAACGTGCCGAGGTCGCCCATCATCTGCCGGAGGTCCGCTGCTACCCGGCCGAGGACGTGTCCGGCATGCTCTCCCGGCCGGAATTCACCCCGCCCGTACGGACCGTGGACTCCCGCCGCCGCCGCGAGATGTACCAGGCGAGCTTCCGGCGCGAAGCCGAGCGCGCCCGGTCGGACGGCCCGGACGAGGAGTTCCTGCGCACACTGGAACTGGAGATGGGCATCGGCCGCGCCACCGAGGAGGAACTCGCCCGCGTCGAGGAACTGACCCTGCGCACCAGCCAGATGAACGCCACCGGGGTGCCCTACTCCGACGCCGAACTGCGCGATCTGCTCGACGACCCGCGGCACGAGGTCCTGGTCGTCACCATGGCCGACCGGTTCGGCCCGCACGGCGCGGTGGGCGTCCTGCTGCTGGAGCGCCACCCTGACCTCTGGCACCTCAAGCTGCTGGCAACCTCCTGCCGGGTGGTGTCCTACGGTGCCGGTGCGACCCTCCTCAACTGGCTGGTGGACGAGGCCCATCGGGCAGGAGTCCACCTGGTCGCGGACTTCAGGCCCACTGACCGCAACCGCATGATGGAGGTCGCCTACCGCTTCGCGGGCTTCGACGACCAGTCCTGCGACTGCCGGGCGACCATCCCGGCGGCGGACATGGAGGGCCTGCAGCGCCTCCATCTGGAGCCCACGGCAAGGGAGTTGCCCACCATCCTGCGCCTGACCGCCCCCGACCTCGCCAAGGCGGCCCTCTGATCGGGCCGAGAGCCGTCGACAGGACACACCGGCCGGCACCCCACAGGGTGCCGGCCGGTGGGGGCTCACCGCGGTGGGGCGTACGGGAACGCGGCGAGGCCGTGGTCCGCCTCGCTCGACACAACCAGCCGGTCGCCCTGCACGACGACCTCCGTCAAGTCGGCGAATCGGGACAGTGCGCCGGGGAGCGAGGCGTCGACGGACAGGCGTTCGCACGGGCGCGTCACCCTCCAGTGGGAAGGCGAGCGGACCCGTGTCGTAGTCGGACGCCACGGCGCGGGCCGCGCCCTTGGCGGTCCCCGGCAGAAGGATGACCGAACTGCTGTCCCGGCGCAGTGCGAGCTGCCACTTCAGCCGAACCGGTCGTGCGCTCGGCAGATGAGCGATCGGCGAGCGCCGCGCCCACGGCATGACCGTACGCGATTCCGTTGGGCGGCCCGGGGGCTTGTGCGCTCACGCCCGGCAGGGATGGCGGGGGCAGTGGGGTCAGCGAGCCGGTGGCGCTCAGGAGTGACGTTCCGCGACTGATCGAATACCCTACGTGCGTGATCGGTGTGCGGTTGCAGACATGGCCCCCCGGGCGGGCGGGCCGCATCGGCCTGCTCCTGGGGCTCGTCATGCTGGTCACCGCTCATCTGGCGGGCTCGATCCATGCCGCCTCCTTCGGTGGGCCCCACTCGGCCAGCGCGGACGTCGACCGCTCTCGGCCCGCGACAGCCGACGCCGATCACGGGTTCAATCCGGCTCCCGGGCACGACCACAAGGCCGACGGCCACATCGATCACGCCGTGGACCGGCCCCGGGACACTGTCGACGGCGCGGTCAGCGAACCGGGACACGACACACCGGACACGGCACCACCGACCACGGCACGGGCTGAGGCGGCACACGCCGCCTGGACCCTTCCGCCCCGTCTCTTCCCGGTACCGGACGGCCGCGCCACCCTCGCGCTCCACTGTGTCCTGCGTCAGTAGGCACCGCCCGCACGCCCCGACCTCGCACGGACTTCGTGGTCGAGGCGTGCCCGCACGTCCTGCTGAATCAGCCACGACCGCACCCGCCTGAACGGGGCGCGGTGCCAAGGAGCCGTACGCACATGCATCTCCCCCTGCTCGAACCCCTCGGGGCGCACGCCCCGCTGCCTGTGATCGCCCGCCGCCCCGCCCAACTCGTGGGCAACACCCCCGTCCTGTGGATCGACGAACCCTTCGCCCCACCCGGCCGCGGCTTCTACGCCAAGCTGGAAGGCGCCAACCTCGGTGGCATCAAGGACCGTCCCGGCCTGCACATGGTCTGCGCAGCGCGCAGGCGCGGTGACCTCGCGCCGGGTGCGCCGATCGTCGAGTCCTCCAGCGGCACACTCGGTCTGGGCCTGGCCCTGGCCGCGCTGACCTACGGCCATCCGGTCACCGTCGTCACCGACCCCGGCATGGAACCCTCCGTGGTCCGCCTCCTCGCCGCCCTGGGCGCACGCGTCGACCAGGTCACCGCCCCGCATCCGGAGGGCGGCTGGCAGGAGGCCCGCCGCGAGCGCGTGGCCGAATGGCTGACGCGCACCCCGGGCGCGTACTGCACGGACCAGTACCGCAACCCCGACAACGTGGCCGCCTACCGCCCACTGGCCGCCGAACTCCTCGCTCAACTCGGTCGCATCGATGTCCTGGTGGCGGCCGTGGGCACGGGCGGCCACTCGGCCGGTGTCACGGCCGCGCTGCGCGCGTCCCTTCCCGAGCTGAGGCTGATCGGGGTGGACTCGGTCGGCTCGACGATCTTCGGGCAGCCCGCCGCTCCCCGGCTCATGCGTGGCCTCGGCTCCAGCATCCACCCGGAGAACGTCGACTACGGCGCCTTCGCCGAGGTCCACTGGGTGGCCCCGGCCGAGGCGGTGTGGGCCTGCCGCAGGCTCGCCCGGCGCCACTACGCCTCCGGCGGCTGGAGCGTGGGCGCGGTCGCGCTCGTCGCGGGATGGGTCGCACGTACGTTCCCGGTCGGTACCCGGATCGTCGCCGTCTTCCCCGACGGCCCGCACCGCTACCTGGAGACCGTCTACAACGACGCCTGGTGCCGCGAGCACCGACTCCTCGGCCGGCAACCGTCCGAGGAACCCGACGAGATCGCCGAGCCGGGCACGAGTGTGGTCACCCGTTGGACCCGATGCGGCCAGGTCCGCGACCCGTTGGGTCGCGATCTGGCGAAGGTGACGAAGGCGGGCCCGCGATGAGGGGACTGCGGGCCCAGGTGGCCTCGTTCGACCGGCCGGCACGTCTGTTGATGGCCAATCAGTTCGCCATCAACCTCGGCTTCTACATGCTCATGCCTTACCTGGCCGACCATCTCGCCCACGGGCTCGGGCTCGCCGCCTGGGCGGTCGGCCTGGTCCTCGGCGTCCGGAACTTCTCTCAGCAGGGCATGTTCCTGATCGGCGGCACCCTCGCCGACCGCTACGGCTACAAGCCCATGATCCTGACCGGGTGCGTGCTGCGCACGGCCGCCTTCGGGCTGCTGGCGGTGGCCGGTTCCCTACCCGCCCTCATCGGCGCCTCGGCACTGACAGGTCTGGCCGGGGCGCTGTTCAACCCCGCCGTGCGTGCCTATCTCGCCGCGGACGCGGGCGAAGAGCGGCGGGTGGCAGCCTTCGCCGCCTTCAACGTCTTCTACCAGGCGGGCATCCTCGTCGGCCCGCTCGCCGGACTCGCCCTGCTGGCCTGGGACTTCGCCGCCGTGTGCACGGTCGCTGCCACCGTCTTCGGCGTCCTGGCCATGCTCCAGGCCCGCGCCCTGCCCGCCCGCGCCCCGGCCGACCGGGGCGCGGAGCCGGCCTGGCGTGCGGTGGCCGCCGACTGGCGCACCGTCGTCGCCAACCGGCCCTTCCTGCTCTTCACCGCCGCGATGACCGGCTCGTACGTTCTGGCCTTCCAGGTCTATCTCGCGCTGCCGCTGAGAGCCCGCGCTCTCTTCGGCGACCGGACCGGGATGGTCACCGGCGCGGTCTTCGCCGTCTCCGCGCTGGCCGCGCTGTCCGGTCAACTGAGACTGACCACGTGGGCGCAACGGACCCTGGCCGGACCGCAGGCCATCGCCTACGGCCTCATGGTGATGGGGGCCGCGTTCGCCCCGCTGCTGCCCGGCCCGTACCCGGGAACCCTGGGCCGCACCGCGAGCGTCCTCGCACTCGTCCTGTGCGCCGCCCTGCTGGCCTGGGGCGGCGCGCTGCTCTATCCCTTCGAGATGGACACCGTCGTACGGCTCTCCGGTGACCGGCTCGTGGCGACGTATTACGGCGCCTACAACACCGTCTCCGGCATCGCCGTCTTCCTGGGCAACCTGGCCGTCGGAGCGCTGTTCGACACCGGGGTGCGCTGGTTGCCCTGGGCGGTGCTGGCCGCCACGGGTCTGGGGTGCGCGTGGCTGGTGACGCGACTGCACCGGGCCGGGCATCTGGCGGCGGGACCGGCTCCCGTACCGGGGTGAGTCCACGTACCGGGGCCGGGCCGCCGCGCCCGGCCCCGGGCACTCATCCGTCGGCGGGAGCCCGGTCGGCCCGCTCGGTGGCGTCGAGCTGTGCTTCGAGGCCGTCGAGGAGGTGGTCGAGGCCGTCGGTGAAGCTGCCGTCCCAGTCGTTGTCGTAGAGGTAGCCGTTGGCCGCCAGAGTCGGGTAGCGGTCGCGCTGTGCGGCCAACCTGCTCCTGGCCCACGCGGCGTTCCTCGTCGGTGATGTACACGGCGGACTCGGCGGACGCCGACCCCATGACGTGGTTGTACAGGGCCCACGTCGCCGCCGAGAGTCTTCCCGGTGAATCCGGCGCGCACGAGCGTCGCTTGCACGAGCTCCATCCCGGCGAGGAAGTTCGGGCCGATGGCCGGGCGGCGGCGTGCCGGGACGGCGGCGGCCCAGGGGTGTCTCAGCAACACCGCTCGCCAGGCGGACGCCACTGCGGTGATGTCGTCACGCCAGTGAGACGTGCCCCCGGTCTCGGGTCACGGCCCCACCCTGAGCGGCGAGCGCCCCGAAGAGCGCGAGCGATGACGCGCCGTGGGACGCGGTGGCGGACCTTGCTTCTCCGGTGTCACCGCGGGAACGAGTCACGGCGTACGGTGCCGGGTCGGCCGTACGGTCTGATACGCGCCGAACCCGGCGTGCGCCAGGGCGAGCAGCGTGACGGCCGCCAGCAGGACCGGTGTCGTCGTGACGTGGCCGAGGAGCGTGAGGACGTACGGGGTGAACATGCCGAGGTACGTCACCGTCCAGAACAGGGCCGTCCAGCGGGCGAGTCGGTGAGGCGGGGCGAGGGCCGCCGTCCGGGTGAGGCCGTGGGCGAGGGCCAGTCCGTAGCCCGCGCCGAGAACGATCGCGGCGAGGAGGGCCAGGGGCTCGCTCTCCGTCGCGGCGGCGACGGCGGCGGTCGCCGTGCCGGCCGCCACGACCAGGAGCCCCGAGGTGGGCGTGGACCGGGCGCGTCGTGCGGTGAGCAGCCCGGTACCGGGGACGACGGCCGTCGCGACGCCTGTGAGGATCAGGCCGGTGTGGAGGGTGCTCGGCAACGTGACGAAGCCGATGGTCGTGGCGGCGAAGGCCCAGGGAGCCAGGGGCAGCACGGTACGCCGGAAGCAGTGGCTGTTGTGCGCGTGGGCGGCTCCGGAGCTGTGGGTAGGGGCCGACCCGGCCGTCTCCGGCACGGCCCACGCGAGCAAGCCCGCCGCCGCCCCGAGAACGACGTGCGGAACGTACGCCGTCACCATCGGCCAGGGAGCCCACTGAGCGATGAGCGCCGCCGCGAGGCCGCCCGTCGCGAAGCCCGCGGAGACGAACATGCCGGAGCGGCGCGGCGCGTTCGAGAGTTCCTTGATCCAGGCGCTGCCCGCGGCCAGCAGCGCGCCCGCGCTGACACCGGTCAGGAAGCGCCCGGACAGCAACAGCCAGGTGAGGCCCCACGCGCCGCCGGTCATCAGGAGCAGGGTGGACAGGACATTGAGGGCGAGGGCCGAGAGCGCCACCCGGCGCCGTCCGCTGCGGTCCGCGAGCGGGCCCGCGATCAGCAGCGCCGGGATCAGACCGACGACGTACACCGCGAACAGGCCGGTCGTCGTCGACTCGGTGAGGCCGAGGTGGCCGCGGTAGGCGCCGAGCAGGGCCGAGAACTGGTTGGCGCTCCAGCCGGAGGCCAGCATGATCCAGGCGGCGCGGGCGCCCCGGGCGCCGGTGGCCGCGGGGACGGCGGTGGCAGGTGCGGTGGCGGGTGATGCGGTCATGCGCCCCTTCGTACGTGCCCGACCGTCCGGCCCGCGCCGCACGTTCACGATTCGTGAACGGCCCGCGCCGTCTGCCCGGCCTCCCGTCTACCCTGGTCGTATGGCGCTTGACCTGCGGCTTCTGTCGTCGTTCCTGGCGGTCGTCGAGGAGGGGCACTTCGGACGGGCCGCAGCGCGGCTGTACCTGTCGCCGCCCGCCGTCACCCAGCACGTACGCCGCCTGGAGAGCCAGGTCGGCGCGCGACTCCTCGACCGGTCCGGCTCTCCCGTCGTGCCGACGGCAGCCGGGGTGCGGTTCGCCGGGCACGCGCGCACGCTCCTCGACGCCGCGAACGCCGCGCTCGACGACCTGGCGGACGTCGCGTGGGAGACGTACGGCGGGCGGCCGCTGCGGGTGGGGATCATGGGGCACGGTTCGGCGGAGCTGACGCCCGCGGCCATCAACGCCTACCGGCGAGCCCGGCCCGAAGTACGGGTGGAGATCCGGCAGTTGGACTTCACCGAGCATGTGACCGCGCTGGTGGAGGACCGGGTGGACGTGGCGTTCGTACGGCCGAGCCCGCACGACGAGCGGCTCATAGCGGACGTCCTCACCACCGAGCAGCGGATCGTCGTCGTGCACGAGCGCTCGCCCCTGGCCGACGCCCGGACGTCCGGGGTCGGCGTCGCGGACCTCGCCGACCTGCCGCTGGTCCGTGTCCCGGGGCACACTCCGCACACGTTCACCGAGTATCTGTACTTCGACGACCGCGCCCAGCGCCGCAGCTCCGAATTCGCCGTCACCCCGCAGGAGGTGCTGACCGGAGTCGTCACCGGGCGGGCCGCGGGCTCCGGCCTGCGCTCCTTCGCGCGGTACTACGCGTGGCCGGGCGCCGTCTTCGTACCCGTCCTCGACGCTCCGTGGGAGAGCAGCTATCTCGCGGTGCGGGCCGATGACGACAACCCGGAGGTACGGATCTTCCGGGCGCTCGCGGTGGCTCTGGCGAAGGACCTCGGTCCTGGGATCAACTCCCGCCCGCTGGACTCCGGTTGAGGAGCGCGGTGGTGTTCCGGGGCGCGCGCCCGTATGGCTCCGGCGAGAGGAAGCCCGGCGTACGTCACCGAGGATGCGCGGTGTCCGGACCCAGCGGTCGTTCAAGAACCGTGCGCAGCACGATGGTGGTGCTCGTGCTGTGCACGGGAGGGATCGCGCGGATGCGGTCGAGCGCCTCGGCGAGCGCGTCCGTCCCGGACACGCGCACCTTCAGCCAGTAGCAGTCGTCGCCCGCCACCTCGTGCACCTCCAGTACGCAGGGTTCGAGTGCGAGCCGCTCGTTGATCACCGCCCGCGCGGCCTCACCGGGATCGAAACGCAGCGCGACGAACGCCGCCGTGGTCGCGTCCACGCTCGGGGGATCGAGGTCCGCGCGGTATCCGGTGATCACTCCGTCGCGCTCGAGCCGCTGCAGGCGGTCCCGCGCCGACGGCTCGGACAGCCCGACCGCCCGAGCGAGCGCCCGGACGGTCTGCCGTCCGTCCGCCGTCATCATCCGCAGAATCGTCCGGTCGATGTCGTCCAACTGTCGCCTCATGATGAGAGCTTGCCTTCCACGACCGATGAGCCTAATCTTTCGAAAACCATCCTACTGGTTTACCTCACTAAATGAGTTCAGATGCCAGCAGAGCCTAATTTGACGTCTGTACGCCGCCCCTTGCTCCCCTGGCTGGCGTTGATCACTGTATGGATCGTCTGGGGATCCACGTACCTCGGCATCCAGTTGGCCGTCGACACGATCCCGCCGCTCCTCATGGCCGGCTTCCGGTTCCTGACGGCCGGCACGGTCATGTTCGCGCTCGTCGGACCACGCCATGCGCGCGGCGCCCGGCGCCCGACCGCGCGTCATCTGCGCTCCACGCTCGTCATAGGCGCACTGATGCTGGTCGGCGGCAACGGCTTGCTCAGCGTCGGCGAGACGAGCGTCGACTCCGGTCTGGCCGCCCTCATCGTGGCGACCGTGCCGATCTGGATGATCCTGATCAACGCGGCGGTCACGAGGACTCGCATCACGGTCACGATGATGCTGGCGCTCGTCCTCGGGACCGTCGGGGTCGGTGTGCTCGTGGGCGGTCCCGGCGCCCGCGTCGACATCAGCGGCGCCGTCGTCGTGCTGATCGGATCGCTCTGTTGGGCAGCGGGTTCGGTCTACGCCCGCCGTGCCCCACTGCCCTCGCACCCCCTCGTGGTGGCGTCCTTGGAGATGATCGCCGGCGGGCTGCTGCTGATCACCGCCGCCGCGGTGACGGGCGAGTTCGGCCGCCTCGACCTCGCGGCGATCTCCGCCGGCTCGCTCGCCGGGTTCCTGTGGCTGGTGGTCGCGGGCTCGATGATCGCGTTCACGGCGTACGGCTACGCCAACTCCACGCTGCCCAACGACACGGTGGCCACCTACGCGTACGTCAACCCGGTGGTCGCGGTCGCGCTGGGAGCCCTGCTCGGCCAGGAGGCGCTCGATCCGAACCTGCTGCTCGGCGGTGCCGTCATCGTCAGCGCGGTGGTGCTCATCGTCGGCGGCAAGGCCGTGGCCCAGCGCCTCGGACGCCGGACCCCGTCCTCGAACGACTCGCCCCGACCGGTTACCGAACCCCCGCTTTCGAAAGACACGACCCGATGAACCTCCTGGACACCGCACGCCACATCGAGGCGAACCGAGCGGTGGGCGCGCGCGTATGGCGCATGGCCGAGAACCATCTCGACGACCCCGTCCCCGCCTGCCCGGAGTGGCGGATCCGCGACGTCGTGCACCACCTCGGCAACGTCGCCTTCTTCATCCACGCCTGCGTCGAGCAAGGGGCCGGCGAACCGGAGTTCACCGACGCCGAGATGCTCCCCGACGACCAGTTGATCCCGTGGGCCGCCGAGGAGTGGGACCGGGTGCTGGACCGGCTCGCCGCGGCCGACCCCCTGGCCCCCGCGTGGAACTGGTCCACCCGGCCGCACGTCGTCTCCTTCTGGCCGCGATGCCTCACCCACGAAGCGTTCGTCCACGGCCGGGACGTCGCCGACGCCGTGGGGCAGTCACTGCAGATCCCCGCGGACGTCGCCGCCGACGGCGTGGACGAGATCCTCACCGTCCACCTGGCCGCCGGGGTCCGCGACGGTGGGCGCTTCACCCGTACCGGCCGGATCGAGGTGCACAGCACCGACACGGACGACCGCTGGCTGGTGGAACTCACCACGGCCACCGTGCACACCAGAGCGGCGACACCGGGCGAACCGCACGACGCACAGATCGCGGCCACCGCCGAGGAGCTGTACCTCGACCTGTGGGGCCGCACACGACTGAACCTGGAACCGCACGAGCGGAACTGGGCCGATCAACTCGCCGCAGCACCGACCGACTGACCGCCGAGCCACCGGCGCTCCCGCGCCGACGAAGGCCCGCCCATGCGACCGTGGCGACAGGCCCAGGCGGCGAGTTCGGCCGGAGCGCGGTCCGGTTCAGCCTTGCACCACCACCTCGGGCCGGTTGCCGTCGAAGGGCCGGGCGAGAGAGAAGAGTCGGCGGGCCGGTGAGCCGCCGTCGAACGGGACGCCGGCGGGCATCTCGCCCTCGGCCATGGCGCCCGATCCGTGGCCCCCCGCCGTCGTCTGCGAAGCTGCCGGACCGTCCGGCGTACCAGCAGAGCATGGCGGCATTCGTTGAGGCCGACGCCCCGTTGTGGCACCAACTCACACAGGTTCCCCCTGAGTTGGAGATCAGTCGATGTTGTCGCTCAGGCCCAACACCTTCGCGTTGTCGCCGGGGAAGTCCCTGGGCATACCGGGCACGTACAGGCTCCGCCGGTAGACGCCCGCCAGGAACTCGACGGCACCGACCGGGAACTCCAACCAGTCTCCGTTGTCGGTGCGGACGACCACCGGCCATGCGTCCGGATCCCCGGGACTCGTCCTCCAGTAGAAGGAGTCCCCCGAATAGGACTCCGCCCAGCCGATCAGGCCTCCCGGCCGGGGGAAGGGAACGTAGCCCTCGGTGTCGCCCATCTCGTACAGATCCTGAAGGATCTCGTCCTCCCGGCATCCGGACGCCCACGATGCCTCGGCACCAGGTAGCGGAACGGACACCATCAGGAAGTCATCGATGACCAGCACCGGGTACGCCTCCGCCAGGGAACGGAAGTCGGAGGGCAGCGCCGTCCCGAGGTCGGCCTCAAGGACAGCCCAGTCCACGCTGCGCCCACCAGGCACGCGCCACCGTGTCATCGATGGAAGCGCGGCCTCCAGCTCTTCGACCCTCAACATGTCGTCCGCCGATCCGGGGAGTTGTCGACCACGATGTCCTCCTCTCGGAGGTACTTCGCACACCATGCAGGGGTGATCACTCCGGGGGCTCGGGACGTGGCTGCCTACCGTCCTACGATGAACGGCATGTTATCCGAGGCCTCCTCGTCCTCCGCCTGGCCGGTCCTCCACCGGCGGTACCCAGCAGCAGCGGCGACGGCATCCGCCGCGAGTGCGCCGAGTACGAGGACCGCAAAGCGGTACGGGCCCGGACCTTGTAGCGGACTTCGTTCGCCGCACTACGTCTAGCGATCCGCGCGGATCGGTCCATCACCCGCCAGGAGGGATGATTCCCGTGCAGGGAAGCCAGTGCGTGCGCCGTCTCACGCTGCTGTCCCGCCTCGGCACGTACATACACCGTGTCGAGGGTCGACGGCTCGTCGCCCCGGTGGGCATCGGCCATCCGCCAGGGGATGACCACGGAGCCGAGGCCCGGATCACGGCCGTAGACGGCAGCGAACCCGTTCGGTGCGGAAGTCGTCCAGCCGCAGCAACACGTCGTCGCCCGCCCGTACAGGTGCCTCACGGGCGAAGGAACGGCTCAACGCGATCTCGTGGTGGCCGAGTTCGGCGACGCTGCGCTTCGTCGCGTCGAGGTCGAGGACCTGGTTCAGCGGGCAGTCGGTGACCGCGTCGGCGATTCCCCCGTTCCCTCGCCTTCTGGATCATCGCCCACGACGATCTCGGCCTACGTGCTCAGGGCGCTGACGGCCGTGGCGACGCCCGGCAGTTCTCCCACGCGCCGAGCGGCTGTCCCCGGCGGCCCCTTCCCGGTGGCCTCCACCAGGTAGTCGGCCGTCAGCCGTCCGTGGTCCTGCCGGTCCAGTTCCCGCCACTTCATCTGCGGTACGAGCAGGGCGACCGCGGCGACAGCGACGGTAAGAGCCAGCGGAACGGCCGCGGCGCCCAGCCTGCGGTGACCGGCGGCGAGGTTCGCCCGGACCACGGGACCGAGCACAGGCAACACGGCCAGACATGACACACCCATCACGGACCTGTCAGCTTCCCGGTTCACGGAGCCAGCAGAGCCACGGCGACCATCAGGACCATGACCATGGAGACCGCCGTATCGGCTGCATCGGAGCCCGTGGAGCCGCCGATCGCCATCAACCCCCAGACACCACCGCCCAACGCCGCCAGACCCAACCCCGTACGCACCACGCCCACGCTCCGGCGCGGCACGACCGCCTCTCCCAATGCCCGCACCGCACGCACCCTCAGGACGGCGAGCTGGGCGGTCACCCAGCAGATCGCCACCGCCGACACCATGCTCCGCGGCCCGAAGCCCAGGGGAAGGGGCGTCCGGCACCCAGCCCCGGCCGACGAGCCACGCCCGCAGCACATCGGCCAGCCAGATCCCCACGCCCGCTCCGGGCACCGCGGCGATGACGGTGACCAGGGTCGCTTCGTACGCGATGAGCCGCTCGTATCTGCCGCGGGGTGGCGGCGACGGCGCGCAGAAGGGCGATCTCCCGGATGTGTTGCTGCACGGACAGCGAAAACGTCCCGGCCATCACGAACGTGGCAACGAACAGGCAGATGAAGCCGAAGGGCATGACGAAGGAGGTCATCTCCGCTCGGCCCTGTGCGGCTGTCGCGCTCGCGGTGAGCCGGCGACCGCCTCCGCCGACGGTCGCGGCATGACGTCGCTGAGACGCCCGTCGGCCAGCAGCACCGCGTCCGCGTACGAGGCGGCCACCGGGTCGTGTCACCATCAGCACCGTCTGCCCCTGTCGTCGACCAGTCCCTGTAGCAGTTTCAGGATCCGTTTGCCGGAAGAGGTGTCCAGGACACCCGTGGGCTCATCCGCGAACACCACGTCGGGGCGGGTGATCAGGGCACGCGCTACGGCCACGCGCTGCTGTTGGCCGCTGGACAGCTCACCTGGGCGGTGATGATGGCGCTCTGTCCGCCAAGCGCACCGGCAGCGTGATGTTCTGTTCGGCTGTCAGCGCCGACAGCAGGTTGAAACCCTGGAAGACGAATCCGACGTGCTCGCGCAGCAGCTTCGTCAACGCCGTCTCGCTGAGCCCGTGGAGGTCCCGCCCGCCGATCTCGACCGTGCCCCGATCCGGCCGGTCCAGACCCGAAGCACAGTGCAGAAGCGTGCTCTTGCCCGAACCCGAGGGCCCCCATCACGGCCGTGAAGGAGCCGTACGCCAACTCCGCGCAGCCACCACACTGTTCCGGCCGCCACCGTACATCTTGCTCACCCCGCTCAGCCGCACCGCGTGCGAGGCTCCGCCCGACCCGCGCCTTGGCCCCTTGAACGGCTCGCGTCCCCGTTCCCCTGCCGAATCGATCTGTGGGCCGGCGTACTTGCTCACCATCAGTCCTTCGGACGTCGAAGTTGCTTCCGGAGCGGCCGACCTCAGGCATCAACTCGCCCCGAGCTCCCAGGACTTCACTGAACGGCTACGGCCGCCGATCACGCTACGGCACGCACGCGGACGCGGCCGAAGCGCGGGGCATGCGAGGGGCTGAATCCGCCACGGACACGGTCCGTGGCGCGTGGGCCGATTCAGTAGCGGTCGTCCGTCGTGTCGGCGCCCAGTGCGCGCCTCGCCACGAGCCAGAGGCAAAGGCAGAGGCAGATCATGGCCATCGGCACCGCCAAGAGCGCCATGGGCCAGATGGTGCCGATCCCGCCGTCCTCGTCGCCCAAGTACGTTCCCAGGATGAGGAAGAGCACCATGTTGTTGCCCGCGTGCGCGAGACCGGCCACCCAGATGCTGCCGCTGCACTTGTAGAGCCACAGCAGGAGTATCTCCTGGAGTTGGAAGGAGACCGTCCAAACCAGCAGCCCCAGCGCCAGGTCGGAGAACTCGACGTACCCTGTGAAGGCCAGTGGGTAGTGCCACACCGCCCAGATCAGCCCCGTCGCGATACTGGAGGGCACGAGCGCGCCGCCGAACAGGCGGGGCCGCAGATAGCCGGTCCAGCCGAACTCCTCACCCAGATACACCGGAGTGAGTACCAGCGCGATCAGCATCATCGCGATCAGGGACAACAGTTCGTCGCCGCCGGGCAGGATCCCTCCGGGCCCGGAGAGGTCCGGGTGCCACACACCCAGCGCGGCGGCCAGCGCCAGCGTGCTCCAGGCGAGCAAGGGAGGGCCGACCCACGCGGCCACGTAGCAGCGCCAGGCCGCCCGCAGTCGCAGCCGCAGGCCCGCGTCGGCGAAGCCCTCCTTGGTGACCCAGCGTCGTACGACGAAGGCCGCGATCCCTGGCGCGCAGAACGCCGGGAGCTGCAACAGCGGGTGCAGTCCGGAGAGTCCGAGGACGGCCGAGGCGAACAGCAGCCACAGCCACGTACCACCGAAGGACAGCGCAAGGAAGACGATCGTGCCCTTGCGTCGCGTCGCCCGGTCGTCGGAGGAGGGCGGACTGCCCTGCTGGGCCGGGGGGCGAGTGGTGCTCGTCATGGTGCCGTTCCTCCTGTGCGTGCGGTGCGATGGACCGATCTCCCGACTGCCGTCCGCCGCGGCGGTCCTGGGTGATCGGGAGGCCTGGAACAACCGTGGCGGCCGGGACGCGAGAGCACATCGCTGGTCGGAGCGAGTGAGGAGTAGCTCGTTGCGGTAAGGCGCCGCTCGCTCTTTTGGGGGAGGTACGCGTACGACGCGGTGTCTAGAGTGCCGCCCATGCGCAACGTGATTGCTCCGGCCGTGAGCCGGTCCTCGTGCCGAGGGTGGGCCCTCGCGTGTCTGGGCGCCGTGGCGGGCCTGCCACCGCTCGCCTTCGCGGTGGCCACCACCGCGGCCGTACTCGGCCCCGGGGCACCGGCGTCGAGCGTCGCGGGCCTTCTCCCGCTGGGGTTCATCGTGGCGATCGCCCTCATGGCGCTGCCCCGCTGGGTCAGGCGCGGCAGTGCGGCGTTGGCTCGCGCGCTGCTGGACGCCCGACTCCCCGTACCCGTGGCCCGCCCGCGCACGTCCTGGGGCGACCAGCTGCGTACGGCGGCGTGGTTGCTCGCGCACACCCTCATCGGCGGCGTGCTGATGTGCGGCACCGGGCTCGGCCTGTTCGCGGCGTTCGTGTTCCCCGGGATCTGGCTGTCCGACGGCGGCGAGATCGCCCTCGGCTGGTTCACCGCCGCCGCGCCGCACGGCTGGCGGGGCGCGTGGACACCGGTACTGAGCGCGGGTTGCCTCCTGACGGTCGGCTACCTGACGGCGGGTGCCACCCTCGTACTGCGCCGTCTCGCCGCGTCGCTCCTGGGCCACAGCCCGGCGGAACGGCTCGCCGCCGCGGAGGAACGTACGCGACGGCTGGAGCACCGCAACCGGCTCGCGCAGGACCTGCACGACTCCATCGGGCACACGCTGACGGCCTCCACCATCCAGGCCGCCGCGGGCCTTGAACTGGTCGACCGGGACCCGGAGGCGGCCAAACGCGCGCTCAGCAGTATCGAGGTCCTGTCCCGCTCCGCCATGGACGACCTCGACCATGTCGTCGGCGCCCTGCGCGACGAGCGGACCCTCACCCGGCCGCAACCCACCCTGGCCGCCCTCGACACACTGACCGCGCAGGCCGAGCGCGCGGGCGCGCACCTGACCACTCAGGTGGAGGGCGACCTGACGCGGTTGCCCGCCACCACCTCACGGGAGGCGTACCGGATTCTCCAGGAGGCCCTCACCAACGCGCTGCGGCACGGTGGCAGTTCAGCGGTCCGCCTGAGCGTGACCGCCTCCGCGGGTCGGTTGCGCCTGAAGGTGACCAACCCACTGCCCGGACAGTCCACCACCTCCGCCGCGCGGTCCGGCACGGAACGCACCGGGCACGGGCTGACCGGTATCGGCGAGCGAGTCGAGCTGCTGGGCGGGGAGTTGTCGGCCGGACCGGCACCGGACGGGCAGTGGCTCCTGTCCGTCGTCCTGCCGCTGCCCCCGGCGGGCTCGGCATGACGGCGCCCGACGGCACGGCAGCCGTATCCGTACTTGTCGTGGACGACGAGGAGTTGACGCGCGCCGGACTGCGCACCCTGCTGTCGGCCCGCCCCGGCATCGAGGTGGTGGGGGAGGCGTCCGACGGCGTCGACGTCGTGCCGCTGACCAGGCGGCTGCGACCCGACGTGGTGCTGATGGACGTCCGTATCCCACGCCCGGACGGCATCGAGGCGACCCGGCGGCTGCGCGCCGAGATCCCCGAACCGCCGAAGGTCGTCGTCATCACCACCTTCGAGAACGACGAATACGTGTGGGACGCGCTGCTGGCCGGGGCCGCGGGGTTCATCCGCAAGCGTGCGCCCTCGACGCAGATCGCGGAGACCATCCGTACGGTGGCCACCGGCGATGCGCTCATCTTCCCAGAGACCCTCCGCCGCCTCGCGGCCCGTCGCCCACCCCTCGCCGCCCCTGCGCGCCGGGACCGCACGCCCAAGGGCGCCGCGCTCACCGAACGGGAACAGGACACCCTCCGCCTCATGGCCGAGGGCCTCTCCAACCAACAGGTCTCCCGACGGCTCGCGGTCAGCGTCGAGACCGTCAAGACCCACGTCACCAACATCCTCGCCAAGCTGCATGCGAACAACCGCACCCACGCGGTCGTGGTCGCCTACGAGAACGGCCTCCTGCACGCTGCACCTGGCACGAACAACTGACGGCTCTGAATGGCCATTTCAGAACGAGGTCCGGGACTTCCTCAAGTAGGTGATGCCGCAGGCGAGTTGACGCAGTTCGAGGCGGAGGGTGGCGCGTACGCGGTCGACTGCGGAGGGCCTCAGGACCCGCGGACAGGACGGCGACGGTTCCGTCCGATCACCTACACTCCAGACAGCCGACAAGCTCCAGCGCGACGAACGAGGTGGAAACATCGACGTCCATGACCTGATGTCGCTGCCGAGCCGCCAGAGGTACCGGTTGCTCGGCGACCGGATGCACGCCTTCCGGCTCTGGGCCTACGAGGACCTCTTCGCGGAGGTGTTCGCCGAAGCCATCGACCTCCTCCATGAACGCCAGGAGCAGCACTTCGATCCGCAGAGGCTCGATGTGCAGCGGTTCGTCGATCACACGTACATCAACTTGATCACCAGGCCTGGTGACTTGGTCTCCCTGTGTCGGCGCATCCCCGAGCATCTGCGCCTGCATGTGGTCGAGACCTACGTCCGTCATCCTCTGGCCCGGTACGAGGTTCTGGCCGCGATGGGCGGATCGGACGAGGTGTACCGAGAGCTTCCCTCGGGAGGCTGGACCGAGATACCGATGTACATGTACGGCTCTGCCCGGCTCGACCAGGAGCAGGGCCGCCGCTTCGACCTCCATGACCTGCTTCCCTGCGGAGCCGTCCACGACGCGTCAGCCGCCGGTTCGCTGCTGAGGGCAGCCCTGGACGGGGACCGGCTCACCGACCAGGCTCGCGCAGCCGTACTGGCCGGCGACGGTGCCAAGCTCCCGGCACCCGAGTTCCAACACGGCCAGCGCGTCCACGTCGTGGTCAACGACCGTAACCACACGCCTCATCGAGGCACCGTCGGCGAGAAGGTATGGCACTACAGGGATCAGCGGTGGTACTTCTTCCTCCGCGACGAGTCCGGTCGCAAGATCAGGAAGCGCTACTCCGCGGCCGACTTGGAGGTCTGTCCGGTCGAATCTGCGGGTATCTGAATCAGTCCGCCGCGAGGTGGAAGGGTCTTCCTGCTGCTGCTGCTGCTGCTGCTGCTGCTGACGGCGGTGATGGCCTGGTGTCTCGAACACGGCTGGAATTCCCAGGGCGACAGACCAGTCGCGTCGGAGCCGTGCATACGGCGCGGCCGACCTCGCGTCAACTCGGCTCACCGGACGCCTGGATGGCCCATCCCAAGGGGTCGCCGCATGCTCGTAAATCGCTTTCGCCTCTGTCGGTTCGGCCTGCGAGAGTGTGGTCATGAGTGATGTCGTGATCCGTCGAGCCGGGCTTGACGACGTCGCCTGCGCCGGCGGCCATGCGCTGGCAGTTCAAGGTGGAGGAGGACGGTGACGAAGTTCCGCGGGACGAGGCGGAGTTCACCACGGAATGCGCGCGGTGGCTGCGTGCCCGGATGGCCGGGCCGTGGCGTGTCTGGCTCGAGGAAGTGGGCGGGCGTGCGTGTGGCCACGTGTTCGTGTGCCTTGTGGAGAAGGTTCCGAGCCCTTACCCGGGCTCCGATGCCCTCGGCTACGTGACGAACTCCTACGTCACCCCGGAACAGCGCAATCGCGGCCTGGGCAGAGCCCTGCTCTACGAAGTGAGCAGCTATGCGCACGCTCACCACCTGGACACGTTGATCGTGTGGCCGTCCGAACGAAGTACGCCGCTCCACCGGCGCTGCGGCTTCGACGGACCGGGCGAACTCCTCGAACAGCCCGTGGCGCCTAGCTGAGCGAACCCCGTACGACCGCCGTTCGAGGCCGCATTGCTCTCTGCGCGAGCCGACTGGGGCGGGCTCAGCAGTCGTAGCGGTGGGTGTACGGGGTGTCGGGGCAGACGCGGCAGATGAAGAAGTACATGCCGCCGAGGTCGCCCAGGCACATGTCGTGCCCGAACGTGTCGAGGGTGGCGCGGTTCGCCTCGGCCTGCCAGGACGGCACTGCGGCACCGTCCTGGCGTGGGTCCCGGTCGTCCAAGGGGAGCCAGCGGCCCATGCCCGGTTCTGTGGCGGTGACGCTGAGCAGGTGTTCCATGCGGGTGCCGCAGCCCGTGCAGTCGGGCCAGTCGGGCGGCTGGGTCCACCCCGGATAGCCGCCTACCTTGCTCTGCTGCGTGGTGGCCACCTCGTAGTAGTCGTAGCCCCGTTCCTCCTTCAGGGCCTCGAACCGTTCGTCGAGCAGTTCGCCGAGTTCCTCCGACAGGTCCCAGTTGGGGTATTCCACCGCCGGTGTGGGGGACACCGTGCACGGGCGGGGCAGGTAGTCCTCCTCCGCTGTGTGCGGGCGGGGCGGTCGTTCGGTAGCGGCGGCGGCCATCAGGGTCGAACTGCGCCAGTGGAGCCGGGGGTTGGCCGCGTACTCATCGTCCATGTGAACGAGCGGGCACCACAGGATCTGCAACAGGTCGGTACCGGCGGGGAATTCGAGGCCGGGCACATCCCGCGCGTACAGCTGGACCCACGGGAACCATCGCGACCGGCTCGGGCCCGACGGGCGCGCTGAGCGGCTTGTAGTGGTCCGGTTCGGCGCACAGCGGCCAGGGCTCGTCGGCCGGCCACAGCAGTGGTCCGCCGATGGAGCTGTCACCTGGGCCCGGCTGCCCGGCCCGGGGGTAGAGCAGCGTGACCTCGCGGGCCGTACCCGCCAGCTCCGGAAAGACCGCCTCGACCTCGAACGGGATCGGCGCCAGGGGGCGCGGCCCGGTCGACCGGGCGTGAGCGGTGTCCTGCTGTGTGTGCCCCTGACGGCATGGGGTCTCCTGTTGCTGGTCGTACGCCGCCGACCCTAGCCCCCGCGTCCGACAACCGACGCGCCCATGTCTTCGCTGTGAACGAGGGGTTCGCGCCGCCCCGCTTGCGTCGTCGCTGGCGGCACGGCTGAATGTGCCGGAGGGCAAGCGGGTCTCGGAGCCGGAGCGGCTGTCATCTCGTGACATGGGCTCCTCGCTGTCAGGCTCGGCGGGCACGGGACGTGAGGCGGTCGGCGAACGCGATGACGAGGTCGCGGAGTTCATCGGGGCGCTCGATGACGAACGGCCGGTCGAGAGCGGCGAGTACCGGAGGCAACCAGTCGAGCCGCTCGGCCCGCAGCTCGACGCGCAGCCATCGCTCGGTCGCCTGGTCCTCCTCGGCCGCGGACTCGTACTCCTCCAGCCTCGCGACGCCGGCCGGGAGATGGGCGCGGATCTGCTCTACTGTCCCGTGGATCCGTAGGGTCACCTCGTGCCGGTACTCGGCCGTGGCGAATCCTGACAACACGCGCTGTGCCGGAGCGGGACCCACGGGCGCTTCGAACGAACCGGGCAGGGTCCGCGCGTCCGCGATGCGATCGAGCCGGAAGGTTCGGTCCTCGCCGACCTCGGTGTCCTTGCCCGTGACGTACCACCGGCCCGCATGGGCGACGATCCCGTACGCGTGCAGCGTGCGCTCGCTGCGCCGTCCGTCACGGTCGGTGTAGCGGATCGAGACCGGCCGGCGGTGGCGCACCGCATCGGCGATCGGAAGCAGGACCCCGGCGTCCGGCGCGTCGAACTCGCCGGGCTGATCCGTGAAGGCGAGAGCTTCCAGCAGCGCGTCGAGCCGACGGGCGACGTGCTGGGGCAGCACCCGCCGGATCTTCGCCGACGCCGTCTCGCTCGCCGTGCGCTCCGCCGTCGTCAGCCCCGCTCGGCGGCCGGCGACCAGGCCGAGCAGCACGGCCAGCGCCTCGTCGTCGCTGAGCATGAGCGGGGGCAAGCGGTACCCGGGAGCCAGCCGGTACCCGCCGTAGCGGCCACGCACCGACTCCACGGGCACGTCCAGATCGATCAGATGGTCCACATACCGCCGTACGGTGCGCCCTTCGACGCCGAGCCGGTCGGCGAGTTCGGCCACGGTCCGGGTGCCGCCCGACTGCAGCAGTTCCAGGAGTGTCAGCACGCGGCCGGTGGGTCGAGGCACATCCGCAGCCTAGCGCGAATACAGGACCGATTCTGTCCACTATTCCTCCTAGCCTGCGACGTGCACACCTTCAGCACGGCCAAGGAGATTCCCATGGACTTCGTCTCGATCCGCATCATCACCAGCGACGTGGCGCGCCTCGTCGACTTCTACGAGCGAGCCACAGGGGCGCGGGCGACGTGGGCCACCGAGGACTTCGCCGAACTCAAGACCACGGGCGCCACCCTCGCGATCGCCGGCACCCGCACCGTCCCGCTGTTCGCCCCGGGCTCTGCCCGCCCGGCGGACAACCACAGTGTGATCACCGAGTTCCTCGTCGACGACGTGGACCGCGTCCACCAGAACCTGACCAGTTTCGTCACCGACTTCGTCACCGAGCCCACCACGATGCCCTGGGGCAACCGGTCGCTGCTGTTCCGCGACCCTGACGGCAACCTCGTCAACTTCTTCACCCCCGTCACCCCGGCGGCCATCGAGAAGTTCGCACGCTGACGCCACGCACGGCCGCGCGCACGGGAGCCCGAGATCCCGGGGCTCCCGGTGAACGTGGCCGCCGAGTCCAGGAGTTGCCACCAGCCCCGCCCGCGCCCCCGAGGCGACTGCTTGCTGTCGTCACCGCGTACCTTCCTTGCCTCTCCTGGAGGGAACGCGGTCCTTGGCGTCGAACACCGCCAGGGACCGTGCTCCCTGGAGAAGCGCTTGCTCCAGAGAGCGCAAGAGCGCATCCTCCAGGCCTCCCAACGCTTCGGCGAGGTCTTCCGCAACATCCCGGGTGATCTCCTCGGCCACGGCATCCACCGGAGCGCGGGGGCCCAGCTTGCTGACTACGGCCGCGGCGCGAGCGGGCGTGAGGAGTGCCGAGGCATGGGCCAGGAGCCAGGAGGGAACTCCGGCGGCTCCCTGCGGTGGTGGTAAGTAGGGACGTGCTCCGTCGAACCGCTCGTCCTCCGCGAAAGCCCGCTGCTTCACCTTGGCCACCGGGCGCATGCCCGTGTCTGTGGAACCCGCCTCCAGCCACTCACCGGCCGGTTTGAGGACGTAGCCTTCGGCGAGATCGTCCGCCAGTTCGGGCAGCCCGAAGAGAGCCGGAACTCTTGTAGGGAAAGCACAAGGCAGCTCCTGGAGCTTGTTCAACGCGCCGTACCCGAGTACGGGAGGGCAGATGAGCCCTGCGCTCGCCGCGGCTTCGCGCACAGCACGGTCGGAGATCCAGCAGCGTCCCTCGGCCTTCTCGACCGACGCGTCGAACGGCAGCCAGTGCAGGCCCGGCGCGTACCACACGCCCGTCTGGACCGGCTCGGCCCCGGCAACAGCGGGAACATCCGGGTGCGGGTAGCGTCCACCGGCCAACTCACCGTAGATCGTCACCACCGCGGAGTCACCCCGCACACCGCGCAGTGCGGAGGCGAAGCGGGCCGCCGCCACCGACACCACCGGCCAGATTCGGCTCACGCCGAAGAAGCCGTCCAGCGCGTCGTCGTCCAACGGCTCACGCCGCTTCGCCGGATGAACCCCCGTGCCGTCACACACCACCGCGAAGTGCGCTCCGTGCACCTTCTCCACCGCGACCCACTCCCGGACCCCGGACACACCAAGCCCTCCTCTCGCGGAGGCCGCGGAGACCGCGGGGACCTTGGGATACGGCCGCAGCCCGGAACCCGTAGACGCAGCATCCAACATGAGCAGGATCATCGCTCCGCGTCGCACCGCGGGCAACCGGGATTCCCGTGACGCCTCCGGAGGATCAACAATCCGGGGCCGGTCCAACTGCCCGATCGCCCTCGCCCCGCCACCCCTCCCCGCGGGCCTCTAATATCATTGCGCGTTCTCCGGCGAACGATGACACCCGCTGATCATGTCCGCCGCCCAACGCCCAACGCCCAACGCCCGACACGGCACGACGACGTCCACCGCCTGGCGATGGAGTCGAGCATCGAGGAGAGGACCGTACATGCGCGCCCGGAGCATCGCCACGGCCACCGCAACAGCACTGGCGCTGGTGGCCGCCCGTGACCTTGTCCAGAAGAAGCACGCGTTGCTCCGGAACTTCCCGGTGATCGGGCACGCCCGGTACCTGCTGGAGATGGTCGGCCCGGAGCTGCGGCAGTACATCGTGACCTCCAACGACGAGGAACGGCCGTTCAGCCGTGACCAGCGCACCTGGATCTACGCGTCGGCGAAGGGGGAGAACAACTACTTCGGCTTCGGAACCGACAACGACGTCGAGCACATGCAGGGGCACGCCTACCTGAAGCAGCGCACCTTCGCCACCGACGTCCTGCCTGACATGCACGACCCGCAGGCCCCGCTGCCCTCGGCGAAGGTGCTGGGCGGGCCGCGCGGGCGCGCCAAGGCCTTCCGGCCGGCAAGTGTGGTGAACATCTCGGCGATGAGCTTCGGATCGCTCTCCGGTGCGGCGATCACGGCGCTCAACAAGGGCGCGGCGCTGGCCGGCACGATGCACAACACGGGCGAGGGCGGCCTCTCGCCGTACCACCGCAACGGTGGTGACCTCGTTCTCCAGATCGGTACGTCGTACTTCGGCTGCCGCAACGAGGACGGCACCTTCAACCTCGACAAGCTCAAGGACGTGGTCGCCGGAGCTCCGGTCAAGGCGATAGAGATCAAGCTCTCGCAGGGCGCCAAGCCGGGTCTGGGCGGGATGCTGCCGGGCGCGAAGGTGACCCCGGAGATCGCCGAGATCCGCGGCATCCCGGTCGGCGAGGACTGCGCCTCCCCGTCACGGCACACCGCGTTCAGCGACGTCGACTCGATGCTCGACTTCGTCGAACTGCTCGCCACCGAGACCGGTCTGCCGGTCGGGATCAAGAGCGCGGTGGGGGAGATGGGCTTCTGGCAGGAGCTGGCCACGCTGATGTCGCGTGGTGACCGTGGCGTCGACTTCGTGACCATCGACGGCGGCGAGGGCGGCACCGGGGCGGCGCCGCTGATCTTCAGCGACTCGGTGTCGCTGCCCTTCCGGATGGGCTTCTCCCGGGTCTACGGCACCTTCGCCGAGCTGGGACTGACCGACGACCTGACCTTCATCGCCTCCGGCAAGCTGGGCCTGCCCGAGAACGCCGCGGTCGCCTTCGCGCTGGGCGCCGACATGATCAACGTGGCCCGTGAGGCGATGCTGTCGATCGGCTGCATCCAGTCCCAGAAGTGCCACACCGACAAGTGCCCCACCGGCATCGCCACCCAGAACCCGTGGCTGGCCCGCGGCCTCGACCCGGCCTCGAAGGCCACCCGGGCCGCTGTCTACCTGCGCACCCTGCGCATGGAGCTGATGAAGGTCTCGGCGGCTGTCGGTGTCGCCCACCCGGCACTCATCACCGCCGACGACATCGAGATCATGAACGGCGACTACGAAGCCCGCACGCTGGCCAGCGTCTACGGCTACAAGGACGGCTGGGGCCGACTCGGCCCGCACCTCGCGGACGAGATCACCGCGCTTCTCGCCACCAAGCCGACCTCCGTACGGAAGCCGGCCGTCTGACGCGCGCTGACACCGCCGACAGCGACGAGTACCGCGCTCACCCGACCGAGTACTGCGCACGGCAGGTTGTCCGGCCCACGGGTCGTGCCGGGCAGGACCTCAGAACGGGGGTTCGTCGTGCCAGGAGCCGACCGGTTCCCCGGCGGGAGGGCGCGGACTGGTCTGCTGGAGGACGGCCAGGGCGTCGTCGACGCGGCCGAGGCTGATCAGACGGTCGGCGAGGTCGTGGCGGTTGGCCGGGGAGTGCTGTTCGAGGACCGCGACGGCCTCCTCGGTCCGTCCGGCGGCGGCGAGCAGCTCGGCGATGTGCGGCGCCGCGTACGAGGTGGAGCCCTCGGGGTGGGCACGGGCCCGCTCGACCGCTTCGTCGACGCGACCACAAGCAGCCATCAGCGGCAGCCGTATCCAGAACAGGTCCCACGCTTCCTCCCTGCCGCGGCGTGCGGCCAGAGCGTCGAGGTGGGCCAGGCCGTCCTCGGGGCGGTTCTGGTCCATGCACAGGGTGCTCCAGGTATGGAGGATCCAGTCGTCGCCGTTGCGGGCGTCGGCCAGCGCGCGCATCACGTCGATCGCCTCGTCGCCCCGGCCGTGCCGGGCCAGGAGGTGCGCGAGCAGCACCTCCGTGTGGGGCCGGCGGGGAGAAGATCCGTCGGCCTGCCGGTACGCCGCGATCGCGCCTTCCACGTCGCCGCGCTCCTCCAGCAGCTCCGCGAGCCTCTGCACCGCGTGCCCGAGATCGTCTTCCGCCGCGTAGGCACGCAGTTCCGCGATCCTGTCGTGCCGGGCCAGCAGGTCGGCGAGTTGGTCACGGCCGTTGAACGAGCTTTTGTCGCGCGTGCGCAGCAGGGCTGTCGCCTCGTCGACGCGGCCCTGGCGCTCGCGGATCGTGGCGAGCAAGCCGATCGCCAGGTCGGGGTCCAGGGAGCGGCAGCACCACGGAGAGTCGCACCGGTGCTCGGCCGGGATCCGGGCAGCGAGCAGCACGGCGGCCTCCTCGTCGCGGCGGGCGCCCGCGGAGACCTCGACCAAGGCCCTGGCGAGGGACCAGTCGTCCACGTGTGGCCGCAGCAAGGTGAACGCCTCGTCACCGCGGCCGTGGCGGGCGAGCAGCCGGGCGTAGAACTCCAGCGCCACCGGGTGCCCCGCCTCCATCCGGACACGGGTGAGCGCGATCGCTTCCTCGGCCCGGCCCCAGAGCTCCAGCAGCTCGGCGGTGGCCTTGACGGCCGTCCACCAGCCGGTCGCGAGGTACGGGTCCAGCACCGCCGGCGCCTCGGCCTGCCGGCCCCGCTCACCGAGCAGCCGCGCCCACTCCTGTGCGCAGAACCACTCCCCACGGCCGGCCCAGCTCTCCACCACCTCGGCATGGCCGAGTTCGAGAAGCCGGGAGACCAGATGCGGAGGAATACAGCCAGTCTGCGTCCGGGCCCGGTAGTCAAGATCAGTAGCGTCCACGGCGACGCACCCTAGCCCCTGCCTCCGACACCGCACCGCTGAGCGAGGAGCCGGCGTTCATGCCCAGAACGCCCTTCCCGATCGACGCTGCGTGTGCTGCGGCAACTCGCCCGTGAGCCCCGGAAGTTGAGCCGGTTTCGCTTCGACCTGCGTATGTTTGGCTGAAAACAGTTACTGGTGTACGGAGTTGACGTGGAGGCGACGTTCGTCAGGCGTGACATGCCGTCAGTATTGGGTGAGCTGTCCCCGTACGTCACCTGACTGATGCGGCGTCACTCCTCCTATCACAGGCGAACATTCAGCCGGTTGGTTCACGACGAACTCAAGTCGTCGGCGCACTATGCAGTCAGTCAGATCTTCTCGCGCGGCACTGTGGCTAGCATGAACGGGTACCGGGTCGGAAGATCGTCGTCCTCGTGGCGACCCCTTCTCCGACCTGAGGCCGCCGTGCGCCGGCCGGCCCGATTCTTCTGATCTCATGGACCGAGGGACCCGCGGAATGTCAGTGCCTGCACCGCCCAGTCAGCACCGGCCGGCGAAGGCGCCGCGCACCTCGCCGACCACGCCCCTGGCCGTGCTGGTGGTAAGCGCCGCGGCCGGTGGTGGGGCCGTCGCCCTGGCGCCGTCCGGTGCCCGGACCTGGGCGCTGGCCGTGGCGGCGGTCGCCTGGGTGTGCGTGGCCGCCACCGTCGTCGTCAGCCACCAGCTCGTCCAGCGGGCCCGGCGCACGGCCGCCGCGCAGACCTCCGAGACCGGCCAACTCAAGGCGCAGTCGGCGCAGATGCTGGCACAGATCACGAGCCTGGCCAACGTGACACTGCCCGCCGTGGCCCAGCAGCTACGGGACGGCACGAGCGCGGCCGACGTGCTGAGCAGCGTGCCCCTGCCGTCCGACCCGCTGCTGGGCCGGATCGTGCACACCTTCGCCGCCGCCGTCGAGGAAGACGTACGACACGCGGTCGCCCTCGAAGGCGAACGCCAGCAGGCCCGGAGCGAGTTGAACGAGGTGGCCGCCGCACTGGACCAGTTGACGCAGGAGACCCTGCTCGCCGCGGTCGCCCGACTGCGCGAGGGCCAGTCCGCCGACACGGTGCTCGCCGAACTCGACCTGCCGCGGCTGCCGATGGTCCGCATCCCGGCCGAGTCGTTCATCCGCGAACTCGCTCGCAGCGAGCGGCGCGCCGCCGCCGGACAGGCCGCCTCCGCCAAGGCGCTCAGCCGCGTCCAGGCCAAGTCCGTCAGCATGCTCGCCGACCTGCGGGACATGCAGGAACGGCACGGCGAGGAGGTCTTCGGCGACCTGCTGAAGCTGGACCACAGCACCTCTCAACTCGGCCTGATGACCGACCGGCTCGCGCTGCTCATGGGCGGCCGGTCCAGCCGCGCCTGGAACAAGCCGATCGTGATGGAGAGCATCCTGCGCGGTGCCGTCGGCCGCATCGCCGCCTACCAGCGGGTGCGCCTGCACTGCTCCACCACCGCCGCGATCTCCGGCTTCGCCGCCGAAGGCGTCATGCATCTGCTCGCCGAACTGATGGACAACGCCGCGAACTTCTCCCCGCCCATCGACGAGGTGCACGTCTACGTCGAGGACCGCAGCGCCGGGATGGTCGTCACCATCGAGGACAGCGGCCTGAAGATGGCCGACGCGGCCATGCGTCACGCCGAGGAGGCGGTGTCCGGCCGCATGACCGACCTCGCCTCGCTCCAGGGCACCCGGCTCGGCCTCGCCGTGGTCGGACGGCTCGCGGCGAAGTACGGCATCAGCGTCAACTACCGCCCCTCGTCGCGCGGCGGCACCGGCGTCGTCGTCCTGCTGCCCCCGCAACTGCTCGCCCAGCAGCGCGAGTCGGTGTCACGCGCAGCGACCGACCACCCCACCCCCGCCCCCGCACCGGCCCCGGCGCCCGAGCCCACCTCGCGCCCCGGCGTACCGGAGCGGCCCGCCGCCCGGCCGGAGCTGCCCGAGCAGCGACAGCCCCGGCGCGCCACCGACTCCACACCGAACGGCCTGCCCGTCCGCGCGCCCGGCCGCACCATGGCCGAGGCGGAGCGGGAGCGCGAGCAGCGCCGGTCGGTGTCCAGGACGGCGGACGAAGACCGCCCGGAGAGCGGCGCCGGGGAGCAGCGCCCGGCACGCGACGCCGGCGCGCGGTTCGGCGCCTTCCACCGCGGTCGCCGGTCGGCGATCGGCGCGGCCAAGCCGGATGCCCGCTCCGAGGCAGGCGGCATCGCCAAGCCGGACGCCCGGCCCGAGACGGGCGGCACCGCCGAACCGGATGCCCGGCCCGGGTCCGAGCCGCCGGTCGCCCCGTAACGTCGGCCCTCATTCCCGTACGGCGCCCGGGGCGCCTGCGTCCACTACCCGCTCGAGTTCCTGAGATTGGAGGAACGGGCCGGTGACCGGTCAACCGCGCACCACCGTCCCATCACCCCTCATGCAGACCACCGACAACAGCCTCACCTGGCTTCTCCAGAACCTCCTGGAGCGCACCCCCGGCACCCGGCACGCTCTCGCCCTGTCCCGGGACGGCCTGAAGCTGTGCTGGACCGAACACCTGACGCTCGACCAGGCCGACCAACTCGCGGCGATCTGCTCCGGCATCCAGGCCCTCGCCCAAGGCGCGTCCATGGAGTTCGGCGACGGCAGCGGCGGCGTCCGGCAGTCCATGACCGAGTTCCACGGCGGCCTGCTGTTCATCGTGGAGGCCGGTGAGGGAGCACATCTGGCCGTCCTCGCCGAGGAGGACGCCGACCCCGGCGTGGTGGGCCATCAGATGACGGAACTGGTGGAGCAGATCGGCGAGCACCTGCG
Source organism: Streptomyces macrolidinus (assembly GCF_023887685.1). Lineage (GTDB taxonomy): Bacteria > Actinomycetota > Actinomycetes > Streptomycetales > Streptomycetaceae > Streptomyces > Streptomyces macrolidinus. The sequence continues at coordinate 12,094 of NZ_JAMWMR010000029.1, read as the reverse complement.
CGCCGAGCCCCGAGAGCCCGTTCCGGGGAGTGCCGCGTCGTGACACGCAGGCCCGTGGACACAGGTGACCCCGACCGGCTCTACACGGTCACAGCCGGCCGGAGCCACGCCGAGGGCTCCTTCGACCTGGTCACCCTGATCGTCAGTGAGTGCCGGCCCACGGCGGGAATGCAGTCGGAGCACGCCCGGATCCTGGAGCTGTGCGAACACCCCACGGCTGTCGTCGAGATCGCCGCGGAGCTGAAGCTGCCCATCACGGTGGTACGGATCCTGCTCGGCGACCTGCTCGACATGGGCCGCATCACCGCCCGCCACCCGCGCGCGGCGCAGTCCGTCGCCTCGCTCCCCGATTCCGCCCTTCTCAAGGAGGTGCTCCATGGGCTCCGTAACCTCTGAGCTGCCCTCCCACCGCACGCCACTGGACGACGCGGCGGAGACCGGCCTGAAGATCGTCGTCGTGGGCGGTTTCGGTGTCGGCAAGACGACCCTGGTCCGCTCGGTGAGCGAGATCCGGCCGCTGAACACCGAGGAAGTGATGACGCAGGCCGGCGTCGGCGTCGACGAGACCAGCGCGGTCGCGACGAAGACGACCACGACGGTGGCGTTCGACTTCGGGCGGATCACCCTCAACGAACGCATGGTGCTGTACCTGTTCGGCGCGCCGGGCCAGGAACGCTTCTGGTTCCTGTGGGACAGGCTGTTCTCCGGAACGCTGGGTGCCGTGGTGCTCGTGGACACGCGCCGGATGAACGACTCCTGGTACGCGATAGACCGGCTGGAGCACCACGGGACGCCGTTCGTCGTGGCCGTCAACCGGTTCGACGACGACACCCACCGGTACTCCCTGGAGGAGATCCGCCAGGCGCTCGCGCTGCCCGAGCACGTACCGATGCTCGACTGCGACGCGCGGGTCCGGCAGTCCGGCAAGGACGTGCTGGTCACCCTCGTGGACCACCTGTACGAACTGGCGATGGCCCAGGAGGCGACACCATGACCGACCCCTCTGCGGTGCGACCGGCCCCGCCGGGCTGCCCCGCCCACCCCGACGCGGTACGCCTGGCGGGACTCGAGTACCAGCAGACGCCGTCGCAGCTCTATCGCGCGCTGCGCCGCGAACACGGCGCGGTCGCACCGGTGTTGCTCGACGGGGACATCCCGGCCTGGCTGGTGCTCGGCTATTCCGAGGTCACGTACGTGACCGGCCACGACGAGCTGTTCGCGCGGGACTCCCGGCGCTGGAACCAGTGGGAGAACATCCCGGCGGACTGGCCGCTGCTGCCGTACGTCGGCTACCAGCCGTCGGTGCTGTTCACCGAGGGCGACGAGCACCGGCGGCGCGCCGGAGTGATCACTCGGGCACTGGAGGGCGTCGACCAGTTCGAACTGGCGCGCAACTGCCAGGTCATCGCCGACCGGCTGATCGCGGGCTTCGCGGGCAGCGGGCAGGCGGAGCTGATGACCGGATACGTGCACGCCCTGCCGATGCGGGCCGTGGTGCAGATGTGCGGGATGCCGACCTCGGGTGACGACACCCAGCAACTCGTCGAGGACCTGCGGATCTCGCTGGACGCGGCGGAGGGCGACGACCCGGTGGCGGCGTACGGGCGTGTGGGCGAGCGGCTGCGGCAGCTCGTGAAGGACAAGCGGGAACGCCCCGGTCCGGACGTCACCTCGCGCATGCTGCTGGATCCGGCGGGGCTCACGGACGAGGAGATCGTCCAGGACCTGATCTCGGTGATCGCCGCGGCGCAGCAGCCGACCGCGAACTGGATCTGCAACACCCTGCGCCTGCTGCTGACGGACGAGCGGTTCGCGGTGAACGTGTCGGGCGGCCGGCTCAGTGTGGGCGAGGCGCTCAATGAGGCGCTGTGGCTGGACACACCGACGCAGAATTTCATCGGGCGCTGGGCCGTCCGGGACACCCAACTGGGCGGGCGGCAGATCCGTGCGGGCGACTGCCTGGTCCTGGGGCTCGCCGCGGCCAACACCGATCCGCAGATCTGGCCGGAGGGGCACGTGGGCGCGGAGAACGCCGCCCACCTGTCATTCAGCAACGGCGAGCACCGCTGCCCCTACCCGGCACCGCTGCTGGCGGACGTGATGGCGCGGACGGCGGTCGAGACGCTGCTGGAGCGGCTGCCCGACCTGGTGCTGTCGGTGGACCCGGAGACGCTGGCCTGGCGTCCGTCGATCTGGATGCGGGGACTGACGGCGCTGCCGGTGCGGTTCACGCCGGTGGTGCAGTAGGGCGGGTGCCCGACGACCCGGGTGGGGCAGGCGCCCGGTTGCGTGGCAGGGCGCCTCACCCGGGGGTGTGGTGAGGCGGCGCGCACATGGGCCCCTTGACACGGGGCCCATCACCTCGGCGGTGGCGTGCTGGTAGCAGGCGGGTTCAGGCGCGTTCGGGCGGCTCAGGCGGCCGTCACGGGCGTGAACCGTACCGGAAGGCGCTGCGGTCCGCGGGTGAAGACGCCTTCCTCGACCGGGTCGAAGCCGTCGGCGAGGCGCATGTCGGGCATGGCGTCCAGCAGGTGGTTGACGCCGACCTCGACCTCCGCCTTCGCGAGCAGCGCGCCCACACAGAAGTGCCGCCCGAGCGCGAAGGCGAGGTGATCGGCGGCGGCGGAGAAGGCGGTCGTGGTGGTCAGGTCGTCGCGGAAGATGTCGAAGCGGTCGGGGTCTCGGTAGCGGCTCTCGTCGCGGTTGGCGGCGCCTATCAGACAGGTGACGGTGACACCGGCGGGTATGGTGCCGCCGCTGAGCTTCACCTCGGTCGCGGACTGCCGCATGATCATGTGGACGGGCGGGGTGTACCGCAGGGTCTCGGCGAAGGCCCGCGGGATCAGATCCCGGTCCGCGCGGACGGCGGCGAGCTGGTCGGGATGGAGCAGCAGATTCGCGAAGATACTGGCGATCGCCTTGTCGGTGGTCTCGCCACCGGCGGCGAGCAGCAGGCTGCAGAACGCCTTGATGTCCTCGTCGCTCATCCGCACACCGTCCACCTCGGCGGCGCACAACGTGGACAGCAGGTCGTCGCCCAGGTTCTCGCGGCGTTCCTGGATGATCGGCAGCATGTACTCGGCGAACTCGACACGGGTCCGCTCGCCCGCCGCGGCCACCTCGGGGTCACCCGAGAGATTGCCGAGGAAGGCGATGACGGACGTGTACCACCGGTGGAAGCGCGCATGGTCCCCCTTGTCGAGGCCCAGCATGTCGGCGATCACGTTGATCGGGAGACGGGTGGCGAAGTCGTCGACCAGGTCGGCGGAGCCGGAGTCCCGGAAGGCGTCGATGAGTTCGCGCGAGTTGCGCTCGATGACGGGGAGGAACTTCTCCTTGAGGTCCGCGCCCCGGAAGGCGGGCGCGACGAGGGCCCGACGCACGGCGTGCTCACGGCCGCTGAGTTGGAGGATCGTCTTGCCGTGTACGGGCTCGATCTGCCAGTCGTAGTTGTCGGTGGTGAACTCGCCGTCCTTGTCCTTGAAGATGCGTTCGACGTCGTCGTAGCGCGAGATGATGTAACTCTGTGTGGCCTCGTGCCAGATGAGGGGCGCAGAATCACGCATCAGACGGTACGCCGGGTAGGGGTCGGCGGCGAACTCGGGCGAGAGGATGTCGGGCACCTGCTGCGCGGTGGACATGGGGCTCCCTCAAAGTCAGTGATTCAACTACGACACAAGGTAGTTGATCAATGGCTAGCCGAGACAGCCCCCACCACCCTTCTGAGAAGCGGGAGTTGTGGTGCCTTGCCTAGGCGGGAGGGCCGGGCCGGGGGCGTCGCAGTGCCAGGGCTGCCAGTGCCGCCGGCGCGCCCTTCGGCCCGCGGATGCCCGGGAAGGCGTTGATGTCGACGACGACGGGCGCCCCTTCGCGGTCCAGCACGTCGACACCGTAGACATCCAGGCCGAAGACCTCTCCCGTGTCGAGGGCCAGTCGGGTCCAGGACTGCGGCAGATCACGAATCAGTGGCGCGGACTGCGCGCCGCCTGACGGGGCGCCCACGGGTGCGGGGCGCACCCCCGCGAACACCTCACCCGCGATCACCCACAGCTTGTGGTCCCAGCCGCTGTTCGCGACGAACTCCTGCAGGACGACGGGTTCGTCGGACCACTCGACGGCAAGGGCTCGGAGTTCGGCCGGACCGTCGACGCGGGCGACCAGGTCCGCGCGCCGGTTGTGGCGGCTCTTGACCATGATCGGATAGCCGCTCTCCGGCCGCTCCGCTGTGTGGAGGGCTTCGGACAGCGCGTCCAGGGTTCTCGTCCTGGGCATCGGAAGGCCGGCGCCTTCCGCCACGGCGGCCGTCCGGCTTCTGTCCTGGCACAGCTCCGTCGCGGCGGCGGAGTTCACCACCCGGGCTCCGTGTGCCTCGAGGAACCGGGCCAGCACGAGTGCCCGGGGGGTATGGGCCTTGAGGAGGTAGACGTCGGCGAGATCGTCCGGGGTCACCAGTTCCGACGGGGATCCGGTTCCGGCGTCCGGGTTCAGGAACGTCACCCGGTGCTCCGCCTCTATGAGCGCGGAGGAGGTTGCGGCGAGCAGCGGATGGTCCGGCTTGTCGGTCAGCAGGCACACTCTCATGGCTGCGCGGCTCCCGGTACGGCTGCCAGCATGCCCGCCTCGGGGTCGGGGCCAAGGCCGGGGTGCGGATGGGGCAGTCCGTGGGGGATCCGCGGCTGCGTGAGAATGCGCGGAGCAGGGGTGAGTACGTCCGTCCTGGCGGCGCCGCCCGCCCTGGCCAGGTCGAGGACGGCTCCGGCCAACCGGGTTACGGCGTCGGGTACTTGGCGGAAGCTCGGGAAGTCGTTGATGTCGACGATCACGGGGCCGTCGGGGCCGAGCACCACGTCGATGCCGTACAGATCGAGGCCGAAGACCGCGCCCACCTGCGCCGCCACCGCGGCGACTTCGGCGGGCAGGGGGACGGTTCCCTCGTTGAGCGGCCCGTCGGGGTGGAGCGGGGAGCGGCGCAAGGTCGCGTGGAATTCGCCTGCGAGACAGTAGACCTTCAGGTCGGTGCCGGAGTTGGACACGTAGGGCTGCGCGATGAGTTGACCCTCGCCCGCCTGCTCCGTCTCCGCCAGCCGCCCGGGGTCCGACACGAGCCGGACCCCGCGCCCCGAGCTTCCGTCGGCGGGCTTGACCACCAGAGGGAAGAGGTCCTCGGGGACATCTGCGAAGAGCGTGGCCCTGGGTGCCGAATAGGTCACCGGAACCGGCAGCCCGTGCTGGCGCGCGATGACCGATGTGAGGACCTTGTCACGCACCGCGCGGATCGACCGCGCATCGTTCACCGTGGTCAGGCCCACGGCCGCAGCGGCCTCCAGCAGGGTGAGTCCGGGGCCGCCGGACACGGTCTTGAGTACCCAGGCGTCATGGGTCCCCGCCCGCACCTCTTCCGAGATCCGCAGTAGTGAGCCACCGGGGCACACCACGTCCACCTGGTGTCCCCACGACGTCAGTCGCCGGACCACGTCAAGCGGCATGCTGTCATGCCGGTACAGCTCTTCGACGAGGAAGCAGAGCTTCATCCGAATACCCCTCGGTGCCCCATGACTGAGGGCACGACGATGCCTTGCGGTGCTCTTCCGAACACCCCCAAAGGGGCAACGCTACGTCACGCTCAAGTCAAAGCGCTCGCCACCTATGTGACGGCGCTTCAGATGCTCCCATGGTCGGGAGGCCGTGGCCCGGTGTCCTGAGCCGGGCGGGACCGATCTCGGCACGGTTGGTGACGGAACGGTGCGTCAAGAGGCAGAGCAGAACAAGGCGGCCACGCACGGGGCCTGGCTGGGGTCGGCCGGCCAACTGGCAGGCCGAGCGCAACCGTGAGCTGTCCAGTGCTTCACTTGCTTCCCTACCAGGGGTGGTCGTTTGTTACTCTCTCCGATCGTGCGAGCCCTCTTCCCAGGATCCTTCGACCCGGTCACTCAAGGGCATGTGGACGTTCTCCGCCGCGCTGCCCTTCTGTTCGACGAGGTCGTTGTGTGCGTGATGTCCAATTCGAGCAAGGTTGGCCGGTTCCCCGTCGCGGAACGGCTGGACCGGCTCCGCACGGCAGCATCCGGCTTGAGCAACGTCACGGTCGACTCCCACACCGGCGGCCTGCTGGTCGACTACTGCCGCCGAGCCGGGATCGACGTCGTCATCCGCGGAGTCCGTGGCGTTCCTGACCTGGACTACGAGATGCCGATGGCCCGCATGAACCACGAACTGGCCGGAGTCGAAACGTTCTTCATCGCCGCAGACCCTGCCCTGGCCCACATCTCCTCCACGCTCGTCACCGCGATGAGCCGGCAGGACCCTGTCTGAACTGACTGACCTCTGCCTGCGCGTGACGTGTGAGCCGTGCGGCAGTGGTGGCCACAATGGTCCGTGACCGTCGTCAGGACCGTTGCCTGGAGGCCCTGGTCCGCAAATCGGATGCCTTCCCCGGCGCGAGAGGCGCTCCACCAGGCCCGCTCCGTAAGGAAGTTCACTCCGGTTCACTCGTAACGCAGGCGCAGCGACTCCCGTTCGGCCTCTTCGATCTGCTCGACCGTCAGGCCCGGCAGGTCGAGTTGGGCCAGCGTCACTTCGGCGCTGGCCGGCTGCGCGTCGGTGGGCACCCACTCATCCGGCTGCCATGCATGGGCGCGCATGAGCGATTTGGGGCAGTGTGGGTAGGCCTGTTCGACGTGTACGACCAGTGCTGTGACGGGCGGCTTGCCGACGGGTGTGAGCTGTGCGAGCAGCTCCGGGCGGGCCGAGATGCAGGCGCGGCCGTTGATGCGCAGTGTGGTCGGGCGGCCCGGGATGAGGAAGAGCAGGCCGACGCGTCCGGTCTGGAGCACGTTGTGCATGGTGTCGAGTCGCTTGTTGCCGGTCGCGTCGGGGATCACCAGGGTCCGCTCGTCCAGCACGGAGACGAAGCCGGCCGGGCCGCCGCGCGGTGTCACGTCCGCTCTGCCTTCGGCGTCGGCGCTGCCTATGAAGACCAGGGAGGAGCAGCCGATCAGTGCGCGAGTCTGTTCGGTCAGGCGGTCGGTTTCCTTGCGGAGCGAGTTCGGGTTCGGTCGGGGGTAGAGATCGCGTAGCTGGTCCGGGCTGGTGAGGGCGTCCGTCCGGAGGCCGTCGAAGAGCGAGCCGGTGGTCCCCGTGTCGATCATCATGGGGACGACCCTAGAAGACGGCCGGAGCAGCGTGCGGGTCGGTGTGCGGTCTCGCCGAGTTGGCTGTGTTGTCCGGCCTGGCCGCTCCGTGCGGACTTCTCCCACACGCACGGGGTCTTGCCACCGCAGTCCTCGACCGTCTCCTCGGCCGCTGAGAAGTGATCTCCGCCAACAGTCCGACTACCGCTTCAAGAGCCCGCTGGCCTGCTGCCATCGAACGAGAGGGGAAAGATGCGGTACGACAGTGTGGTAGACCATGACCGCATGGATGTCACCGAGTTGCTTGAATCGGCTTCCCTCCTGGTCCCGGAAGAGGCCGCTACCGAGAACGACATCTCGGTGCGAGACGTCTGGGACTACCTGGCCCACGACGAATGGCAGATCGCCCTGAGCCTGCTGGAGGAGTTCGGGGACGGGCAGCCGCTGCCTCTGACGTTCTGGGAGCAGCTTGCCGAGGCGGCTGAGCAGCTCGGCCTCGAACGGAGCGCGGCGTGGTGCCACTGGCGATCCTCCGAGATCCGAAACGGAATGATCCGGGCGGATCTGACGCTCCGTCCGGCCGCGGAGGCGCGACGCAGGACACCGATCTCCGGGCACGGCGTTCTGCGGCCCATGTGGGACATCGGGAACCTCTCACCCACCGGGGGTGTTTCGGTGAGCATCGCTGGACTCTGGGTTGAGGACATGCCCGTCCTGGAGCCGGGCGGCCGAGCCACTGTCCGTCTTGTTCCCCTCACTCCCGCTCACTGGGCGCACGTCGAAACCGGCCAACGGATCAGCATGTACGAGGACCGGACCGTGGCCGGCACAGCAGTCGTACTGGAGGTTCACCTCCCTGTCGCCGCCGCGCCCACGAGATGACGCCGTCCGCTGTCGGGGTACGCCCGGACGTAGCCGGTGAGGTACGGCGATACGTCCCCGCCCTGAAGGTGGTCGTGCGCAGGTCGGGGAGCAGGGGCCACGTGAGTGCTCGACTGCTCGTACCCAAGAAGCCGTCGCTCTCAGCGGACGGTTGCGCCCAGGTAGTCGAGGGCCGCGCGGGCGAACCCCGGTGCGGTACGCGGGCACTGCCAGCGGGCGAGGATCTCGGGCCCGGAAAGGTCCGCGGGTTCGGCCTCCTCGTCCTCGAGTTCGTCCAGACAGGCCTCGAAGAGCAGATCCTCGGGAAACAGATCGTCGAGGGCCTGGTTCGCGGGGGAGCTCAGCACCTCCAGGACGGCGGGTAGGCGCTCGAGCACATCGTCCACAGCGGCCTCGTACGGATGCCGACCGTGAGCGCATGCCCTGCCGTCGTCACCGCGCGCGACCCGTCTCAGTACGGCGACGACCTTGTCCTCGACTCCCGGACCGGGGTTGCCGAAGGCCACGTAGGGGGCGAGTAACAGCAGGCCAAGTGTCCAGAACAGCACGGGATCGCCTTCCGGCCCCGGCGCCGTCGTATCGAGCCGGTGAGCGCAGTCGCGCACCGTCTCGTCCTTGTCCCTGGCGTGGTAGCCGTGCCGGATCTCGTCCCAACTCCTGAACAGCGGGCGTCAGTTGTCGGGCACGGGTATGGCCGTCGGCATTCCTTCGTGCTCCCTTCGCGAGGTCCCGGCTCCGTGGCCATTGGATCACACGGGCGTGCGCCGTCACCAAGGACCGCTACCACACGGCCCGCAGCTCCGCCTGATCGCCCAGGCACGCCGGAAGGCCAACCTCTTACATGCCGCCGTGTCAGTGCTGACTGCCAGACTGCCGGCATGGACTTCGACGAGTTGTTGGAATGCCTTGCGGACGCCGAGTCAGGAAACCTGCGGCCAGAGCTGACCTCCGGGCGGTTCCTGGTCGTGACTTACGTTCCTGGGGGTGGTTCCGGTGCGGCGGAGCTCGCGGAAATCTACGGCGACCCGGCTGAGAGCGCCGACAGGGTAGACGCAGCTGCCGGTGACGAAGAGTGCTGTTCCTTCGGCGTCGTCGGGATCGCCGCGTCCTTCTACGAGGCGCTGGACGTGCTCGGTGAAGAGCTCGGCTGCGACGAAGAGACGCTGGCGGAGCTCGACGAGGAACTCGACCTGGAGGACGACGAGGACGACGAGGACTTCGAGGATGACGAAGGCGGGATGGACGGGCAGGAAGGGCAGGACGATGAGGACGGCCATGCGGACGCGCACCGCGGCAGCGAGAGAGCAGCTGTCCTGACACGCATACGCTCTCCGCGGCGCCGCGCTGTCGCGCACCTGCTGATCGGTGGCTTCGGCCCGATGGACGTCGTGTGGGAGGACTTCGAGGAGGACGTCTACCTGGGTCACGTGGCGGCGCATCTGCCTGGGGCGAGGTTCGTGATGCTCGCCAGTGCCGCCCCGCCGAACCAGGAGCTGGCTTTCGCGATTCTCGAACTTCAGCCTGCCGGCACGCCGGAGGTGGGCGACCGCGCTCTGCTGCTGGCCGCTGCTGCGGGAGATCCGACGGCGCTGTGCACCTTGATCAGCGACGGTGCGGACGTCAACGCCCTCGATGAACATGGCGCGACACCCCTGCACCACGCCGTGGCCGCGTGTGACGTCGAGGCCGTCCACGCGCTGCTGGCGGCGGGTGCCGATCCGCGCGCCCAACTGGCGTTCGGAAACGCGCCACAGTTCGCGGCCGCCGATCGCAAGGGTCGGCCGCACCCCGTCTCCCGGCGGGTCCAAGGCGAGGAGCACTGGACTGTCCTGTGGCCCCTGCTCGATGCGGGCGCGGATATCAACGCCGTCAACACCTCAGGCAAGACCCTGCTGGACCTGGCCATCAGCTCGCAACCGTACCCGGAGGGGGAGGTGCGGCGGCTCGTGAAGCGGGGAGCGGTCAGCCGGGAACTCAGGAACGTGAGCGTGGACTCACTCGTCACACATCTCCCGTACGGTTACGAGGAGGATTTGCGCATACTGAAGAACCAGGCCCGCTTCTTGCTCGACATCGGAGCGCCGTACAGCCATCCTCTGGACGCCTTGCTCGCCGTCACTGGTTACTACGAGCACGAGGTGTCCGGTGACTACCTCGCGGAACTCGTCGACATCATGGTGAACCGGGGAGTGGAGGACCGGCCGGGCACTTACGACAGGACGGCGCGGGAGAGTGCCCAGTTCTGGGTCGATCGAGGCCTGACCCACTACCAGGCGGTGGTGGACAGGCTAGCCACCATGACGGACGACATCGGTTGAGGCGGCAGCCGCCCGCCCGGACGGGTGTGCCAACTTGGCGGTCGCGTGGACAGGCGTGGGCTCATGGTTGGCGGTTCGGGCATTCGCCCCAGCGGTGGCTTGTCCATGCTCGGACGACCCGCCCGTAGGACTCCAACTCGATGTACTCGAGCCGGGCAAAGACACCGAGCGGCATCCACTCGTCGTCGCGGTTGGGTATCGCGGTGGCAGTCACGTGGATGGTTCGGGTGGTACGTCGGCCGCTCGGGCACCAGGACAGCGAATTGGTCCCAGAGCGGTTCGGTCAGTCATGACGGCAGCACAGGCACAGGCCTCCTCAGCGATCACAGAACGTCGCCAAATCCGTGATCACCAACCCCTTTGCCCGTTCTGTGGATCTTGAGCTGTGAATGATCACAGTTCATGGGGCGGGGTGATCTCACGGACGAGCAGTGGGCGGTGTTGGAGCCGTTGCTGTCGAAGGGAATGAAGACGGGGAGGCCGCCCCGTCTGATCTCGACGGCGGTTGATCGACGGCATACGGTTCCGAGTCGCGGACAGGTGTTCCGTGGAGGGACGTCCCCGTCGCGTACGGACCGTGGGGCCGGGTCTACGACCTCTTCCGCCGGTGGCAGCGGAACGGCACCTGGCACCGGATCCTCACCCGGCTCCAGTCCCTGGCTGACGCGAAGGGTGCGATCCCGTGGGACCTGAGAGTCGACTCCACGGTCTGCCGCGCCCACCAGCACGCGGCCGGAGCCCGAAGGCAGGGCGACCTGCAGAAGGAACCGCCGGGCGGTGTCTTCGCCGAGCCCGGAGACCACGGACTGGGACGCTCACACGGCGGATTCACCACCAAGCTGCACCTGGCCGTCGAGCAGGGCCAAAAGCCCATGTCGATCGTGATCACAGCCGGGCAGCGCGGAGACTCGCCGCAGTTCGAACCCGTACTGGGGAAAGTCCGCGTGCCCCGCATCGGACCGGGCCGGCCACGCGTCCGTCCCAATCGGGTGCGTGCTGACAAGGCGTACGCTTCCCGCAAGAACCGCGCTTACCTGCGCCGCCGCGGGATCCGCTGCACCATCCCGGACAAGGCCGCCCAGGCCCGCAACCGCCAGAAGCTCGGCTCCGCGGCGGCCGACCACCACATTTCGCCCCGGCCGACTACCGCAAGTGCCACGCGGTCGAGTACGGGATCAACCGCTCAAGAGACACCGCGCTGTCGCCACGCGATACGACAAGCTCGCGGTCCGCTACGAGGCGACCGTCCTGATCGCCGCTATCAACGAGTGGCTGTGATCGGTATCCGTCGCTAGAGCTCCTAGTCCTGGGCCAGCTCCTCCCAGCGAATGCTGCGCAGCACAAGGTCGGCATCCTTGCCCGACCGGACATCCACGCCGGTCTGGAACCAGATCACGGTGAGAGCGGAACGGTGCAGCACCGGGTCGAGTTCAACGGCGACCGCTGTCGAGCGGAAGGCGCCGATGCAGGCCACGGAAGGCAGCACCTCAACCGGGCCGAAGGCGCCGGCAGTCTGGTCCTGGTACTCGCGGGAGGGAGGAACCAGATGGACAGGCGTGGAGGGAAACGCACGTTCAGCCTGCCGCTGAAGGCTCCTGACCTTCATGTCGTTGATGGGCTTGCACGGGTAGCCCTCCAGCATCCCTCCATAGGTCGAAGACATTCGCAGCTCGGTGAGCTCGATCGAACGTCCGGATGAGAGGGTTATGTGGCTCAGCGACATGCCGACACCCTATGTGCAAGATTCACTTCCGATAAACGGCC
>NZ_JAMWMR010000028.1 GCF_023887685.1 Streptomyces macrolidinus | reverse complement strand
CGGCCGGACGTGAAGGCGAAGCCGGCCCCGGACCTGATCGGCCGCGACTTCCACGCCGAGCGTCGGGCTCGGCCCTCAGTATGGCGATATCGGCGAGGCAGTCCCCGCCCAGAGCCGTCGCGAGCGCGACATCCAGCAGGACTTTGCCCGGGTCGTGTACTGCCCGCGGCTTGCGCCACGGCGCCAATGCCGTCGATATCGCGGTGTCGAGACCGGACTTGCGGACCGTCTCGGCCAGCAGCACCGCCCCGGCCTGCGAGACCGCGTTGCTGCCACCGTCCTCGACGCGGACACGCGGGTACAACCCGATACGCTTGCTCACCTGGAGAGTGCTTCTTTCCGTGCAGCCGACAGGACCCTAGACAAGTCCCATCGTTGCAGGTCAGGAGCACTCTCCGCTTATTTGATCAAGGCATGGACGAGCACGCTCATGAAAGCGCGAGGCTAGAAAGGCAGTTCGTCGGCTTCCAACGGCTCTGAGTACCCACGTACCCAGTGGCCGGGGAGGGCGGCGCAGAGCGACTCCAGGTCGGCGAACGTACTCCCCCGAACGTGCAGCCAGCTGTGGTCACTCAGTCCGTCGAGCCGCAAGAGCTTCCCCGGCGCGGAAAACCAGCACACGGGTGACTCTTCCTTCCCCGTCCACATCGGGTACTCGGGAAACTCCACCGGCGCGAACCGACTCGGCAGCTCTCGAATCAGGCTGGCGGGAAGTTCGCAGGCGTTGTAGAGCCGTCCTTCGCTGTCAAGCAGCGTCTCGCTGAGTACGAGCTCGACACAGGCCAGGGAGACCCGCTCCAGGTAGCGGACCCAACCATCCCGTGACTGGACGAACACCGGCGGATCGTCCTGACCGAGGTCCCGCAGCCGCACTCCCCAGAAAGCGCATCCCTGGTTCTCGCTGCGGAAGACGAGCACTCCACCGAACTCGTCGTGCACGAACAGCTCGGAAGGGCGCAGCAGCGGGTCCTGGTTGCCGGTGAGGTCGTGACGCGTACCGAGAAGCGAGTACGCCTCGCGCAACGCGGTCGGCAGCGTGAGCCCCAGCATCTCCTCGGCTCGCTCCAACTCCTCCGCTCGCGTACCCGCGCCGTCGGCGAGCGGCTCCGCCCACGCTGCGGCAAAGTCCCGAACGAAGGCCCAGGCTCGCGCCCTGTCGGGTATCCCACCGCGCAGAGCTTGAGCCACATCGAACTCGTCAACCATGCGGTGGACCGTACAGGCCGGCCAGCTTCGCCGGGGCTCCGCCAGGTCGTTTGCCAGAACCACTGGGACTCGCCACATCTACTGAGAACGGACAACGACCGGATCAGCGCCGACTGGTAGGCCAACGGGTCCGACACACTCTTGCAAGCAGATGCTTGCAAGAGTTAGCACCGATGAGGCAAGGTGGAGGCATGGCATCGCTCAACGTCGGCGGTCTTGGTGAGTACCTGCGCGAACAGCGGCGCAACGCGCAACTGTCGCTCAGGCAGCTCGCCGATGCCGCCGGGGTGTCCAATCCGTATCTGAGTCAGATCGAGCGCGGGCTGCGCAAGCCGAGCGCGGAGGTGCTCCAGCAGGTCGCCAAGGCGCTGCGGATCTCCGCCGAGACGCTGTACGTGCGGGCCGGCATCCTCGACGCCGAACGGGACCCGGAGGAGTGGCGGAGGGAAGAGGCGACACGCGCCGCTCTCCTCCACGACCCCACGCTCACCGAGCGGCAGAAGCAGGTGCTGCTCCAGATCTACGAGTCCTTCCGCAAGGAGAACGGCTTCGAAGCCGCGCGGGCAGGCGCGGCGGCTCAGGACGCGGACGACGACACCCAGGACGCCGCGGCCCCCGGCCCCCATACGGCCGATGGCGGCGACGTCGGTCCGCGGCGGACGGTCGGTCGACCGGGACGATGACGAGACGATCGAGGCAACCGAGATGATCGGGACGATCGGGATCATCGGGACGACGGGAAGGCGCCCGCGGACCGCCCCTCAACCCTCAACCGAAAGCCGAACCGGGAGGACCATCCCCATGGCCATCACCGACGACCTGCGCAAGACCCTCAGCGACCCGACCCCGCTCTACTTCGCCGCCGGCACCGCCGACCTGGCCTTCCAGCAGGCCAAGAAGGTGCCCGGCCTGATGGAGCAGTTGCGCGCCGAGGCCCCGGCCCGTATCGACGCCGTCCGCAACGCCGACCCCAAGGTCGTGCAGGAGAAGGCGACCGCGCGTGCCAAGGAGGCCTCCGCTCGGGTCAAGGAGACGCAGGAGAGCATCCAGACGAAGGTCGGCGAGTTCCTCAGCTCGCTCGACCTGGACATCAAGAAGCTCGGCAGCAACCTCGACGCCGACCTGAAGAAGCTCAGCGAGGGCGCCCAGGACCTCGCCCTGCGGGGTGTGGGTGTCGCCGCCGAGTACGCGGTCAGGGCCCGTGAGACCTACGAGAAGGTCGCCGAGCACGGCGAGCAGGCCGTACGGACCTGGCGCGGCGAGGCCGCCGACGGGATCGAGGAGCTGGCGGTCGCCGTCGAGCCGTCCGCCGAGGCCGTCGAGGTCAAGGACGAGCCGAAGCCGGCCGCGTCCGAGGCCGAGGCCGAGTCGGCCAGGAAGCCCGCGATGAAGAAGGCCCCGGCGCGCAAGCCGGCGGCGAAGAAGACCATGCCGCCGGCCCAGTAGCAGCCATGACGGGGAACGGGCCGGGCACTTCGGAAGTCCCCGGCCCGTTCTTACGGGTACACGGCCGCCGGAGACGGGTACGGTGGCCGGAGGAACGACTCGACTCGGGTGGTGGGCATTGTGCTGATGACGGCATTCGGCGGCCTGATGTGGCTGCTCTTCACCGCCATTCTGGTGCTCGCCGTGGTGGCACTGGTGATGGCGGCCCTGTTCCGGGACGACGCGTACCGCGCCGCGGACAAGCAGAACAAGGGCTTCTGGCTGATCATCCTCGGCCTCACGGTCGCGGTGAACCTGCTGGTGCCCATCCTCTTCCTGCAGATCATCGGCCTCATCGCCACGATCGTCTTCTTCGTGGACGTCCGCCCCGCCCTCACCCAGGTCTCCGGCGGCGGCTGGGGCCGCCGCCGTCGCCGCGGCGGCAGCAGCAGCGACGGCCCGTACGGGCCGTACAACGGCGGCCGGTAGAGCCCGCGACCCCGCTCACGGCCCCCGGTCGAGCAGCAGTACCGCGACGTCGTCCGTCAGTTCTCCGCCGTTGAGGTCGCGGACCTCGTTCACCGTGGTGCGCAGCAGCTCCTTGCCGCTCAGGCCCTCGGCCAGTCGGCGGCGGACCAGGTTCACCATGCCCTCCTGGCCGAGTCGCTCCGTGCCCTCGCCGACGTGGCCCTCTATCAGACCGTCGGTGTAGAGCATCAGGCTCCAGACCTGGCCCAGCTCCACCTGCGTACGCGGCCAGCGGGCACGTGGCAGCAGGCCGAGCGCCGGGCCGTTCTTGTCGTACGGCAGCAGCTCGGCCGGGCGGTCGGGGCGGGCGAGCAGCGGGGAGGGGTGACCGGCCAGGCACAGCCCGGCGCTGCGGCCGTCCGGCGCGATGTCCACCGTGCACAGCGTCGCGAAGATCTCCTCGTTGTCGCGCTCGTGCTCCAGGACCTGCTGGAGCGTGGCGAGCAGGTCGTCGCCGCACAGGCCCGCCAGCGTCAGCGCGCGCCAGGCGATGCGCAGCTCCACGCCGAGCGCGGCCTCGTCGGGGCCGTGCCCGCAGACGTCGCCGATCATCGCGTGCACCGTGCCGTCGGGGGTGCGGACGGTGTCGTAGAAGTCGCCGCCGAGCAGCGCGCGGGAGCGGCCGGGGCGGTAGCGGGCGGCGAAGCGCAGGGAGGAGCCGTCCAGCAGCGGGGTGGGCAGCAGGCCCCGCTCCAGACGGCGGTTCTCCTGCGCCCGCAGCCGGGACTCGGTCAGCCGCCGCTCGGTCGTGTCGGAGCGCTTGCGCTCGACCGCGTAGCGGATCGCGCGGCTCAGCAGCCGTCCGTCCAGCTCCTCGCGGAAGAGGTAGTCCTGGGCGCCCACACGGACCGCCTCGGCGCCGCGCTCGGCGTCACCGGACGCGGTGAGCGCGAGGACGGCGTGGCGGGGCGCCAGTTCGAGCACATGCCGCAGGACGGCCAGCTCGTCGCCTTCCTCGTCGGCCCGTCCGGGGGCGGGCAGCGCGAGGTCCAGCAGGATGCAGTGGACGTCGTCGGTGAGCAGCCGCCCGGCCTCGGTGAGGTTGCGGGCGGTACGCAGCCGGATGGGCCGGCCCGCCGAGTCGAGCATCTCGGGCAGGATCGGTGAACCGGCCGGATCGTCCTCGATCACCAGCAGGGTGAGCGTGTCGGCCGGGCCCTTGGTCCGGGCGGCCGGCCCCGGTGCGGCCGGGGTCCCCGGCGGGGGCCCGGCGTGAGCCTGACCACTCTCCACGGCCGGGGTCACCCTCTGCCGCGGTACGGGTACGGGCATCGTGTCTGGGTTCCTTCCCTCCCCCCGAGGGCACGGCGGGGCGAGGGACCTCGACCCACCGACGGGGACCATAGCGGGAGCAGCGGTCGCAACGGAATGCCCGGTGGGGTGACGCCGGGAATCAGGCTGACGTCATATGCCGCATCCCGTACCGCAGTTGGACATGGCACGGCCGGTCCGGGGATGAGGAATGTCACGCCGTGCGGAGGTTTGACGCGGCCGTGGCGTGCGCCAGGTCACGTGGGAGACGTCACGAGACGCCCGACCCCTCGACGGGCAGTGCCCGGCCCGTCGAGGAGCGGTGTCCGCCGTGTGCTCACGCGTCGGGCCGTACGACCCCGAGGATCGGCATCGTGCCCGCTCCCGCGAGCGTCACCGTCCGGCCGGGCCGCGGCGCGTGGACGATCGTGCCGTCGCCGACGTACATCCCGACATGGCTGGCGTCCTTGAAGTAGATGATCAGGTCGCCGGGGCGCATGTCCTTGATGCCGACGTGCCGGAGTCGTCTCCACTGCTCCTGCGAGGTGCGCGGAATGCCCGTACCGGCCGCCGCCCACGCCTTCGACGTCAGCCCCGAGCAGTCGTACGACTTCGGGCCCACGGCGCCCCACTGGTACGGCTTGCCGATCTGGTCGGTCGCGAAGTCCACGGCTCTGCGGCCGTCTTCGGACGCCTTGCCGTTGATCTCCCGCAGTATGCCGGAGCCGAGCCAGGAGGCCTGCGCCTTCTTCGCCGCTTCCTCCTCCAGCTTCCGCAGCCGCTGCTGCTCCTGCTTCTTCAGCCGGGACTCGACCTTCCGGGCCGTCCTGATCTGCTTCTCGATCTTCTTCTTCGCCTCGGCCTTGGCCTTGCGGTTGGCCTCGAGCTTCTTCCAGTGCTCGGAGGCGTCGTTCGCGTACTGCTTCAGGTCGTCCTGGGTGCGCGTCAACTCCGTGAGCATGCCCTGGGTCGCGTGCTCGCCCTGGCGGACGGTGCCCGTGCCGTCGAGGAACTCCTGGGGGTTGCGGCTCAGCCAGAGCCGCACCTCGGGAGGCAGGCCCTCGCCGCGGTACTGGGCGCGGGCCGCCGCGCCCGCCCGGTCCTTCAGCCGGGTCAGCTTCTCCTGGCCCTTGACGATCTCCTGGGCCAGCTCGACGAGCTGCGTCGATTGCTTGTCGGCCTTCTCCTCGGCCGCGTTGTAGGCGTCCGTGGCGACCGCGGCGTCGTGGTAGAGGTCGTCCAGCTTCTGGCGGATCGCCTCAAGGTCCTTGTCGGGGGCCGCAGTCGGGCCGCCGGACGGGGTGGGTGCCGGCGTCGGCCGGCTCGGAGTCGCGTGTGCCGCGCCTGGCGCGCCGAGCACACTGACCGCGCAGACCAGGGCGATCGCCGCCGTGGTCAGGGTCCGCTTACCGGATCCCATATGTCGCCCCCAAATCTGATTTACCGTCAGTAACTAGCGGTCGCCTGGGGGATCGTGCCATGTCGGCGCGGAATGTGACAGAGGTGGGGCTCGAGTGCGCGAAAGTCCCTCCCGTTGCCGTACCCAGTACGACGATCTCCTTTCCCCTGCGCCGGTCCGCGTACGGCGGTCTTCCGCGAATGTGACGAACGACGCAGGAAGAACGTCCTCTTGGGGCGGACGCGAGGTGGAGCGGTGAGCACCCCGGGGTGGGGCGGGCTCACGCCTGCGGGGCCAACGCCCCCCAGTCCACGGTGACTTCGCCCTGGCGCCAGCGCGCCGGGCCGTCGGTCACCGGCCAGTCCGCCGTCAGTCGGCGGACCGTGCGTATCCAGCGCTGGCGCGCGCCGTACGAGGCGTAGGGTGCGGCGGCGGCCCAGGCGCGGTCGAAGTCGCGCAGGAAGGCGTGCACGGGCTCGCCCGGGACGTTGCGGTGGATGAGCGCCTTCGGGAGCCGCTCGGCCAGGTCGGACGGGTGGTCCAGCGAGCCGAGCCGGGTGGCGAAGGTGACCGTGCGCGGGCCCTCGGGGCCGAGAGCGACCCAGACGTGGCGGCGGCCGATCTCGTCGCAGGTGCCCTCGACGAGCAGGCCGCCACGGGAGCCGGACGCCGGATCGGCGGGCGCGAGCCGGGCGCACAGCCGCTCCCAGACGGCCGCGACCTCGCCCTCGTCGTACTGCCGCAGCACGTTCGCGGCGCGGATCAGGGACGGGCGGCCCGGCACGGGCACCTCGAAGCCGCCGTGCCGGAACACCAGGCCCTCACGGGCGTACGGCTGCGCGGCGGCGACCCGGGCGGGCTCGATCTCGACGCCGACCACGCGGGCGCGGGGCGCGGCACCGCGCAGGCGGCACAGCAGCTCCACGGCGGTCCACGGCGCGGCGCCGTAGCCGAGGTCGACGGCGACCGGGTCCGCCGTACGGCGCAACTCGGCGCCGTGGACCGCGGCGATCCAGCGGTCCATCCGGCGCAGCCGGTTCGGGTTGGTGGTCCCGCGCGTCACCGTACCCACGATGGGGGTACCCCCGGCCGAGCGAAGCCGAGGGTGGGGGAGGGACGAGGCGCGGGTTGGCATGTGTACGAGAGTAAGCGGCCGGGTGGACGGGGCGGACCGGCCTGTGGATAACCCCACTGGGCACCCTCACAGCGCACCCCCGCACCTCGCCACACCTCGAACGGTTGAGCGAAATTTGGTAATGATTCGGTAAAGCGACGTGTGGGGGAAATGGAGCGCCGCGTTCTGGTGTTCCCACCCCTGGAGAGAGGTCCGCACCGTCCGTCAGGCATGCCCGCAACAAGGAGGAACGCCAGGTGAGCCAGTATGTGAGCAGGCTCGGGCGTCGCTCTCCGGCGGCTCCCCCCAGGCTGCGGCTGCACCGCCGCCCCCGCCGCGTCGCCATGCTCTCCGTGCACACCTCACCGCTCCACCAGCCCGGCACGGGCGACGCGGGCGGCATGAACGTCTACATCGTGGAGCTCGCCCAGCGACTGGCCGCCATCAACATCGAGGTCGAGATCTTCACGCGCGCGACCTCCGCCGCGCTCCCGCCGAGCGTCGACCTCGCCCCCGGCGTCCTCGTCCGGCATGTCGACGCCGGTCCGTACGAGGGCCTCGCCAAGGAGGACCTGCCCGCTCAGCTCTGCGCCTTCACCCACGGTGTGATGCAGGCCTGGGCCGGCCACCGGCCCGGCTACTACGACCTCGTGCACTCCCACTACTGGCTCTCCGGCCACGTCGGCTGGCTCGCCGCCCAGCGCTGGGGCGCCCCCCTGGTGCACGCCATGCACACCATGGCCAAGGTCAAGAACGCCTCCCTCGCCGAGGGCGACACCCCCGAGCCCGCCGCCCGCGTCATCGGCGAGACCCAGATCGTGTCCGCCGCCGACCGGCTGATCGCCAACACCGCCGACGAGTCCGAGGAGTTGGTACGCCACTACGCGGCCGACCCGGGCAAGGTCGCCGTCGTCCACCCCGGCGTCAACCTGGAGCGCTTCCGGCCCGCCGACGGCCGTGCCGCCGCCCGCGCCCGCCTCGGGCTGCCGCAGGACGCCTTCATCCCTCTCTTCGCCGGGCGGATACAGCCCCTCAAGGCCCCCGATGTCCTGCTGCGCGCCGTCGCCGTGCTCCTCGACCAGCGTCCCGAGCTGCGCTCCCGCATCGTCGTACCTGTCGTGGGCGGGCTCAGCGGTCGCGGTCTGGCGAAGCCGGAGGGCCTGCAGAAGCTGGCCGCGCGGCTCGGCTTGTGCGATGTGGTGCGCTTCCATCCGCCCGTCGGGCAGGACCAGCTCGCGGACTGGTTCCGTGCCGCGTCGGTGCTGGTGATGCCGTCGCACAACGAGTCGTTCGGACTGGTCGCCATCGAGGCGCAGGCGGCCGGTACCCCGGTGCTGGCCGCCGCGGTCGGCGGACTGCCCGTCGCCGTTCAGGACGGCCGGACCGGGTTCCTCGTCCAGGGGCACGATCCGGCCGCCTACGCGCGCGTCCTCGGAGAATTCGCCGACGACCCGGGGCTGTCCCTCCGGCTGGGCGAGGCCGCGGCCCGGCATGCCCGGTCCTTCGGCTGGGACACGGCCGCCCGCGCGACAGCCGACGTCTACACGGCCGCCATCCAGGCCCATCGGCGCCGGGTCCGCGCGTACCACGGCTGACGGCGGTCGCGTAGGCTCCCGGCATGGCTGAGGAACAGCGGGCGGCGCGGGTCATCGAAGAGACTCTCAAGGACGCCGAACTGGAGTGGGAGAGCCCGCGTACCGGCTCGTACGTCGTGAAGCTCCCCGGGACGCACAAGCTGTCCACGACCGTCTCGCTCCTGGTCGGCAAGCACTCCCTGTCCGTCAACGCGTTCGTCATCCGGCACCCCGACGAGAACGAGGCCGGGGTGCACCGCTGGCTGCTGGAGCGCAACCTCAAGCTGTACGGGGTGAGTTACGCCGTCGACCCGCTCGGCGACATCTACCTGACCGGCAGGCTCCCGCTCACCGCCGTCACCGCGACCGAGGTGGACCGCCTGCTCGGCTCGGTCCTGGAAGCGGCGGACGGAAGCTTCAACACCCTCCTGGAACTGGGCTTCGCGTCCGCGATCCGCAAGGAGTACGCCTGGCGTGTCTCACGCGGCGAGTCGACCCGCAATCTGGAGGCGTTCAGCCATCTGACCGGACGCCCGGAGGCCTGAGCTCCGCCCGGAGGCCGAGCCCCCGACCTGCCGGACCGCGCACCTGACAAGTTTCGCCCGGCACGCTGACGTCCGTCCCCCGCAGGGCTGTTGGCGTATGAGGCTGAGCCGCACACCGAGCGGTTCCTCGTCGAGCGGGAGCGGTATCTGGTCCGTGTCGACGTGACGTTCCTCGACGCCGTCGCGGGGAAGGTGGCGGCGTAGCCGTGATGGCGGACGGACCGTCATGGGCCTCAGGCCGTACGGACCTCCGGCTCGGCCGCCTCCATGTGCGCCTTCGCCACCGGCTGTTCCACGGGCAGGCGGCGCATCAGGACCCCGTACCCGAGGGCCGCGCCCGTGCCGATCAGGGCGCACATGCCCCACAGCCACTCCGCGCCCAGGCGGTCGATGACGAAGCCGGACATCAGGGGGGCGGTCAGGGCCGCGACCGCCCAGGACAGGGTGTACATGCCCTGGTAGCGACCGCGTCCGTGCACGGGGGAGAGGCGGACGACGAGGCCGGTCTGGGTGGGTGCGTTGACGATCTCCGCCAGCGTCCACACGCACACCGTCAGCGCGAAGACGCCGACCGAGCCCGCGAACGCGGTGAGCCCGAAGCCGTACCCCGCGAGCAGGGACGAGACGACGAGCAGCCGACGCGGGTCGCGGTGCTCGATGAAGCGGGTGACCGGGATCTGGAGCGCCACGATCAGGACGCCGTTGACGGCGATCGCCATGCCGTAGTCCGCGGGCGTGAAGCCCGCCTTGCCCATCGCCACCGGCAGGCCCACCGACCCCTGCTGGAAGATGAGCGCGACCAGGAAGGACAGGCCGACCACGCTCATGAAGCGGCCGTCGCGCAGAACGGTCCCGAGGCCGACGCTCTCGGCGGCTTCCTTGGCGGTCGGCTCCGGGCGCGACTCCGGCAGCTTCACGAAGACGACGATCGCGCAGACCATCGTCATCCCCGCCTCGAGCAGGAACCCGGCGAGATAGCTGTACTCGGCGATGAAGCCCGCCCCCGCCGAGGAGACCGCGAAGCCCAGGTTGATCGCCCAGTAGTTGAGGGAGAACGCGCGGACCCGGTCCTCGGGCCGGACGATGTCGGCCATCATCGCCTGCACGGCGGGGCGCGAGGCGTTGCTCGCCATGCCCACCAGGAAGGCGACGGCCGCGATCGCCACCGGGTCGTGCATGAAGCCGAGCAAAGCGACGGAGAGAGCCGTGGACGCCTGGGCGATCAGCAGAGTGGGCCGTCGTCCGAGCCGGTCGGTCATCACGCCCGCGCCGAGGGAGGAGACGACCCCGCCGAGGCCGTGCAGCGACGCGACGAGACCGGCGTACGAGGCGGAGTACCCGCGGTCCAGGGTCAGATACAGCGCCATGAAGGTGGCGACGAAGGCGCCGAGACGGTTGACGAGCGTGCTGGTCCACAGCCACCAGAACTCACGGGGGAGCCCGGAGACGGAGTGTCGTGCGGCGCGTCTCAGGGCGGCGAGCGGCATCAGGGATCCCCCAAGGTGTAAGCAGCGTAGATAGCTTCCACACCTTACGAAGAGGGATCGGGCGGAGCCACTCGATTAACAGATGTCGTCAACCGTCGTATTCCGGCCGACAGGCAGGCGGCGGCCGGGCCTGCCGTTTCGTACGCCGGGCGGGCGCGCAGGCGGCCGGAGGGTTCGATTACGCTCAGAACCATGGCCGACGCACCGTACAAGCTGATCCTCCTCCGCCACGGCGAGAGCGAGTGGAACGCGAAGAACCTGTTCACCGGCTGGGTGGACGTCAACCTCAACGAGAAGGGCGAGAAGGAGGCGGTCCGCGGCGGTGACCTGCTCAAGGACGCCGGCCTGCTGCCCGACGTGCTCCACACGTCCCTCCTGAAGCGCGCGATCCGCACGGCTCAGCTCGCCCTGGAGACCTGCGACCGCCACTGGATCCCGGTCCACCGCACCTGGCGCCTGAACGAGCGCCACTACGGCGCCCTCCAGGGCAAGGACAAGGCGCAGACGCTCGCCGAGTTCGGCGAGGAGCAGTTCATGCTGTGGCGCCGGTCCTACGACACCCCGCCGCCGGAGCTCGACCGCGACGACACGTACTCCCAGTTCGCCGACCCGCGCTACGCGACCCTCCCGCCGGAGGAGCGCCCGCAGACGGAGTGCCTGAAGGACGTCGTCGGCCGCATGCTCCCGTACTGGTTCGACGCCATCGTCCCCGACCTCCTGACCGGCCGCACGGTCCTGGTCGTCGCGCACGGGAACAGCCTGCGGGCCCTGGTCAAGCACCTCGACCGCATCTCGGACGCCGACATCGCGGGCCTGAACATCCCCACGGGCATCCCGCTGGCCTACGAACTCGACGCCGACTTCCGCCCGATCACCCCCGGCGGCACCTACCTCGACCCGGACGCGGCGGCAGCCGCGATCGAGGCGGTCAAGAACCAGGGCAAGAAGAAGTAAGCCCGCGCGAACGAGCCCCGTGCCTGCGGAGAAGCCGCAGGCACGGGGCTCGTCGTCGTATCGGGGCCGTGGCTGTGCCCTACTGGTCGTCGAGCAAGGCGAGTTCCTCCAGTGCCTTGCGTACCCGGGGGCGCCAGTCGACTTGGCCGATCTCGTGGTGGGCGGCGGGGAAGCGGCGGGTCGGGGGCTTGTCGGTCCAGTCCCGTACGTCGGGCGTCGCGCGTCGTACATGGACCACCGCGCCGACGACGTTCGTCTGGAAGACGACCTCCAGTTGTTCCGGCCGGCCGGGCACGGACGCGTGGTCCGTGAGGACGAAGCACTGGTGGAAGTAGTGGTGGTGCTCCGTGTTCGGGATGGACTCGTCGACGACGTACGCGGAGTCGCAGTGGTACCCCTCCTCCGCGAACGCGTCCAGGACGGCCTCGTGCAGGGGCAGGGCCGAGATGTGCAGCAAGTCGTTGTCGACTTCCGTGCCCTCGTCGTCCCAAGTGCGCCGGAGCTTGCTCTTCACGGAGAGCACGACTCCGAGGGCCCGCCCGCCGAGTTCGCTCACCGGCGTCTCCCAGGACAGCCGCTCGGAGAAGGTGAGGCGTTCCTCCTCGCCCTTGCGCAGAGTGATGTCCGAGGGCTTGGCGACGCAACTGTCGAACTCGTAGTCGCGCTGCTCGCCGCTGTAGTCCGTGTGCCGGACCGTGAAGCGCAGGTAGATGCCCTCGATGCGCGTGTCGCGTGTGCCGCCTCGGAGGAGGACCTCGCCCTTCACCTCGCCGCCCGGATACACCGGCCCCAGGATCTGCGTGTCCACCTCGACCGCCTCGTCCGGGTCCCCGATCCCGAACAGCCGCTTGAACCCCACGTGTTGCCCCTCCCCGCATCCGTGACGATCAGGCGAGAAGGCTACAGCGGGCTCAAGACGGCAGAGTTCTCAGGCCGTTGTCAGCCCGCACTCGTCCAGGCGTCCGGGCGGGGCTCCAGCACCGCGGAGACGACCTCGGCGGACGAGGTCATGACGTCGGACACGAACCGCAGGCGTGGGACGCCGAGTCGGCGCAGCGCCCGGCCGTGGTCGGCGGCGACGACGACCGAGACGGCCAGGAGAAGGAGCCGCCACAGGGTCATCACCGGGCGGCGTATCGCGCGAGGCAACTCCGCTATGGAGGCGTGCAGTCGTGCGCAGTGGAACGGGACATGGCGCTCCTCGTCGGACAGGATCCGCCCCGCCACATCCGAGGTGAGGAGGTCGTCGGTGCCGTCGCGCAGGGCCCGGTAATAGCGCAGGGCCACGAACTCCGCGATCATCAGGACCAGTAGTTCCAGACGCAGGCCCATGAGGCGCCGTAAGCGTACGAAGGCCGTGTCGGTCCAGTGGCCGGTCACCGTCCGTACGCCACCTGCCGCGAGCAGCCGGGCGAGGAGACGGGCGTGGTTCTGCTCCTCGGCGACGAAGAGCCGTACCGCTCGCGCGTAGTCGGCGTCGCCCGCCTCGTCCGCCTTGGCGACGAGGTTGGCCCCGTCACCGTCCTCACCGACCTGGAAGCGCTGGATACCCGCCCACACCGCCGGATGCAGCCGCGCGCCCCGCTCCCAGTCCGGATCGCCCTGAGCGTTCCTGCGCTCGCGCTCGTCCTCGAACCGCCTTGTCCACTTGGCGAAGTCGCCCGTACCCACCCGGTCTCCCCTCTCCGGGGCACGGTCGCGTGCCCTGGAGAGGGACGACGCTCGCGGGCGGCGAACCGTTCCCCGGGCGACGGACCCTGCCCAGGGAGACGATCGGGGCGGCGATCAGGACGTCAGGACGATCGGACGGTCCCGCTCGTCAGCCGCACTGGCACGGCGCGCCGGACTGGCAGCCGCAGCCGCAGCCCGAGCCGCAGCCGCACGCGCCCACCAACGGCAGGCTCTTGATCTCGGCGGGCTGTGGAGTGTCGCGCTCCTGCGTGGGGTCGGGCGTGCTGGGGGTCTCGGCCATGGGGCCCTCCTCGAGGCTTTCGAGACTGGTGCCGTACCCATTGCACGCCCGCCGTACCCGGCGCATCAACGGCGCACGGAGGCTCGTGCGCGCCCGAGGTCCTGGGGCAAGCCCCTCGGGCGCCCCCGTTCCGTCAGGCCCCCTCGGCCCCCGTCACCGGCGGCATCTCCGGCTGGAGTTCGTCCGCGTGCTCGCCCGTCACCAGGTACACCACCCGCTTCGCCACCGCCACCGCGTGGTCCGCGTAGCGCTCGTAGTAGCGGCCCAGCAGGGTGACGTCCACGGCCGTCTCGATGCCGTGCTTCCAGCGGTCGTCCATCAGGTGCTGGAAGAGCGTGCGGTGGAGCAGGTCCATCTCGTCGTCGTCCTGCTCCAGTTGCAGCGCCAGGTCGACGTCCTTCGTGATGATGACCTCGGCCGCCTTCGCCATCAGACGCTGCGCGAGCTGGCCCATCTCCAGGATGGTCGCGTGCAGGTCGTGCGGGACGGCGCGCTCGGGGAAGCGCAGCCGCGCCAGCTTCGCGACATGCTGGGCCAGGTCGCCCGAGCGCTCCAGGTCGGCGCTCATCCGCAGCGACGTGACGACGATCCGCAGATCCGTCGCCACCGGCTGCTGACGGGCGAGGAGGGTTATGGCGCGCGCCTCCAGCTCGTGCTGAAGGTCGTCGACCTTCTGGTCGCCCTCGATCACCGCTTCCGCCAGCTTCAGGTCGGCGTCGAGGATGGCCGTCGTGGCGCGCCCGATCGCCGACCCGACGAGCCGGGCCATGTCGACCAGGCCCTCACTGATCGAGTCCAGTTCCTCGTGGTACGCGTCCCGCATCAGGTGTCCCTCTCTCACGTCCGCTTCGGGGCGGGGGCCGGAGCCCACCGCCATGGCGACCACGGTGGCCACGGGGCCTCCGCACCCCACGCTCCCACGTTCCGGCCCGTACGCGACTGTTTCCGGCATCCCCGGTGAATCACTCCTGGCTCCAAGGTGAACTCTGGGCGACGAGTGGTCCAGGTCGCACTCCGGTGGCTGGGGGCAGGGGACAGCAGGTGCCTAACCTGGATGCATGGACGTGAACGCGGCGGTCGCCGCAGCGGCAGCGATCGCCGGAGTACTCACCGGTGTCATCGCCATGCTGGCGTTCCGCTGGAGCGAGCGCGACCAGAAACGCCCCATCCGCACCTCCTCGCACTCCGAGTCCGTGCTGCCGCCCGGCGTGGACACGGTGCTGTCCGTACTGGGCTCCTCGGCCGTCGTCCTGGACGAGGCCGACACCGTGGTCAAGGCCAGCTCCGCGGCGTACGCGCTCGGTCTCGTCCGCGGCGGGAAGATCGCCGTCGAGCCGATGCTCCAGATGGCGCGCGACACCCGGCGCGACGGCGAGATCCGCCAGGTCGAGCTGGACCTGCCCCGCCGGGGCACCGGACGCGGCGAGGCCCTCGCCGTCTCCGCGCGGGTGGCGCCCCTCGGCTCCCGGCTGGTGCTGCTCCTCGTCGAGGACCTCACCGAGGCCCGTCGCATCGAGGCGGTGCGCCGCGACTTCGTGGCCAACGTCAGCCATGAGCTGAAGACCCCGGTCGGCGCCCTGTCGCTGCTCTCCGAGGCCGTGATGGACGCCTCCGACGACCCCGAGGCCGTGGAGCGCTTCGCGGGCCGTATGCAGATCGAGGCGACCCGGCTGACGAACCTGGTCCAGGAGCTGATCGACCTCTCGCGGGTGCAGAACGACGACCCGCTGGAAGACGCCGAGCCGGTACGCGTGGACGAACTGGTCGCCGAGGCCGTCGACCGCTGCCGCCACCAGGCGGGCGCCAAGCAGATCACCATGGCCTCGAACATCTGGACGCCTCCGGGGCGCGACCCGAAGAGCGGGGGCCGGGCGGGCGGCAGCGCCGGTCTGTATGTGTGGGGCAACCGCGGCCAACTGGCCGCAGCCCTCGGCAACCTCGTGGAGAACGCGGTCAACTACTCGCCCGCGCGCACTCGCGTCGGCATCTCCGCGCGCCGGGTGTCCGCGTCCGGCGGGGATCTGATCGAGATCGCCGTGACCGATCAGGGCATCGGCATCTCCGACAAGGACAAGGAGCGCATCTTCGAGCGCTTCTACCGCGTCGACCCGGCCCGCTCCCGAGCCACGGGCGGTACGGGCCTCGGTCTCGCGATCGTCAAGCATGTGGCCGCCTCGCACGGCGGGGAGGTCACCGTGTGGAGTTCCGCGGGTCAGGGCTCCACCTTCACTCTGCGGCTGCCGGAAGCGGGCGTGGCCCGCGACCGCGCGGCCGGCCATCCGACCGGACTCGATGACGAGGACGGCCGACCCGACGGGACGACCACCGTCTCTTCCCCGTACGAACCGCATCCCTCCCCGGAGGTCCTTCAGTGACCCGAGTGCTCGTCGTCGAGGACGAGGAGTCCTTCTCCGACGCCCTGTCCTACATGCTCCGCAAGGAGGGCTTCGAGGTGGCCATCGCGGCCACCGGGCCCGACGGTCTCGACGAGTTCGAGCGCAACGGCGCCGACCTCGTCCTGCTCGACCTGATGCTGCCCGGACTGCCGGGCACGGAGGTCTGCCGTCAGCTCCGGGGCCGTTCCAACGTTCCAGTGATCATGGTGACCGCCAAGGACAGCGAGATAGACAAGGTGGTCGGGCTGGAGATAGGGGCCGACGACTACGTCACCAAGCCGTTCTCCTCCCGGGAGCTGGTCGCCCGTATCCGGGCCGTCCTGCGCCGCCGCGGCGAGCCGGAGGAGGTGACGCCCGCCGCGCTGGAGGCCGGTCCGGTCCGTATGGACGTCGACCGCCATGTGGTCACGGTGGCCGGTGCCAAGGTCGACCTGCCGCTCAAGGAGTTCGACCTGCTGGAGATGCTGCTGCGCAACGCGGGCCGTGTCCTGACCCGGATGCAGCTCATCGACCGCGTCTGGGGCGCCGACTACGTGGGCGACACCAAGACCCTCGACGTCCACGTCAAGCGGCTGCGCGCCAAGATCGAGCCGGACCCGAGCGCCCCGCGCTATCTGGTGACGGTCCGCGGCCTCGGCTACAAGTTCGAGCCGTAAGCCGACGACGAGCCCGACACGGGCACGGCACGACACAGGGCGGCACCCCTCCCGGAGGAGGGGTGCCGCCCTGTCGTACGGGTGTGTCAGTGCCCGGCGGTGGCCGACGGCGAGCCGGACGGGGCGCCCTCGCTCGGCGACGCCGTGGCGCTCTCGGACGGCGCCTCGGGGGCGGCCGGCGACGGGATGGCCGTCGGGCCCCACTTGGTGAAGTAGCTCTCGGCCGGGACGGCGAAGGCCTCAAGGCTCACGTCACCGGTCTTGCTGAAGGAGAAGGTCACCTTGTGAGCGCTGCCGCTCTTGACGGCCTCACCCGGGTTGCTCAGCACGGCGGAGGTGTTGCCCTTGCCGCCGATGACGACGGATCCCCCGGCCGGGACGGTCACCTTGCTGCCGTTGACGGGCGTGAGGTCGGCGGTGCCGGCGCCCTCCACGGCGATCGAGTCCAGCGTCTGGGGCGTGCGCCCGTCGTTGAAGACGGTCGCGGCGACCACGGCCGGGCCACCCGACTTCTGGTCGGGCTGGGTGATGACGATCGCGTTCTGGATCTTGATGTCACCAACGGCGGTCGCCGCGTGGTCCGGCTTGATTCCCAGCGTCTGGGCGTCGTTGCCGGCACCGCACGCGGTGAGCGCGGTGATCGAGAACGCGATGGCGGCAGCGGCGAGGGCGCCGCGTCGAAGGCTGCTGCTCACGGCGGCGGCAACTCCTTGAACGTGGGCGGAGCAGGACGACCCCCTGATAAAGCCGCCCTAAGTGTCTGTCAGCGGCCATAGGTTACCGAGCCGTCCGGGAGCGCCCGCACCCGACCCTCCCCTAACCTCGACTTCGTCCCCGCGGGGACCGTACGACGTCCCCGGCGACCCTCGCGTCCTCCGCCTCCCGCAGTTCCCGCGGGTCTCGTCAGCCGGACACATTGACCTTGCCGGAAGTGGACCTTGAGGGAGTGGCCGTTGACGGAGCGGACGTTGATGGAGTTCCGCATTCACATAAGCGTCCTCTGAGTCCGGGCCGGGATTTCGGTAAGGAATGCGAGGCGGTAGGGAAAATCGATCAACGGGACAACAAGCGCGGATCGCCGTACGGCTTGATCAATTCCGGATTCGTACCGCATCCGGCTCCGGGCACCGAACGGAGTAGCGGAAGCAGAGCGGCTGGAGGAGGACAAATCTGGACGATCGGGCCCTCGTCAAGCGTTCGTGAAGCGTGTAACGTACGCGTTTCGCTTCGCCCGCGGAGCCGCTCCGACCTGCGAATACCTCCTTCCGCTCCCCCCTCGAAGCACGTCCGCGTCGCGGTTGTCAAGCCCCGAGATATGCCCTGACCTGCGAAAACGCCATTCAGAAGACGCGGTTTCCGTGTTACCCTGGATAGCCACGGAAGGGGTACCTGTCACATGACGTTCAAGGTTGGCGACACCGTGGTCTATCCCCATCACGGGGCCGCGCTGATCGAAGCCATCGAAACTCGTCAGATCAAAGGCGTGGACAAGACCTACTTGGTGCTGAAGGTCGCCCAGGGCGACCTGACAGTGCGTGTGCCAGCGGACAATGCGGAGTTCGTCGGCGTGCGTGATGTGGTCGGCCAGGACGGGTTGGACCGGGTCTTCGAGGTGTTGCGCGCGCCGTACGCCGAGGAGCCCACGAACTGGTCGCGTCGCTACAAGGCAAACCTGGAGAAGCTCGCCTCCGGCGACGTCATCAAGGTCGCGGAAGTCGTACGTGACCTGTGGCGCCGTGAGCGTGAGCGCGGACTGTCCGCCGGTGAGAAGCGGATGCTCGCCAAGGCCCGCCAGATCCTGGTGAGCGAACTCGCTCTCGCGGAGAACACGAACGAGGACAAGGCCGAGGCCCTGCTCGACGAGGTCCTCGCGTCCTGACGCTCATGCCGCCCCCTCGCTTCCCGATCAGGACGCGATGGGCGGACCGGTGCATTCCAGCACCCAGCACGCATGCACATGCCGTGGTGCCCGATGACGCAGTAGCTGTCGCCGGGCGCCGCGGCATGTGCATACCCATGGGTGTGTCCATCCCCACGGGCGTGTTCCCACCCATGAGTCCCGCGGTGAGGTCCCCAGGTCCCCCAGGAGCGAATGCCTGCCCGAGCGCCGTACGCCGGTGACCACCCCCGATACTCGGCGCCGGAACCGGGCGGCTACCGCCTCGACCAGAAGTCCAGAAGTCACGGAAAGGGTCTCCGGTCAAGGCGTCGCGCCCGGCATCCTGGCCATACCCACACCTGCCGAGCACACAAACCTGACAGGATCCGATGTCTGACGAATCACGCCCCTCGCCCGGCGCAGCCAGTACAGCCGCCGTGATTCCGGCCGCCGGCCGGGGTGTACGCCTAGGTCCGGGCGCCCCGAAGGCGCTGCGCGCGCTGAACGGCACGCCCATGCTCATCCACGCCGTGCGCGCGATGGCCGCCTCCAACGCCGTCTCCCTGGTGATCGTCGTGGCCCCGCCCGAGGGCGCCACCGAGGTCAAGTCGATGCTCGACGCGCACGCGCTGCCCGAGCGGACGGACTTCGTCGTCGTCCCCGGCGGTGCGACGCGCCAGGAGTCCGTGAAGCTCGGCCTCGACGCGCTGCCGCCCGGGTACGAGACGGTCCTCGTCCATGACGCGGCCCGCCCGCTCGTCCCGGTGGACACGGTGGACGCCGTGATCGACGCGGTACGGGAGGGCGCGCCCGCCGTCGTCCCCGCGCTGCCGCTCGCCGACACCGTGAAGGAGGTCGCGCCCGCGACCGCCCCCGGCGCGCCGGAACCGGTGGTCGCGACCCCGGACCGCGCCCGGCTGCGCGCGGTGCAGACCCCGCAGGGCTTCGACCGCGCGACGCTGGTCCGGGCCCACGAGACGGTGACGAACGACGTCACGGACGACGCGAGCATGGTGGAGCAGTTGGGGCTGCGGGTCGTGGTGGTGCCCGGCCACGAGGAGGCATTCAAGGTCACCCGGCCCCTGGACCTGGTGCTCGCGGAGGCCGTTCTGGCGCGCAGGAGGCTCAACGATGGCTTCTGACGCACCTCTGTTGCCCCAGGTGGGCATCGGCACCGACATCCACGCCTTCGAAGAGGGGCGGGAGTTGTGGTGCGCCGGTCTGAAGTGGGAGGGCGAGGGGCCGGGTCTCGCGGGCCACTCGGACGCGGACGTGGTCGCCCACGCCGCCTGCAACGCGCTCTTCTCGGCGGCCGGACTCGGCGACCTGGGACAGCACTTCGGCACGGGCCGTCCCGAATGGTCGGGCGCGGCGGGCATCACGCTGCTGACGGAGGCGGCCCGCATCGTGCGCGCGGCCGGATTCCGGATCGGGAACGTCGCCGTGCAGGTCGTCGGCCCCCGGCCGAAGATCGGCAAGCGCCGTGCGGAGGCGCAGCGGATCCTGTCCGAAGCCGCGGGGGCACCGGTGTCCGTGTCCGGCGCGACGACGGACGGCCTCGGCTTCCCCGGGCGCGACGAAGGGCTGATGGCGATCGCCACGGCACTCGTGGTGCGCGAGGGCTGAGCGTGTGCGAGGGTACCCGGAGAGTGACCGGAGAACGAGGTCCCGGAGGTACCCATGCCCGCCGCCGTACTGTCCGACCGGCTCAAGAACCTGCTCGACAGCCCCGTCTTCATCGTCGTCGGGACACTCCAGCCCGACGGCGGTCCGCAGCTCTCCCCGGTGTGGGTCAAGCGGGACGGTGACGAGATCCTCTTCTCCACGACGGCGGACCGGCGCAAGAAGCTGAACCTGGACCGCGATCCCAGAGTGAGCATCGTGGTCCAGGACCCCCGGTCGCCGTACGAGTACGCGGAGATCCGGGGGACCGCGGAACTGTCGACGGAGGGCGCCCGGGACCTCATCGACGAGTTGTCGCTGAAGTACACCGGCAAGAAGTACGCCGAGTTCAACCCGGAGTCGGCGCGGGACGCGGAGCGGGTGGTGGTCAGGGTCGTGCCGCGAAAGGTGGTCGGCCGTATGTGAATGGGGCGCGAGGCACTGCCCGCGGCCCACTACCCTGGACACGTGACTATTCGCCTGTACGACACCAGCGCCCGGCAGATCCGCGACTTCTCCCCGCTCAAGCCGGGTTGTGTCTCGATCTACCTGTGTGGCGCCACCGTGCAGGCGGCCCCGCACATCGGGCACATCCGCTCGGGCCTCGACTTCGACATCATGCGCCGCTGGTTCGCCTACCGCGGCTACGACGTGACGTTCATCCGCAACGTCACG
Source organism: Streptomyces macrolidinus (assembly GCF_023887685.1). Lineage (GTDB taxonomy): Bacteria > Actinomycetota > Actinomycetes > Streptomycetales > Streptomycetaceae > Streptomyces > Streptomyces macrolidinus. The sequence goes on along the minus strand of NZ_JAMWMR010000028.1, from coordinate 50,158 downwards.
GACATCGACGACAAGATCATCGCCAAGTCCGCCGACCAGGGCCGCCCTTGGTGGGCGATCGGGTACGAGAACGAGCGCGCCTTCACTCGGGGCTACGACGTCCTCGGCTGCCTGCCGCCGACCTACGAGCCGCGCGCCACCGGGCACATCACCGAGATGGTCGAGATGATGCGCACGCTCATCGAGCGCGGGCACGCCTACGAGGCCGACGGCAACGTGTACTTCGACGTGCGCTCCTTCCCCGGCTACCTCCAGTTGTCCAACCAGGAACTGGAGAACCTTCAGCAGCCCTCCGGGACCGGGGAGACGGGCAAGCGGGACCCGCGCGACTTCGCGATGTGGAAGGCCGCCAAGCCCGGTGAGCCGACCTGGGAGACGCCGTGGGGACGCGGCCGACCCGGCTGGCACCTGGAGTGCTCGGCGATGGCGCACAAGTACCTCGGCTCCGCCTTCGACATCCACGGCGGCGGCCTCGACCTCGTCTTCCCGCACCACGAGAACGAGATCGCCCAGGCCCAGGCCTTCGGTGACGAGTTCGCGCGGTACTGGGTGCACAACGCCTGGGTCACCATGAGCGGCGAGAAGATGTCGAAGTCGCTCGGCAACTCCGTGCTCGTCTCCGAGATGGTCAAGCACTGGCGCCCCATCGTCCTGCGCTACTACCTCGGCACCCCGCACTACCGCTCGATGATCGAGTACAGCGAGGACGCCCTGCGCGAGGCGGAGTCCGCGTTCGCGCGCATCGAGGGGTTCGTGCAGCGCGTCGTCGAGAAGGCCGGGGGCGTCGTCGAGCCCGCCGACGAGGTGCCGCCCGCGTTCGCCGAGGCGATGGACGACGACCTGGGCGTGCCGCAGGCGCTCGCCGTGGTGCACACCACGGTCCGCCAGGGCAACAGCGCGCTGGCCGCCGACGACAAGGACGCCGCCGTGGCCCGGCTCGCCGAGGTGCGGGCGATGCTCGGGGTCCTCGGCCTCGACCCGCTCGACGCGCACTGGGCCGGGGAGAACGACCGCGGCGAGGATCTCCACGGCGTCGTGGACAGCCTCGTGGGCCTCGTGCTCCAGCAGCGCGAAGCCGCCCGTGCCCGCAAGGACTGGGCCACCGCGGACGCCATCCGCGACCAGCTCGGCCAGTCCGGGCTCGTCATCGAGGACAGCCCCGAGGGGCCGCGCTGGACGCTCGGCCGGAGCTGAGCCGTTCACCGATCCGATGATCGATTGTGCCGCCCGGCCCTCCGGGCGGCACACTGCATAGACGTACAGACGTCATGGACGTACGGAGACGACGTACAGAGACGTCGACGACGTACGAACGACGTACAGATGAACGCTTCGAAGAGAACAGGTAGGTCATGGCCGCGAACAACCGCCGCATGTCCGGCAAGAAGGGCGCGCAGGTCGGCAGCGGCGGCCAGCGGCGCCGGGGCCTCGAGGGCAAGGGGCCGACCCCGCCCGCCGAGATGCGCAAGGGACACGCCAAGCAGCGCGCCGCCCAGGCGAAGGCACGCCGCGCCCAGCAGGGGCGCCCCCAGCGCCGTACGGGCGGGAAGTCCTCGTCCGAGCTGGTCGTCGGGCGCAACCCCGTCGTCGAGGCGCTCCGTGAAGGGGTGCCCGCCTCCACGCTCTACGTCCAGCAGTTCATCGACAACGACGAGCGGGTGCGCGAGGCGCTCCAGCTCGCGGCCGAGCGCGGCGGCATCAACCTCATGGAGGCCCCGCGTCCCGAGCTGGACCGGATGACGAACGGGCTGAACCACCAGGGCCTGGTCCTCCAGGTCCCGCCGTACGAGTACGCGCACCCCGAGGACCTCGCCTCGGCCGCCTACGACGAGGGCGAGGACCCGCTGATCGTCGCCCTCGACGGGGTGACCGACCCGCGCAACCTCGGCGCCGTCGTCCGTTCCGTCTCCGCCTTCGGCGGGCACGGCGTCGTCGTGCCCGAGCGGCGCGCGGCCGGGATGACCGCGGGTGCGTGGAAGACGTCCGCCGGTACGGCCGCCCGTACGCCCGTCGCGCGCGCCACCAACCTCACGCGCGCCCTGGAGGCGTACAAGAAGGCGGGCATCACCGTCGTCGGTCTGGCCGCCGACGGAGAGGCCGAGCTCGGCGCGCTGGAAGCCCTGGACGGGCCGGTCGTCATCGTCGTCGGCAGCGAGGGCAAGGGCCTGTCGCGGCTCGTCGGCGAGACCTGCGACGTCCGGGTCCGGATCCCGATGCCGGGTGGGGCGGAGTCGCTCAACGCCGGTGTGGCGGCGGGCATCGTGCTCTACGAGGCGTCCCGCAGGCGCGTCTGATCGCGCGTGTCGTAAAGGCGATGAAGGGCTGAACACACGTTCAGCCCTTCACGCGTAGGGGGCGAACCGCTCGCCGGGGACGCGCTTGACGGGGTCCGGACAGATCCGCGCGGTCAAGGCAGTGTCCTAACCACACGTCACTCGGTTAGATGAGTGTGGAGACCAGAACACCCCGCACACCCACGGGGGACCGATCGTCGGGATTCGACGACACCCCCGTGCTGAGCATGGTGAAGGTGCCGAGCGATCCGGCGCAGGTCATCGTCAATCACGCCAGCTTTCGCGTGCAGTTGGGCGCGTCGGCGCGCCGCGCCCAGCCCCGGCGCGTCGTCTGGCAGGCGACCTCGCCGCAGGTCGTCGCGCGCATGCCCCACGCCGGTGCGGCGGACAGAACCGACGTGCCCGGTACGCCCGTTGCTCCCGCCCGCCGCCGTCGGCCGGTCGTCTGGACCGGGAAGTCGGCACCCGACGACACCGGCGCGCACCGGCTGTTGCAAGCGGTGCGGAGCACCAGCGTGGGCTACGGCGAGGACGCGGGCGCGACCCAGGTCCTGCCGCGCGTCGACGGCCTGCCGGGGACCGACGGCTACGACGATCCGACCGAAGCGACCGTCCCGACGCCGATCGTCGGCGGCGGGCACGGTCACGGCCACGACCTGGGCCGCACCCGGCTGCTGCCGCACATGCGCAGCGCCGACGACGCGTACGGCGAGTCCGGCCGCGATCCGTACGAATCCCCGTACGACGAGCGGGAGTTCGCGGCCGAGGACCGGCCTCCGGGGCGGCGGCATGCGGGCGACCAGACGCGGCACGCGTACTACCCCGGCCGCCGGTTGAACCTCGGCGTGGTGCTGCTGCCCCTGCGCATCGTCCTCGGCTCCATCGCCGCCTACGCGGGCATGAGCAAGCTCTGCGACCCGGTCTACTTCGACGGCGGCAAGCAGGGCTCCATGGCCGCGTGGCTCCACACGCTGCACCCCTGGCAAGTCGCCGAGCCGCTACGGCAGTTCGCGCTCCAGCACCCCATCGGCACGGGTCTCGCCGTGGCCTTCCTCCAGGTGATCGTGGGCGTGCTCACGGTCCTCGGCCTGTGGCAGCGCGTCGCGGCCGTGCTCGGGGCCCTGCTCTCGGCCGCGCTGATCGTCACGGTGAGCTGGCGGACGGCCCCCGCGTACGAGATGGCCGACATCCTCTACCTCGCGGCCTGGTCCCCGCTGATCATCGCCGGGGCGCCGGTGTACTCCGTGGACGGACGGCTCGCGGCGGGGGCGTGGCGCACGCTCGGGCCGCGCTCGGACATCTGGGAGCTGCGGCAGTACGTGCTGCGCCGCGGCGCGCTGGTGGCGGGGCTGGTGACCGGGGTGATCCTGCTGGTCGGGTCGCTGCTCGGCGGGGCGGTGCGGGACGCGAACCGCGTGGTCGTGCCCGGCCCCGGCGAGGCGCCGCGCAACGAACTGCCGGGCTCGCCGCTGCCCCGGACGCCGGGCGCGCGGCACCACAAGGCGAGCCCCTCGGCCTCGCGCCCGCCGACGACGCACGGTACGACGTCCTCGCCGTCCGGCGCGGCCACGGCCCGGGAGACGGCCGGTGCGACGGGCGCTCCGGGTACGACGGGTACCCCCGGCCGGACGGGCGCGACGGGTGCGGCCACGGGCGGTCGGCCGAGCCAGACCCAGGGCACGGTGGGCCAGGCCCCGCAGCGGCCGTCGGTACCGCAGCGGCAGGCCCCGAGCACCAGCGCGGGCCCGTCGTCCTCCGGCGGCAGCGGCACGGGCGGCCCGGCGGGCGGCACGGGCGGTGGCAGCAGCGGCGGCTCCGGAGGCGCGGACCGCCTGGTGGGCGGCCTGCTGGGGTAGTGCCCCGGCAGGCAACGGTGGGCCCCGTGCACGAGCTCGTGCACGGGGCCCACTGCTCTCTCGCTTCTCAGTACCGGAGCAGCTCTCAGTGCCCGAGCGCCGCCAGTTCCCTGGCCGCCTCCGTGAGGTCCTTCGCGGTGTCGATGGCCCGCCAGTACGCGCCCTGCGGGATCGGGAAGCCGGCCAGCCGCCGCTCCCGGGCCAGGCGGGGGAACGTCGTACGTTCATGGTCGCCGCGCTCGGGAAGCAGGTCGGCGAACTCGGCGGAGAAGACGTAGACGCCCGCGTTGACCTCGTACGTCGTCGGCGGGGACTCGATGAAGTCCGTGACATGGCCGAAGCCGTCCGTCTGGACGGCACCCCAGGGGATACGCGGACGCGCCAGCGCGAGCGTGGCGACCGCGTCGCGCTCGGTGTGGAAGTCGGCCATGTCGCGCAGCGAGAACCGGGTCCAGATGTCGCCGTTCGTCGCGAACCACGGCTGGTCGGGGTGGGGGAGGCGCGCGGCGGCGTGGCGCAGACCGCCGCCGCGGCCGAGGGGCTCGGTCTCGACGACCGTGGTGACGCGGACGGGCAGCTCGGCCGACGCCAGCCAGTCCTCCAGGACGTCGGCGAGATGGCCGCAGGAGACCACCACGTCCGTGACGCCCTCTTCGGCGAGCCAGGCGAGCTGATGGCCGATGATCGGGGTCCCGGTGCCCGGGATCTCCACCATCGGCTTGGGGCGGTCGTCCGTGTAGGGACGCAGCCGTGAGCCTTGGCCGCCGGCCAGGATGACGGCTTGAACGGGGCGCGAGGCGGCGTGCGGATCGGTCATGACCCGCACTGTACGTCGCGCCCCGTCAGCCGTTTCGGGCGGTATGCCCTGGCGCCGGGCGCACCTCAGCCGTGCTGCGCCACGCCCGAGGCGAAGGAGGTGTCGCAGACCGGGCGGGCGTAGGACTGCGCACGGGAGGCGCCGTAGACACGGACCGCGGCGCGGCCGAGGGCGCGGGCGATGGACGTGCAGTGCTTGGCCAGCGCCGGGCGGCCGTTCACGGCCTGCTGGAGGTGGGTGAGCGCGACGCCCGGGTTCTCCTGCTGGAGTTCCAGCAGCAGCCGGTCGCGCAGCACGTCCTGCGGGGCGCGGGCGGAGCCGTGCGCCGCCCCCTTCGCCGGGATCGCCTCCGAGGCGGCGAGCACCGAACTCGAAGGGTTCCCGGACCAGTTGACGCGCGCGACCGCCAGGGTCCCGGACAGCACCAGGACGACAGGCAGGACGAGGGCGAGGGTGCGGCCGACCCGGAGAGCGGGGCCACGGCCGCGCCGTGCCCGTGGAGTAGTGGAGTGCTTCACGCGAGCGAGCGTAGCGCGAGGTAGTGATTTGGCGACATTTAGTCACCGGTTCGAGGGATACGGAACCCGTGAATTGTGGGTACGGGGTTGACGCGGGCCGCGTGAATTGCCCTTGTTCGCCGGAGACTTGGCGGTTGGCGGAGGCCGATGGTGGGTGTCCGCAGACGACGGTTGACGGCGAAGAGGGTCCCGCGGCCGACCGCGGGACCCTCTCGGTGTCGTGCTCGTGCTCGGGTCAGTCGGAGAGACGCTCGCCCGTCGACGTCGAGAACACATGGGTCTCGCCCGGCTGCGGTACGACGTGCACGGTGGCGCCCTTCTCCGGGACCGCGCGGCTGCTGACGCGCACGACGAGGTCCGTGTGCTCGCCGCCGACCTCGACGGAGCCGTAGATGTACCCGTCGGCGCCCGTCTCCTCGACGACGTTCACGGAGACGGCCAGACCGGCCGGGGCGTCCTTGGAGAGCGCGGACGCGGCGCCGTCGCCCTGCTGCACGTCGAAGTGCTCGGGCCGGACGCCGACCGTGACCGTACGGTCCCCCTTGTCGGTGGCGGCCTTCAGCGCCTCGCGGCTGACCGGCACCACGCTGTTGCCGAACTTCACCCCGCCGTCGGTGATCGGGACCTCGACCAGGTTCATGGCCGGGGAGCCGATGAACCCGGCGACGAACAGGTTGGCGGGCTTGTCGTACATGTTGCGCGGGGTGTCGATCTGCTGGAGCAGCCCGTCCTTGAGCACGGCCACCCGGTCGCCCATCGTCATGGCCTCGACCTGGTCGTGGGTGACGTAGACGGTGGTGATGCCGAGACGGCGCTGCAGCGAGGCGATCTGCGTACGGGTGGAGACGCGGAGCTTGGCGTCGAGGTTGGACAGCGGCTCGTCCATGAGGAACACCTGCGGCTCGCGCACGATGGCGCGGCCCATGGCGACGCGCTGACGCTGACCACCGGAGAGCGCCTTCGGCTTGCGGTCCAGGTACTCGGTGAGGTCGAGGATCTTCGCGGCCTCCTCGACCTTCTTGCGGATCTCCGCCTTCGGCACCCCGGCGATCTTGAGCGCGAAGCCCATGTTGTCCGCGACGGTCATGTGCGGGTAGAGCGCGTAGTTCTGGAACACCATGGCGATGTCCCGGTCCTTGGGCGGCAGATGCGTGACATCGCGGTCACCGATCCGGATGGCACCGGCGTTCACGTCCTCCAGCCCCGCCAGCATGCGCAGCGAGGTGGACTTGCCGCAGCCGGACGGGCCGACCAGGACGAGGAACTCCCCGTCCTCGATCTGGATGTCGAGCGCGTCGACGGCGGGCTTGTCGGAGCCCGGGTAGACCCGGGTCGCCTTGTCGAACGAGACAGTGGCCATGGTGAATGGGCCCCCTTCACCGGCAGGAACGTGCCGGACGATCCGTTGTAAAGGTGGTGAGCCACGACGGGGTTCCGTTGTGGTGTAGTCCACACGAGTGAACTGGTTCAGGACGGTACCCGGCGTCACCTCGCCCTGTCAGTACCGGGGGGAGGGCGAAGTTCCCGGGAATTCCCGCCGGAGCCACAGCGGGACCTGGGTACACTGCACGGGCACACACGTGCAGGCCTCCTTAGCTCAGCTGGTCAGAGCGCCGCTCTTGTAAAGCGAAGGTCGTCGGTTCGAATCCGACAGGGGGCTCTATGAACTACCTGGGACAACGCCCTCACGATCATGGTCGTGAGGGCGTTGACGGTAGTTCTTGACGGCAGTCCCGCTTAACCGCCGAGCACGTCCCGGATCCGCACGGCGATCCGCGGCTCGGTGCGCCGGGGCGTCGGCTACGCGGACCCGATGGATTCGTACAACTGCGCTCTGAACACCTTCAGTTGCTCCTCCGGCGGCGTGTCGATCCCCATCGCCCGTGCCTCCAGTTCCCTGTCGATGGCCGCCACCACGGCGGCAGCGCGGTCGCGCTGTTCCAGCAGCAGGCCGCGCAGCCGGTGCAGATGCGCGACCGCGTCGGCGGCCGGGTCGTCGACCAGAGCCGCGATCTCGCGCAGTCCGAAGCCCAGCCGCCGGTAGGCGAGCACCTCCCGTACGCGCTCCACGTCGGCCGCAGAGTAGGCCCGGTAGCCTGCCGCGGTCCGTGCGGACGGGCGCGCGAGGCCGATCTCGTCGTAGTGATGCAGCGTGCGGACGCTCACGCCGCCCAGCTCGGCCACGCGTCCCACGGTCAGGTGCTGTTCCACGCACCCGACGCTGCGGCATCACGCCACGTGAGGGTCAAGCACTCCTCCCGTACGGCCGGTCCTCCGCCGTCCGGGCGCGGGAGGTACGCCCCTTCACCCACGTGGTTCATACGAGTCGCGCGCTTCCTGTGGCCGGAACACGATCGAGGAACGCTGACGTCGCGTCACCCGCGCTCGGCGTCGACCTCCGCCCGGTGAAGGAGATGTGCCCTCAAATGACCACAACGTCTGAACGTGTTTCAGGACCGACGACCCGGCCGGCGACGAAACGAGTCTCCCAGTCCGTGTTCGACGGCTCCCGTCTTCGGGTCGTCCTTCTGGTGGACGTCCACGACGGCATGCAGCCGGAGTTCCTGAAGGCGTACGAGCACCTGTGCGGCGAGGTCGCGAAGGTCCCCGGCCATGTCAGCGACCAGATCTGCCAGTCCATCGACAACCCCTCCCAGTGGCTCATCACCAGTGAGTGGGAGAGCGCTCCGCCCTTCCTCGCCTGGGTGAACAGCGAAGAGCACGTACAGATGGTGCGGCCGATGAACACCTGTATCCGCGACACCCGGTCGATGCGCTTCCACATCATGCGTGAGACCGGCGTCGGCGTTCCGGCCGCCTCCGAGGACCGGCGGCTGCGGAACGCTCCCCGCATCGGCGACGGCGTGATCCGCCACGCGATCACCTTCACGGTCAAGCCGGACAGTGTGCCGAAGGTCGCCAAGATCCTCGCGAACTACGCGGCGCCCGAGGCGCGGGTCGACGACACCACACGGCTGTGCCGCACCTCCCTGTTCATGCACGGCAACCGGGTCGTGCGGGCCATCGAGGTCGAGGGCGACCTGCTCGCGGCGCTGCGCCATGTCGCCCGGCAGCCCCAGGTACGGGCCGTCGAGGAGGCCATCAACCCGTATCTGGAGCAGGAGCGCGACTTCGAGGATCCCGAGGCCGCCCGGATGTTCTTCGCCCGTGCCGCGCTGCCCGCCGTGCACCATGTGACGGCCGGGCAGGAGTACCCGGACGCCGAGCGGCACGCCCTGTACTACCCGGCCCGCCCCGGCTGCGGGATGAAGCTGGCCCGGCTGCTCTCCGAACACGACGAGGCCCAGGCGGAGAACCCGGCCGGCCCCATCTGCGGCAGCACGATCTTCCAGCGCGACGATATCGTGGTGCGGCTGATCGACGTACGCGGCGGCCTCGCCGCCGACCCCGTCCGCTCGCTCGGTCTGCGCGACCCCGAGCAGGCTGCCGAGCTGGCGGCCCTCGTCGACACCGCCGCCGGACCGGACGCGTCCGCGCTGGACAGTGGCGACCTCAAGGGCTTCCTCGAGTTCGCCCGCATGGACCTCGTCACCGACCGCCACGCGTCGACGGCCTGACCGGCCCCGTGCCTGACCGGGCCCTCGTGCCTGACCGGCCCCGTCGGCCGAGCCCCGCCGACGCAGCACGCACACCATCGGAGGAACGACGTGATCAAACCCCGTCCCAGAATCGTGGATCTCAGCGAGACCGACCCCAACCGCAGACGCGGAGGCGATCTGCGCGCCATGCTCACCCCGGCCACGGTCGGGTCCACCAGCGGATTCATGGGCGTGGCCATCGTGCAGCCCGGCGACCGCATCGGCGAGCACTATCACCCGTACTCCGAGGAGTTCGTGTACGTCATCTGCGGACAACTGGAAGTGGACCTCGACGGTGAGCCCACCCCGCTGCGGCCCGAGCAGGGGCTCATGATCCCCGCCTATATGCGCCACCGCTTCCGCAACGTCGGCGACGAGGAGGCCCGGCTCGTCTTCCACCTCGGACCGCTCGCACCGCGCCCGCAGCTCGGCCATGTCGACACCGAGGACGACGCCGCCGTCCCGGTCGCCGCCGCCGAGGGAGCAGGGGCGGCCGATCGAGACCAGGTTCCTTCATGACCCGGCGTGTGGCGGTCACCGGTATAGGCATCGTGGCACCGGGCGGCATCGGTGTACCGGCGTTCTGGGACCTGCTCGCGGCGGGCCGCACCGCGACGCGGGGCATCACGTTCTTCGACCCGAGCAGCCTGCGCTCGCGGATCGCCGCCGAGTGCGACTTCGACCCGGCGGCCCACGGGCTCGCGCCGGAGGACGTCGAACGCGCCGACCGGTACATCCAGTTCGCCCTGGCCGCGGGCGACGAGGCCGTCCGGGACGCCGGGCTCGACCTGGCCCGGGAGGACCCCTGGCGGGTGGGCGTTTCGCTGGGCACCGCGGTGGGCGGCACCACCCGGCTGGAACACGACTACGTCCAGGTCAGCCATCACGGCCAACGCTGGGACGTGGACCACCGCGAGGCGGACCCGCATCTTCACCGTGCGTTCTCGCCCAGCACGCTGGCCTCCATGGTGGCGGAGCGCTTCGGGGCCCGCGGGCCGGTGCAGACCGTCTCCACGGGCTGCACCTCGGGCCTCGACGCGGTCGGCTACGCCTTTCACACCGTCGAGGAGGGCCGGGCCGACATCTGTGTGACCGGGGCGTCGGACTCGCCGATCTCACCGATCACCATGGCCTGCTTCGACGCGATCAAGGCCACGTCCCCGAACAACGACGACCCGGCGCACGCCTCCCGCCCCTTCGACGCCGACCGTGACGGGTTCGTCATGGGCGAGGGCGGCGCGGTGCTCGTCCTGGAGGAACTGGAACACGCACGGGCCCGTGGCGCGCACGTGTACTGCGAGATAGGCGGATACGCCACCTTCGGCAACGCCTACCACATGACCGGCCTGACCAAGGAAGGCCTGGAGATGGCCAGGGCGATCGACGTCGCGCTGGACCACGCCCGGCTCGACGGCTCGGCGATCGACTACGTCAACGCCCATGGCTCGGGCACCCGGCAGAACGACCGTCACGAGACGGCCGCGGTGAAGCGGGCCCTCGGCCACCACGCCTACGACACGCCCATGAGCTCCATCAAGTCCATGGTGGGGCACTCCCTCGGGGCGATCGGGGCGATCGAGGTCGTGGCCTGTGTGCTGGCGCTGGCCCACCAGGTCGTGCCGCCGACCGCGAACTACGAGACCCCCGACCCCGAATGCGATCTGGACTACGTGCCCCGTGTGGCCCGCGAACGGAGACTGAACAGCGTGCTCTCCGTGGGCAGCGGGTTCGGCGGATTCCAGTCCGCGGTGATCCTGACCCGGCCGAGGGAGAGGACACGATGAACGCACCGCACGTCAGGCGTGCCGCCGTCACCGGAATCGGCGTCGTCGCGCCCAACGGAACGAGCACCGACGCGTTTTGGAAGGCCACCCAGGAAGGAGTGAGCATCCTCGACCGGGTCACCCGCGAAGGGTGCGAGCATCTGCCGTTGCGGGTGGCCGGTGAGGTCCGTTCCTTCGACGCGTCGGCGGCCGTCGAGGAGCGCTATCTGGTCCAGACGGACCGGTTCACGCACTTCGCGATGGCCGCCGCCGACCTCGCGCTGACGGACGCCCGGCTCGGCCAGGCCGATGTCGACGGCGCGCCGTTCTCCCTCGGCGTGGTCACCGCCGCCGGATCCGGCGGCGGCGAGTTCGGGCAGCGCGAGCTGCAGCGGCTGTGGGGCAAGGGAAGCCGGTTCGTCGGCCCGTACCAGTCCATCGCCTGGTTCTACGCGGCCAGCACCGGTCAGATCTCCATACGCCGTGGCTTCAAGGGCCCTTGCTCGGTCGTCGCCGCCGACGAGGCCGGCGGCCTGGACGCCCTGGCGCATGCCGCGCGGGCCGTTCAGCGGGGCACCGACGCGATCATGGCGGGTTCCACCGAGGCGCCGCTGGCCCCGTACTCGATGGTCTGCCAGCTCGGCTACGAGGAGTTGAGCACCGCCGAGGACCCGGCGCGGGCCTACCTCCCCTTCACCGAGGGCGCCCGCGGATTCGTGCCCGCCGAGGGCGGCGCCATGCTCGTCGTGGAGGAGGAGACCAGGGCCCGGGAGCGGGGCGTACCGGTCCGGGCCGTCATCGCCGGACACGCGGCGACGTTCACCGGCGCCTCTCGCTGGGAGCTGTCCCGCGACGGGCTCGCCCAGGCGATCCGCGGCGCGCTGCGCGAGGCGCGCTGCGCCCCCGAGGAGGTCGACGTCGTCTTCGCCGACGCCCTCGGGGTACCGGAGGCCGACCGCGCCGAGGCGCTGGCGATCACCGACGCCCTGGGCCCGCACGGCAGACAGGTGCCGGTCACGGCGCCCAAGACCGGTACGGGGCGCGGCTATTGCGCGGCGCCCGTCCTGGACACGGCCGCGGCGGTGCTCGCGATGGAGCACGGCCTGATCCCACCCACCCCCAACGTCTTCGACATCTGCCACGACCTCGACCTGGTGACCGGCCGCGCCCGCGCCGCCGAACCGCGCACGGCGCTGGTCCTCAGCCGGGGACTCATGGGGTCGAACTCGGCCCTCGTACTGCGGCTCGCCTCCTGAGAGAACCGAACGACCGACAGCCGAGGACCGAGGGGCGAACGACCGACCACGCGACGCCTCGCAGCGAGGCCGCCCTGGAGCAAAGGAGAGGAACCGCATGAGCGCATCCATCACCCTCGAAGAACTGGCCGAGCTGATGAAGCAGGCCGCCGGTATCACCGTGGCCCCGCAGGACCTCGAGGAGCAGTACGACTCCGCCTTCGACTCGCTCGGCCTCGACTCGCTGGGCCTGCTCGGCATCGTGGGCGAACTGGAGAACCGCCACGGCACGCCGATGCCGCCGGACGCCGAGCGGTGCAAGACGCCCCGGCAGTTCCTCGACCTCGTCAACAGCACCCTGATGGCAGGAGCCTGATCATGGCCGGACACACGCAGAACGAGATCATCATCGCCGCTCCGCTGGACCTCGTGTGGGACATGACCAACGACCTGGAGAACTGGCCGCAGTTGTTCAGTGAGTACGCGGCCGTGGAGATCCTCTCCCGCGAGGGCGCGAAGACGACGTTCCGGCTGACCATGCATCCCGATGAGAAGGGCACGGTGTGGAGCTGGGTCTCGGAGCGGGAGACGGACCGCGCCGGGCTCAGCGTCAAGGCCCGCCGCGTCGAGCCGGGCCCCTTCGCGTACATGGACATCCGCTGGCGCTACGAGGAGGTGGCCCAGGGCACCCGGATGGTGTGGGCGCAGGACTTCGAGATGAAGCCGGACGCCCCCGTGGACGACGCCTGGATGACCGACAACATCAACCGCAACTCGAAGATCCAGATGGAGCTCATCCGGGACCGCATCGAGAAGGTGGCGGCCCAGCACCGCCCGGCCTCGGTCCTGGCCGACTGATCCAGCGGGAGTACGGGACGGAGAGCAGGTCGATGTACCAAGAGTTGATCGTCGCCCGGATGGCCCCCGGCTCGGCCCCGGACATCGCCAAGGTGTTCGCGGAGTCCGACCGGGGGGAGCTGCCGCACCTCGTCGGGGTGGCCCGGCGCAGCCTCTTCCAGTTCGGGGACGTGTACATGCATCTCGTCGAGTCCGAGCGGGACCCCGGCCCCGCCATCGCCAAGGTGGTCGGGCACCCGGAGTTCCGGGACATCAGCGAGCGCCTGTCGGCGTACGTCAGCGCGTACGACCCGGAGACCTGGCGCTCGCCCAAGGACGCCATGGCGCACTGCTTCTACCGCTGGGAGCGTGACGCCACGACGTGAACAGCCGCCCACACGGCCGACGTTCGCCGGGCCCCCGACTCCGCGGGCCCGGCGACGTCAGCCGCGCAGCGTGCGTCCGATCTCCAACTGCACCGTCTCCAGCGGGCGGTCGTCATCGATCTCCCACAGGCAGTTCTGCAGCACCCGCCCCAGCGTCCAGGCCCGCGCCCGCTCCCGGTCCAGGCCGAGGGCGCCTGTCAGCGCGTCGAAGCGCCACCGGGTCTCGGCGGGGTCGTAGCGGTTGTCGAGGGCGGGCATGAGGTCGAAGCCGGGGTCGCCCGCGAGCGGCTTGGGGTCGATGGCCAGCCAGGGGGCGCGGTCGGCGGCGAGGACGTTGGCGTAGTGCAGGTCCCAGTGCAGAAGGCGGTCGCCGGGCTCGGAGACCACCTCGCGGACCGCCGCCGCGCAGTCCTCGATCAGTCGGCGGTCGGCGGGGTCCGGGATGCGTTCCAGCGTCCGGGGCACCTGCTCCAGCATCCCCTGTGCGATGTCGCCCAGTCGGCGTATTCCCGCCGGGGCGGGCCGGGAGGTCAGCCGGGCCAGCAGCTCGGCGATGACGAGGACGGCCTCGCGGGCGTCCGGCAGGTCCGTGAGCGCGCGCTCGTGGTCGAGGCGTTCCAGCAGGAGCGTGCAGGTCGCCTCGTCGTGCTCCAGCAGCCGTACGGCCCCCTCGCCGCCCCAGGCCCGCAGCGCGAGCGGCTCGCCCGCGCTCTCCGCGTCCAGGAGCTGGAGCTTCAGCGCGGCCGGTGTCCCCTCGGCCCGGCGCACCGGAAGGACCAGCGCGCACACCCCGTACATCGACGGCCCGTCGACCCGCAGCCGCCAGCGCTCCAGGAACTCCGCCGCCCGCCTGGGCAGGTCCGCGACGAACGCGCGCCCCGCGTCCCCGTTGAACATCTCCTGTGAGGCGGCCAGCTCGCCAGGCACCGGAATCACCTCCCCGACGATACTGGCGAGTGTGAAGCGGGGCATACGTTTCCGACGTCTGCCCGGGGCAGCGGCGGCCTACGTCCGCAGCGCCCCGGGGACCTACCTCTGGCTGCTGCTCCTGTGCCTCACCACGGTCGCCCTGCGCCATATGCCTCCGGGGGTGGCCGAGCACTTCCTGCGCAAGCGCTCCACGAACCTCCACGAGCTGTCGTCCCACCCCGTACGGGCCCTCATCGCCAGCGCGATGTGGACAGAGGGCGGATACGTCCTGCCGTACGCCGTGCTCTACACCGTCTTCCACGCCCAGGCGGAGCGCTGGCTGGGCACCGTGCGCTGGCTGGCCGTGTGCCTCGCCGCGCACGTCCTGGCCACGCTCGCGAGCGAGGGCGCGCTGCTGCTCGCCATCCGGGACGGCAGCGCCCCACGCTCGGCGGTCAACGCCCTTGACATAGGCGTGAGTTACGCGCTGGTCGGGGTGGTGGCGGTGCTCACGTACCGGATCGCGTCGCCCTGGCGGTACGCGTATCTGGCGGGCGTCCTGCTGGTGTGCGGGACCCCGTTCGCCCTCGCACCCGATTTCACCAGGTTCGGACATCTCGTCTCGGCGGTGATCGGTCTGGCCTGCCGACCGCTGGTGGTGGGGCGGGGAGAACCATGGAATCCGAAGGAGACACTGGCCGCTCTCAGGGATTAACGTCCCGCGCATGAGCAGCGCAGCGAACAGCGTGGTCAACGGCGGTGTCTCCTACTGGTACGCGGACGACGGCCTCCCCGCCCCGCGGGAGCCCCTCGCCGGGGACGCGTCCGCGGACGTGGTGATCGTCGGCGGCGGCTACACCGGCCTGTGGACCGCGTACTACCTCAAGAAGGCCGCGCCGTTCCTGCGGATCACGGTGCTGGAGCAGAAGTTCTGCGGCTACGGCGCCTCCGGGCGCAACGGCGGCTGGCTCTACAACGGCGTCGCGGGCCGCGACCGGTACGCGAAGCTGCACGGCCACGAGGCCGCCGTACGGCTCCAGCAGGCGATGAACGAGACGGTCGCCGAGGTCGTACGGGTCACCGAGGACGAGGGCATCGACGCGGACGTATACGTCGGCGGTGTCCTGGAGGTGGCGTACACGCCCGCGCAACTGGCCCGGCTGAAGGCGTTCCACGAGCACGAGCTGTCGTACGGCGAGAAGGACCGCGAGCTGTACGGCGCCACGGAGACCGCCGAGCGGATCCGTGTCGCGGACGCCGTCGGCTCGACCTGGACCCCGCACGGGGCGCGGCTGCACCCGGTGAAGCTGGTCAAGGGCCTCGCGGCGGCCGTCGAGGCGCTCGGCGTGACCATCCACGAGCAGACCCCGGTCACGGAGATCCGCCCGAAGCACGCGGTGACGCCGTACGGCACCGTCCGAGCGCCCTATGTGCTGCGCTGCACCGAGGGGTTCACGGCGTCGCTGAAGGGCCAGCGGCGCACCTGGCTGCCCATGAACTCCTCGATGATCGCGACCGAGCCGCTGACCGACGAGCAGTGGGCGGAGATCGGCTGGGAGGGCCGCGAGACGCTCGGCGACATGGCGCACGCGTACATGTACGCGCAGCGCACCGCCGACGGCCGGATCGCGCTCGGCGGGCGCGGGGTGCCCTACCGCTTCGGCTCGCGCACGGACAACGACGGCCGCACCCAGCCGGCCACCGTCGAGGCCCTGCGGGAGATCCTCGTCCGCTTCTTCCCGTCACTCGCCGGGGTGAACGTGACCCACGCCTGGTCGGGCGTGCTCGGGGTGCCGCGCGACTGGTGTGCCACGGTGACCCTGGACCGCTCCACGGGGCTCGGCTGGGCGGGCGGTTACGTCGGCTCGGGCGTGGCCACCACGAACCTCGCCGCGCGCACGCTGCGCGATCTGGTCCAGCAGGACTCCGGCCAGGCGGGCGCGACCGAGCTGACCGCGCTGCCGTGGGTGAACCACCGGGTGCGGAAGTGGGAGCCGGAGCCGCTGCGCTGGCTCGGGGTGCACGGCATGTACGCCACCTACCGCACGGCCGACCGGCGCGAACTGACCACGCACAGCGCCGAGTCCTCGAAGCTGGCCCGGATCGCGGACCGGGTGGCGGGACGGCACTGAGCCGCCGGACCACCGGACGGTCGCGTTCCGGGGGCTTGCCGGGACCCGCCACCCTTGTGTGACACTGCCGCCATGATCCGCACCGCGACCCCCGCCGACGTCCCCCTCATCCACACGATGATCCGTGAGCTGGCCGAGTACGAGAAGGCCTCGCACGAGGCGCGGGCGACGCGGGAGCAGCTCCACGAGGCCCTGTTCGGCGAGCGCCCGGCGGCCTACGCCCATGTCGTCGAGGACGGGACGGGCGAGGTCGTCGGCTTCGCGCTGTGGTTCCTGAACTTCTCCACCTGGCGCGGCGTGCACGGCATCTACCTGGAGGACCTGTACGTCCGCCCGCAGGCCCGCGGCGCCGGGTACGGCAAGGCGCTGCTGACGGAACTGGCCCGCCTCTGCGTCGCCCGCGGCTACGAGCGCCTGGAGTGGTCGGTGCTCGACTGGAACACCCCGGCCATCGGCTTCTACAAGTCCCTGGGCGCCCGCCCGCAGGACGAGTGGACGGTGTACCGGCTGACGGACGAGGCGCTGGCGGAACTGGGCGGCGGCGAGCAGGGCTGACTCAGTCGGCGACCCGCAGCCCCATCTCCGCCGCCAGCACGGGGGCCAGGTCCAGGAGCTGGGCGTGGCTGATCACCGCGCCGGACAGCCGGTCCACTCCGCGGGCGATGTCCAGCTCCGCCGCGCCCCGCAGGTCCACGTCCACCAGGGTCGCGGCCGTGAGGTCCGCGCCCTTCAGGACGCAGTCCGTGAACGCGACGCGCTCCAGCCGGGCGGCCCCGAAGTCCGGCTCGACGAGGACACAGCCCTCGAAGACGACGTCCTTGAGCCTGGCCTTGCGCAGGTTCAGGTAGTCGATCTTGCCGCCGCGCACCAGGACCCGCTCCAGCACCGCGCCGTGCAACTGCACGCCGCCGAGCCGGGCCTCCACCAGCTCCACATCGCGCAGCGTCGCCTCGGCCAGGTCCGTGCCCACGCCCCGTATGCCCGTGAGGACCGAGTCCAGGAACCGCGCATGGCGCAGCCGGGTCTCGTCCACCGCGCAGCCCGTCAGCGCGCAGTCCATGAACCGGGCGCCGCCGCCGTCCTGCCCGACGAAGTCCGCGTCCCGGAACTCCAGCCCGTCGTAGTCCCCGTCCGGCGTCAACTCCCCCTCGTCGAACGCCATCAGCTCCGGCAGCCGCACCTCAGGCCTGCGCGCCGCCTTCACCACCCGCTTCCCGACCCGCTTGCCGTGCACCATGTCCCCATCGTGCACCCCACCACTGACAACGCCCCCGACAGGCCTCCCTGACCGGCCCTTCCCTGACCTGTCCTGAAGGTGCGTTACGTGGTGATCCATGGTCTTCTGGCAGGGTGATCGCCCTCCGAGCGGGAGAGCCCGCGGCAGCCGAGGACGCCGATCCCCGCCGCTGGTGGGGCCTGGTGGTCATCGCCATGGCCCAGTTGATGGTGGTCCTGGACGCGACGATCGTGAACATCGCGCTGCCGTCCGCCCAGCACGACCTCGGTATCTCCGACGGCAACCGCCAGTGGGTCGTCACCGCGTACACCCTGGGCTTCGGCGGGCTGCTCCTGCTCGGCGGCCGGGTCGCCGACCTGGTGGGCCGCAAGCGGACGTTCGTCATCGGGCTGATCGGCTTCGCCGGGGCGTCGGCGATAGGCGGCGCGGCCACCACGTCCGGGATGCTCTTCGGCGCCCGCGCGCTCCAGGGCTCCTTCGCCGCCGTCCTCGCCCCCTCCGCGCTCAGCCTGCTCACGATCACGTTCACCGATCCGCGGGAACGCGGGAAGGCCTTCGGCGTCTACGGCGCCGTCGCGGGGAGCGGCTCGGCGATCGGGTTCCTCGCGGGCGGGCTGCTGACCCAGTACCTCGACTGGCGCTGGTGTCTGTATGTCAACGTCCCCGTCGCGATCGTCGCCGTCGTCGGCGCCCTGACCGTGCTGCGCGACCGCCCCGGCCACGCGGGTGCCCGCCTCGACGTCCTCGGCGTGCTGCTGGGCTGCGGCGGGCTGGTCGCACTCGTGTACGGGTTCAGCGAGGCGCAGCCGCGGGGGTGGGCCGACCCGGTGGTGCTGGCCCTGTTCGCGGTGGGGGCGGTGCTGCTCGCGGTGTTCGTGTGGTGGCAGTCGCGGGTGCCGCGCCCGCTGCTGCCGCTGCACATCCTTCAGGACCGCATCCGGGCCGGGTGCTTCCTGACGATGTCCCTGGCCGTCTTCAGCGTCTTCGGCGTCTCTCTGCTGCTGACCTTCTGTCTCCAGGTCGTCCTCGGCTACTCGCCCCTGCGGACGGGCCTCGGCTATCTGCCGATGACCCTCGCGAGCGTCGTGGCCTCGACGCAGATCTCGGCCCGGCTGCTGCCCCGGGTGGCGCCGCGCATGCTGATGGCACCGGGCACGATGCTGACGGCGACCGGGATGGCGCTCCTGACCCGGATCACGGTGGACTCCGCGTACGCCACGGAGATCCTGCCCGGTCTCGTGCTGATGGGCCTGGGCATGGGCCTCACCTTCATGCCCATCTACGCGACCGCGACCGCCGGGGTCGCGCCCCATGAGTCGGGCGTGACCTCGGCCGCCGTCAGCACCTCGCAGCAGGTGGGCGGCTCCGTCGGGACGGCCCTGCTGAACACCCTGGCGACGACCAGCGGCACGGCCTACCTCGCCGCGCATCTGCACGACCCCGCCGAGCGGGCGACGGTCGTCCGGCAGGGCACGGTGCACGGCTTCACGGTCGCCCTCTGGTGGGCGGCGGGCGTCATGCTCCTCGCGGGCCTGGCCGCGATCCTGATGGTCGAGGCGAAGCCCGCGGCCCACGGCCCGGCCCCGGTGGCCCTGCCGCAGGACGCGCGCCGCTGCTGACAGCGTTACTAGGGCCTGTGTCGAGTTGCCCGTCGTCCGCCCGGAGGGCGGGCGTCGCGGCGTCTGGTGCTGGGGGCACCTCCCACGCCCTTCAGGCAGTGGGGGAGCCTCGCAAGGCGGAGGGTCGCCCGCGTACTGGGCGTACGCGGGCGAGCCCGACAACGCGGCGAGGTGTCGTGCCAGGCGTCGCGACGCAGGCGGGCAACTCGATACAGGCCCTAGATCCGGGGGAAGCGGGCTTCGAGCGTCCAGATCGCCGGGTTGTCCCGCAGGTCCTCGTGGAGGTCGGTCAGGTCGGCGATCAGGTCGTGCAGGAAGTCCCGTGCCTCGCGGCGCAGTTCGGTGTGGGAGAAGGTGAGCGGCGGCTCGGACGCCGGGAGCCACTCCGCCTCGATGTCCACCCAGCCGAAGCGGCGCTCGAAGAGCAGGCGGTCGGTGGACTCGGTGAAGTCCAGCTCCGCCTGCTGCGGCCGGGCGGCGCGACTGCCGAGCGGGTCACGGTCGAGCCGCTCGACGATGTCGCACAGCGCCCACGCGAAGTCGAGCACCGGCACCCATCCCCAGGCTGTGGACAACTCCCGGTCCGTCTTGGTGTCGGCGAGATAGACGTCACCGCAGAACAGGTCGTGCCGCAGGGCACGGACGTCCGCACGGCGGTAGTCGGTCTGCGGCGGGTCGGGGAAGCGGTTGGAGAGGGCGTAGCCGATGTCGAGCACGGGCTGATGGTGTCACGGCCGCAGCGTGCTCAGCAGCTCGGCCAGGCGGGGCGGCCATACGGACTCCGATGTCTCGACGAGCTCCCGCCGGGTCCACCAGCGCCACCCGAGGATGCCGTCCTCGGCGTGGGCGGCGGCCAGGTGGGTGCCGCTCGGGTCGCGGCGCGGGCCGTGGGTGACGTAGATGTGCTCGTGCTGGTGGACCGGGGTCCCGGCGTAGGCGAAGTCGTGTTCCCACGTACACAGCAGCGGACCGGGCTCCAGATCAGTCCAGCCGGTCTCCTCACGCAGCTCGCGCACGGCGGCCTCGTGCGGGGTCTCGCCCTCGTCGAGGCCACCGCCGGGCAGCGCCCAGTACACGCCCACCTCGACGTTGTCGTAGCGGAAGAGGAAGACCGAGCCCTCGGGGTCGACCACGGCGACGCGGGCCGCCCGGCGCGGGGTGCGCAGCTCCTTGCGCAGTACGGCACAGGGGCGGCCGAGCCTGCGGTCCGAGCGGTGGTCGAGGGTCTCGTAGCCGAGCGCCGTCCAGAAGGCGAGGCCCTTGGGGTTGTTCGCCAGCACGGCGAGCCGGACGGCGGTGCGGCTCGCGAGGCGGAAGCGTTCCTCGACCAGTGACGCCAACTGCCGTCCGTGCCCGCGTCGTTGGTCCTTGCCGTCGACCATCAGCAGCCCGATCCACGGGTCGGGGTCGGCCGGATCGGGGTGATGGGCGAGCGTGATCGCGATCCCTACGAGGCGCTCTGCGTCGCGGGCGAGGAGAACCTCCGAGTCAGGGTTCGCCAACTCCTCGACCAGCGCGGCCTGCACCTGCTCGGGACGGATGTCGTCCGGGTCCGGGAAGTCACCGCTGAGGGCGTGGAACTCGCGGTGGGAGGCGTACAGCGCGGTGAGTTCGGCGAGCAGCGGGGCCGGGATGTCGTGGCCAGGGGTGAGGAGGAGCGGGGTGAGGATCATGCTCTGCAACGTAGGGGACAGCAGGGGCTGTACGCAGTCAGAGTGTTCTTTCGGCGAACGCCTGCGCGCGGCGCGAGGGCGTAACTACCTTGCGTCTTCCGAGAGGTACGACGCCGAGTGGAGGACGCGATGCCGCCGAGACGGGTGATCACGGGGCGCAGCCAGGAGCCGCGCAGGCGCTTCGCGGAGGAGCTGCGGTTGCTGCGTACGGAACGGGGGCTGAGCCTGCGCAAGCTGGGTGAGGCGCTGGGCTGGGACTGGTCGCTGTTCGGGAAGATGGAGAGCGGCCAGACGCTGGGGAGCCCGGAGGTGGTGCAGGCGCTGGACCAGTACTACGGGACACCGGGGTTGCTGCTGGCGTTGTGGGAACTGGCGGTGGGGGATCCGTCGCAGTTCAAGGAGCAGTACCGGCGGTACATGTTGCTGGAGGCTGAGGCGATGAGCCTGTGGCACTTCGGGGTGAGCACCATTCATGGTCTGCTTCAGACCGACGATTACGCACGCGAGGTGCTTGCGCTGGGCGGAGCCAAGGGCAAGGAGTTGGACCAGCAGGTCGAAGCGCGCACCGGACGACGGAAGTTGCTGGAGGGGGAGGAAGCGTCGCCGTTCCGCGCACTCCTTACGGAGGCGGTTCTCCGTACGCCGCTGGGCAATGCGGGGGAGTGGCGAGAGCAGTTGGAGTTCTTGCTCGACGCGTCGGAGCGCCCGAACATCACGCTTCAGGTGCTGCCGCAGGATGCTGGTCTGCACGGGCTGGTGAGCACCGACGTGATGTTCCTGCGATTGCTGGACGGGCGTACGGTGGCGTACACAGAGAACGCCCATCGTGGTGAACTCATCGAGGAAAACAGCTCTGTTGAGCGGTTGCAGCGTGCGTACGATGCGATGCGCGACGTGGCTCTGAACCCGGTCGAGTCGCGCAAGTTCGTCCTGCGGATGGTGGAGGAAGTGCCGTGCGAGCGATCGACCTGACCCGTGCGACGTGGCGCAAGAGCAGCTACAGCAATCCGGACGGCGGCGCCTGCATAGAGGTCTCAGACGACTTCCTGAGCACAGCCGCCTGGCGCAAGAGCAGCTACAGCAACCCGGACGGTGGCAACTGCGTCGAGGTCGCCCACAACCTCCCCTCCGTCGTCCCCGTCCGCGACAGCAAGGACCCCGCCCGCGGAGCGCTCGTCTTCGAGGCCGCCGCCTGGGCGTCGTTCGTCGGTGCGGTCAAGTGTGACGGGCTCCGGGGCTGAATCCGGGCAACTCTCCCGCTCCGGGTGAATTCCGGTGGGCGCTCCGCGTGTAGCGGGGCCCCACCCTCCGGTCCTGCTACACCGGCGCCTATGAGTTGGACAGGACACTTCCACGGCTACGGCCCCTGGATCGGTTCGCCCGACCAGTACCACCGAGAAGGTGACCGGCGGCCCGTCCACCCCGACCCCCCGGCGCCGCCCGTCTCGGACGACGACAAGGTGGCCGTCCGCGTGCAGCAGCGGTATCGCGAGGTGGCCGCCGAGTTCGCGACCTCCGAGCTGCCGCCCATGATGTCGGGCCACTGGCTGATGAAGCGCGGCCGGACCTCGGCCGAACGGACCTGGGACGACTCGGCCGTGGTCCTGGACTGGCTGACGCGGCAGTTCCTCGACCATCCGCCGATGGAGCGCGAGGACGGGCGTCAGGCGTACGTGGACCTGGACACCAAGCGCGCGTACGTGCTCGACGTACTGCCCGTCGGCGTGGACGTGAGCTGGGTCTACTACAACCGCTCGGGCGGCATCGTGTCGCTCAACGTCGTGTGCTGCCCGAACCGGCATCACCCCGGGCTGACCTGCCCGCTCGGCTGACGCAAGGCGAAGGCCCCCCGAACTCGCGGATCACCGGGGGGCCTTGGCGCCGATCATCGTCAGACGTTGACGCCGAAGTCCTGGGCGATGCCGACCAGGCCCGAGGCGTAACCCTGGCCCACCGCGCGGAACTTCCACTCCGCGCCGTTGCGGTACAGCTCGCCGAAGACCATGGCCGTCTCCGTGGCCGCGTCCTCCGAGAGGTCGTAGCGGGCGATCTCCTGGCCGCCCGCCTGGTTCACCACGCGGATGTACGCGTTGCGGACCTGGCCGAAGTTCTGCGAGCGGGTCTCCGCGTCGTAGATGGAGACCGGGAAGACGACCTTGTCGATGTCGGCCGGGAGCCCCGCCAGGTTGACGTTGATCGCCTCGTCGTCGCCCGCGCCCTCGCCCGTGCGGTTGTCGCCGGTGTGGACGATCGTGTTGTCCGGGGTCTGCTTGTTGTTGAAGAAGACGAAGTGCTGGTCCGAGTAGACCTTGCCCTCGGGGTTGACCGCGATCGCGGACGCGTCGAGGTCGAAGTCCGTACCCGTGGTGGTGCGGACGTCCCAGCCCAGGCCCACGGTGACGGCGGTCAGGCCCGGGGCCTCCTTGGTGAGCGAGACGTTGCCACCCTTGGACAGGCTTACAGCCATGGTGGGGAGTTCCTTCCCTGGTCGCGTACGCGGTGCGTTGTGTGCGGCTTCGTACGGTCACGAAGCTACCGCTATCGGTTGCAACGTCGAGAGGGGTCCCCATGGTTCCGGCCCCCTTTACTTTCTTTACCCGATTGCACGAAAACGGGGTGACGCGGCTCGGACAGGCGCGCGACCATGGAGGCATGTCCGGTCCTTACGTCATCCGTGGCTCCGTCTCGCTCCCCGAGGCCGAGCTGATGTGGCGTTTCTCGCGCTCGTCCGGACCCGGTGGACAGCACGTCAACACCAGTGACACGCAGGTGGAGTTGCGCTTCGACCTCGCGAACACCGAGGCGCTGCCCGCAGTGTGGAAGGAGCGGGCCCTCGAACGGCTCGCGGGGCGCCTGGTGGACGGCGTCGTCAGCGTGCGCGCCTCCGAGCACCGCTCGCAGTGGCGCAACCGCGAGGCCGCCGCCGTACGCCTCGCCTCCCTGCTCGCGGAGGCGAGCGCCCCACCGCCCCGGCCCCGCCGGGCGACGCGTATCCCGCGCGGCATCAACGAACGCAGGCTGCGCGAGAAGAAGCAGCGCTCGGAGACCAAGCGAGGCCGTTCAGGGCGCGATTGGGGCTAGCA
This sequence comes from Streptomyces macrolidinus, assembly GCF_023887685.1. Lineage (GTDB taxonomy): Bacteria > Actinomycetota > Actinomycetes > Streptomycetales > Streptomycetaceae > Streptomyces > Streptomyces macrolidinus. Next base: position 26,200 of record NZ_JAMWMR010000028.1, on the reverse strand, counting down.
CGTAGCGGTCTGGCGCAGGTCCAGTACGCCCACCGTCTCGTCCTCGCTCGTCTCGCCGGTCTTCCGGAAGCCGAGCCTCAGATAGAACTCCTCGGGGCCGTCCGGTCCGGGATGCCAGGTGACGTAGAGCTGGTCGCCGCCCCGGCGCTGTATCTCGGTGGCCACGGACTCCACGGCGAACCGGCCGTACCCCCGGCCCTGTTCACCCGCCGCGATGTTCAACCGCCACAGGCCGGAACGGAAGACCGTGCCGTCGCCGTGCCAGTCGATGTCGAAGAAGGCCATGAGGAAGCCCACCGCACGCTCGCCGTCGACGATCAGACGCGGCCAGGCGACGCCCGCGGGATGGACGTACGCCTCCGCCAGTGACCGGACGACGGGGGAGACGGCGTGCTCCTGGTCCGGGCGGACCTGGATCCCGATCGCGGCGTCGAAGTTCCGGGGTGTGACCTCTTCGAGGCGCGGGGCGGTCGTCGTCTGGTTCTGGTCTGTCGCTGTCATCGGGGTCATCCGCGCACGGTAGGCGGGAAGATCACCGGTCGGCCACGGAATTACCGCTCGCGCCCGGCGTCAGCCCAGGTGCCGGTAGCGCCCCCGGAAGTACAGCAGCGGTCCGCCGTCCGCGCTCGGGACCTCGGCCGTGAGGACCCGGCCGATGACCAGCGTGTGGTCGCCCGCGGGCACCCGCTGCTCCGTACGGCACTCCAGGGTCGCGAGGGCCCCGCCGACCAGCGGTGCGCCACTGGTCTCGCCGCGCACGTACGGGATGTCCTCGAACAGCAGCCGGTCGCTGATGCGACCCTTCATCGCGAAGCGGCCCGCGATGTGCCGCTGGCTCTCCGCGAGGACGGAGACCGCCCACATCGGCTGCTCGGCGAGCAGATCGTCCATCCGGGACCCCTCGCGCAGACTCACCAGGACCAGCGGCGGGTCCAGGGACACCGACAGGAAGGCGGTCGCCGTCATGCCGACGTCCTCGCCGCGCGGCCCGTCCGGGGTCAGCGCCGGCTCGTGCGCGGTCACCAGGACCACACCCGCGGCCAGCCGGGACATGGCGGCGCGGAACTCGTCGTTGCTCACCCCCTCAGCATGCCCGGAGGCGGGCGGGACGGCGGGGACGCAGGGGGCGGCAGGAGTCTTGAGCACGTGAGCACGCTAGTCGCCGTCCCCGGGCCGACACATCGGACCAAAGCCCCGATCGGGACCTAGGACCAGCGCCGGACCGCAGGTCGGAGCCCGTCCTCGTCCTCGTCTCAACCCGCCCTGGGCGTACGTGAGTTGACGCGTATGATCGCACCGTCTCCACAGGCCCGAGGCGTGCTCGGGAAGCGCACGGGAAGCGCGAGAGTCCCCGCTCAACCACCCACACATAGCTGTGACTTGAGTCACAGGAGTCGTTATTTGTTGACCCTGTGTACCTAGTGGGCAGCGCGCTGTGATTCAGTGGCGGTGACGCTGCACCACGCTACCTACGGAGTACGCGCAGTAGCGTCGGCGAGACAGACCGAGAGAACCGTGGAACCCGACGCGTCCCTGGAGTTGCTGCGAGACCTCGAGGGGAGGGCGAGTGGAGGCCGAATCCGAGCCGTACGTCCGTCTTGCGACCCTGCGACAGTTGCATCAGGTGATGGCGGACATGAACACCGCCCGCAGCCTGGCGGACACCCTCCAGACCGTCGCCGAAGGCGTCGTCAGCGGCCTCGGCTACGAACTGGCGGCCGTCAACCTCGTCCGCTCGGACGGCGACCTCGTCGTGGCCGCGTTCGCCGGTGACCCCGCCGCCGAGGCGCTGATCACCGGCCGCGTCGGCTCCCGCGCCTCCTGGGAGCGCCGGCTGGACATGGGCGAGGCCTGGGGAGACCTGCGGTTCATACCCCACACCGAGGGCTGGATCCTCGACGAGGACGACGTACCGCAGTGGTACACCGGCGGCCCCGATCCCCGCTTCGAGGACGAGTGGCACCCCTCCGACCGCCTCTTCGCCCCCATGCGCACGCCCAACGTCCCGGGCGGTGCCGCGGGCGAACTCATAGGGATCATCTCGGTGGACCGCCCGCGCAACGGGCGACGGCCCGGCGCCTGGGGGCGCGAGGCGCTCCAGATGTACGCGTTCCAGGCCGCCATCGCCATCAGCAACGCCCGGCTGCGGGCCAACATGCAGCGGGCGCTGGTCCGTCTCGAGCGGGAGCAGCAGGCCCTGCGCGCCAGCGAGGAGTCCTTCCGCCAGGCCTTCGAGTACGCGCCCTCCGGCATGGCCATCGCCGAGCTGGGCGGCGACCAGCACGGGCGGATCCTGCGGACCAACGACGCGCTCTGCCGACTGCTCGGCCGCCCCGCCTCCGCCCTGCGCCGCTACTCCTTCGCCGACCTCGTCCACCCCGAGGACATAGGCACCCTGCTGCGCACCTCCGCGGAGGGCGGGCGGGCCGAACTCCGGCTGGTGCGCCGGGACGGCACGTATGTATGGGTGTCGCTGCGCAACTCCGTCGTCGCCGACGCCGCCGACGGGCCCCGCTTCCTGCTCACCCACGTCGAGGACATAGAGGAACGCAAGCGCCGCGAGCTGCAGCTCGCCCATCGCGCCTCCCATGACTCCCTCACCGGCCTGCCCAACTCGGCCGAGCTGCGCTCCCGGTTGTCCGCCCGCCTCTGCCAGCGCCCGCACGCCCTGCCGCCGAGCGCGGCCGACTCCCTGGACGCCGCGTACGGGAGCCATGCGGCCGGTCATCCGGCGGCGTACGAAGGCGGCGGCGCGCACCGCGCGGATCATCCGGTCGTGTACGAAGGCGACGCGGGGCCGGGCGCGGGGCATCCGGCCGGGTACGAGAGCGGCGGGCACGCCTTCGACCTCCATGCAGGGCCCGGACCGTACGACGCCTTCGACCACCATGTGCACACCGTCACCCCCGAAGGCGGCATGGACGACGGCACGAAGGGGCTCGCGGTGCTCTTCTGCGACCTCGACGGCTTCAAGTCGATCAACGACCGCTTCGGGCACAACGCGGGCGACGCCGTCCTGATCGAGGTCGCCCGGCGGCTCAGCAACGGCGTGCGCGACGGGGACACGGTCGCGCGGCTCGGCGGTGACGAGTTCGTCGTCCTCGCCGACGGGCTCGGCAAGGCCGACGCGCAGGACCTCGCGGTGCGGCTGCGCAACGAGATCATCCAGCCCATCCGGGTCGACGGCCGCGCGATGCGGGTCGGCGCCAGCTTCGGTATCGGCTGGGCCCATTGCGGCATGACGGCCGACGAAGTGTTGAAGTCGGCTGACGAACGGATGTACGTAGAGAAACGATCTCGTCCCAAACAGCACAGGCGCGCGGGCTGAACCGCAGGTCAGCGAATGGGTGACGGGGAGAACACCCGTAGGGGTTCCTGGGAGCAGGTAGGCTCGCCATTCAGCCACATACGCATCTGGACCCGCACCTGTTGAGGAGACCAAGGGATGACGGCCGGCGACAACGGCGCGAGCACGCCCGAGGACGACGACCCGTTCGGCTACCTCTACGCCGATGGCCAGGCCAACGGTGCCCAGCCACCCACCGGTGGCTACGGCTACCCGGGCTCCGTCAACAGAGTGCGTGCGGTCGGACAGCGTCAGTACGGCCAGCCGCAGCAGCCCCCCGCGGGCGCCTACGGCCAGCCGCCCCAGCAGGCGTACGGCCAGCCGAACGCGCACTACGCGGCGCCCGAGACCATGCCGGGCGGCGCGCCGACCCGGCAGACACCGATGGGTCCGGGCGGCGGCGCGGGCGGCCGGGGCCGCGGGCCCAACACCAAGGTGCTGCTGATCGGCGCGGTCGCGGTGGTGGCCGCGGTCGTGATCGGCATCAGCGTCGCGATGATCGGTGGCGACTCGAAGGACGACGAGGCCGACAACCGGCCGACGGTCACCGAGACGACCGAACAGGCCACCGAGCCGAGCGAGCCCACGACGACCAAGCACCCGCCGAAGAGCGCGGACCTGCCGAAGACGGACGCGAAGGCGCTGAAGCTGGACGGCGGCGCGGCGGCGGCGTCCGACGTCAAGGGCGCCAGGTCCGAGGACGGGTCCTATGTGACGCTCAACCAGGCCGGTGCCGCCCTGACCTGGTCCGTGGACGTCCCCACGACCGGCAAGTACACGCTGTACAGCAACTACGGCGTGCCGGGAACCGACGGCAACGCCACCCTGTCGGTCAACGGCACACCGCAGACCAAGCCCCTGGAGCTGAAGAACTTCGCGCAGGCGCCCGAAGGCGACTGGGAGAAGGGCTGGACGAACCGGTACAACTGGATCGAGCTGAACAAGGGCACCAACACGATCCGGATCTCCTGCGAGCAGGGGAACCAGTGCAACGCGAACTTCGACCAGTTGTGGCTGGCGGAGGGCTGGAAGCAGTAGTCCCCCGGCGGGATCACGCCGCCGTCGCCTCGCCCGTCACCGTCACCTGCTCCAGCAGCTCCTCGTACGTCCGCCGGTCGAACTCGCCCGCCACCGGGGCCAGTACCGTCGCCGTCGACAGGGCCACCGCGCGGGTCAGGCGGTCCGGCCAGGGCAGGTGTTCCACCAGGCCCGACAGCAGGCCCGCGACCGCCGCGTCGCCCGCGCCCGTCGGGTTGCCCCGGACGCGGCGCGGTGGGGCCGCGCGCCAGCGGCCCTGAGCGGTCACGGCGAGCAGGCCCTCGGCGCCCAACGAGGCGACCACCGTGTGCGCCCCGCGTCGGCGGGCGTCCTGCGCGGCCCGCAACGGCTCGTGCGAGCCGGTGAGTTCGGCCAGTTCGTCGGCGTTCGGCTTGACGATGTCCGGGCGGGCCGCGACCCCGCGACGCAGCGGTTCACCACTGGTGTCGAGCAGCACGGGCAGGCCCGACGTGCGTGCGGTGCGCACCAGTCGGGCGTACGCGCCCACCGGCACCCCCGGCGGCAGACTGCCGCACAGGGCCACGGCCGAGGCGGAGCGCACCAGTTCCTCGTACGTCGTCAGGAACGCCGACCAGTCCTCGGGGGTGATCTCCGGTCCCGGCTCGTTGAGTTGGGTGGCGTCGCCGGTGCTGTCGTCGACCACCGCGACGGTGCGCCGGGTCACGCCCTCGACCGGGATCAGCGCGTCCACGATGCCCGGCGAGTGGGCGAGTTGGTCCTTGAGGGAGCGGCCGGTCGCGCCGCCCGCGAAGCCCGTGGCGGTCACCTCGTGGCCGAGCGCGGCGAGGACACGGGCCACGTTCAGGCCCTTGCCGCCGGGCCGTTCGGTCACCTCGGTCACCCGGTGCGAGGTGTGCGGCCTCAACGCCCGTACGTGATAGGTGACATCGAGAGCGGTGTTCAGCGTGACCGTCAGGATCACCCGGTGGACCTCCCTCGCATGCGGATGTGGCGCGTGCCGCGGCGCGGTGCGGCACGATCATGCCAAACGGCTCGGCGGCCGTCCCACCCGCCCCGGGCGACCGCCGTACGCCAAAACGCTGACGAATCAGCCCAGTTGCGGATCGACTACCCACTCACCCCGGCGCATCACACCCTTGAGGCCGAACTCCTCGTCCAGCAGCACCAGATCGGCGTCCTTGCCGGGCTCCAGGGAACCCACCCGGTCGTACACGCCGAGCAGCTTCGCCGGGTTGACGCTGAGGGCGGCGACGACGTCCTCGACCGGAAGCCCGTCGAGCGTGACGGCCCGCCGGAACGCCCGGTCCAGGGTGAGCGTCGAGCCCGCGATCGAGCCGCCCTCCACCAACCGCGCCACGCCCTCGGTGACCTCGACCTCCAGCGGGCCGAGCAGATACCGGCCGTCGCCGCTCCCGGCCGCGTCCATCGCGTCCGTGATGAACGCGACCCGCCCCGCGCCCGCGTGATGGAACGCCAACTGCAGCGAGGCCGGGTGCAGATGCGTACCGTCGTTGATCAACTCGACCGTGACCCGCTCGTCTTCGAGGAGCGCGGCGACGGGACCGGGCGCGCGGTGGCCGAGTTGCGGCATCGCGTTGAACAGATGCGTCGCGACGGTGGCGCCCGCGTCGATCGCCGCCACCGTCTGCTCGTACGTCGCGTCCGTGTGCCCGATCGCCGCGATCACCCCGTGCTCGGCGAGCAGCCGCACGGAGTCGACACCGCCGGGCAGTTCGGTGGCGAGCGTGACCATCTTCGCCCGGCCGCGGGCCGCCTCGATCAGCTTGCGCACCTGCGCCGGGTCCGGGTCGCGCAGCAGGGACTCGGAGTGCGCGCCCTTGCGGCACGGGGAGATGAACGGCCCCTCGAAGTGGATCCCGGCGATGTCGCCCTGCTCGGCCAGTTCGGCCAGCAGCCCGGCCTGGCGGGCGAGCACGTCGAGGTCGTCGGTGACGGTCGAGGCGACGACGGTGGTGGTGCCGTGCAGCCGGTGGGCGCGGACGACCGTCAGGGCCTCCTCGGCCGTGCCCGCGAAGGACGCGCCGCCGCCCCCGTGGTTGTGCAGATCGACGAAGCCGGGGACCAGCCAGTGCCCGGTGACATCGACGGTCTCCGCGCCCTCGTCGGCGCGCTCGGCGATCCGGGTGCCCGTCACGGCGACGCGGCCCTCGGGCACGATCCCGGTGGGCAGCACCACGCGGGCACCGGAGAGAACCTTGCTAGCGGCCATCACGGGGTACCTCCGGGGAGTCAGCGGTGTGGTCCGGGTCGGCGGATTCGTCGAGGAGATCCCAGGCGAGGAGTCCCGCGCCCAGGCAGCCGGCCGTGTCGCCGAGGGCGGCGGGGACGATGGACGGCAGCTTCTGGAAGGTGACGCGGCGCCGCACGGCCGCGCGCAGCGGGGTGAACAGCGTCTCGCCCGCCTCGGCGAGCCCACCGCCGATGATCATCGTTCGCGGGTCCAGCAGGGTGAGCGCGGTGACCAGGCCGTCCGCGAGTGCGTCCACGGCGTCCTGCCAGACCTTCAGGGCCCGCGGGTCCCCGGACTCCACGGCCTTGGCGCAGTCGGCCGCGTCCGCCTCGGGGTCGCCGGAGGCCTCGGCCCAGGCGTCGCTGACGGCCGCCGCGGAGCCGTACCGCTCCAGACAGCCGTACTGGCCGCACGGACAGGCGAGGCCGCCGGGCCGTACGACGACATGGCCGATCTCGCCCGCGAAGCCGTGCGCCCCGGCCTCCACCCGGCCGCCGATCCCGATGGCGCCCGCGATGCCGGTGCCCAGCGGCACGAACAGGAAGCGGTCCGCCCCCCGGCCCGCGCCGATCCGGCCCTCGGCGAGCCCGCCGGTGCGGACGTCGTGCCCGAGCGCGACGGGCGCGCCGCCCAGGCGGCGGCTGAGCAGCGCGCGCAGCGGTACGTCGCGCCAGCCGAGGTTGGCGGAGTAGGCGGCGATGCCCTGGTCGGCGTCGACGATGCCGGGGACGGCGACGCCCGCGGCCACCGCGGGCACGCCGAACCGCCGCTCGCCCTGGGCGCGCAGCTCGGCGGCGAAGCCGAGGATCGACTCCACCACGGCGTCGGGCCCGCGCTCGCGTTCGGTCGCCCGGCGCGCCTGGTGCAGCAGCTCACCTCCGGCCCCTACCAGGGCAGCCTTCATCCCGGTGCCGCCCACATCGAGGGCGATGACATGTCTCACGGTGACAGTGTGGCGCCTTGGCCGAGAGAGGTCTAGTCCACTCGGTCAGTCCGGTCGGTGCGGGAAGCACCCTGTCGGCCCTCCCGGTTACCGTTCCCTCATGGACGACCTCACCCCGCGCGAACTGGCCATCCTCGCCCTGGAGGGGCGCGGCTTCGCCGGGCCGGGCGCGAAGGAGCGCGCCATACGCGAGCAACTGGGCCTGGCCCCGGTCCGCTACTACCAGTTGCTCAACGCCCTCCTGGACGACCCCAGGGCCCTCGCCCACGCCCCGGTCACCGTCAACCGCCTGCGCCGCGTCCGGGAGTCCCGCCGCAAGGAACGCTGACGCGGCGCACACCGGACGGCACACATCCGGCCGACTCCCGCCGGACGGGTGTGCACTCGGTGCCACTCCGCGCGCGGGCGCACTAGCCTCGACCCATGGGCAGCCACACGGACTCCTTGCCGACGCCCGCGACCCCCGCCGGGCGTGACGGTCTCGACGCCATCCTCACGCGGCCCGACCGGGCCGCCCTCGTGTTCGACTTCGACGGGACGCTCGCCCCCATCGTCCCCGACCCCGACCAGGCCCGTCCCCACCCCGACGCGGTCCCCGCCCTCGCGGCGCTCGCCCCGAAGGTCGCCGCGCTCGCGGTGCTCACCGGCCGCCCCGCCGGGGTCGCCGTCCGCCAGGGCGGCTTCGCGGGCGTGCCAGGCCTCGACCACCTCGTCGTCCTCGGCCACTACGGCGCCGAACGCTGGGACGCCCGCACCGCCACCGTCACGGCCCCCGCCCCGCCCCCCGGCGTCGCCGCCGTCCGCGCCGAACTGCCCGGATTCCTGGACCGGATCGGCGCCTGGCGCGGCACCTGGATCGAGGAGAAGGGACGCGCGCTCGCCGTCCACACCCGCCGCGCCGAGGACCCGCAGGCCGCCTTCGACGCCCTGCGTGGACCCCTCACCGACCTCGCCGCCCGCCACGGCCTGATCGTCGAGCCCGGCCGACTGGTCCTGGAGCTGCGGCCTCCGGGCATGGACAAGGGCGTGGCCCTGCTGGAGTACGTCCGCGAGACGGGCGCCGAAGCGGTCCTGTACGCGGGCGACGACCTCGGCGACCTCGCCGCCTTCGCCGCCGTCGACAAGCTCCGCTCCGACGGCGTCGAGGGCCTGCTCGTGTGCAGCGGCAGCGACGAGGTCAGGGAACTGGCCGACCGTGCGGACCTGGTGGTGGACGGCCCGGCCGGGATCGTCGACCTCGTGCGGGCGCTGACGCGGCGGCTGAACCGGGAGTGACCCGAGTTGCCTCGGAGGGCTCACGCCTCCAGCGCCGCCAACTGGTCCAGGAACCACTGGCCGGGCGGCAGCGCCGTGGCCCGGGCCGCCAGCGCCTTCGACCGCTCGGCACGCTCCGGCGCGGGCATCGACAGGGCCTCGTGCAGCGCCGCCGCCGTCCCCACGACGTCGTACGGGTTCACCGTCACCGCGTCCTCGCCCAACTCCTCGTGCGCCCCCGCCTCCCGTGACAGCACCAGCGCACAGCCCTCGTCGGAGACCACCGGGACCTCCTTGGCGACCAGGTTCATCCCGTCCCGGATGGGGTTGACCAGGGCCACGTCCGCCATCCGGTACGCGGCCAGGGAGCGCGCGAAGTCGTCCTTCACATGCAGCTCCACCGGGGTCCAGTCCGGCGTGCCGTAACGGGAGTTGATCTCCTCCGCGACCCGCCGGACCTCCGCCGTGTACGCGCGGTAGACGGCCAGATCCTGCCGGGACGGATAGGCGAAGGCGACATGGACGACCCGCTCGCGCCACTCCGGACGCGACCGCAGCAGCTCCTCGTACGCCAGCAGCCCCCGCACGATGTTCTTCGACAGCTCCGTACGGTCGACCCGCACGATCGTCCTGCGTGGCGTCCCGTCCGGCGCCGAGCCGATCTGCTCGCGCAGCACGGCCAACCACTCGTCCACGTCCGGCCTGTGGGCCCGCTCCCGCAGGAACTCCGCGTCCGCGCCGAGCCCGTGGACACCGACGCGCTCGCCCGAGGGGATCCCCGGGCCGAGCACCGCATGACAGCAGTCCGTGAACGCGTCCGCCCAGCGCCGGGTGAGGAACGCCGCCCGGTCCGCGCCCAGGATCCCGCCGAGCAACTGCGCCGCGATGTCGTCCGGCAGCAGACCGAAGTACTCCGGCGGCGCCCACGGGGTGTGCGAGAAGTGGCCGATGCGCAGGTCGGGGCGCAGACCGCGGAGCATCCGGGGCGTCAGGGCGAGGTGGTAGTCCTGGACCAGGACCGCCGCGCCCTGCGCCGCCTCCTCGGCCAGCGCCTTGGCGAACGCCTGGTTGTACGCCTCGTACGACGCCCACTGCCGCCGGAACTCCCGGCCGAAGGCGGGCTCCAGCGGGGTCTGGTACAGCATGTGGTGCACGAACCACAGCACCGAGTTCGCGACGCCGTTGTACGCGTCCGCGTACACCCCCGGGTCGATGCCGAGCATCCGGACGCGCTGCCCGCCCGTGTCGGCGGTGTCCAGCGCCCCGCCGGTCCGCCGTACGGCCTCGCGGTCGCCCTCGCTCAGCGCCGCGCAGACCCAGACCGCGTCCGCGTCCGGACCGATCGCCGACAGACCCGACACCAGCCCGCCCCCGCCGCGCCGGGCCACGAGCGCCCCGCTCTCCTCCACGGTGTACGAGACGGGGCCGCGATTGGACGCGACAAGGATGCGGGCGCCTTCTGTGACAGCCATGCCGGGAAACCTAGCCCGGCCCCGAAACGCCCAAACGCGCGGTTCGGCCGTCTGCGAAGCCGTGGCCGGAAAGGGGCGTCGGCCGCCGGGCGCGAGGCTCAGGCCGCCGTGCGCTTCACGTACTCCGCTATCTCCACCATCGGTGGCCGCTCCTCCGTGTCCACCGGGTAGGTGCGCGGCTCGAAGCCCGCCGCGCCCCGCTCGAACTGGGTGAGGGACGGGCGGATCAGATGGCCGCGGGCCAGGCGGAGCTGCGCGGTGCGGTAGATCGCGGCGGCCATCCGGCCCAGCGCCTGGCCGTCCTGGTGGCGGTGGATGCGCACCCCGACGTCGACCTGCGCGAGAGCGTACAGGCCCACCAGATGCAGCGCGTCGACCAGCATGCCCAGCTCCACCCCGTACCCCACCGGGAAGGGGAGCCGCTCCAGCAGGGAGCGACGGGCCGCGTACTCGCCGCCGAGCGGCTGGACGAACCCGGCGAGCTGCGGCCAGTGCATGTTGAGCAGCGGGCGCGCCATCAACTCCGTGACCCGGCCGCCCTGACCCGCCGCGGTCGCGGCGCCGGTGCGGTCGCCGGGCAGGGTCAGCGGGCGGTCGTACATCGCCTTCACCAGGTCCACGTCCGGGTCCGTGAGCAGCGGGCCCACGATCCCGACGACGAAGTCCGACGAGAACTCCCGCAGGTCCGCGTCGACGAAGCAGACGATGTCGCCGCTGGTGACGAGCAGGGAGCGCCACAGCACCTCGCCCTTGCCGGGCACGGCCGGGATACGCGGCAGGATCGTGTCGCGGTGCACCACCCGCGCCCCGGCCGCCGCGGCCACCTCGGCCGTACGGTCCGTGGAACCCGAGTCGACCACGACGATCTCGTCCACCAGCGGAACCCGCTCCACGAGATCACGGTGAATGACGGCGACGATCTCGCCGACCGTCTCCTCCTCGTCGAGTGCCGGCAGCACGACACTGACCGACGAACCCGAGTCCCGTTTCGCCGCCATGATCGCGTGAAGCGGGCGATCGGCCACGGACCAGGAGCGCGTCCTCAGCCAGCGCTCGACTTCTTCCAGCACGGTCTTCGGCTCCTCACATACGTTCGACAGGCACATCGACAGGGACATGGGCAGGGACATCGGCAGGGACATCGAGAAGGTCAGCAGAGGCGATCGAGAGATCATCGAGAGGTGATCGAGAGTCTCCACGAACAAGTGTCCGCGTGACCCATCTCGCGCTTCGGACGACTATCTCAACCCACCTGGCCTTCGGTTACAGTCTTGGGCAACGCCGACGGACTTCCGAAGCCGGGGGTCGTCGCCTGCGTGTATCAGAGAAACAACTCCATACCGCTCATCCAGAGGGGCAGAGGGAAACGGCCCGGTGAAGCCCCGGCAACCCTCCAGTCGGTACTCGTCGTTGATCGCGAGGCTCCCGGCTAGGGAAGGTGCCAAATCCGTCTCATGACGAAGTGCGTCATGAGGAAGATGAGGAGAAAGGGCCTCGCCGGACATGGCTGCTCAGTCAGTTGTCAGTACCTCCGCACACACCACCTCCGCCTCCACCTCTGCGGACACCTCGCATCCCGTGGATCTCGGCCCCGCCGCGGCCCTGTCCTGCCGCGAGTGCGGACACCGGGTGCCGCTCGGCCCCGTCTTCGCCTGCCAGGAGTGCTTCGGCCCGCTGGAGATCGCGTACGACTTCTCGGCCTACGAGCCCGAGGAACTGCGCCGCACGATCGAGTCGGGCCCCGCGAACATCTGGCGCTACGCGCCGCTCCTGCCGGTCCCGGCGGACGTCGCCACCAAGCCGAACCTCAACCCCGGCTGGACCAAGCTCGTCAAGGCCGACCACCTGGCGCGCGAACTGGGCGTCACCGGCGGGCTCTACGTGAAGGACGACTCCGGCAACCCGACGCACTCCTTCAAGGACCGCGTCGTCGCCCAGGCGCTGGAGGCGGCGCGCGCCTTCGGCTTCACCACCCTGTCCTGCTCCTCCACCGGCAACCTCGCGGGCGCGGTCGGCGCCGCCGCGGCCAGGGCGGGCCTGCGCTCCTGCGTCTTCATCCCGCACGACCTGGAGCAGGGCAAGGTCGTCATGGCCGCGATCTACGGCGGCGACCTCGTCGGTATCGAGGGCACCTACGACGACGTGAACCGCTTCTGCTCCGAGCTGATCGGCGACCCGGCCGGCGAGGGCTGGGGCTTCGTCAACGTCAACCTCCGCCCGTACTACGCGGAGGGGTCCAAGACCCTGGCGTACGAGATCGCCGAGCAGCTCGGCTGGCGGCTGCCCGACCAGATCGTGGTCCCGGTCGCCTCCGGCTCACAGCTCACGAAGATCGACAAGGGGCTGCGGGAGCTGATCGAACTCGGGCTCGTCGAGGACCGGCCGTACCGGATCTTCGGTGCGCAGGCCGAGGGCTGCTCGCCGGTGTCCGTCGCGTTCAAGGCGGGCCACGACGTCGTACGGCCGCAGAAGCCGGACACGATCGCCAAGTCGCTGGCGATCGGCAACCCGGCGGACGGCCCCTATGTCCTCGACATCGCGCGCTGTACGGGCGGCGCGGTGGAAGACGTGACGGACACGCAGATCGTGGACGCGATCAGGCTGCTCGCCCGCACCGAGGGCATCTTCGCGGAGACCGCGGGAGGTGTCACAGTGGGCGTGACCCGGAAGCTCATCGACAGCGGCGCCCTCGACCCGACGAAGACGACGGTCGTCCTCAACACCGGCGACGGCCTCAAGACCCTCGACGCGGTGGCCGGTACGGGCGCGACCGCGACGATCCGTCCGAACCTCGACTCCTTCAAGGCGTCCGGCCTCGTCTGAACCCGGTCCGGACCCGACCTGTTCGACCCGCTTCGCCGTACCCGCCGTACCCAGACCGGAGGTCACCCATATGAGCGTCACCGTCCGCATCCCCACCATCCTGCGCACCTACACCGGCGGCCGGTCCGAGGTGGCCGCCCAGGGCGCCACCCTCGCCGAGGTCATCGAGGACCTGGAGAAGAACCACACCGGCATCGCGGCCCGCGTCCTGGACGACCAGGGCAAGCTGCGCCGCTTCGTCAACGTGTACGTCAACGACGACGACGTCCGCTTCGAGCAGGGCCTTCAGACGAAGACGCCGGACGGCGCGGGAATCTCCATCATTCCCGCCGTCGCCGGCGGCTGAGGGTCGACTTCCCGCCACCGAATGCCGCCCCCTCCGTCACGCGAAACGGAGGGGGTCATTCTTGGGGATTGAGCACGGTACAGTTGGGGAACACGCTCGGACCCTGTCAGCCGGGCGTTCTGAGTTCCTGTCTTCGGGTACGGCAAGAAATAGCCAAAGTAGGCAGGCCATTTGCGCCATTCGCTCCGTTTGAGGGGCCCGACTTGCCCTGAAGTCGGCCGAATTCTTCGTACATTCCCGACCGGCCATGCCCGGATTTCTCGTCCGACTGACCTGTTGCAGAGGGCAGTTGGACAGATACATTCAGCCGCGGTCGACGCGTTCCGGCGCACGCCCCCAACCGTTGGGGGGTGAGGTCTGACCCGGATCCGCGAAGTGTGGATCTGTGCAAGGGCCAGTAATAGGGGAGTTAGGCATGGCTCAGGGCACCGTCAAGTGGTTCAACGCGGAGAAGGGGTACGGCTTCATCGCGGTCGACGGTGGTGCGGATGTTTTCGTCCACTACAGCGCCATCCAGATGGACGGCTACCGCACTCTGGAAGAGGGTCAGCGGGTCGAGTTCGAGATCTCGCAGGGCCAGAAGGGTCCGCAGGCGGACATGGTTCGCCTGGCCGGCTGAAGTGCGCGCCGACGACTGAACTGTTCGATGGGCCGAGGGGCTCGTATCCCACTGGGGTACGGGCCCCTCGGTCTGTCCCGCGACGCCCTCCCGTCACCCGACCACCACCCCCCAACGAGTCCGCTTTCGCGACTGCGCCTTGCACTCGGAGGGGGCGAGTGCTAATCATTGGCGTTAGCACTCTCCAGGTGAGAGTGACAAAGAAGGACCGAGTCGGTGAGGCCGTGGCCGGGTGGGGCAAGGAACCACAGGCCGGGGTCGTCCGTCGCGGGCGCGGGCGCGGTCCGAAGTCATCACCCCCAGTCCTGGGAGGACCACTTCACATGGCCAAGATCATCGCGTTCGACGAGGAGGCGCGGCGCGGCCTCGAGCGCGGCATGAACCAGCTCGCGGACGCCGTCAAGGTGACGCTCGGCCCCAAGGGTCGCAACGTCGTCCTCGAGAAGAAGTGGGGCGCCCCCACGATCACCAACGACGGCGTCTCCATCGCCAAGGAGATCGAGCTCGAGGACCCGTACGAGAAGATCGGCGCCGAGCTGGTCAAGGAAGTCGCCAAGAAGACGGACGACGTCGCCGGTGACGGTACGACCACCGCGACCGTGCTCGCCCAGGCGCTGGTCCGCGAGGGCCTGCGCAACGTCGCCGCCGGTGCCAACCCGATGGCCCTGAAGCGCGGTATCGAGAAGGCCGTCGAGGCCGTCTCCGCCGCCCTGCTGGAGCAGGCGAAGGACGTCGAGACCAAGGAGCAGATCGCTTCCACGGCCTCCATCTCCGCCGCCGACACCCAGATCGGCGAGCTGATCGCCGAGGCCATGGACAAGGTCGGCAAGGAAGGCGTCATCACCGTCGAGGAGTCCCAGACCTTCGGTCTGGAGCTGGAGCTCACCGAGGGTATGCGCTTCGACAAGGGCTACATCTCGGCGTACTTCGCCACCGACATGGAGCGTATGGAGGCCGTCCTCGACGACCCGTACATCCTGATCGCCAACTCCAAGATCTCCAACGTCAAGGACCTGCTCCCGCTCCTGGAGAAGGTCATGCAGTCGGGCAAGCCGCTGCTGATCATCGCCGAGGACGTCGAGGGCGAGGCCCTGTCGACCCTGGTCGTCAACAAGATCCGCGGCACCTTCAAGTCCGTCGCCGTCAAGGCCCCGGGCTTCGGCGACCGCCGCAAGGCCATGCTCGGCGACATCGCCATCCTCACGGGCGGCGAGGTCATCTCCGAGGAGGTCGGCCTCAAGCTGGAGAACGCGACCCTGGACCTCCTGGGCCGCGCCCGCAAGGTCGTCATCACCAAGGACGAGACCACCATCGTCGACGGTGCCGGTTCCTCGGACCAGGTCAACGGCCGCGTGAACCAGATCCGCGCCGAGATCGAGAACAGCGACTCCGACTACGACCGCGAGAAGCTGCAGGAGCGCCTGGCGAAGCTGGCCGGCGGCGTGGCCGTCATCAAGGCCGGTGCCGCCACCGAGGTGGAGCTCAAGGAGCGCAAGCACCGCATCGAGGACGCCGTTCGCAACGCGAAGGCGGCCGTCGAGGAGGGCATCGTCGCCGGTGGTGGCGTGGCCCTGCTCCAGGCCTCCCAGGTCTTCGAGAAGCTGGAGCTGGACGGCGACGAGGCCACCGGTGCCGCCGCCGTCAAGCTGGCGCTCGAGGCCCCGCTGAAGCAGATCGCCGTCAACGCCGGTCTCGAGGGCGGCGTCGTGGTGGAGAAGGTGCGCAACCTGACCCCGGGTCACGGCCTGAACGCCGCGACCGGCGAGTACGTCGACCTGGTCAAGGAAGGCATCATCGACCCGGCGAAGGTGACCCGTTCCGCGCTGCAGAACGCCGCCTCCATCGCCGCGCTGTTCCTCACCACCGAGGCCGTCATCGCCGACAAGCCGGAGAAGGCCGCCGCGGCTGCTCCGGGCGGTATGCCGGGCGGTGACATGGACTTCTGATCCTTCTCAAGGATCGGACCCGTCCTTCACGGACCGAGGGCGGCACTCCCTGGCGACAGGGGGTGCCGCCCTCGGGCGTATCCGGAATCACACCCCGCGGGCCCGCTGACGCGGAATGCGGGGAACCGCGAAGCCGTTGGGATGGACGAACGCCGTATGCGCATGCATGTATCCGGCGTGCTCACCCCCTCCCCTCGGCTAGGAGTTCCCCGTGTCCCTCTCCGCCTCCGCGTCCCGCGCGGCCGAGATCCTCGCCCGCCCCACGACGATCAACGGTCTGACGGTCCGGAACCGCATCGCGATGGCGCCCATGACCCGCCAGTTCTCGCCCGGCGGCATCCCCGGCGCGGACGTCGCGTCGTACTACGGGCGCCGCGCCGCCGCGGACGTGGGCCTGATCGTCACCGAGGGCACCTACGTGGACCACGCCTCGGCCGGTGAGAGCGACCGCGTCCCGCGCTTCCACGGCGAGGAGCAACTGGCGGGCTGGGCGCGGGTTGCCGAGGCCGTGCACGCGGCGGGCGGCGCGATCGTGCCGCAGCTCTGGCACGTCGGCATGGTGCGCAAGGCCGGTGCCCCGCCGTTCCCGGACGCCCCGGCCGTCGGCCCCTCGGGCATCCGCCTCGACGGCACCGAGGGCACGGGCAAGGCCATGACGCGGCAGGACCTGGACGACGTGATCGCGGCGTTCGCCGGGGCCGCCGCCGCGGCGGAGCGCATCGGGTTCGACGGCGTGGAACTGCACGGCGCGCACGGCTACCTCATCGACCAGTTCCTGTGGGCGGGCACCAACCGCCGTACGGACGCCTACGGTGGCGACCTCGTCGCCCGTACGAAGTTCGCCGCCGAGATCGTGGCGGCCGTACGGGAGGCGGTCTCGCCCGAGTTCCCGGTGCTCTTCCGCTTCTCGCAGTGGAAGTCCGACAACTACGACGCCAGGCTCGCCGGGACCCCCGAGGAGCTGGAGGCCCTGCTCACCCCGCTCGCCGCGGCCGGTGTGGACGCCTTCCACGCCTCCACGCGCCGCTACTGGCTCCCGGAGTTCGACGGCGCCGACCTCAACCTCGCGGGCTGGACGAAGAAGCTCACCGGCAAGCCGACGATCACGGTCGGCTCGGTCGGCCTGGACGGCGACTTCGTCCGCGCCTTCGCGGGCGAGGGCGCCCCGGTCAAGGGCATCGACAACCTCCTGGACCGGATGGAGTCGGACGAGTTCGACATGGTCGCCGTCGGCCGCGCGCTGCTCCATGACCCCGAGTGGGCGGCGAAGGTCCTGCGGGGCCGCTTCGACGAACTGAAGCCGTACGACGCGGCGGCCCTGAAGACGCTGAGCTAGGGCGTGTTTCGACCGCCAAGGCGGCGAGTTCGGCCTTCCAAGCGCGGGTGCGGTAGCCGTTGGATCCGCCAGCGTCGGCGGTGATCAGCAGTCGCCGCGCGTAGGGGTAGGCGGCTCGACCAGCCCCGTTCCACCAGCGGCGGATGGACTCGACCGCGAAGGCGGCCGTGTCGTGGTCGGTTCCGATGTTGACCCAGCCGGTGTTCGCGGCCAGGTCGTAGATCCCGTACGGGACGGCCTTGCCGAGTTCCGGGTCGGGGAAGTCGTGGGTGGAGACCGGAACCGGCTCTCCCGCGGGGCGCCAGTCACGGCCGTCGTTCTTGTACTCGCCGACCAGTTCCTTCTTCTTCGTGTCGACGCTGATCACCGGGTCTCCAGTGTTCTGGTGGCCCTTGGCCCGCTCGTTGATGTAGTGGAACTGCCTGTCCCTGTCGGGGTGTTGCCTGCCCTCAATGGTCTTGGCATTGCCCTGCAGGCTGAAGCCCTCCTCACGCAAGAGGTCGCCGACCGTGTCCGCTGAGATCCGGTGGCCCTGGCGGGTCAGCTCGTCGGCGAGGTTCCGCGTCGACCTGGTGGTCCAACGCAGAGGCGACATGGGGTCGCCGCGCATGTCGGGTTCGACCAGTGCCAGCAACGCGCTTCGCACTGCGGGGTTGAGGTCGACGACGCGCTTGCGGCCCCCGCCCGGTCGGCGTGCACGGCCCAACGGCGCGTCCCCGGCGCGAGTTCACGCACTCCCAACGACACGGCGGCCTCCCGGACGCCGGAAGCGCGAGCGACCAGCCTGATCCCGCCATGGCCGATCGACCGGGCTTCCGCCCCTATCAGCAGACGCCGCTGACGCTCGTCGAGTTGCGGGAAGATCGCCTCGAACTTGGCCGCCAGCGAAGCCCGTTGAATCTCTGATGCGCTCATAGCACGCCAACGAGTCAGATATCGGGAAGCTACGGGTTAATACTCTGCGAGCCCTTTAAGTTGGCGGTTTTGAGGCTAGATGTGGCCGGTCGGCGCTTGTCACGGCTGGGTGACCCTCAACTCCCGTACCCCCACCGGCTTCTGCGGGTCCTCGGACGTGACCGTCAGTCGCACCAGGCGGGCCGTCGCACCCGGGCGGTAGGGCCGCCAGTCGGTGCCGGTCGCCGAGATCTCCAGGCGGTACGGGACGGAGCGGGCGTCCGTCCACTCCGGCTCGACTGAGGTCACCGGGGCCGTGCGCCCCAGGTCGACCGTCAGGGCCCCGGACGTGCCAGCAGGGGCCCAGGAGGTGACCGGGCTGCCGTCGACGGCAGCCGCCGCGTACAGACCGGGGGTCTCGGAAGTCGCCGTGGCCGGGCGGCAACGCGCGGCGTCTGTCGTCGCGGCGAGGTCGGGTCGGCGGGTAGAGAGGACGAGGGTGCTGGTGAGAAGGCGGGGGCCGGTGGGTGTGTGGACGGTGAACGGGGCACCCGAGGTCAGCCGGACCGTCGTGGTCAGGGGGCCGATCGCGATGTCGTACGTACGGTCCCGGTAGCGCAGGCCGGTCAGGGTGACGCCCCGGCCGAGCTGTGGTGGAAGCAGCGGGTCGAGCCGTACCCCGTCCTCGCGCAGCCGGAGACCGGTCAGGCCGTTGGTGAAGACCTGGAGGAAGCCGCCCTTCCCGGCGAGGAAATCCTGGGCAGGTTCCCCGGCCAACGGGTCCAGAGCGCCTGCCTTCGTGCCCCGAGCCTCGCTGAACAGGGCGTACGGGCCGCGCATGAACGGGCGCACGGAGCGCTGGAGGTAGGTGTACGTCACACAGCCGGCCTCTCCGATCGTGGCCGCGGTGATGGCGTGGATCGAGTCGGCCAGCGCCGGGCCGTCCGGATCGGTGCGGACGGCGTAGTAGGCGAGTGTGGCCGCGGCGGCGCCCGGCTCCATCGGCCATTCCAACGGGTAGAGCAGCAGGACCGCGTCGGCCTGCTTGATCATTGAGCCGCGGTAGCCCGCGTACTGGAGGAACAGCTTCCGCGCCGGGTCGTACGGGATGCGCAGGCCGTTCGCGACCCGCGTCCACGCGGCCGGTGCGGGGTGTCCCAGCAGGTGCGCGGCGCGGGCCGCGTTGCGCAGGGCGGTGGCCGCGACGGCGTTGGTGAAGGCTCCGTCGGTGACGCCGTTGCTGTACTCGTCGGGGCCCGCGACGTTCTTCAGCGAGTAGCTGCCGTCGGCGTTCGCGGTGACCCGCGAGACCCAGAAGTCGGCGATTCCCCGGAGCAGCGGCCAGCCGTGTCCGGCCAGCCAAGCGCGGTCGCCGGTCGCCAGATAGTACTGCCAGGCGGCGAACGCGATATCGCCCTGGAGGTGGATCTGAGTGAGGCAGTGCGGCGGGTTCCAGCTATGGCACTCGGACCACAGGTCACCCCGGCTCGCGCTGGTCCACGGGTAGAACAGGCCCCGGTACCCGAGCTTGCGGGCGTTGGCGCGGGCGCTGGTGCGGGTCCGGTAGCGGTACTCCGCAACCGGACGGGCCAGTTCCGGGCGGGTGGCGAGCAGCCCGGGATGCATCCAGATCTCGGCGTCCCAGAACACCAGGCCGGCGTAGTCGTCGCTGGTCAGGCCAGCCGGGGGGATGCTGTCGCGGGAGTCGGCCCGGGTGGCGGTGAGCAGGCCGTACTGCGCGGAACGCAGCCATGTCTGCAGGTCGGGGCTGTTGGGGACGGAGATGTCGGCCGCCCACGCCCGCCGCCAGGCGGTGGCGTTCGCGGCGAGGACGGCCGGCCAGCCGCGCCGGGCCGCGCGCCTGGACGCGGCGCGCGCCGTGGTGCGCGGGGCGGACGAGGTGAGTGCGGTGTCGACGCCGACATACTTCTCGAAGGTGTACGTGCGCCCGGCGCGGACTGGGCGCGTGCCGCGGAGTGCTTCGGCGCCGGTCTCGCGGGGTGCCCCGGGTCCGCTGGTGCGCAGTGTCTGGGCGATCGCCCCCGCCGTTCCGGTGCCCCGGGTGCGGAACGTGCCGTCGGGCCCGAGGTCGATGCGGCGCGCGCCCCGGGGGTCCAGGCGGGCGGTAACGGTCGCGGTTCCGTTCCAGTGCGGGGTCATGCGCAGCCGTACTGCACCGGTGTGCATGTCGGACCGGTCGGTCAGCACCTCGTACACGAGGTCGGTGGCGCGCCCGTCGGACGTGGTCCAGCGCACCGACGTGCGTACCAGGCCGCAGCGGAGGAAGAGGGTCTGTCGGTAGTGCGAGATCCGGCCGGGGGGAGTCTCGGAGCCGTAGGTCTCGTTGCCGACGCGTACGTCGAGGGTGGTCCAGCTCGGCAGAGCGGCGATCACCTCGCGGCCGCCGGCGAGGTTCTTCTCGCGCCCGTAGAGGCCGGAGACGAACGCGCCGTCATAGCGTGGGGTGAACAGGGGCCAGCCGGTCCGCTCGCCCGTTGCCGCGTATCCGGCGCCCGCAGGCGGTACCCGGTGGGTCAGGTAGCCGTTGCCGACGTACGGGTCGTAGCCGGCGGCCGCGCCGAGACGGGTGGAGGTCAGGGCCCAGGCGGGGTCGGTGTCGTGGCCGCAGTCGCCGGCGGCGGGCGGGTCGGCGGCGACCGTGGAGGAGATGGGTGGCGGCGCGAGCAGGGTGCCCGCGAGCAGGGACGTCATGAACACCAGGGACGCGGCGAGGAGGCAGACTCGGGAGAGGCGCACCATACGACCGTAGGGACGCGCGCGCCGCAAACCGATGCGCGGCGCGCGGCTGAACGGCGGGTCGGTGGGGCGATGTACCGGCGGCGGATCGGTGGGCTGGCGGGGGCCGGCTGTCGGGAGGAGATAAGGGCGGGGAGGGGGCGGGCCCGGGGGGGGGGGGTACGGCGGTGGTCGAAACGCGTGGGGCGGCGGGGCGAGAGAAGGGGCCGGGACGTGGGCCACCCTCCTCAATGCGCGGTCGGTTGTGAGGCGCGCTCCGCACAGGGGGACGACGACGTCGCGGTCCGTCCTGTGGCCGACCGCCGCCAGCAGGCGGCGCCCGTCGTCCAGGACGCCGCTGCCGCCCCAACGCGGTTCTTCGGGGATCCATTCCGAGGTGGAACGGGTCCGAATATTGCGCGGCCCCTATAGCGGGTGATCTGCCATGGCCCGCCTGCATGAGGAGCGGCGAGCGGATGATGCTTCGACTGTTGCCGTGGCGTTCCGCAGCGACGTTACCTTGCGCTGCGGCAGTTCAGGCCTACGACGCCATCCGGGAGTTGCGCAAAGCCGAAGACCTGGCGGGGGATGAACGGGCGCGTGCAGAGTACGGCTCTCACAGGGCCCACGACGCGGAACTCACGGGAGATGACCCCTTCTCGGGTTGCCCCGTTGAAGGCCCTGCAGTGTCGCCCTACCGCGAAGGCGAAGCCTCGTTTTTTCGCGGAGGCGAAGCGCTGGGTCTCCAGCGTCGTGCACCGGAAGTAGGGCGGCCTGCCGATGTGGTCGTGTGCCTGATCAGCTGCCGCGGTCGTCGATGCCGTTCCGGCGAGCGTCAGCGCTGCTGCGGTGACTGCCGCCCATCGGCCTACCGTCGTCCAGCCTTTTCGTTTCTTCACTCAGCCCTCCAGCTGTGATGGTTACCGGGTACCTGAACGCACGCCTCTATCCGCTCGACGTATCGATTGGATAGGCATATATAGGCATCAGTGCACCAAGACTTCTGGAGCGGGCCACTACTGCCGCGAACAAATCACTCGCCGGCTAGGCCTAATACACTCTCCCGGCGGTGAAGCCGCGGCTTCACGGCATGTACCGCTCCCAGCGACTGCGGCTGTTCTCCGCCGCTGTCCAGTTGGTGACCACCAGCCGCCGCATCCTCCGCCTCGCGAAGCACTGGCCCGGGACCCACGACATGACAGCCGCCGTCGACCGGCTCGCTCAATTGCCGAGCCCAGGCTGACCAGCAGCGCTCTCTATCCCGACAACAGCACCATCCGACCTGGAGAAGTCGCACCCGGCGCCCACCCGATGCGGCATCCGGGCCGCTGGCCTGCCCGCCATCAGCCACAGAAGGCGAAACGGTCCGCCGACTCCGTCGACGGACCGGCATGCAAGATCGACGCTCGGCACTCCAGCCGGACTTGTTTCTTTCTGCTGGAGTATCAGGTCATCTCCTCCAGCGTCTTGCCCTTCGTCTCCTTGACGAACTTCAGGACGAACAGGAGAGAGAACGCGGCGAAGATCGCGTAGATGACATAGGTCATGGAGAGGTCCCATTCGGCCAGTGTCGGAAAGCTCGAGGTGACGACCCAGGCGGCGAGCCAATGGATGCACAGGGCGGTGCCCAGGGCAGCGGCGCGGATGTTGTCGGGGAACATCTCGCTGAGCAGGACCCACACGACCGGACCCCAGGACAGGGAGAAGAAGAAGACGAAGGCGTGGGCGGCGATGAGGCCGATCAGGCCGTGGGGGGCAGGCAGCATGCCGCCGACCAGGGGATGGGAGAACGTCCAGGCCTTGAGTGCCAGGCCGACGACCATGCCGACGGATCCGATGGTGGTAAGTGGCTTACGGCCGATGCGATCCACGAAGAACATCGCGATCACGACGCCGAGGATGTTGGCGATCGAGATCAGAAACGAGTAGAAGAAGGCCTCCTCCGCGCAGACACCGACCGACTGCCACAGGAGCGAACAGTAGTAGAACGAGGGAGTGATGCCGACGAACTGCTGTAGGACCGCCAGGCCGATGCCGGTCCAGACGATCGGCTTGAGGAGAAAGGCACCGCCGAGCAGGTCCTTGAAGGTGGATCCGTACTCGTGCTTCATCGCGGCCTCGATCTCGGCCACCCTGGCGTCGAGGTCGACGTTCTTCCCCTCGACCATGGCGAGGATCTCACGTGCCCGGTCACGGCGGCCTACGGAGAGTAGAAAGCGCGGGGACTCGGGAATGGCGAAGGTGAGCAGGCCGTACACCGCGGTCGGTACGATCGTCACGACGAGCATGACCTGCCACGCCTCCAAGCCCAGCAGTCTGCCTCGCTGATTGCCACCGACGGCCTTGAGCAGACCCCAGTTCACCAGTTGCGAGACGGCGAAGCCGACAACGGCCGCGGCCGGCTGGAAGCTCCCGAGACGACCCCGGTACGCCGACGGGGCGACCTCCGCGATATAGGCGGCGCCGCTGACCAGAGCCATCCCTATGGCGAAGCCGCCGACGATGCGCCAGAAGGCGAGTTCCCACAGGGAGAACGGCAAGGCCGAGCCGATGACGCTGACGGTGAACACGGCCGCGGCGATCTGCATGCAGCGAACGCGGCCGACGCGGTCGGCGAGGCGGCCGGCAACCACGGCACCGGCTGCGGCACCGATCAAGGCGATGGCCATGACGTGAGCAAGCGTGACGGAGCCGATGGCGTAGTGGCTCCGGATGGCCACCACCGCGCCGTTGATCACGGCACTGTCGTAACCGGAGAGGAATCCACCCATGGCAGCCACGGCGGAGGCGAAGACGAGGGGCCCCAGGTGATCGGGGCGAGCTGCTCCAGACCCCGGCCGGGGTGCCCGCCCTTTGCTCGTCACGTGCACTCCTCGGACACACCGACAGCACTGACAGCACCGACTGGGCGGAATACGTGCCGCTTGCCGATTCGGTGCCGGTTCACGCCGATTAGCTCCGATTCGGATGTCGAGTGCATTTCCGATTGATGGCCTGATACTCCAGCCGGACTTTTGTATTTGTGCTGGTCAATGGCCTGGCAATGGGGAGTGTAGCGAGGCTGGGCAAGCATGGGACAGCCTTGGGCCCGGCCGTCCCACCAATGGGTCAGGGTGATTTCAAAGTCCGGGTGATCTTGTAGGCGTGCAGGTCACGACGGTGTGACGATGTCCGGTGGGGGCACGACGTACGCAACGAAGCTCCGTTGTGCAGGTGACCTTCCCAAGTCACCTTCGCCCAACGGAGCTTCGATGTGCCGCCAGTCTGCCACTGTCTGTCTGGTCAAGTCGCCCACCCGTCAGCATCGTGTGATCGGCCCGCTGGCCGATCGGCTGCGGACACTGGCCGATCCGCAGTGCCGGCGCGGGAGGCGTCACCCGTTCGTGGCCGTCATGCTGGTGGCCTGCTCGGCAGTGCTCACCGGAGCGAAGTCCTTCGCGGCCATCGGGCAGTGGGCCGGTCAGGCGCCGCAGGACACCCTCGCCCGGCTCGGGGGCCGCACCACCACGGCGTTTGCCGTGCGGATCGCGCCCAGCAGCGCGACGATCCGCCGGGTCGTCCAGCGCACCTGTCCCGGCGGGCTGGCCGACCTGCTCGGATGCGATCCGGCCGGGGCCGACACGCTGGCCGTGGACGGCAAGAGCGTCCGTGGCTCGCGCGCCGGCGACAGCCCTGCCGCCCATCTGCTGGCCGCCATGACCGGCGGCGGCCGGACCGTCACCCAGCTGCGGGTGCCGGACAAGACCAACGAAATCACCTGCTTCGCCGCCCTGCTGGAGCCCTACGACCTGACCGGCGTGACGGTGACCGCCGATGCTCTGCACACCCAGCGCGCTCATGCCCACTTCCTCATCGAGCAGAAGCAGGCGCACTACGCCTTCACCGTCAAGAAGAACCAGCCGACCCTGCATGCGCAGCTCAAGACCCTGCCCTGGCACGAGGCGACGGCGAAGTTCTACGACCGTTCCCACGGTCACGGGCGGTTGGAGACCCGGGTGGTGCAGGCCCTGACCGTCACCGGCCTCGGCATCGACTTCCCGTACGCCGCGCAGGTCGCGAGGATCGTCCGTCACCGGACCTGCGTGAAGACCGGCAAACGCACCCGCGAGACGGTCTACGTGCTGACCGACCTCACCAGCCGCCAGGCGTCCCCCGAACACCTCGCGATGATCGTGCGTAGGCAGTGGACCATCGAGAACCGCCTTCTTCTTCCGCGAACTCCACTACGCATTGCAGGGTGGATCCCCGAAGATCGAAGCGTTCAGGACGGCGCAGCACAACACCCGCCAGTGCTACCCCGAATACCGCCACTGGGGCGCCAGGGTGATTGCAAAGTTCACTGAGCTTCTTCAGCGTTGCCGCTCCAGTGTGAGGATGGCTTTGGCGATTGACGTCATGCGGTTGGGGCTGCATCGGGACCTGCGGAAGATGCGCCAGGACTTCAGTCTCGCCACGCCGTGCTCGACGGGCGCTCGCGCTGCGGCCAGTGCCCGATTGCGGGACTTTTCGGTAGGGCTGAGTCCCTGCAGGGGCCTGCGCTTGATGCCGGTGGTCAGCCACGGGCCGGCGCCCTGGCAGGCGAGGTCGGCCGGGATGGGAACGCCCTGACGCTCGCAGATTCGGATGATCTTGTGCGTGCGAGCGGCGGTCAGGTCATGGGTGCGGCCCGGCAGGGCGGGCGAGAGCCACAGCAGCCGGCCTTCGGGGTCGGTGACGACCTGCACGTTCACACCGTGGCGCCGGTGCTTGTGGGAGTGGTCGGCCCGACCGTCGCCGACCCGGTCGCACTCGGCGAGGGTCCCGTCGAGCAGGACGAAGCCGGGTTCGTGTTCGCGCAGCGTCTTCAGCAGGCCCGGTGCACGTTCGGCGAGCAGGTCGACGACCGCGCTGGTGTAGGCGTGAGCGGTGGACTCGCTGATCCCGAACCCGGCGGCGATCTTCGCGAGAGTGATGTGTTCGCGCAGGTACACCAGTGCCACCATCGCGCGCTGGGACGGACGGAGCTTGCAGCGCCGGTCGCCCTCACGGGTGACGATCAGCATGGTGACCCACTCCACCAGTGCGTGAGGCAGGTCGAGTGCGGCAGGATGGACGACCAACGAGGCCCCCGAGCAACGTGATTGAGACTTCAGACATCTCGATCAACAGTCCGGGGGCCTCGCTCGTTGCGCTTCACAGTCCATCACCCGACCGGTGGCCAACTCGAAGAAGCTC